>CAVXDU010000004.1:0-647109 GCA_963760625.1 uncultured Chloroflexia bacterium
TTCGCATCGAACTGCGACAGGCGGTAGGGGTTCATGCCCGTGACACCGACCGTCACGTCCCGGTTGGACTGTTCAGGGGGCGCGCCGACGCTCTCGATGAAGCGCTCATCCTCGTTCTCGGTCGGCTGCGCGAATAAGACGATGCAGCAGGCCGAAGGCGGCGGATGGACGCATGGTTGATGGTGCAGGCCACGGTTTCGGCAGATGGTTCATCGTCGGCCGGGAACCAGTTTGCCGCTGGCTGGGTCAAGGATCAAGCCGGCGTGACCACCCGCCGCTGCCTGGATGGTTTCGACTACTGGGGTCGATGTCGCCCGGGACGCCGAGTGTCGCCCACAGATCAATGCTCAGCAGCGCGGCCTGGAGGACTACAGCCGCCCTACCTGAAGGTACCTGGTCGGTCACCCGTCTCCATCAGTGGCTCCGGAATTGAGGCCGACCACCATCGCGCTCATTCTCGCCGAGGGCGTCGGTCGCCGAAGAACGTGCCCTGGGCAACCCCATCGTCCTCGACCCCATGGAGCTGGAAGCTTCCATTGAACTCCCCAGTTGCAGCGCCGCTTCGGGCCTTTGAGATGCACGATCCATAGTCCGGCTCGCCATCACCATTGAGGTCCTTGCCGTCGTATTTCTTGGCGATGGCGAGGTACTCGTCCCACGTCTGGGGCGGGGCGACGCCGTCCGGACCCAGGATGTCCGTTCGGTAGTAGGTCATCAGGAAGTCGCCATCGATGGGCACACCAACGACCTTGCCGCCGTATTGCGCGACGATGTCACGGAAGAACGGCATGACGTCATCCCACGCGATGTTGGGATCATTGGCGACCTTGTCGGTGAGGTCCGCGGCATAACCCGCAGACGCGAAGTCCCCGACCCAGGGCGCAGCGAGCGTCAACAGCTGGAAGCTGTTGGTTCCCGATGCCACGTCCGTGAGCGCCTTCTGATAGAGGTCGCTGAACGGGTACTTGGTGATGTTGATCTTGGCGCCCGTTGCCGCCTCGAACTCCGGTTTGTATCGCTCGAGCGGTTCCGCGATGGGCGGTCCGCTGAACGTCACGACGTTCACGGTCACACCGGCATATTCGCTCGGATCGGAACTCTGGGCAGCCACTCCGGTTGCCCCAACCACCAGGGCGACAGCGGGCAATACGCCCAACCACCGCCGACGACCGATCGCCATCGCCTTCTCCTCCGCCTCGAGACTCGGGCTCAATCGGTTGGCACGGGACCAAGGGTCCGGCCACTCCGTTGAGATGTCCGTACTGTGCCCAGCGCACATCTGTCTGTCAAGAGCAAAAGTGCGAGCACAAGCGGCAGAATGACCCGCGCACAGGCATTCGTCGCCGGCAGGTCAGCCGCGCGCCAACGGGCACCTTGGCTGCGAGCGTGGCATCCTGCTCGCGATGCCGTCGCCGATCCCGATCGAAGCTCTCGATGCCCTGGTGCTCGTCCTGGACGAAGTGCGACTGGGGCGATCCGATCGCGTGCGGAACTCGTCGATCGGACCGGCCTCAGCAGGGCGGTGGTCGCGCAGCGGGTCGGGATCTCATCGACAGAGGACTGTTGGTGGAGGGGAAACCTGGTCCCAGCACCGGCGGGAGGCCGCCACGGCAGTTGGGATTTCGCGCCGACGCTGGCCACGTCCTGGTGGCTGACCTGGGTGCGACCAGCATCGATGTGGCTCTCACCACCCTCGACGGCCGGTCCTGGCACATCACGATGAGCCAGCCGACATCGCAGAGGGGCCGGAGCATTGCCTTGCCCGGGTCGACGAGTTGTTCGACCAGCTGCGTACGTCGATCAGGGTCGTGCCGGGCCGTGTCTGGGGCGTGGGGATAGCGGTACCTGGACCGGTCGAGTTTCGCAGCGGTCGACCGACGTCACCACCAATCATGCCGGGCTGGGATGGCTATCCCATCCGGGAGCGCTTCGCGGCGCGCTACGACGCCCCCGTCTGGGTCGACAACGACGTGGTAGGTGCTGGCCCTGGGTGGCACTGGCGCTTCAGGGATCGCACTCGGTCACCAGGACGTGGTGGTAGTCAAGATCGGTACTGGTATCGGGGCCGGGATCGTCTTGTTGATGGGCATATCCATCGCGGCGCCCAGGGCAGCGCTGGCGACGTCGGTCACATCCAGGTGGTCGAGGATGAGTCGGTCGTGTGTCGCTGCGGCAACCTGGGGTGCCTGGAGGCGCTATCAGGCGGGGCGGCACTGGCCAGGGATGGCGAGATCGTCGCCGGCAAGTCCCAGGCCGGAGCTCACGGCTGGCGGCCGCGCTTGATCAGCACGGAGCAGTGAGTGCCGAGGACGTTGCCCGAGCAGCCTCGTTCGGCGACCCGGTCGCCATGGGTCTGCTTCAGGCGGCAGGGCGGCATGTGGGGCTGATGCTCGCGAGCGTGGTCAACTTCTTCAATCCGTCGCTCGTGGTCATCGGCGGTGGCGTGGCCCAGAGCGGCGGCGACCATCTCCCTGGCGGCAATCAGGCAGACGGTCTATCGGCGCTCCCTGCCGCTCGCGACCCGTGATCTGCTCATCCAGCGCTCGTCCCTGGGTGGCCTGGCGGGCGTTCTCGGCGCCTCATCGATGGTGGTCGACCAGCTGTTCCTGCCCGAGTCGCTGGCGACCTGGATGGAGGTCGGCGAGCCATCCGGGATGCCCGAGGTCGTCTTCGCCGCGACCGGGTAGGTGCCGGTGGCCCGATGGCCTGGCGTTGCCATCATCCGGAGGATCGCCTGTGTCGCGCGGGTGCCGGGCCCCGCAGGCACCAACAGGTGGAGCGACGGCTGTCCGGACTCGTAGGTCTTGCCGTCGCCGACATGGGTATTCCCATCTACTCTCGGACCTCCCACCATGGCGGCGTCCACGATGGCATCGGAAGGGGCGGCGCTCATGGGTCGATTGCTCGTTCATATCGTCACCGGACCGGAGAACCCGACTCGTGCAGCTCTGGGGCTCCTGGTGGCCAGGAGCGCCACTGGAGGCAGGCCACGAGGTGGACCTGTTCATCGCTGGCGATGGCGTTGCGATCCTGCGACCGGAGACGCTCGATGCAGGTCAGGGCGTCGGCACCGGAAGCATGCGCGAGCACGTCGATGCGCTGGTCGCGGGAGGCGCGACCTTCTGGGTGTCGGGGATGTCCAGCAAGGCGCGCGGCATGACGGCGGACAGTCTCGGCGGCCTGAACGTCACGATGGCTACGCCGTCGCGGCTGGTCGAACTCGCATTCGAGGCCGACCGGGTCATCAGCTACTGACCGGGCAGATGCACGCGACGGTCATCGATCCGTGCTCGGCATTGACGCGTGGCTTCGTCTGGGTGCAGCATGCCCGGCTATGCGGTCCAGGCTCGTCGGTGGCTTGGTTCGAGTCGCTACGTCGTTCGTGTATGCGGGCGCCGCGGCGGCGGCCTCGCCGTAGCAGCCACGTCGACCGGGGATATCCGTGGGCAGCGGGTCTCGGAGTGGTGGATGCCGGGGTGCGCGTCTGGCATCCGAACCCCTTCGCCATCAACCCCGAGTCGGCCTGGATGGCAAGAATCGAGGAACTTGAGACCACGCTCCCGACCGCGACCCCGGACGAACGGATCGTGGGCATCGCAGGCTTGGTCGGGCTGCTGGACACACATTCCTGGTTCACGGCACCGTTCCACTCATATGACGTGCTGGTGTATCCGTTCGCGGACGGCTGGTTCGTGGATCGGGCAACGGACCCATCGCTCATCGGCTCGAGGCTCATCTCCATCGGCGGCACCCCGACCGCGGATGTCGAGGCGGCGATGCGCCCGCTCGTGCCCGCGGACAACGAGAGCGGTGAACTGGATGGTCTGCAGTACCCGATGACGAGCGTCGAGTTCCTCCACGGCCTCGGCATCGTGAAGGACCCAACACATCCGGGGTATGTGTTCGAGCATCCGGACGGCACGCAGGTCACGGTGGACCTGAGTTCGAGCGACATCGATACCTGGCTCGAAAGGCTGGGCATCATCGGTGACCTCATGGGCGACCGTCCAGAGGCGGTGGCGCGGCGCGGTGAACCCGCCTGGGGACGAGTCGACGCGCCTATCAGGACGTTCCTGTTCTCGTACAACGACTACACCGAGAACGACCTGACGCAGCCGATCGCTGCCATGCGCGCCGCCCTCGATGACGGCACCGTGGACCGGGTCGTTCTGGACATGCGATACCTCCGGGGCGGCAATGGTGGTCTCGCCTGGCCACTCATCGAGGCGCTCCGCGACGACGCACGCATCAACCGGCCCGGTGGCCTGACCGTGATGATCGGGCGCGAGAATGTCTCGGCGGGCACGATCGTGGCGGGCGCGATGGATCGGGAGACCCAGGCCGTCCTCGTGGGGGAGCAGACGCCTGCCCGGGCCGACAACTTCCTCTGCGACTGCCACGACATCCTGCTGCCGAACTCCGGAATTCACGGTCACCGTGCCAACGGTCATCCTCAACAATGGCGATACCCGGGACTCCGTGGCACCCGACGTGCCCATGGCGCTGGGGTCTGCCGACTTCTTCGCGGGCAAGGACCCCGTCCTCGACGCAGTCCTGGGTGGCGTGGGCTCTTCCATCGGCGGCGTGGGCGCTTCGCCGACGCCATAGTCTCGAGCCGTCGCCTCAGCGGCAGTGCCAGCCGCCGTCGACGATGAGGTCCACGCCGTTGACGGCGGGGTTCTCGAGCAGGAACACCGTCGCGTCCACGATGTCCGACATCGAGGCCAGCCGGCCGGTCGGGGTCACGCGACGTGTACTTCGCGATCGCCTCCGGCTTCTCCGCCCAGTACGGGCTGTCGCCCACGACGCCCGGATGGATGGCGTTCACGCGGATCGGCCGCAACTCCTCCACGAGCGTGCGTGTCAGACCCGTGACGCCGCCGTTGACGGTGGTCACGGTCGTCGACCCGGGATACGGCCGCTCCTTGGCCATGCCCCCGAACAGGACGCACCGAGCACGACTCGTCGAGCCGGTCGCGCAGCGCGTGGACGACCTCCGTGTAGCCCACCAGCTTGAGCGTCACCAGCCGGATGGCCCGCGCGATGTCGTAGTCCGCGACGGTGTTGTGGTCCCGGTCGATGGCCGCCAGGACCAGGTGGCGGACCGGCCCGACACCCGCCAGCGCGGGCCGATCGAGGTCGGCTCGGCGAGGTCGAAGGTCAGCCCACTGCACGGTGCCGCCTGGCGATCCCGCGCAGCGGCCACGGCCGCCGCCACGTTGTCCGGGTCTGCGCCGGTCAGCACCACCGGTCGCCCGCGCCGGCGTAGTGCTTGACGATCTCGAGGCCGATCGCCCGGGTGCCACCCACCACGACGACGGTTCCCTGTTCCTGCGCCATCCGATCGACCTCCATCTGGGTACCGGGTCGGCCTAGCGGCCGACCCGGCGTGACCATGCGTCGACGCCGACCGCCAGCAGCAGGATGACGCCCAGCGTGATCTGCTGGTAGAACGGGTCGAGCCCGAGCAGGTTGAAGCCGTTGCCGATGAGCGCGATGAACAGGCAGCCGACCACGGTCCGCCAGACCGCGCCCTCGCCGCCCAGGATGCTGGTGCCGCCGACGACGATGCCGGCCAGGACCGTGAAGGTGAGGAAGGTGCCGCCGCTCGACGCCTGGGCGCTGAGCACCCGGGACGCGTCGAGGACGCCCGCGAAGGCCGCCGCGGCGCCGCTGAGCGCGAACGTGGCCACCTTGATCGTGTCGACTCGCACGCCGCCCAGGCGGGCCGCCTCGGCATTGCCGCCGGTCGCGTAGACGTAGCGTCCGAAGGTCGTGCGGCGAGCACGAGCCCGATGGCGATGGTGATGACGATCATCATCCAGGCGGCCGAGGTCAGCCCGAGGATCGGGTCGCGGCGAACGGCTGGAACTCGGGGTGGTCGAAGGCGACGACGAGGTTGCCGCGCGTGAGCGAGCGCGCCGACGCCGCTCACGACGTACGTCATGGCCAGGGTGGCGATGAGGGCGTTGATCCGGAAGCGGGTGACGAGGACGCCGTTCGCGATGCCGACGACCAGGCCCAGGGCGAGACCGGCCACGATGGCGACGGGCACGCCCGGCCGTGGACACCAGCTGCGCGGCCGTCACGCCGCCAGCCCGTAGACCGCGCCGACCGACAGGTCGATGCCGCCGGCGATGAGCACGAGCGTCCCGGCCGCCGCCACGATGATGATGCCCGCCTGCTGGTCGAGGATGTTGGCCAGGTTCTGGGAGCGCAGGAAGGGCGGGCTCAGGAGCGCCAGGATCACGAACGTGGCCACGAACGGGATGAGGATGCCGGCTCGACCGGCCGCGACTCGGACGGCCTGCAGCGGGCCGGGCCGGGCCGGCGACGGTGCCGTCGGCGCTAGCGCTCACGCGGCGCTCGCGACCATGCCGAAGGAGGCGTTCAGGATGCGCCGCCTCCGTCATCGCGTCGCCGCGCGAGCTCGGCCACGATCCGGCCCGCGCGCATGACCAGGACCCGGTGGGCGAGGCCCAGGATCTCCTCGATCTCGCTGGAGATGAGCAGGATCGCCGTGCCGCTCGGCCGCCAGCTCGACGAGCAGCTCGTAGATCTGGTGCTTGGCGCCGACGTCGATGCCCCGCGTGGGCTCGTCGGCGATGAGCACCCGCGGCTCGCCCAGCAGCGCCCGCGCGAACATCAGCTTCTGCTGGTTGCCGCCCGACAGGCTGTCGCGGGAGCTTCCAGGGCGCTCGGTGCCGGCTGACCTCGCGACGAGGGCGTCGCGGACACGCGCTCGCCTCGAGCCCGCCGCCGCACGAAGCCCAGCCGGCTGAGCCGTGGCAGGCTGGCGAGGCTCACGTTCTCCCGGACCGGTCGACCCAGGCACAGGCCCTCGTCCTTGCGCGACTCCGGGATGAGCGCCACCCCGGCGTCGATGCCCGCACGCGGCGTGCCGCCGGTCGGGCTGCCGCGACACGAGCACCCGCCCGGACGTCGTCCGCGCGGCACCCGTGAGGGCCCGGCCCAGCTCGGAGCGACCGGCGCCCACGAGGCCCGCCAGGCCCACGATCTCGCCCGCGCGGACGCGCAGGGAGACGCCCAGGACGCCGGGCGCCCAGACATCGTCGGCCTCGAGCACGACCGGCGCGTCGGGCGCGCCAGGCCGGCGTGCGGGATACGCCTGGCTCGCCGGCGCGGCCGAGCATCGCCGCGATGAGGCTGGCCTCGGTCTCGTCCGGCAGCACGGCGACGTCCGGACGACCCGACCGTCGCGAAGCATCGTGACGGTGTCCGCCAGCGCCAGCACCTCGCCCAGGAAGTGCGACACCAGCACGACGGTGCGACCCCGGGCGGCGAGGCCACGGACGATCTCGTGCAGCCGCTCCGCCTCCGTGGCCGGCCAGCGCCGCGGTCGGCTCGTCGAGCACGATGAGGTCCGCGTCGCGGGCGAGCGCTCGCAGGATCTCCACCTGCTGGCGCTGGCCGATGGCGAGGCTGCCGACCGGGACGTCGCCGGGCAGGTCGAACCCGGCATCCGCGCAGGAGCGCCTCGAAGCGCGCCGCCAGGGCGCGCCGGTCGATGACGCTCGCCCGCCGCGGCTCGGCGCCCAGGAACACGTTCTGGGCCACGGTCAGCCGCGGCACGAGCGCCAGCTCCTGCGCCACGTAGGCGATGCCGTGCTCGAGCGCCTGGCGCGGCGAGCGGAACGAGACGGGGACCCCGCGCAGGAGCAGCTCACCCTGGTCCGGCGGCAGGACGCCCGCGATGATCTTGCCCAGGGTCGACTTGCCGGCGCCGTTCTCGCCCACGAGGGCGTGCACCGAGCCCGCCCGGACGGCCACATGGACATCCTGGAGGGCCCGGGTGCTGCCGAAGGCCCGCGAGATGCCGCGGACCTCCAGCAGTGCCGGATCACCGGTCATGGTCGATCGCGGGAACCGGTCAGCCCGGCCACTCGGCGAGCGTCAGGAACTGCTCGGCGTTGGCCTTGGTGACGACGCCGCCGTCGGGCAGGGTGGCCAGGGTGTCGATGCCCTCGGTGGCGGTGCCGGTCCGGATGGCCTTGACCAGCTGCTCCACGCCCAGGCGACCCTCGGTCGCGGGCAGCTGCACCACGGTCCCGAACTGCTTCCCATCGACGATGTTCTGGATCGCCTGCTGCGCGCCGCCGTAGCCGACGAGCTGCCACCTTGGTCGGGTCCACCGCGCCGAGGGCACCGTGACCGCCTGGTCGGCGCCGACGAGGACGTTGATGTCGGGATGCGCCCGGAGGTAGTCCTGGGCGGCCTTGAGGCCCGCCCGCGCCGGTGTAGAAGGACTCGCTGCCCGTCCGCGACCACCTTGATGGCCGGGTTCGCCGCGATGGCGGCGTCGAACGCCGTCCGCAGGGCCGCGTCGAGGCCGGACACCTGGACGGAGTAGATGTAGCCCACGTTGCAGGGGTCCGAGGTCGGCGCACGCCTGGACCGTCAGCTCGCCGATCTTGCGGCCCATCTCACTGGGCACGAACACGACGTTGCCCGACAGGCCCTCGACCTGCGAAGCGGCGGTGGTGTAGTCGGCGCCGAGGATCTGGTCGATGTTGACGACCTTGATGCCCTGGGCGATGGCGTTCTGCGACGTCCGGTAGCAGCGCGCCGCCGAAGATCGGCTGGACGATGATGCCGTCGTACTTGCCCAGCGCGACCGCGTCCTGGAGCTGCTTGACCTGGGCGGCGTAGTCGTTGGTCGCGTCCGACACGGTCAGGGTCGCGCCAAGGCGGCCGCGGCCGCCTCGGCTGCCTCCTGCATCGGGGCGTCATAGCTGTTGCCGACCGCGAACGAGAGGTACGCGATGTCGAGCGGCTCCGCCGCGCCCCGGAAGCACCTGGTCGGGACTCTGGGCACTGGCCGCGCCACCGGCCGCCAGCATCAGCGTCGCGACCACGGGCAGGGCGATCCAGACGCGCCCCGCCGTGCCGAGTGAACCTGGACCTGTCCATGGTGTCCTCCTCCATCGACCTGTGGCGGCCCTGGTGTGGTCCGACCACGCGAGCCCGCCTTGCTCGCCGGTCGTCATGACCTGGTGGGTGGTCGCTATGACCGGCCCGGCCAGGGTTCGATGCCGCTGGCCGCAAGTCGCTGCCAGCTCGTCTCCCATCGATATGCGTACCGGGACGGCGGCTGGGGTGCCTGCGTCTCGATCCAGCGCACCCGCCCGGCGCCATCGTTCCAGAAACCGTGGATGCTGCCGACCCCCGCGAAGATGACGTCGCCCGCGCGCAGGGTGTATGGCATGCCATCCAGCTCCGCCTCGACCTCGCCCGCGAGGAAGAAGTAGGTCTCCTCGAACGGGTGGTCATGCGCCTGCGCCGCGGCACCCGGCTCGTAGTCGACCGTGAACATGGTCAGCAGGCTGGCCCCCATGTGGCCGTCGACCATCATCTTGACCGAGATGCCGCTGTAGGCCAGGAGGGCCGTGTCCATGCCGGCGGGTTCCCGGCCTCGGGCGGTGTCCTTGAGCGCGCAGCGCCTCGAGCTGCGGGGCGTGCCGTCGTAGTGGCCGACCCAGCGCGTCGTCGGAGCACCGAATGCGGGCCGCTCCGCCATCGGCGATGAGAGCCGCCGACATCGGGCGGCGAGGGCGCGAAGAGGGTGTCGGCAACCGCCACTCCCGGGCGCTCGCCGCGGTGGCGTGTTGACTGACAGCCAGCGGACCTGCTCTCGCCCTCCGGCCGACGAGCGTGTGGGGCGTGCCGATGGGGATGAGCGCGTAGTCGCCGGCGACCAGCCGGTGGACTCGCTGGTCGAGCTCCAGGATGAGCTGCGCCCTCGAGGACGTACAGCGCCTCCTCGAACGAGTGGACGTGACGAGCCAGCCAGCCGGAAGCCGTGAATGCGCCCAGCCGCGAGTTCCGTGTGAACGGCCCCAACGGCGGGTCCCACGATGACCTGTCTCGCCAGACCGGACGACTGTCGACGAGGTGACGGGCTGCTCCATGAACGTCCAGTCGAGATGCCCGACGTAGTGCACCCGTCCACCTCCGCCACTGGTCCGCCGTACGGTCGCCGCAGTGTGAAGTGCGGGTAAACGGGTGTCAACCGACACTGCATCCCGACCGCCCCGGATTCGCTAACGAGCCCATCACGGGTGGGACAGATGGACACCCTGCGACCCCAGCTCCGCAGAACGGCGACCGACCACGAACCAGACACTGTGGACCGGCTCATCCCCGGCATTGAACAATCGATGGGGTGTCGTGGAATCAAAGGTGATGGCATCACCTGGTCCGAGCAGGTAGTCGTCAAAGGCGATGCGGACCCCCAGCGAGCCGCTGATGATGTAGCCCCATTCCTGGCCCGCATGGCGCTGGAACTCATGCTCCGGGCACGACGCGCCTCCGACCTCGTAGGTCACGAAGAAGAAGTCGACATTGGGCATCGATTCGGTCGTGAGACGTTCCCACACCACCCCCGACGCAAGCCGGATGGCGGTCCGTCGATCACTGCGCTGGAGTGGATCTGCTGGCAACGGGAACTCGGCAAGACCCGGCGTGGCCGGTGATCGGCCACCGTTCGTGCCCGTCGAGGGTGCGTCGATGAACAGCAGTTCGTCGAGTGAGATGCCCAGTTCGTTGACGATGCCGTACAGGGTGCTGACCGACGGCTTTGCGCGTCCCGTCTCGACCTGCGATATGAAGCTCGGCGACACCCCGAGGCGCCCGGCAAGGCCGCGCAGGCTCAGGCCTCGTGACTGGCGCACCTCCCGCAGCCGGTCGCCCATGGCGGCGTGATCGGGTGTGGATCCCTCCGCCTTCCGCCGGACCATGCGCGCCTCCTAGCGGGACTGCCTGGACATCGTAGCGGCCCGCCGGGTCGTTGGCCGCGTCCTGGTTGCACCACGGTTGTCGTGTGTAGCATCATGCAACACCGGTCGTCCACGCCCGCCTGATGACCGTGTTCCGCGATGGACGGAAAGCACCACGAAGGGGACGACACGTGCCTGACCGGAAGCTCATCAAGAACGCTATCGTGCTGACCCAGGACCCGAAGCTCGGTGAACTGCCGCGGGCGGACATCCTCGTCGAAGGCGACCACATCGCCCAGGTCGGACCTGACCTCGCAGCGGCGGGCGCGGAGGTGATCGACGCCACCGGCGACATCGTCATCCCGGGCTTCATCGACACCCATCGGCACACCTGGGAGACGTCGATCCGAACCTGTGCCCCCGACTACAACCTCATCGAGTACTTCGGCGGCATCCTGGACAAGTTCGCACCGATGTACCGCCCCGACGACGTCCTCGCGGCCAACCAGTGGGGTGCCCTGGAGTGCATCAACGCGGGCATCACCACGCTCGTCGACTGGTCACACATCATGAACACGTCAGACCACGCCGACGCCGCGGTCCAGGGCCTCCGGGACACTGGCATCCGGTCCGTGTTCGCCTTCGGGTTCCCGAACACCTCGCTCCAGACGTGGTGGTTCGGCCCTGACTACAGCGGCAGCGTGGAGCGCATCGACGGCGATGTCGCGCGGCGCCTCCGGAGTGGCCCCCTGAGCGACGATGGCGCCCTCATCACGATGGCACTTGCCACGCGCGGCACCGAACTTCTGCAAGCCCGACGTCGTGCGCTACGAGTGGGAGCTGGCCAGGGACCTGGGCATCAACATCACGGTCCACGTGGCCATGGACCGCTTCGGGTACACCAAGGGCCAGCTGACCGGGCTGCGCGACCTGGACCTGCTGTACCCCAACACGACCTACGTCCATGCCTCGCATCTGACCGACGAGGAGTGGCTGCTCGTTCGCGACTCGGGCGGTAACGTCTCGTTGGCGCCCCAGATCGAGATGCAGATGGGCCATGGCTGGGCACCCGCCCAGAAGGCCGAGTCACTGGGCATCCCCGTCGGACTCAGCTCGGACGTGGCTACCACCGCATCCTCCGACCAGTTCACGCAGATGCACGCGATCTTCGCGTCCGAGCGTGGTCGCCGCCACCAGACGACGTGGGATGAGGACCTCGATGGCACGATCGGCACGCCCGACCTCATCACGGTGCGCCAGGTACTCCGCTGGGCGACCCTGGATGGAGCCAAGGTGGCCGGCATCGCGGACCGGACCGGCTCCATCACGCCCGGCAAGAAGGCCGACCTGGTCATCATCGACGGCAGCGCGGTCAACGTGGCGCCCATCATCGACCCGGTCGCGGCGGTGGTCTGCGCGGCGGACATCTCCAACGTCTCGACCGTGCTCATCGACGGCGTGATCCAGAAGCGAAACGGCAAGCTCGTGGCCAACCTGGACGGACCACGCAGACTCGTCGAGGCGTCCCGGGACTACCTGGTGGGTTCGATCGAGCCCCAGGCGGGCTGGCTGACGCCGCAGTCCGCATAAGCGCGACCGCGCCGGGTTCACGACATGTACGCAGGCATCATCGTGCCCCAGGGATGGACCGGTGAATATCAAGGCTGGGAGGCCGAGCCTGCCTGGGCTCGCACCCTCGCGGTGGCCAGGCAGGCCGAACGCCTGGGGTTCGAATCGATCTGGATGTTCGACCACTTCCACACCGTGCCACGCCCGACCGACGAGATCACGTTCGAGTCCTTTACCTCCCTCGCCGCGCTCGCAGCGTCCACGGCGCGGGTCCGACTCGGGCACATCGTCCTCTGTTCGCCGTTCCGCAACCCGGCCCTGACAGCCAAGATGATCTCGACACTGGACGTCATCAGCGGTGGCCGGATGGAACTGGGCATCGGCGCCGGCTGGAAGCGTGACGAGTGGGTCGCCTATGGCTACGGCTTCCCCGAGACCCGGGAACGACTGGCCATCCTGGCCGACCACCTGGAGGTCATCACGCGCATGACCGAACCCGGCCGCTCGATCCATGCCACCTTCGAGGGCACCCACGCTTCCGTTCGCGACGCGATCAACGTCCCCAAGCCCGTGCAGCAACCGCGTGTGCCCATCATGGTCGGCGGCAACGGCCCGGAGGTGACCTGGCGGTTGGCGGCGCGTCACGCGGACGAGTTGAACCTGGATGGCATGTCGCCGGCCGAGGTGGAGGAGGCGCTGCCCGTCATCCGTGCGCGATGCGAGGAGATCGGTCGCGATCCAGCCACGCTTCGGGTGAGTGTGCACCTGTGGTGGGGCCGTCCGGAGGCGCGTGCCAACGGGGACGCGTCCGTGCGTCGGCAACGCGTGGATGAGCTCGGGCGATTCCGGGACATCGGCGTGGCCAGGGTCATGGAGCTGGTGCGCGACTCGGTGCGCTCGGACGAAGCGCTGGACGCCTACGCTGAAGACGTACGTGCCGCGGGGATCTCACTGGCCTGATCCGAAGCCCGGCGCGCGGATCGCCCGCCGCCGGGCTGGGCCGTGATGGCACAATCGGACGGTATGGTCCTGCCCGTCCCCATCGCGGTCCAGTTGTATTCGATGCGGGCCGCGGCTGCCCTGGATTTCCGCGGAGTGCTGGAGCAGGCGGCAACGGCCGGCTACCTCGGCGTGGAGTACGCCAACCTGCTGGGCAACGATCCACGACAGGTGCGGAGGTGGACCGCGGACCTCGGACTGGTGTCCGTGTCGGCACACCGGCCGATGCCCATCGGGGACACCGCGAACCAGGTCCTCGACGAGTCTTCCGAGCTGGGGGTCGACATGCTCGTCGTTCCGTGGGCCTCGCCGGACCGCTTCGTGGACCTCCCGTCCATCCAGGGATTGGCGGATGACCTGCTTCGCGCGCGGGAGAACGCCGCGGCTCGTGGTATCAGCCTGGGCTACCACAACCACGAGTTCGAGCTCGCGGCGGTGATCGACGGTCGGTCTGGGCTCGAGCACCTGTTCGACGCCACAGGTCCGCTGGTCTTCGCCGAGATCGACGTCTACTGGGCCCAGGTGGGAGGCGCTGACCCAGCGGCGCTCATCGCCCGCATGGGTTCGCTCGTGCGGCTGCTGCACATCAAGGATGGACCAGCGGATGCGACGGGTTCCCCGCACGTCGCGGTCGGTTCCGGGGTCATCGACGTCCACTCGATCGCCGCCGCGGCCGGACATGTCACCTGGGACATCGTCGAGCTGGACGAGTGCGACACGGACATGTTCGAAGCGATCGCGGCGAGCCAGCGGTGGCTGGTCGGCGAGGGCCTCGCCCAGGGTCGGTCGTGAGCGGTTCGGGCTGCACATGAGCGGCCGGGTCGGGGTCATCGGCTGCGGCAACATCAGCCGGGCATACGGTGAGAAGCTCCGTGGGCTGCCGGACCTGGAGCTGGTCGCGTGCGCCGATCTGGACGTCGATCGAGCACACGATCTCGCGACCCGCTTCGGCATCCCGCTCGTGCTTGCACCAGAGGCGCTCGTGGAGCACCCCGATATCGATGTCGTGCTCAACCTGACGGTGCCCGTCGCCCACGGGGCGGTGACCCGTACGGCGCTCCGGGCGGGCAAGCATGCCTACTCGGAAAAGCCGCTGGCCCTCGACTATGCGGACGGGCGGTCGCTCCTGGATCTGGCAGGCGGACGAGGACCTCCGGCTTGGATGCGCTCCGGACACATTCATGGGCGCCGGGCTGCAGACCTGCCGCGCCCTGATCGACTCGGGTGCCATCGGCACGCCCGTCGCCGCGAATGCCTTCTTCCACGGGGCCGGACCCGAGTCCTGGCATCCAGATCCGCAGTTCTTCTACAAGCGTGGCGCGGGCCCACTGTTCGATGTTGGGGTCTACTACCTCACGGCATTGGTTGCGCTCCTCGGGCCAGTCATGCGGATCACGGGAAGCGCCCGGATCTCCCGGTCGAAGCGGCTGATCTCCAGCCAGCCGTTGGCAGGCACCTGGATGGACGTGGAGGTGCCGACGCACGTCGCCGCCGTGGCTGAACACGAGTCGGGTCCCGTCTCGACGCTCGTGGCGAGCTTCGACGTGCAGGCCACCCGCTACCGGTTCATCGAGATCTACGGCACCGATGCCACCCTGTCCGTGCCCGATCCGAACACCTTCGGAGGGCCGGTCCAGATCCGCCGCAACGGTGACGCGGACTGGACGGACATGCCGCTCACCCACGCGAACGCAGCCCAGAGCCGTGGGATCGGCCTGATCGACTTGGTGCGTGCGGAGCGGAATGGACGACCACACCGTGCGTCAGGTGACCTTGCGCTCCACGTCCTCGAGCTCATGGAGAAGGCGATCGCGTCCTCCGACAGCGGACGCCATCAGACGGTGGAATCCCGCTGCGAACGACCAGCTCCGCTGCCGGCTGGCCTCCCGGACGACGACACTGGCGACTGATCTTGGGCGTGCCCTACGGAACCACCATTCGGATGCGGTCGTGGCACGAACGCCGCCTGGATGCCCGGTTCAGCCCCGGAAGATCGAGGTGGGCACGTAGCACGTCACGATCCAGTTGGGCTGGTCCACGATCTCGCTGATCCGCAGGTCGCCTGCGACCGAGATGAGCAGGTAGGCATCCACCGCGCTCAGGCCGTGACGGGCACCGAGCCGGTCGATCATCCGTCGGACCGCATCCCGCGCCGCCTCGAACAGATCCGGCCCCACGCCGTCGGTCGCGAACCAGCCGGCCGTGTTGGTCGAGACGCCCAGTGGACCTGGCGTCTCGAACTCCGGGGCCGTCACTCGAATATCGCGTCGGACGGTCAGCCGGGCGCTCACCCGGACCGGGGTCTCGATGGCGGTTCCACAGACCTCGCCGTCACCCTGGGCGGCGTGGCCATCGCCGAGGCTGAACAGCGCACCGGGCACCTGGACCGGCAACCACAACCGGGAGCCGGCGGTCAGATGACGGGTATCCATGTTGCCGCCGGTCTCGGTGGGCGGGATGGTGCTCCGCGGGGGCCCCGTCGGCGCGACGCCCAGCTCCCCACAGAACGGCGCCAACGGGACCCGGACGCCGGGCAGGAACTCGGCGACGCCATCAGCCAGTCGCGTGATGCGCAGGGCGGCATCGGGAAACTCATCGGTCAGTAGCCCGAAGCCCGGGATCGCCGCCGTCCAGCCCCAGTCGGCCGGCGTCACATCCAGGAGCTCGATCTCCAGCGTGTCCCCGGGCTGCGCATCGGCCACCGCGATGGGTCCCGCCACCTGGTCCACACGTGAGAAGTCGAGCGCGGCCAGGTCGGCGACGGTGGACGCCTCGGTGATCTGGCCAAAGGAGGCATCCAGCACATCGAACGTGACCACCTCGCCGGAGCCGATCTCCAGGACCGGCGGGATGGTCGAGTCCCACGCCAGGTGCCAGCTGTCGCGGCCGATGTGTGATGCCATGACGGTTCCTCCTCAGGCCTGTGGTGGGGGGTCGGTTCGAGGTCGCTCTGCCAGCCAGCAACGGCTGGCGCGGTCGGCATCCAGTCGCACGAACGGTGGCGTGGTGTCGCAGGCATCGAAACGGTGGGCGCATCGGTCACGGAACGAACAGCCCTGCCCAGTCACGGCAGCCGGCCTGATCTCACCTGCGACGCGCTCAGCACGCAACTGGGCAGCTCGGCGATCATCCTCGCCCGGGATGGACGCCAGGAGTGCGCGCGTGTATGGATGTTGCGGATCGTCGAAGATCGCATCGACCGGGCCCTGTTCCACGATCTGGCCCAGGTACATGACCGCGACCCGATCGGCCGTGTGATGCACGACGGACAGGTCGTGCGCCACGAACAGGTAGGCCAGGCCATGTTCTTCCTGAAGGTCCTCCAGCAGGTTGATGATCTGCGCCTGGACCGAGACGTCGAGTGCCGAGACGGGCTCATCGAGCACCAGCAGCTCCGGACCCACGGCGAGCGCGCGTGCGATGCCGACCCGCTGCCGCTGACCGCCCGACAGCTCATGGGGATATCGCTTGCCATGCTCGGGACCCAGGCCGACGTCGTGCAACAGCGCCGCGACCCGGTCCCGGCGCTGGGTGTCGGTCGCTCCGATGCCGATGGATTAGTGAGCACCTCCGAGATGGTGTCCGCCACGGTCATGCGCGGATTGAGCGAGGAGTACGGGTCCTGGAACACGATCTGGACACGCTCGCGGAGTCGCCGGAGGGTCGCTGGGTCGGCGGCCAGGACATCCACGCCGTCGAACACGATGCGTCCGGCCTCGGCGCGGACCAGGCGCAGGATGGCTCGTCCGGTGGTCGTCTTGCCGCTACCGGACTCACCCACCAGTGCCAGCGTCTCACCCCGACCGATGGTGAGGCTGACGCCCCGGACCGCGGCGAACGCCGGCGCCGGGCGCCGGGCCACCTGGTCCCGGAAGCTGCGCGGCTTGCGGAACACCACCTCCAGGTCCTCGACCAGGAGCAGCGGCTCCATCGGTGCGGTCACTGCCGCGCCGGACCCGGTCGACCGGTCAGGGACCCTGCACCGGCACTCCGCAGTGCCGCCGCTCCTTCGCCGACATCGCGTCGGGCGGCGGCGCGGGTCGTCCCGCGGCCGGCCTCACAGCGTGCCAGGAAGTCGGCCACGACTGCCATGTAGCGATCGGGCTCCTCGGCGTGCGACAGGTGCCCAGACCGCTCGAACAACACCCATTCGGCCTGCGGGATGCGGTCCGCGATGACGCTCCACCTGCATCGGGGTCGCCTCGTCGTGACGGCCACTCGTCAGCAGGACCGGTCCGTCGACCGCGTCCAGTCGAGTCAGGATCTCCCAACCCTGGAGCGTGCCCACGACGTGGAACTCCGTGGGACCGTTCATGGTCCGATACACCTGCGGGTTGCGGGCCAGCTTCGCGAACGATCGTTGCTCGAACTCGGGTGCGGGGACCACCCGACACAGGTGTCGGTCGTAGAACACCTGGACCGCGGCCTCGTACTCCGGGTCGTCCCAGGTGCCCGCCGCCTCATGCCGGTCGAGGACCTCGATGACGTCCGGCGGCAGCGCCGCGCGTTGGCGAGCGGTCTCGGACATCCACAGCGGCATGCTCGCCGGCGAACTGGCGACGACCGCCGAGATGACGCCCTGGGGTCGTGTGCACGAGGTACTCCAGGAGCAGCATGCCGCCCCAGCTCTGGCCCAGGATGTGCAACCGCTCCAGGCCGAGCGCCGCCCGCACAGCGTCGATCTCGCGCACGGTAGAAGTCGACCGTCCAGCGCGCTGGGTCGTCTCGGTTGGTCGGAGTTGCCACACCCCTGCTGGTCGTAGAAGATCACGCGCCGACCGGTCGCCGACAGCGCCGCCAGCGACTCCAGGTAGTCGTGGCAGGCGCCCGGGCCTCCGTGGAGCAGCAGTAGCGGGGCGTTGCCCGTGGCACGTTCGTCCGATTCGCTGCCAACGACGCCGACCCAGGTGCGGCCTCCGTCGAACGGGATGAACGATTCCGCCGCTTCCAGCGCCGGATCGATGGTCACCAGGTTTCGTTCGCTCATGTCAACGCCTCCCAATCCAGGACCAGGGACTGGTGCAGCAACTCATGCGCTGCGATGGCAGGCCGTGCGTCGTCCGGGCAGCCAGCTCCTCGAGCGGCGGCTGATCGGTGCGACAGATGTCCAGGGCGGCCGGGCAGCGCGCAGCAAAGGCGCAGCCGGGGGGAAGGCTGGCTGGGTCGGGCGGCATGCCCGAGATCTGGGGCAGCCGATGTCGTCGGGCGGCGATCGAGGGGATGCTCGCGGCCAGGCCGGAGGTGTAGGGGTGAAGAGGCGTCCGCAACAGATCAGCGACCGGCGCCTCCTCCGCCACGCGACCGGCATACAGCACGACGGCGCGCTCGCACAGCTCCCGCACGACGCCCAGGTCGTGTGTGATGAGCAGCAGGGCCATGCCCCGGTCGCGCACCAGGGCACGCAGCAGGTCCAGGATCTGTGCCTGGACCGTCACGTCGAGCGCGGTCGTGGGTTCGTCCGCGATGAGCAGTGCAGGTTCACAGGCGAGCGCCATCGCGATCATCACCCGTTGACGCATGCCACCCGACAGCTCGTGGGGGTATCGCTCGGCCGTATCACGCCGGGTCGGGTAGCCCGACCGAAGCGAGCAGCTCCGCGCACCCGCTCCTTCGCTGCGGGGCGCGACATGCCCTTGTGGAAGCGCAGTGCCTCCGCGACCTGCTCGCCTGCGCGGTAGAGCGGGTCGAGGGCGGTCAGGGGATCCTGGAAGACCATCGCCACCGCTCACCCCGGATCCGTCGGTAATCCGACTCCGCCATTCCTACCAGCTCCCGGCCAGCCAGTCGGACGCTACCGCGCACCTCGCTCGTCCGGCGCGGCAGCAGGCCCATGATGGCCCGGCTGGTTACGCTCTTGCCCGACCCGGACTCGCCCACGAGCCCGACGATCTCGCCAGCCCGCAGGTCCAGGTCCAGGCCGTTCACGGCGTGGACATCGCCGCCGAGGGTGCGGAAAGCGACGGTCAGGTCGCGAACCTCAAGGTAGAGCGGTCGCCGAGCCTGTCATCGCCGACGCTCCCGCGGGTCGAGTTGTGATCGAAGCCCGTCACCGACCAGATTGAAGGCCACGACCGCGAGCATGATGGCGACCCCGGCAGACAAGGCGGGTAACGGGTTCAGCAGCAGATACGAACGACCGTCGGACAGCATCGAGCCCCAGTCCGGGTCCGGTGGCTGCTGGCCCAGGCCCAGGAAACTGAGAGCCGCGATGTCCAGGATCGCGTACGCCAGGTCGATGCTCGACTGGACCACTATCGCGGCAACGAGGTTGGGCAGGATGTGCCGGAAGATGATGCGCCGGTCGGAGTAGCCCAGGGCGACACCCGCATCGACATACGCCTGGTTGCGCTGCACCAGCGTGACGCTGCGAACCAGGCGAGCCATCGCCGGGATGTACACGATGCCCAGTGCCAGGACCGCGGTCGTGAGGCCCCGTCCCAGGGTGGCCACGACCAGGATGGCCAGGAGCAGCGGCGGGAACGCAAGCAGCGCGTCGAGGATGCGCATGACGATCGACTCGGTGCGGCCGCCGTAGTAGCCGGCGAACAACCCGGCCGGGATACCCACCGCGCCACTGATGACGACCACCACGATGGCACCCAGGAGCGTTGGCGCCGCCCCGAAGATGACCCTCGCCAGTACGTCGCGACCGGGCTTGTCCGTGCCCAGCGGATGCTCCCAGCTTGGTCCCAGCAGCGAATGGGACAGGTCCTGGGCATTCGGGTCTGCCTGGGTGAGCACCCACGGGATGACGGTCGCCAGCAGCAGTGGCACGAGGATGGCCAGGCCCAGGACGGCGGCCCGATTGCGGACCAGCGCACTGGCACCCAGGCGGCGGCCGAATGACGGCGTGGCGACCGTGACGGTGGTCACGCGTAGCGGATCCGGGGGTCGATGACCGCGTACAGCAGGTCCGTCACCAGGTTCAGCAGGATGAACGCCACGGCCAGGAACAGGACCGACGCCTGGATGACCGGGTAGTCGCGGTTCTGGATGGCATCGGTGATGAGCGAGCCAAGACCGCCGAGTCCCAGGGTGCTCTCGACGAGGACAGTGCCCACCAGCAGGAATCCGATCTGGAGCGAGGTGACCGTGATCACCGGGATGAGCGCGTTGCGCAGCCCGTGCTTGACCACGATGGTGCGTTCCGGCAGGCCCTTGGCACGGGCTGCCTCGATGAAGTCTGACGAGAGCACCTCGATCATGGCGCTCCGGGTCATCCGTGACGTGAGCGCGATCATGCCCAGGGCCAGCGTGACAGCCGGCAGCAGCAGGTGACGCGCCTGGTCCAGCAGGTCCGGGCCACCACGTCCGAACGCGGGCAGGACCCCGAGACCGACGGCGAACACGAGGACACCGAGGATGGCCGTGAAGTAGACCGGGGAACTGACCGCGATGAGCGCAAACAGGGACCCGGCGTAGTCGCCGCGCGTGTCCTGCCGATAGGCCTGATAGACACCCAGCGGGATGGCCACGGCGACCGCGAGGAGCACCGAGAACAGGATGAGCTCGAAGGTGACCGGCAGGCGCGCCAGGATCAGGTCGCTGACGTCCTGCTTGAGCTTGTAGCTTTGGCCAAGGTCACCGCGCAGCACCCGCCCCAGCCATGCGCACGTATTGGGTGATGGGATCGCCGACGAGACCGAACTGCTCCCGCAGTTGCTCGATGAGCTGCGGGCTGATGCGCTTGCCGCCGAGCACGATGAGGACCGGGTCGCCCGGTGCCAGCCGGATGAGCCCGAAGGTGACGAAGGAGACGAACAGCAGGACCGGGATGGCAGCCAGCACCCTGCGTGCGGCATATCCCGCCATCAGGTGATCCCCCTGGGTCAGGACGGATGCCTGCTCCCCGGTCCAGCCGGGGAGCAGGATGGCGATCACCCCGCTACTGGGTGACCCACAGGTCCTTGAACAGCGACCCCCAGTACCAGAGCGGCGTCGATCGACGCGCCCTGGACCCGCTTGTTGACGGCGAGCGGCCACCGGGGTTGGTGACCGAGATCACCGGCGAATCCTCGGCGATGAGCGCCTGGGCCTGGATGAGCAGCTTTGCCCGCTCGGTCTTGTCCACCAGGGAGTTCTGCTGCGCCAGCAGCTCGTCGACCTCGGGGTTGGTGTAGGCGGATGCGTTGGCGCCACCCTCCGCGATGTTCTCGGACGCGAAGTTCGGCCGCAGGTTGCCGGACGGGTCGGGGAAGTCCGAACCCCACGAGCCCACGATGATGTCGTAGTCGTCGTGCGCTCCGAACTGGAGGTTGACCGCCTCCTGGTAGGTCTCCTTGGCTGCCTTGATATCGATGCCCAGCTTGGACATGGAATCGATGAACGACTCGCCGATGCCCTTGATGGATGGCGTCGACTCGTAGTAGGCGATGGTCTTGCCGTTGAGCTGGTCGGCCACGCCGGATTCATCGAGCAGCTGGCGCGCCTTCTCCAGGTCCTGGTCGTACGCCGGCAGCGTGTCCCAGGCGGTCTGCCAATCGGGCTGGTCGAATGTCCACATCGTGGGGTAGACGAGGGTCGCCTTGGTGTCCGGCGTGTCGGGCCGTAGATACAGCTGGCGGATGGCCTTCTTGTCGACCGCGTAGTTGAGCGCCTGGCGGACCTTGACGTTGTCGAACGGCGGCTCGTGCGGTATTGAACGTGATCCACTCGCCGTAGTACGAGGGCACGAACGAAAGCGACACGTTGTCCATCGCGGCGACCGTCGCGTATTGATCGGATGGGACGTTGTTGACGATGTAGTCGATCTCGCCCGTGTCCAGGCCAGCGACACGGGTCGTGGACTCGGGCAGGATCTTGATGGTCACTGTGTCCAGGTACGGACCACCGTTCGCCTTGTCCCAATAATCATCGAAGCGCGTCAGGGTCTGGTGGTCGCCGCTGACCCATTCCACGAACTTGAAGGGGCCAGTGCCGATGGAGCCGACGGACGGCGTGCCGTACTTGTCGCCGTTGGCCTCCACGAATGCCTTGTTGACCACATGCGCGGCGGTGGACGCGAGAGCGTACTCGAACAGCGCATCCGACCTTGCTGAGCGTGATGACCACCGTCTCCGCATCGGGCGCCGTGATGTCGGCGACATTGGCGAGCATCCAGCCGACTAGCGAGACGAGCTTCGGGATCGCGGATGCGGTTCATGCTGTAGACCACGTCATCGACGGTCATCGTCGTGCCGTCGTGGAACTTGACGCCTTGCCGGATCTTGAGGGTGTAGGTCAGACCGTCCGGGCTGACCGTCCAGGATGTCGCGAGGTTGGGACACAGCTTGAAGTCGTTCTCGCAGAACTTGAGCAGCGGCTCCGTGATGCTGTCGACGTGCCAGTCCCGACACGAAGTCGTAGTCGAATGCCGGGTCGACAGACGTCGGCTCGCCTTCGATGGCGACCACGATCGATCCCCCGCGTCGGGGTCTGGGCCAAGCGACGACCCGGGCCAGCCAGGGCTGACCGCGCCGACCGCGATCCCCATCGCCATGGCCAGGGCTCGACGCCAACCGGTGGACATCCGACTCATGCTTCCTCCTCTCACACGCGCCCAGGATCCGTTGCGGCCAGCGCCGGGGCATCGTACGCGGTACGGTCAATGAGTACGAGCACAGTTCGGTGACGATGTCGTTCCGAACCGTCAGGACCCGGCGACCACCCGGTCGCTGAAGTCACCCGTGACAGGGTCCTTGAGGATCAGCTTGAGGCGTCCGTCCGGCAGCAGCTCGCGCTTGATGACCACGTGGCCCTGGTATTCCTCCGGGGTCGAGGTGATGCGCGGCGTGCTGCCACCACGCCACTCCGTGGTCACCGGCTCCCAGGCGTGGCTCGTCGCGGACCGGTACGCGGCATCCATGATGCAGTTCACGACGTAGCCGTCGTAGAACGTCTCGCGCGGGGCGGTCCCGGCATCGAGTGGCGTCGAACATGTCCGAGAACATGTCCACGTAGCCCAGCTCCGACGCCTCGTCGCCGACCGGGAACAGCCAGCCGGCAGCCGTCTCCGCTTTCTCAGCCACGTAGCCGCCGCTGCCGCCGGCCGTGAACATCTCGAAGCCGGTCCGCAGGAAGTGGTTGAGCCAGATGGTGCCATGGGTTCCAGCGACCTCGTCCCGCAGGTCCATGCCGCCCCGGAATGTCCATGAGACCTCGAATTGGCCGATGGCCCCCGACTCGAACCGGATGATGGCCACTGCGTTGTCCTCGTCCTCGATGGGATGCACCAAGGTGTCGGTGTGGCACAGCACCTCGACCGGGCGGTTGCCCTTGCCCACGAAGTTGCGGATGATCTCGATGCAGTGACATCCAAGGTCGATGATCGCGCCGCCACCCGTCAGCCGGCCGTCCCAGAACCAGGCCGAGTGGGGGCCCGGATGCGTCTCACGGGAGCGGACCCACGTCACGTCGCCAAGCGCGCCGCCGCCCACGGCCGCGACCGCCTTGAGGGTCTTGGGCGTGTAGCACAGGTCTTCCAGATAGCCACCGAAGACACCCGCCGCCTCGACCGTGGCCAGCATCCTCGATGCCTCCTCCGCGGTCCGACCAAGCGGCTTGGTGCACAGCACGGCCTTGCCTGCTGCGGCTGCCGCCGAGACCGCCTCCTCATGGAGCTGGTTCGGCAGTGCGACCACGACCACGTCCGTGTCGGGGTGCCGGATGGCAGCGACCATGTCGGACGTGTGTTCCGGGATGCCCCATCGACGCTGAATGCCACCCGACGTTCCTCACTCCGGGAGTACACGACCCGGACACGGTCCGCACCTCGCTGCCCGTGGAGCGTCTGGGTGTAGAAGTCGGCGATGAGCCCGGTGCCGAGCATCGTGATGGAGTGAGGGCGCACGAGTGGACTCCCCGGGGAGATGGGACGTCGACGATTCTAGTCCCGGAACGGGCTGCGAGGATCCTCATCTGTGCCGAGCTCGGCAGACCACAGGACCCTGGGTGTCAGGCGACGGCCGTTGTCGATGTGCCTCGGGGTGTGACGCCCACTCGGGCACACCACGCGAGCCAGCCCTGGTCGTAGATGCGCCTCGATGGCCGCGACCATGCGCTCGACGCAGAACCGCTCGTGGACCAGGCGGTGTCCCGCGCGACCGAGCATATCCGCGAGGGGATGGTCGAGCAGCAACCGGTAGATGGCGTCCGCAAGTGCGGGTGCGTCATGCGGCGGCACGAGCAGGCCGGTGACGCCGTCCTCGATCATCTCCGGGATGCCGCCGACGTTGGTGGCCACGACGGGCCGGGCGAGTGCCATCGCCTCCAGGATGACCAGGCCCTGTGCCTCCCGGTAGGAGGGCAGGACCGCCACGTCCAGCGCCGCGGTGACCGCCGGCACGTCCTCGCGGCGACCCGTGAACACCACGGCCGCGCCGGGCCGAGCATGACGGGTCCCGACGCAGGCGTCACCGACACACGGCTCGCCCAGCAGGCCCAGCGCGTCGGCCTGGTCCTGCAACGCGGCCCGCCAGCGACCCCTCACCGACGACCAGGAGGCGCGCCGCTGGGGACCCGTGCCATCACCGACGGCCACGCCTCGAGCAGCGTCGCGTGGCCCTTCTCGGGCTCCAGCCGGGCCACGACCCCGACCATCTGGGACTCCCTCCGGGAAGCCGTACTCCTCGGGCAGGGTGCAGCACGCCTCGGTGTGGTCGTAGCGGTCCATGTCCACGCCGTTGTAGATGAGCTCCACGGGCGTCGGCCCGTGCGACCCTCGCGTTCCAGCTTGGCCACGACGGCCTTGCTGACCGCGATCAGCCGGTCGATGGCGGGCGTCATGCCGGACCAGGAGCTCGCGGTCCTCCGTTGCTCCGGACCCGCGACGAGTGGACGGTCTCGACGAGGTACGGGCGGGCCAGGCCCTGGGCCTGCCAGCAGGTCTGCGGCCATGGACGCCCACGACCTCGGCCCGGTACATGTGGCCGTGGACGACCTGTGTCTCCCAGCGGCCGAGGAGGTCCGCGACCGCTGCCGCCGCGACGCTCGTCCGATGTCCGCCTCCACGACCTCGACGCAGACCCCCAGCGCCCTCCAGCGCCTGACGGCGCTGCCGTCGGACAGGCTGATGACACGCGTGTCGTACCGGGTCCGGTCGAGCCGCGCGAGCAGCGCCCACGACATGCTCCTGGGCGCCGCCGTTGGTGCCCGTCGCGACCAGCTGGACGACCCGCACACGCTCGCCATCGGGCAGCGGCGGATGCTCCGGCAGGTCCAGACAGGGGTCGCCCGTCGACGGACGCGTTCATGCCCGTCCCCGGACTGACCACGATGCGATCGATGGGCTCGTCGACCGCGCCCCACTCGTACTTGTAGGGCTCGTCGCCACGCAGGAAGTCGAAGCGGCGGCGACCTGCCTCCATGCGGTCACGGATGTATGCCGCTGTGCCGGTCACACCCGGCGACAGGTCACGGGCATCCGGATCGGCACCCGCGTTGTAGAAGTAGCAGGTCGTGCCGTCGTCGAACCCGACACCCGCGAAGATGAGCCGCTCGACCCACGAACACCTGACCCAGCTGGAGCTGGGCGCATGCTCGCCCTCGGCGGCCTCGAGCTCGGTCATCGCGATGCAGGAATCGCCGACTCCGGACGCCACCCTCGGTGTCCGGGAACAGGCCCTGGCTCGCCCCAGCGGGCCTGATGGAGGTCGATGAACGCATCCACCGATGCGGCGTCGAGGGGCATCTGCCGAAAGGTGATGGCGCCCGCGGCCTCGGCGCGACGGAGCTTGCGCCGGATCTCGTGTCGCGCCTTCTTGTCGAGGGTCGCGAGGTAGTCGTCCCAGTCGCACCATCGGGGAGCGTCGACCACCGGGCACACGTCCTCCTGCTCGTGCTGCACGGTCCAGTCGGGCGGACCTGCCGGCAGGGCGCCGACGCAGGGCCGGCAGGGCCGGGTCGTCGCGCCCGCAGTCGGCGCAGGTCGATGACATCCCACGGCTCGGTGGCCCGAGCCAGCGACGCCAGGGACGCCACGACCGCCGCGCAGACCTCCGGCAGGTCGTCGGGATGGGCACAGGATGGTGGCGTAGTCGGCGTGATAGCTGGCGGCCATGAAGACGGCGGTCGCGTCGGGCCGGACCGGGGTCCCGTCGACCGGCGGCGCAGGTGGGTGTAGCGACGCCGCGTCCTCGGGCTCCACCTCGTGCCGATGCATGAGGGGCACGATGGCCACGATGTCGTCGGCGGCGAACCCGGCGGCACCCGGCTCAGCGCGGGCACACACCAGGTACTGCTCGTGCGCGGTCGAACCGTACGCGTCCCACCAGGCCCGATGGACTGTCCAGCGCGAGAACGGCGTGGGCCGCGCGGTGACACCCAGCAGGCGGTCCCACGCCGCGCCGCGGGATGGCATCGAGGGGCGTCCGCCGGACGATCGAGGGGGCCGAGCGACGGCGGTGTGGTGGGGCGGGCGGCGGTGGCGTCATGGACAGACTTGCAGTGTATGTCCCGGGTGCGCGGCCATGCATCCGCTCACGCAAGTCCAGCCCGGCGTCCAGGCGCGATCCTTCCGATGGTCGCCGTTCCATCCGGTACGACTGGCCTCTGGTGGAGTGCTCTCGCTGCTGGCACGGTGGCGTACATGTCATCGACTGTCTCGCGGCGGCGGTTCGTGCTGGCTGCCACGCTGAGCGTCGTGTCACTGGTCCTGGTCTGGGAGCTGTTCATCGTCCAGGCGGCCGGGCCCATCCGGTTGGGCTACGACACCCGGGCGTACTGGGGCTTTCCACGCGGATCGGTCTATCCCGAGGGTGGCGCACCCATGGGGTACGGCGCGTACCGCTATTCCCCAGTGTTCGTGCCCCTCATGACGCTATTCACGCAGGTGCCATGGCCGCTGTTCCTGGGCAGCTGGATGGCCGCGACCGTTGCGATATACGTCTTCATGGCGGGGCCCTGGTCGTTGCCCCTACTGGTCTTCGTTCCCATCGTCATCGAGATCGGGATGGGTAACATCCATCTGCTGCTCGCCCTGGCGGTCGTGCTGGGGTTCCGGTGGCCAGCGGCATGGTCGTTCGTGCTCCTGACCAAGGTCACGCCCGGCATCGGGCTCCTGTGGTTCGCGGTACGTCGCGAGTGGCGGGCCCTGGCTCTCGCCCTGGGTGCAACCGCGGTCATCGCCGGGGTGTCGTGGGTCCTGTCCCCGGACCTGTGGCGTCAGTGGCTGACGATGCTGTCGACCACCACCGAGGCGCCCGGCGCGAACCTCATCGGGGTACCCCTGTCAGTGCGCCTGGTGATCGCGGCGGTGCTCGTCACCTGGGGCGCACGAACCGACCGACGCTGGACCGTGATCGTGGCGGCGACGATATCGCTGCCTGTCGTCTGGAACCATGGCCTGGCGATGCTGGTGGGCATCGTCGCCCTCCGGCGGGGGTTGCCGGACTCGATCGCTGCCTCTACCGGATGGATGAGGTCGTGGGTCCGACCGGTGCGCTCTGGATGGCGGAGGCCGCTGGGCACGGCAGACTGGCCGACCGTATCCGAACCATAGCGATCGATGGCCTTCGCTCCGGCCGGTGGCCGACCGAATGGTCAGTCGCTCCCCGACCCCGCCGACATGACCGGTTCCACCGTCCGCGAACGTTCGACATGTCGATGGATGAGCGGGATGCGGACCAGGTCCCACGCGACCCGCACGGCGAGCCCGGCCGGACACGCATCCGCGAGCCACGCTGGTCGGTCCACTGGACCGGCACCACGGCAACCCGGTAGCCACGCTTGCGAGCGAGGAAGATGATCTCCGCATCGAACACGATGCTGGTGATCTGCTGGCGGGCGAACAGGTCCTGGCCCGCCTCCCGTCGGAAGCCCTTGAACCCGCACTGCGAGTCGGGCACCGAGCCGGTGACCCATGCACCGGCCAGGGCGTGGAAGACCTTGCCGAGCGCGCGTCGATGGAAGGGCTGGCTCGACCGTCGGTCGGTGCCGTCGGGTTGGACCCGGCTGCCGAGCGCCACGTCGTGGTCGAGCGAGCGCCTCGGTCAGCAACGGCAGCTGGTCGGGTGGCGTCGCCATGTCCGAATCGGCGAACACGACGAGGTCGCTGGTGGCGGCCAGGATGCCGGCGCGGACGGCGGCGCCCTTGCCGCCATGGGGTCGGCGCAGGACACGTAGGCGCGGCGGCTCGCCGTCGGCTCCCGGCTGCGCCTCCGGGCGTGCCTCTGCGACCGCCACGGTGTCGTCCTCGGAGCCGTCGTCCACGAGGAGCACGTCCCAGGCGCCCAGCTCGCTCGGCCGACCGACCGCCGGCGCGTGCCTCGCCCGTGCGACCGAGGTAGCCGAACAGCTCGTCGAGCGCGGAGCCGAGCCGCGCCGCCTCGTTGTAGGCGGGCAGCACCAGGGTCAGGCTCGGCTTGGGCTCGTCAGGCATCGGCTGCATGGTAGTCGGCCAGTCGGATGCCCGGGCAACGCCGGGGTCAGGCGCGCTGATCGGCTCCGGGACGGGTCGTCGACGGCTCGTCCGGACGCGCGATCCGGCTGCGGGGTGACGCCGGCGGGACGCGGACGAGCGCGGCCAGGATGGCGAAGCCCGCGAACCACAGCACGGGCATGGCGATGGCGCTCGCGATGGGCACGGTCCAGGTGCGGTCGGTGCGGGCGCCCCAGACCACGATGACGACCGCGACCGCGACGCGCAGCCAGAGCGGGATGGGCACCCACGCTCCGCCCGGTGTGCCCGACGCGTTGGTCAGCAGGAAGCGATCCACTCCTGCCACAGCTGCGGGGCGATCAGGAACGACACCGCCGACGATGGCCGCGGTGCGCCCAGGGCGATGCCCAGCTGCCGCCACTCGCGACGGACCACGAACCAGAGCAGGCCCACGCCGCAGGTGGGCTTGGTCAGCAGCACGAACGACCACGTCCAGGGGTGCCGGAACCCGAGCACGATGGCCGCACCGATGAGCAGGTTCACGTTGCCGTGGTACAGCTCCATGATCACCGGCGGGAAGGCCAGCACGATGAGCGCCCGCCGGCCGCCGAGCCAGATCGCGGTGGCCAGCAGGACGGCGAGCCAGATCCACAGGAAGACCCACCACTGCGAGGCCGCTGACGAGGTGGAACAGCATCGCCATCGGCGGGCTGTAGGTGAACGCCCCCAGGCTGCCGACGGCGACCTCAGGTACGGGTGGGGGAGCTGGACGCTCCAGTAGGCCCACGCATCGAAGCCGACCGTGCCGATGCGGGGCGCGGCGACGACGAAGGTGTAGACCAGGAAGGCCAGCCCGCCCACGACCAGCCCGTGCAGGGCGGCCCGGCGCGCCACGGCCCAACCGTGGGCCGGGTGCCTGACGGAGCGCGGGCAGGGCGATCACGGGGGCAGCGTAACGCGGCTGCGATCAGGGTCGCGTCGCCCCATGGTCCTGCGTCGACCGAGGACCAGCTGGGCCCGGGTCCCGTTCGCCGGTAGCCCGTTCGGGTCCTCGCCCCCGCGGTGCCGGATCGCCATCGTGCGACGCATGGCGCTCCCCGGGCAGGTGGCCCGTCTTCGGCTGCTCGACCTCATGTTGCTCGCGATCGTCGCCGCCGGGTTCGTCGCACTCTCTGTCAGCGGCATGGTGCGCGGCACGTGGGGGTTCGACGCATATGCGTACTGGGCCATCGACCAGGTCCATCCGTACGCGAGCGCCATGAACGTCCATGGCGCGTTCCTGTACTCGCCGGCGTTCGCCCAACTGGGCGGTCTCCTGGGATGGCTGTCGTGGCCGGTGTTCCTGACCCTCTGGACGACACTCCTGGTGGGCACGCTCGCCTGGCTCGGACGCGGCTGGGCGACGGCGTTGTTCCTGGTGCCCGTCGTGGCCTTCGAGGTCCTCGCGGGCAATATCCAGATCCTGATCGCGGCGGCACTTGTCCTGGGCTTTCGGTGGCCAGCGAGCTGGGCCTTCATCCTGCTGACCAAGGTCACGCCGGGTGTCGGGTTGTTGTGGTTCGCAGCACGCCGGGAATGGCGCGCTGTCGCCGTTGCCTTGGGCGCGACCCTGGTCATCACGACCATCTCCTACGTGCTGGCACCAGGTAGCTGGACGGAGTGGCTGGAGCGGTTGGCCGTCGAGGGTCAACGTGCTGACCCGGGTCCCTGGGCCGCGCTGGCAGGACCATTGTGGTTGCGGCTCGTCATCGCCGGTGCCATCGCGGTCTGGGCGGGATCGCGAGGTCTGCGCTGGCCGATGGCCGTGGTCGTCACGCTGTCACTGCCGAACCCGTCGCCCCAGAGCCTTGCGGTGCTGGTGGCATTGCTCCCACTAGCCGTCCTCGACCGCGAACGACCCCTGTCACGTCGGCCACTCTCGCTGCCGTGGGTGGCCCGGGGGGCAGTGGAGGCGATCCCCTCGTGAGTGGCACGTCGCGCGTCGAGGAAGGGCACCCGGTCGCTGGCTGCGGTCTCTGGTTCACCGGTCGCACGCTGACGCCGGACCAGCGGCGCCTGCTGTGGTTCGCGGCGACCGTGAAGTCGCTGGTCGTGGCCGGCGGTCATCGTCTGGTTCCAGGGTGGTCGACGGCTGGGGCCTCGACGCCTGGGCCTACTGGTCGGTCGACCAGGTCCATCCCTACTCGCAGACAGTCGGCTCGTACGGCGCATTCCTGTACGGACCTCCGCTGGCCCAGGTCTTCGGCGTCCTCGGACACCTGCCGTGGCCGGTGTTCCTGGTGGGCTGGACCGGGTTGCTCATCGCCGACGTATGCCTGGATGACCCAGCGGTACGCCCTGGTGCTGCTGGGCCTGTTCCCGCCCGCGATCCTGGAGCTCATCAACGGCAACATCCACCTGCTGCTCGCGGCCGCCATCGCGCTCGGCTTCCGCTATCCCTGGACGTGGTCGTTCGTGCTGCTGACCAAGGTCACGCCGGGTATCGGGCTCGTCTGGTTCGCGGTCCGGCGCGAATGGCGGCCCTGGCCATCGCGCTGGGCGCCACGGCGGCCATCGCCGCGGTGTCGTTCGTGCATGGCGCCCTGGATGTGGCGGGAATGGATCGACACTGCTCATCGCCGAGGCCGGCAAGCCAGCGTCGGCGCAAGGCCATCCCCATCCCGCTCACGCGTCCGGCTGCCCGTCGCGCTGCTCGTCGTCGTGTTGGGGCGCCCGCACCGACCGGCCCTGGACCGTGCCGGTCGCGGCCTTCCTGGCCGTCCCCGCCATGTGGTGGTACAGCAGCGTGATGCTGCTGGCCATCATCCCCATCCGGCGGATGCGCCGGCCGGTACCCGGCAGCGCCGGGCGACGCCGCATCGACCACACCAGACCCCACCGCAGGTGACCCCAGCCCCCCTGACCCCATAGCCCATCCGTACCAGGCGGTCGGGCCGGGCACCGTTGCTATGGTGCACCGGCATGGTCATCCCGATCGCCCTCTTCCTCGTGGCGCTGGGCGCCCGGATCGTCACGGGCGCACTGTTCCTGGACCCCGCGTACCCCGATTCGTTCTATTACGTGAACGTCGCCCGGGAGCTGGCCGCCGGCACATGGCTTCCAGGTCGACTTCATCTGGAACTTCGTGGAGACCGGCGGCGTGCTGCCGGCGGCGGGCGTCCTGCCCATCCCCTCGAATGCCCACTGGATGCCGCTGGCGTCACTCGTCCAGGTCCCCTTCATCTGGCTCCTCGGGCCGGTACCCCTGGCGTCCGCGCTGCCCTTCTGGCTGGCCAGCGCGGCGGTCGCACCCGTCACCTACTGGATCGGACGCGACGCGTCGATGCCCCGCTGGCAGCCGCCGCGGCCGCGGGTCTGATGGTCGCGCGTCCCCGCGCTGGTCGACCCGTTCCTGGCACAGCCGGACAACTTCGGCCTGTTCATGCTCCTGGGCACGCTCTCGCTGTGGGCCTGCGCCCGGGGCCTGCGCGGTGACCGACGCGCGTTCGCGCTCGGCGGCGTGCTGGTCGGGCTCGCCTTCCTGTCGCGCAACGACGGCGTCCTGCTGGGCATCCCGTTCGCGCTCGCGTTCCTCGCGGACCTGGTCCGGCGACCGCGGGCGTCGCGCATCGGCTGGACCGCGGCCCTGCTGTGCGCCGGCGGCTTCCTGCTGGTCGCGTCACCCTGGATCCTGCGACAGCTCGACGTGTTCGGCTCCATCTCGCCGTCCGCGGCGTCCGGCCGCATCCTGTGGATCACGCGAGTACCGCGACCTGTACAGCGTGAGCACGCCCGGCGACACCCGGCCAGCTTCCTGGCCCAGGGCCTGGTGCCCCTGCTGACCAGCCGGGTGCTGGGCCTCGTCAACGCTGCTGGGCCTGTTCGCGACCCAGGTGCTGCTCATCTTCCTGGTGCCGTTCCTGCTGCTGGGGATCGTGGTGGCAGCGCCGCGACCTGGCCTGGCGGCCATGGATGGTCTATGCCGCGACCCTGTTCCTGTCGAGCGGGCTGCTGTTCGCGGTCCACGTCCCCAACGGCACGTTCCTGCACTCGGCGGTGGCACTCGTCCCGTACGCCTACCTGCTGACCCTGCTGGGCGTCGGCGGCGTGGTGACGGCCGTCGCGCGTCGGCGTACCGAGCTGGGACGCCGCGTCGCGCGACGCGCGTGTTCACGATCCATGGCCGTGGGCGTCGTGCTGCTCCTGGGCATCGGCGCGACCGATCGCATGACCGCGCGCGACTGGCAGCACGCCCGGGACATGGCGGTCGCGGTCGCCGCGCCGCTCGCAGCGGTGCCGCCGGACGACCGACTGATGACACCCGACGCGGGCGGCTTCCGGTACCTCACGGGCCGCCAGGGCATCGTGACGCCCGAGGACCCGCTGCCGGTCGTGGAGGACGCGCTCCGACGCTACGGCATCCGCTGGCTCATCCTGGAGCGCGACTTCAGCACCGTGGCGCTGGCGCCCGTGCTGGACGGGCGAGGTCCGACCCGACTGGCTGTCGGCGCCCATCACGGTGGTGCCCGATGCCGAGCGAGCCGGGCCGACCCAAGCGCCGCGCTGTACGCCGTGTGCCTGACGGCCGGACGATGACCGGTGTGCGGTCATGAGCGCGCGCCGGTCGTGGCTCGTCCCGGTGTCGCTGTTCCTGGTCGCCGTCGCTGGCGCGCCTCGCTGACCATCGCCGGGTCCCGTTCCCGCCCACGGAGGGCAGCCTCTACTACCTCGACGTGGCCCGCAACCTGGTCAGGGGCACGGCCTGACCACCGAATGCGCTGTGGAGCTACGCCAGCCCGCCGTTGACGCTTGCCCCGTCCGGCGTTCGACCTGTGGCTGCCCTGGCCAGCCTCGTCGCGGCCGTGCCGATGCTCGTCGCGCGGCACCGGCGCACCAGGCGGGCCAGCTCGGCGGTGTCCTGCTGGGCGCCCTCCTCGCGCCCCTCGACCTGGGCCGTGGCCCGGAGGCGGCCCGGCTCGACGGGCTGGATGACACGGCGCTCGGACCGCGGCGTCCGTCGACGGCGGGCCTGCTGGCGGCCGTGCTGGGACCGTGGCTGGTGGCCACCGCGGCACCCGATTCGACCGTCCCGTTCGCGGTCCTCGGCACGACCTCGCGCGCTGCTGATGTCCCGGCTGCTGCGCGGCCGACGGCGATGCCGCTGGCGCGGTGGCTGCCGGGCCTGTGTCCTGGGGATCGTCGCTGGGCGCTGACCTACCTGGCTCGCCAGGAGGTCGTCTGGATCGGGCTGACGTTGCTCGTCCTGTGCCGTGCCCGCTCCGGTCCGGGGCACCGCGGCGGACGCCTGCGCGGCACGCGCATGGCGACTGCTCTGGGCCCGGTGGTCGTCGGCGGCCTCCTGCTCGTCGTGCCCTGGCTCGTCCGCCAGCAGCTGACCTTTGGCGGCAGCGCGACGGCCCAGGCGCTGGAGAACATGTTCCTGCTGCGCAACGAGCAGATCTTCTCCATCCACGACCGACCGACCCTGGCGGGCTGGCTTGGCCAGGGCGTCGGCGGCCATCGTCGGCGGCACCCGTCCGCGCGATGGGCACCCAGCTCGATCGACATCGTCCTGGTGGGCGCCTTTCCGGTCGGCGTCGTGGGCCTCCTGTCCGCTCGTCGGGTTGCGGCGGCAGCCCGGCGCTTCGACGACCCACCGCGCTCGTGGTGCTGCTGCTCAGCGGCGGCCTCACGTTCCTGGCCACGGCGCTGCTGTTCCCGGTGGCGACCCTGTGGGGCACCTTCGCTGCACGCCAGCGGACCGCTGCTGGTGGCGCTCATCGTGGCCAGCGTACTCGGCGTGGACGCGCTCATGACACGGATCTCCACGGCGCGTCACTGGCCGACAGGTCAACGTCATCGTCGGGCCGGCGGCGCTGCTGGCCCTCGCCCTCCCCGTCGCGCTCGGTGCAGCTCGCCACGGTGGCCGACAGCGCGGGTCACGATGGAACGTCGGCTGGCCGCGGTCCGGGTGCCCTGCCAGCTCGATCGATGACCGGCCGGCACCGCTCATGAGCGACCACCCGATGTCCGTCGCGTGGGTCCTGGGGCGGCCGGTGATGGTGCTCCCGGATGACCCGCCCACGACCCTTGCCGAGCTCGCCCGGGAGACCGGCGTCCGGACACCTCATCGTGTTCGACGACCGCGCGCCGATATCCGGACGCGCTGCTCGACCCGACCGCGCCGACCTGCCTCGCCGGCGACCCCGCAGCGGATCGGATCGGCCGACGGATCCGACCTGGCTGTTCCGCATCGACCCCGGCTGCGTGACACCATGACCGACCGGGTCGGGACCGCACGCAGCAGCGCCTATACTCCGCCCACGATGGAGACCGGCATCCGGGGTGACCGCCGCGCCGACGTTGACGCCCTGTACACCGAGGCCCAGCAGGCCCTGACCCAGAGCGCCAACCGGTTGCGCGCGCTCACGGAGCGACTGCGCGAGCTGCACGCCGCGGAGCTCGCAGACCGCTGCCCGACCGGCGCGAGCCCGATGGCAGCGGTGCCGACGCGGCCGGCCGCGACCAGCAGGCGATGGACGCGGCCCGCGCCGGGCAGCTGCTCGGCCGGCTCGAGCTCATCACCCGCGACCTCGAGGATGGCTGGCGGTTCCTGGAGCGCGGCCAGCAGGGAGACTGGACCTCCAGCGGCCGCGGCGCCGTGGACGAGGCCCAGATCGAGCGGCCCGCGAACCTCGTCGAGGCACGCCTCGTCCTGGAGTCGCAGGAGCAGGAGCGGACGCGGCTGGCCGAGGAGCTCCACGACGGCCCCGCCCAGGCGCTCTCCAACGCCGTGTTCCGGGTGCACATCGTGGAGCGGTCGCTGCGATCCGATCCGGCGCTGGCGGCAGCGGAGCTGAACACCCTGGGTGTCGGTCCTGGAGCGCGAGACGGAACGGCTGCGTGACTTCATCCGCCAGCTGCGGCCGTCGCTCCAGGAAGCGGGCGACCTTGGGTCGGTGCTGACCGACGCCGCCGAGCAGTTGCGCGACCGAGACGGGCATCCGGGTGGACATCGACCTCGACGGCACCCGAGGAGCTCCTCGATGTGCCGGCGCGAACGGCCGTGCTGCGCGTCGCCCTGGAGGCACTCCGGAACGTGCGCAAGCACTCTGGTGCGCAGCGCGTGTCCGACTGAGCACGCGTCTCGAGCCAGCCGGAGCCGGCCGGCCACGACTGGTGGATCCTGGAGGTCCAGGACGACGGCCGCGGGTTCTCGACAGGACGAGGTCGCCCGAGCAGGCCGGGCGACGCCATTTCGGCCTGCGCTTCATGCGCGAACGCGCCCAGCTCGTGGGCGGCTGGCTGGAGATCGTATCCGAGGCAGCAGCGGGCACCACCGTCCGCTTGAAGCTCGACCCACGCGAGAGGAGTCGGACGTCATGGTGATGGGCTACACAGGCTCGGAGCGGCGCCGCGGTGGCCCCGACCGACGCAATCCGGACCAGCGGGTCAGGATCATCCTGGTCGATGACCACGCCCTGTTCCGTCTGGGGATGCGCCAGATCCTCGAGCAGGAGCCCGATTTCGACATCGTGGCCGAGGCGGACGATCCCCGGTCCGCGTTCGATGCGGCCGAGCAGCATGACCCGGACATCGTGCTCCTGGACCTGTCCATCGCGGCGCCCGGCGGCATCGAGACCACCCAGCGCATCAAGCGCGAGGTGCCCAGCGCGGGCATCATCACGCTCGCCGTCGCCGAGGACGAGGACCTGCTGTTCGACGCCATCAAGGCGGGCGCGGCGGCGTTCATCCTCAAGGACGTCGGCCCGGACGACCTCGTGGCCATCATCCGCCGGGTGAACAACGGCGAGTACCTCATCAACGACAAGGTGTTCGCCCGACCCGCCGTCGCCAGCCGGGTGCTCAAGGAGTTCCGGGAGCTGGCGGTCTACGGCCAGGAGGCGGCGCCCATCTTCGCGCCCCTGTCGCCGCGCGAGGTGGAGATCCTGGACAACATCGCCAAGGGCATGACCAACAAGCAGGTCGCCTACGCCCTGTCCATCAGCGAGCAGACCGTCAAGAACCACATGAGCTCGATCCTGCGCAAGCTGTCGGTGAATGACCGGACCCAGGCGGTCGTCTACGCCATGAAGCAGGGCTGGATCAGGATCCCCGAGGATTGACCACGAGCGCCGGTGACACCGGCATGGCCTGGCCCATGGGTGCCGAGAGCGTCGCCGGACGACGCCGTCCGGCGGTCGATCCAGGCATGCGGCGCGCCGACGCGGGCGACCGATGGCCCGATGGCCGCCGACCGAGCCATCCTGAGCGCCATCGAGGCCATCCGGGCGAGCATCGACGAGGACCTGTCGCGGCCTTGCGCGGGAGGTCGAGGAGATCGACCTGCTGGCGCACCAGGCGGCCGCCGAGGCCGGTCGCCACGAGGAACGACGCGCACGGAGCGAGGAACGGGTCGCCGCCCTGGAGCGCGACCCGCGCGCCGACCCCAAGCGAGCTGCGCGAGGCGCGCGCAGCAGCTGCTCACGCAGAGCCGCCGCGCGACCCTGTTCGAGGCGCAGCAGCAGCTGCTGGAGGGCAAGCATCGGACCCTCACGCGCTATCGCGACCGGCTCGATCCAGCTGGACGCCGACCTGGGCACCGTCCGGTCCGGGACCGGGGTCGACGGGTGCCGGCGCCGCCCCCGGCTCGCTCGCCCGGGCCCTGGTCGTGCGCGCCGCACCGCGCGGCCAGCGACGCCACCGACCCGAGCGTGCTGCTCCGGGCCCAGGAGGAGCTGCGCCGCGAGATCGCGCGCCAGATGCACGACGGGCCCGCCCAGAGCCTCGCCAACATCGCGCTCCAGGCGGAGATCGTGCTGCGACTGGCCAGCCGCGGCGACGGTCGGACCCACGGCGAGCTGGGCCAGCTGCGGGCGATGGTGGAGCACGCGCTGGATGCCACCAAGGAGTTCATCTTCGATGTCCGGCCGATGGTGCTCGACGACCTGGGCCTGGTGCCCACGCTGCGCCGGACCGCGGCCGACCGCGGCCGACGGGCCGGTGTGGAGATCGACCTCGACTCGCAGGGCACGGAGCGCCGGCTGACCCAGGACATCGAGAGCGGCCTGTTCCGGCTCATCGACGACACCATCAACGGCTATCTCGCGCTGCGCCCGTCGCGGGTCGCGGTGCGCCTGGAGTGGAGCGACGCGCAGCTGACCGTCGCCGTCCGGGCCGCCTGGCTTCGCGACCCGAACGCGGCACCGATGGCGCCGCCGCCGCCAGCCGTCGAGGTTCGGGATGACCTGCCGCCCGCGCTGCGCGAGATGATCGAGCAGAACCGGGTCGTCGAGCGCCAGATCGCGACCGAGGCGCACACCCTGTCCCCGGACCTGCTGGCGGACCTCGCCGACCGCGCGCGGGTGATGGGCGTCGGGCTGGGCGTCAGCGATGACGGCACGACCGTGGAGCTGAGCGTCGCCATCGACCCCTGAGGCCGACCGGGCACCCGGCGACCGTGGGTGGTGCGTCCGCGGCCACGACCCGGACGTGGGACCGGTGCTCGGGCTACCCATCCGTTCGGCGGAGGTGGGACCCCTTTCCCATACCTCGGGCGCTCGAGCCGCCTCTACGGTCCAGTCACGTCCGTTATGTGGACGCACTTATCCTGGAGGCGATCATGTTCCAGGTTCGCGATCGGGCGACGCGGCGACGCGTCGGCTCACGGCGAGGAGGGTCAGGGTCTGGCGGAGTACGCCTTGATCCTGGGCCTCATCGCCATGATCGCGATCGGGGCGGTGATGTTCCTCGGCTCGAGCATGAACACCATGTTCTCGAACCTGGGCACATCGATCTGACGTAGAACCCGCTCCGGTCGCAGAGCAGGACGCCGTCGGCAACGCCGGCGTCCTTTCATGTCCGGCGCGGGCTCGCTGCCGGCACCGCGCCAGCTGACTCGAGCGCGCGTTGCCGGCGGCGCCAGAGGTCCTGCCCGCGGCAGAGGTCCTGCCAGGATGCCCGATCCCGGATGGGTGGCCGCGGATCGGTACCGTTGTCCCATATCGACAGCCTCCGACCCTGGGCCACAGTGCGGCCATCGTCCTCAGCGACGAACTTCAAGGGAAAGGAGGTACCTAACACAATGGCAGCTCTCATCACTTGGCTGTCGGCCGCCGTCCGCCGCGACGAGGAGGGACAGGGTCTGGCCGAGTACGCACTCATCCTGGCCCTCATCGCGATCGTCGTCATCGGCGCCGTGATCTTCCTGGGTGGCCAGATCAACACCATCATGTCCAACGTCGGCACGAGCATCTAGCTCGGACGTTCTCAAGCCTGCGAAACCGTAGGGCGGTGCTCCCCCGGGAGCACCGCCCTACTTTTTCCCTTCGACACCCCGATCCGGACCGACCCGCACCACACCCGCAGGGTCACGACACCCTCGGTCCGGTCCGGTCCACACCGTCCTACCAGTCATAGCCCTTTCGTCATCTCGTCCGACCGGCGCTGGCTTCATACAGTCGCCCTCGCCTGTCACCGCAATGTGGAGACCATCCTTGAAGCGCTCGAACCGCCTGATGCTCCTGTTGGGCGTCCTACTGGCCGTGGTGGCCTTTGGCGGCGTCCTGATGTTCGGCTCCCGGTCTGGCTCCAACCAGGCCGCCGACGCCGCAGACCGTCTCGGTGGTCACCGCGCTGCAGGATGTGGCGCTGGGCATCGACCCTGACCCCCGAGGATCCTGACCACGATCGACACGCCCGACCGAGCGACGCGATCGACACCTTCCGCGATCCCGCGCAGCTCGCGGGCCTGGTGGTCCGCCGGACCGTCCGCGCCGGGACCGCCATTCACCTCCGCCGACTTCCAGAGCGGCTCCGTGAACGCCATCGACGTCACCTCCGGCCTCAAGCCCGGGCAGCGTGCCATGGCCATCCCGGTCAACTCACTGACCGGCGTCGGCTCGCTCATCCAGGCGGGCGACTTCGTCGACGTGATGCTGACCATCCCCGATCAGCCAGACCCGAACCAGGCACCCGTCGTGGGTGAGTTCCGGGACGAGAGCGGCCTGCCCGCGACCAAGATCCTCGACGAGTGGCTGAACAACACCACCATCAAGGTCCTGGTCCAGAACGTCCAGGTCCTGGGCACGCTGCTGCCGAACGTCGGCGACACGCATCGGTGAGGCCGACCCGAACACGGGCCAGCCGACGCAGCGGTGGCGCCATCGTCATCCTGAGCGTCACGCCCGCAGCAGGCCGAGATGGTCCGGTTCGCACAGCGAAGGCGATCCGAACAACCTGTACCTGCTGCTGCGCGCGCCCGCGGACGTCACCGCCCCGGACGTCGAGACCACGGGCATCACGCTCCGTGAGCTGGTCGACCGGCACGGTGTCCTGCCGCCGCGCGTGATCATCACCAAGCTGCCCTGATCATCGAAGGACCGAGCACCGTGATGACCATCAGGAGGCTCCGGCGTGGCTGACACCATCAGGGTCATCGTCGTCGACGATATCCCCGAGACGCGTGAGCACCTCGCCAAGCTGCTCTCGTTCGAGACCGACATCGAGGTCGTCGCCGTCGCGGCCTCCGGCCTGGAGGCCATCGAGGCCGCGACCCGGCTGTCGCCAGACGTGGTCCTGATGGACATCAACATGCCGGGCATGGACGGCATCGCCACGACCGAGGAGCTCGGTCGGACGGTGCCGACCACCTCGGTCGTGATGATGAGCGTCCAGGGCGAGGCCGACTACCTCCGCCGCTCGATGCTCGCCGGGGCTCGCGAGTTCCTGGTCAAGCCGTTCAGCTCCGACGAGCTGTGCGCCGCGATCAGGGGCGTCCACGCCCGGGAACGCGAGAAGATGGGCCGGTTCGCGGCCCAGACCCCAGTCAACAGCGCAGTGCCGTCCCGGTCGAGCGCGAGGCCGGCCGCGTCATCACGCTGTTCTCGCCCAAGGGCGGGGTCGGGCGCACGACGCTCGCCGTCAACCTCGCGGTGGCCATGGCCTCCGACATGGGACGCTCGGTGGCCCTCATGGACGCCAGCTTCCAGTTCGGCGACGTGGGCGTGCTGCTCGAACCTCAATCCCCGCAACAAGTCCATCGTGGACATCCTGGGCGACGCCGAGGGTGGCAACGACGTCATCGACGGCGCGCTCATCAGCCACAGCACCGGTATCCGCGTGCTGCTGGCACCACCCAGCCCCGAGATGGCCGAGCTGGTGACGACGGAGCACATCCGGCGCATCGTCGACCGGCTCCGGCGACGCACGACCTGGTCGTCGTCGACTGCTGGCCGTTGTTCCAGGACTCGACCCTGGCGCTGCTGGACATGTCGGACCTGGTCCTGGGCCTGCTGACCCTCGAGATCACCAACATCAAGAACATCCGCCTGTTCCTGGAGGTCGCGGACCAACTGGGATACGGCAGCGAGAAGCTCCGCCTGGTGCTCAATCGCGCGGATTCCGCATACGGCATCCGGATCGCGGATGTCGAGAACTCCATCGGCCGCAAGGTCGACCACACGGTGGTCTCCGACGGCCGGACCGTCGTCTACGCCCTCAATCGGGGCGTGCCGTTCGTGTGGAGCAACAAGCAGGCACAAGTCAGCCAGGACGTCCTGGGCATCGCTCGGGCCATCGCCGGTGACGCCGCGGTCGTGGCGACACCGGAGCGGGCCCAGGCCCCGCGCAAGTTGTTCGCATGGCGCTGACGATGACCGACCGACGTCGCAGCCAGTACCAGGGGAGATGACCCGATGTCCCTGTTGAGGCGCATCGAGAGCGCTCGTCCGGGCGCTGATGGAGCGCTCCCCGTCCCGCCCGGCCAGCCCGGCGGTGTCCAGACCCAGGGCTCCGGTGGCCCCCAGGGTCCCATGCCGCCAGCGCCGCCGAGTCGGATGCTGTCCCAGGTGCCGGTCCGGGAGTCCTTCCGCGACACCAAGTTCCGCATCCAGCAGCGGGTCATCCAGGACCTGGATCCCAAGCTCGACCTGGCCAACCAGATCGAGGTCCGACGCCAGATCGAGGAGATCTTCGGCAAGGTCGTCGAGGAGGAGGGTCTCGCCCTCACCCGCGCCGAGCGTGTCCGGATGCTGGAGCAGATCACCGATGAGATCATCGGCCTCGGTCCGCTCGAGCCCCTGCTGCGTGACGAGAGCGTCACGGAAGTCATGGTCAACGGCCCACGCCAGGTCTACATCGAGCGTGCCGGCAAGCTGGAGCTGACCAACGTCACGTTCCAGAACGACGACCACGTGATGCGCATCATCGACCGCATCATCGCGCCCATCGGGCGCCGCGTGGATGAGTCGAGCCCGATGGTCGACGCGCGACTCGTGGACGGCTCCCGCGTCAATGCCATCATCCCGCCCATCAGCCTGGTCGGCCCGGTCATCACGGTCCGGAAGTTCGCGGCGTCGCCGTTCACGGTCGACGACCTCATCCGATTCGGCACCGCGACCCCCGAGATGTTCGACTTCCTCAAGGCGTGCGTGGAAGCGCGCCTGAACATCTTCGTGGCCGGCGGCACCGGTTCGGGCAAGACCACGATGCTCAACATCCTCTCGTCCTTCATCCCCAGCGACGAGCGGATCGTGACCATCGAGGACGCGGCCGAGCTCCAGCTCCGCCAGGAGCACGTCATCACGCTCGAGTCGCGCCCACCCAACATCGAGGGCAAGGGCGCCATCCCCATCCGGGAGCTGGTGCGCAACTCGCTGCGGATGCGGCCCGACCGGATCATCGTCGGGGAGTGCCGCGGCGGCGAGGCGCTGGACATGCTCCAGGCCATGAACACGGGCCACGACGGCTCGATGTCCACGGGCCACGCCAACACCCCCCGCGACATGCTGTCCCGTCTCGAGACCATGGTCCTCATGGCCGGCGTGGAGCTGCCCTTGCGGGCCATCCGGGAGCAGGTCTCATCGGCCGTGGACCTCATCGTCCACCAGAACCGGCTCAAGGACGGCCAGCGCAAGATCACCAACATCACCGAGGTCCAGGGCATGGAGGGTGACGTCATCGTGATGCAGGACGTGTTCGCGTTCGAGCAGACCGGTGTCGTGGACGGCAAGATCCAGGGACGCCTCAAGCCGACCGGTATCCGACCCAAGTTCGCCGAGAAGTTCGAGCAGCAGGGCATCAGCCTGCCGCCCGGCCTGTTCGGGTTCCGGTACTAGGTGCTGCCATGAGTCCCGTCGTCCTCGTCGCCGCGCTCATCGGCGCCGGCGCCATCCTGCTCATCTTCTGGGGCCTGTTCGGCACTCGTCGCGACGAGGTCCAGGACCGCCTGGAGCGCTACGCGTCGTCGGGCGGCACGACCGAGAAGAGCGAGGAGAAGCGCAAGGAGCAGCAGAACCTGCTCGAGCAGCTGGCCGGCTCACGCGCCCTGCTGGACCTCAACAAGGTCGTCGAGCGGCGCGACTGGGGCGCCAATCTGGCGCGCGAGCTGGCGCGCGCAGACCTGGTCCTCAAGCCGTCCGAGTTCCTCGCCATCCGCGTCGGCGCCATCCTGGGCCTGCCCGCGATCAGCCTTCCTGCTGGGCGCCACGATCGTGCCCTCGCTGGGCAATCCGCTGGCATACGTGGTGGCCGTCGTCCTCGGCTGGTGGCTTCCTCGCGTTCTGGCTCAATCGACGCAAGAGCCAGCGGCTCAAGGCGTTCAACAGCCGACTGGCGGACACCATCACGCTCATCGCCAACTCGCTGCGCGCGGGATCGTCGTTCCTGCAGTCCATCGAGATGGTGGTCCGCGAGACCCAGCCGCCGATCTCGACCGAGTTCAACCGCGTCATCCGGGAGGTCAACCTGGGCCTGCCGTTCGAGCAGGCGCTCAACAACATGGCCCGGCGCGTGCGCTCCGATGACCTGGAGCTGATGACCACGGCCATCAACATCCAGCATCAGGTCGGTGGCAACCTGGCGGAGATCCTCGACTCCATCGCGTTCACCATCCGTGAGCGCGTCCGGATCAAGGGCGAGATCAGGACCCTGACCGCCCAGGGACGGATGTCGGGCTACGTGGTGGGCTTCCTGCCCATCGGCCTGCTGGTCATCATCTCCGTCATCGCGCCACAGTTCGTCGGCCCGATGTTCGAGAAGCCACCCGAGGCGTTCGGCCTGCCGCTCGGCGTCGTGGTGCTGGCCATGGGCGGCCTGATGATGGTCATGGGCTTCTTCTTCATCCGGCGCATCGTCAACATCGAGGTCTAGGTCGATGAACATGACCCTGATCCTGGCCGTCGTCGCGGCGGTCAGCGTGCTGCTCATCATGTTCGCGCTGATCGGCCGCAGCGGCGCCGACCCGGTCCAGGCACGACTGTCGCAGCTGGGCACGATGCAGGCCAAGACGCTCGAAGAGCTGGAGCTACAGCAGCCGTTCTTCGACCGGTCGATCCGGCCGCTGGCGCTCAAGGTGTCGGGCATCGGCACAGCGCTTCACCAGCCCCAAGAAGGCCCGCGGCACCGAGAGGCGGCTGGCCATGGCCGGCAACCCCTACGAGATGCGCACGGTCGACTTCCTGGGCCTCAAGGTGGTCGTCGCCGGCGCCATGGCCGGGCTCATGTTCCTGCTGTTCGGACTGCTCGGCCGCAACCTGGCCATGGGCCTGATGCTGGCCGTCGCAGGTGGTGGCATCGGCTTCATCGCCCCCGAGTACTGGCTCAGCCGGCGCATCAAGGCGCGCCGCAAGGCCATCCTGCTGAACATCCCGGATGCGCTCGACTTGCTGACCATCTCCGTCCGGGCCGGCCTCGGCTTCGATGCCGCACTGGGCAAGGTGGTGGAGAAGATGAACGGCCCGCTTATCGACGAGTTCCAGCGGGCGCTCGCCGAGATCCGGGTCGGCAAGAGCCGCAAGGATGCGCTCCGCGACATCGTGGCGCGGACGCAGGTGCCGGCACTGACCAGCTTCATCGGCGCCATCATCCAGGCCGAGACCGCTCGGCGTGTCCATCAGCAAGGTGCTCCAGATCCAGTCGGAGCAGCTGCGCATCGAGCGTCGTCAGCGGGCCGAGGAGCAGGCCGCCAAGGCGCCCATCAAGATGCTGTTCCCGCTGGTCGGGTGCATCTTCCCGTCGATCTTCATCGTCATCCTTGGGCCTGCCATCATCAGCATCATGGTCAACCTCGGCGGCAAGGTCTGATGCGTCCCCAGGTCGTGACCGCGACGACATGACGAGCCCGGCGGCCGACGTCGTCGGCGCAGGTGCTGGCGTCATCGCGGTCCGCGCCGCATCCGGGAGTCCTGGTCGCCGGGCGGGTCCGCGCTGGCTACCGGCTTCTGGGCGCGGTTCCGGGGCCTGATGGGTGTCACGTCGCTCGATGCCGAAGGCGGCCTCTATCTGCCTGTGAACAGCATCCACATGCTGTTCATGCGCTTCGACATCGATGCCGTGTTCGTAGTCGGACCCGGATGCCGCGCGGTGACCGTCGAGTGGTCGCCATCCGCGCTGCCCTGCCTGCGTGGCGCGGCCTCGTGATGCCGGTGCGGGGTGCGGCAGGGGTGTTGGAGCTGCCCGCAGGGGCCGCCGCGCGAGCTGGCCTGGGGTTGGACGATGCGGTCCGGTTCGAGGTCCCTGAGCCGGACTGACGACCTCGCCCTACAGGACCCGACTTGGACTGCGACCCTCAGGATGCGGCCGGCAGGACAGACGCTTGCGTCACGTCCGGGTCCATCGACCGTGTTCCCGCGCCGGGCCGGCGCACCAGGAATGGCACCAGCGTACCCGCGATCGCCAGGACCGGCAGGACCTGTGGCGGCAGCCACGCGAGCAAGGGAAGGCCGAGGCCCCATATCCGCCCCCTCTGGGCAAGGAATGCCGAGGGCAACAGGAGTGCCGCCAGATAGTGGTCCCATAGCAACGGTGCCAGCAGCAGCGTGGCGCCGATGGTGACCATGAAGCTCGTGTCCCGGTCGTAGCGCAGGCTGAATAGCATCGAGCCGATGCCCAGCAGATAGCCTCCGTAGAGTGCCAGCGATGCCCCCATCGAACCCCCGCCAAGCCGGGCCACCGTCGACCCCAGGTCAAGGTTGTTCACCTGGCCGGTGACCTCGCTCAAGTTGCGCAACACCGTGATGAAGTCCCGATAGCCAGCGACGCCCACGATGGGCAGCGTCAGGAGGACGATCAGCACGCCCGAGATGATGGTCCAGATCACCGGCCACCAGCGGCGACGCAGCATGTACCACAGGACGATCAGACCCAGCGTCGGCCGGATGAACATGTCCACCGCAAGCGCGACCGAGCCAAGCGGCCGGTCGAGACCACGCCAGACGATGGCCAGGATCGCTGTCACCAGGACGCTCACATTGCCCAGGTTCATGTCGATGAGCACCGGGTAGGTGATGGCAGCCACCGCGAAGACGAGGCACCGGACGGTCGGGCGGACCGGCATCACGGCACATGCCACCGCCAGCAACCCGACGCGCAGCAGGTACCAGGTGATCTCGGCACTCTGGACGGAGAGCATCGTGAACGGCAGGGTGGCCACCGCAAATGGCGGCGCGTAGAGGTACAGCCCATAGGGACCCGGCCGGAAGGGTCCATCGAGGGAATACTGCTGATAGATCGGGTCACCGCGGGCCAGTCGCTGTGCGGCAGCCAGGTATGCCTCGAAGTCGAACCCCCAGCCTCGAGAGGGCAGGAAGGTGGTCAGGGAGTAGAGCAACAGCAGTAGGCCCAGGATGGCGACTGCGAAGGCGATCAGGCGGCCCAGACCAGCCCTACGTTCGGCTGACGACCGCTGCCCCGCAGTCTGTCGAGCCAGGTCGTCGCTGCCCATCGAGCGGGATGATAGCGGCGGCGTACCGGTGGACAGCGATAAGTGTGCGGTACGGCACGCTGACGATGATGCCCCGGTGCGTGCCGTCCTGGACCTCCTGCTGCCACCGACCTGCGCCGGGTGCGGGGTGGAGGGGTCGCCCCTCTGCGAACGATGCGTTCGTCCGCTTCGTCGACGGCTGGGTGAACCGCCGGGTGTTCCCGTCGGCCTGTCCGCGCCATTGCCGTCGGGATTGGTGCAGATGGAGTGGTGCGCCGCATTCACGGGTCCCGTGAGGCATGCCATCCACGCACTCAAGTACCAGGGCGAGCGACGGCTTGCAGGGCCACTCGGCGCCGCAATGGCGGAACGCTGGAGGTACGTCGGACGCGGTGGGGACGTCGTCGTCCCGGTCCCCATCCATCCAACGCGATTGCGGCAGCGCGGCTTCGATCAGGCCGTGGACCTCGCTCGAACGACCGCCCACGACCTCGGCCTGCCCATGGCGCGGGCCTTGGAACGGCGCCTCAAGACTACCGCGCAGCACTCGCTGGGCCGACAGGAGCGCGCCCGAAACCTGGGTGGTGCATTCAGGGTCGCCGACAGGTCCGCCAGACAGGTCCGCGGCCACTGGATCGTGCTGGTGGATGACGTTGCCACCACGGGTGCGACACTCTCGGAATGCGCGGCCGCATTGCTGTCCGCCGGGGCCCTGGCAGTCTCGGCATTGACCGTCGCGAGGGAGCGGTGACCGTCGCGGGTATCATCGAGGAACCACCTAGAGGGATCCCATGCGAACCGTGATCAAGGGTCGGCACCTGGATGTGTCGGATGACGACCGGGACTACCTGGAACGCAAGATGGCGCGCCTGGAGCGACTGCTGGACGATCGGGGCGAGGCATCCGTGGAACTGTCGCGGGAACAGCATCGCGATCAGGATCAGGCAGCGATCGTGGAGGTACTGCTGGTCGTCGACGGACGGCCGTTGCGTGCCGTTGGCCAGGCGGGCACGCATCGCGCGGCCGCGGACCAGGTCGTCGACCGCCTGGAGCGCCAGGTGGTGGACCTCAAGGTGCGACGCGACCGTGCGACGGACAGGCGGATGGATGTGGTCGCAGGGTCGGCGGGTGGGCGACCCCCCACGGACGACGCGGATGGCGAGCAGCGTCCTCGCGTCGTGAAGCTCAAGCGCTTCGACATCGAGCCCATGTTCGAGGAAGACGCTGTGGAGCGGATGGAGGAGTTGGGACACGATTTCTTCGTGTTCGTTAACGCCGAGAACGAACGCACCGCCATCCTGTATCGGAGGCGGGACGGCGACTACGGTCTTATCGAGCCGACCATCGGCGGCTCCTACTCGTCTGGGCTCGCCGCCGGTCGGGGCTGACGCACGCCGGCGTCCCCCGGATCTGCGGGCCAGTCGACCATCGGTGTGCGTCGATAGATGCCCTTCTGACGGGCCAGATAGCGACCGTCCACCAGATAGCGCCGAAGAGCTGCCACATCGCGATGCCGCAGTGCCAGCCGCTGGTTGACCTCTCGCTCCGGGTAGTCGCGCCCATCCTCGAAGTCGGTCGCGGCCAGATGTCGGAGGATGACCTGTCGCTTTCGCTCCTTCGCGGGGATGCCGGTCAGTCGTCCGTCGGTGAAGAACGCGTGCAACACCCTCTGGCTGAAACCAGGACGGGAAGTGACGGGTTCGGCCTTCGGAGAGGCTCCATCGATGTCCATCTGGTCGGGACATGATCGCGGGCAACAGCTGTCGGGTCAAGTGGTGTCGGAGCAGCGACCTGTGGAGGGTGGTGCGCGTGGGTACTTCGACCCGTCAGCACCTCCACCCATCCATCCGCACCTGAGTCGACGTATCCGATACACCACTCGGCCCGCATCGACCGGTACCTCTCACCCATTTCAGGCACCACGTTCCACCGGGATGATGGCTGGGCCGTCAACCCGAATGAGCGGGTCGGGACGGCGGATCGTGCCCATCCGTCGCGAATGTCCTGTCAGTCGGAGACCTATGAGCGTCCAGAACGGAAGAGCCTTCAACGATTGGCTTCGCGCGCAGTTGAAGGCCAAGAAGATGTCCCAACGGCAACTGGCCCAGCAATCGGGTGTGGACCACTCGACGATCTCGCGCCTGGTCCGTGGCGACCGGACACCGTCTCTGGGGACCGCCACCAAGCTTGCCCGCGGACTCCGCGAACTGCGGGATGAGGGTGATACCCCGGGATACTTCGGCGTCATGGCTGCGGGCACGAGCCATCCGACGGCTCGAGTCGAGTACGCCCTTCGAGCGGACGACATGCTCAGCGAGCCACAGGTGCGACAGGTGATGGAGTACTACCTGGCACTCCGCATGCGTCGACTTGCGGTCCGCCAGCAGCCCCAGACCACCTCGATCCGCCCAGTGGCCGCCATGCCCAAGGGGAACTGAGCAGCCATCGATCAGCCGCGACCAGACCGCGGATCCTCACTCCGGCGACGTCCGGCCCTGTGCATAGGGCCGGACGTTTCGACGCAGCCGACGGCAGCCCTAGGAACCCTGGCCCGTCGTCGGCAGTCCCGCCACATCCGCCGTCCTCGGCTGGGCGGCACCAGTGCCACCCGTGAACTCCGCGCTGCCCCGGGTCTTGGACGAGAACAGGTATGCGATACCCCCCACGATGATGACCGACAGGACGCTGATGGACCGGTCGACGAGGGAGATGGCAAGAGCCTCTGTCTGGGCAACGCCATATACGGAGTGGAGCACGAACACCATTCCGCCTTCGACGAGGCCGAGGCCGGCGGGTGTGAACGGCACAGCCGTCAGAAGCGAGGCGATGAGGGCCACGAAGAAGGCGCCGCTGATGCCGATGTTGGTGTCCGGGAAGCCCATGGCCAGGATCACGAAGTAGAGACGCAGCGCCTCGGTCGTCCAGATGAGGGCGGTAGCAACGGCGATCGGGGCGAGACTCCGGCGATCGACGGAGAACAGGCCCTCCTCGAAGTGGTCATACAGGGCCAGCACGCGATGAGGCACCGGCAGGCGGGTGAGGATCCTCCGCCCGAAGTTGCGGATCACGAACAGGCCGACCACGAGCACCGCCACCACCACGAGGCCGACGGCGAAGATGATGCGGACCTCGTCGGGCATCTTGGTCCGGAAGCTCCAAAACCCCGCCGCGAGTCCCAGGACCACGATGGCGATGAGGTCGAAGATGCGCTCGATGAATATGGTGCCGAAGGTCTTGCTGAGCTCCACGCCGGTATTGATGCGCAGCAGGTAGCCGCGGTACACATCACCGAGCTTGGCGGGCACAACGCAATTCACCAGCCAGCTGATGAGCACCATCTCCGTGGCGTCCTTGACCTTGAGCGGGTAGCCCACACCCCGGATCAGGATCGCCCAGCGCCATCCTCGGAGGGGGAAGCCGACGTAGTAGATGGCCACTGCGGCAACGAGCCACCAAGGGTTGGCGTTAAGGATCAGGGATGGCAGCTGGTCCAGCTTGAAGCCGGGGAGTGCCGCTGCCAGGAGCAGCAGGACCACCAGGGGCAGGACGATGGACACGATGGTGCGCGGGTTCCGCAGGCGCCGCGACAGCGGCACCGCGCCTTCCTCGATGTGCTCATTGACGCCCGGGAGGTCACGCAGCTCGGCGGCCGCGATCTCCTCACTGGAGATGCCTGACAGGTCTGGATGCGCCATCTGCTGGAACATCGAGACGTGGGCCGTGTCGGCAGCAGGCTCGCTCGGAACAGGCGACGGCGCGACTCCGTCGGGTTCGGCCGGAGGGCGGGGTTCGCTCATGGCAGCACAGCGCCCGTCGAGCCAGACATATCGCCCACGATACGTCGATTGCCACGCATCCGCTGCAGTACCTTTGCCATCGGGGTCCAGCCGCGGACGAGGTATGAGGCGCGGCCGCGGATGATGGTCGCGTCCGCCAGCAGCGCTAGCAGCGCCACTGGACCGTCCACGCGACCTCGCACCACAGTCTGGGCAACGCCCAGCTCCATCACGCTGTGTGCGTCGGACGACGCCGTGCCGGGCAGGCCCCTGGTCTGGGCGAATGCGACGGCAAGCGGGTTTGCATCGCGATAGGCACGCGCGTTGTGGATCTCCACGTAGTCCACGGCACCGGCGAGGGCGTCCAGGCTTCGCTCCGCGGCGCCGGCGCGGCTCCCTCCCGACGACCGGAACCGATCGAACGGGTGTGGGAGGCCGACCAGTCCGCCCTGCTCGTGGATAGCCGCAGCGGTATCGGCAGCGGACATCCCGGGTGGCACCGGCCGTTCCAGATACAGGCCGATGAGATCGCCATCGGCGGACCGGACTTCCTCGCCCACGATGATGGTGAGACCGTCGACCGTCCTGTCACGCGCCCGCAGGGCGCCGTCGATGCGTTCGTGGTCGGTGATCGCGAGGTGGGTCAGGCCGATCCGGCGCGCCTTGGCCATCAGTCGGTCAGGGCTGGCCACAGAATCGAACGAGGCCGAGCTATGGCAATGCAGGTCCAGGAACGACCGGGCCCCGGGCTCCACAAGGTCAGACACGCTGCACCACCGACTTGCGGAAGAAGTCGAAGTGCTCCAGCGCCAGGCCGGTGCCAAGAGCGACGCAATTCAGGGGGTTCTCCGCGACGTGGCAGGGCACGCCTGTGACCTGCGTGAGGAGCTTGTCGATGTTGCGCAGGAGCGCTCCCCCGCCGGACATCACCATCCCCTTGTCGATGATGTCCGACGACAACTCTGGAGGTGTCTCCTCCAGCACCTGCCGCACGGAAGCGACCACCTGCTGGAGTGGCTGTTCCAGCGCCTCCATGACCTCGGAACTGGTCAGGGGGATGGTCCGCGGCAGCCCTGCGATGAGGTCCCGGCCACGGACCTCCATGTGTAGCTCCCGGTCAAGCGGCAGCGCGGTCCCGATACCGATCTTGACCTCCTCTGCGGTGCGCTCACCGACCATCAGGTTGTACTTCTTGCGGATGTAACTCGCGATCGTCTCATCGAAGCGGTTGCCACCCACGCGCACTGACCTGGACACGACGATGCCGCCGAGCGCGATGACCGCGATCTCGCTGGTGCCTCCCCCGATGTCGATGATGAGGTTGCCGGATGGCCCCGAGATGGGCACGTTAGCGCCGATGGCTGCCGCCAGCGGCTCCTCGATGAGATATGCCTCGCGCGCGCCGGCCTTGAGCGCGGCGTCGCGGACAGCCCGCTTCTCGACACTCGTAACGCCCGAAGGGACACTGATCATCACGTCCGGCTTGGTGAACGAGCGTCCAGCCTTGCGGATGAAGTATCGGAGCATCGCCTCCGTGATGACGTAGTCGGCGATGACACCGTCCTTCATGGGCCTGATGGCGGAGATGTTGCCGGGGGTGCGGCCGATCATCTCGCGAGCCTCTTCGCCCACGGCAACGATCATGTTGTCCTCGCTGACCGCAACCACTGACGGCTCGCGGATGACCACGCCCTTGCCCTTCACGTACACGAGCACATTGGCGGTCCCGAGGTCGATGCCGATCTTCACGTCGCGGTCCGTCCGGACTTCATGGGTTGGATGACGACCCCTCGGAGACGACCTCGATCTCTGCCCCGAGATCGAGGAACTTGCCCTCGATGTTCTCATACCCCCGGCGCACCTGGTGCGCACCATGGATGAGGCTGGTGCCGTCGGCCGCGAGCGCCGCCAGCATCAGTGAGGCCCCCGCGCGCAGGTCGCTCATCTCAACCTCGGCGCCATGCAGACCGGTGGGTCCCTGGAGCAGCGCGTGGTGCATGTCCGGGATGTCGACCTGGGCACCCATCCGTCGGAGCTCTTCCATCCACTCCAGCCGATCCTCGAAGATCGTCTCATGGATATGACTGGTGCCACTGGCCTGCGTCAAGAGCACCGCTGTTGGCGACTGGAGGTCCGTGGCAAGTCCGGGATATGGGGCAGTCGTGATGTCCACGGGACGGTAGGCGGCTGCGTCACCGGCGCGCACGGTGAGCCCATGGCCATCGGACTCGACCGAAACGCCGACCTCGGTCATCACGTCCAGGAACGAACCCAGGTGCTGCTGGGGAGCCCCGGTCAGGGTCACCTCGCCGCCGGTCACGGCTGCGGCCACGACGAACGTACCTGCTTCGATGCGGTCCGCGATGACATGGTGGTCGGCACCCCGCAGACGGCGTCGGCCCTCGACCTCTATGGTGTCGGGGGCGGTGCGCTCCACGTCGGCACCCATCAGTTGCAGGAAGTCGATGAGGTCATCTACCTCCGGCTCCTGGGCTGCCGGCCGGATCGTCGAGTGACCCTCGGCCAGCGTCGCGGCCAGGAGCGCGTTCTCGGTGCCCATGACGGTCACGGTGGGAAAGGTGATATCGGCGGCCCGCAGCCGACCCGGCGACCTCGCGAAGTAGTAGCCGTTGCGATACTCGATCTCAGCACCAAGCGCGCGCATCGCGTCCACGTGGAGGTTGACGGGGCGCCGACCGATCCTGTCGCCACCGGGGTTGCTGATGATGACCCGGCCAAAGCGTGCAAGCAGGGGACCCAGCAGGATGAAGCTGGCCCGCATCTTGGCGGCCGCCTCGAGCGGCACGAACAGCCAGTCGACATCGCCTGACGCCACCTCGTAGGTGTTCCGGGCAGGGTGATCGACCACGATACCGAGGTCGCCCAAGGGTCTCGACCATGACGGCCACGTCCGCGATCTCGGGCACGTTGGTGAAGCGGCATCGCTCACCGGTCAGGGTCGCGGCCGCCAACAGCTTGAGCGCGGCGTTCTTGCTGCCACTCACGGGCACGGTCCCCCGAAGTGGGTGGCCGCCCACGACCCGGAATGCCTCCCGCTCAACGGGCGGTGCATGGTATTCCCAGTGGAATGGACGGGCGTCAGCCATGGTGGCTACGGCCGATGCCGCGGTCCCTCCCGCCGACGGCGCTCGGCGACCCGGATGTGCAGCAGCGCACGCTCCATGGAGGCTCGCGCGCGAGCAAGGTCGGCAGCCTCGACGTAGCCCTCGGAGATGATGCGTTCCGCGTCGCGGCGGGCCTGTTCGGCAGCCTCGAGGTCGATCTCGGAGGCCAGGTCCGCGTTCTCTGCCATGACCACGACCTTGTCTGGTCGAACCTGGAGGAAGCCGCCCGCGATGGCCAGCGACTCCTCCTGGCCACCGGTCCGGATGCGGAGCTCTCCCAGTCCCAGGGTCGTCAGCAACGGGGCGTGGTGCGGCAGGACCCCCAACTCACCCTCGATGCCCGGGCAGACGAGGGCGTCGACATCGCCCTCGTACACGAGGCGCTCGGGCGTGACGATCTCGAGGTGGAGGGGCATCGTCAGCTGGCCAGCTTGGCGGCACTCTCGCGGACGTCGTCGAGCGTGCCCGCGAGGAAGAAGGCCTGCTCTGGCAGGTCATCGGCCTTACCCTCGAGGACTTCCTTGAAGGACGTAACGGTGTCCTTGATGGACACGTAGCGGCCGGGTCGGCCCGTGAACACCTCGCCCACGAAGAAGGGCTGGCTCATGAACCGCTGGAGTCGACGCGCCCGGCCGACCAGCGATCGGTCCTCGGCGGAAAGCTCGTCGATGCCCAGGATGGCGATGATGTCCTGGAGATCGCGGTAGCGCTGGAGGACACGCTGGACCTCGCGCGCGACGTCGTAGTGCTCCTGGCCCACAACGAGCGGGTCGAGCACCCGGGACGTCGATGTCAGCGGGTCCACGGCAGGATAGATGCCCAACTCGGTGAGATAGCGCTCGAGGCGGATGGTCGAGTCGAGATGGGCGAACGCGGTCGCAGGGGCGGGGTCGGTGTAGTCGTCGGCGGGCACATAGACCGCCTGGAGTGAGGTGATGGAATCCGGTCTTGGTGGACGTGATGCGCTCCTGGAGGCCGGCCATCTCGGTCGCGAGGTTGGGCTGGTAGCCCACCGCGGACGGCATCCGGCCAAGGAGCGCGGAGACCTCGGATCCGGCCTGGGTGAAGCGGAAGATGTTATCCACGAACAGGAGCACGTCGCGGCCTTCGTCGCGGAAGTACTCGGCCATGGTGAGACCGGTGAGGCCGATGCGCAGGCGGGCACCGGGAGGCTCGTTCATCTGGCCGAAGGCCATGACCATCTTGCTGATGACACCTGATTCGGTCATCTCGTGCAGCAGGTCGTTGCCTTCGCGGGACCGCTCGCCCACGCCCGCGAACACGGAGTAACCGCCGTGCTCCTGGGCCACATTACGGATGAGCTCCTGGATGATGACCGTCTTGCCCACGCCCGCGCCACCGAAGACGCCGACCTTGCCCCCCTTGGCGAAGGGCGCGATGAGGTCGATGACCTTGATGCCGGTCTCGAACAGTTCGATGGACGTGGTCTGGTCCTCGAACGCGGGCGCCTCGCGATGGATGGGGTAGCGAGCCTCGGCCTCCACGGCGCCCTTGCCATCGATGGGCTCGCCCAGCACATTGAATACGCGGCCGAGGGTCGCGGGGCCGACAGGTACGGAGATGGGCCCGCCCGTGTCGGCCGCCTCGATACCCCGTGCCAATCCGTCCGTGGCAGTCATGGCCACGGTACGTACCCAGTTGTTGCCCAGGTGCTGCTGGACCTCGCACGTGACCGAGACGTCACCCTGGTGCAGCACCACCGCGTTGTAGATGGACGGCAACTGGCCGGGTGGGAACTCGATATCCACGACTGGGCCGGTGATGGCGATCACCCGGCCGACGGCGTTGCCCGTGCGCGGATGTGGGATCTGTGGCGACTGCCATGTGGGTGAGCTCCTCCGTATCCGCGTCAGGACGCGCTGGCGCCGGTCGCGATCTCGATCATCTCGCGGGTGATGTTCGCCTGGCGAACCTTGTTGTAGGTAAGTGTCAGGTCCTCGATGAGCTCCTGGGCATTGTCTGTCGCGGATCGCATCGCCACCATCTTGGCTGACCATTCACTCGCGGTGACCTCCAGAACGGCCTGGTAGATGCGGGTCGCCACGTATCGCGGCAGCAGTTGCTCGAGCACCGCGCCAGGATCAGGCTCGAAGATGAACTGGTTTCCCGGGATGCCGTGGAGGTCGTCGGTGGGCGTGATGGGCAGGAGCGGCTCCACGACGGGTCGCTGTACGAGTGTGGACACGAACACCGGGTGGATGAGGTCCACGGCGGTGTAGTCGCCTGCCAGGTAGTCGGTGGTGATGAGACGGGCCAGGGGCAGCACATCGGCGAATGTGCGGACGGTCCCCGTATCCCTCGAACGCCGCCACGATGGGCATCCCGGCGCGTCGCATGGCGGCATTTCCCTTGCGGCCCACGGTCACGACCTTGATATCGCCCGCGGTATCGGTGATGTGGCGCATCCCGAACCGGATGGTGTTGGTGTTCAGTGACCCCGCGAGGCCGCGATCGGTAGTGAACAGCACGACCAACCGGGTGCCGTCGCGTGCCCCCGCGAGGAGCGGGTGCTCATCGGCGGACAGCACGGACGCCAGATCGGCGAGGACCTCGTCCAGCTTCTGGCGGTAGGGCCGCGACTGGAGGGTCGCGTCCTGGGCTCGCTTCAACTTCGATGCCGCCACGAACTGCATCGCACGGGTGATCTGCTTGATGTTCTTGACCGAGCCGATGCGGCGTCGGATCTCGCGCTGGCTGGGCACGAACTGGTCGGTGCCTCCTGTGTGTCGTTGCTACGCGCCGGTTGGCTGGACCACTGGATCGACGGCGCCGTGGTGACGGCGAGCGTCAGGCCGTGAATGTCTCCTTGAAGTCGGTCGCGGCGGAGCGCAGTCCGGTGACGACCTCGTCGGTCAGCTCTGGCTTGGCGGCCAACGTCGTGAGCACGTCGGGTCGCTCGGATTCGAGGAACCGGTAGAACCGGGACTCGAAGTCCTTGATGCGCCCGGTTGGCACGTCGTCGAGAAACCCATTGGTGACGACCCACAGGATGGCGACCTGCTTCTCCATCGGGAGCGGCTGGTACTGTGGCTGCTTGAGCACTTCCGACATCTTCTCGCCACGGGTGAGCTGATCTCGGGTGGCCTTGTCGAGGTCCGACGCGAATTGGGCGAATGCCGCCATCTCGCGGTACTGGGCGAGGTCCAGCTTGAGCGGCCCGGCCACCTTCTTCATGGCCTTGGTCTGGGCGGCGGATCCGACGCGCGACACTGACGTGCCCACGTTGAGGGCGGGCCGCTGGCCCGCATTGAACAGGTCCGTCTCGAGGAATAGCTGGCCGTCCGTGATGGAGATGACATTCGTCGGGATGTAGGCCGAGATATCGCCAGCCTGCGTCTCGATGACCGGCAACGCCGTCAGGATCCGCCACCGTTGTCGTCGTTGAGACGGGCCGCTCGCTCCAGGAGACGGCTGTGGAGGTAGAACACGTCTCCCGGAAACGCCTCGCGACCGGGAGGTCGGCGGAGCAGCAGGGACATCTCGCGATAGGCCCAGGCGTGCTTGGTCAGGTCGTCGTACACACAGAGGGCGTCCTTGATGAGCACGCCGCCGATCTCGACACCGTTCTCCATGACCTCCTCGCCCATCGCGGCACCCGCGTACGGTGCGAGGTACTGGAGTGGTGCCGGGTCCTCGGGACCGGCGAGCACCACGATGGTGTGCTCCATTGCGCCGTGCTGCTCCAGGATCGCGACCACCTTCGCGACCGTGGACAGCTTCTGCCCGATGGCCACGTAGACGCAGATGACGCCCTTGCCCTTCTGGTTGATGATCGTGTCCACGGCCACCGCGGTCTTGCCCGTCTGACGGTCACCGATGATGAGCTCACGCTGGCCGCGGCCGATGGGGATGAGCGCATCGATGGCCTTGATGCCCGTCTGGAGCGGCGTATCCACTGACTTGCGGGTGATGACACCTGGCGCGACGCGTTCCACGGGCCGCGACCTGGTGGTCACGATGGGACCCTTGTCGTCGAGGGGTCGGCCGAGCGGGTCGACGACCCGGCCGACGAGCGCAGAGCCCACAGGCACTTCGACCACGGCGCCCGTGGTCTTGACCGTGTCACCCTCACGGATCCGCGTGTAGTCACCGAGGATCACGGCGCCGACCGTCTCCTCCTCCAGGTTGAGGGCCATGCCCCGGACCCCGTTCGGGAACTCGAGGAGCTCGGACGACAGCGCGCCGTCGAGGCCATACACCTGGGCAATGCCGTCGCCCACTTCCACCACGGTCCCGACCGAGCGTGATTCCACGCCCACGTCGAATTGGTCGATGGCGGACTTGATGATGGTCGTGATGTCGTCAGAGCGGATGGCCATGGAGCTGGTCCCCTTGTGGGTGCGGGCTAGAGCGCGCCTGCCGCGAGCCGGTTGCGCAGACGTTCCAGGCGACCCCGGATGCTGCCATCGATGAGTCGGTCGCCGATGCGGACCACCACTCCGCCGAGGATGGTGGGGTCGACCTCGAAGCTGATCTCGACGGGACCGCGGGTCATGTCAGCCAGCCGCTCGCGCAGTCCGTCGATCTCCGCCTCGTCGAGTGGTGCGGCACTGGTCACGGCCGCATGCGAGATGCCCTGGTGCTGGTCGCGAAGGCGACGGAACTCGGAGGCCACCCCACCGAGTACATCCGCGCGGCCACGTCTGACCAGCAACAGGATCAGGTTGAGCGCCTTGTCGGAGATACGGCCACCCAGCGCGTCGCGGACGACCCGTTCGCGGTCAGCGAGAGGCACGGCGGGGTTGTCCAGGAGTCGCACGGCGCGAGGCTCGGCCAGGGCGGCCGAAGCGGTGTCGAGGTCACCGAGCCAGGCATCTACCGCCTGGTCGCGACCCGCGATCTCGAAGGCAGCTTCCGCGTACCGCCGCGCACCGCCGCGTACCCTGGACATCTAGGTGCGCTCGCTTGCTGGTGCCACGGGACTCAATTCGGCAAGGAACTCGTCCACCAGGCGGCGCTCGCGCTGGCTCGTCATCGTCTCGCCCACGACTCGGCCGGCCGCAAGCAGCGCAAGGTCGGCAACCTCGGCACGAATCTCGGCGAGGGTACGCTGTCGCTCGGCCTCGATCTCGGCAACCGCCTGCGCGCGTAGTCGGTCGATCTCGGCCCTGGTCTCCGCGATCCCCTGCTCGCGGGACTCGTCGGCCATTCGCTGGGCTCGCGCCAGCACCTCGTTGGCTTCCCGGCGAGCTTCCGCGACCACGGCCTGGCGTTGGTCCGCGGCTGTTTCCCGGTCACGTCTGGCCGCGTCCGCATCCGCGAGCCCCTGCTCGATGCGAGCTTGCCGGGCGGCGAGGGTCGCTGCCATGGGCTTGAAGGCGATCGGCCAGATGATGGCCAGGAACAGCACGAATGTCGACGCGGACGCGAGGACCCAGAACCAGTTGATGACCAGGCCTGTTTCCTGCGCCTCAGCCGAGTATTGGGCGACCAGTCGGCTGGTCGTGCCAGCGACCGCCAGGAGATCCACGTCGTGGTCCGCCGTCTACTTGATGAAGATGGTCAGGAGGCCGACGACGATGGCCAACACGCCGAGGCCTTCTGCGAAGGCAGCAAGGATGATGGCAAGCCCGCGGATCTGGCTGGCTGCATCCGGATTCCGGCCGATGGCCGCCGCGGCCAAGCCCCCCAGGATGCCGATGCCGATGCCAGGGCCGATCGACCCCGATGGCCGCCAGGCCTGCGCCGATGTGTTCCATGTTTCGAACGATCCTCCTGCGGTGCCCGGCCTAGCCGGGGCTTCTTGGGCCGAATGGGGATGGGCTTGCCCGTTCCTGGGGACCCGTCAGTGAGCGCCCACCGGTTGGGGCGCGCCGTGGTTCTCGAGAGCGTCGATGGCTTCGTGGCCCATCTCGCCCTCCTCGTGCTCGTGGCTCTCGATGGCCAACAGGATGAACATCAGCGTCAACACGCTGAAGATGAGCGCCTGGATGAAGTTGAGCATGAACTCGAGGCCCAGCAGGAGCACGGGCAGGACGGCCACTGTGAGGGCGCTTACCACGCCCAGCGCCACCTCGCCGCCATAGATGTTGCCGAACAGCCGCATGGACAGCGTGAGCGGCTTGACGAACTCCAGCAACAGCTCGATCAGGCCCACGAACAGGGCGATGACCCCGGCACCGATACCCTTCCTGAACTCGTAGAAGGGAAAGAACTTGCCGGCATAGCCCTTGAAGCCCAACCGTCGGAAGCCCTCGGCCTCGATGATGATGAAGGCCACCAGGGCCAGACCGATGGTCACATTGAGGTCGCTGGTGGGTGCTCGCAGGAACTCCACCTTGCCCACGAACGGCAGCAGGCCGGTCCAGTTGCTTATCAGGATGAGCACGAAGAAGGCGGCGAAGATCGGGATGTAGCGAGCCGCCCTGGGACCCCCCAGCGACGTTCCGAAGTCACGCAGGGACTCCCATGCCCACTCCGCGAAGTTCTGGACGCGGCCGGGAACGTCCTCATGACGTCGCATGGCCGGCACGACCGCCAGCAGCACGATGACCGCCGCGACCCACAGCGTCAGGACAGTGGAGCTGATGCTCACCTGGAAGCCCATGAGGCTCGTCATCGGTTCCGCTCCCCCGGCCACCCACACCGTGTGGGGCGCCGGGAACTCGAGGTTCCCGTTGATGAAACAGACGGGGAATTGGCATCCCGCACCCGGCTCGCTTCCCGGTTCGAATGGAGGCACGAAGAAGAAGACGAGGAGCGTCAAAGATCAGGATCGCGGGCACCAGGTACCACAGGAAGCTCCGCCGACCCTTCCGAGACGCGTCGGGGCTCGCCGGGGACTCGCTCATGGTGCTGATGTCGGGTTGATCGCTCGACAAACGCTTGCTCCACACACCAGGACGCGACCGCTGGCCGCGCCTATCGCTCTTCGTCCAGTCTCGCCAGGAACCTGGTGATGAGGCGGTAGTCCGCCACAGCTCCCAATCCGGCCCCGAGGAGGAAACCCAGGAGGACGAGCAATGGGCTCGTGCTCAGCTGTTGGTCCAGCCAGTGGCCAGCCAGCGCGCCCACCATCGTCGTCACGAAGAGGACGAGGCCGATCTCCGAGAAGAGTGCGAAGTAGGCGAGGGCGCGCACCTGACCGTCCACGGGCGTGGTCAAGGCGCCCGAAGTATATCAGCACCGGTCCGCGGCGGCGCCTTGCCCGTCACGACCTGCCGAGTGCCGTCGCTCACGGGGTCGTGCGTGGACGTGTCGGACGACTGGTGGGTGCTGGTCGAGGTGTCGTCGGGTTCCGGAGACTCGTGAGGAGCTTCGACCGTTTCCGGCTCCGCCATCTCATCGTCATAGCTGGCGGCGTCCAGCGGGTCGCGAGTGTGGCGAGTCAGCAGATAGAGCCCCAGGCCGCCCGCGATGACGATACCCAGGAACGCGTACAGCGGACTGGCACCAGACGATGACAACAGCAGCCCGCTGATGCCCAGGCAAGCGGCTATCAGGTAGATGAGTAGCACTGCGCCCCGGTGAGTCAGACCCAGGTCCAGGAGCCGATGGTGCAAGTGACCACGGTCGGGTTCGAACGGCGATGTGCCCGTCGCGAGGCGCCGGATGATGATCCAGAAGGTGTCGATGATGGGCACCCCCAGGACCAGTAGCGCCACCGCGACCTTGGCTGTGCCCAGGATCGAGAGCACCGCGAGCACGTATCCCACGACCATCACCCCGGAGGTGCCGATGAATACGCGTGCGGGGTGGAAGTTCCAGGGCAGGAAGCCGGCGAGCGACCCGGCGAGGACCGCGCACAAGAGCGCCACGATGGGCTCGATCGGGATCGCGGTGAGGGCGATGACACCCAGGGTCAGGGCCGCGATGAGAGACACGCCCGTGGACAGGCCGTCGAGACCGTCGATCCAGTTGATGGAGTTGATCATGCCCACGATCCACAGGGTCGTGAGCAACACCGGTACCGGCTGGATGGTGAGGGACCCCAGGTCGAACTGGAGCACCGAGAACGTGAGGTCGAGGTTGGTCTTGCCGAACGCGGAGCCCAGGAACTGGAAGGGGTTGGCGATCTGGACGAAGGTGATGCCACCCACGAGCGCGATGCCCGCGAGTAGCAACTGCCCCAGCAGCTGCCATCGGGCGCGGATCTGCCAGCGGTCGTCCGCAAATCCCAGGACGAGGGCCACCAGCGCGCCCACGAACAGGGCGATCGATCTCGGGATCCCCTATCCGGGGCGAGACCGGTATGACTGCCTGCTGACCGACCGCCATGGCATGGCCGATGATGATCGCCCCCACACCAACGACCACGAAGACACCGCCGACCGCCAGACCGCCCGATCGCGCCACGGGGGCACGATGGACCCGGCGCGCTGCATCCGGTTCGTCGATGGCACCTACGTGCCGGGCGATGCCGATGGCCACCGGTGTCATGAGATAGCACGATGTCGCCGCCACGACGAAGGCGATGACGATGAACAGGAGCGTGTTGTTCGTCACCGCGATGGGAGGCCCGCGAACGGCATGACCGTCAGGGTAGTCCGGGCACCGGGAAGCGGCCACAGATGTCGCGGACCTCTGCCCGCACTGCGTCAAGGACCGCCGTGTCCTCGCGCCGGGTCAGGGTGCGCACGATGAGCTCGCCAATACGCTGCATCTCGGCAGGCCTGAAGCCGCGCGTGGTCACAGCTGGCGATCCGACCCGGATGCCCGACGCCGTGTTGGGCGGCAGCGGATCGAACGGGATCGCGTTCTTGTTGACGGTGATGCCCACCTCGTCAAGGAGCCGCTCGGCCTCGCGCCCCGTCACACCCAGAGGCGTCACGTCCACGAGCATCAAGTGGTTGTCGGTACCACCGGACACGAGTCGCGCGCCCAGGTCCGCGAGCGTGGCGGCAAGTACCCTGGCGTTCTCGATGGTCCGCCGCTGGTCCTCCCGAAACTCCGGCTCCAGCGCCAGCTTGAAAGCAACGGCCTTGGCCGCGATGACGTGCATCAGCGGTCCGCCCTGGATGCCTGGGAAGACCGCCTTGTCAACGGCAGCGCCCAGGTCCGCTCGCGCGAACGTGATGCCTCCTCGCGGTCCGCGCAGGGTCTTGTGGGTCGTGGTGGTGACCAGGTCGGCGTGCGGGAACGGACTGGGATGCAGCCCCGCCGCGATCAGGCCTGCGATGTGCGCCATGTCCACGAACAGCAACGCGTCCACCCCGTGGGCGATATCGGCCATCCGCTCGAAATCGATGATCCGGGGATAGGCGCTGGCACCCGCCACGATCATCCGGGGCCGCACCTCGTTCGCCTGCTGCTCCAGGGCGTCGTAGTCGATGCGGGCATCGTCCTCGCGCACCCCGTAGGCATGGACCTCATACAGCTTGCCCGAGAAGTTCAGGGCCATGCCGTGGGTCAGGTGACCGCCATGGGCCAGGTTCATGCCCAGGATCCGGTCACCCGGCTTGAGCACGCTGAAATACGCCGCCATGTTGGCCTGGGCACCCGAATGGGGTTGCACGTTGACGTGCTCGGACCCGGGGAACAGCGCGAGTGCACGATCCTGGGCGAGTCGCTCGACCACGTCAACGAACTCGCAGCCACCGTAGTAGCGCTTGCCGGGCAGGCCCTCGGCATACTTGTTGGTGAGCCACGAACCCTGGGCCTCGAGGACCGCCTTGGCGACGTAGTTCTCGCTGGCGATGAGCTCGATCTTCCAGCGTTGTCGATCACCCTCGGCGTTGATCGCGTCCCAGACCGCGGGATCGATCTCGGCCAACGGCATGTCGACGGCCGGTGGCCTGGCGCTGATGGTCATGTGGGTCCTCCTGGCGCGGCCCGTCAGGCCCTCGTGTGCAGCCAGTGTACCCGTGACCGGACCATCGGCCGGGCCGTCGGCGGATGCGCTCTCAGGCATCCCCGTGGGCATCGACCAGCAGGCTCGCCAGGTCGAGAGCTCCGGCCCGCAGGACTGTCAGCCTGCCGTCTGTCGATACTTCGACGACGGTGGACGGAACGCCGCCACGTACCGGACCGTCATCCACGACGACCGTGATCGCCCACCCGACGGAGGCCACGAGCGCCTCGGCCGTGCGGGCATCGGGCTCACCACTGCGATTGGCGGAGCTGACGGCGAGAGGGCCCAGCTGCCTGGCCAGTGTCCCTCGGGACCGGGTGATCTGGCATCCGGACAGCGAGCGTGGCGCGACCGCCGGTCACGAGGTCCGGAAGCGCCACGCCCGGGCGCAGCGGCAGCACCAGCGTCAGGGCCCCTGGCCATCGGGTCGCCGCCAGACGTTGGGCGACCTCGGGGACCTGCACCAGCTCCGAGACCTGTTCGAGGTCATCGATGAGTAGTGCGATGCCCTTGTCCATCGATCGTGCCTTGGCGGCCAGGAGGGCAGCCAGCGGGTCGGGTCGCGGTAACACTGCCAGGCCGTAGACGGTCTCGGTCGGTATGCCCACGATGCCGCCGGCCTGAAGGGCCGCACGTGCCGCGGTCAGGGCTGCAGGGTCGCCCGCGGCCACCAGCCTGACTGTCACGAGTCTCGTGGCCTGGTGATCTCGGCGATCCGCGGCAGGCCGGCCAGGTCACGGTGGATGACAACGCCCCAATCGACCGGCAACCCGACCTTGGCGGTCGTGCCTAGGGACCCGGCCTGGTCGCCACTCATCTCGAGCAATGCGCTGGCGCCAGGCAGCAGCACGTCCGGCAGGTCGGCGAGTACGCGGCGGATGAGGTCCAGGCCATCTGGGCCACCGTCCAGTGCAAGAGCTGGTTCGGCACGGACCTCGCGGGGCAGTGCGGACATGGCAGCGGTGCGGACGTATGGCAGATTGGCCAGCAACAGGTCGACCGATTCGCGGTCGTCGATGTCCAGCAGGTCGCCACGGACGAGGGCCACGCGATCGGCCACCCCGTGAGCGACCGCATTCTCGAGCGCGACGGAGAGGGCATCCGCCGAGAGATCGCTGGCCACCAGGACCACATCATCCAGGTAGCCTCCGCTCCTGAGAGCGACGGCCATGGCCACGGCGATCGCACCGCTCCCAGTGCCCACGTCCCAGACCCGCATCGGTGGCGCGTCCGGCGGCCGCGGCGCTCCCGTCAGGGCTGCCCGGACCCGCATCAGGCCCAGGTCGACCAGCTGCTCGGTCTCGGGCCTGGGGATGAGCACTCGTGGATCCACCGACAGGGCGAGGCCATGGAACTCGCGCATGCACCTCAGGTACGCGACCGGTTCACCGGCCAGCCGCCGCGCGATCAGCGCTCGGAAGGCGTCCGCGGAGCCGTCGCCGACGGGTGCCGCGGGGTGCGCCAGGACCCCGGTGCGCGCCACACCCAGGACATCAGCGAGCAGCACCTCAGCGTCCAGGCGGGGCGTCCCGATGTCGCCCTCGGTCAAGCTCCGTGCCGCTTCGTCGATGAGCGCCCCGACCGTGGCCACCTCGCGTCTCCCCTGGCGCGCCTCAGACATGCGCGACGAGGCCGTAGGCACCCGTCATCCGCCATCGTCCTCCAGATTGGCAAGCAGCCGTGCCTGCTCGGTCGTGATGAGGGCGTCGATGAGCTTGTCCAGGTCGCCATCCATGACAGTGGGCAGGTTGTGGAGATCCACGGCGATGCGGTGGTCAGTCAGCCGGTCCTGGGGAAAGTTGTAGGTCCGGATCTTCTCCGACCGGTCGCCGGAGCCGACCATCCCGCGGCGGACCGCGGCTTCCTCCTCGTGCGCCCTTCGTTGCTCCAGCTCCAGCAGCCGCGCCCGAAGCACCGACATGGCCTTTGCCTTGTTCTTGTGCTGGCTTTTCTCGTCCTGGATCTCCACAACCAGGCCGCTCGGCAGATGCGTGATCCGTACAGCGGAGTCGGTTGTGTTGACGCTTTGACCACCGGGGCCCGAGGCTCGCTTGACCTCGATACGAAGGTCCCGCTCCTCATCGATCTGGACCTCGACCTCGTCAGCCTCGGGCAGGACCGCAACGGTCGCGGTAGAGGTGTGGATCCGGCCACCCGATTCAGTCTCCGGGACACGCTGCACCCGATGGACACCGCCTTCGTACTTGAGACGGCTCCATGCGCCGTCGGCCCGTACCTGGAAGATGACCTCGCGCAGGCCGCCGATGCCGGTCTCGCTGGTGGACAGCACCTCGACCCCCCAGCGGTGGCGTTCCGCGTACCTGGCGTACATCCGGAACAATTCGGCGGCGAACAGGGCCGCCTCGTCACCGCCGGTACCCGCACGGACCTCCACGATGACGTCCCGATCGTCGTTCGGGTCGGAGGGCAGCAACGCTACCCGGACCCGGTCCATGACAGCGGCCTCGTCGGCCTCGAGCTCCGCCACGATCTGGCGCGCCATCTCGCGCATCTCCGGGTCGTGCTCCGTCTCGCGGTCTCGTCGGGACGCGTCCAGCTGGGCGCGGATGGTACGCAATCGCCGGTAGTCGGCAACGATGGGCGCGAGCCGAGCTTGCTCCCGTCCCAGCTCGCGGCTTCGGTCCGGATCCGAGGCGACTAGCGGGTCAGCCCATTCCTGTTCGATGTGTGTCAGGCGGCGTTCGATGTCATCGAGGCGCTCCTCGAGGCTCACGAACCGGTCCCGCTGGACCCCACCGTTCCTGCGTCAGGGTCGACAGTCGCCACATCCGCGCGCAGTGGGGCGTCCACGGTCCCCTCAGCGGTCAGGTTGCGCGCCTCCACTTGACCAGCCAGGTCCTTGGCCTTAGGCATCGGCACGCGATCGAGCTGCAGGCTGCCCTCAGGTGCCGTCTCGCCATTCGCAGCCAGTGCCTCGTGCATGGACGCGATGGCGACTTCGATCATCGAGTCATCGGGCTGCTTCGTGGTGATGGCCTGGAGCCAGATGCCGGGCAGGAACAGCCATCGCACGGCCCAGTTCTCGCGTCGCTTGGCACCCCATCGCAGGACCTCGTATGCGATCGCGGCGATGACCGGGATGAGCAGGATGCGCCCAACGATGCTGATGAGCAGGCTCTGGCCGGCAAGGAGACTGAACAGGATGATGCTGACGATGATGAACACGACCAGGAACTCGGTTCCGCAACGGGGGTGCGCCGTCGGGTACCGCCGGGCGTTGTCGACGGTGAGTGGCAGTTCATGCTCCAGGGCATGGATGGTCATGTGCTCCGCGCCGTGGTACTGGAACACTCGGCGGATCTCCGACGAGCGGCTCACGAGCAGCAGATAGCCCACGAACAAGGCGACCCGGAAGAGGGCCTCGATGAGATGCTGGATGAGCGCGTTGCCGCCCATCGACCATGGCATTGGTGGCACCCTGTGCCGCCAGCAGCGGCAGGAGCACGAACAGGCCGAGCGCGAACACGATGGTCACGATGAACGTGAGAGCGACGGCACGGCCGCCCATGGCGACGCCCTCACCTGCCGCCGCGAGCGACCCGGAGCGCATCAGCCAGCGGGTGCCGATGACCAGCGTCTCGTACAGCACCACGACACCCCGGAAGAACGGCGCTCGCGCGAACCGATTGCGATGCAGGATGCTGTTGAGTGGCTCCTGAGCCCCGAAGATCTGTCCCTCGGGTCCCCGGACCGCCACTCCGATGGCGTCACGGCCACGCATCAGCACACCTTCCATGAGTGCCTGGCCGCCGTAAGCGAAACGCGCCATGGTCAGGCGTTCCCCCGGGTTGGTGCCCCGGCGGACCGCCGGGGAGGCAGGTTCGTCATGCGCAGCCGATGGATCGCCGCGAGATCCTGGCCGCCCGGACTCAGAGTCTGGCCGCCCGCTCGAGGCGCTTCTGGAAGCGCTCGACCTGTCCGGCCGTATCCACGATCGTCTGCTTGCCTGTGTAGAACGGGTGGCAGTTGGAGCACACGTCCACCCGCAGCTCGGGGCTCGTGGAACCGACTGTGAAGGTCGTGTGGCACGAGGCGCAGGTCACCTGCGCCTGGTGGTATTCGGGATGGATGCTGGGCTTCACGAGCGGGTACTCCGGGTGCTAGGCGACGGTGACCGGGTCCGATACCGCGGGCACGTCCTCGATGATGCGGATCTGCTTCTTGTCGCGCCGAACGTGCTCGAACCTGACCCGGCCGGTGACCGTGGCGAACACGGTGAAGTCACGACCAAGGCCGGTGCCCGGCCCTGCGATGAACGTCATGCCGCGTTGGCGGACGATGATGGAGCCGGCGCTGACCAGCTGGCCATCGCCGCGCTTGACGCCCAGGCGCTGGCCGACACTGTCGCGCCCGTTCTTGGAGCTGGAGCCTGCCTTCTTGTGGGCCACGGTGCTACTCGTCCTTCCTGGGCTCGGCGGTGGCGTCAGTTCCTGCGTCCGCCACGTCGATCGCGTCGCTCGGGGCTGGCGGAGTGGCCGGCTTGGCCTTGGCTGACTTGGCCTTGGCCTTGGGCTCCGCGGCCACTGGCTTGGTCTCGGTCGTGGCAGCCGTGGCAGCTGGCTTCGCCGCCGCACTGGCCTTGGGCTTGGCCACGCGGACTGGCTTGTCTGCGGCGGGTGCGGTCGGTGTGGTGGCGGCCGCTGTCGCAGCCAGTTGCTCGGCGAGCGCCTTGTCCGCGGCAGCCTGTTCCTCGACGGCCTTCGCGGCCTTCGCGGCGGCGGCGCTGATCATGCTCGGCGACCCGTTCCTGCTCACCGGCGGCGCTCCGGCCGGCCCATGCGATATCCGCGATGCGCAGCACGGTCAGGTCGGCGCGATGACCCTGCTTGACGCGCGTGCGCGCCTTTGGCTTGTACTTGAACACGACGATCTTGTCGCCGCGCGATTGGCGCAGGACGCTGGCGCTGACGCGAGCGCCGTCCACCACGGGCTGGCCGATGGCCGCCTCGGCACCGTCGGCGACGAGCAGGACCCGATCGATGTCGATGGTCTGGCCCGGCTCGACATCCATGCGATCGACCTCGATCTCGCTGCCGAGCTCGACCCGATACTGCTTGCCGCCGGTTTCGATGACTGCGTACATGATCCCCTGGAGATGGAGTCTGGTGAAAGCGCCTCTGGTGGCACGGCGAACCGGCGAGGAGGACGGGGACAGGGATGGTACCCGTAGGCCGCAGGAGCCGTCAACCGCGGGCGCGCCGGGTCATCCGGGCGACGCGGTCGACTCCCGGACGATGAGCTCGTGTCTCCAGCACCAGCCGCGTCGGTGGCTGCCGCGGGTCGATCGAGCATGCTCATCAGTCGGCGTACAGCGATCCGGCCCATCTCGCGCAGCGGCTGACGTACGGTCGTCAGGGTGGGCGTGAGGTAGGACGCCTCCGGGATGTCGTCGAACCCGACCAGGGACAGGTCGCCCGGAACCGATCGACCGAGCTCCCGGGCAGCGCGCAGGACACCGAAGGCCGCGGCGTCGCTCGACGCGAAGATGGCGGTCGGCGGCGTACGTCGACACAGGACAGCGTCATGGCCGCCGCGTATCCGCCGGGCTCCATGAACGTGCCGGGCACGATGTCCTCGTCCGGGACCTCCAGCCCGGCCGCGGCCATCGCCTCCCGGAAGCCGGCGAGCCGCTCCGTGGTCGCGCCGACGTTCGGGCGTCCGGTGATGAACCCGATGCGTCGATGACCCAGATCGATCAGATGGTTGGATGGCGCTGCGGGCGCCGTCTGCGGTTGGTGGCATTGACCACGGTGCAGCCAGGGGCGTCCGCGTCGTAGTCGATGAGCACGAAGGGGAATGCGTCCGCCTTGAGCTGCTCGACGTAGTCCGGCAGTCCGCGCGGCAGCACGATGACCAGGCCGTCGACCATGCCGTGGGACAGGCGTGCGACGTAGCCCGGCCTCCTTCTCGCGCCGGGCGTGCGTGGTGCACAGCAGGAAGTCGTAGTCGTACTCGGCGACCTGCTCGTCGACACCGCTGATGACCGCGTGCGAGAACGCGTTCGCGACCTCCTGGGCCAGGAGGCCGATGACCTGGGACCGGCCGCTGGCCAGGGCGCGCGCGGATGGGTGGGCGACGTACCCCAGGTCGCTCATGGCGAGCAGCACCCGTCGGCGGGTGTCATCCCGCACGTGGGCGTAGCCGTTCACGACCCGGGAGACGGTCGCGTAGGAGACGCCAGCCGCCCGGGCGACGTCGAAGATGGTCGGGCGCCCGCGCCGGCCGTCCGATCCCGGCGCGCTCGGGCCACGTCGGCGTCGCGTGCCGGGCAGCCGCCGACCTATGTCCTGCTCGCCGCGATGCTCGCGTCGGGCTTCACGAGCAGCAGCATAGCGGTCGCGGGCCTTGAAAGCGCTTGCAATCAGTGGTACGAATCTGCGACCCTGCCGCAACCAGGCCGGTCACGGACCGGCAGATGGGAGCGCTTTCATCGGGACACGGTCCCAACGAGGAGGTGTCGACGCGCCAAGTCCAGCTGACCGCTCCGGATCTGCAACCCAAGCCGAGGAGGAGACATCATGTCGAGACATCGTCAACGGATCGGGTTCCTGGCCACCGCGGGCATCGCGGCTACCATGATCGCGGGCACCACGGGGACCGTCGCCCAGGACCAGGTGGAGTTCGCGCTCTACGACCTCCACAACGTCGATCCCGGACTGACATTCATCAGAGGACACCGTGAACGCCTACATGGCGGCCCACCCGAACGTCAAGATCAATCTCACGACCCTCGAGAACGCGGCGCTCAAGCAGAAGCATCGCGGCGGAGATGCAGTCGGGCAACCCGCCGGACCTGTTCCAGTCCTGGGGCGGCGGCACGCTCGCGCAGCAGGTCGCGGCGGGCCTCGTCCAGGCCGATCGACGACGAGAGTCGCGGATGTCAAGGACAAGATCAATGCGGCCGGCCATGAGCCTGGTCCAACGTCGATGGCAAGCAGTACGGCCTGCCATACAACCTCGGCGTGGTCGGCCTCTGGTACAACAAGGACCTGTTCCAGCAGGCCGGCATCGACGGCACCGCCCGCTACCTGGGATGAGCTGCTGACGGATGTCCAGACGTTCAAGGACAAGGGCATCGTGCCCATCAGCCTCGCCGCCGGGGCCGCCGACAGCTGGACCGCGATGTTCTGGTGGGCCTACCTCTCGACACGCATCTGCGGCGCCGGTGGCATCGAACACGGCCATCACCACGGCGGGACTGGACCGCGGAATGCTTCGTCAAGGCGGGCGAGGCGTTCAAGCAGCTCATCGACCTCGAGCCGTTCCAGCCCGGGTTCGGGCGCCGCGACGCACCCCGCCCAGGAGGGCGAGTTCGGCAACGGCAAGGCGGCGATGATGCTCCAGGGCCAGTGGGCCTGCAAGCGCGCAGGCGTCGGAGAGCGAGTCGAAAAAGGGCATCGGTGATGCGCTCGGCGTGGGCTCCGTTCCCGCAGCGTCGATGGCGGCGCCGGCCTGCCCACGGACGTGTTCGGCGGCGGCGACGACTTCGCGGTCGGCCGGGACGCCCCCAAGGAGGCGGTCGACTTCCTCAAGTACCTGACCACCGACGACGACGGTCATCAAGAACTGGGTCACGAGCGGTGACGGGGCCCTGCCGACGCTCGATCGGCTCGGAGTCGCTCGTCACGGACCCGAACACTGACGGCCATCCTGGCAGGCGCGCTCGAACGCGACCTTCGCGCAGGGCTGTATCTCGACCAGGTGACCACCCCCAACGATCGGGCAGGCGATCAACGACGCCGTTGCCGGCCTGGTCGCGGGCGCCCTCTCCCCGCAGGAGGTCACCCAGTCCATCACCGAGGCGGCCAAGCGGCAGCGTGATCCCTGGTCTCCGTCCAAGGCATCGAGCGGGTCGGCGGCGACGCCGACCCGCTCGCCTACCGATGGCCCCGTGACGACGGCCGCGGCCGCAGCCGGAACCCGCTCGTCCGCCGCTTCGCCGAAGGCGGACGGTCGGGCTGTTCCTGCTCGCCGGCGCTCCTCGTCTACGGGCTGTTCGTGCTGCTCCCCATCGCCCAGGCGGCGTGGTACAGCCTGTGCGATTGGAACGGCCTCGGTCCGCTCGACGGACTTCATCGGCCTCGACAACTACGCCAAGGCCCTCAACGACTCGGTGTTCCGGGTGCGCGGTGTGGCACAACACCCTCATCGTCATCCTGTCTCTGATCGGTCCAGATCCCGTTCGCGCTGTGGCTCGCGCTGCAGCTGAACCGGCATTTCCGAGGCCGAACGCTGCTGCGATTGCTGTTCTTCGCGCCGTACGTGCTGTCCGAGGCGACCACCGGCATCGTGTTCCAGCTGCTGCTCTACCCGGACGGGATGGTCGACCGCGGGCTCGAGACCGTCGGCCTTGGCTTCCTCGTTCACGAGTGGCTCGCCGACCGCTCCATCGTGATGCTCACGATGTTCGTCGTCATCTCGTGGAAGTACTTCGGGTTCCACATGATCCTGATGCTCGCCGGGCCTGCAGGGCATCCCGCGGGAGCTGGAAGAGGCGGCAGCCATCGATGGCGCCAGCCGACGGCAGACCGTGCGCAGCATCACCATCCCGCTGCTCGGCCCGACGCTCCGGGTGTCCGTGTTCCTCTCGATCATCGGCGCCATCCAGATCTTCGACCTCGTGTGGGCCACGACCCAAGGGCGGACCGTTCCACGCGTCGGACACGATGGCGACGTACCTCGTGGACTGTCGGCATCCGGCGTGACCCAGTTGGGCTACGGCAGCGCCATCGCGGTCATCCTGTTCGTCATCTGCCTCGTGGTAGCCCTGTTCTACCTCCGTTTCGTGATGCGCCGGGATACCGAGGGCGCCCTGACCACCGGGGCAGGCTGAGCCGATGACGACGACCACGACCACCGACCCCGGCCGAACGCTCACGTCGAGCCGGTCGGCAGCTCGCGCGTCCAGGTGCGCGAGCTCAGCGGGGACATCTTCCGGTGGGCCGTCCTCATCGCGGTGGCGGTGGCCATCGTGGTGCCCATCGGGTACGCGTTCCTGGGCGGCTTCCGGACCACCGGTGCCATCCGCAACAACCCCGCCGGCCTGCCCGAACCCGTGGAACCTCGATCAACTACGTGGAGGCCCTCGCCGGCGGCGCCTATCTGGCAGCAGCTGTTCAACAGCATCGTCATCGCGGTCATCGCGGTCGCGGTCGTGGTCGACGGTCTCGGCGCTCGCCGCGTACGTATTCGCCCGATTCGCGTTCCGGGGTCGGGAGGCTGCTGTTCACGCTCTTCGCGCTGGGGCTGCTGTTCCCGGCGGCTGTCGCGATCCTGCCCGCTGTACATCCTGCTGCGCACCATCGGGCTGCTCGACAACCCGCTCGGGTCGCGCTGCCAGAGGCGGCGTTCGGCATCCCGCTGACCATCATCATCCTGCGCCCGTTCTTCCGGAGCATCCCGCGTGGAGCTCGAGGATGCCGCGCTCATCGACGGCTGCGGTCGCTTCGGCTTCTTCTGGCGCGTGCTGCTGCCGCTCTCGCGCCCGGCCCTCGCTACGGTCGCGGTGCTCGCGCTCGTGGGCAGCTGGAACTCGTTCCTGCTGCCGCTGCTCATCCTCGGCGGGACCGAGCAGTGGACGCTGCCGCTGGGCGTCCTCAACTTCTCGCACGCAGTACTCGACAGGACGTAGCACGCGTGCTCGCGTATCGCCGCGCTGTCGATGGTCCCGGCGCTCCTGTTCTACGCGGTCGCCGAGCGCCAGCTCATCGGCGGACTGACATCCGGCGCGGTCAAGGGATGACGCCAACGCCTGGGAGGAACGCATGACGCTCGTCGACCGTACGACCGCGCCAGTGGAGCCGGATCCGCCCTACCGCGACCCGTCGCTGTCGGTCGAGGCGCGCGTCGAGGACCTGCTGGCGCGCATGACGCTCGAGGAGAAGCTGGCCCAGATGGGTTCCTTCTGGGCGTTCGAGGTCCTCACCGGGGGCGCGCTGGACCGGCCAAGGCGGACACGGCTGCTGGAGCACGGCATCGGCCAGGTGACCCGGGTCGTAGGCTCCACCAACCTGCGCCCACGCGAGGGTGCGCGTCCTCGCGAACGCGATCCAGCAGCATCTCGTCGAGCGCACCCGGCTGGGCATCCCGGCCATCGTGCACGAGGAGTCCCTGCACGGGGTGATGGGCCGCGACCGCGTCTGCTACCCGCAGTCGATCGGGCTCGCCGCAACCTGGGACCCGGCGCTGGTCGAGCGCATGGCAGCGCGTATCGGGCGCGACCTGCGCGCCGGGGGCGCGCAGCAGGCCCTCGCGCCAGTCATCGACATCTCGCGGGACCCACGCTGGGGTCGGTTCGAGGAGACCTACGGGGAGGACCCGTACCTGGTTGCCTCGATGGGCGTAGCCTACGTGCGCGGCATCCAGGGACCGGATGGAGGGCGCGGCCCGGACGGGGTCCTCGCGACGGGCAAGCACATGGTCGGCCACGGCATCCCGGAGGGCGGCTTCAACCACGCGCCGGCGCACCTGGGCCCGCGGGAGCTGCGCGACCAGTTCCTGCTGCCGTTCGAGGCGGCCGTCCGCGCCGGCGGCATCCGCTCGATCATGCACGCCTACGACGACCTCGACGGGGTCCCATGCGTCGCATCACGGGAGCTACTGACGACCATCCTGCGGGAGGAATGGGGCTTCGACGGGCTCGTGGTCTCCGACTACATGGGTATCGAGCTGCTTGAGCGCTCGCACAACGTCGTGTCCGACATGGGTACGGCCGCCCGGTTGGCACTGGAGGCGGGGGTGGACAGCGACCTGCCCACGACCGTCGCCTACGGGCGACCGCTCGCGGACGCGATCGACGGACGGGTCCGTGGACATCGCCCTCGTCGACCAGGCCGTGCGACGCACGCTGCGCGAGAAGTTCGCCCTCGGGTTGTTCGAGCGGCCGTACGTCGATGTGGACGCGCCCGAGCTGGTCGGCGGACGCGACGCGGAGGACCGGGTACTCGCGCGTGAGCTGGCACGCAGCTCGATCGTCCTGCTGCGCAATGAGGGCATCCTGCCACTCGCGGCGCCGCGGACGATCGCGGTCATCGGACCCAGCGCGGACAGCGCGCGCAACCTCCAGGGCGACTACAGCCATCTGGTCCACATCGAGAGCCTCATCGAGGGGCGGACGCGTGCCCATTTCGCGGTCGTCTCGGACCCAGGCGAATTGGACGTGAACGGCCTCCTGGAGGGCATCCCCACCGTCCTCGATGCGATCCGGGAGCGGGCGGGCGCGGACAGCATCGTTCGCCACGCGCCCGGTTCCGGCCTGATGGACGGCACGGATGAGGAGGTCGCGTCTGCCGTCGAGGCGGCAACGGCCGCGGACGTGGCGGTCGTGGTGGTGGGTGAACGCTCAGGGCTCACCGACGACTGCCAGTCGGGTGAGGCTAGGGACCGCCTTGACCTGGGACTGCCGGGCCGCCAGGCGGAGCTGGTCGCGGCGGTGGCGGCGACGGGCACCCCGGTGGTGCTGGTGCTGGTCTCCGGGCGGCCGCTGGCGATCGCGGCCGAGGCGGCATCATGCGCCGCCATCCTCCATGCATGGGTGCCCGGCGACGAGGGTGCCGCCGCGATCGCCGAGGTGTTGTTCGGCGACTCCTCCCCGGGTGGCAGGCTACCGGTGACGGTCCCCTGGAGTGTCGGGCAGGTGCCCATCCACTACGCGCACAAGCCGTCGGGAGGCCGATCCAACTGGAAGGGGGACTACGTCGACGGCCCGCACCGACCGCTGTGGGCATTCGGCTTCGGGCTGTCCTACACCAGCTTCGAGATGGGCGAGCTCACCGTGGACCGGCCAGTCATAGAGCCGGGCGGTGAGGTCGAAGCCAGCGCAGACGTGGTCAACACCGGCGAACGAGCGGGCGACGAGGTCGTGCAGCTGTACCTGCGCGACGTGGAGGCGTCTGTGACGCGCCCGGTGATGCAGCTGTGCGGGTTCTGTCGCGTGTCCCTGCGACCTGGTGAGCGTCGGCGCGTGACCTTCCGGCTCGCGGCCGACCTGCTCGCGTTCACGGGCGTCGATGGCCAGCTGGTCCTGGAGCCCGGCCAGATCGAGCTGATGGTCGGTCGGTCGTCTGCGGACATCGCGTCGCGGGCATCCATCGAGCTGATCGGCCCACGTACGATCCTGCAGCGTCGCAATCGGTTCTTCAGCGAGGTCACCATCGACTGATCGGGTGACATCCTGGGCCGGGTATCGACGATGGCCCCATGCCAGACTGCTGCCCACCATCAGTGGGCAGCAGTCCTCCAGCCACGATGGCTGGGGCCGGGCCATTCCAGGATCCTGCGCGGTGTCATCATCCACCGGTCCAGGGCCGCGATCACCGCGATCATTCTGCTCCAGTCGTGTGTCGCCCAGTGGGCATGCATGCGCGGTGTCATGGTCACGGCAGTGGACGAGTGGTGTCGCTACCGATGGTCATCGGCCGGTAGCCACGCACGGTGTCAGGGAAGGGGAGATCCAGGTATGAGCGGTGGTTCAGGCACGGCGCGGTTTCCGGCCGGGTTCCTGTGGGGAGCCGCGACCTCCGCCTACCAGATCGAGGGTGCCACGTCCGAGGACGGTCGCGGGGCTTCGATCTGGGACACCTTCAGCCGCCGTCCGGGCGCGATCGCGGACGGCACCACCGGCGACATCGCGACCGACCACTACCACAGGTATCCCGAGGACGTGGCACTCATGCGGCGCCTGGGATTGTCCATGTATCGCTTCTCGGTCGCCTGGCCCAGGATCCAGCCGACGGGACGTGGGCCCGCAAACCAGAAGGGCCTCGATTTCTACCGCCGACTGGTTGACGAGCTGCTGTCCAACGGCATCCGGCCCAACCTGACCTTGTACCACTGGGACCTGCCGCAATCCCTTCAGGATCTCGGTGGGTGGGCCACCCGGGAGACGGCCTATCGTTTCGAGGATTTCGCCGTCATCGTGTTTCGCGAGCTGCACGACCGGGTCGGCTGGTGGGCCACATTGAACGAACCATGGTGCTCGTCACTCCTCGGCCACGCACAGGGTGTCCACGCGCCCGGGATCCGTGATCCGCAGCAGGCCATCCGTGCCGCGCATCACCTGCTGCTGGGTCACGGGAAGGCGGTCCGCAGCCTCCAGGCGATCGACCCGGGACCGAGGCTTGGCATCGCGCTCAACCTTGCTCCGGTTCGGATTGACGCTGCTGACCCCGACGCCGCCTTGGTCGGCGCCGTGCAGTTGACCGATGCGTATCGCAACCGGCTCTGGATGGATCCCCTGTTCAAGGGTGACTATCCGGCCGACCTTGCGGAACACGTCGAGCGCTACGGCGGCATCCCGGTCAAGCCGGGCGACCTCGAGGTCATCGGCGCACGACTGGACTGGCTGGGCATCAACTACTACCACGACGTGATCCTGACACCCGATCCGACCGTCCGGGACGGCGGTGCGCATCCTGGCGTCACGGGAGTCCGCGAGGCGGATCCCATCGGTGACAGGACCGATCTCGGTTGGCCCATCACCCCCGACGGGCTACGGGAGTTGCTGGTGTCGATCGGCCGCGACTACCCCAACGTGCCGCCCATCGTCGTGACCGAGAACGGTGCCGCCTACAACGACCCTGTCGGGGTCGATGGCACCGTGGCTGACGATCGACGGATCCGCTACCTGCGGAGGCATCTGGGCGCGCTCTCGGACGCCATCGCCGAGGGGGCGGATGTCAGGGGATACATGACCTGGTCACTCCTCGACAACTTCGAATGGGCTGAGGGCTACAGCCAGCGCTTCGGCCTGGTCCATGTCGACTACCAGACCCAACTACGGACGCCTCGCCGGAGCGCAGACTGGTACCGGGAGGTCATCGTGCGGAACGCCCTTCCGTCGGACGAGACGGTGGACGTGGCGCCTGGCATGTGATCATCGCCCCGGGGTCGCCCGCGGCGATCTGCTAGTGTGGTTGGATCCATGAGTGCTGAGCAGATGGCGCCGCCGGTCCCGAGTGCGCCGACAGCGCCGGCTCCAGGCACCCACGCCTCGCGCGGCGCTGGTCGTACTCACGGTCGTGGCGCTCGTGTTCGTGGGCCTGCAGGTCATGGACGTGCTCACGCCATTCGTGCTGGGCATGCTGCTCATCTATCTGCTGGCACCATCGGTCGACCGCCTCGCACGCATCCCGATGGGGAAGCGGACGATCCCGCGCTGGGCGGCCATCCTGATCGCTGTATCTCATCATCGTGGTCGTGCTGGCCATCGGCGTCCTGCTCGTGGTGCGGCCGATGAGCGACCAGCTGCAGCGCTTCGGCGACGAGCTGCCACGGATGCTGGACAGCCTCCGGACCTGGTACGCGGGCCTGTCGCTGCCGGACTGGCTGCGGACTGCCGTCGACCACGTCACTGGGGCGGTCGGGTCGACCTCCGTGGATGAGTCGGGGACGGGCCCTGACCTCGGTTCGTTGCTGCCCCTGGCGCGAAGCCTCGCGACCACGCTCGTGAGCACCTTCGGCTATCTCATCATCCCGGTCTGGGCGTTCTACGTGCTCAAGGACCTCGGCCGGCTGCGAGGAGCGTTCGTGCAGGCGCTCCCGACCGGCTGGCGTCGCGACACTCTCGCTGTCATGGGCATCGTGGACCACACGATGGGCCGCTGGATCCGCGGACAGCTGTTCCTGGGCCTGGTGGTGGGCGTGGCGACGTTCCTGGGCCTGCTGCTCCTGGGAGCCCTGGTCGACCCGATGTTCCTCACGTTCGCGGTGCTGCTCGCCGTCATCGCTGGCTTCCTGGAGCTGGTGCCCATCATCGGACCCATCCTGTCCATGATCCCGACCCTGGTGCTGTCGCTCACGGCGCGGGACCCGGTCGGCGGCCGCCATCGCGGTGGTCGTCCTGTACCTCGTGGTCCAGCAGGTGGAGAACCACGTCCTGGTGCCCCAGATCCAGGGCGATGCGGTGGAGCTGCACCCATCCATCGTCATCCTGTCCCTCATCGTCGGCAGCGCGCTGTTCGGGCTGCTGGGTGCCATCCTGTCGGTTCCCGTCACGGCGGCTGGACGGGATATCTATCGTTATCTCTTCCGTCGCTTGAGCGAGGATGATCCGGACGTACCCGATCCGGACGCTCCCGACCTGGCCCGGAAGACCGGCCGCATGCCGCGGCCGGTCGAACCTGGCGACGACCGCGCCGGCCGATGACCTGTCCGCCGGGACCGGACGCGGATCGATATGGTGACAGCACGGAGGCGGCGGCGTCGTGGTGATCGGTCGGAAGAACTACTACCAGATCCTGATGGTGGACCAGACCGCGGACGCGGACATCCTGGCCGTCGTTCATCGACGACTGGCCCAGCGGTATCACCCGGACATGGATCCGGGCGAGGATGCCACGCCAGCGGATGCTCGAGATCAACCAGGCGTACGACGTGCTTCGCAACCCGGAGCGGCGGGCCCGCTACGACCAGGAGCTCGCGTCGCGCCGTGACCGACGCAACAGCGACCGGTACGTCAAGCGACCGACCGACCCGGGCCCCATCAGCACCGGCGCGAGCGCCATGACGCGCGGCGAGCGTGCCTATGGCGAGGCCGGTCCACCTCCGCGCGGCGTCGCCCGCGGCTCGGTCCTGGACTTCGGCCGCTACAAGGGCTGGTCGCTGGGCCAGGTCGCGGCCCACGATCCGGACTTCCTGGAGTGGCTGGAGCGGTCGCCCGGCGGTCGCCAGTACCGGGCGGAGATCGCGGCGCTGCTCAAGCGCTGAGAACGGGCGACGCGGGCGAACGACGCCTCGACGCCCCGGCATCACCTCCGCCGAGCGGTCAGCCGCCGGGTCTGCCCTGACGCATGGCGATGCTCTCGAGGATGCCCAGGCCCAAGCGCGAGGCTGACGAGCGACGCGCCGCCGTGGGTGATGAACGGCAGCGGGATGCCCGTGATGGGCATCACGCCCAGGACCATGCCGACGTTGACCAGCATCTGGAACAGCAGCAGACCGGCCATGCCACCCGCGAAGGCGAGGCCGAACGGGTCGCGGCGACCGCCAGCCGATGACCAGGACCCGCCAGATGAGCAGCGTGAACAGCAGCAGCACCACCGCGCCGCCCAGGAATCCGAGCTCCTCGCCGACGCGCGAGAACACGAAGTCGGTGGAGTTGACGGGCAGGTAGTCCGCGCCCGTCGGTGCCGTTGGTCAGGCCCCGGCCGAACGACCCCGCCGGAGCTGACGGCGATCTGCGACTGGAGCAGCTGGTAGCCCGAGCCCTGTGGGTCGGCGCTCGGGTCCAGGAACGCGACGAGTCGTTCCTTCTGGTAGTCCTTGAGGATCTCCGACCACGCGAACGGGATGAACGCGAGGATCGCAGGACCACGCCGACTGCCCAGCCAGCGAAGGCTGGCGCCGGAGACGAACAAGGCGCCGAACAGGATCGCGCCCGATGACCAGCGAGGTGCCCAGGTCCGGCTGGATGAGCACCAGCATGAGCGGCGGACCAGCCAGCAGCACGGCACCCACGATGGTCCACAGGCTGGTGATCCGTGCCTGGTGGTTGGCGATCCAGGTGGCCAGCACGATGGCCATCAGGACCTTGGCCACCTCCGAGAACTGGAACTGGAGTCCCAGGATGGTCGACCCAGCGCGAGACGCCACCGATGCCGGTGCCCATGGCGAGGGTCAGCAGCAGCAGACCCGATGTTGATGAGGTACAGCAGCCACGAGAACGTCCGCGACCAGCGGTAGTCGAGGGCCGCGGACAGGGTGAAGACCATGAGCGCGATGGCCAGCCACATCAGCCCGCGGGTGAACAGCGAGCCACCCGCGAGGGGCGTGTCACCGCTGTTGGTGAACGCCATCAGCAGCCCGATGACGACCAGCGCAAGGGCATAGACCGCCAGCTGCAGGTCGAACACCGACCACACGTTGCCGATGGCCCTCGGCGTGAACGCCGCGAGCCTGGCCGGGTGGAGACGAAGCGTACCCATCGGCTACTGCCCGTAGAAGTTGTCGCGGACCAGCAGGTCGCGGTTACGGTAGTCCTTCTTGACGCCGTAGTGGAGCTGCAGGAAGTACTTCGCGATCTCGGTGGCCGCGTTGCCGCGCGTCCGGGAGTCGAAGGCGAAGGCGAGGAACGCGAGCTGCGAGTCGGTCCGTCGAACGGCCTCGAAGCCATTGGGGTCGCTGGCCTTCTTGCGCGCGTCCTTGGGCGTGAAGCCCACGAACCAGGAGTGGAACGGCAGGCGGCCGAGGCTGTCGCGGACGCTGTACTCGGCCGTGCCGGACTTGCCCGCGACGACGACGGGCAGGTCCACGAAGTTGTAGGTGTGGCGGACGACCAGCACGTTGCGGGCCGCGACGCGCATCACGCGCAGCACCGAGGCGTCGATGGGCAGCTTGCGGGTGACCTCGGGCTTGATGGTCTTGATGACCTTGCCCTAGCTGTCGCAGCAGCTTGCGCACGATCTGCGGCCGATACAGGGTGCCGCCATTGGCGAGCGCCGCAGTAGGCGCGTGATGAGCTGGATGGGCGTGACCATGTCATAGCCCTGGCCGATGCCCGCCTGGGCGGTCTCGCCGGGATAGATGTGCTGCGAGAACACCCGCTGCTTCCAGTCGTTGGTGGGCACCGTGCCCGATCGTCTCACCGGGCAGGTCGATGCCCGTCTTGCGGCCAAAGCCCAGGGTGTGCGCCCAGATAGCCCAGCCGGTCGATGCCCAGCTTGAGCGCCACCTGGTAGAAGAATGTGTCGCTGGAGTGGGCGAACCCGTTGTAGATGTTGATGGGCCCCCAGCCGTAGATGCTCCAGTCGTGCATCTTGGTGCCCGCAACGGTGATGAAGGCCTTGGTCATCAGCCGCGTCTGGGGCGTGATCCTGCGGTCCTGGAGCGCACCCAGGCCGGTCACCAGCTTGTACGTCGAGCCGGGCGGCAGCTGCTCGCTGATGGCCAGGTTGAGCAGCGGCTTGCGGGGATCGCGCAGGAGCCTGCGGTACTCCGCTGCCGGTGATGCCGTCGGCGAAGTCGTTGTCGTCGTAGGTCGGCAGCGAGACCATGGCCAGGATCTCGCCGTTCTGGGGGTTCATGACGATGAACACGCCCCGCTTGAGCCCGGCAGCGTTCATGCCCCACTTGAGCGCCTTCTCGGCCTCGCGCTGGATGTCGAGGTCGATGGTCAGCTCCAGCGAGGCGCCCGCCTCCGGTTCCTTGAGCGTGCGCAGCACGCTCACGACGCGCCCGGTTGCGTCCCGCTGGACCTCCTGGACGCCGTACTGGCCACGCAGCTCGCGCTCGAACGTGGCCTCGACTCCCTGCTTGCCGATGGTGTCGTCCAGCAGGTAGCCGTCGCCGCGAAGCAGCCCGGTATTCGTCCGCGGAGACGTGGCCGGTCCAGCCCAGGATGTGGGCCACGAGCGGGCCGTACAGGTAGTGCCGCCGGGCGATCACGTCGACGGTGACGCCGGGCAACCCGAGGTGCTCCTCGGCGATCACCCGCGCGACCCGGGTGGGCACCTCCTCCGCGACGATGATCGGATCGTAGGGCGAGCCGACGCTGCGGTCGATGTCCTCGATAGATGTAGGCCGCTGGCTTGTCCAGGAGCTTCGCAAGCCGGTCCACGACCGCGTCGCGCATCGGGAACGGGATCTCGCCTGGACGCACCCGGACCACGAAGATGGGCACGTTCTCGACCAGCTGCCGACCCTTCCGGTCGTAGATCGAGGCCGCGCGTGACGGGCACGGACTGGGTGCCCTGCCGCTGCTGCGACGGCAAGGCTCTGGTATCGGTCGGTGTCCGTCACGGTCAGCTGGAACAAACGAATGCCTAGGGCGGTGACCACGATGATGACGTGCGATGCCGAACACCAGGAACCGGCGCCACAGACGACGGGCCGGCGGCGGCTTCGCGTCGCCCGGGGTCGCTCATGAGTGAGGTGCCACGGCGGCTCACCAGTCGGTCCGCTCCGACGAACCGAAGCGCAAGGTCAGGGACCTGACGACCCACGCGGTCACCGCGGCGATGACGGCGGCCACGATCGGCCGAGATGGTCAATGACGTGGGCTGCGGACTCGGGATGCCGATGCCCGCCGTGAGGGCCAGCAGGGCGATGAGCAGCACCTGGTACAGCCACGACAACGCCGAATGCGGTGGCCGCGATGACGATGATGCCGCGGCGGCTCGGTCACGCGGGCGACCAGCAGAGCACACGCCGATGGCGACCAGCAGCACCAGCGTCGTGGCACCCAGGGCGCGTTCCGGCAGCAGCATGTCCAGCATCACGCCTCCCAGGAACGCCCAGATCATGCCGGCCTCGAAGCCGGCGACCATCGCGACGCCGACGCCCATCGCCAGCACCAGCTCCGGGGTCACCCCGCCGAGCTGCAGCTGCGACAGGACGCTGACTTCCAGGATGGCTGCGATGATCGCCCCGACGGCTGCGCTGAGGAGGCCCATGTGCGTGCTCCCAGCCCCCGATCCATGGCGTTGCGTCGACCGTGCCGAGGCGCTCCTGAGGCCCGGCACGAGCGATAGCCGAGTATACCCGAGGGACCTCCGGCGACCAACCACCGGACCTCGCGCGAGTCAGGGGTACGTGGCCCGCATCTGCTGGTATCGATGCCAGGCGCGGGCATCGAGCTCCGGCGTCAGGTCCGCGCTCGAGGATGGGTATCAGCCGCTCGCGCAGGAACGCGCCGCGGGCCATCCACTGGTAGTAGCGACGTCCGGAGTGATCGTATGGGCCGTACAGCCGGCTGTCCGGGAAACCGGACCATCGAGCCACCGGAACAGCGCCTCGTGGTCGACGTGCATCCGCAGGGTCACCTGCGGCTGCCGGCCGTCACCGCCGAAATGGCCCTCCCCCACGAGGATGCCCGACCAGGAAGCCGGCGTCGAAGTCACTGAGGTCCGTGGGGCGGCGCCGGGGTCGGGCTCGGTCGCGTCCGGGGCTGCCACCGCCTGCGGCGCCGGTCGGCGTGCGTGCCATGCGGTCCCCGGGATTGGTTCAGTGCGGCCGATCGCGGGTTGTTTCACCGTAAGGTACCACGTGAAACGATCGTCTGCCAGGATCGGTCGCGGTACGCGTCCGATAGAGAGGTCGGCGGCCAGCACATCGGTGCATCGTGCGGCCCGCTGGTCGACGGCACGGCGGGAGATGCGTGATCCGGCTAGAATCAAGCACACGTGGAACAGCACCGGCAGGGCTCCTGAATGGGCGAGATCATCGCCTGTGCGAACCAGAAGGGCGGGGTCGGCAAGACCACGACGGTGGTCAACCTGGCCAGCTATCTCGCCCGGTCCGGACGCCGGGTCCTCATCGTCGATCTCGACCCGCAGGGCAACGCCACCAGTGGGGTCGGCCTGGGGAGCCACGCGGTCGATCGTTCCATCTACCCGGTCCTGGTTGGCAGCGGCAACCTGCAGGACCTGATCGTGGACAGCCGCCATCGAGGGCCTGTCCATCATCCCGTCGTCTCGCGACCTTGCCGGCGCCGAAGTCGAGCTCGTGTCCCTCCTGGGGCGGGAGCGTCGACTGGCCAAGGCCCTTGCGCCCGTTCGCGACGACTTCGACTACGTGCTGCTGGACTGCCCTCCGTCGCTGGGTCTGCTCACGGTGAACGCCCTGACCGCCGCCGACAGCGTCCTCATCCCCATCCAGTGCGAGTACTACGCGCTCGAAGGCCTGGGACAGCTGTTGTCCACGATCGAGCTCGTCCGCGCGCACCTCAACCCCGAGCTGGCCATCAAGGGCGTCGTGATGACGATGTTCGATGCCCGGACCACCCTGTCCGCGGATGTCAGCGCCGAGGTCCGACGGCACCTCGGTGACCAGGTGTTCCAGACACAGATCCCGCGGAGCGTGCGGCTTGCGGAGGCACCCAGCTACGGCCGTCCCATCTCCGAGTACAGCCCGGCGTCACGCGGCGCACAGGCGTATGCCGCGCTCGCGGCGGAGCTCCTGGCGCGCGATGGTGGGGCCATCCCCGCGGCCTTGACGCAACCGGACGTGCCGCGCCACCCGCCTGGGCGACCCGCGCATGACCACCGACACCGGCCGCACCCACGGCGGCCTCGGCCGAGGGCTCGCGTCGCTCATCCCGAGCACCACCGGGCGCCGCCAGCCCGCGAGATCGAGATCGTCCGCATCGTCGCCAACCCGTAGCAGCCCCGCGTGCCGACTTCGAGGAGGAGGAGCTGGCAGACGCTCGCGGCCAGCATCGCGCCAGCACGGCGTCTCCAGCCGGTCCTGCTCACGGAAGTGGCGGACGGCTACCAGCTCATCGCCGGCGAACGGCGGCTGCGGGCATCGGTGCTGGCCGGCAAGCGGACCATCCCCGCCGTCGTCCGCACCGCCGACGAGCAGTCGCAGCTGTCGCTGGCGCTCGTCGAGAACCTCCAGCGGTCCGATCTCAACGCGCTGGACGAGGCTCGCGCCTTCCGCCAGCTGATCGACGAGTTCGGGCTGACCCAGGAGCAGGTCGCCCACCGGGTCGGTCGCTCCCGGGCGGCCGTGGCCAACACCATGCGGCTGCTCACGGTCGCCCAGCAGGTGCAGGATGCCGTCCGCGCCGGCCGCATCAGCGAGGGTCACGCCCGGGCCCTTGCGGCCCTCGACGGATCACGGCCAGCAGGAGCAGGCATTGCGGCTGGTGGAGCGCAAGGGGCTTGTCCGTACGCCAGACCGAGCGGCTGGTCAAGGACGGGCTCGCCATCGTCGGCGCCCGCCGCCTCGCCCGTCGCGTCGGACCACGATGCCGACCTGGAGCACATGACCGCGCGGCTCCGGGATGCGCTCGGCACCCGTGTCACCTTGACACCCGGCAAGCGGGGAGGTCGGATCATCATCACCTGGTTCGAGGCAGATGACCTGATGCGCTTGTTCGAGCGCCTGGCGGGAGGGGAGCGATGAGCGCGCAAGCGCCCGGGGCCGACGAGCTCGAGGAGCGTCCCGACCGCGTCGCGCAGCACCAAGGCGGCACGCGGTGGCAACGAGTACGGCGCGGACGCCATCCAGGTCCTCGAAGGCCTCGAGGCCGTGCGGCGTCGGCCCGGCATGTACATCGGCTCGACCGACGTACCGAGGCCTCCACCACCTGGTGTGGGAGATCGTCGACAACTCCATCGACGAGGCCATGGCCGGCCACGCCACGCATATCGAGATCCGCATCCAGCCCGACGGCAGCCTCCGCAACACCGACAACGGACGTGGTGTCCCGGTGGGCATGCAGAAGCAGACCGGTCGGGACGCGCTGGAGGTCGTGCACACCGTGCTCCACGCCGGCGGCAAGTTCGGCGGCGGCGGCTACAAGGTGTCCGGCGGCCTGCACGGCGTCGGCGTCAGCGTCGTCAACGCGCTCTCCGAGTGGCTGACGCGTCGAGACCGCCCGCGATGGCAAGGTCTGGGGCCAGGAGTACCGTCGCGGCGACCCGGTCGCACCGGTCCGGCTCATCGGTCCGTCGCATGGCCGCCACGGCACGACCACCGTGTTCATGCCCGACAGCCAGGTGTTCGACACCATCGACTTCAACTTCGACACCATCGCCCAGCGTGTCCGGGAGTCCGCGTACCTGACCAAGGGCGTCCACATCCGCCTCGTGGACGAGCGCAGTCGATCCGGTCCGCGAGAAGTCCTTCTATGTTCGAGGGTGGCATCGCGAGCTTCGTCCGCCACCTCAACAAGGACCGCGAGACCCTCGGCAACCGGCCCATCGCCATCGAGCGGAAGGACGGCACGACCTCCATCGAGGTCGCCATCCAGTACAACGACGGCTATGCCGAGACAGTCCTTGCCTTTGCTAACAATATTCACACGTCGACGGCGGCACCCACGTCACGGGCTTCCGTGCGGCGCTCACCAGCTGCCTCAACGACTGGGCGCGACGCCAGGGGATCATCAAGGACTCCAAGGACAACCTGTCGGGCGACGATGTCCGGGAGGGATTGACCGCGGTCATCAGCGTCAAGATGACCGACCCCCAGTTCGAGGGCCAGACCAAGGCCAAGCTGGGCAACGCCGAGGTCAAGGGCCAGGTCCAGGCGGCGGTCACGGAGGGGCTCACCCAGTACCTCGACGAGAACCCCGGTGACGGGCGACGGATCATCGAGAAGTCGATGACCGCCCAGCGCGCCCGGGAGGCGGCTCGCAAGGCACGCGACCTGGTCATCCGCAAGAGCGCCCTCGAGGGATCGGCCCTGCCGGGCAAGCTCGCCGACTGCCAGGAGCGCGACCCGGAGCGCAGCGAGCTGTACATCGTGGAGGGCGACTCGGCCGGTGGCTCCGCCAAGCAGGGCCGCGACCGCCGCTTCCAGGCCATCCTGCCCATGTTCGGCAAGATGCTCAACGTCGAGAAGGCGCGCCTGGACAAGGTGCTTGGCAGCGAGAAGATCCGGCCGCTCATCATCGCGCTGGGCACCGGCATCGGCGACACCTTCGACATCACCCGGCTGCGATATCACAAGGTCATCCTGCTGGCCGACGCGGACGTCGACGGCGCCCACATCCGGACGCTGCTGATGACCTTTTTCTTTCGCAATATGAACGAGCTGGTCCAGGCGGGTCACCTGTACATCGCCCAGCCGCCGCTCTACCGCGTCAGCACCGGCAAGGTGACCCGCTACGCGCACGACGAGAAGGAGCGGGACCGGATCGTCAAGGAGATGAAGGTCAAGAACCTGACCACGCAGCGCTTCAAGGGCCTCGGCGAGATGAACGCCGACCAGCTCTGGGAGACGACCATGAACCCCGAGACGCGGACGCTGCTGCGGGTGGACATCGACCAGTTCGGCGATGCCGAGACGTACTTCTCCAAGCTCATGGGCGAGAAGGTCGAGCCGCGGCGCGACTGGATCAAGGCGGAGGCCCGAAAGGTGCAGAACCTTGACGTCTGAGGTGTCGCTCCAGGCGACCGCGTTCGTGGCGGAGCGCCTGCCGGCTGCGCACGGCGCTGGGCGTGTCGCTCGCCGACCTGGTCACCCAGCCCGATGCATTCGTGGCCGCGCTCACCGCCGGCCTGACGAGGCCTGGCCGACGCCACCTACACCACCGAGCAGGAGCGCGTGGCGCCCGGATCCGGGCTCACCATCGGCGTCCGCTGGCCGCTCGATCCACGAGATCGAGCGGCAGCCTGCGGCCGGCCATCGCGGAGACATCGTCGTCGCTGGTGCTGGACCTGGCCCCGCGATTGTCAGGCGCGCCGTCCCGGGAGGTGCGCCTGTTCGCGCTGCCCTGCCTGCGACGAAGCCTGCGTGACGACCCGGAACGCTCATGGCAGCTGCTTCGCCGCATCGCCCGAGCCGCTCACGACTGGATCACGGTGGACTCGCTCGCCGAGGTCTATGCCCGGGGCATCCTTGCCGAGTCCTTCCGCTGGGCGGAGCTGGAGCAGCTGGTCTACTCCGACCAGCGCATGGAGCGACGGCTCGTCGGGTCCACGCTCGCCCGGATGCCCTACGAGGTCCCCGCCAGCGCGCGCGACGAGCTGGACGTGCAGGCGGCCCTCGCGCTCATCGGCCAGCTCATGGGCGATGCCGACGACCAGGTCCAGAAGTCGCTGTCGTGGGCGCTCCGGACGTGGAGCCGGGTCGATGCCCCCGCGGTCGCCGGGTTCCTGTGGGAACAGGCCGACATCGCGGTCGCGCGACGACGACGGCCATCGCGCGTGGGTCATCCGCGACGCCGGGCAGCACCAGCCGGCCGGAGGTCGTCAGCGCCCTGCGCGATCGGGTCGCGGGCATCCGCAAGCGTCCCGGCGGCCCATCCACCAGCACCGCCGCCGCGGTCGCCGCCACGTTCGGCGTCGCCGCGATGGCTGACCAGGCGATCGCCCAGCAGGGTGACCGCTACGCACGGAGTCGCGCATGACCGACGCCATCGACCAGCGGATCAGGCCCGTGCCCATCGAGGACGAGCTGCGGAGCGCGTACCTCGACTACGCCATGAGCGTCATCGTCAGCCGCGCGCTGCCGGACGTGCGCGACGGTCTCAAGCCGGTCCATCGACGCGTGCTGTACACGATGCACGAGATGGGCCTCAGCTCCACCGCGAGCTATCGCAAGTGCGCCGCGATCGTGGGCGAGGTGATGGGCAAGTACCACCCGCACGGCGACCTGTCGCTGTACGACGCGCTGGTGCGCCTCGCCCAGGACTTCTCGCTGCGCTACCCGCTGGTCGATGGCCAGGGCAACTTCGGCTCCGTCGACGGCGACCCGCCGGCGGCGATGCGCTACACGGAAGCGCGCATGACGGCGATCGCGTCGGAGCTGCTGGCGGACATCGACAAGGACACCGTCGAGTTCGTGGAGAACTACGACGGGTCCCGGATGCAGCCGTCGGTGCTGCCCGCCAAGCTGCCGAACCTGCTCATCAACGGCTCCGCGGGCATCGCGGTGGGCATGGCCACCAACATCCCGCCCCACCACCTGGGCGAGATCACGCGGGCCACGAACGCGCTCATCGAGGATCCCGACCTCACCTCGGACCAGCTGTGCGAGTACGTCCTGGGCCCGGACTTCCCGACCGCGCGCCACGATCTTCCGCTTCGAGGAGCGGCGCAACCCCATCACCGGCCAGCGCGAGCGCATCGACGCCATCCGGGACATGTACGCCCACGGTCGCGGCCGGGTCGTGATGCGTGCCCAGTGCGCCTTCGAGGAGACGCGCGCCAGGCACGGATGGCCATCGTGGTCACGGAGCTGCCCTACCAGGTCAACAAGGCCGCCCTGGTGGAGAAGATCGCGGAGCTGGTCAAGGGCGGCAAGGTCGACGGCATCAGCGGGCTCCAGGACGAGTCCAGCCGCGATGGCATGCGCATGGTCATCGAGTGCAAGCGGGACTCGAACCCCCACAAGGTGCTCAACAACCTGTTCAAGCACACGGCCCTCCAGATGGCCTTCAACGCCAACATCGTGGCGCTCGTCGACGGCCAGCCCCAGACGCTGCCGCTCAAGGCGATCCTCCAGCACCACATCGACTGGCGCCGCGAGGTCATCGTCAAGCGCACCGAGTACGACCTGCAGAAGGCACGCGACCGGGCCCACATCCTCGAAGGGCTCAAGGTCGCGCTGGACAACCTCGACGAGGTCATCGCGACCATCCGCGCGGCCGCGGACGTGGACGACGCCCGAGCTGCCCTCATGAGCCGCTTCGGGCTGTCCGAGATCCAGGCCAACGCCATCCTCGAGATGCAGCTGCGGCGCCTCGCAGCGCTCGAGCGCAAGAAGATCGAGGACGAGTACGTCGCCATCATCCAGCTCATCGGCGAGCTGGAGGACATCCTCGCCAATCCCCGGCGGGTGCTGGACATCATCAAGGCCGAGAACGACGAGCTGGAGCGCAAGTACGCCGGTCCGCGGCGGACGCGCATCGCCGAGGACGCCTCGCGGGAGCTCTCTGACGAGGACCTCATCGCCGACGAGGACGTGGTCATCACGGTCTCCGGCCGCGGCTACATCAAGCGCCAACCGCTGGTCACGTACCGGCGCCAGGCACGCGGCGGCAAGGGCATCATCGGCGCCCGGACCGTCGAGGAGGACGCGGTCGGCCATCTGCTGGTCGCCAACACCCACGACTGGGCGCTGTTCTTCACCGACCGTGGTCGGGTGTTCAGCTCCAAGGTCCACGCCATCCCGGACGCCAGCCGCCAGGCCAAGGGCGTGCCCATCATCAACCTCGAGGGTGTCCAGGTGGAGGCCGGCGAGCGGGTGCTCGCGGTCATCACGCCTGCCCAACTTCGAGAAGGGCGACAACCTGGTCATGGCCACCCAGCCGGGCATCATCAAGAAGACGCCCGTGGAGCAGTTCGAACGTGTCCGTTCGACCGGCATCCGGGCCATCACCGTGGCCGAGGACGATGCGCTCGCGTGGGTCGGCGTCTCGTCCGGGCGAGGACGACGTCGTGCTCGCCACGGCGCAGGGCCGGATCGCGCGCTTCCACGAGGACGAGGTCCGGCCGATGGGTCGCGATGCCGCGGGTGTCATCGGCATCCGGCTCGCCCGCAAGGGCGACCAGGTCGTGGGCATGGGCGTGGTCGGGCCCGAGCCGACCTGCTGGTGCTGACCGAGACGGGACGTGGCAAGCGGACACCCTTCGGGAGCTTCATGACCAAGCACCGCGGCGGCCAGGGAGTCCGGCTCATCGCGCTCGAGGGGCTCAAGACCGGCAAGGTCGCGGCCGTGGAGCTGGTCACGGAGACGGACGAGGAGCTGCTGCTCATCAGCGCCAGCGGCCAGGTCGTGCGCACCGATGTCCAGAGCGTCAGCCGCACAGCAGCGGCGCTCGCGGCGTCATCGTGATGCGCCTGCACGAGGGCGACACGGTGGCGGGCATCGCGGTCTTCCGGGCCGGGCTGGCAGAGCAGCGCGGCATCGACCAGAATGATCCGGCCGGGTCGGTCGCCGACGGGCCCGGTGGTGACGGGACACCTGCTTGACGGCACAGCCAATGGAGAGCAGCCGCGTGACGTCGTTCGGGTTCGACTATGACGGGGCGCACGACCGAGACGCTCGACCTGTATACCGGCAACGCCAACCCGGACTGGCCCGCAAGATCGGCCTATACCTGGACATGCCGCTGGGGCAGTGCGAGGTGTTCGAGTTCGCCAACGAGAACATCTTCGTCAAGATCCTGGACAACGTCCGGGAGCACGACGTCTACCTGGTCCAGCCGACCTGCTCCCCGGTCCAGAAGTCGATCATGGAGCTGCTGATCATGATCGACGCCTTCAAGCGGGCGAGCGCGGGCCGCATCACCGCGGTGGTGCCCTACTACGCGTACGGCCGTTCGGACAAGAAGGACCAGCCACGGGTGCCCATCACGGCGCGCCTCATCGCGGACATGATCAGCGTCGCGGGCGCCGACCGGCTGCTCACGATGGACCTCCACCAGGGCCAGATCCAAGGGTTCTTCAACATCCCCGTCGACGAGCTGACGGCGGTCCACCTGCTCAGCAACCACTTCATCCAGAAGCACTTGAGCGACCTGGTCGTGGTCACGGACCTGGGCTTCGCCAAGCGTGCCCGCACCTTCGCGGAGCTCATCGACGCACCGCTGGCCATCGTCGAGAAGCGTCGCCAGGGCAACGACGACCGGGCCGAGGTGCTCAACGTCATCGGCGAGGTCAAGGGCAAGCGGGCCATCGTGGTCGATGACGAGATCGACACCGCGGGCACCCTGATGGAGGTGACCCGCGCCCTCGAGCGCGAGGGCGTCCTGGAGATCTACGCGTGCGCGACCCATGGCGTGCTGTCGGATCCCGGCCATCGAGCGCATCGGCGACTCGAACCTGACGGAGGTGGTCATCACCGACACCATCCCGCTGCCGCCCGCCAAGCGCATCAGCAAGATCCGGCAGCTGATCCGTGGCACCGCTCATCGGCGAGGCCATCCGGCGCATCCACGGCGGTGAGTCAGTGGGTGCCCTGTTCTCGTCGGAGATCAAGCTGGTCCAGGAGATGGTCCTCTGGAGCGAGGCGGGACACGGCGGGACGATGACGACGCGTGTAGTCGGGTACCATCGACGGAAGTCGCGTGCGGCGCCATCGCGAGCATCCCGGAGTCCACGACCATGACCCTGAAGCTGTATCGCCCGGATCCCGATGGCGGGCTCGAGCCGGCGCCGGTCACGACCGAGGACTATCGCGCGCCAGCTGCGGTCCCGTCGCTGGAAGGCGGCGCCAGCTGCAGCAACCCGGAGGTCGAGCAGACCGACCCGCGCATCGCGGTCGCTGTTCGTCGCGCTCCTGGCGTTACTCACCTTCGTGGTCATGGTCGTGGGGTACGGCATCGGCTTCTGGGGATAGGTCAGGACCGCGCTCGGCAGCCCATCGTTTGTCCCGCCTCGGGCTAGGGCGCCGTCGAGGGCTCGCTCGGGCAGATGGTGTTGCCGTCCAGCGTCAGCGTCGTGCCTTCTGGCGCCGCTGTCCACCAGCCTCGTGAACGCCTCATGATCGCCGCCGATCGCCCGTTGCACGAGCTCTCGCTGCATCCCGCCACCGATATCGGCGCGACGCATCCGGTCGCACTCACCCCTCTATGCATCCGCGGCGCGCCCCAACGGTTCCCAGTTCTTTGCGGAATCAGGGGATCACCGGCCGTGGCACTTCTTGTACTTGAGGCCGGAGCCGCAGTAGCAGGGGTCGTTGCGGCCGAGCCGTGCACCGGGACCGCCTGCGGCTGCGGACGCGGGTGCTCGAGGCAACCGGCTCGTCGCCGTGCTGGAGCGTCATCTGGCGACGGCTTGGGTGCGAGACCGGGGATCGCGGCCTGGGCGATCGCGGCAGCGGGGACGGCAGCGGCTCCACGGCCGCGACGTCCGCTCCGTCCCGAAGCCCGGCGCCGCCTCGTCGCCCTCGATCTCGTCGTAGGGCGCAAGGTCCTCGGCATCCAGGGCCAGGTCATCCCCGGATGGCGGCGCGAACTCCATCTCCACGGTGGTCATCGCACGACCATTCCGTGGCCGCATCGGTGGCGACTCGGCACGCGTTGCCGGGCGTCCTGGCGACTCGCCGCCAGCTGGGCCGCCTGCGCGCGCGCCGCCGCGGCCGCCCGGAGCATCGCCATCTGCTGGGGCGTGGGCATCGGCAGGTTCGCGGGGTGGCGGGGGTCGCCGACGCCGGTTGCTGGACCTGGACGTTGACCCGGAAGATGGTGCTCGCGATCTGGTGCCGGATGAACCCCCGCAGCTCGTCGTAGAGCTTGAACGCCTCGCGCTTGAACTCCACGAGCGGATCGGTGCCGCCGTATCCGCGCAGCCCGACACCGCGTCGGAAGTCGTCCAGCTCGGTCAGGTGGTCCACCCACAGCTGATCGATCGACCGCAGCAGGACCAGTCGCTCGACCATGGACCAGGTCTGCTCGCCGTAGCGCGTCTGCCGCTCGGCGAGGGTCGCCTCGGCGGCCTCGGTCACGTCGTCGACGATCTCGTCCCGGTTGGTGCAGCTCGGCCAGCGACTCGACATCGATGCCCTCGCCGACGATGCCCAGGTGCTCGATGGCGTGGGCGAAGCCGTCGATGTCCCAGTCGTCCATGACCGGACCCAGGTACTGCTCCGCGAGCAGGTCCAGCTCACCGGTGACGAAGCCCAGGATGGCGTAGCCCAGGTCCTCGTTGTTGAGGACCTTGTCGCGCTCCGAGTAGATCGTCTCGCGCTGCTTGTTGATGACGTCGTCGTACTCCACGACGCGCTTGCGGATATCGAAGTTGTAGCCCTCGACGCGGGACTGGGCGTTCTCGATGGTCTTGGACACCAGCCGTGACTCGATGGCCACGTCGCCCTCGAGGCCCATGCGCTCCATGAGGCCGGTGACGCGATCGGACGCGAACCGCTTCATGAGGGTGTCCTCGAGGGACAGGTAGAAGCGCGACGAACCCGGGTCACCCTGCCGTCCGGCACGACCTCGCAGCTGGTTGTCGATGCGGCGGGCGTCGTGGCGCTCGGTGCCGATGATGTGCAGGCCGCCGGCCGCGACCACCTGGTCGTGCTCCGCGGCGGTCTCGGCCGTGGCCTTGGCCAGCGCGGCCTCGTAGACGTCCGGCTCGACCTCGGCGGGGTTGAGGCCCTGCTGGTGGAGCGTCGCGGACGCCAGGCCCTGGGCGTCGCCGCCGAGCTTGATGTCCGTGCCGCGGCCGGCCATGTTGGTGGCGATGGTCACGGCGCCCAGCCGCCCGGCCTGGGCCACGATGGGTGCTTCCTTCTCGTGGAACTTGGCGTTGAGCACCTCGTGCTTGACGCCCCGGCGCCGCAGCATCTCCGAGAGCACCTCGCTCTTCTCGACGCTGACGGTGCCCACGAGGACCGGCCGACCGGTCTCCTGGATCTCCACGATCTCATCGATGAGCGCATCGAACTTGGCGTTCTCGTTGCGGAACACCAGGTCCGCGTCGTCCTCGCGGATCATCGGCCGGTGGGTCGGGATGGCCACCACCTCGAGGCCGTAGATCTTGAAGAACTCCTCCTGCTCGGTCATCGCCGTGCCGGTCATGCCCGACAGCTTGTCGTACAGCCGGAAGTAGTTCTGGAAGGTGATCGTGGCCAGGGTCACCGACTCGCGCTGGACCCGCAGGCCTTCCTTGGCCTCGACCGCCTGGTGGAGTCCCTCCGACCAGCGGCGACCGGGCATCTGGCGGCCCGTGAACTCGTCCACGATGACGATCTCGCCGTCCTTGACGATGTAGTCGCGATTGACCTTGTACAGGGCGTGCGCCCGAAGCGCCTGCTCGAAGTGGCGGGCCAGCCGCGGGTCGGCGGTGACGTCGTAGATGTCCGGCACGTCGAGGAGCTTCTCGATCTTCTCGATGCCTTCCTCGGTGGGCGAGACCGCGTGCTCCTTGAGGTCGATGAAGTAGTCGCCGCCCTCCTCGGCGCCTTCGGGGCGCTCCTTGCAGCCGCGGGCACCAGGCGGGCGAACGTGTAGTACAGGTCACCCGACTCCTCCGCCTGGCCGCTGATGATGAGCGGCGTCCGCGCCTCGTCGATGAGGATGTTGTCGACCTCGTCCACGATCGCGAAGTAGCGCTGTCGCTGGACCCGCTCGACCAGCTCCGTGACCATGTTGTCGCGCAGGTAGTCGAAGCCCAGCTCGTTGTTGGTGGCATAGGTCACGTCCGCGGCATACGCCTCGCGTCGGGGCACCGGCCGCAGGTGGGTCATGCGTCTCGTCGCTCGGCCGGTACTCCGGGTCGAACAGGAACGCGGAGTCGTGCTGGACGATGCCCAGCGACAGGCCCAGGCCGTGGAAGATGGGCCCCATCCACTGCGGGTCGCGCTTGGCCAGGTAGTCGTTGACCGTGACCACGTGGACGCCCCGACCGGACATCGCGTTGAGCGCGGCCGCGATGGGACCCACGAGCGTCTTGCCCTCGCCGGTGCGCTGCTCCGAGATGCGTCCCTGGTGGAGCACCATGGCGCCCATCAGCTGGACGTCGAAGGGCCGCATGCCCAGCTTCCGGCGGGAGACCTCACGGGCGGCCGCGAACACGTCCGGCAGGACGTCGTCGAGGGCGGCCTGGAGGCGCTTGAGGTCGTTCTTCTCGCGCGCCCGGCGCATGTCCGCGCGGCGCTCCCGCTCGGGATGGTTCAGCTCGTCGTCGGATGGCGGCGTGGGGGCGGCGTTCTCCGCCACCTCGGCCCGGACCTGGGCCATCTCCTCGCGGATCTGCTCGTCCGTGAGTGCCTGGTAGTGCTCCTCGAGGCCGTTGATCCGGGCCACGACGGGGCGCAGCTTGGATAGGTGGGCTTCATTACCGCCGCCCACGAGGCGGGCCAGGATGCTGCGCATGGGATAGCGAAGTATAGGGCCGGGTCGCATCGGCGCCCGATCGGCGCCAGTCAAGGGCCGATCTCGTGGCGGTCGCTCGGATCACCTCTTGTGGGCAAGCGGGCGCTGCGTTCGTATACTCCGGTCGTCATACGTCCGGTTCGCCGAGCGCGTGGGAGAGGGCGGAGCCCGCGGACCACAAGCCCCAACCGCGTGGCCCCGGAGAGGGAGAGAGAGGGAACCGTGAAGCCGTTTCCCGCGGCCGAACCGGAGATCGGTGATCCGTCGTTCACCGATCTCATCGCCTGCGAGCGTGACTGCCGTTCGTGCAGCTATGCCGCCTGGCTCGATTGCGACGGAGATTGCGGGCCGTGTCCGCACAACTCGTACTGCCCGTGCGTGAACCCCGTAGTCGCTCGCAGCAAGACCGCGCTCAAGATCCTTGAGCTGCGACCCAAGCTGCTCCAGGACCTGCAGGCGAGGACCTAGATGGACAACGCGTCCATCCGCGACCTCGTGTCCCGGATCACGGCGACCTCGGGGCGGCTTTGACCTAGCCGCCAGGGAGGAACGGCTCTCGGCGCTCGACGCCCAGTCGGCCGAGAGCGGATTCTGGGACGAGCCGCGCGAGGCGCAGGACGTGCTCCGCGAGGCCGAGGCGCTGCGCGACGACCTGACCGGCGTGGCAGGGCCTGCTCGTCGCGGGCCTCCGACCTCGCCGAGCTGGCCGAGCTGGCCATGGAGGCCGGCGACGACTCGATGACCGCGGGCGTCGACGAGGAGTACCGCTCGCTCGCCGCGGACTACGAGCAGCAGCGGCAGGCGCTCCTGTTCTCGGGCGACTACGACGAGTCGAACGCCATCATCTCCATCAGCGCCGGCGCTGGCGGCACCGAGGCAACCGATTGGGCCGCAGATGCTCCAGCGGATGTACCTCCGCTGGGCAGAGCGGCACCGCTTCCGGACCGAGATCATCGACCAGCTGGAAGGTGAAGAGGCGGGCATCAAGAGCGCGACCATCAACGTCGAGGGTCGTCGTGCCTACGGCTATCCTGCGCGCGGAGCGAGGGGTCCATCGACTGGTGCGCATCAGCCCGTTCGACTCCCAGAAGCGCCGCCACACGACGTTCGCCCTGCTGGAGATGCTGCCCGAGGTCGATGACGACGTCGAGGTCGGCGACATCCCCGATGACGACCTGCGCATCGACACCTACCGCTCGCAGGGCGCCGGTGGCCAGCACGTCAACAAGACCGACTCCGCCGTGCGCCTGACGCACCTGCCGACGGGCATCGTGGTCCAGAGCCAGAACGAGCGCTCCCAGCACCAGAACAAGGAGCTGGCGATGCGGGTGCTCAAGGCCCGCCTCCTGGAGCGCAAGATCGCGGAACGCGAGGCGGAGCTGGCGCAGATCCGGGGCGAGCATGTGGAGGCTGGCTGGGGCAACCAGATCCGGAGCTACGTGCTGCACCCGTACCAGATGGTCAAGGACCACCGCACCGAGTTCGAGACCAGCGACACCTCGGGGGTCCTGGACGGCGACCTGGACCGGTTCATGATGGCGGAGCTCGAACGACTGGCCACCACCGCCGAGCCGATCGTCGGGGCTGCGACCTGATGGCGGATCCGGCCCTGTCGACGGCGCAGCCGCTGCGGGTGCTGCTCGCGGGCGAAAGCTGGACCAGCTACGGGGTCCACATCAAGGGCTTCAACGCCTACTACTCGGGCTTCTATGACGAGGGTGGGACGCCCCTCATCCAGGCACTCGAGGACGGTGGCTGTGTCGTCACGTATCAGCCAAATCATGTGGCCGCGACGCGATTTCCCGATTCGATGCAGGCGCTCGATGGCTACGACGTGGTCATCCTGAGCGACATCGGGTCGGACACGCTACAGCTCCACCCCGACACATTCCGGACATCGCTCGTCCGACCGGACCGGCTTCAGGTCCTGGCGGACTGGGTCCGGACTGGCGGCGGCCTCCTGATGGTAGGCGGATACATGAGTTTCACGGGTTACTCGGCTGCAGCCCGCTACGGCATGACGCCCCTTGCCGAAGTGCTACCGGTCACTCTGCTCGAACATGACGACCGGGTCGAGACACCAGCAGGTGTCCGGCCAGTGGTCGCCGGGCCTGATACGACCGGCATCCTGGACGGCATCGACGGACCGTGGCCGCCGTTCCTGGGCTTCAACCGGCTCCGGGATCGAGACGGCTCGCAGGTGCTGCTGCGACATGGTCAGGACCCATTCCTGGCGGTCCGAGCCGTGGGCACCGGCAGGTCGGCGGCGTTTGCGTCCGACTGCTCGCCACACTGGGGGTCGCCCGAGTTCACGGCGTGGTGGGCGTACCCGGTCTTCTGGTTGCAGCTCGTGGAGTGGCTCGGCGGACGACGCTGACACCTGGTCGCAGCGACCGGGCAAGCTCGGTGTCGAAGGACAGTTCGAAGTCATGCACCTTCGCGGCAGCCCAGGCCACGCCCTCCGCGACGGCATCCACGAGCGTCCCGCCCGTCGCGAGATGGCCGCACAGGCCGGCCATCAGTGCGTCGCCGGCACCGACAGGGTTGACCGGCAGCTGGCCTACGGCCGCCACGGTCCAGCAGTCCTCGTCGGACCACAGTCGCGCGCCACGACGACCGGCGGTGACGATCAATGCGCCCGGCTGCGGAGCCACGGCACGCCCATCAGACCAGGCGGTGGACGGCGTCACGTCGCAGGCGTCCGCCAGCTCCACTGCCGACACCTTGACCACGTCCGGAGCGGCCGGCAGTGCCGATCGCAGCCAGTCGCCCGATGCATCCAGAACGGTCCGCGCACCCCGCTCGCGGGCGCCCCGGACAAGGCGTGCGTACGACTCCGGGGACGAGCCCGCGGGCAGGCTGCCCGTGAGCACCAGCAGGTCCCCGACCCCAAGGCCGGCCAGGAGCTGGCCGGTCGCGGCCTCGATGATCGCCGGGCCGGGTCCCGGCGCGCTGCCGTTGAGGACCGTGGCGCGACCGTGGCCTCCACGCAGATGACATCCGTGCGGGCGGGGACACCCGATGGCACCACCTGCGACCGTTGCCAGTGCCAGGTCAGGTTCCCGGGAGAGCGCCGTGGCACCCGTCTGGTCCGCGATCGCGACGAGACGCACGGCGACACCCATGCGGCCACAGAAACGGGCCACGTTGACGCCCTTGCCGCCGATCCGCTCCACGGCTCGCCGTGCCCGGTGGACCTCTCCTGGGACCAGGCGTGGTACGCTCCACGATGAGTTCGTGCGCGGTGTTCGGACTGAAGATGACGATCAAGGCAAACGAACGCCGAGGCCCAACACGTGGTGCAGCCTCGGCGTTCCTCCGTTCAGTGGTATCCCACCCTTGGTGGGCCGGCGGTGATGCCTATTGGGGCGCGCCCGTGGGGCAGGCCGTACAGGTCTGCGGGATAGGTGAACGCCGCGATATCCGGCTGGTCCACGTTCTCCGGGGTCATCACCGCGAACCCAGTGGGTTGATCGTGCTCCACGGTCGGTGTCGATGGTGCCGGCCCTGATGGTGTCGGCCACCAGCTTGACGCTGTTGTAGCCCATGGCGTACGGCTGCTGGGCGATGAGGGCGTCGTAGACGCCCTTCTTGAGGTCGTTCACCTGGCTCGGAGCAGAGTCGAACGAGATGAGCTTGATGACGTCCTGCTTCCCTTGGTCCTTGAGACCGGCCGCGGCACCCAGGCCTGCAGACTCGTGCGTGGCATAGATGCCGGTCAGGTCTGGGTTGCCGGCGATGGCGGCGACCACCTCGGTGGTGGCGGCAGCGGTGTCCGTGCCCGGATACCCGTACTCCAGCACCTTGCCTCCGGCAGCTTCCATGGTCTCCTTGAAGCCGTCAGCGCGACCACCGATGTCCGGCAGGCCAGGGGTGCATATGGAGCACGAAGTAGGTGCCCTTGCCGCCGGTCAGCTCGATCATCTCCTGCGCCGCCAAGGCGCCGCCGCCGTAGTGGTCGGACTGCATGTTGGCCAGCTCGACTGGCTTGCTCATCGGTGCGTCGATGGTGACGACGGGACGACCTGCGGCCATCTCGCCGGTCACGAACTGCGATGAACGCATCCGGGTCGGTCGGACTGAGCACCCAGCCCTGCGGCTGGGTTGGCCTGGAACGCCTCGATGACCGAGCGGGACTCATTGGGATTCCAGGCGTGCGAGCCGTTGTACTGGAGGTTGACATTGTAGGTCCGTGGCCGCAGCCTTGGCCCCGCACTCCACCCCCGTGTAGAACGTGATGCCGATCTGCCCGGCGCACGAAGTCGATGCTGACCGGAGTGGCCGGCGGCGAGGCGGGCGCGCCCGATTGCGCCGCCACGGGTGCCGACCGTCATCAGCAGCGCCAGGCCCGCGGCCACGCCGGCTCCCTGACCGATCCTCGAGATGCTTCACCGTGGATGCCTCCTCGTTCGCTTAGCGCATTCCGTCGACGAACAGCAGCGTGTTCCAGTAGTCGCCCTCCTCTCAGCTCATGCGCGACCGGCGGCGCTGGTCCAGGTAGACAGCGATGATGAGGATGATGCCCACGGCCACCAGCTGGTAGAACGGCTGGACGTTCATGATCACGAGGCCGTTGGCCATCATCACCGGGATGAGCGAGCCCAGGAGCGTGCCGCCGATGGACGCGATGCCACCGAACAGGCTGGTGCCACCGAGGACCACCGCCGAGATCGCCTGGAGGTTGTCGGACTGGTGACCGACGACGTTGGTGCCCGCGTTGCGGGCGAGGTCGATGACCGCGGCGATGCCCACCAGCAGGCCCTGGAGCACGAACAGGCGCACGGTGTGACGATCGATGTCGATGCCTGCGCGGATGGTCGACTCCCGGGACGATCCGAGGGCGAGGGTGCGCATCCCGAAGCGGGTCGTGCGCATCACGCACCCACATCACCGCACAGACGACGAGCGTGAGCACGAGCGGCAGCGGCACGCAGCCCGAACAATCGGTTGCTGCCGAAGTACGTCTGGATCTCATCGGGCACGAAGGGGACGTTCGCGGCGCTCGTGAGGATGAGCGCGAAGCCGTAGAAGATGCCCGAGGTGGCGAGGGTCACGATGAACGAGTTGAGCTTGAGCCGGGTGACCAGCAACCCGTTGAGCAGGCCCGCGATCGAGCCGGCCAGCATGGCCACCAAGCGCACCCGCGATGACCGCCGGGATGAGGTTGGGATACTCGCCCGCCGCCACCTGCTCCGTGGTGCCGCCAAGCGCCACCATGACCTTGGCCCCAAGCACGGACGCCAGGATGAGGTTGTAGCCCACCGACAGGTCCAGGTGGCCCGGCCCCGATGAGGAAGGTCATGCCCACCGCGATGAGCATGATCTGGGATGCATTGAGCCCGATGTTGAGCAGGTTCGAGGGCTTGATGAAGGCGTTGTTGGGCGTGACCAGGCCGAACACGATGATCAGGCCGATGACCACGATGCCGATCCAGAACGCGGACGAGCCGCGGACCTGGGCCAGGACACCGGTCGCCTCCTCGGGCCCCAGCGCCTCGGGGAGGGCCTCCGGATCGGTGGCCGCGGTCGCGGCGGCGGTCACTCCACGACCTCCTCGCCGAGCATCAGGCCGATGACGTCGGTGAGCTTGAGCGACGACGCCGGCCGTTCCGCGACGACCAGCCGTGGCGCATGACCGCGATCCGGTCCGCCACGTGGAGCATCCGTGGGATGTCGTGCGAGATGACCAGCACCGCCAGACCCCGGGCGGCGGCATTGGTGACCGTGTCGTACACGATCGCCGACTGCTTGGGTCCCAGCGCAGCGGTCGGCTCGTCCATGAGCACCGCGGTCGTGGCCCAGGTGATGGAGCGCGCAACGGCGAGCGCCTGGCGCTGACCACCGGACAGGTTGCGCACCGGCACCCGCAACGAGCGCAGGTTGATGCCCAGCCGCGACGAGGGCCTCCCGCGTCTCGTCGCGCATCTGGTCCCGGTCGATCATGCCCAGGCGGCCCCGGATGCCCGCTGCGCATCGGTTCCCGACCCAGGAACAGGTTGTCGGCGACCGACAGGTCCGGCGCCAGTGCCAGGTCCTGGTACACGGTGTGGACGCCCAGCTCCAGGGCATGACCGATGGACTGGACCGTGACCGGCTCGCCCCAGTAGGCGACCTGGCCCGCGTCGGCCTGGATCGCGCCGCACAGGATCTTGGTCAGGGTCGACTTGCCGGCACCGTTGTCGCCGACGAGGGCGAGCACCTCGCCCGGTCGCAGGACCAGGTCAGCGCCCCGCAAGCGCCTGCAGGTGCCCATAGGACTTGGTGATGCCCGTCGCCCGGATGGCGGGCACGCTCGGATCCCGCACCGGAGGCGTCAGGTCGGCGGTCGGAACGATGCCCACTTGTCTGACCTCGGTTGTACGACCTGTCGGCGGGATGGCGCCCATCCTACTCGGCGGCGTCAAGGCCGCGGGCGATCGCCGCTGCCCGGCAGGTCGCCGTTGATGGCCAGCTGGCCGCCGTCCACGACCAGGGTGGCACCGGTGATGTACGAAGCCTCGCGGGAGGCCAGGAAGAGGGCCGGCCAGGCCACCTCCTCGGCCGTGCCCACCCGACCGAGCGGGATGGCACCGAAGCCGTAGCCGGCCTCGATCATGGGCCGCGTCATCTCGCTCTCGATGGTGCCGGGCGCGACGGCGTTGACCCGGATGCCGTGCACGGCGAGCTCGATGGCCATCGACTGCACGAGCAGCGGCAGGGCGCCCTTGGAGGCGTTGTAGGCGGCGAGGTCGGGCTCCGCCACGAAGCTGTTGGTGGACGCGATGACCACGATGGCGCCGCCCCGGCCACGTGCCACCATCTCGCGCGCGGCGACCTGGCAGATGTTGAAGGTGCCTTCGACGTTGACGGTCATGATCTCACGCCACTCCTCGAGCGGAACGGACAGGAACGGCCGGATCCGATGGATGCCGGCGTTGCTGACCAGGATGTCGACGCGCCCCGAACCGCGTCCACGGCAGCGTCGATGAGCCGCTGCGCGTCCGCACGGACCGAGACGTCACCCGGGAATGGCGAGCACCCGTTCGGGGGACCCGAGCTCGCTGGCGGTCTGCGGCCAGACGATCGGCACGGCGCGACATCAGCGCGAGCTGGGCGCCCTGGTCGAGGAACAGCCGCGCGACACCGGCGCCGATGCCCGTGCTGGCACCCGTGATGACCGCGACCATGCCCGCCAGCCGGCCCGGCTGCCGTGCCGCGGGTCGTTCACCTGCGGCAGGTCCACATGGGTCGACGGTACACTCAGCGCTCCCCCGAACGACAAGAGGCTCGCCGAGACACGTGTCAGTCGCCGCAACCGGTCCGCACTCCGATGACGGTGCTGGGGCTCGATATCGGCACGAGCGCGGTCAAGGGCCTGCTGCTGGACGACGACGGCCGGGTCGTCGCCGCCGCACAGACGGTCCTACCGCCTGGACCTGCCGGCGCCGGGTCGGGTGGAACTGCCGCCGGAGCGCGTCTGGCGGGCCGCGTCTGCGGTCATCGCCGCGCTCGCGCTGTCCGCACGGGAGGCGGGCTCACCGGTACGGGCAGTGGCGGCCAGCGGCTCCGGTGACGAGGTCGCCATGGTCGACGCGGAGGGCGTGGCCGTGGGCCCGGTCATCGTGGCGCTCGACACGCGGAGTCGCGCCGATGGGACGCGCGGTGGAGCAGCGGTTCGGCGCGGATGCGCTGTACGCGCGGACCGGCATCGCGCTCACCGGACTGTCGCCCGTCGTTCGGCTGCTCTGGCTACGTGAGCAGCAGCCGGCGGTGCGGCCCGGGTCGATCGATTGCTGGCGTGGCCGGAGCTACTGGCGCTCCGCCTCGGGGTGGAGCCATGCTCCGAGCCATCGCTCGCGGGTCGGACGCTGGGCTATGACCTCCGTACCGACGGTATGACCGCAGACCTGCTGGCGGTACTGGAGCATCGACGTCGCGACCTGCTGCCGACGGTCGTGCCGAGCGGCACGGCCATCGGCACGGTCGCGGACGATCGCCGCGCGCGAGCTCGGGCTCGGACCTGGACGTGGCGCGTGGTCACGGGTGGCTTCGACCAGGCGATGGCGACCCTCGGCGCCGGGGTCTGCGATGCAGGGCATGGCGCATGTGGGCACGGGCAGCTACGAGGCGCTGTCGGCACTGCTCGACGCGACCGCTCACCGATGCCGCGGCTGCGGGCGAGCGGCTGGTCCGTGGGTCGGTCCGTGGCCGGATCAGCGCGCTGGTCCGACGATGGCCAGCTGGCTGGGTGGCGCGGCACTGCGATCGCCTGTGCGGCGCAGCAGTACCGAGACGTGCGCCAGGCCGGTCGGCGGCCACCGGTCGAACGCCTGCTGCGCGAGGTACCGGACGGTCCGGCACGCACGCTGGCGCTGGCCGGCCTCGAGGCCGGTGCCGGCGCAGTCGTGGGCATGGACCTCGGGCACCCGACGCGGCGACATCGCCGCGGCACTGCTGGAGGCCGTGACCATGGACCTCCGGCGCGCCCTCGCGGACCTGGACCGAGCGGGCGTCCCGGTGCGACACGCTCCGGGCCACGGGTGGCGGCGCCCGATCGCGCGCTGGCTCCAGCTCAAGGCGGACGTCACCGGTCGCGTCGTGGAGCGGTGGCTGGTTCGGGAGGCGGGCGCCTTCGCGGCCGGACTGCTGGCGGGAGCCGCCATGGGCGATACTGCCCCCCGTAGCTGAGGCGGCCCGGGACCTGGTGCGCGTCGACCTCGCGCGTCGAACCTCGCCGCGCACTCGAGGCGCACTACGAGGAGCGCGCCGCGCTCCACGCCGGAGCTCGCGCGACATCCTGGCAGGCGTGGCGTGGCGTGGGAACCTGATCGTTCCGTCAGGGCGGGTCCTGATACAGGTCGAACGGCCGGGCCAGCAGACCGCCGTCGACGAGCAGGTGGCTGCCGTTGATGAAGCTCGCGTCGTCGCTGGCCAGGAACACGGCCGTGCGGGCGATCTCACCGGGTGCCGCGATGCGACGCATCGGGTACTCGTGCTCGATACGCGCCCGGAAGGTCGCCGGATCCGGCTGGGACGCGAAGTAGACCTGGTTCAGCTCCGTGTCCACGTCGCCCAGGGCAGATCGCCACACAGCGAACGCCCGTACGGGCCGTAGGCGGCGGCCGTGGACCGGGTGAGACCCAGGATGCCCGCCTTGGTCATGGAGTAGACCGGCAGGAGCGCGTCGCCCGTCAGGCCCAGGATCGACGACAGGTTGATGATGACCCCGGCCCCCTGGGCGATCATGGCTGGCAGCGCCGCGCGGCTGCACAGGAACGTGCCCAGGAGGTTGGTGCGCACGATGCGCTCGAAGTCGTCCACGGAGTGGTCCATGAGCCGCGCCTCGACCTGGATGGCGGCGTTGTTGACCACGATGTCCAGTCGTCCCGTGTCGCGGACGACCTCCGCCACGATGGCCGCGACACGCGCCTCGTCCCCGACGTCGCCCTCGAAGCCCGATCGCCTCACGCAGGCCTGCCGCCGCGGCGCGCACCCCGGGCCATCGATGTCCACGAGCACGGTCCTGGCACCCTCGGCGTCGATACGCCCGGCGATGGCCTTGCCGATGCCGCGGGCGGCCCCGGTCACGATGGCGACACGTCCGTCCAGTCGTCCCATGGCGGTCCCTCCCTGCGGTGTGCGGCTCCACCGTATCGGCCGCCTCGGAGCCTCGCCAACGGCAGCTCGGCTAGGCTTGCGCCGAGGCAACGTGTCGAGGAGGCAACGTGACGGCGGACGGGTACGGCATCGAGTGGAGCGCCGCGCTCCAGCGCGGCACGGATGCGCGAGCTGGACGCCTGGCTGTCGTTCGCGCTCGATACGTGCGATGCGGCGGACGCCATCTCCCTGCGCTGCGTTCCGGTCGGAGCTGGAGGTCACCCGCAAGGCGGATGGCATCGTTCGTGACGCAGGCCGACCGGGCCATCGAGACGGCTCATCCGCGAGCGCGTATCGAGGCGGCCTTCCCGGAGCACGCGATCGTGGGCGAGGAGTACGGCACCGATGCGCCGGCCGCGCGCTGCCGCTGGTTCATCGATCCCATCGACGGCACCCACAACTTCATGCGTGGCATGCCCGTCTTCGGCGACGCTTGCTCGCGGTCGAGTGCGATGGGGAGCTCCAGGCAGGTGTCGTGAGCGCCCCCGCGCTCGGGTCGTCGCTGGTGGGCGCGGCGGGGCGCGGGGCCTGGATCACGGAGCCCGGCAGCGACCAGCCGCGGCGCATGCACGTGTCCGACGTCGAACGGATCGACGACGCCCAGGTCGCTCTACCGCTCGATCCGGGACATGCGCGGGTCGCGGGTCGCGGCCGGCTTCGAACGGCTCATCGGGGACGTCTGGCGGGAGCGCGGGCTGGGCGACTTCTGGGGCTACATGCTGGTCGCGGACGGTGCCGCGGAGCTGATGATCGAGCGCGACCTGGGCGCCTGGGACCTGGCTGCGCCCTGGATCGTGGTGGAGGAGGCAGGCGGTCGGATCACGGACTTCGATGGACGTCGCGACGTGTTCGGCTCGCGAGGGGATGGCCTCCAACGGCCGGCTGCATGCGGGTTCCTGGACGCGGCTGCGCGACGGGTGAGGACCGCCGCTCCAGACGAGACTTGACAGGATGTCGTACAAGTGAGGTCTGACAACTACGGGAGTCGCGACTCCCGGTCCGGAGGGTAGACGCGTGGGCCGAGCGGCCATCACGGTGCGAGTGGAGCTGATGCAGACGATCACGGACCACTATCGACCGGGTGACCGCCTGCCGTCCGAGCCCGAGCTGGCGGCGGCATACTCGGTCAGCCGCTCGACCATCCGGGAGGCCCTCCAGGCGCTCGAGACGGACGGCGTCGTGCGGCGCATCCACGGGCTGGGCACGTTCGTGAACCAGATCGCGCCGCGCGTGACGGGTGCCCTGGACGTCGACCTGGGCGTGACCGAGACGGTCGAGGCCGCCAATCAGCGACTGGGCGTCCAGGTGCTGCGCGTGGATGAGATCGCCGCTCCCCGGGAGATCGCGGAGCGGCTGTCCCTGCCACCGGCGGGCCGCGTGCTGCTCGTCGAACGCATCATCCTCGCCAACGACCGTCCGGCGGCACTGGCCGTGGACGCCATCCCCCAGGCCATCGCGAGCGAGCGCCGGAGCCGTACGAGGACGGCTCGGTGTATCGCTTCCTGGAGCACCAGTGCGGCCTCGTGCTCCTCGGCGGCCTGGCCCAGGTGAGCGCCGTCGGTCTCCGACAAGCGCATGGCCCGCCTGCTCGACGTGCGCGAGGGCGACGCGCTCCTGCGCCTGGAGCAGGTGGAGCGGTCCGCCGAGCGACGAGGCGGTGCTGTACTCGCTGGAGCATTTCGTGCCCGCCTGCTTCGATCTGACCATCCGCCGCGTCCGCGAGGCAGGAGTCACCCGATGACCATCGACCGGACCGACGCCGATCACGCCGACGACGGAGACCATCCGCTGGTTCGCGCGCTTCGTGTACCCAGGGCTGGCCGAGGCGCGCCCATACGACGCGTCACACCACGACTACGCGTGGCGCCACCGGGAGCTACACCGGCTGATGTCCAACGAGTGCCCGCTGCCGCCCGCGCCAGCGGTCGTGGCGGCAGCCATGTCGAGGCGCTCATGGAGAGCAACCTGTATCCCAACTCCGCGTGGGAGCTGCGGGACGCGCTGGCAGCGCGTCAATGGCGTGCCGCCGGACTCGATCATCCTCGGCAACGGCTCCACGGAGGTCCTGGACGTCCTCATCCGGTCCATGTTCGGGGCGGGCGACGAGGCGATCATCCACATCCCGACCTACGCCTACTTCGAGACCCAGGTCCGACTCCATGGCGCCAGCCCGGTGCTGGTGCCCATCAAGCGCCGACCACTCCTTCGACCCCGACGCGCTGCTCGCCGCCATCACGCCCCGGACCAAGGGCATCTTCCTGTGCTCACCCAACAACCCCACGGGCAACAGCTGGACGGTGCGCGGAGCTGGAGCGAGTGCTCGCCACGGGATCTGCCGGTGATCGTGGACCAGGCGTACGTGGAGTGCGGCTACTGCACCCTCGTTCGCGCCACTCGTCGAGCGGTACCCCAACCTCGTGGTGGCCCAGACGATGTCCAAGGCGTACGGCCTGGGTGGCCTGCAGGTGGGTTACCTCATCGCCGATCCGGCGCCTCGTGGACCTGCTGCTGCGGCTTGCGCATCCCCTTCAGCATCAGCCTCGTGGCCGCGCGGGCCTGCCTCGCGGCGGTGGTCGACCCGGCGATCCTCGAGGAGCGGCGGGTCTACATCAGCACGGAGCGGGAGCGGGTGTTCGCAGGCCTGCAGCGGACTGCCCTCCGTGACGCCATTCGAGTCGGACGGCAACTTCATCCTCATCGACGTGTCGCGAACCGGTCGCACCAGCACCGAGATCGTGGATTTCGCCAAGCGCGAGGGCCTGCTTGCTACTGCGGGCCGTCACTGCCCACGGTCTGGGCAGCGGACACGTGCGCGTGACCATCGGTACGCACGGGAAGAGAACGACATGTTCCTGACCATCTTCGCCCGGGCCATCAGCGTCGGCGTGCCGGACGCCCAGACGTGAGGTCGTCGCCGCAGTGACCGAGACCCTGGTGCTGGCCTGGATGTCGGCACCAGCGGTGCGAAGGTGGTCCTTGCCAGCAGCCGCCGAGGCATCATCGGGTCACGCCAGCGCCCTACGGGCTGGTCGACGCCGCGGCCAGGTTGGGTGGAGCAGGACCCGGGACAGCATCCGGACCGCCATCGCGGCTGCAACGCGGGACCTGCTTGCGCGACTCGGGCGTCGACGGCTCGGTCGCTCGCGGGCGTCGTGCTCACGGCCCAGATGTTCAGCCTGCAGCCCGTGGACGCCGAGGGTCAGCCGGTCGGGCCGATGCTCAGTTGGCTCGACCAGCGGGCGGCCACCCAGGCGGCGGCCCTTGCCCGTCGGGTCCACTGCGGACGCAGCAGTTCGACGCCGCAGGCAGCATCGATCACGGCCAAGGACATCGTGCCCCGGATCCACTGGCTGCGGGAGAAGCACCCGACGTCTGGACACGGACCGCTGGCTGCTGGACTGCAAGGAGACCGTGCTGGCGTGGCTGACGGGCCGTGCCGTCACGGACCGGGCAGGTGCCTCGGCCTATCGGCTGACCGATCCGGCATCGCTGCGCCTGGGATGCCTCCTTGTGCGAGTTGCTGGACGTGCCGCTCGAGCGCCTGCTACCCGAGATCGCTCCAGCGACGTCCGTGGCCGGCGGCTTGCACGCAGCCGCCGCGACAGGCGCTCGGCTTGCCCGGCGGGCCTGCCCGTGTTCGTGGGTGCCGGTGACGTGCCCGCCAGCCAACTCGGCTCGGGCGCCCTGGGAGCGGGTGACACCCACTTGAGCCTGGGCACCGCCATCTACCTGGGCATCCATGCCGATCGTCCGCTCACGGATCCGGGCCGCCGGTTGGGCGTCCTGGGTCACGCGATGCCGGACGCCTGGATCCTGTGGCTGGAGATCGCCACGGGCGGTGCCGCGCTCTGGCTGGATCCGCACGCGCCCTCGGCGATCCGGAGCGACTGGATGTGCCGATCGACCACGCGGTCGTGGATCGAGCAGCTGGTGACGTCGGTCGAGGGCGACACGGATGACCTGCTGTTCGCGCCCTGGCTGTCGGGTGAACGAGTGCCCCTGTTCGACGACGATGCCCGAGGTGCGTTCGTGGGTCTGGCACTGCACCATGGCCGGGCGCATCTCATGCGGGCGGTGATGGAAGGCGTCGCCTACCAGATCAGGTGGGCGTACGAGTACGGCCTCGCCTACGGCCTCCAGGCCGGGCTCCATCCGAGTGGTCGGCGGTGGCGGCATGGACAACGCCTGGCTGCGCATCATCGCGGACACCCTCGGCCGACCCATCGAGGTGCTCGATGCGCCCCAGGATGCCGCGGCACTGGGAGCCGCGGCGATGGCCTTCGTGGGGCTCGGGGCGTGGCCATCGCTGGAGCCGTCGACGAGCACGTCCGGGTGGCCCGCATCATCGAGCCGGATGTCGATCGCGGTCGTCCGCTGCGATGACCGCGGTTTCGCCGCTTCCGGACACTGCATGCGGCGCTTGCCCCCGTCATGCGACACACTCGTTGCCAGAAGCGAACGACATGAGGACCGCATGAGCGGCATCGGGGTCGTGTTCGACCTCGACGGCGTGCTGGTCATGTCGGAGCACCTGTGGGAGAAGGCCTGGCTGGACTACGCGGCCCCGCTCTGGCTACGCCTGGTCGCCCGACGACACCCGCCGTTGCCAGGGCATGAGCGTGATGGAGTGGGGCACGTACCTGGCCGACCGGACGACGCATGACGCACCCGACGGCCATCGACGCGGTCATCGGGTACGTGGCGCGAGCATACGATGTCGGGCCAGGTGTCGCTCGTGGAGGGTGCGGAGGACCTCGTGCGCACCATCGCGGCGCGGGTGCCCTCGCGCTGGCCTCGTCGGCGCCACGGCGCAGGTCATCGACACCGTGATGGGCGCCATGGGTCTCGGGCCGCTGGTTCGGCGCCACGGTGTCCAGCGCGGAGGTCGTCGCGGGCAAGCCCAGCCCGGACGTGTATCTGGAGGCCATCCGACGACTGGGCATCGACGGCCGGGGCAGCCTCGCGGTCGAGGACTCCAGCAATGGCATCCGCGCCGCAGCCGCGGCCGGCCTCACGGTGCTCGCCATCCCCAACCCCGCGTACCCGGTGGCCCCGGACGCGGTCGGCTGCTGCGGATAGCATCCACGTATCGCTCGACGGGGTCGGCCGGCGGATGCTGACCCTGCTCGACGCAGGCCACGACGACCGGAGGGATCACGATGACGCGCATCTACAACGCCGAACGAGGCTTCAAGGACGAGTTCCTCGACGGCCTCACGGCCGCCTACGGCCGATACCTGCGCCGGGTGCCGGGCACGTCGGCGGTGATGTCGTCGACGCACCCGTCACCGGGACAGGTCTCGGTCATCATCGGCGGTGGGTCCGGACACTACCCAGCGTTCGCAGGCCTCGTCGGGCCCCGGGCTGTGCCATGGCGCGGTGGTGGGCGAGGTGTTCACCAGCCCGTCCGCGACGCAGGCGTATCGGGCCATCACGGCGCTCGACGGCGGGGCAGGGCGTGCTGCTGTCGCTTCGGCAACTACAGCGGCGACGTGATGCATTTCGGCTTGGCCGCTGAGCAGGCCCGGGCGGCAGGCATCGACACCCGCATCGTGCTCGTGACCGACGACGTGGTCAGCGCACCGGTCGACCGTATCGCGCGACCGACGGGGCATCGCGGGCACGTTCTTCGTGTTCCGTGCCGCGGCTGCCGCGGCGCGCAGCGGTGCCGACCTCGCGACCGTGGAGCGGGTCGCACGCCGGGCCAACGACCGGACGCGGACCTTTGGGGTCGCGTTCGCCGGCTGCACGTTCCCGGGCCGATCGGAGCCCCTGTTCCGGGTGGAGCCGGGCACCATCGCATTGGGTCTCGGCATCCATGGCGAACCGGGTATCGAGACCGTCGACTGGATGCCCGCCGACGGCGCTCGCGGATGTGCTCCTGTCACCCCTCCTGGCGGAGCGGCCGAGCGGCGCCCGGCGCGCCGGGTGCTGGTCAACGGGCTGGGCAGCACCAAGTACGAAGAGATGTTCGTGCTCTACCGGTCGCTCCACCGGCTCCTCGAACGGGCAGACGTGGAGCTGGTGGACCCCGAGGTGGGCGAGTTCGTGACGTCCCTGGACATGGCTGGCTGCTCACTGACCCTGTGCTGGCTGGACGACGAGCTGGAGCCGCTCCTCGGGACGCCCGCGGCGACCCCCGGCTATCGCACGGGCGGCGGCACCTGGACCGTGGCCCCACCACCGCCATGCCGGATGGTGGCCACCTACGCTGCAGCCAGCGGCCCATCCGTCAGCGGCTGCGCGCGTGCGTGGTCGCGGCCCTGGACGCCGCCGCGGCGGCCATCATCGGCGCCGAGACCGAGCTGGGCCGACTCGATTCGGTGGCCGGTGACGGTGACCACGGTGCGGGCATGGCCCGCGGCATGACCGCCGCTCGCATCGCGGCACGCACCGGGGCGACCGAGCCGGCGGCGCTCATCGCGGCGGGCAACGCCTTCAGCGATGCCGCCGGCGGTGCATCCGGGGCGCTGTGGGGCGCAGCACTCCTGGCCATCGGGTCGGATCCTCGGCGCAGCTCCACTGATGGCGCCGACGCGTGTCCGGATACCGCGGCGGTCGGCGACCGGCGCTGATCGAGGCGCGCGACGTGGTCATGCGGCTGGGCGGCGCGCAGACCCGGTGACAAGACCCTGGTGGACACCCTGGCGCCCTTCGTGGACGCATTCCGTGGGGAGCGCCGGCCGATACGCGTGGCCGATGCCTGGCGTGACGCCCTGCCCGGCGGCGGACGCGCGGCGCGCGGCGACGGCCGGGATGCCCGGTCGCAAGGGCCGGGCGGCGACCCACGGCGATCGCAGCATCGGCACCGCTCGACCCGGGCGCCCACTCGCTGGCCATCGCGCTGCGGGCGATGTCGGCGGCGCTCGACTCCCAGGACACCGCACGATGAGCGAGACCGGGTTCGTCATCGCGGTGGGTGCCGACGGCCTTGGCCGGACACTCAAGGACCTGCTCGCGGACGAGCTGCGACGCGACCCGCGGGTGCGTGAGGTCCGCGACTACGGGGTGCACACCACGGACGACCCGACCGCGTACCCGTCGGTGGGTCATCGCGGTCGCGGAGGCCGTGGCGCGGGGTGAGGCGGACCGGGCGCTGCTCGTCTGCGGCACCGGCATCGGCATGGCCATCAGCGCCAACAAGGTGCCCGGGCATCCGGGCCGCGGTCGCCCATGATCCGTACTCGCTGGAGCGCTCGGTGCTGTCCAACGACTGCCAGGTGCTGTGCATGGGCGCCAACATCGTGGCACCCATGCTCGCTCGGACCCTCATCGCGCGCTGGCTCGACTACCGGTTCGACCCGGCCTCGGCATCTGCCGCCAAGGTCGCCATCATCAGTCGACTTCGAGTCGAGCCGAAGCGACGGTTGACTCCGCCGGCCCGCGGGCTGCGGTATCCGGGGTCATGCGGCCCCTGTGCTAGGCTCCGCCGGATGAGCGACGCAGCGTCCCACGGCGTGACGCGCACGCCGGACACGCTGCTGGGACCCCAACCACACTGGACGGCCGTGCTCGAGCCACCCGGCATCCCCGGCGACCCCTGGATGCCGACGTGGATGTGGCGGCTGACCTGGAGCGCGTGGCCCAGTCCGGCGGACCCGCCCCGGATCGCCATCCGCCTGGACGAGGTGACCAAGGTCTATCCCAACGGCAAGCACGCCGTTGAGGACATCGACCTCGTCGTGCCCGGAGGGCGACTTCGTGTTCCTCGTCGGGCCGTCGGGCGCCGGCAAGAGCACGCTCATCAAGCTGCTGGTTCGTGACGAGGAGGCGACGACGGGCACGCTCGAGGTGGCCGGCCACGACCTCGAACACCATCAAGCGGGGCGAGATCCCCCAGCTCCGGCGCCAGATCGGCATCGTGTTCCAGGACTTCCGGTTGCTGCCTCGCAAGACGGTCCGCGAGAACGTCGCGTTCGCACTCGAGGTCACCGGCGCCAACCGGCAGCAGATCCGGTCGACGGTCGACCGGCTGCTTGGCCTGGTCGGACTCACCGGGCAGGCCGAGCAGCGTCCCGGCCAGCTGTCGGGTGGCGAGATGCAGCGGGCCGCGATCGCTCGCGCCATGGTCCACGACCCGCGTCTCATCATCGCCGACGAGCCGACCGGCAACCTCGACCCGCTCATCAGCTGGGAGATCATCCAGTTGCTGCTGCGCATCAACGAGATGGGCACGACCGTGCTCATGGCCACCCACAACGCCGAGGTGGTCACCGCGTTGCGCAAGCGGGTCGTGGCCCTGGAGGCCGGCCGGATCGTCCGCGACGAGGTCGGCGGCTACCACCGGGACTACGCCTGATGGTCCACCTCGTGACGTTCTCCGATGCGACAGGCGCTCGAAGGCCTGTGGCGCAACCGGGTCATGAGCCTCGCGGCGACGGTGACCATGGTCATGATGCTCGTGCTGCTGTCGAGCCTGGTCATCGTGCTGTCGGGCATGCAGGCAGGCCTGTCGTTCGTGGAGTCGAAGGTCGAGGTCCGGGTCGAGCTCGCCGAGGGGGTGGCGTCAGGAGCGCGTGGACACCCTGACCGCGCAGCTGAGGGCGCTGCCCGAGGTGTCGGACGTCGTCGTACGTCAGCAAGGAGCAGGCGCTCGCCGACTTCACCCAGCAGCGCATCGCCGACGGACAGCCGGACCTGACCGACTACATCCGCAACCCGTTCCCCAACCAGCTGTCGGTCAAGCTGCGCGACCCGCGCGAGGCGACCCAGGTCATGAGCGTCCTCGCCGACCAGCGCGGTTCGGTGGTCGCCGACGTGATCGACAAGCAGACGGACATCGACAAGCTGGTGAGCGTCACCGCCACCCTGCGCACGGTCGGTGTCGCGGTGCTCGCCCTCGTCGGCCTCACGGTGCTGCTCATCGTCGTCAACTCCATCCGGATGGCGGTCATGTCCCGGGCCCAGGAGATCGAGATCATGCGCCTCGTGGGCGCCTCGGACCAGTTCGTGCGCTGGCCGTTCATCGTCGAGGGCCTGCTCGTGGGACTGGTGGGCGCCATCGTCACCCTGACCCTGCTGCTGCTCGCGTCCGGACCCATCTCGGAGGTCGCCAAGGTCATCGCGGGCCAGGTGCCGGTCGGCTTCTCCCAGTCGCTGACGTTCCAGGTCACCTCACTGGTGATGGTCGCCGGCCTCGGGCTCGGCGGCATCGGTGCCTGGATCTCGGTTCGAACGTATCTCCGCAACACCACCTGATCATGACATCGAGGGTCAGCCACGACGCATCCACTGCCGATCAGGGCTGGCCCAACCAACCTCCGAACGACTGGCCGGAGACGGATGGGCAGCAAGCACTGCCCGGGCCACCCACGACATCCGGTCCGCCGACACCTCCGGCGCCGCCGTCCCGCACACCGCTCGTCGCGGCCCTGTTCCTGGTCGCGCGTCCTGGCCGGCTCTGCGCTGTTCGCGTCGGGCTTCACGCTCGGCATGCAGCAGTCGCTGGCACCCGGCACGAGCGCCGGCGAGCAGCAGATGTTCGATCCGTTCTGGGAGGCATACCGCAAGATCAGCGCCGAGTACGTGGGTGGCTATGACCCGAAGCTGCTCGTCGAAGGCGCCATCAAGGGCATGTTCGGCGCCCTCGATGACCCCTACTCCTCGTACATGACCTCGCAGGAGTATCGCGACAGCCTGTCGGGCATCTCGGGCGAGTTCGAGGGCATCGGAGCGACGATGTCCGCGCTCGACGAACAGCCGGCAGGACTGCGCACCACTGGGACCCGCCTGCCACCTCGTCGTCGAGAGCGTCATCGAGGACTCACCGGCGCAGGTCGGCGGGGTCCGCACGGACGACCAGCTGACCGCCGTCGACGGGGTCAGCGGTCGAGGGCACGACCGTCAACGAGACCGTGCGGCACGTGCGCGGTCCCGCGGGCACCGACGTTCGCCTGTCGCTGCTGCGCGGGCATGAACCGGTCGAGCTGACGCTCACTCGCGACGTCATCACGACCTCGTCCGTGACCGAGGAGCTCCTGGCCGACGGCACCGTCGGTTACCTGCGCATCGACGGCTTCAGCGGCAATGCCGCCGAGGACTTCCGGAGCTGGCCTCCAGGGGTACCTCGACCAGGGCGTCACCCGGTTCGTGCTCGACCTGCGAGACGATCCGGGCGGCTTCGTGGACGCGGCGCTGACCATCGCCAGCCAGTTCGTCGATTCCGGCCCCATCTACTGGGAGGAGTATGCCGACGGACGCAAGGTGCCGGTCCCCGCGGAGCCGGACGGCATCGCGGTCGACCCGGACATCCATCTCGTGGTCCTCGTCAACGGCGGATCGGCGTCGGCCAGTGAGATCCTGGCGGGCGCTCTCCAGGACACCGGCCGCGCCACGCTGGTCGGCGAGATCGACATACGGCAAGGGCACCATCCAGCAGTGGCACCTGCTGTCGGGTGATTCGGGCGGCTTCCGGTTGTCCATCGCCAAGTGGCTGACGCCCAACCAGACCTGGATCCACGGCGACGGGCATCACCCCGGACGTGGTGGTGCCGTCCCGGCGACACGCCCGCAGGCGAGGACCCGCAGCTGGATCGGGCCTGGAGATCCTGGCCGCGGAGCCTGACCCATCCGGGATACTCGAGGATCCGCCGAGCCCGTCGACAAGGCCGTCAGCGGTGTCGCTGACCGGCCCCTGGCACGTGGGTATCGGGCTCGTTCGCAGGCTGCCAGCCTGGTCCTGAGGCATGGCCCACGGCGGCCTCCTGTGGACGAGGAACGCTCCACCTCTTGCATCCCGGCACGGCGTTGGTCTATCGTCGCCGGGAACGAAAGGAGGTGATGTGCAGTGATCGACAGTAAGCAGCGCTGCACCACCTCGGAGGCAGCCCGCTAGTCGGACTACCTTCGGGTGGTGAAGCAGCCACGAAGCGCCGGCCCACAATGGGCCGGCGTTCGTGTGTCTGGCCCTGCCACCCATCCGTCCCGCGTTCCCAGGAGCCACCCATGGGCGAGACCATCGCCGTCAACCGAAAAGCCCGGCACGAGTACACCATCGAGGACACGCTCGAGGCCGGCCTCGTGCTGACCGGCACGGAGATCAAGAGCATCCGCGCGGGCAAGGTGAACATCGGTGAGGCCCACGCCCGCGTGGAGCGCGGCGAGGCATGGCTGGTCGGCGCGCACATCGCGCCCTGGGACAGCGCCAGCCGCTTCAACCACGGCGTGCGGCGGGACCGGAAGCTGCTGCTGCACCGCATCCAGATCGACCAGCTGGTGGGCAAGATCAAGGCCAAGGGCCTGACCATCGTGCCCCTCCGGCTGTACATCGACGACCGCGGCCGGGCCAAGGTCGAGCTGGGCGTCGCCCGCGGCAAGCAGCTCCACGACAAGCGTCGGGACATCGCGGAGCGCGACGCCCGCCGGGACATGCAGCGCGAGCTGGCCAACGTCGGCCGCGGCCGGTAGCCCGGCGACCCGCGACCGGCGTGGCCGAGCACCGGCGGCTCCGCGACCTCAGCCGCGTTCGATGAGCGGCTTGACCTCCCCGATCAGGCGCTCCAGCGTCTCCTGGTCCCAGGGCGCCGGCATCTCCACGAGCAGGTTGTGGAAGCCCAGCTCCACGTACGGCGCCAGTCGCTCGGCGATCTGCTCGGGCGTGCCGTTCCAGAAGGTGACGTCGTCCGCGACCCTCGCCATGGGCGTCTTGTTGCGCTCCATGGACGCCTTCCAGACACGATCGGCCTCGGCCTGCGAGTCGCGGATGGTGGGCTTGGCACCGAGCGTGAACTCGATCTCCGAGATGTCCCGCCCGACCGCGTCGCAGTGCTGCTGGAGCACCTCCACCTTGTGGCGGAGCAGCTCCGATGGTGCCCATCGCGTTCCACATGTCGGCGTACTTCGCGATGGTCCGCAGCGTCTTCTTCTCGCCCGAGCCGCCGATCATGATGGGCATGTGCGCCTGGACCGGCATCGGCAGCTGGCGCAGCTCGTGGAAGCGGTAGTGGGCGTCCGGGGCGGACGTCACGGTGCCGCCGTCGAGCAGCACCCGGCAGGCGGCGACCGCCTCGTCCAGCCAGTCCAGCCGCTGGCCGAAACCCGTGCCGAAGTCGATGCCGTGCGCCGTGTGCTCGAACTCGAACCAGGCGCCGCCGATGCCCAGGACGGTCCGACCGTCACTCACGTGATCGACCGTGGTCGCCAGCTTGGCGGTCAGTCCCGGGTTGCGGAATGTGTTGGCACCCACCAGCAGCCCCAGCTGGACCCGCTCGGTGGCCATCGCCCACGCCGACAGCAGCGTCCAGCCCTCGAAGATGGGCTGGTGCGGGTCGCCGAAGATGGCGTGGATGTGGTCCCAGGTCCAGAGGCTGTCGTAGCCCAGGCGCTCGACCTCGCGCGCGCCGGCGAGCTGCTCCTGCATCGTCGCGCCCTGCGTCCAGAGCAGGACGCCCAGCTTCAGGTTCGTCATCGGTCCTCCAGGTGTCGGTGTGTCGGCTCCGCATCGTCACGCGGGCTCGCGTCGGGCAGGGCCTGCCCATCGGACACGTCGACGTCCGATGACTATGCCACGGCAGGGCCGACAGGGCTCGGATGGGCGGTGCTAGACTGGCCGACACGTGGGGATGCGTGGTCTCGACAGGGTCGGATCCCCGGAGAACGCGAGCCGAGGTTGTCGCTAGGCCTCGTTAATCAGGCGACAAAAAGAAGTAACTGGCAACCGCCAGCCTGCTCTCGCCCTCGCTGCTTAGGCAGTAAGGTGAGCGTGGAAGCAGCCTCATCCCCGTGGGCTGTGGAAGCGTCATTCAGCGGGGATGCGCTCCCGGTCAGCGTCACGTAGCGGGGAGCAAAGCCCGAAAGGGGACGTGACTGGAGCCCGCCGGACAGTGCCAGTGCCGGACGACGGGTTCGACGACAAATCACTGGACACGCTCGTAGTGGTCTCCGGCTGAAGGTCCTGGACGGGGAGTTCGACTCTCCCCCATCTCCACCATCATTCCTGGTCGGGCGCCGTCCAGGTGACCGCGACACACTCAGGTCCGATTCATCACGACTCGAGCTCCCACAGGGCGCGGTAGTAGCGGATCCGCTCCTCGTCCGGGGCGATGCCGTACGCCTCGAAGAACTCGGACTGATGCCCTTCCCCGAAGTTCCAGTCCAGGCTCAGCGAGGCGACAGCGAGATCTGCCCATCGATCCCCGACCGCCAGATCGCCGAAGTCGACGTTGCCGGTCCAGCGGCCGTCCCGGGAGATGAGCGTGTTCGGGGCGCACGCGTCGCCATGGACGACGACTGGGTCATCGATGGGCGGACGGACACCCAGCGAAGGTGGTTGGCGCCCCACCCAGACCTGCGCCGTCCAGTCGGCCGGGAAGTCGTCGATGGGGATGGCGTGCATCGCCTGCAGCCCCGTGGCGATGGCGGTGATGGCCTCCGGTCGTCGGGCGCGCCACTCGTCGCCGACGGCCATGACTCCCGGGACGGGTTCGGTGAGCATCCACTGTGCGTCACCATCGCTGCCGTAGTCAACCACACGTGGTGCTGGATGCCGACCGGCGAGCCAAGCGAGTCGCACCCGCTCCATGTCCAGGTCGACACCCGTGGACCGTGGGTTCCACTTGAGGTAGCGATCCTGGACCCGAAACGTAAGGCCGTTCAGGTCGTTCCGCCACACGAGCTCCGGTGCGCGGTCGCCAGCCAACTCGTGAGCGAGCCTCGGCACTTCCAGTCCAGCGAGGGTCCGTTGGCGCGCGAGTCGAGCGGATCCGGCATCACTCACTGGGTCGATGCTGACACAACCTGCATGGTCGGGTGACGACTCCGACTCAGAACACGAACTCCCTCCCCGTCGGGCAGTAGCCAAGGCCGAGACGGTCGATGTCGTCTCCATCCCGGGCGACGATGTGGCCATCCGGGCCCAGGACGACGGCGGGGCCGCGACCAAAGCGGACCAGGTAGCCGTCGGGCCACGTCGCTGGATAGCGGCGACCACCCAACTCGACCCATACCTGGCGCTTGCGATGGCGGTCCATGCGCAGGACTGGTGTCCCCTCGATCCCGACCCCACCGCAGTCCCCGTAGCCCGCTCGATATCGGCCGGGGAGCCGATATGTGCCGGGCGGCAGGGTCGGGGTGAACTCCCACCCCGAAGCGGAAGCCGCTCCAGCCCCGGTCCGACCGCCCCAGACGTACAGCCTGCCGTACGCCCAGGCCGCCGATACGCCCGCACGGGGCCCGCCCGGTAGTGTCGGCATCCGGAGCCACTGGTCGGTGACCGTGTCGTATGCGAGCAGGGCGTCGGCGACGATCGAGGTGCCGCGGGCCCCACACGATCATCCCGCCCGTGACCGCCTCAACGGGAGGCTGCCCGAGGGTCCGCCAGACCCCATCCCCGAAGGCTGACGTCGACAGTGCTGCGGTAACGCCATCGCGATCGCGGATTCAGGCCATCCAGGGCAGGTCGACCGCAGGACATCCCTGCGCTGCCGGCAGACCCACCCTGACCGGATCGCTCCATGAGCCGAGCCAGAAGCCCGTGAACCAACTGCCCACCGCGGTGCCGTCCGACTGATAGCTGAGGAGGAGCAGCGCGTCGCGTGCGGACGCCACCTCGTAGCCGATCCCGGGCGGGACGGGCGGCACCGGGAAGTCGCCGTGCGCTCGCTTGTCGGGCGAGGACGGGTCGTCCCACTGGAGGGTGTCGCCCGGACCGCTGTCCAGCACGGCCAACCTGGGCGGGTCCCCTGCAGCCACCCCGGGTGTGACGGCGAATGTGGCGTTGATGTCGCCCGAAAGCGAGGCGGGGCCGGGTGTCAGCGGCGCGGTGGGCAGACTCTCCCACGACTCATTCCGCCTCCCTACCACCAGTCGCGCGCCGTCGGCCAAGGGCTGGCCGGTCGCATCGACGCCGCCCCAGATGGTGATCCCACGGTCGTCAGAGTCGAAGCCGAAGCGCTCGCGAGCCACGAGGCCGGACGGCGGCAGCATGACCCAAGTGTGTTCCTTGATGTCGTAGACCGCGCCGTCGTTCAGGAGTGTCCCTCGTGCGTCACGCCCGCCCAGACATACAACCGCCCCGCCCAGACCGCAAGGTCGGTGGCGGCCGACGACCGAGCCGCGATCGGCGCTTCCGGCATCCGCTTCCATGTTCCCTGCCAGTCGCCGACAGGTTGTGCCACGGGCGCGGGGCGCATCCTGGCAGCCGGAAACGATGGCACGGGGTCATTGGCATGGGGATCCTGGGTAGGTCCTGGAGCGGGACACGCGACCACGGATGTCGGCGGTGGCGGCAGCGGTGTCTGCGCGATCGATGACCCAGCCACGAGGGACCCGCTGACGGCGAGGGTCAGGGTCAGGGATCACGCACGCTACGTATCACATCCGGACTCCCGGGTTCGGGTGATGCCTTGTCACCGCCTACCGGATGACGCGCCGCGGCCTGTCCCGTTACGCACGGCCCGTTCCCTGGGGCCCGTTCGACAAGGTCGACCTGCGCATCAGATGTCGGGTAACAGCTGCTCCAGTGCCAGTGACAGCATCCCCGCGTAGCGCTTGGTCAGGTGTCCTCCGTCACGCGTCACGAGCACGTCGTCCACGATCAAGGGGCAGGGGTCGTAGGTGCATGTGATCTGCCGGGTCGCACGGAAGAGTACGCCGGCCTGCGCGGCTGCGGCGCGACCGATGCGGTCGCGGGCCAGGCCCCGCCGACCGCGCCTGCCCTCACGTCGGCGTTCACAGGCCGCCACGTCGTTGCGGTGACCCTTGAGGCAATCGATGGCCTCCATGCCCCACTCGAAGGCGTCTCCCAGCAGCACGACCAACGTTGCACCTGTTCGAAGGGCCCTCAGGCTGCGTACGAGCCCAGCCCGCCACAGGTCCGGGTCATAGGTCGGCATCCGTGTCCTGGGGTCACGCAGGAGGTAGCTGTCCATGGTCGAGGCGATGACCAGGTCGGGCCTGATCCGCCGGATGGCGGCGAACGCCCGTCGCCGCCATGTGCCGCACTCAAGATTGACCCTGCCCTTGTAGTAGTTGGTGACGTCCGCGACCGGGCAGCTCGACTTGGTCATCGTGATGAGCTTCCAGCCGTTCCGCTCAGCGACACCGCGCAGAGCGTTGAACCAGTGGACTGCGTGCGAATCTCCGATGAGCAGCACGGTCCTGCGACCGGGCGCAGTGCCAAACGTGAACGTACACCGTATCGGGGCTGTCTCGCCTGGCCGCGAGTGGCACTCCTGGTTCCCTATCCAGGACATGTCCTTTCCAGCCTGTCCCAGCGATGGGCGCAGGTCGCGCGGCACGGACCAGTCATCCTGCTCCAGCCCGTTGCCGAGCCCATCATGGTCCGAGTCCTCGTGCCAATCGCTCCTGCCATCGCCGTCGGAATCCCGATCTGCCGGATCGGTCCCGTATCGTTGCTCGCCGAGGGATGAGACCCCATCCCCATCCCCGTCCTCGATGCTGTCGCGGATGCCGTCCGAGTCCGAGTCCGGGCTCGATGGGTCTGTCTGTGACCGATGCAGCTCATACCAGTTCGTCAACCGGTCGTCGTCGGCGTCCTCCGCGCCGTCCCTGGTGCCGTCGTGATCCGTGTCGACCTGGGTCGGATCCAGGCCAAGCAGCACCTCCGATCCGTCGGCGAGACCATCGCCGTCCGTGTCGGCCGCGGCGGCGAGGCCGGTCTGCGGACCGGGTATGACGATATCTGCGGCCGAGGAAGGTGCCACCGGACCTGCAAGGGTCCACAGCAGGAGGAGGACCAACAGACGATACGGACGGGTCGACATCGACTCCTCGGGACCAGGCTCGAGACACCGAGACTAGCACCCGGCGCCGGTGTCGCGAAACCCACCGAACGTCCGGGTCGGAGCACGGAACCGCAGTGTCCCCCCGAGCGTCCGAGACGGGATGAAGACATATGCCTCCCCCCGACCTCGTGCTGCCCTGCTCGCCTTGACCCTGCTTGGCCTCGTGGCCCTGCCTGGTACCGTGGGCGCCGCCTCCCCGGCGCCCACCTCCCCTGCGGCAGCTCCGGACGGCGAGCGAATCCTGCTCCAGATGGACGACTGCCCGCGGCTTCGGCCTCAGACCGTCCCCAGCTCGCGATGCCGACCTTCACGTTGTACGGAGACGGCCGCGCGATCTATCGACCTGCCAGGGCGACGCCTTCGTACGAGCCGCCGCCACTTCGCAGGCGCAGTTCTCCCAGGCGCAGGTCGACGACCTCATCGGATACGCCCTTGGTCCGGGCGGTCTCGCCGCGGCGGACGAGACGTATGACGACCGGTTCGTGACGGACCAGTCGACGACCTCGTTCCTTGTCGACGCTACGGCGTGGACCAAGACGGTCTCGGTGTACGCACTGGGCTTCCCGGCGCCAGAACCGCGCCGTTACGAGGACGGACCTGGCCCGGCTGGCTCGACTGTCGGACACGCTCTCGGATTTCGACGCCCAGGTGGCGGCGGGTGGCGCGACCGCGAGTGGCGATCTACGAGCCGACCCAGCTACCTCGCTACGTCAATGTCCGTATCTCCGGAGAACGACGCCGACCGCCGGCCTGGCCGGTGACGGACGTCACGCTCGTGGTGCCCGCGGAGCATGTCCACGACCACGGTCGTGCTGACGCCCGGACCAGGTCGCCCAGGTCACGACGGTGCCGAGCGGCGGGGTCGGCGACCTCATCTATGAGACTCCGGACGGCGGTCGCGTCAGCGTCACGATCCGGCCGATGCTGCCGAGCGAGGTCATCCCGGAGAGCTGAGCCGCTCCGCCACCGGGTCGGGCACGCTCGACCCGGGGTCATCCGCGCGCCTCAGGCGCGCGGAGGTAGGGCACGTAGTCCGGCCACCACATGGCCGCGCTCGACCGCTGACCCGGCATCGAACGGCTGCCGCCGTCCGGTCGGCTGCCGCAGACAGGCCGCTCGCGACGGCTTCCTGCGGCCACCACGATCGGCGATCCGTCGTGAGATCTCCCGCAGGTCGGTGACGAGCGGATAGAGCGCGCCCGCCGCGAGACGCTCGTCGCTCACGCGCCGCGGCGAGCTCGCGTGCCGCGAGCAGGAACATCCGGTCGGTGATGGCGCGCGACTCGGTCACGATGGCGCCCAGGCCGAGACCCGGGAAGATGAACACGTTGTTGGCCTGACCGACCTGATGCCGGCGGCCGCGCATGCTCGACGGCGGCGAACGGCGAGCCGGTGGCCACCAGGGCACGTCCGTCGGTCCAGGCGATGACATCGGCCGGGTCGGCCTCCGAGACGGAGGTCGGGTTCGAGAGTGGCAGGACGATGGGCCGCTCGTCAGGCCGGCAGGCCGTCGATCATCGCCCGGATGAGCCGCCTCGTCGAACGTGGCCGCGACCCCCGTCGCACCCACCAGGATCGTTCGGGTCGCCGGTCGCGGACCACGGACAGCGAGGTCGCCGGGCCGCAGCCGCGGCCAGTGCCGGCACCGCGAGGTCGAGCTTCGCGGCATCGAGGTCCGTCGCGTCCCTCGTGGACCAGTCCGTCGCGTGTCGACGAGCGCGATGCGATCGCGGATGGCGGCCTCGCCCAGGCCATCGGCGCGCATCGCCATGCGCAGCAGCCGGGCGACGCCGATGCCCGCGGCGCCCGCGCCCACGATCACGACGCGCGCGTGCTCCAGTGTCCGCCCGGCGGCACGCAACCCCGCGAGCACGCCCCCGAGGACGACCGCGGCCGTGCCCTGGATGTCGTCGTTGAAGGACGGCACGCGGTCGCTGGTAGCGGTCGAGGATGCGCAGCGCGTTGTGCTGCTTGAAGTCCTCGAACTGGATGAGACAGCCCGGCCAGACTTCCTCCACGCCGGCGACGAACGCCTCGACCAGCTCGTCGTACGCCGGGCCTCGCAGGCGGGGGTGCCGGTAGCCCAGGTACAGCGGATCGGCCAGCAGCAACGGGTTGTCGGTGCCCACATCGAGCGATACGGGCAGCGTCAGGCTGGGATGGATGCCGCAGGCCGCGGTGTACAGCGCGAGCTTGCCGATGGGGATGGCCATGCCGCCCGCACCCTGGTCGCCGAGGCCCAGGATGCGCTCGTTGTCCGTGACCACGATGAGGCGCACGTCGCTGAAGGGGCCCTGACGCAGCACACGCGGGATGCGGTCGACGTCGTCGGGGGTGATCCAGGTGCCACGGGTGCGCCGGATGATGTGGCTGTACTCCTGGCACGCGCGGCCCACGGTCGGCGTGTAGACGATGGGCAGGAACTCCGCGAGGTGCTCCGCGAGCAGTCGGTAGAACAGGGTCGCATTGCGATCCTGGAGCGCCGCCAGCCCGATGTAGCGTTCGAGCGGGTCGTCCTTCACCCGCAGGTGCTCGAGCTCCAGCTCCACCTGCTCGCCGATGGTCAGCACCCGGTCCGGCAGCAGGCCCAGCAGGTCGAACGCCTCCCGCTCGTCCACCGGGAAGGCGAGGTCCTTGGTCAGCAACCGATTGCCGAGCAGGGCCGGTCCGCTCAGCCCGATGAGCGCAGGGCGACCCGCGGCGATGTCCTCGAACGGGTCCGGCAGCGGCCGCATATGTCTGATCCAGGCGGAGGTTCTGCTGGCGGAGCGCGGCGTGGTATCCCGCGGTTTCGGCCGCGGCCGCCCTTCCTACTTCGCGGCTTTTGAGGTCGTGGGCGGCTCGGATCTCTGCTTCGCCCATGGTCCTCGGCTGTTCCGCCGACTCGCGAGGCTGGCGCTCAGCACCATGACCGGCACAAGAGCCAGGAGCACCAGGCCTCTTGGCGCACGTGCCAGCAGCAGGCCCAGTGCGAGGCCCGCCGAGGAGCCGATGCCCAGCTTCAGGTCCTCGGAGGACGCGCCACGGACCTCGCGAGCCGCGATGCCGACCGTGCTCCGGGAGACCTCGATGACCGCTGGCGCCTTCGCCGAGACGGTCGACCCGACGTTGCTCGCAACATCGGTCAGGACCGCTCCCGCCCGCATGGCTGCACTGCCTGCGCGCCCGGCGGCATCAGCGGCAGCCTGTGAGATGCCATCGGCCGACGATGGCACCTCCGCCTCGGCAGGGAGATCCATTTCGACTGCGGGTGGCACCTCAAGGACGGGGGACCCGTCGGCTGATGGGGATCCAGTGCTTGCCATGGTTCGGACTCCTTGCTGGTGGGGACCGTCTTTCTACGCAGGTGCGCTAGTCCGCGGCGCGCAGGATGACCACGCGCCGCATCGGCTCGTCGCCGATGGACTGGGTGGACACGCCCGGCACGTCCCGCAGGGCGAGATGGATCCAGCGTCGCTCGAGCGCCGGCATCGGCTCCAGCTGGAGCATCGTGCCGCTCTCCAGGACCTTGTCCGCGGCACGCCGCGCGATCTCGCCCAGCTGCCGCTCGCGGCGGCCGCGATAGTCCTCGACGTCCACCAGCACGCGCGTCCAGGCGCCCATGCGACGGGACAGCATCAGGTTGACCAGGTGCTGCAGCGCCGACAGGCGCTCACCCTTGCGGCCGATGAGGGCACCGAGGGCCTCTCGCTCCTCGTCGTCGACGCCGCTGACGTCGATCTTGGACGTGTCACCGGTGCCGATGGACACGGTCGCCCGGTAGCCCATCAGGCCGACGAGCTGCTCCACGATGTCCTTGCCTGCGGCAAGCGCCTCGGGGGAGGCCTCCGCGGCCTGGATCTCCTCGCGCTCGGTGGTCAGCGAGGCACGCGCAGAGGCGACCTCGGCGGCCTCGCGCTGGGACAGGCCGGAGCCCTTGCGATCATCGCGCGGCCCGCGGTCGCGGTGACCGCCCGTCGCGCGGTCGGCGGTCGTCGCGCGGTGGCCGGTCGGGGCGCGGGCCGCGCAAGCGGCACCGACGTGTTGGAGCCGGCCTGCGGCACGGTGCGGCATCGACGGGCGCCGCAGGCGGGCGCTCGTCGCCGCGGCGGCCGGGTCGCTGCGTGGCGGCTGGCGGCGGTCGCGGTGCCGCCGGCCGGGGAGCCGATGGTGGCGGGGGTGGCGGGTGGCTGGCGACGGCGACCGTGTCCCGCCGTGGCGGGCGCGCCGCCGAGCGCCGGCGCGCGGTGCCGCGATGATCCGGGCGGGCTCGGCACCCATGCCCAGCACGCCCCGGCTGCCGGGGGTCAGGATCTCGAAGTCGAGATCGTCGAGGCCGCTCGACCCCGAATGACTCGCGGGCGGACCGGATGGCCTCCTCGACCGTCCGTCCGGTGAACTCCTGGTACTCGCTCATCGGCGTCTCCCTCGCCGGCTGCTGCGTCCCTTCGCCGGCCTGATGGTCCCTGCCGCGCTGTCCGTCGCCGAGCGCTTGGGGGCACTCGGGGTGCCTCCAGGGCCCGGCTCAGGCGGTCGCGGGGTGATTGGCGCTACTGGGATATCGCGGCGTGTGGTTGACCGCGAACCCGGGTGTCCAGCCAAAGAGCGGGAAGAGCCCGCCCCAGCCGTTGATGAGGTACTGCTGGACGATGGAGAAGATGGTGGTGGTGATCCAGTAGATGAACAGGCCTGCCGGCAGGAACCAGCCGTAGATGAGCGAGAACAGCGGCAGGATGAGGAACACTCGCTGCTGGGTGCGCTGCTGCGGGTCCTCGTCTGGGCGTCGACATCATGCGCGTCTGGACCAGCTGCAGCAGGGCCGAGGCGAGCGCCAGGAGCGACAGCCCGAACACGCCCGGGATGACCATGAGGAAGATCTCGGGCAGGTTGGCGGGCATGCCGCCGGGGTAGAACTGAGAGGCTGCCGTTGGTGATCTGGGGCAGCCAGGCGAGCCACCAGACGTTGGGGTTGATGCACGGCGCCAGCGGGTTGGTCGGGTCGTAGCAGGTCACCGTGATGACCGGGTTGCCGAAGACCTGGAGCATCGAGGTGATGTTGGGCGCGTTGAGTCCCTGGCTGAACACCTGGTACATGGGCATCAGCAGCAGCAGCTGGAGCACGGCCGGCAGGCAGCCCGACGCCGGGTTGACGCCCCGGTCCCGGTACAGCTTCATCTGCTCTTCGGAGATCTTGGCCCGGTTGCCCTTGTACTTGACCTGGATGGCCTTGAGCTCCGGCTGGAGCATCTGCATCCGGCGCTGGGACACGATCTGCTTGCGGAACAGGGGCACCAGCAGCAGCCGGATGATGATGCGTCAGGACGACGATCGCGGTGCCGATGTCGCCGAACAGGTTGTAGAGCACCGCGAGGCCCATGAACAGGACCTGGAAGATGGGCGTGAACGCCCAGGCCAGGAGGCTGATGGGGTCGACCCCGTTGGGCTGCGCGGGGCACAGGTTGGGGTGCGGCGTGGGCGCCGGCGTTGGCATGGGTGTGGCGGTCTGACCGGGCGCGAGGCTCTGGGGCGCCGGCGTGGGCGTGGCGGGCGGCGGGGTCGGGTTGGGGCAGGGCGGCGGGGTGGCCGTCGGAGAGGCGACCGCGCGCCCGATGCCGCCGGTGAGCCAGCGGCCCGTCGGCGCCGCGACGACGGTCGTGCTGGCCGCGGAGCGCCGTCGGCGAGCGACCGGGCGCCGTCGCTGGCGTCGGGGCGACGGTCGCGCGCGGGTCGGGGCGACCGTGGCCGAGCTGCGACCGGGCGATGGCCGCCGACGCGCCGGAGGTCGGCGACCGAGGGCGGTGACCACGACCGCGAGCGAGCATCGCGATGAACATCGCGCAGCGGTCGCATGGCGCGAACAGGTACGGCGCGAAGGATGCCCGCGGACGCGGGCGCGACGGACGCTCAACGGACGGGGTCGTAGCCGCCGGGATGCCAGGGACCGCAGCGGGCGATGCGACGTGGCACCCATCCACGACCCCTCGAGCAGGCCGTAGCGCTCGATCGCCTGCTCCGTGTAGCGGGAGCAGCTGGGCTCGAACCGGCAGCGAGCGCGGCATCCAGGCGAACAGGATCCGATAGAGGTGGATAGCCCGATGCCGACGCGCTTCACGTCCTCGTCATCCTTCCCGCGTCCCGGTGACCAGGAGCCGCACGACCGCCTGGCGCAAGCTCGCCGAAGCCTGCCGCTGGCGCTGGCCGGGCGGCAGACCACCAGGACGTCCCAGCCACTGCTGGCCGGCCGGCCCGATGCCGAAGGATCTCCTTGATCCGCCGTCCGGACCCGGTTGCGCACGACGGCACCACCCACGCGTCGCCCGGTCGAGATGGCGAACCGGTCACGCCCCAGCTCGTTCCGACGGACGCGGACCGCCAGCAGCGGGTGGTTCCGGCTGCGACCGTCCGCCTGCAGCGCGGCGAAGTCGCGCGGAGCGCGCAGCATCTCTGGTTGGCTCATCGAGCGGCACCCGCGTGCGTGTGGGCGCGGGCGCGGTCAGGCGGACAGCTTCTGGCGGCCCTTGGCGCGTCGGGCGGCCAGCACCTTGCGGCCACCCTGCGTCTTCATCCGGGCGCGGAAGCCATGCTCCTTGGCGCGATGTCGCTTCTTGGGCTGATACGTCTGCTTGGTCATCGGTGGGCCTGATGGCTCCTGTGGTCGGGGCTCGATGGTGGACGGGAGTCGCTGACTCGTCCGGTCGGATCGCGATGGGTCTGGTGCGCTCCGGGCGCCGGGCACGAGTCGAGTGCCACGCACAGATCGCGCGGCGCCTCCACGTCCGGCGGATGATATACCACCAACCCGGCGTGTGTGCCCGGACCCAGTGGAGGCATGCGTGCCCGGACCCAGACCATTCCTGCCACCCGGCAGCGCGACCATCGACGACTTCCGGCGCCTGGACCTGCGCGTCGGCCGGATCGTGGCGGCGCGGACCTTCCCCGAGGCACGCAAGCCCGCCTACCAGCTGGACATCGACTTCGGGCCCGGGGGCATGCGCCGCTCGTCGGCCCAGCTGCCCGGCACCTACCCCGATCCCGCGGCCCTGGTCGGCCGCCTGGTGGTCTGCGTGGTGAACTTCCCGCCCCGACGCGATCGCGGGCTTCACGAGCGAGGTCCTGGTGCTCGGCGGCGCTGCCAGCGGACGGCCGCATCCCGCTGCTGGGCGTCGACGCGGGCGCCGAGCCGGGTGACCCCGTCGGCTGAGCACGACCCGGGCACGGCCGCCACGCAGCGGCCCCGCACGATACTCCCGGGGAGTATGCCGGATGGCGGTTGCGGGTCGCCGGATGGAGCGCTAACGTATGCCGCCCGGGTCGCCCAGCGGACGCCCCGGAGACCTGCCGGAGCCCACCGGCCGGCCGCCGTCCGTGCGGCCTCGGGCTTCCGGACCACGGGTCACAAGCCGCCCCTGTGGAGCGGGTCTGACGACCGGCGCGCAGGCTGCGCGGGCGGACGCGGCCAGGAGCGATGACGGCTATCGATGGATGCCAAGCAGGTCTGGCGCGCTGCCCTTGGTGAGCTGCAGGTCTCGCTCTCCCCAGCCAACTTCGAGACCTGGCTCAAGGACACCGCTCTCGTGGCGGTCGACGACACGCTCTTCCGCGTGGCCGTGCCCAGCGGCTTCGCCAAGGACTGGCTGGAGAGCCGCTACCGGTCGCTCATCAGCCAGACGCTGGCCCGGGTCGTGGGCTATTCCGTGACCCTCGAGTTCGAGGTTCGCGAGGTCGCACCCTCCGAGCGCGCCGACAGCGACGACGAGACCGAGGACCGCCGGAGGCCACCGCGCCGGCCACCGGCACCAAGGGGTCCGCCCGGGTGCGCCTGGAGCCCGGTCGGGTCGGCGGACCCGACGGCGGTTCGGTCAGCCTCAACCCCCGCTACACCTTCCGGACCTTCATCGTCGGCTCCGCCAATCGCCTCGCGCATGCCGCGAGCCTGTCGGTCGCGGAGCGCCCCGGTCACGCCTACAACCCGCTGTTCCTGTACGGCGGCGTCGGCCTGGGCAAGACCCACCTGATGCACGCCATCGGCAATGCGGTCATCGCCCGCTTCCCGCGCAAGCGGGTCGTCTACGTCACCAGCGAGAAGTTCACCAACGAGTTCATCACCTGCGTCCAGCAGGGCCGCTTCGATGACTTCCGGGCGCGCTACCGGCGCATCGACCTGCTGCTCATCGACGACATCCAGTTCATCGCGGACAAGGAACGGACGCAGGAGGAGTTCTTCCACACGTTCAACGCCATCCACGACGAGGGCAAGCAGATCGTGCTCTCGTCCGACCGGCCGCCGCGCCAGATCGCGACCCTCGAGGAGCGCCTCCGGAGCCGGTTCGAGTGGGGACTCATCGCGGACCTGACCGTGCCGGACCTCGAGACCCGCATCGCGATCCTGCGCGCCAAGGCCGAGGAGCAGTCGGTGCCCATCAGCTCCCAGGCGCTGGAGTTCATCGCCCGCAAGGTGGCCTCCAACATCCGGGAGCTCGAGGGTGCCCTCAATCGCATCGTGGCCTACGCCAGCATGCAGGGCATGCCCATCAGCGCCGACCTGGCGCAGGCGGTGCTCTCGAACGTGCTCTACAACCCCCGCAAGCGCGCCGTGACGCCGGAGCGCATCGCCCAGGCCGTGTCCGAGTACTACGGCGTGGAGCTGGAGGCGCTCAAGGGCCAGAAGCGGGAGCGGGCCATCGTGGTGCCGCGCCAGATCGCGATGTATCTGATGCGCGCCGAGACCGAGGTCTCGCTGCTGCGCATCGGCGCGGAGCTGGGTGGTCGCGACCACTCCACGGTGCTCCACGCCTGCGACAAGATCGACCGCGAGATGCAGGAGAACGAGGACCTGCGGCGCGAGCTGGCCGCCGTCCGCGAGCTGATCTACACCGAGTGATGGCGTCCGGGCCACCGGAGCATCGTGTCGAGTTCGACTTCGAGGTCGACTTCTCGAACGGTGGCGGCCTGCAGGGGCAGGGGTTCCGGCTGGACATCCCGGGTGAGGACGTATCGGATGCCGAGTTATCGGCGCTGTTGGTCCGGGAGCTGGACCTGCTCATGGTGGGCGAGGTCCGTATCACATCCAGGACGATCATCACCGGGCCGCATCGACGCCGATCGGGGCCGGCCGGCGGTTCGATCGGCGGTGCACCGCGACCCATCGAGCTGTCGCACGTCATCCGGCGACGGGCTCGTGACATACCCGGGGCTGCCGGGGCCGATCATCTCCGATCACCTGTCGCGGGAAGCAAGTCGCGACCACTACGCGCCGGGGACGGAGTTCCAGATCGGGCGTATCGACATGGTCGCCAATACAGGTACGTACGTGGACACACCCGCGCACCGGTACGCAGGTGGCCGGGACCTCGCGGGCGTGGGCCTGGACCGACCTGGTCGATCTCGAGGGCGTGGTCGTGGATGTGCGCGGCGCCCTGGAACGGGCGATCGGCGCCGAGGTGTTCCTGCCGTACGACGTCGGCGGGCGGGCGGTGCTGGTGCTCACGGGCTGGGCCCGCCATTTCGGCACGCCGGCATACCTGTCGGGCCATCCGTTCCTGACCGCGGCGGCGGCGGCGGCCTTGGTGGACGCGGGTGCCACCCTCGTGGGCATCGATTCGCTCAACATCGACGATGTCAGCGGTGGCGAGCGACCCGTCCACAGTACGCTTCTGGCGGCGGACATCCCTATCTGCGAGCACCTCACGGGCCTCGAGCAGCTGCCCAGCGACCGGATTCCGCTTCAGCGCCGCTCCGCCACGTATCGAGGGAATGGGTACCTTCCCGGTGCGTGCCTGGGCACAGGTCGACAGCCGACCCCCCGACCTGTAGCATCCCTCTCCTGATGGACGACCACGAGATGCGCATGTGCTGTATGGAGTGTCGCCGGGCGATGCCGGGTAGATCAGGCGCTGCGCATGGGCGGGATGCACCCCGACCACTGACGGCCCGGTCCCAGGTCTCGCCCCCCGACGTCGGCGAGGTCAGGCCGGGATGGCGCCTCGCGAACCCCCTTCCCGAGGTCCCCGTGTCAGTTCCAGCACCCAAGACGAGCCCCCGCCACCGCGCCGTGGACACGCCTGTCGCGTCTGTCGCGCTGGGATGGTGGCGCGGCGGTCATCATCGACCAACGGCAGCTGCCCGGACGTCTCGTCCACTGGCGCCTGTCCAGCGTCGGAGCGGTGGTCGATGCCATCCGGACGCTCGCGGTCCGAGGAGCGCCCGCCATCGGTATCACCGCCGCCTACGGGATGGTCACTGGACTCATGGCAGCCGGGAACGCGTCTCGCGCCGGCGCCCTTGCCGAGCTTCGGCGCCTGGAGGACATCATCGGGACGGCGCGGCCGACCGCCGTCAACCTCGCCTCGGCCGCGAGCCGGGTGCGTGCCGCCGGGGAAGGTGCACATGGCGAAGGCGCGGCCGTGACGGAAGCAGCCCTCTCGGAGGCGAAGGTCATCCACGAGCAGGACGCGCTCGCCTGCGCGGCCATGGGCCGGCACGGGCGAGCCGAGCTGACAGGATCGCGGCGGATCCTGACCCATTGCAACACGGGACGCCTGGCGACCGGCGGCGACGGCACGGCTCTCGGCGTCGTCTACGCCAAGCACGCCGCACAAGAGTTGGACGAGGTCCTCGTGTGCGAGGCGCGGCCACTCCTCCAGGGCGGCCGCTTGACTGCCTGGGAGCTCACCCAGGCTGCCATCCCGTTTCGGCTCATCGTGGATGACGCGGCTGCCGCGGCCATGGCGGCGGGCATGGTGGATGCCGTGATCGTGGGCTGCGATCGCGTTGCGGCGAACGGGGATACGGCGAACAAGATCGGCACCTACGCCCTCGCCGTGCTCGCCGCCCGCCATGGGCTGCCCTTCTACGTGGCGGGTCCGCTCACGTCGTTCGACGCCCTGGCCACGGACGGCAGTGCGGATCGTCATCGAGGAACGTGACGCCAATGAGGTCCGCGCGTTCGGTGGCTCGCTCGTGACACCGCCCGAGGCCCCGGTCTGGAATCCGGCATTCGACGTCACGCCCGCGTCGCTCATCACCGGCTTCATCACCGAGACGGGGGTCCTGCGCCCACCGTATCCAGACGCCATCGCCGAGGCGCTGGGCAGGTCAAGGAAGCCGCCCATGTCTGACCTCGAGACCCGCCAGCTGCTGGTCGAGCAGCTGCGGGCGTTCTACGATCGGGACTGGGTGTCGGGCACGGGCGGCGGCATCTGCGGCCCGGCCGAGGACGGCAACCTGCTTGTCGCACCCACGGCGGTGCACAAGGAACGTGTCCAGCCCGACGACCTGTTCGTCATCTCGGTAGCCGACACCTCCGTGGTCCAGCCGCCCGCCGATGCCATGCTGCGGCCGAGCGAGTGCAGTCACATCTTCACGCTCGTGGCACGCGAGCGCGGCGTCCGGAGCGTCGTCCACACCCACGCGCTTTCGGCGGTGCTCGCCGGCGACCTGGCGGTAGGCGCGGATCACATCGTCATCGCTGACCTGGAGATGCTCAAGGGGATCCAGGGGCTGACGAACCAGGATCGCCACCTGCTCCCGGTCATCGACAATACCGCCCGGGAGCGGGAGCTCGTGGCTGCCATGGCGGACGCACTGGCGGATCCCAGGTTCGAGCGTGCGTTCGGGGTGCTGGTCCGTGATCACGGCTGCTACATCTGGGGCGCCGATATCTGGGAGGCCAAGCGCCACACCGAGGTCTATCACTACCTGTTCAACGCCGTGGTCGCTCGCCACGACCGCGGATATCCGTCAACCGTCCACGCCACGTCAGAGGAGGTAGCCCGTTGAGCGCAGACCATGACCACGAGCATTTCCTGTGTCCCTCGTGTCAGCAGCACATCCCGCACGCCCGGATCGACGTCGTCGACGTGGCCAGGGCGGTCGCCGACGGACAAGCTGACCGAGGCGGATGTCTTCCGGCGCACCTACCTTGGCCACGGCACGCAGTCGAGCGTGTTCGTGTTCCAGGGTCATCCGGGTCCCTTCCGGACGCACGTGCACACGACCCACGACGAGATCGGCTATGTGCTCGAAGGCACCGGCCAGGTCACCGTCGGTGGCGTCACGCGGCCCGTCAAGAAAGGAGACGTGTGGGTCATCCCCGCCAACACGCCCCACGGCGGCGCATTCGAGGACGCACCCCAGGTGCTGTTCATCTCATCCCCGATCGACGACCCGGACAACCAGGACCGGGTCTGGATCGACGAGCAGTGACAGGAGATAGGACATGAGCTACGCATCCCGACGTCATCGGGCGTCCATCGGGTTGGCGCTGGCGGCAGCCGCCGTCACCGCGCTTGGCGGCACCGTCGGCGCCCAGTCGGCCGCCGCGCCGACGGGCCTCAAGGCGACCTATGTCAGCAGCGAGCCCATCGGTGTCAATCCGTTCCTGCAGCTCATCGCGCAGGGCCTCACCCAGGGTGGTGCCGAGTTCGGCGTCGAGACGAAGGTCAACGAGATCGAGCCGATCATCAGCGGCACTCGAGGACAATCTCCGGGCGGCCGTCGAGGATGGCAACGACCTCATCGTGGCCAACTCGTTCGAGTCGGTCGATGCGATCACCAAGCTGACCGCCGAGTTCCCGGACCAGAAATGGGCGCTCGTGGACACCACCATCCACGAGCCCGAATGTGCGCGGACTGGTGTTCCGCGAGCACGAGGGCGCGTACCTGATCGGTGCCATCTTCGGCCTCCTGGCGACCGGTCAGTACGAAGGGTTCCCGAAGTCGGACGTCATCGGCGCGGTCGGTGCCATCGACCTGCCGTTCATCCGTCGCTGGTACACGGGCTTCGAGGCCGGCGTCAAGGCCGTCAACCCGGATGCCAAGGTCCTGGAGGCCTGGGGCACGGGCTTCAACGACCCGGCCGGCTCCAAGGAGCTGGCGCTGGCCCAGTTCGCGCAAGGTGCCAAGTACATCTTCGCCTTCTCGGCAGCCGGCAACAGCGGCATCTTCGAGGCCGCCAAGGACAAGGGGTTCTTCACCTCCGGCGTCGACACGGACCAGCGGTCCATCGACCCGGCGCACATCCTGGAGTCGGTGGTCAAGCGGTCGGATATCGGTGTCCATGACGCCATCAAGGACCTCGCGGCGGGCACCTTCACGGGTGGGGTGGTCGATTACGGTCTGAGCCAGGACGGCGTCGGACCGGCGTTCATCGTGCTGCCTGATTCGCCGCCTGCCTCCAGCCTGCCCACAGACCGTCCAGGACCAGGTGCGCGACCTTGCCGCGAAGATCGTCTCGGGCGAGATCGTGGTGCCTGACTACCTTGCGCCTGCCGGCGGGCAGCCCGGCTGCCTCCAGCGCACCCTAGTCCCAGGGATCGAGCCCCGGATCTCGCCCGGATCCGGGGCTCGATCGGTTGCCCTTGAGCGACCCGTGATCGACTCCGCTGCCGCTGCCGCCATCGTCACCATGCGCGGCATCGCGCGTCGGTTCGACGATGTCGTTGCACTCGAGGGTGTCGACCTCGACTTGCGGCGGCGGCGAGGTGCACGCGGTCGTCGGGCGAGAACGGCGCCGGCAAGACCACGCTCATGCGCATCCTCGCGGGCGTGGACCATGCCGACCGCGGGGTCATCACCATCGGCGGCCGTGAGACGACCATCGGCGACGTCGAGACCGCGTATCGGCTGGGCATCGCGATGGTGCACCAGCATTTCATGCTCTTCCCGTCGCTCAGCGTGGCCGAGAACCTGACCATCGGCCGGGAGCCTGAGCGACGACTGCTCTTCGACCGCGATGCCGCGGAGCGGTCCGTCCGCAGCCTTGGCGACGCGTACGACCTGCGGGTCGATCCGACGGCACGGGTTGGCGACCTGTCGGTCGGTGACCTTCAACGGGTCGAGATCCTGCGCGCGCTGTATCGGGGTGCCGAGCATCCTCATCCTCGACGAGCCGACCGCGGTGCTGACACCCCAGGAGACACGCGGCCTGTTCCGTGTCATCCGGGAGTTGCGCCTCGCGGGGCGGACGACCGTGTTCATCAGCCACAAGCTGGATGAGGTGCTCGAGATCGCGGACCGCATCACAGTCCTCCGGGACGGCGTCGTGACGGGACACCTCGCTGCGTCCCAGGCCGACGCCGCCCAGCTCGCCAACCTCATGGTCGGCAGGGACGTGCCGCCCGGCACGCCGAAGCCCGCCGTCGAGCCGGGCGTGCCGGTCATCGAGGTGCACGGGCCTGCGCGGCCACGGCATCCGCGGCATCGACCTGCACGTCCGGGCGGGCGAGATCGTCGGGGTCGCGGGGGTCGCCGGCAACGGCCAGACGGAGCTGGCGGAGCTCGTCGCCGGCATCCTGATGCCGGTCGGGAGGGACTGTTCGGGTGGCGGGTCACGATGTCACGCACGCGTCGCGTCCGGGAGCGCCGTGACCTCGGGCTCGCCTACATCCCGGACGACCGCTTCCAGCGCGGCCTTGCCGCGGACGCGTCCATCGCGGACAACCTGGTCATGGGCTCTCATCGACGATCGCCGGTCGGACGCGGGCCGCGGTTCGACCCTCGGGCCGCGGGCCGCATCGGTGGCGAGCTCGTGGCGCGGTTCGGCATCCGGGCCCGGTCGATATCAGATGCGGCGCGAACGCTGTCGGGCGGCAACGCGCAGCGCATCGTCATCGCGCGGGAGCTCGCAAGCGAGCGACCAGCCATCATCGCTGCGCAACCCACCCGGGGCATCGACGTCGCCGCCAGCCGGTTCGTCCATGACCAGCTGCTGGCACGCCGTGCCGCTGGCGCAGGGATCCTGCTCATCTCCGCGGACCTGACCGAGATCCTGACGCTTGCGGATCGGATCGTGGTCCTGTTCGCGGGTCGGCTCATGGGCGAGGTGCCCGGGGACGACGCGGATCCAGAGCGGCTCGGGCTATGGATGGCCGGCATCGACGGATCGGGCACGCTGGGCGCGGAGACGAGGGGCAGCGCGCGCGAGGCGGAGGGATCGGATGTCCGGGCTCGCTGACGAGGCGCGGCCAACGCCGGGCTCGCTGGTACCCAGGGTCTCGCGTCTCGCTACCCGCGTGCTGGTCCCGCTCACGGCGGTGGGCCTGGGCCTGCTGGTGGGGGCCGTGGCGATCGTGCTGACCGGCGGCTCACCCGTCGAAGCCTACGGAGAGCTGCATCCGGGGCGCGATAGGCACGCCCAGCAATCTCAACGCGACCCTGGCACGTGCCGTGCCCATCGTCATCGTCGGCGTCGGCCTCGCCATCGCGTTCGGGGCCGGAGCGCTGAACCTGGGCGCCGAGGGCCAGATGGTGATGGCAGCGGTCGCCACGGCGGTGGCCGCCAACCAGGTCGGCGGCTGGCCGGCACCCATCGCCATCGTCGCTGCGCTGGCCGCTGGCTGCCTCGCGGGGGCGCTGTGGGCCCTCGGCCCGACCTGGCTCCAGACGCGCTTCGAGGTGCCCCTGCTCATCACGACCCTGCTGCTCAACTACGTGGCCACACTGTTCGCGGCATACCTCGTGTCGTATCCGCTACGCGAAGCGGGCGCCGGGGTTGCCCAGACGCCCATGATCCCGGACGCCACCCAGCTCCCGTACCTCGCACCGGGTGGACGTCTTCATGCCGGCGTGCTGCTGCTGCTCGTCCTGCCCGTCGTCGCGTGGTGGCTCCAGCGACGCACCGTGGTGGGCTATGAGATGCGCATGACGGGGTTCAACGCGGCATTCAGCGAGTACGGTGGTGTCGACGGGCGTCGCACGCTGCTGCGGGCGATGCTCATCTCGGGGGCCGTCTGCGGTCTCGCGGGCGCGCATCCTGGTGCTGGGGTCCACCACCGCTACATCGACAGCAGCGTCACGGCACCCGGGCTATGCCTGGACCGGGTTCACGGCAGCCCTGCTGGCAGGTGGCGAACCGCTGGGGACGTTCGTCGCTGGAGTGTTCCTCTCGGCCCTCGACGTAGGCGCCGCGGGCATGGAGCGCAATACCGACATCCCCATCCAGGTCGTGGACGTGGTCCAGGCCTGCATCATCCTGATGGTCGCCGTGCGTCTCACGCTCGGCCGCTGGATCGGCCGCCGCCTGGGTGCCGGCTGATGGACGGACTCGGCACGATCGTCGATGTCGCGCTCGTCGCCTCCACGGTCCGCCTGGTGTCACCCATCCTGCTGGCGGCGCTCGGCGGACTGCTGACCGAGCGCGCCGGCATCTTCAATGTCGCGCTCGAGGGCCTGATGCTCACCGGCGCGTTCGCGGCGGTCGTGGCGACGTCGCGACTGGCGATCCGCTGCATCGGCGTGCTCGCGGCGGTCGTGGCGGCCATGGTCGTGGCCGCCATCTTCGGCTTCGTGGTCATCGACCTGCGGGGCGACGCCATCGTGGCGGGGCTCGCCATCAACCTTCTGGCGCTCGGCGCGACGACGTTCCTGATGCGCGCCATCTTCGGCGTCCAGGGTGGCTTCTACGACCCGACGATGCCCGGCCTGGCACCCATCGACATCCCGCTCGCTGGCGGACATTCCCGTGCATCGGCGCCATCGTCAAGCGGCCAGACCGCCCTGGTCTGGGTCGCCGTGGGCATGGTGGTGGTGCTCCAGGTGGTCCTGTTCCACCATCGATTCGGACTGCGTCTGCGGGCGGTCGGCGAGGACCCCGTGGCGGCCGGCAGCGTCGGCGTCCGGGTCCGGCGCATCCAGTACGCGGCCGTGCTCGCGCAGCGGCGCGTTGTGCGGCCTCGCTGGCGCCCAGCTGTCGCTGGGCATCGTCACCCAGTTCGTGGAGGGCATGACCTTCGGCCGCGGCTTCATCGCGCTCGTGGCCGTCATGTTCGGGCGCGCCCACCCCATCGGCGTCCTGGGCGCCAGCCTGTTCTTCGGCGGCGCGTACGCCCTCGCGCTGCGGCTCCAGGGCCAGGGCGTGCCGTCCCAGTTCGTGAACATGCTGCCGTATCTCGCCACCATCCTCGTCCTCGTGGTCGTGTACGGTCGGGCCGCTGCTCGGCGACGAGCCCGACAGGCGATCGCCGACGGACCACCCGAGATCGAGGCGGCCGCATGACCTGCCCGCGACCACCTCGATACCGGCCACCCGCCTAGCGCGATGCCGGAAGGAGTCTGCCTGCATGACCCGCCGCGTGGTCCTCGACATGGACGTCGGCATCGACGATGCCATCGCCATCCTGTATCTCGCGGCACGCACCGACGTCGAGGTCGTGGCCCTCGGCAGCGTTCACGGCAACGGCTACACCGACGTCACGACGCGCAACGCGCTCATCGTGCTCGAGCAGGCCGGTCTGGGTCACGTGCCGGTCGCACGCGGGGCGGACGAGCCACTCGTCGTCCCGCTGTCGGTGGCCACGTTCGTGCATGGGGAGGACGGCCTGGGCGACGTGGGCTGCCCGACCCGGTCGGCCGGCCGACGGGCGAGCATGCCGCGGACCAGATCGTCCGCCTCGGCCTGGAGTCTCCGGGCGAGCTCGACCTGCTCCCGGTCGGGCCGCTGACCAACCTCGGCCTGGCACTGCGCCGGGACCCCGGCGCGCTGCGGCGATACCGGTCGGTGGTCATCATGGGCGGCGCGGGGCTGGAGGGAGACGACACCCGGACCATCATGGATGCCAACATCGCCCATGACCCCGATGCCGCGGACCTGGTCTTCGCGTCCGGGCGCGAACCTGGTCATGGTGGGGGTCAACGTGACGACGCCCACCGTCCTCGACGTCGACTTCGCAGGCAACGCATCGAGGCGAGCGACCTGCCCCACGCGCGGTTCGCGTGGCGCATCCTGGACTTCTATCTCGACTTCTACCAGCGGTTCCACGGCGAGCGCGTGGCATCGCTCCACGACCCGCTCGCCGCGGGCATCCTGCGCGACCCGAGCTACATCACGGCGTCCGTGGAGGCGCCCGTGGGCATCATCGACACGGACCAGGGCGCGCGGGCCGTGGCGCCCCTCGACCCCGGGCCCGGAGCTGCGCGGCGCGGACCGACGCGCATCGTGACCGCGGTTGACGGCGCACCGGTTCGTGGCTGACCTGGTGGACGCGCTCACTACGCCTCTGCCGGACCGTATCCGGAGGACCCGGCATGAGTGCCGCGTCCCTGGACGCGTGCCGGACGGCTATCGGCCGCTGACCACCGAGGAGGTGCCCGGCGTACGTCCGGGCGCGGCCCAACCTGTCGGCGCTCGTGCCCGCCGACCCGCTCCACGTGCGCGAGGTGGGCGACGGCAATCTCAACCTGGTGTTCATCGTGCGCTCCGATCCCGGCCGTGCCGGGCGTGGTGCTCAAGCAGTCGCTGCCCTGGGTGCGCGTCTTCGGCGAGGGCTGGCCTCTGACCATCGAGCGGGCACGTCACGAGGCAGACGCGTACGAGATCCACCGCGCCGTTCGCGGGCGCCACCAACCCGGTCGTACCACGGCTTCGACCCGATCCGGTACGTCATCGCCATGGAGGACCTCGCCGACCTGCGGATCTGGCGGGCGGCGCTCAACGATGGCGAGATCCACGCCGGGACGCCGCGCGCGACCTCGGCACATTCGTGGCGCGGATCGCCTTCCACACCTCCGACCTGGGCATGGACCCCGAGGACCGCAAGCGGCAGCTCGCCCGCACGATCAACCCGGAGCTGTGCCGCATCACCGAGGACCTCGTGCTCACCGAGCCGCTCCGCGAGCACGAGCACAACTGGCACCTGCCGGCGCTGGACGCGCAGGTCGCAGGCGCTGCGCGCTGACCACGCGGCGATCGACGCCCTGTGCGCTGCTCAAGCACCGCTTCATGACCCACGGCGAGGCGCTCATCCATGGCGACCTGCACACCGGCAGCGTCATGGTCGGGGGCGGCCGGACGGTGGCCATCGACCCCGAGTTCGCCTTCTACGGCCCGGTCGGCTTCGACCTCGGGGCCATCTGGGCGAATGCCGTCATCGCGGCGGCGCGGGCGGCCCAGCTCGACCGCCCGGCCGACTTCCGGGCGCACGTCGCGGCCATCGTGCCCGACGTCCTGGGACGGCGTTCCTGACCGAGCTCGGCGCGCTGTGGCCGGCACGCGTCGACCGCTCCTTCACGGACGCGATGCTGTGCGGCCTGGGAGCGGACCATCTGGGACGATGCGCTCGGCTTCGCGGCGGCCAAGATGATCCGGCGCATCATCGGCTTCGCGCACGTCAGCGACATCGAGACGCTCGACGAGCGGCGCCGGGCGCGTGGCCGCGGGCGGCGTGCTGCGAGTCGCCCGCCGGTTGCTGGTCGAGCGGGCCGGGCTGGCGGACCCGGACCGCGCCTGGGCGCGTGGTCGAGGCGAGCTGGCCCGGCCGCGGATGCCGACGGGCCCGCGAGACGGTGGACGGACGGTGGACGATATCGGCTCGGCGCACGCTCGCGGTGTGATCGGGTCGATCGTGGACCGGTCGGGTCCGTCGCGGGCCGCGTGGCAGGACGCGGCTGGGCCTCGCTGTGGACGGCTCCGTCGGCGCTCGTCCACGATCGCCCGGCCGCTGTCCCGGCCTTCGGTCCCGACGACGATGGCGAGCGGTCCACCGTCCGATCTGGGCCATCCTTGACGCACGAGCCACGAGCGACTGGCCCGATCGATCATCCACGACGTCCACAGCATGATGACGGTGACGGGATGAGAAGATACCTACCCGATAACGAGGAGCAGGGAGCCCCGATGTGAAGCTTTCGGTGATGCAGGAGAACCTGGCCCGCGGCCTGTCCGTGGTCGAGCCGCGCGGTCAGCAGCCGCAGCTCCCTGCCGGTGCTCGCCAACGTGCTGCTCCGGACCGAGGATGCCGGGCTCAAGCTGACCGCCACCAACCTCGAGATCGGCATCACCGCCTGGGTGCCCGGCAAGATCGAGGCGGAGGGCGCCCTGACCGTCCCGGCCCGTCTCATCACCGACGTGGTCGGCGGCCTGCCGTCCGGCGAGCGGGTCGACCTGGAGGTCGAGAACGGCACCACGCTGCGGATCACGCTCCGGGCGCTATCAGACGCACCTTCGGGGCATCGACGCGGACGAGTTCCCGGTCATCCCGGCGGCCGGCGAGCGACCCACCACCCGCATCAGCCAGAAGGTGCTGCGCAAGGCGCTCGCGGAGGTCACCTTCGCGGCCGCCAGCGACGAGGCGCGCCCGATCCTGACCGGCGTCCTGACCCGCTTCTCGGGCGACCGGCTGACCCTCGCCGCGGCCGACAACTACCGCATCGCGGTCAAGACGCTCCAGATGCTGCTGCCGGTCGAGGACACCAGCCTGGTCGTCCCCGCTCGCTCGTACATCGAGCTCATGCGCATCCTGTCCGACACGGACGACCCGGTGGACATCATGCTGGCACCGGCCCGGAGCCAGGTGATCTTCCACGTCGACACCATCGAGCTGGTGAGCCGGCTCATCGACGGCCAGTTCCCCAACTACCAGCAGGTCGTGCCCAGCAGCCATTCGACACGCGCGCGATCGTGGACCGCGAGGACCTGCTCAAGGCGGTCCGGCTGTCGGCGCTCATCGCGTCGTCGGCCGCGAACGTGGTCAAGCTGCGCATCGGCGAGGAGGGCTCGGCGGGCATCACCATCGCCGCCGCCGCCGACGTCGGTGATGCCGAGGGCCAGGTCGAGGCGACCCTCGAGGGCGACCCGGTGACCGTCGCCTTCAACGCCCGGTACCTGACCGAGGCGCTCCAGAACGTGGACGGCGACCAGCTGGCGCTGGAGCTCAACGGCCCGCTCTCGTCGGGCGTGTTCAAGCCCATCGACGACGACGACTACGTCCACGTCATCATGCCCGTCCGCACCCCGTCCTAGGACCCGGCCGGCGCGCCGCCTCGGCGCGCGGCACGGAGCGCCGTTCCGATGCCGGTCGACCACCTGAGCCTCCGCGGCTTCCGGAGCTATCGCGAGCTGGAGGTCGACTTCCCGGGCGGTCCCCAGGTCGTCGTGGGCGACAACGCCGCCGGCAAGACGAACCTGCTCGAGGCCATGGTCGTGCTGTCGCACGGCGGCTCCCACCGGACGACCACCGACCAGGAGCTGATCACCTGGGGCGAGCCGCTGGCCCGCCTCGGATGCCGACGGTCGCCGTCGGGACGCGATCGAGGTCGTGCTGGTCGCGGCGGGCTCGATGCCCGGGTGCGCGCAAGCGGGTCAAGGTCAACGGCGTGCCCCGCCGGCCATCGGCGCTCGAGCGGCGCACTCCGGGCGGTCGTCTTCGCGCCCGAGGACATGCAGCTCGTGGTCGGGTCGCCGTCGCTCCGCCGGCACTCGCTCGACACGCTCGTGGCGCAGCACGTCGGCCAGGCCGCGGCGCGTCGATGGCGACCTACGCCCGGGCGCTGACCCAGCGCAACAACCTGCTGCGCCGGATCCGGGAGGAGGCCGCCAGCCGCGACGAGCTGCCCTACTGGGACGGCGTCGTGGTCGCGGAGGGCGGCCGCATCCTGCGCTGGCGCGCCGAGACGCTCGCGGCGCTCGCCGCACCCCTCGCCGACGCCCACGCCGAGATCGCCCCGGGCGAGGGGACGCTCACGCTGCGCAACGTCTCCAACGCGCCGCCGCGCCCCGGCGAGACCCCGGAGGACGCGCTCCGGCGCCGGCTCGCCGAGACCGCCGACAAGGAGGTCTGGAACGGCGCCACGCTCGTCGGGCCCGCATCGCGACGACCTCGCGTTCGAGCTCGACGGCCGGGACCTGTCGGGGTTCGCGTCGCGCGGCCAGCAGCGCACCGCGATCCTGGCCTGGAAGCTGGCCCAGCTCGACCTGCTCACGGGCGCCGATGGGCAGGCCACCCCTGCTGCTCCTCGACGACGTGTTCAGCGAGCTCGACCCGCAGCGTCGCGGCCACCTGGTGCGGCGCATCGGCGGCCTGCCGCAGGCGTTCGTGACCACGACCGCGCTGGACGACCTCGACCCGGCGCTCGTCGCTGCCTCCACCGCGTGGCAGGTCGACGCCCGGCCGGCTGGAGCGTGTCGGGTGACGCGCCGGCCGATGCGCCGCCTGTCGGACCTGCTGCCCGACGTCGCGACGCACCTGGGCATCGAGGCGGAGCTCCGGCGACGCGTCGCGGTGCCCAGACCTGGGAGCTGCTGGTCGCGGAGCTGGTGCCGCCGGCCGCGGGCCGCTGCCACGCTGCTCGAGGTGCGCCCGCCGACCCTGGTCGTGAGCGCCCCCGACGCGGCCACGGCCCAGGAGCTGCGGCTCCAGCGCATCGATCGCTGCTGGACGCGTTCGCGGTGCTGCCGTCGGGCGCGCGGCTGCACGGAGCTGCGGGTCGTGGTGCGCCCCGGCTGACGCACGCTCGGGTGTCGAAATCTCCACGCACGGTTAACCGGGCCTCGGGCGCGTCCCGCGGTAGACTAGGCCGCCCATGGGTCCCCGCCTCGAACTCAAGTACGGTCTGGTCGCCGAAGCCGACCGGCTGTCCACCTCGGCGGACGCGATGCTGGTCACGGAACCGGCGACCGGCTCGAAGGTCCGCTCCAAGGGCAACCTGTACCTCGTGGTCAGCTCGCGCGCGGGTCGGCGGCCGCGCCCGGGACGCCGCCGCGCTCGTCGCGGACACCATCCGGCGCGAGTACTACTACGACGAGTCGGCGGGCGTCCCCATCTGCCTCGAGAAGGCCGTCCGGAGCGCCAACCGCAAGCTGCGCGGCAGCCGCGAGGGCGGCGGCCTGCCGCCCGGGCGCCCTGGGCATCGCGATCGCGGTCATCCGCAACAACGAGCTGTACGTGGCCACCATCGGCGAGCGCCGAGGCGTACCTCGTCCGCGCCGCTCGCCTGCTCGTGCCGGACCACACCCAGCAGCCCGGGCTGCCCGCGGACGACGCGCTGCGGGTCGAGGTCTGGCGGGGCGAGATCGCGGTCGGTGACTCGCTGCTGCTGGTGTCGCGCAACCTGACCGAGGTCGTGGGCACCGAGGAGCTCAAGAACGCGGTCGTGACGCTCCACCCGCAGTCCGCGGTGGAGCACCTCCACCACCTGTTCGTGGCCGCCGGTGGCGACGGCCCGGATGCCGTGCTGGCCGTCGAGGCGACCGAGCTGCTGTCGGCACGCGGCGACCGCCGCCTGGCGCCCGTGGGCGCCGGCACGGACGCGTACGGCGAGCTGCCGGGCGGCCCCATCCCGGGTGGTGACCAGGTCGCCGGTGCGGCGGCCGCGGTGACCGGTGCGTTCAGCGGTGCCGCGCGAGTCGGTCACGGGCGCCTTCGGGCAGCGCCGTGGACCGGGTCCTCGACCTGATGCCCCGCCGCACGCGGAGCGCTCGGGGCGTCGCCTCCCAGGTGTCCCGTCGGGAATCACAGCGACGCGCGGCGTTCGCGCTGCTGGGCCTGCTGGGCGTCGTGTTCGTGCTCGGTCTCGCGGTGTGGCTGCTGCCCCGCGGGCCGCGAGACAGCCATCTCCAACATCTCGTCCGGGGAGCAGGCGTTCCTGGCGGCCCAGGCCTCGGCCGACGAGGGCACCCGGCTGCCTGAGCGGTGACCCGGACCAGGCCACGGACCTGCTGCAGCAGGCATGGAAGGACCTCCAGCAGGCGATCCACCTCGGGCATCCCGGCGGATCGCGCACGGCGCCCCTCGAGGCGACCATCCGGCAGCGGCCTCGACTCGCTCTACTGCAACGGCAACCCCAAGACCATCGACGCTCTACGAGTTCGATGACCCACAGGACGTCAAGGCCATGACCGTCGGCCCCGACGGCGCGCCGTACTTCATCGGGCCGGCGTCCGACGGCAGCGGCAAGTCGGTCTGGCGTTTCGACAGCAAGCGCGACCGGGTCTGGGAGATCATCAAGACCGGGCGACGGGTCCAGCCAGCGCAGGGCATCGCGACGCCCGCGACTGCTGGCCGCCCAGGCGGCCGACCTGCTCATCGTCGACGCCCGCGGCGACCTGTGGCGCTGGCGGCCGTCCAACGACAAGAACGGCGGGTCGCTCATCCGTCGCGCGCATCCCCGGCGAGCAGATGTGGGGCGACGACGTCCGGGACGTGGGCACCCTCATCGCGTCGCTCCAGCGAGGCACCTACAACCTGTACGTCCTGGACCCCAGCCTGGACCAGATCCTGCGCTACCCGCCGACCCTCGACGGCGGGCAGTTCCAGGGCCCGGACGACTACCTGTCGACGGCCGACGAGACCGTCGCGGACTTCCTGCGGCTGTACGTCGGACCGGGACGTGTACGCGCTGACGCCGCACGAACGTGGTCAAGCACACCAGCGGCCGGCCGCAGGACTTCGACCTCGAGACACCGCCCGACGATGGCGACCTCCGCCCGGGTCACCAGTACCGGCTCATCGACGGCACGTCCCGCCGGGCACAGCTGTACGTCTACGACGAGAAGTGGGACCGGATCCTGGTGTTCCTCAAGTCCGACGGCAGCTACCTCGAGCCAGTGGTCGACCCGGGGCGCGCTGCCGTCGATGGCGGACATGCGGGGCATGTACGTCAGCCAGCCGTCGACGCCGAGGGGACAGGCGCAGGCGCCCGCGGCCGAAGGTCATCTGGGCCACGCCCGACGGCCTGTACAGCACGAGGCTGTCACCGGTCGCCGAGGACTCCGGCTCGAGCACCGACGCGGCCCCGACGGCGCCTCGCCGGCACCCGAGCCAACGCGCACCCCAAAGCCCACCAAGAAGCCGCGCTGAGGCACTGGAAGCCACGCACCATGTCCCCGGATGTGAGCGAGGTCTTCGTGGAGAGCGTCCATGTCCACGCCGACTCGGCCCAGCACGTGGTCCTGCTCCGCGAGCGTCACCGGGACCGGTACCTGCCCATCTGGGTCGGGCCCTGGGAGGCGAGCGCCATCGCCACGCGCCTCCAGGGCATGTTGCCGGAGCGACCGCTGACCCACGACCTGTACACGCGCACGCTCCTGGAGCTCGGGGCGCGCGTCACCGCGGGTCGTGGTCACCGACCTCGCCGATGACACCTATCGGGCGCGCATCGTAGCCTGCGGCTGGGCGAGGATCGACCACGAGATCGACGCCCGGCCCTCGGACGCCATCGCCATCGCGTTGCGCGGCGAGGCGCCCATCTTCGTGGCGGACGCCATCCTCGACCGCGTCGGCGTGCTGCCCGGGCGCGGAGCAGGAGGCGCGTCTGTCGATGTTCCGGGAGTTCGTGAACTCACTGGAGGTCGACCTGGGCGGCGGCTCCGACCGCGAGGCACCAGGCCCGCCTGACCGGAGCGTCACGCGGCTCAGCGCGCCGTCGACGAGCCCCGTGTCCGGTCCGGCGTCCGCAGGACCGGCTCGCCAGTGCGCAGCGCCTCCCGCGGCCGAGCCCACAGCAGCAGCCGGAGCCGCCAGAAGTCGCGGACGGCGCGCAGCACCACGCGCGGGTCGGCGCCCGACGCCCGTCCCGCCGTCCGCGGATGGTGGGGCACGCCCACCTCGACCACGGTCCGGCGCCGGGCGCGCAGCTTGATGAGCAGCTCCGCGGACAGGAACGCACCGCCGGATGTCGAGCCGGATGTCCTCCAGCGCCTCGCGCCGGAAGAGCTTGCAGGCGCAGTCCACGTCGCGCACGCGGAGGCCGAAGAAGACCCGCAGGCAGGCCCGATAGACCCGCGCGTAGGCCAGCCGGATGGGCGGGTCGGCGCGCTTGATGCGGTAGCCCACGACCACGTCCGGCGCGCGCCGACGATGAGCGGCTCGGCCGGCTGTTCGCGATGCGCTCGAGCAGCCGCCCGAGGTCCGCGATGCGGAACTGGCGGTCGCCGTCGGTGAAGCAGACCAGCGGGTATCGGGCGGCCCCCAGGCCGCTCCGGAGCGCGGCGCCGTAGCCCTGGTTCGACGCCGTGATGGACGACCCGCACCACATCGGGTGCTCGGCGGCGAGCCGGTCGGCGATGGCTGCCCGTGCCGTCCGTGCTGCCGTCGTCGACGCAGATGATCTCGAAGCGGTCGGCCAGGCGCGGCAGCTCGCCGGAGCGCCTCCGCCACGAGCTGCTCGATGTTCTCCGCCTCGTCGTGGGCCGGGAAGAAGTAGCTCAGGCTGTCCACGCGGGCCGGGTCCCGGGAATCGCCGGGCGTGGTCGGGTCCACCGTCGGCGGACTCGACGAATCGATCGCCGACGGGGATGCTCGGAGCGCCACGAGGGCATCGTACACGGGACGTTCCTGAGGACGCCCCGAGCGGGGCGCAGCCGTCCGCCGGAGTCAGCCCGGGGCGTCGTCGAGCCTGCCGACGACACGCCAGACGCGTGCCGTGCGGGATGCCCGGGACCGCCTCGAGCGCGGAACCGGTCGCGAAACTCGGGCAGGTCGTCCGTCGAGCCGGATGAGGTACACCGGGCGCGTCGTCGAGGTAGCCGTCGATGACGTCCATCATGCAGCGCCCCCCATGTCGCAGCCGGCAGCCGAGTCGCTCGTCGAGCATCGTGCGATCGTCGATGATGGTCATGTCCGGCCGGGCGCCCTCGACCCAGCGGCCGTACCACAGGGGTGTGGAGTAGCTCCACCAGCTGATGACCACCGGGTCCGGCTCGAGCGCGGCCAGGGTGGCGTCGAGCCACTCGCGAGCGCCCGTGTCGCCCGACGCATCGACGGCGTCGTATCGGGCCGGCACCGGCGACAGCACCGGCACCAGCAGCAGGCCGCGACGCCGACCGTGACCAGCCGTGGACCAGACGGTCGCGAGATCGCGCGCGTGTCCCGGGTCGGAGCATGGCCCAGCCGGCGAGCGCCACGTCCCAGGCCCAGTCGATGGCGAGGCCGGCCCAGACCACCGCGACCATGATGGGCACCAGGTAGTAGCGGTCGATGTCCGCGTTCTCGTAGCCCAGCAGGAACCAGACCGGCAGCACGAACCAGGGGACGGTCAGGAGCATCAGCCGCGGCCGCCGCCAGATGCCCGCGACCAGGCCGACCAGCGCGAGAGCCCACGCGGCCAGCCCGAGGTTCGTCTCCAGGACGCGCCCACACCGTCCGCGATCGCCTCGCGGCAGCGGCGGCAGCGCGTGGAAGGTGCCCGTGAACTGCTGCCCGAACACGAGGTAGCGGAAGCCACCCGTGACGGCCCACGGCGTCGGTCCGGATCCAGTCCGCGGGATGCGCGTAGTCGAGCGGCGGCCCCATGGCCGACGCGGATGGGCATGTACGCGTACACGACGACCGTGGTGAGCGACCAGCGCCACCGAGACACGCCAGCACCAGGCGCCACTGCGCCACAGGATCCGGGGCGCCACGCCAGCACGAACAGCGCGACGCCGGGCGCCAGGAGCAGGGTCAGGGCGTGGTTGCCGAGGGACACCCCGAAGCAGACGGCCGCGGCCACCAGCCAGCGGCCGGCGCGCGGATCGCCCGACCGCTCCCGGAGCGCCCAGCCGAGCAGCAGCACCAGCAGCAGCGCCGCGAGGAACAGGTGGAACCCGTGGGGGTCGGCGCGCACCGCGTTGCGCCACGCGATGGGCGCCACGGCCAGCAGCGCACCCGCCGACGAGGCCGATGGCCGCTCGACGGGTGACCTGGACGACGGCGACCGCGACCAGCGCGCGGCGCCCGACACGAGCACGGCGGACAGCAGGTTGGCGCGGAGTGCGGGGTCGCCGAACGGCTGGAGGACCACCGACGCCAGCCACAGCAGCAGCGTGTAGCTGGGATAGCCGGTGGGGTGGGCGATGCCCAGCACGGGACCGAGCGCCTGGAACTCGCCGGTGTCCCAGAAGCCGAGCCCGGGCATCGAGCGTCCGCAGGTCGAGCAGCAGGGAGCCGGCGAACACGACCATCGCGGGCACCAGGTACCGGAGGCGTCCGGGCCACGGCACCGGCCGCGTCACGCGCGTCCATCGTCACCACCCCAGCTGCGACCCCCCAGTAGACGCCCCACGCGTTGATGACGACCGATGCCAGGACCAGGAGCGGCGCCACGACCCGGCCCACCCGCGACCGGCTCGCCTCCACGATGCCCAGCGTGACCAGGATCATCGCGAACGGCGCGAAGTCGTTGCTGAACCGGTAGCCGAACTGGACCCAGCCCTGGCTGAAGTGTGCGAGCGCCGCGAGCGCCGTGCACAGCACCGCGATGGCGGCCCCGGCCACGATCCGCCGGCGCCAGCCGAACAGCAGCGCCGGGATGACGAGCAGGTACGCGGGCGTGGTCAGGAAGATGCTCATGCCCATCGCGTCGGGCCGCAGCGGACACGGCGAGTCCGGGTTCGGTCAGCTGGTCGACGATGTCGGTCGTGGGTGTGCAGGGCGTGTCGAACACGCCCGGCGGCGCCTGGACGGGCGGGTACAGCAGCATCACGGGCGCGTTGACGAGGATGTAGCGCGGGTCCTCGGTCCCCCAGTCGGGGTGGTACAGCTCCGGCGCCGGCTTGTACTCGATCTCGCGGATGTGGTCGTAGGCGGGTGGAACACGTGCCCGGTGGTCGCCAGGTTGTAGCCCACGCAGGACGCAGCAGCGGCAGGATGCGCGCCGAGGCCCGCCGCGACCGACCGACGCAGCCACGTGCCGCCGGGTCCCACGAACGCGTAGAACGGGGCGTTGAACAGGGCCGTGAGGCGGGCGAGGCAGGCCGTCCCGAACAGGATGCCGGCCCAGATGCCACGGACCGGGCATGCGCGCCGACGATGGCTCGACCGGCACCCTCGATGGCCTCTCGTCGCTCGGCGTCCAGGGCGGCGGTGATGGACAGGAACAGCAGCGTGCTGGCCACGACGTGCGCCTGGAACCAGGTGGTGCCCAGCATCGACGGCGTACCACGCGACGGTCCCGAAGCCGTAGGTGATGGTGCCCAGGAACGCCGCGTCGCGGCGGTCGGTGACCCGGTGAGCATCCGCCAGCAGAGGCCGACGTTGATGCCGCCGAGCACGGCCGCGACCAGGGCGCCGCTGGTGGCCAGACCCCAGACCGCCACGAACGGCAGCAGCAGCACGGCCGGCAGCGGCGGGAACGGGATGAGCGCGTGGCCGGGCTCGAAGGGCAGCCCGAGACCGCGCGGCGAGCTGCCGCGTCGCCCAGGTCGAGCACGTCCTGGTAGTAGTCGTTGGTGCGGATGCCGTCGGCGACCGGGTAGCGGATGCTCGCTGGACCCCTCCAGCCACGCCTGCGCCTGCCACACGAAGTGGTCGTAGAAGCCGCACCGGTGCGGGTTGCTCCAGACGTAGACCATGACCGCGACGACGACGAAGACGAGGCCGACCAGCCCGGCCCGACGGCATCGCAGCCAGCGGTCGAGCCGGCTGTCGGAGCGCGTGGGCGTACGCCGTCGACGCGGGCTACCGGCGACCGACCGCCGGCCGGACGCGAACGGACCCGTTGCTATACTCGCGGTCACCTCGTCGCCCTTGTGTTCCCTGGAGGCCGGTTCGGCTTGATCACGTCCCCGGCACGTGCTGCCGACCGGGTCGTGGGGGCGTCAGGCCCCCCGCCGCGAGCCCTGTCAGCGTCCACGCGCCCTCGTGCTGCTGCTGCTCGGCGGACTGGCCCTGCGGCTCACTATCGCATACATCCTGTTCCCGGCATCCGGGTTTCCCAGCGACGTCGGCGACCTACGTGTCGTGGGCGATGTCGATGGCCGAGCACAGCCCCGGCGGCTTCTATCCGGCGCTGGCGGCCAGCAAGAGCTTCGTCGACTACCCGCCCGGCTACCTGCTCGTCCTGTGGCCCATCGGCGTCATCGCGCAGGCGTTCGGCGGTGGCGACCCGTGCTCCCTCGCGACGGCGCTCATCAAGATCCCGCCGATGCTCGTCGACCTCGTGGTCGGCTACGTGCTGTACCGGCTGGTGCTCGGCTGGACCTGGCCGGGTCGTCGCGCGGAGGCGCTCGCGCTGGCCGCCGCCGCGCTGTACGTGTTCAACCCGGTCACGATGTACGACTCGGCGCTGTGGGGCCAGACCGACTCGGTCGGCGCGCTGGTCATCCTGCTGGGTGTCGCCGCGCTCGTCCGCGGCAACAGCGAGGGCGCGGCGCTCCTGGGCACCCTGGCCGCCCTCGTCAAGCCCCAGTTCGGCGTGGTGCTCATCCCGCTGGTGGCGGTGCTGCTGATCCGGCGCCACCTCCTGCGGCCCGGCATCGGGCCCACGCCGACTCCCCGTGGGGCCCGACGTGGCTGCGAGGCTGGCTCGCCCGCGAGCAGGGCTGGCCGCGGCTGGTCACGTCCGCGGTCGTCGCCCTGGTCACGTTCCACGTCGTCGCGCTGCCGTTCGGCATGGGCATCCCGCGGCTACCTGGACGCTGATGGCCAGCACGGCCGGCGGCTACGAGTACCTGTCCGTGAACGCCTTCAACCCCTGGGCGCTGATCGGCGCCGACGGTGCCCAGTCCTTCGCGCTGACCTCGATGCGCGGCGGACTACCAGTGGTCGTCCGACACCGTGCCCCTGCTCGGGCCGCTCCCCGGGGTCGTCATCGGCGCGGCGCTGCTCATCGCGGGATTCCTGTACGGGCTGGCCAACGTCCTGCTGGCGCGACGAGCGGCGGACGATCATCGTCGCCGCGGTCTTCCTGTGCCTCTGCTTCTTCGTGCTGCCGACCCGCGTCCACGAGCGCTACCTGTTGCCGGTGTTCGCGCTCGTGCCGCTGCTCGCGGTGACGTCGCGGGCATGGCTGGTGGCGCTGGTCGCCCTGGCGCTCGGCTGCCTCATCAACCTGCACGCGGTGCTCACCATCATACGGCACGGACCGAACATCCAGGCGCTGCCGCTGGGCCTGCTTCTCGCAGGGCACGGCCTGGGCATCGTGCTGAGCGTGGTGCTCATCACAGGCGCGTTCGTGTTCTGCGCCTGGCGCCTGTGGCGCGGCGCCGGCGCGTGAGCCGGACGGCTTCGCGCTCGCCGCGGCCCAGGTGCAGGGCACGGTCGACCTGGGGCCCGTGCCCGAGACGGCCCGGAGCGTCCAGCGGGCGCCGTCCGGGCGCACCGGACGACCGTGCCACCGACACCGCGACCGGCCACGGGACCGCCTGGCGCCTGGAGCCGACGTCGATGGCACGGGTCCGGTCCGCGGGCCCATCGGCGCTGGACTGGATCATCGACCGCATCACCAGCCGGCCGCTGCGGCGCGACCGGAGCGCATCCCTCGCCGGCTGAGCCGCCGGTCGACTCGACCGCCTGGACCTGCTGCGTGGTCGTGTGCATCCTGCTGTCCGCGGTCGACGGTCCGCGGGCTACCGCCTGGCGGAGCCGTACGACATGTACTTCGACGAGGTCTATCACGCCCGGACCGCGATGGAGTTCCTCCAGGACTGGCGGTACGACGACCCGCACAACATCTACGAGTACACCCACCCCCACCTCGCCAAGTACGCCATGGCGCTCGGCATCGAGCTGTTCGGGAACCATCGCGTGACGGGCCAGAGCCAGCTCGGTCGGCCCAGTCCGGGGTGCCGCGATCGAGCCGCGCTGGGTCGACGACGATGCGCCCGGTCGTCGCCAGGGCGACCGGCTGTACGTCGTCACGGGCACGGAGCTGGTCGGTCGTACGACCTGGCCGACTCGGCAGCCAGGTCGCGCGCTCCCGCTCGACACGCGCACCGCTCGTGACCCTCGACCCGGACGCGCACCGGTTGTACCTCGCGAGCGCCGACGGCACGCGTCAGCTCGCCTCGACACGACCACCCTCGACGCGCTCCGCGCCGGACGTCCGGACCCGGTGCGACATCGCGCCGAGACACTGGCGAGTCGGACCCGGCCGGCGGCGAGCCCCGACCGGCTGCTCGAGTGCGGTCAGGCGCGGGTCCTCGTGACGCTGGGTGCGGGTGGCACGCTCGTGGCGCTCGACGCTCGACACGGGCGAGGTGCTGGCATCGTCGACGCTGCGCGGGCGCCGCTGGATGTCGCGCCGTTCCCGGCCGCGACCAGGTGGTCGTGCGCGCCCGGCGGAGATCGACGGACATCCCGGGCACGGCCGAGGTCCTGGCCGAGGACCTGGAGCTGGATGCCGACGACCATCGGCGGACCTGCTCGAGCACCGATGCGCGACGAGGTCGTCCTGGACGGCTGGCTCGGACAGCGGCGCATCGAGCGCCGTCCGACGGCCACATCGACGACGGCACCCTTGCCGGTGTCGCAGTCGACGACCGGCCGGTGATCGCGGTGTCGACCTCGACCGGCGTCTCGTTCCTCGACGCCGCCACGCTCGCGAGCTCTGACCGAGGTCGACCTCGACGCAGGGCGCCGCGGGCATGGTCTGGGCCGACAACGCCCCGGACGACGCCCGGCTGTACGTGGCGTCGGGCACCGGAGCTGCGGAGCATCCTCGCCGGACGAGGACGGCCCACAGCTGTCAAGAACACCGTGGAGATGCCCGGGCGCATCGCCGACGTCGTCTGGAACGAGCCGCCGAAGCTGGTCCACGCGATCGGTGTCCTGCCCGGACGGCACGCCCACCGATCTACGTCGTCGACCCGCACGGCAACTCCGTGTTCGAGGACGTGCCGCTGCCGTTCACGCCCGTTGACAGCGCTCGCCGACACCCAGCCGGACCGTCCCAGCGAGGACCGGACCCAGCTGCTGGCCCTCGCGGGCGACGGCGCCACGGCCAGCGTCGACATCGGCGGCAACGCCTGGGGCTATCGGTTGCCGGGGGTGCTGATGGGTGCCGCCACCGCGGCATTCCTGTACCTGCTGGCGCGGCTGCTGTTCCGGCGTCGGACGGTCGCCCTGTTCGCGGCCGCCCTGGCCATCGCGGAGGGGATGCTGTTCGCCAACTCCCGGATCGCCATGAACGACGTGTACGTGACTGGGTTCCTGGTCATGGCGGCGACGCTGTTCGTGCCCGTCTGGCTGGGCAGCTGGCGAAGATGGTGGCAGGTCCTGCTGGTGTTGCCGATCGTCGGGCGTGCTGCTGGGGCTTGCCCTCGCGTCGAAGTGGGTCGCGGCGTATGCCATCGGCGGCTTCGTGCTGCTCGTGCTGCTGCGCTCCGGCCTGGGTCGTGTCATCGCACTGGCGGGCATGGTGGGCCTCACGGCGGTGCTGGGCGCGCTCGCCATCCGCCCCGCGGATGTGGCCGATCCTCACCGGAACTGGCCGTTCCTGGTCATCATGCTGCTGCTGACGCTGGCGCTCGCGGCAGCCATCGTCCGGCGACCGCTGCGGCTCACCCGCGGTGAGGTCTGGTCGGCGGTGCTGTGGCTGCTCGATCCTGGGTGTCGTGGCGCTCACGGCATGGGTGGTCGCGCGGCGGGTCGCTGCCCGAGACAGGGCTTCATCACTGCGCGTCGCCTGCTGGTCGTCGCTGGTGGCGGCGATCGTCGGTGCCGCGCGTCGTGGGCATCGGCGCACTCGTGGCCGGGCGCCTGGGTCGTGGCCCATTCGTGCCACGCCAGGACGGCTACCTGGAGGAGCCTGCGCGTGTCGGACAGCCCTGGCTGGCTGTCGGCGGGGACGCTCGTGGGCAGTCCCGTGGCTGCTGGCGCTCGGCTGCCTGACGGTCGATACCCGTCGTCGTCTACGTCATCAGCTACGCGCCCTGGGTCGGACTCGGCAACCAGTTCTGGGCCGGCTTCCCGGCCGGCAACACAGGCCAGACGCTTGCTGACCTGACGGTCTCCATGTATCGCTACCACGACGAGCTGCGGGCGACCCACGCCGCCTCGTCACCGTGGTGGGCGTGGCCGCTCGACCTCAAGCCGGTCTGGTACTACCAGGAAGGGCTTCGCCGACCGACACCACGGGTGCCATCTACGACACCGGCAACCTGGTCATCTTCTGGATGGGCATCCCTGCGCTGATGTTCGCTGGCATCGCCGCCTGGCGTCGCCGGAGCCTGTCACTGACCGTGGTCGTGCTCCTGTTCGTGGCCATGTGGCTGCCCTGGGCGCGCATCGACCGGGCCACGTTCCAGTACCACTACTACACCAGCGTGCCGTTCGTGGTCCTGGCCCTCGCATACCTCCTGGCCGAGCTGTGGCATGGCCCGGCGAAGGTCGCGTGGCTCCTCGCTCGCGTGGGCGCGGCAGCGTGCATCCTGGGCGCCCCCTTGCTGTGGCTGGTGCGGACGCCACTGTGCCTGGCAGCCAATACGGAGGCCGTGAACGCCAACAGCGAGGCATGTCGGGCCGTGAGTCGCGGCGTGTCGCAGCAGACCCTCGCGGTGCTGGTGGTACTGGCCATCGCCACCACGCTGGTCGTTTGGCAGCTGTGGAGAGCCGAGCGCCACACCCGCTCGGCGGACGGAGACCGAAGGACCGGGACCAGGAACGGCCTGATACTGACGGGGACCATCACACTCCTCGCTGTCGCGGCCTGCATGGTCCTGTTCGATGACCAACATCGGACGGACTTTGCGGTCAGTGCCGACGCACTCGCCCTCGTCGGGCTGCTCGTGTTGGCTGGACCGGCGTGGCTGGTGCTGCGGGCGCGTGATGCGCGCCGGTTCGCGGCGGGCGTGGTGATCTCGGCAGGGCTCTGGCTGCTGCTCTGGTATCCCAACCTCACCGGGCTGCCGATACCATCAGGGCTCGTGAACGTCCACCAGGGGCTACTGCCAACCTGGAACTACGCGTTCCAGTTCGCGGTGAACCTCGATCCCCCGATCAAGGGTGGCCTGATCGATACGGTGACCCTCGTCCTCGCGCTCGTCACACTCCTTGGGGTGGTGGCCGTGATGCTGATGGCACGTCGGTGGCGTTCACACCCGCCCGCAGCGCTGCTGGCGGATCTTGACACGGATCTGTAGCAGCGGGACGAATGCGACGGCGCACGGCAATGACCAAACCATTGCCTATAGCAACGAGAGTGCCCTGTCGTGGGCGTGTGCTGCGGTCCTCGGTGGGGCGGGTTACATCCCCTTGCCGAGTGGCGCTGGCCCTCGGGCTGGCGCCGGGGGGATGGGCGCCCGGTAGCCTGTGGGAAGCGCACCCTGGGCCGCCAGGCGCCGGATGACGAAGCCGTAGTAGTCGTCCACCTTGGCCGTGATGTTCGGCCAGCCGAACTGAACCGCCCGCTCCCTTCCCGACGGCGCCCATCCGTGCTCGAAGCTCGGGGTCACGCAGCAAGGTGCCGATGGCGGTCGCCAGGGGCGCCACTTCCTTCGGTGGCACCAGGAGCGCCTGCTCACCCCGCCGCACCACACCCTTGTAGCCGTGGATGTCGGAGCACACGATGGGCGCGCCCGCGGCCATCGCCTCCAGCAGCACGATGCCGAACGACTCCTGACCGGTCGCGGGTGACACGAACACGTCGGCGGTGGCGAGCGCCCGGACCTTGTCCGCGTCGCTGACCCGGCCCAGCAGCTCCACGCCCTGGAGACGCCGGGTGGCGATGTAGCGTCGGACGTCGCGCTCCTGGGGACCGGCGCCGATCATCAGCAGGCGGCAGTCGAGCCCATCGCGGCGCAGCTGGCGGTACGCCTTGAGCAGGTACATGGCACCCTTGCGGTTCTCGAAGCGGCCGATGTACAGGATGTTGAGGGTGCCGTCGCGCCAGCGCGCGAACGGCGCGACCGATCGGAAGTCGCGCAGGTCCACGCCGTTGGGGATGACCTTGTAGTCGCCCGGGAAGTAGCGCTCGATGAAGTGCCGCGCGGCCGCGCTGACCGCGATGCGGCCGTGCAAGCGCTTGGCGAACCGCTGGAGCATCCGCTTGCCGAACTCGTACGACAGGCTCTGCCCGGAGTAGGCGTGGAACGTGGCCACGTTGACGCTGGTCGAGAAGCGCAGCAGCTGGAGCGACAGGAATGGCACGAACGGCTCGTGGAAGTGGAGCAGGTCGAACTGCTCCCGGTCGAGCATCTCCTGGACCAGCTGACCATACCGATGGGACACGGTGAGCGTGCCCACCGACCCATTGGTGGGCACGCTCCAGCCGTAGCCCAGCCGGATGATGTCGCCCTCGCTCGACTTCTGAGGACCGTGGGTGCTGCTGATGATGCGCACGTCGTGACCGCGCACCACGAGGTTCTGGTACAGCTCGTCCACATGCGGCGTTGACGCCACCCGGCAACGGGTAGATGTAGGGCGTGACGAGGCCGATCTTCACCGCGGGTACCCAAGGTCGCGACCGGTGCCCTGGCCGCAGCACCCGGTGGCGAAGCGTGTCCCGGACGGCGCGCACGTTCTTTGCCAGTCTGCTGCCGGAACATGCCCACCTGCTCCGACCACGCGTATGCGACGCCCTCCCACATGGTCGTCCGTGACAGGATCGCGGCGCGCAGGTCGTCCTCGGTACGTACCCCGGAACCGCGTGACGGCACGTCCGATCGAATCCGCGTGATGCGCGTCACTGCTGGCGACCGCCGCCAGCCCTACCTGCGTCCACGAACGCAGGCACTCTCTGGCTCCAGCGCATCCGGGCGGTGGTCGGGTTGAATGCTTCGATGGCATCGGGCTGCCTCATCGGCATCGCCATCATCCAGCATCCGCCGGATGGTCCCCTCGCTGGCACACAGCGGATAGGGCACCAGGGGATGCGCCACGATGCAGATGCCGCCCTGGTCGTGGATCCGGACTACGGCGTCGCGCATCGTGCCCCAGGGCTTGATGCGCTGCGTCATGAACAGGCCGATGAGGTGCCCGTTCCGTGTCGTGACCTCCTCGCCCACGACGACCCGGAGCGGCAGGTTCCGCTCTCGGGCGAGGCGCCGCGCAACGATCGCCGCGTCGATCCGCTCGTGGTCGGTGACGGCGATGACATCCAGGCCACGCGCCACGGCGGCCGCGAGCACCTCGTCCACACCCGACACCCCGTCCGAGGCGAGCGTGTGGATGTGCAGGTCAGCGCTGCCGAGGTCCGAGGGTGGATCGTCCGATGCATTGGGCGCGGCGGCTAGCTCAGCTTCGATCATGTCGTGCCATCTTGCTCCCAGATCCGAAACAGCAGGGTCCACCATTGGTCCGGGGCGTGAGCGATCAGTCGCTCGAAGGCGCGAACCTGCGCCGCGAGGGTCGCCTCCATCCGCTCGCGGCGTGAGCCCTCGCTGGGCACTGGTATCCGTTCGAGGTGTCCGTCCCAGGAACCCGGCCCGCTGCGCCGGACCGCCAGGACGTACATCGGCGCTCCAGTCTCGACTGCCAGCACAGCCGGCCCGGCGGGCAAGCCGGGCAGGGCACCCGAAGAGTTGCACCTGGGTCCCCGCACCACCGATCACACGATCCGCCACGAGGGCGACAGCCTCACCACGCCGTACACGCTCCCGCAACACAGGCGCGACGCCCTTGATCGGCAGCAGGTCCATGCCCAGCGAGCGCCGCGTGCGCAGGAAGTAGTCGCGCATCACCGGGTTGCTCACCTGCTCCATGGGCCCGCTCACCGGTATCTGGCCGAGACGGGCCGCGTACAGCGCGCCAAGCTCCACGGATCCGAGGTGGAGGCCGACGAAGATCCGGCCCCGGCGAGCCGGGAACCGCGGCACCAAGTGCGAGCCTGGTGGCATCCGGATCGGTGAGCCGGATGCGGGTCCGTAGGGCGGCGACGTCGTACCGGGGCGCCATGGCGCTCTCCACGTACGTCACCAGCCAATATCCGAAGACGTTGCGTACCAGGGCATCCAATCTCCCGCGGTCGTGCGCAGCCGCACTGACACGTGGCGACGCAGTGCCGGCATCCATCCAGCGCCTGACACACACGGCCAAGGTTGGCACGCACAAGCGCTCGCCGGCCGGGCATCAACCAGGAGATGCTCCTGCCGACCAGGAACGTCAGCCGATAGACCGGCCGATCCGGTAGCGATCGCAGCAGATCGACCGCGATGATGAGTGCTCTCCCAGCGATACGCTGCGAGATCGTTGGCTGGCCGGGCACGTTGGTCAAGGTCGTGAGCCGTCGTCGGCGAGCATCGCCATCGCCCGGTGCTCGAGCACACGGGCTTCAGCTTCGGTGGCTGGCCACATGGGTTTGAAGGTGTGCCACTGCTCGGGAGCCTCGCGCACGAATGACTCCAGCGCGTCGGCGATCGCCTGGGTGGCGATGACGAGCGACCGCGGTGACGCATCGGCCATCTCGATGGCGCTCCCCGCGTGCGCTCGGTATCGGCCGTCAGGCTGCTTGTAGGCGGCGACCGGCAGGATGACTGCCCTGGTTCGGGCGGCCAACGTGGCGGGACCCGCGGGCAGCGTGGTCCACGCGCCGAACAGCCTGACCGGCACGTCATCAGGCCGGTAGCCCCAGTCAACCACCATGCCCAGCACCGCCGCTCTCCGTAGCAACCGGAAGATCTCCCGCAGGTTGCGCCACGGGATGATGCCGACCCCCCACCGGGCACGTTGCGCATTGAGGACTGCGAACAATTCAGGGTATGCGGTGTCGTCCGCGAGGCCCCACGTCGGGCATCGCCCTGGAGGGCGTATGACCCGGCGAAGATCTCGATACTGCCGATATGACCGGACACGGCCACGAGACCACGACCCTCCTCCCGACACCGCTCCCAGAGTGCTCGTGAACGCGACGTGAGCAGGGCCTTCCGGGGGCAGCAGCCGGAGTGGCTCGTCCACCGGCCGGGAGGGCAGACGCATCAACTCCAGGGAGAAGCGTGCATATGACGCGTACGTCCGGCGTGCCAGCCGCCGCACCTCGCGGGACGTCACTGGCCGTCCCAACACCCGGGCGATATTGCCCTCCACGATACGACGCTTGGAGCGCCAACCGAGGTAGCCTCCCAGGAACAGGACGCGGACCAGAGGCCCGGTGATCCTGGTCGATGTGCGGCCGATGGCGTACGAGGCAGCCTGATAGGCACGGACCACGGTCCTCTCGCGGACACGCTGGACGACCCGACCGACGCGCCCGTTCCGGATCGCGCCGGTGGGGGGAGTATCCGACGCCGCTGTGGCCCTCGGCGGGCACTCGCGTCAGTGGCTGGCGCGCCATGCTGGCCGACCTGCCGCCGCGTTCACGGCTGCCGACACGTCTGTGTCCGCAGGCCGGCGCGGCGCGGCAAGGGGCCGGGACTTCTTTGGTCTCGCCGTCTCGGTGCCCACCAACGTCTCATTGTCCTCGCCCTTGATGAACGCCTCGACGCGGTTGAATGCGATGTCGTCGTGGATCTGGATGGGCGGGCTTTTCATGAAGTACGACGAAGGGGCAACGAGTGTCCCTTGGAGACCTCGGTCGAGGCCGAGCTTCAGGCAGCGGATGGCATCGGTGATGACCCCCGCGCTGTTCGGACTGTCCCAGACCTCCAGCTTCAGCTCCGCATTGAGCGGAACGTCGCCGAACGTGGTGCCCTCCATCCTGATGTAGCACCACTTCCGGTCCTTGAGCCACGGGACATGGTCCGACGGCCCGACGTGTACGTCATCCGGATCGAGCTCGTAGTCCAGCATCGACGTAACGGCGTTGGTCTTGCTGATCTTCTTGGATTCGAGTCGCTCGCGCTCGAGCATGTTCAGGAAGTCGGTGTTTCCGCCAAAGTTGAGTTGATACGTGCGATCCAGCCGCACGCCCCGGTCCATGAACAGGCGGGTCAGTACACGGTGGCTGATGGTGGCACCGACCTGACTCTTGATGTCGTCACCGATGACCGGCAGCCCCTCTGATGCGAACCGTCGCTGCCAGTAGGGCTCCCGGCCGATGAATACCGGGATGGCGTTGATGAATCCGACACCAGCCTTGAGCGCCTGCTCGACATACCATTTGGTCGCATCCTCGCTGCCCACGGGCAGATAGGAGACCATCACGTCGACCCGACGGTCCTTGAGGATGCCGACCACGTCAGCCGTGGCGCCTGGCGCCTTCTCGATGATCTGGGACAGATACTTGCCCAGACCATCGTGGGTCATGCCTCGATCGACCTTGACGTCGAGCCTGGGCACCTGCTGGAAGACGTACGTGTTATTGGGTTTGGCATAGATCGCCTCGGACAGGTCCTTGCCGACCTTGTTCTTGTCGATGTCGAATGCAGCCACGAACTCGATGTCACGCACGTGGTAGCCGCCCAGGTCGACGTGCATCAGGCCGGGCACGAAGTCGCTGGCCTTCGCATCTTCGTAGTAGTAACGACCCTGGACCAAGCTGCTGGCACAGTTGCCGACGCCAACGATGGCTACGCGGATCTTGCGGTCCGCGGGTGGCGTTGCAGAGCCGTTGCTACTCTGGGGAGCGTTCTTGCCGTTCTTGCTCACGTCTTCTCATCGACCTCCAGGTTGGATTGCTTGACAACGAACAGGATCCGTTGCACGACCGTGACGGTTGCGAGGATCGCGATGAGGCCAAGGGCCGACGCGAGGATGCCGCCACCGGTGGTGGCGGGGCCGACCCCGCCGAAGACGCCCGCGCCGACCAGGCCGAGGCCCAGGATGACGACGCGCACCTCGCGGGGTGCCAGGCCCACGGCAGCCATCCCCTTGCCGGGTGCGTAGCCAAGGGACTCGGCACGTGCCCGAGCGTAGCTGACCATGAACGCCGAGCCCATCGCCGCGGCGGCAAGCCAGGCACCCAGCTCGAAGTCGGCACGGGTGCAACCGATGACGATACCGAGATACACGACCGCCTCGCCCCAGCGGTCGAACGTGCTGTCCATGAATGCGCCCAGCTTGCTGGTGGTCCCGGTCACGCGTGCCACAGCGCCATCGAACATGTCGAAGGCGGAACCGACAGTGGCCACGATGCCCGCCAGCAGCCACCACTGTGCGGCGGCCATCAGGCCACCCGCCACCGCGATGCCGAACCCGATGAGCGTGAGCATGTTTGGCGTCAGTCCAGCGGCGGCCATGCGGCGGGCCAGTGGCTCGACGAACTTCCGGAATGCATCGCGGCGAGGGGTCGCCGACCCTGGGGGGGTGGGTGTGGCCATCGGTGGGTTGCTCAGGATGCGACGCCCAGGAGCGCCAACTCGCGCTCGTGGAACCGCTCCAGGGTGCCCTCCGACATGGTGCAGATGACCTCGCGCCCCGACCTGCGGGTCTCCACGAGGCCCGCGGCGCGAAGGCGGCGTAGATGCCACGACACGAGTGGCTGGGACAGGTCCACGTGATGCATCAGGTCGGTCACGGTACCGGGTGCGTTGGCGAGCCGCTGGATCATCCGCAGCCGGGTCGGGTCGGATAACGCCTTGTGCACCACGGCCACCTCTCGCAGGTCCTGCGGCGGCGAGGTCAGCGTGGCTATCGTGGAACGGATCCGGGCTGGCGTAGGCACGAACGGTCCTCGGTGGTTATATCAACGCATATTCATATAAGCGCCAGTTGATACTATGGCCACGTGACTTCGTTGTCAACCCGGTCCGGCTCGTCGAGCGGGATGTTCGACACCGTCGTGCGCGGGAGTCACGCGCGCAGGATGGCGACCAGTGCCACGGTCCAGGGGATCGCGATCAACGCTGAGAGTGGCTGCTGGCGGCCTGCGACCTCCAGCAGGACAGCAATGCCCGCGAGCACGACGATCGGCACGACCACGATGAGCGAGAGAGGTCTCGCCCACCGCCGGCCCTTCCACAGACCAATACCCGCCACCAGGTGCGCGACGCCCAGGACGAGGCCGATGACTCCCAGCACCAGCCCGGCCACGACCAGCCCACAACCGAACTCGATTCCGGAGCACTGCGTGCCCGCCTCGACGACCAGCGTCGACGCGGCCCCGGTCGATACGACGAGCGCCAGTACAGCAAGGACGCCGCCCGCGATCATCAGTATCGCTCCAGCCACCTTGGCCCAGGGGATCCGCACGCCACCCAGTATCGAGGGGGCGTACAGGGCGATCGGGTCGTGATGCGTCTTCGGCGACACCTACGACCCTCGGACCGCTTTCCCGCCTGCAAACCCCGATTGGAGCGGCGGCGCATCATCCGTTCATGAGCCGCAACTCGCGTCTGATCTTGCTCGGGGCGCTGTGTCTCGCGTCGATGCTGGTTGGCATCGAGTTGATGGCGACGGCGGTCGCGTTGCCCAAGATCGTGACGAACCTGGCCGACTGGACCCAGCTGCGGTTCGCCAGCTGGGTCGTCAACGGATATCTGCTGGCGTACATCGCCGCGATGCCACTCGCCGGGCGCGCCGCCGATCGCTTCGGGCTACCTCCCCTCCTCCTCGGCGCCCTGGGCATCTTCGCTCTCGGGTCGCTGCTGGCAGGCGCGGCCGGTTCGCTGGAGCAGCTCATCGCGGCCCGCATCGTCCAGGGCCTCGGAGGAGGGGCCATCCTGCCGCTCGCTACGGCCGGGGCCAGCCACCTGTTCGATGGCACGTCGCGTCCTCGCGCCCTGGGAGCAGTCAGCGCGTCCAACTTCCTGGGCATGGCCCTGGGCCCGTTCCTGGGTGCCACTATCCTGGAGCACTTCGAGCTGGGCCCCGCGCTTGCCGCTGCGGGGATCGGAGGTGCACTGGCCGATCTCCTCGTCCCGGCGTGGCGCTGGGTGTTCTACCTCGGCGCGCCGACCGCCCTGATCGCGCTGGTGTGGTGCTGGGCTGCTCTCGACGGCTGGGACAGGCAACCCGTCCGAGGACACCTGGACGTGCTCGGTGCAGCCCTCGTGACCGTCACCCTCGCTTCTGGGTTGATCTTCGTCATCACGGTGGGTGGCACCGACTCCCCGGGGGCGATGCTGGTGTCGGTCGGAGCGGGAGCCATCAGCCTGTTGGCCGCAGGCGTCGCGTTCATCCACATGCGTCGGACCGCTGACCCGTTCCTCGATCCGCGTCTGTTCCGCGACCGTGTATTCCGCGCGGCGGCACTAGTGAGCCTGCTCACGGGGTATGCGCTGGCCACTGCCATCGTCGGTGCCGCCGTCTGGGTCGACCGGGTCCGCTTCGCGGGGCCCCCCGAGCAGCGTGTGGTCCTGGGTTCGCTGGCCCTGGCGATGGCCGTGGGTGCCATCGGCTCGGGGTTCCTGCTTCGCAGGATCGGGGTCGTGGTCCTTGGCCTCATCGGTCTGGGCCTCGCGATCGCGGGCATGGTGTCCCTCGGACGTGCTGACCAGACGACATCCCTCCAGGTGCTGGTCGGGGCCCTCGGGCTCTTCGGTCTCGGCTTTGGTACCACGGTGACGCCACGGTCGACCGCTGCCGTGGAGTCGCTGGGGCGTGCGTCGTTCGGCATCGCCAGCGCGGGCGTGACGGTGGCCCGGATGGTGGGCATGGCCATCGGACTGGCCGTGCTCACGGGTTTCGGCACACAGCGCATCGAGGCGCTCAGCGTGGTCCTGACGGATGACGCCGCCCGCGACCTGGTGCTGCCGGCCGAGCTTCAGGGCCGGCCACTGGGCGACCCGATGGTCATCGATGTGCTCGAGATCCTGGGCATCGGCACAGGCGGCGTCGATCCTGGCGGGGTTGTTCCTGGTGGCTGGCCTGGTGCTGGTTGCGGCCATCTTGCCGACGCTGTCATGGGCGCCGCACCCCGCATGCCGGAACATGCCACCATCGCCCTCGATGACCGCGACGCCAACGACCCCGATCGACCGCAACCGTCGCCTAGGGGTGCGTCGGTGAGCATCGTCCGCGGCGTCGCGTGGTCTCACGTCGGCGGCGAGTCCGCGTTGTCGTCCATCGACCAGGTCACCCAGGCACTTGGCGATCCCGATACCCGAGTCTGGGTGGACCTCGAGGACGCATCCGAGGCCGACCTGGACGCGCTGGCCACCTGCCTCGACATCCATCCGCTGGTCGTCGAGGACATCGTCGAGCGGAACCAGCGAGCCAAGGTCGAGTACACCGACGATCTGATGCACCTGGTGGTGTTCGCCCTGGTGTACGACGACACGCTGCAGCCGGTCGAGCTCGATATCGTGCTCGGCCCCGCTTCCTGCTCACGTCCCACTCCGCCAGACTGGCAACCGCTGGATGAGCGGGGCCGTGGCGAGGCACGGGCAGCGCACTTCCTGGCCAAGGGTGCCGATGTCGCCCTGTACGCGGTGCTCGACACCATCGTCGATGGCTACTTCCCGATGGTCGACCGCCTGTCGGAGGTGACCGACGAGCTGGAGGACCTGGTCATCCAGCAACCGGACAGAGCCGGTGGTCGAGCAGCTGTTCGGTGTCCGACGGAACCTGCTGCTGGTGCGCCGCACGGTCGTGACCCCCGAGCGCGAGGTGCTCAACCAGCTCACCAACCGCGAGAACGAGCTCATCGCAGCCGGAGACCCTCATCTACTTCCGCGACGTGTACGACCACCTGGTGCGCATCACCGATGAGCTCGACACCCACCGCGAGCTGCTCTCGAGCGCGCTCGAGGCCTACCTGTCGACGGTCAACAACAACCTGTCAGAGATCATGAAGCGACTCACCGCTGTCACCGCGGTGCTGGCCGGGGTGGGAGCCGTCGCCGGCATCTTCGGCATGAGCGAGGCCGTCACGCCGCTGTCTTCTGAGGGGACTGGTTTCTGGTTCGTAACTGCGGTCGTGCTCGCAGTCGGTGTCGCCATCACGGCGTACTTCCGGCACATCGACTGGATCTGAGGCGGTACGGCGAGGCCCTTCATCAGGGCGTATCGTAGCAGGGGCGCGGGCGTGGCTTCGGGTTCGCCTCCCGGTGAGTCGCTTCGAGGACCTCGATCGGCTCGGCCAGGACCTGGAGCTTGGGCACGGTGCCCCGGGGGCCCTCGCTTGTCTGGAGCATGAGCCGCTCGGTGCCTGCCGGCACGCTGAACGCCAGTCAGAAGTCGAGGGCGTGCCGCTTGACACGCGTGATCTGGTACACATGCTCCCGGTCGTCGCTGGTGTAGACCTGGACCAGGGCCCCGATGAGCGACGCACCATTGCTCCGGGTCGAGGCCTTCAGCAGAGGACAGGAACATGCCTTCGCGGGCATGTGCGTAGATGTAGGTGGTGCCTGCTTCGCCCGGCTGCTCGAACGCCGTGTGATACAGCGGCGACGTCGCACGGCGGGTACTTGTTCGGACCTTGGCCCTCGAACCGCCGGTCGCGCGAGATGATGGGCAGGTCGATGTCCTGAGACGCGATGACGATGCGCGTGGCGACGACCGGTTTCGCGGATGCGGTCGGCCGGGGTGTTGGCGGGCGTGGCTGGTGAAGGGGTCGGGGTCGGCGCCGCGTGGCGGCCGGGGTGTCGGCGTGGCGGCTGGTGAAGGGGTCGGGGTCGGCGCCGCGGTCGGCCGGGGTGTCGGCGTGGCGGGTGGCGAAGGGGTCGGGGTCGGCGCCGCGGTCGGCCCGGGTGTCGGCGTGGCGGGTGGCGAAGGGGCCGCGTGATCTGGGAGCCGGGCGTGCGCGTTGGCAGTGGCGTTGGCGCGGCTGTTGGCCGCGGCTCTGGGGGCTGGGTCACGGGAGGGCTCGTGGGTATGGGCGTCGGGTGGTGCCGTAGGCGCTGCAGTCGGCACCACGGCCCGCCTCGTGGGCAGCGGAAGGTGGTTGGCTGTCCATCCGGGCCCGGTGCCTCCGTGGGCTCGTCCGGATCGACCTCGGGCCCGGCGTCGCTCGGACTAGGCGAACCGATTCCCGGTCTGCTGGCTGCGACATCTCCTCGCGCCCGTGGTCCCAGGATCGAGCCACGCGAACAGGCCCACGCTCAGCAGTGACACGGCGCCGCAATGAGCAGCGCTGGGAGCAGACGTCCACCGAACGCCAGGATCGGGACATGAGTCGCTCGATGCTAGCGCAGCCCGGCTCGGGCGCCCGCCGCGACATCGACGCCCTGCGCGTGCTCCCGTTCCCGATCGCACGTGGCCTCGCCGTAGACTCGTCTCCGATGGACAGCCCGACCAGATCAGCGGTTCGCGCTGCGGTCAGCGCACGAGGCGATCGTCGAGGCCGGAGCGATGCTCCACCTCCGACCCGCTGCTCGTCACCTCCGATTTCGACGGCACCCTGTCGGTGCCGCGACTGGACCCCTGGGGAGCCACGGTGCTGCCCGGCGCGCGGCGCGCCCTGCGGGCGCTGACCGCACTCGATGGTGTCCACGTGGCGCTCCTGTCCGGGCGGACCGCCAGCGACCTGTCGGCCCGGGTGCGCGTGGGCGCGGCGGACTATCTCGGCAACCAGGGCCTGGAGCGAGGGCGCCTGCGCCGCACGTCAGCGCGCCGAGTCGCTGGTGGTCGTGCGCGCATCCCGGCACCCGAGCGGAGCATGGACGGTGGCCGACTGCTGGAGCGGGAGGTGCCCCGAGCGGTGCCGGAACCGTGGCTGGTGGTGGAGCCCAAGGGCCCCGCCGTGACCTTCCACTATCGGGCTGCGCCGAGGTCGTCGGACGCCGGCCGTCGCGGTCGCCGACACGGTCGATCGGCTGGATCCTGACCGGGAGCTGGTCCGGTTCCCGGGTCGGCGCTCGCTCGAGCTGCGACCCCCGGCGCACCCAGCAAGGGCGAGGCCTTCCGGGGCCTGCTCGATCGAGGTGCGACCCGCGGTCGCCTTCATGATCGGCGACGACCGCACGGACGTGGCCGCCTTCCGGGTGCTCCGCACGGCCCGCGAGTCGGGCGAGATCCACGGCCGCGCCATCGCCGTGGGACCCGACCCGACGATGTTCGACGCGACCGGTGCTCGAGGCGGACGTCGTGCTCCGGCGCTCCGCGCGACGTGGCCAGATTCCTGGTGCTTCTGGCGCAGGCTCATCGGGCCGTAGCGTCGAGCTAGCGACTGGGCGTCGTTCCCCGGCAGCCGATGGAGGTCTACGAGCAGATCGGCGCATCGGCCGCTACCGGCTCGTCCGTCAGGCGCCGAGCAGCAGCGTCCGCGCGGCGTTCATGGTCCAGTCGAGCGTGGCGCTCGTGATCGCCGGCAGCAGGCCGATGGCGATGGTCGCACCCGCCGCGATGACCAGGCCGACCCGGGTCAGGCCGCCGATGACGACCGGCCGCGCGTTCTCGGGCGCCTCGCGCATGTACATCGTGACCACGACCCGCAGGTAGTAGAACGCGGCCGCCGCGGCGTTGAGCATCAGGATCACGGCCAGCACCGTGAGCCAGCCACCACCCTCGACCGCCGAGATGATGATGACGGCCTTGCCGAAGAACCCGGCCGTGGGCGGGATGCCCACCGAGCGACAGCAGGAACAGGGTCATGGCGATGCCCAGCAGCGGGCGCCCGCCGGCCCAGCCCGGCGAAGGTGCGAGATCTGGCTGGTGACGCCCGGCCGCCGCTGGAGCGCGGCGACGCACGCGAACGCGCCCAGGTTCATGAACGTGTAGGCGACCGCGTAGAACAGCACGCCCTGGATGCCCGCTCGCCTGGACCGCCGGGATCGGACGCCTCCGCGAACACCGTCAGCCCGACCATGATGTAGCCGGTGTGCGCGATGGAGCTGTAGGCCAGCATCCGCTTGATGTTGTCCTGGCCCAGGGCCGCGAGGTTGCCGACGGTCATGGTGATGGCCGCGAGGATGCCCATGACGAGCGCCCAGTCGGCCCGGATCGGCCCGAGCGCCTCCACGAACAGCCGCAGCAGGAGCGCGAACGCGGCCACCTTGGGACCGACCGAGAGGTAGCCGGTGACCGGCGTCGGCGAGCCCTGGTAGGCGTCGGGCGTCCAGTAGTGGAACGGCACCGCCGCGATCTTGAACGCGGCGCCCGTCACCAGCAGCGCGAGGCCCATGGCCAGCCCGACCGGCAGCGCCGCGCCATCCCCGAAGCCCGGCGAGGCCGTCCGCGATGGCCTTGATGCTGGTGGTGCCCGTGTAGCCGAACACGAAGGCCAGCCCGAACAGCAGGATGGCGCTCGAGAACGAGCCCAGCAGGAAGTACTTGATGGCGCCCTCGGTGGACAGCCCGTCACGCTTGGCGAAGCCCGCCAGCATGTAGCCCGGCAGCACCAGCAGCTCCAGGCCGATGAACAGGATGAGCAGGTCCTGCGCGCCGGCGAGCAGCATCGCGCCGCTGATGGCGAACAGGAGCGTGGCCGTGAACTCGGCCATGGGCAGGCCGCGCGGCTCGAGGTAGTCCGGCGCGAACAGGATGGTCAGCAGCGCGATGGCCATGAACAGCAGGTCCAGGAAGACGCTCAGCTGGTCCTGGATGTAGACGCCGCCGAAGACCGCCTGACCCTCGAGCGGCAGCCGGCTGTCCAGGCCGGCGATGGGACCCGCGGCGACGGTCACGACCATCGCCGCCACGAGGCCCACGACCGCGGCGCCGGTCACGATGGTCGGCCGCCTGGGCCAGATGAGGTCGACGACGATGACCAGCAGCGCCAGCCCCGACACGATCAGGAAGGGGGCGATGGCGAGCCACTCGTTCTGGGTCATGGCAGCGACCCCGTCAACGGCGCGCCAAGGTCGGACAGGAGTCTGTCCGACCGGCGCCTGGATGAAGTCGAGGACGATGGCCGGATAGACGCCGATCAGGATGGTCAGCACGAACAGCGGCGCCAGCGTCAGCACCTCCGTCCGGTCGATGTCCGTCAGGTGGTGACCGAGCTTGACAGGAACTCGCTCGGCTCACCGAAGACGACCCGCTGGAACATCCACAGCAGGTAGACGCCCGCGAAGACCATCACGAGGGTCGCGATGGCGGCCGCGACCGGGTGACGCCAGGAACGTGCCCACGAGCACCAGGAACTCACCCACGAAGCCGGCGAGGCCGGGCAGCCCGAGGCTGGCGAACATGAAGAAGCCGAAGAGCGCGGCGTAGACCGGGGTCCGCGAGGCGAGCCCGCCCATCTTGGCGATGGTCCGGTCGTGGGTGCGCTCGTAGATGACGCCGACGCACAGGAACAGGGCGCCCGTGATGATGCCGTGGTTGACCATCTGCAGCACCGCACCCTGGAGGCCCTGCTGGGTGAACACGAAGATGCCCAGGGTCACGAAGCCCATGTGGCTGACCGAGCTGTACGCGACCAGCTTCTTGAGGTCGGGTTGCACGATGGCCACGATGGCGCCGTAGATGATGGCGATGAGGCTGAGCACGATGATGATGCCCGCCAGGTCGTGCGCCGCCTGGGGATACAGCGGCAGCGCGAAGCGGATGAAGCCGTAGCCGCCCAGCTTGAGCAGCACGCCCGCCAGGATCACCGAGCCCGCCGTGGGCGCCTCCACGTGCGCGTCCGGCAGCCAGGTGTGGAACGGCCACATGGGCACCTTGATGGCGAAGGCGAGGAAGAAGGCCACGAAGCACAGCAGCTGGAACGTGGTGTCGAAGCCGAAGCCCTTGAGCGTCAGGAGGTCGAACGCGCCGTCCCAGGTCCCGGTCGCCGCCTGATAGGTGAACGCCGTGGCCAGGATCGCGACCAGCATCAGCAGCGACCCGACCAGCGTGTAGAGCACGAACTTGATGGTCGCGTAGATGCGGTTCGGCCCACCCCAGATGCCGATGATGAGGTACATCGGCACCAGGACGATCTCCCAGAAGATGTAGAACAGGAACAGGTCGAGGGCCAGGAACACGCCCAGCATGCCCACCTCGAGCGCGAGGAAGGCGATCATGTACTCCTTCACGCGCGTCTTGATGGGCCCGAAGGAGGCCAGGATGCTGATCCAGGTCAGGAGCGTGGTGAGGACCACCAGCAGCAGGCTGATGCCGTCCATGCCCACGCTGGTACTGGATGCCGAAGAACGGGATCCAGGACGACGGTCTCCTGGAACTGGAAGCCGCCGGCGGTCGGCTCGACGCTGGAAGCGTCGACCAGGAGCCGCAGAGCAGCGAGAACGCGAACGCGACCAGCGCCGTGCCCAGCGCGACGGCCTTGACCGCGCGCAGGTTCGTGACCGGGCACGAAGGCCAGGATGAGGGCGCCCACGAGCGGCGCGAAGATGATGAGCGACAGGATGGGGACGCCGGCCAGCGAGATCATCAGCGGGTGGTCAGGAAGATGAGGCCGACCGCGATCACGATGAGGCCGACGGCGATGCCCAGCGCGTAGTTCTGCACGCGGCCCGTCTGGATCTGCCGGATCTCGTCGCCCGCCTTCTGCGTGACGCGACGCGATGCCGTTGACGGCGCCGTCGATGACGTGCACGTCGAACCAGGCCGCGCCGTTCGCGACCACGCCGCCGATGCGCACGAACAGCAGGTCGTTGAGCTCGTCGAAGTACCACTTGTTGAACGAGCCGAGGTAGAGCCGGGGCACCCGCGCCGTGAGCTCGCGCACCTGGTCGAGGTGCGCCCTGCTCCGGAAGAAGCCGAACAGGCGCCAGGCGAGGACCATGCCGATGGTCGCCACGGCCACGCTCACGAGGATGAGGACGCCGTCGATGCCGAACGATGGCATAGGTCGCTCTCGTGCACGCCCGCGGCCTCGAGCGGCGGGATGGAACACCGGCTCCAGCCACTGGCTGATGGTCGAGTCACCGAAGGGCAGGCCCAGGATGGCGCCCGCCACGATGGACAGGCCGGCCAGCAGGATGAGCGGCACGGTCATGCTCCGCGGCGACTCGTGGACGTGCGGCTCCACGGCCGGGTCGACGTGGCTCTCGCCGTAGAACGTCTTGCCCATCAGCCGGAACATGTAGAACGCGGTCATGAGCGCGACCACGACGCCGATGAGCCACACCCACTCGAAGCCGAGCTTGAACGCCTCGCCCAGGATCTCGTCCTTGGAGAAGAAGCCGGCCAGCGGCGGGATGCCCGCGATGGCGAGCGCGCCGATGAGCATCGTCCAGTGGGTGATGGGCATCTTCGTGCGCAGGCGCGCCCATCCTGTTCATGTCCTGCTCCTCGTGGACGCCGTGGATGACGGAGCCCGAGCCGAGGAACAGGAGGCCCTTGAAGATGCCGTGGGTCACGAGGTGGAAGATGGCCGCCGTCCAGGCGCCCACGCCCAGCGCCGCGAACATGTAGCCCAGCTGGGACAGCGTGGAGTACGCGAGCACGCGCTTGATGTCGTTCTGGGTGAGCGCGATGGACGCCGCGAAGATGGCCGTGAAGATGCCCACCGCGGCGACCAGGATGAGCGCCTCGGGCGCGTGCGCGAACAGCGGGCTGCTGCGCGCGACCAGGTAGACGCCCGCGTTGACCATGGTGGCGGCGTGGATGAGGGCGCTGACCGGGGTCGGGCCCTCCATCGCGTCCGGCAGCCAGACGTGCAGCGGGAACTGGGCGCTCTTGCCCATCGCGCCGCAGAACAGCAGCAGGCAGATGCCGACCATCATCCACTGCTGGATGTCGCCCGCTCGCGAGCTCCTCCGGCAGCAGCGTGAACACCTCGGTGAAGTTCAGCGTGCCGACGGTGGTCCAGATGGCCATGATGCCCAGCGCGAAGCCCGACGTCGCCGACGCGGTTGACCAGGAACGCCTTCTTGCTGGCGAGGGCCGCGCTGCGCTTGCCGTACCAGAAGCCGATGAGCAGGTAGCTCGACAGGCCCACCAGCTCCCAGGCCGCGAACACCAGCAGGTAGTTCCCGGCCAGGACCAGCAGCAGCATGCTGAACATGAACAGGTTGAGGTAGGCAAAGAAGCGCCAGCGGCCGGGGTCGTGCGCCATGTAGCCGATGGAGTAGACGTGGACCAGCATGCCGATGGTGGTGACCACGAGCAGCATCACCGCGGTCAGGTTGTCCAGGAACAGGTTGAAGGGGATCCGGAAGTCGCCCGCCGGGATCCACTCGTAGGCCGTGAACGTGATGGCCTCGTTGCCGAACGCACCCTGGACGAGCGCCTGGAAGGCGAGGTACGTGGCGATCGCCCAGACCACGATGATGGCGGGCACCGCGATGATCCAGGGTCGCGCCATCCGGCGGCCGAGGACCGCGCTCGAGCAGGAAGCCGGCCATGGGCAGCACCAGGAGCAGCAGGATCAGCAGCTGCTCCGTGGAGCCGGCGAGGGCGACCGCCTCGGTCGCCTCCGTGGGCCGCCTCGCTGAAGAAGACGTCGGGCACCGCTACTCCCGCATCGACGCGTACTCGTCGACGAGCGGCGTCCTCCGGTTCCGGTAGATGGCGATGACGATGGCCAGGCCGACGGTGGCCTCCGCGGCGGCGACCGCCATCACGAACAGCGCGATGACCTGCCCGGCGCCCGCGAGCGCCGGCGTGAACATGCCGAAGGCGACGATGGCGAGGTTGACGCGCGTTGAGCATGATCTCGACGCACATGAGCATCGCGATGGCGTTGCGCCGGGCGAGGAAGCCGAAGGTGCCGATGGCGAACATGATGCAGGCGAGCACGAGGTAGGCGTCGAGCGAGTGGCTCATGACGCCTCCCCACCCGGGCTGGCGGCATCCACGGCGTCGGAGCGCGTGACCGGATCGGATGGGTCGGGGATGGCGTCGCGGCGGGCGAGGTAGATGCCACCGATGACCGCCGCGAGCAGCAGCAGGCTGATGACCTCGAACGCGAGCACGTAGTCGCTGAACAGCAGCGTCGCCACGTCACGGGCGCTCTGCTCGATGGGCTACGGGCACGGCCAGCGGCCACGTGGTGAAGACCACGCTCATGATGAGCAGCAGGCCCACGATCACGCGACGCGATGCCCGCGGCCCACGCCTGGGAGTGGAACACCAGGCGCGCCGGGCCGGACTTGGACTGGGTGAGCATCACCGCGAACAGGATGAGCACGCTGATGGCGCCCACGTAGACCAGCACCTGGGCCGCCGCCACGAGCGTCGCGCCCATCAGCGCGTAGAAGCCCGCGAGGCCCGCGAACGCCGAGCACCATGAACAGGCCGGAGCGGATGATGTTGCGGCTGAGCACGACCATCAGCGAGCTGCCGATGAGCACGCCGGCCAGGACCAGGAAGACCAGGTCGTCCCAGGGCCAGCCGAGGTAGGGGACGGTCTGCGGCAGTGCCATGCGCTGCGGCGGTCAGCTACTTCGCGTGGAGATGGCCGTGTGGCCACCACCCTGCGGGCGGGGCGTCCGCGGCGGCGACGTGCCGGGGCGCCGACCGCGCCCGCGGGCAGCATCGGCAGCAGCCGCTCGGCGGGGATGCCCCGCCCGTCCGCCTGCGCACGCGCCAGCCAGTCGCGCTCCCGGCGGACGTAGCTGACCTCCGTGTCCCGGTCGATGGCGCTGATGGCCAGCAGGTCGATCATCGGCTCCTGGCGGCTGTCGTGGGCGAGCTCGAAGTCGGGGCCGGTGCGCAGGGCATCGTAGGGGCACGCGTCGACGCAGATGCCGCACAGGATGCAGCGGCTCTCGTCGACCTCGTACTTCTCCAGCACGCGCGGCTTGGGCATCAGCGCGCCCGTGGGGCACGTCTCCGCGCAGCGGCCGCAGGAGACGCAGGGCGTGGTGTTCAGGCTCATGTCCAGGGGCGTGGTGACGAGCGTGTCGAAGCCGGTGCGCATGAAGTCGTAGCAGGCCGCGCCGACGACCTCCTTGCACACGTTGGCGCAGCGGCCGCAGTCGATGCAGCGCGACGGCTCGCGCAGGATGAAGGCGTGGCTGTCGTCCCGCAGGTAGTCGTGGTTGGTGCCCGTGAAGCGGTTCTCGGACACGCTCCGGAAGCTGGTCCCGGTGCGCGCCGGCTCGAGCGTCTTGAGCGTCGTGCCGTACTCGATGCCCTGGCGCCGCAGGTCGCAGTAGCCGATCGCCTCGCAGGTGCACTGGAGGCAGCGACCGGACTCGGCCATCGCCTCCTGCTGCGTGTAGGGCATCTCGTACTCGACGTAGCTCTTGTTGCGCACCTCGGCGGGCATCGCCTTGAGGCGCAGCCGCGGCTCCTTGACCTCGCTCGTGTAGGGCACGATGGACAGGAACTCGGGCTGCGGCTCGGCCAGCGTCTGGCGCGTCCGGATGGCCTCGAGGTCCATGCCCTTGAGGTAGGCGTCCATGGCGTAGGCCGCGCGGCGACCCTCGGCCACCGCCTGGACCACGGTCGCGGCGCCCGGTGCGCACGTCGCCGGTGCCGAAGACCCCCGGGCGGCCGGTGGCGAAGGTGACCGCGTCCGCCGCCAGGCGCCGCTGCTTGGTGGCGCCGACGCCGTCCGCGCCGCGCGCCGTCCAGCGTCAGGTCGGGACCCTGGCCGATGGCCAGCAGCACCCGGTCGCACTCGATGATGAACTCCGAGCCGACCACCGGCTCCGGGCGGCGCCGGCCGGACGCGTCGGGCGCGCCCAGCGCCATGCGCTGGAACTCGATGCCGGTGACCTTGTTGCGTGGCATCGGTCACGACGCGCGTGGGCGCGGCCTGGAAGATGGCCCGGGCGCCCTCCTCGATCATCTCGTGGACCTCGTTCGCCGCGGGCATGTCCTTCATGTCCCGGCGATAGACGAGGGTGACCTCCCTGGCGCCCTGGCGGATGGAGGTGCGGGAGCAGTCCATGGAGGTGAAGCCGCCACCGACGACCACGACCCGCGTCCCGACGTGACCGGGATAGGGCAGGCCGAGCGTGGCGATGCGCAGGTACTCCAGGCCGTCGAGCACGCCCTCGGCGTCCTCGCCCGGGATGCCCAGCTTGTTGGTGTCGTAGCAGCCGATGGCCACGCACACGGCATCGAAGCCCTGGTTCTGGAGGTCGCTGACGGTGAAGTCCTTGCCCAGCTCCGCGTTGCTGACGAGCTTGACGCCGAGGTCCCAGGCGCCCTGGTACTCGGCCTCGAGGACCTCGACCTTGGGCAGCCGGTACTGGGGGATGCCGTAGCGGAGCATGCCGCCCGGGGCCGGGTCACGCTCGAAGACGGTGACCTCGTGACCCGCGATGGCGAGGTAGTAGGCGGCGGCCATGCCCGCCGGCCCGGAGCCGATGACCGCGGCGCGCTTGCCGCTGGCCGGCTGGACCTCGAACGGCACGGGCGCCTTCATGCCCGCGGCCTGCGCCTTGAGCACCTGGTCGCCGGCGTAGCGGTGGCTGTCGCGGATCGCGATGGCCTCCTCCACCTCGTCCCGGCGGCAGTGCTCCTCGCACGGCGCCGGGCAGACGCGGCCGAGGACGCTCGGGAAGGGGATGGTGCGCTTGAAGATGCGCGCCGACTCGATGAACGAGCCTTCCGTGTTCGCCTTCAGGAAGCCCGGGATGTCGATGTGGCTGGGGCACTTGTTCTGGCAGGGCGGCAGGCAGTAGGCGTTGTGGTCGCTGAAGATGAGCTCCAGGTTGGTCTTGCGGACCTGGCGCAGGCGGGGCGTCTGGGTGCGCACCACCATCCCCGGCTCCGCGTCGCGGGAGCAGCTGATGGGCGGCGTGTCCTCGCCCTCGACCTCGACCACGCACATCCGGCAGGCGCCGAAGCCGGGCAGCTTGGGCTCGTAGCACAGCGTGGGCACCTCGACGCCGTTGTCGCGGCAGACCTCGAGGATGGTCTGGCCGACGCGACCCGTGAGCGTCCGGCCGTCGATCTGGATGTCGAAGGCGGGCGTGACCTGCGGTCGCTGCGGGCTCTGGGTCGTGAGCAGCCGCTCCGCGATCGCATCGATCGCCTCGGCGCGGCGTGCGGGAAGCGTGTCGGTCATCGAACGAAAGGCCCCTGGGGTCGAGCGGATGCGTGGTTCATCGATGCGCCACGGCTGCCACCCGGATGGGCTGGCAGACGCCGGCGAGGCACGAGCCCCGGTCGATGTGGTCCTCGAACTCCTGCCCGAAGTATCGCATCCCGGTCAGCAGCGGGTTGACCGCCGTGCGCTCCAGGCCGCACAGCGCCGCGTCCCGGATGTCGGCCGCGAGGTCGGCCACCAGCGCCGCGTCCGTGGGCCGCGACCGGCCGGTGCAGAAGCCCTGGCCCAGCTCGGCGAGCCGGCGGGTGCCGATGCGACAGGGGATGGTCTTGCCGCACGCCTCGTCGTTGAGATAGCGGGTGAGCAGCGCGGACAGGTCCACGAGGCAGGTCGACTGGTCCGCGACCACGATGGTGCCCGAGCCCAGGATGGCGCCCGCGGCCGCCAGCTCGGCCGTAGCCGATGGGCGTGTCGAGCGCCTCGGCCGGCAGGAAGCCACCCGACGGCCCGCCCACGAGCGACCGCCTTGAACGTGCCCGTCGACCCACCGCCGACGCACCTCCACGATCTCCCGCAGCGTGGTGCCCATGGGCACCTCCACGATGCCCGGTCGCTTGACGGCGCCGCTCAGCTGGACGAGCGTCGTGCCGGGCGCATCCGGGCCGCCGATGGCGGCGTAGGCGCTCGCGCCATTGGCCACGATCCAGGGCACGGCGGCGAGCGTCTCGACGTTGTTGACCACGGTCGGCTCGCCCCACAGGCCCCGCTCCGCGGGATACGGCGGACGCTGGTCGGGCTGGGCGCGCCGGTCCTCGAGCGCCCGCAGCAGCACGGTCTCCTCGCCCAGCACGAACGAGCCCGACAGCTCCCGCACCTCGACCCACAGCTCCGAGCCGGTGCCCATGGCGCTGGCGCCCAGGTAGCCCTTCGACTCCGCGGCCGCGATCGGCCGCCCGCAGCCGCTCGATGGCCGTGGTGTAGCGCGCGTTGACCGCGATGATGCGCGGTCGTGGCACGGACCGCGTACGCGGCGAGCGACGACGCCCTCGACGACCGCATGCGGGTCGGTCTCCATGAGCGTCCGGTCCAGCTGCGCACCCGGATCGGACTCGAAGCCGTTGGCGACCACGTGCCGGACGCGCGACGGCTGACGCGGCGCACGCCTGCCACTTGGCGCCCGTGGGATGACCCGCGCCACCGCGGCCGCGCAGCCCGGATGTCGCCACCAGCCGCGCGACCTGCTCCGGCGTCAGCGTGCCGGCAGCCTGACGCCATGCGGTCCAGGCGCCCGCGGCCTCGGCCGCCTCGATGTCCGTGGCCGCGCCCGCGACGCCGGCCCGCGCGAGCAGGATGGAGGGCCAGGCCGGGTCGCCCGCGAGGATGGCCATCGTCAGGCCGCCCGTCCCTGGGGCACGGCGCCGCGCAGCGCCGCGGCGATGGTCGCGGCGTCCTCGGCGGTCGCCTTCGGCAGCACGTTGCCGTCCACGACGACCCGGGGCACGCCCGTGGACTCGCCTGCGACAGTCGGTTGCCTCGAGGCGCACCGCGCCGTCGGGGCTCAGCCCGCCGATGTCCGTGCCCAGGTGCTCCCGGAACGCCGCCAGCACCCGGCCGCCACCCAGCAGCGTGCACTGGCTGCAGCGGCAGACCGCCACGACGTGGCTGCCGGGTACCTCGAAGCGCAGGTGCGGATAGCTGGTCGCGATGCCGTACAGCTCGCTGTACCAGGCGCCGGTCTGGTGGGCGATGTGCTGGAGCGCCGCGACCGGCAGGTGGCCGTACGACCGCCTGGGTCTCCTCCATGATGCGCAGCGCCTCGCGCGGCCGATGCCCGTGTCGGGTCAGGATGTCGTCGAGCGGCGCCAGGTCGATGCGCGCGAACGGCTCGAACGTGGCGTCCGGCACCGGTCGGCCGGATCGACGCAGCGCCGACTCCTCGCGCCGCTCGGCGTACTGCTCCGACGGCGCCCCAGTGGACGTGGTAGCGGTCGCGGGTGTCCACGCCGCCCATGTCGATGCACTCGATGGGGCAGGCGGCGGCGCACTGGAAGCAGGTCTCGCACTTGAGCGTGCCCGCCTCGTCGTAGAGCAGGATCAGCCGGCCACGATGCCGCGGCGAGATGTCGTTGACGACCTCCGGGTACTGGATGGTCACCTTGGGCCGGAAGACCTGGGTGAAGGCGAACACCAGCCCCTTGGCGATGCCCAGGCCCGGGACCCGGTCGGTCCTCACAGCGTCTTGCCCATCTGGTCCAGGACCACGATCGCCCCCGCGGTCACGAAGATGTTGACCAGCGCCGCCGGCACCAGCCACTTCCAGGCGAAGCCCATCAGCTGGTCGATGCGCACCCGCGGCAGCGTGCCGCGCATGAGCACGAAGAACAGGATGAGCGCGATGGTCTTGGCCAGGAACCAGAACAGGCCGATGACCCAGTCGAGGTCGATGGCCGCGAAGGTCAGCAGGGCGCCGATCACCAGCACGTTGAACAGCAGGAACGCGACGACGAGCGAGGTGAGGATGCTCCAGGACGACTTGAGCATCCAGATGACGCCCGTGATGAAGCCGATGATGAGCGACCGGCGCGAGCAGCACCATCCACAGCAGGCCCGGCCCCAGGCTGCCGGGATCGAGCGCGATGTTCACGGGCGTCGCGACGCCCAGCGCGTTCGAGCAGCGGGTCGATGTCGAAGGGTGCGTTCCAGCCGCCCAGGAACAGGACCGTGGTCATCGCCGAGAGGATGAACATGTTCACGTACTCGGCGAAGAAGAAGAAGCCGAAGCGCATGCCGCTGTACTCGGTGGCGAAGCCGGCCACGATCTCGCTGTCGGCCTCGGTCAGGTCGAACGGCGTGCGGCTCGCCTCGGCGGTCGCGGCGATGAAGAAGATGAGCGCGCCGAGCGGCTGCCGGAAGAGGAACCAGTCGAGGAAGCTGCCCTCCTGGTCGCGCACGATCTGGTTGAGGTTCAGGGTGCCCGTGATCATCACGATGCCCATGACGCTCAGGATGAGCGGCAGCTCGTAGCTGATGAGCCCGGCGGCCGCGCGCAGGCCGCCCAGCAGCGAGTACTTGTTGAAGCTCGACCAGCCGGCCATCATCAGGCCCACCACGCCCAGGCCGCCGACGGCGAAGAAGTACAGCAGCCCGATGTCCATGTCGTAGCCGAACAGGCCGGGCGCGAAGGGCACCACCAGCAGCGTCATCACCGCCGCGAGGTAGACCACCGCGGGCGCCAGCGTGAACACCGGCACGTCCGCGCCGGTGGGCGTGAAGTCCTCCTTGGCCAGCACCTTGAGGCCGTGGATGACCGACGCGAGCGTCCCCCACGGGACCGATGCGGTTGGGCCCGATGCGCAGGTTCACGAACGCGATGAGCTTCATCTCGAAGAAGATGTTCATGAACGCGATGGGCACCGTGATGACCAGGATGATGGTCGCCGCGATGAGGAACCGGAGGATGCCGACGTTGGCGCCCAGCGTGTCCAGGCTGCCCTGGACCAGGAACGGCAGCAGGCCGCTGACCCACAGCAGCGACGAGCGCGACGTTGAGGGCCACGAACACCGCGATGAGCGGCAGGATGATCTTGCCCGCGAGGGGCTCAGGCGGCTCCAGGGCCGCGCGACGACGAGCGCTCACTTGTCGATGCCGCCCATGATCGGGTCGAGGCTGGCCATGATGGCCATCGTGTCCGCGACGAGGTGGCCGGGCACCAGCTGGCCGACGGCCTGGAGCGTGAAGTACGACGGGTCGTGGATGCGGAACCGGAACGGCTGGTCGGAGCCGTCGCTGATGCCGTACGCACCGTACTGGCCGCGCGGGCTCTCGAACGCGACCCAGGCACGACCCGGTGGCACCCGCAGCAGGCGCGGCAGCTTGGCCATCACCGGACCGTCGGGGATCTGGTGGAGCACCTGGTCGATGATCCGGATGCTCTCCCGGATCTCGTCGAGGTGGAGCAGGTAGCGCGCGTAGGAGTCGCCCTCGGTGCGCGTCGGGATGTCGAACTCGAGCTCCGGGTAGACGCTGTAGGGATGCGCCCGCCGGACGTCGTAGGGCACGCCGGTCGCGCGCAGCGGCGGGCCCGTGACGCAGGTCCGGAGCGCCGTCTCGCGGTCAGGACGCCCAGGCCGCGCGTCCGGCCGACGAAGATCTCGTTCTCGTTGATGAGCTTCGACTCTTCCTCGATGCGCTTCGCGGCATGGCTCATCCAGTCGCCGAGGCGGCTCAGGAACTCGTGGTTCAGGTCGCCGTTGACGCCGCCGATGCGCAGGTAGTTGAACAGCAGCTTCTGGCCCGTCAGCGCGGCGAGCATCTCCACGATCTCGTCGCGCTCGATGAAGCCGTACAGGATGGGCGTCAGGCCGCCCAGGTCGAGCGCCAGCCAGCCGATGAACAGGGCGTGGCTGGAGATGCGGTTGAGCTCCCAGGCCAGGACCCGGATGTACTCCGCGCGCCGCGGCACCTCGAGGTCGAGCAGCTTCTCCGCGACCAGCACCGGCATCGCCTCGCTGAACATCGAGGCGATGTACTCGAGCGGGTCGCAGTTGCTGATGGCGTGGTGCCAGTCGCCGTTCTCGCAGATCTTCTCGACGCCGCGGTGGAGGTAGCCCAGCACCGGATCGAGGTCGACGACCTGCTCGCCGTCGATCTTGATGACCACCCGCAGCACGCCGTGGGTCGACGGGTGCTGGGGACCCAGGTTGACGAACATCTCGCCGTCCCGGAGGGAGTAGAACTCCGCCTCCCGCTCCGTCCGCGGCGGATACGGCGGGACCGCGTCGATGATGGTCGCGGGACTGTCGACGAGGATGGACGGGTCGTCGAGCGACCGGACGCGCGGCTCGGCGGCCATCAGCCGGCACCTCCCTCGATGGGCGGCCGTGGCTCGCCCGGCGCCGACCGGCGGCGCCGGTCGCGCCGGTGACCAGCGAGCCCGTGCCGGGGCTCGACGCGGAGCACCGCGCGGCGACCGGTCTCGGCGGCTCGGGAACGGCACCTCCATGTGGCGCACGCCCAGGCCCGGCGAGCGCGACGCGTCGTCGGGCATCAGGAAGTCCTTGCGCAGCGGGAAGCTCTGGTAGTCGGGCGGCATGTAGATGCGCCGCAGGTCGCGGTTGCCCTCGAAGATGAGGCCGAACATGTCGTACGCCTCGCGCTCCGCCCACTCGGCGCCGTTCCACAGGAACGTGACCGACGGCAGCCGCGGGTCGTCGCGCGGCAGGCCGTCGCAGATGACCCGCAGCCAGTCCGGCGAGAGCGGCGACCACAGGTGATAGACGACCTGGAGCACCACGCCCGTGTCCACGCCCGCGAGGTCGGCCAGCAGCTCGAAGCGGAAGTCGGGGTCGTCGTGGAGCGTGGTCATCACGGACGCCAGCTCGCCGGGCGCCGACGATGATCTCGGTCGTGTCGTGGCGCGCCGAGCACGGCGGTCAGCAACTGCGGGCCGAGCCGTTCCGTGAGGCGTCGCTGCGAGCGCGGTGTCCGTGGCAGGGATCCTTTCGGGTTCCGGGCTGGCGTCAGACGCCGGCCGGGACGGTCGGGCCGACCCGCCGGGTCGCCCACTGCCACGACGCTCCAGGATGAGCTGCTGGAGCTTGAGCATGCCGTAGATGAGGCCCTCCGGTCGGGGCGGGCATCCGGGCACGTAGACGTCCACGGGCATCACGCGGTCGATGCCCTGGACGGTGGCGTAGGAGCGCTTGTAGCGACCGCCCGAGCAGGTGCAGTCACCCATCGCGACGCACCACTTGGGCTCGGGCATCTGCTCCCAGAGGCGGATGAGCGGCCCGGCCATCTTGGTCGTCAGGGTGCCCGCCACGATGAGCACGTCCGCCTGTCGCGGGCTGGCCCGGAACGGGAACATGTTGAAGCGGTCCATGTCGTTGACGCTGGTGGCCGCGGACATCATCTCCATGGCGCAGCAGGCGAGGCCCGACAGCAGCGGCCACAGGCTGTTCATGCGCAGGTAGTCGAGCAGGTAGTCGGCCGTGGTGGGCATCACGTCGAGCATCCCCCAGCGGCCGTTGTCGCCCTTCTCCTCGAGCTCCAGCTCCGCGAGGTGGGTGATGGTCGGCGGCAGGCCGCCGCCGTACGCGGTGGCGTCGGCGGACAGCCACTGGGTGTTGGGCACGACGATGGGCTGGCACGGCCGCGCCTCGGCCGGCGCTCGACGACCGCGGTGCCGGTCGTGCGCGTGCGCCGCCGGGCGCTCGTCCGCTTCCCTGGCGTGCCCGGGTGGCGTCACTTCCACGTCAGGACCCCCTTGCGCCACGCATAGCCGAGCCCCAGCAGCAGGATGCGCCACGAACAGCAGCATGCTCAGGAAGCCGCCCACCAGCAGGTCACGGAAGACCAGCGCCCAGAGCGTGATGAAGATGATCTCGATGTCGAACGCCACGAACAGCAGGGCGTAGATGTAGAACGAGAGCCCGAAGCGGCCCCAGGTGTCGCCCATGGTGTCGATGCCCGACTCGTACGGCAGGCCCTTGTGCCGGTCGCCCTTGTGCCGATGGCTGATGAGCCACGACATCCCGATCGTGATGAACACGAACGAGAACCCCGCGAACGCGAAGCCGAGCACGTACCAGAGCGGGCTGGTCAACCGGAACCTCAGTCGCTGTCCGGGCGACAGTCGATGGGCGTGGGCGCCCGCGGATCACCCGACTGCCGGCCATTCTAGCGCAGCAGCGAGCCTCGTTCCGGGGCGGCTCCGAGCAGCCGATCGGCTCCACGGGCTCGGCGCGGTCGCCAGGAGCACCGGATGCCGGGACCCACGACGGTGTGGGCGCCAAGCAGGATCGGCGGACGGCGACGCCGCAGCGGCACGGGTGAGCGCCGCGAGCCACGGGTCCGCGATCGCGTCGGGCGAGCAGCAGGTCCGACGCGAACCGGTCCTCGGCCGGCGGCCAGGAGCGCTCGTCGGCGCCCAGCCGGTCGGCCAGCAGGACCCGGCTGTCGATGATGGCGCCATCCGCGAGCTCCGCGACGATCGTCGCCGAGCGCCCCGGCCCGCGCACGGCCAGCAGCCCGCCGAGCACGGAACGTGGCGGTCGGCCGGCTCGACGTGACCGGCCGACGCCTTGAGCCCTCGCTCCTCGACCAGGCACCGGACCCGGCAGCGGGCGTGACGCTCCAGCCAGCGCAGCGTGCCGGCGCTCGTCCGACCCGCCACCAGCAGCTCGCGACGGGGATCGGCCGCGACGGCCCGGAGCTCGCCCAGCCGCGGGACGGCGACGGCCCTCGCGCGAGCGTCCGGAGCGGCACGGGACGCCCGTCGGACCAGGCCGAGCAGGGCGAGGTCGAGCGGCGTGTCGAGGTCGAGCGCCAGGCGCTGGCGACCCGGCAGCTCACGGACCCTGACATCGTGCGCCTCCTCGAGCCAGCGGGGCAAGGCGTTGTCGGAGGGCAGTGGCGGCAGGTCCCAGCAGGACGCCGCGCATCCGACAGGCGCACACGTCCGACGAGTAGCGATTGTTGGTCAGGGCGCGCCGACGACCTCCGGAGCGCCGGCCGCCTTGACCAGGCGGGCGGCATCGCGACGGCGCAGCAGCGGCACCGCCCCGGCGCCGAGCACCACGATCCCGCGCCGGGGACGCTCCGCTCGACGATGCCGGCCAGCCGCTCCCCGAACGCCGTCGACGTTGCCAGTCGGATCGCGGTTGCCGGTGACCACCAACACCCGGCCAGCGCCCGCGCGCTGGAACAGGCCACGTGGTGCGGACGACCAGTCTCGCGGGCCGTCAGCCAGCAGGCCGGTCGAGCGGCGGCTCGCCGTCGCGCGGCGACTGGTGGAAGATGACGACGAGCGGTCCGGCCATGGCCGCCATCGTCCCACCACGGAGGACAGCCACGACGCGAGCAGCGGGTGCGCGCATACCTGGGTCTGGGCGCGAACCTGGGTGATGCACCGAGGCGCCCTGGCTCGCGCCGTGCGCGCGCTCGACGCACTGCCCGGCAGCCGCCTTGTCGGGCGTCTCGCGGCTGTACGCCACCCGACCGGTGGGTGTCACGGACCAGCCGGAGTTCCACAATGCGGTGGTCGGCCTCGACGTCGTGCTGGACGGGCGTGACGCCGAGGGCCGGGCGCTTGACGTTGCTCATCGCGCTCAAGGCGCTCGAGCGCTCGTTCGGCCGACAGCAGCGTGCCCGCTGGGGTCCCCGCGAGCTGGACCTCGACCTGCTGGTCTTCGGTCGGCACCGGTTTCGCAGGGAGCGTCCCGACGCCGGCGCGCAGCCCCGACCCGGCACGGGCGTGGCGTCCAGTGGCTGGAGGTGCCGCACCCGGCCGCGGCCGAGCGTACGTTCGTGCTGGCGCCGCTCGCGGATCTGGTGCCCGGCCTCGTGCCCCCTGGTTGGCATGTCAGGTGGGGACCGCCCTGCGGCACGCGCGGGAACGTGAGGGGCTGGATGCGGTGCGGCCGATCGCGGCCTGGGACACCGGCGGTCGGCGCGTGGCGACCCCTGCACCGCCATTAGGAGGAGCAACGAATGGATCAGGCGCGCTGGACCGAGGTCGACCGCTATCTGGACGAGGTCGTGGTGGGAACGGACGCGGCCGCTGATGGCCGCCTCGAGGATGTGGCGGCCGCCGGGATGCCCGCCATCACCGTCACGCCCGACTCAGGGCAAGCTGCTCCACGTCCTGGCCGGATCGATCGGTGCGCGCCGGATCCTGGAGGTCGGCACGCTCGGTGGCTACAGCACCATCTGGCTGGCCCGGGCCGTGCCTGCCGGCGGCCGCGTCGTCTCGCTCGAGATCGAGCCCCGCAATGCAGCGGTCGCCGGGCGAGCATCGAGCGGGCCGGGGTCGGGGACCGCGTCGACATCCGGGTCGGGCGGGCTCGTCGACACGCTCGCGGCGCTGGACGCGGAAGGCGTCGAGCCGTTCGACCTGGTGTTCATCGACGCCGACAAGCGCTCGAACCCGGACTACTCTCGCTGGGCGCTGCGGCTGACGCACGTCGGCAGCGTCATCGTCGTCGACAACGTGGTTCGCAGTGGCACGTGATCGACGCGCCACGAACGACCCCGACATCGTGGGCATCCGGCGCATGAACGAGCTCATGGCCGCCGAGCCACGGCTGCTCGCCACGGCGATCCAGACCGTCGGCGCAAGGGCTACGACGGGTTCGCCATCGCACTCGTGGTCGCCTGACCAAGGCACGCGGGGACAGCGGGCCATCGGGTCGCGTCACAGCCGGACCGCCGGTGGTCGGGTCCGGTCGAACATGTGGACCGTGTCCAGGAAGCGGACCTCCTTGGACCGGTAGGCCATCACCAGGGAGTTGGTGCGAGCGCCACCGCCGAAGAAACGCACGCCGTCGAGCAGGTCGCCACCGGTGACGCCCGTCGCCGCGAACACGAGGTCCTCGCCGGGCGCCAGGTCCTCGGTCGTGAACACGTGATCCTCGTCCGTGATGACGCCCATCCGGTCGGCGCGCGCCCGCTCCTCGTCGTTGCGGAAGCGGAAGCGCGCCTGGATCTCGCCACCGAGGCATTTGAGCGCCGCGGCCGTGATGACGCCCTCCGGCGCCCCGCCGATGCCCAGGACGCCATGGACGCCAGTGCCCGACACGGCGCAGCTGATGGCCGCCGACAGGTCGCCGTCGGTGATGAGCTTGATGCGCGCACCGGCACGCCGGACCTCGTCGATCGAGCGCCTCGTGCCGCGGCCGCTCGAGGATGACGATGGTGATGTCCCTGACGTCGCGACGCAGCGCCGCCGCGATCGCCCGGACGTTGTCCGTGGGCTCTGCGCGGATGTCCACGTGACCCGCCGCACCGGGGCCGACACACAGCTTGTCCAGGTACGTGTCGGGAGCGTGCAGCAGGCCGCCGGCCTCGGACGCCGCGAGCACCGTGATGGCGCCGTTCTGACCGTGGGCCACGAGGTTGGTGCCCTCGAGCGGGTCGACCGCGATGTCGATGGCCACCGCGTGCTGGCACCACCGGTGCCCACCGGCTCGCCGATCCAGAGCATCGGCGCCTCGTCGCGCTCGCCTTCGCCGATGACGATGGTGCCGCGCATCTCCACCTCGTCCATCGTCCGGCGCATCGCCTCGGTGGCCGCCCGGTCCGCCTCGTCCTTCTCGCCGCGACCCATGAAGCGCGCCGATGCCAGTGCGGCGGCCTCGGTGACGCGGACCATCTCGAGCGCGAGCAGTGTCTCCATCCCTACCTCCCGGCGGATGCGTCGTGGATCAGTGCGGCGGTCAGTGGCGGAAGTGACGCCTCCCGGTGAACACCATGGCCATGTGGTGTCGGTCGGCCACCTCGATGGCCATCTCGTCGCGGACCGAGCCGCCGGGCTGGATGATGGCGGTGACGCCACGTTCGCCGGCCAGTTGGATGGCATCCGCGAACGGGAAGTACGCATCGGAGGCGAGCGCGGACAGCGCGGCCCGGTCGGACGGCCCGGTGGAGGGCGATCTCGACCGCCGTCAGCCGGCTGGCCTGACCCGCACCCACACCCACGAGCGCACCGTGGCGGGCCAGCACGACCGCGTTGCTGGTCACATGCCGGACCGCGCGCCACGCGAACAGCAGGTCGGTGAGCTCCTCGAGGGTCGGCCGCCGACGGGTCACCACGTTCAGCTGGGAGTGATCGAGCAGTGCCCGGTCCTGGGTCTGCACCAGGACCCCGCCGTCGATGCGCTGCAGGTCCAGGTCGGGGACGCCCCACGTCCGGACGCTCGGATCGATGAGGCGTGGCGGCGACCTCCAGCAGCGTCAGCGCCGGGCGCGTGGCGAGCACCCGCAGGGCGTCGTCCGAGAAGCCCGGTGCCGCGAGCGCCTCGTAGACGCTGAGCACGACCTCCTCCGCGGTCGCTGCATCGACGACCCGGTTGACGGCCAGCGACGGCGCCGTAGGCGGCCACCCGGTCCGTGTCGAGCGCACCACGGTACGCACCCAGCAGCGAGTCGTTGGAGGCGAGGCCGACCGGGTTGAGCTGCTTGGCGATGCAGCAGGTGGCACCCGTGAAGTCGCACGCGATGCGCCACGCGGCGTCGAGGTCGAGCAGGTCGTTGAAGGTCGGTTCCGGGCCCTGTAGCCGACGTGCCGTCGGCGATGGAGCCCGGTCGCGGGCTCGCATCCAGGTACAGCGCCGCTCGCTGCTGTGGATTGGCGCCGTACGCCAGGTCGCGCTGCTTGCGCAGCACCACGGTCAGCTCCTCCGGGAATCGCACGCCGCTGATGTGATGCAGATACGCGGCGACCTCGGCGTCGTATGCGGCCACGGCCGCGAACGCCTGCGCTGCCAGCCGCAGGCGCGTCTCCGGCGACACGTGCCCGCGGGCGCGCAGCTCCTCGACGAGCAGCGGGTAGTGGCCGTGGTGGCTGGCCACGACCACCGCGGCGTAGTTGCGCGCAGCGGCGGACAGCAGCGCCACGCCCCCGATGTCGATCATGGCCAGTGCCTCGTCGATGGGCACGAGGCCGCTGCCGACCTGGGGCGCGAACGGAGCCACGTTCACGACCACGATGTCGATGAGCCCGATGCCGTGCTCCACGAGGCTCTCGAGGTCCGACGGCACGTTCCGCCGGGCCAGGATGCCGGCGTAGATCTCGGGGTGGAACGTCTTGACCTGGCCGCCGATGACCGGTGGCGCAGCGGTCAGGGAGCTGATGGACTCGACCTGCGACGCCATCGGATGCGAGGCCATCGCGGGTGCCGTCGGTGGCGAAGACCTCGACCCCCTGGTCGAGCAGGTCGCGCGCGAGGTCGGTGATCCCGGTGCGATCGGCGACCGAGAGCAGGGCACGCACGCCGTGGACCTCCCTCGGCTGAGGCCTCGGTGAGCCCTGGTGGGCACGGGCCTTGGCGGTCGGCCCGAGTATACCGACGCCGACGGCGATGACGCGACGCCGGGTCCCGGCGCCGGGCCCGACGGCCTCTGCTATCCTGCCGGCCGTGCACACCATCCAGGAGCTGCTGCAGACCCTGCTCCCGGCGCCAGGAGAACGCGTTCGACCCGGACAACTTCCAGGACGTGTTCTATCCCATCTCGATCGCGGCCTTCGTGCTGCTCATCGTGGCGGTGGTGCTGTACAACGTCCAGGTGCGCAAGCTGCACCAGCACCCGCCGCTGGTGGCGCTCCAGGAGTGGCTGCTGTGGACCGCGGTCTGCGTCTTCGGCCTGGTCCTCATCGAGGCGATCTTCCACTTCTGGTTCGTGACTGTCGTCGCGACGCATCGTCATCGGCCTGGGCACCTTCGTCTGGATCCGCTTCTTCCACTTCCCGCCCATCATCGAGTGGCTACAACCGGCAGCTGGCACGGGCGCGTGCCACCGCCCAGACACGGGCCGTCAAGCAAGTACGCTGGACGCGTCGTCCACGGTCCGGTCGCGCAAGTCGCGCCGCCGCCGCTGACCGCGCCCAGGTACGCCGCCGGCACGACGCATGGACATCCGCAGGTTCGGTCCCGGCGACCGTCGGCCAGAGGGTCCGCCCGGCACACAGGGCCTGACCGGCCAGGTCATCTGGAGCGACGCCCGCGGGCCATGTCTCGGAGCTGGCGCTTCTCGCGGCAGGCGCTGATCGCGCCACACACGAATCCCCAACACGACGCTGTTCATCGTGGTCAGCGGCGGTGGCTGGGTCCAGGTCGGCGAGGAGCGCTCGCGTGTTCGCCACGGCGAGGCAGTCGTGTGGCCCGCCGGATGTGCCACACGGAGCCTGGACCGACGGCTCCGAGATGCGCGCCATCGTGGTGGAGCTGCCTGAGGCGCACTCGCAGTCCGGTGCTCGATGGCAGCGCCGCGCCATCATCGCGGACCGTCCGTCGGCAACATCCGCCAGTGGATCGCTCGCGGAACGGCTGCCGGACCCGAGCGGATCGTGACGAGATCGGAAGGCGAGCCCTGGTAGCGCGGCTCAAGACTCGGGACGCCACCCGGAAGACCGTGGTGTGCTTGCTGAGCGTCTGCTCCAGGTCCAGCGTCGTGGGCACCTCGAAGGTCGCGACCGCGACCAGGTCCGTCTGTGGCAGGTGGTGTCGTTCCGGGTCGCCGATGAGCACCCGCGCTGCCCCGCTCCGCGGCCGACCGCAGCCAGGCCGCACCACGCGTCGCGAGGTTCCAGTCGTAGCCGATGTCGCCGGCGAGGATGACGTCCACGTCGGGTGGCTCCTCATCCAGCAGGTCATCGCCGATCGACGGCGACATGAACCTCGTTGAGGGCGGCATTGAGCACCACCGCATGTGGCGCCCACGGGTCGATGTCCGCACCCAGCACCATCGATCGGCGCCCGCCAGCAGCGCGGCGATGGCGCACAGCCCCGAACCGGTGGCGAGGTCGAGCACCCGCGCGCCCCGGACCTCTTCGGGATGATCCAGGACGTAGCGCGCGAGGGCCTGACCGCCTGCCCACGCGAATGCCCAGTAGGGAGGCGGCAGCTCCGGATCCGATGCGTCCCGGGCAAGGGTCTGCCACAGCGGCATCAGCGACCTCGGCCAGGTGCAGCCGCACCTCCGGGACCAGGGGCGGGGTGCCGATGCTGGTCCAGTGGCGGATGAACGCGCGCTCCGCTGGCTCACGCTCGTACTCGCTCCAGGATGGCACCCAGCTGGGCGAGGGCACGAGCCGTGGCACCCCAGATGTGATGTCCCTCGTACGGATATCCGCCGTAGCGGATGCGGTAGCCATCGCGCTCCAGCTCCACGATCGTGACGGCGCATCCGGCAGGAACATGTCCACTGGCGGCAGCAGGATCGATGCGACCTCTCGGGGTGACGCCACCAGGGTCGGCGGCCGGTCGGCGACCGCCAGCGACGGGCGTGAGCATGAAGCCGGACACCCGCACGTCCACGATCGTCCAGCCGACCGACGACCCGTACCCCGCCTGGCATCGAGCATCCAGGCCGACCTCCTCCGGACGCTTCCCGAAGCGCCGTGCCGATGGGGAAGTCGTCGCCCGGGTCCTCCTTGCCGCCGGGAAAGCTGACCTGACCCGCGTGCCGTAGTCCATCCGGCCGCTCCGTGAGCACGACCCGTGCCTCGTCCGGCCTCGTCAGGGAAGAGCAACACCAGCGCCGCGGCCCGGCTGGCCGACGCCGGCTCTGACCGGGTCCAGTCGGGCAAGGAAGACGGCGTCCCGACGAGCACCGGATCCACGGCACGGGTGCCATGTGGCAGCGGAGTCGGCAGCGAGGACAGGCACTCGACGACGGCGCTCCAATGCATCGTCAGGCTTCCGGGTCGTCGTCGAAACCGAGCAACGGGGGAACAGCGTCGCAGCCCGCGTCCGAATGCCAGCACCTTGAACCCACCGAGATGTCGCGGGTCCAGCAGGCGACCGACACTCGCTCGCGCTGCCACGTATGTCGAGGGGTGAGTGGCTGGATCACGACCAAGCTCGGACAGCATGTCGCCGAGGCCCAAGTCGAACGAGCAGGCGAGCCTGTCGGTCGACCCGAGAACGTCGAGGCCGAGCGTGTGCGCCGTCCGCTTCAAGCGCACCGATGTCCACGTGCGCGGTGACGTCCTGGCGGCCGACTGCGGCGAATGGATCACCCCCGACGACATGGTCGCGATAGGTGACCAGCGTGCCATCCATGCGTGACGGGCCGTACAGCTCGGCCGTCGGAGTGGCCGTAGTCGATCGACCAGGACGACGCCGCGCTCCAGCTGTTCTGCCACGAGCCGCAGCCAGGCCTCAGCCGCCGGGCGGACCTCGGCCAGCTGGCCCTCAGCGAGCGCGATCCCGGCGACGTCCAGGGGGCTCCGAAGCGTCTCGCTCGACAGATCGCCTTCGACTTCGGCGAAACGCCCATCGATCCACGTCACGTAGCGCTCCCGGATCCGGTCACCGCGTCGCACCAGCCGATGGACGGGCAGTGCATCCAGGTATTCGTTCGCGATGACGGCACCCGATGATCCGCTGCGCGTCCCCGTCAGGGTGGCGGCCCGGGATGTCCAGCGGCTGCCAGTCGATGGCGGTAGACAGGCCCGACCCATCCACGGCAAGGCCGTCGGCCGCGCTCCGTGCCAGCGTCCCCCGGCCCGCCCCCCATTCCCGGACCACGAACGGCCTCGGCGAGTCCATTCGTGTCCAGACGTCGGTCAGCAGCCGCCCGATGCAGCGGCCAAAGAACGGGTGGAGTTCCGGGGCGGTGAGGAAGTCACCATCCCGGGTCGGCCGATCGATCGGAAGTGGCGTAGTAGCCAAGTCCCGGCTCGGTCAGGGCCATCTCCATGAATCGGGCGAACGTGATACGCCGCTCCTGGCGCGACTCCGATCTCCTCGCGGATACGACCCACCAGGACGGGGTCGCCCTCGTCCGATCGTGATCGTCTGGCCTGGTGTCCGGGTTGCCACCCGTCAATCCTGCACCAGTCGGCGACTAGTTCAGTCGCTCGCTCCCATCCGGAACATCGGGCGCCGGCGGCAGGTCGAAGATCGACCTTCCACCGACACCGGCAGGTTGCCCGACGGTCGACCGGGCGTCGCGTCGCTCGTCGGCCTCGGTGACCACCGGCTCGCCCCGCGCTTCCAGCGAACACGAGCGTGCCTGCCACTGGGTCCGCATCCAGCTCGATGTACGGAGCCGGGGGCGAACCTGCCCTCCAGCAGTGCCCGAGCCAACGGATTCTCGACCAGTCGCTGCAGCGACCGCTTGAGCGGCCGCGCCCCGAACTGCGGGTCGTGCCCTTCGCGGGCGATGACCGCGCGCGCGGCAGGTGTCAGCTCCAGGGTCAGGTCGCGATCGGACAGTCGCTGCTGAAGGTCGGTCAGCAGCAGGTCGACGATCCGGTCGAGGTCCGCGTCCGTCAGCGAGTGGAACACGATGATCTCGTCGATACGGTTCAGGAACTCGGGCCGGAAGCGTCATCCGAAGCGCCTCGGTGACCTGCGCCTTCATCCGCTCGTAGCCTGCCTCGATCCCGCGCCGCGTCAGCGGCCGCGGCCACGAACTGGGAACCCACATTGCTGGTCATGATGATGACGGTGTCCTTGAAGCTGACCGTGCGGCCCTGGCCGTCGGTCAGTCGCCCGTCGTCGAGGACCTGGAGCAGGACGTTGAACACGTCCGGGTGTGCCTTCTCGATCTCGTCCAGCAGCACCACCTGGTAGGGCCGCCGCCGGACGGCCTCGGTCAGCTGGCCGCCTTCGTCGTAGCCCACGTAGCCCGGCGGCGCGCCAATGAGCCGGGACACGGCGAACTTCTCCATGTACTCGCTCATGTCGATGCGGGTCATCGCCTGGTCGTCGTCGAACAGGAAGCCCGCCAGCGCGCGTGCCAGCTCGGTCTTGCCCACGCCGGTCGGGCCCAGGAAGATGAACGAGCCGATGGGTCGTTTCGGATCACGCAGGCCAGCGCGGGCACGCCGCACGGCGTCGCTCACCGCCTCGATGGCCTCGTCCTGGCCGACGACACGATCGTGGAGCCGTTCCTCCATGTGGATGAGCTTCTGCTGCTCACCTTCCATCAGACGGGTCACCGGGATGCCGGTCCAGGCAGCGACGATGCGCGCGATATCGTCCGCGTCGACCTCTTCCTTGAGCAACCGGTCGGTGGCCCCGTCCTTCTGGGCGAGCGCCTCCTCCTGCGTCGCGCAGACGCTGCTGCAGCTCGACCTGGCGGCCGTACTTGAGCTCCGCTGCCCGGCCGTAGTCGGCGGCCCGCTCCGCCGCGTCGATCTCTACCTGGAGCGCCTCCAGGTCCGACTTGGTCTGGCGCAGGGCGCCGATGGCGCCCTTCTCCTGCTCCCAGCGACCCTTGAGAGCCTCTGGCTCGCTCGGCGACATCCGCGAGCTCCCGCTCCAGCGCCTCGAGGCGTGCGCGGGACGCATCGTCCTTCTCCTTGCGCAGCGCCTCGCGCTCGATCTCCAGCTGGATGCGACGCCGCTCCAGCTCGTCCAGCTCCACGGGCATGGAGTCCATCTCCATGCGCAACCGGCTGGCCGCCTCGTCCACGAGGTCGATGGCCTTGTCCGGCAGGAACCGGTCCGCGATATAGCGATGCGACAGCACCGCTGCCGCGACCAGCGCCGAGTCGGTGATGCGCACGCCGTGATGGACCTCGTACCGCTCGCGCAGGCCACGCAGGATGGAGATCGTCTCCTCCACGCTCGGCTGGTCCACGAACACCGGCTGGAATCGCCGCTCCAGCGCTGCGTCCTTCTCGATGTGCTTGCGGTACTCATCGAGGGTGGTGGCACCGATGGTGTGCAGCTCGCCGCGGGCGAGCATCGGCTTGAGCAGGTTGGAGGCGTCCATGGCGCCTTCCGCGGCACCGGCACCGACGACCGTGTGCAGCTCGTCGATGAACAGGATGACCTGGCCCTCGGAGTCCTTGACCTCCTTGAGCACGGCCTTGAGCCGCTCCTCGAACTCGCCCCGGTACTTGGCGCCTGCGATGAGCGCACCCAGGTCGAGCGCCACGACCTTGCGGTCCTTGAGGCTCTCGGGCACGTCGCCACGCATGATCCGCTGGGCGAGCCCTTCGGCGATGGCCGTCTTGCCGACACCCGGCTCACCGATGAGCACCGGGTTGTTCTTGGTCCGTCGGGACAGCACCTGGATGACGCGCCGGATCTCCTCGTCCCGACCGATGACCGGGTCGAGCTTGCCCGCACGCGCGTCCCGGGTCAGGTCGCGACCGTACTTGTCCAGCGCCTGATAGGTCGACTCGGGGTTCTGGGAGGTGACCCGCTGGCCGCCCCGGACCTTCTGGAGGGCGCCCAGGATGTGCTCCCGGTCGGCACCGGCCGCGGTCAGGATGCGGCCCGCGTCGCCACCGGCTCTCGGCCGCCGCCAGCAGCAGGTGCTCCGTGGACACGTAGTCGTCGTTGAGGCGCTTGGCCTCTTCCTCGGCCCGCTCCAGCATCCGTCGTGCGCGCGGGTCCAGTGACAGCTGGCCGCCCGCGATCCGGGCGCGCCGTGACAGGACGGCCGCCAGTTCCAGGGCGATGGCGGACGGATCGGCACCCAGTGCCCGGAGGGTCACGGCCGGGATGCCCTCCGGGTCCTCGAGCAGCGCCGCGAGCAGGTGCTCCACGTCCAGGGTCGGGCTGTCGGCGTCAGTGGCCAGTCGCTGGGCGGCGAGGATGGCCTCCTGGGCCTTCTCGGTGTATCGGTCGAGCTTCATGGGATCGGTGCTCCTCCGGGCTCACCGGCCGATGACGGTCGGGGAGCCCGCGTGTCAGTCAAGCGGGCCGGTCAGCGACGATCGGCTGGCCGTGTCGTGGGATCGGGTTGGGCGATATGGTCGATGAAGGTGCGGGCCATGGTCCGGGCCTCGTCGTCGAGACCGGTCGGCAGCACGACGCGGACGCGGGCGTACAGGTCGCCACGCCCTTCCTCGCGAAAGCGCGGCAGGCCCTGGCCAGCAAGCCGGAACGTTCGGCCGTGCTGGGTCCCCTCCGGCACCCGCAGCAGCAGCGTCCTGCCCGACCAGGTGTCTCGACTGGCACTTCGCCGCCCAGGAGCGCTTCGCCGAGGGTGAGCGGCAGCTCGCGGGTCAGGTCGGCGCCGTTCCGGGTGAACACCGGGTGCCGACGCACGGCGACGACCAGCGTCGCGTCCGGTGTGCCGGCGGTCGCCGGTCCTTGGCAAGCGGATCCGCTGGCCATCCGCGACCCCTGGAGGGATGCGTACCTCGAGCTTGCGAGACCCGACCTGGACCACTCGTTCCGTGCCACTGGCGACCTCGTCGAGGGTCACCTCGGTGTGCGCCTCCGGGCTGGGCACCGGAACGGCTCGCCCGGGCTGCCCGGGGCCATCGCCATAGTCGATGCGCATGCCCTCGAATCCACCGGCGCCGCCGCTCCCGAACAGGTCACCCATGTCGGGCGGGCTCGTGGCCGGCCTGGTCGTCCGACGAGTCCGTGGGCGCGCACGTGGCTCGTCCTCCTCGACACCTCCCGCGAAGAAGGTCCGGAAGAAGTCACTGAAGCCCGCCAGGTCCTGCGGGTCGCCGTGGTACTCGAAGCGGACACCGCCGCCCGGCCCGCCCGGTGCGCCGCGAACGGATCGGTGCCACCCGCGCCGCCGCGCTGGTATGATGTCCCAGTCCGCGCCCAGCTGGTCGTAGAGCTTCCGCTTCTCGGGATCCGACAGGACGTCGTAGGCCTCGTTGAGCTCCTTGAAGCGCGCCTCTGCCTCCGGCGCATCCTTGTTCACGTCCGGGTGGTGCTTGCGGGCCGCCTTGCCGGAAATGCTTCTTGATGTCCGCCTGCGACGCGTCGCGCGGGACGCCCAGGGTGGCGTAGTAGTCGCGGTACTCCATCGGCTCGCTCCGTGGACGACGGGGCCGGGAGGCGCATGGCCCACCCGGCCCGGTCATCGACTCAGAGGCTGGCCTCCGCAGCGGCGCCACGACCGCGGGTGGCTGGTCGGAGGGCGGGAACGGGCGCCCGACCCGGCCCGGTCGGCAGCTTGGGCTCCTCGGCGGAGCCTGACCCACCCGACCCCGACCCGATCGACTCCCGGAGCGGTCGCGGTCGACGTCGGAGCGCGTGCTCCAGCACCTGGTCCATGGATTCCACCGGGATGAGCTTCATCTGCTTGCGGATCTCGTCGGGGATGTCCCGCAGGTCCTTCTCGTTCTTCTGGGGCAGGATGACCATCCGGGCACCCGACAGGTGCGCGGCCAGGATCTTGCTCTTCAGGCCGCCGATGGGCAGCACCCGACCACGAAGGGTGATCTCGCCGGTCATCGCGACGTCCTTGCGCACCGGGATGCCCGTGAGCGCGCTGACCATCGCGGTGGCCAGGGTGATGCCCGCCGAGGGACCATCCTTGGGGATGGCGCCCGCCGGCACGTGGATGTGGAGCGTGTTCTTCTCGAACATCTCGCGCGGGATGCCCAGCTCCCGGGCATGTGCCCGGATCCAGGACAGCGCCGCGCGCGCCGACTCGCGCATCACGTCACCCAGCTGGCCGGTGAGGATGAACTCCTCCTTGCCCTCCATCTTGGTGACCTCGACCGCGACGACGTCGCCGCCGACCTCGGTGACCACGAGGCCCGTGGCCGAGCCGGTCTGGTCCTCGGTCTCCAGCTCGCCGTATTCGAACCGCTTGGGGCCCAGGTACTCGGCCAGCTTCCGGTCATCGACGATGGTCTTGCGCTTGCGACCCTCGGCCACCTGGCGGGCGACCTTGCGCATGACATTGGCGATCTCACGCTCCAGGTTGCGCACGCCCGCTTCCCGGGTGTACGACTGGACCAGGGTCACCATGGCCTCGTCGGTGATCTCGATGTGCTTGGGCTTGAGCCCGTGGTGCTCCATCTGCTTGGGCACCAGGAACCGCTTCCCGATGCCGATCTTCTCCTGCATCGTGTAGCCCGGCAGCTGGATGATCTCCATCCGGTCGCGCAGCGGCGCCGGGATGGGGTCGACCAGGTTGCCGGTCGCGATGAACAGCACCTTGGACAGGTCGAAGGGCACCTCGAGGTAGTTGTCCTGGAAGGTGTTGTTCTGCTCCGGGTCGAGCACCTCCAGCAGCGCCGAGCTCGGGTCGCCCCGGAAGTCCATGCCGATCTTGTCGATCTCGTCGAGCATGAACACGGGGTTGGACGTGCCCGCCGTCTTGAGGTTCTGGATGATGCGGCCGGGGAGAGCGCCGATGTACGTGCGCCGGTGACCCCGGATCTCGGCCTCGTCGTGGATGCCGCCCAGGCTCATGCGCACGAACTTGCGGCCCATGGCCCTGGCGACGCTCTTGCCCAGCGAGGTCTTGCCAACGCCTGGCGGGCCCACGAGGGCCAGGATGGGACTCCGGATGGTGTCCGCCAGTGAGCGCACCGCGAGGTACTCGAGGATCCGCTCCTTGACCTTCTCGAGGCCGTAGTGGTCCTCGTCCAGGATGCGCGCGGCTTCCTTGATGTCCAGCTGGTCGTCGCTGGTGACGTTCCAGGGCAGGCCCACGAGCCAGTCGACGTAGGTCCGGATGACCCCGACCTCGGGCGAGGCGGACGGGATCCGGCTCATCCGGTCGACCTCCTTGATGGCCCGCGCCTTGACCTCCTCGGGCATGCCCGCGGCCTCGACCTTCTCGCGCAGCTCGTTGATCTCCGCCTGCTGCGGGTCGTCCTCGCCCAGCTCGCGCTGGATGGCCTTGAGCTGCTCGCGCAGGATGTACTCCCGCTGGGTCTTGTCCATCTCGGACTTGACCTCGGACTGGATCTTGCCCTTGAGCTCCAGGATCTCGATCTGGCGTGCCAGGAACGCGGCCACCAGCTTCAGGCGCTCGACGACGTCGATGGTCTCGAGCATCTCCTGGCGCTGCTCGGTGGACATGTCCGGGCTGTACGCGACCATGTCCGCCAGGAGACCCGGCTCGGTGATGTTGCGGGCGGCGACGGCCGCCTCAGGGGGCACGGGGGCACCGGACTGGACGTACTGCTCGATCTGGGCCTGGACGCTGCGGACCAGCGCCTGGACCTCGACACCCTGCGGGCTGTCGTCGGGCAGGACCTCGACGCGGGCCATGATCGACGGGTCGACGAAGTCGAAGCCCAGCAGCCGCAGCCGCTGCTGACCCTGGACGATGGCCCGCACGGTGCCGTCCTGGAGCTGCGCCACCTGGGCGATCTTGGCCAGGGTGCCGACCTCGTACAGCTCGGCGGGATCGGTGATGTCCTCCCGATCGGCCTGGCGCTGCGTCACCAGCGCGATGGGCGTGCCGTCCGCGACCGCCTTGTTGAGCGCGTGGACGGACTTCTCGCGCCCGACCTGCAGGGGCACGATCATCTCCGGGAAGATGACGGTCTCGCGCAGGGCGACGAGCGGCAGGGTCCGGAACGGGCCCGGTCCTGCCTGCCGGTCCTGTGGATCGGCGGGCCGTCGTCTGGGCCTTTCGGCTGGTGGTTCGGCTGGCCATGGGTTCTCCTCGGATATCGGTGCGTGACGGGCCCGCGTCAGCGGGTGTGCTGCGGGTCCACCTGACGTCGAGGGACCCATTGGGCCCGTCGATCGGGACGTCCGGTTCGACGTCGGTCGACCGGTCCACGCTCTGTCGTTCGCTGTAGAGCTGTTCCAGGATGCGCATGCCGAGCCGCTCTTCGAGCTCGAACAGGATCCGGATGCCGGCGAGGTTCACACCCAGGTTCTGGGTCAGGTGGCGGATCCAGGTGATCCGCCGGATGTCATTCTCGGAGTAGCGTCGGATGTTGGTGCTGGTCCGGGCGGGGCACAGCAGGCCCTCGTCCTCGTAGATGCGGAGGGTGCGGGGATGGACCCGCACCAGCTCCGCCGCCACGCTGATGACATAGACCGGGTGGCTCGGATCCCGACCAGGTCGGACCGACTCCTCCCGCTGGCGTTCCACGGACCGCTCAGGCGCCCGTCGGGCTTGGGCTCGGGACCTCGCCCGGCCGTCCGTCGGAGGCTCTCGCTGGGTCCACTCGGACGCGTCACCGTGGCGGCTCGTCATCGTGACGCGGACAGCGGGATGCGGCGGCGCTCCGCCGGCTGCGCCTTGGGGATGGACAGTCGCAGCAGACCGTGCTCGAACGTGGCGCTCGCCTCGTCTGTGCGCAGGCCCGCGCGGCAGGGTCACCGAGCGTGACACGCGACCCCGGCGAACCTCACGCACCTGGTAGCCGCCCGTCGACGGATGACTCAGCTCCGCGTCGGTGCCGGCCGTCGACCGTCAGCACGTCGCCCAGGACGGAGATGTCGACGTCCTCGGGCTGTGACGCCCGGCAGCGCGGCTTCCAGGATCAGAGCGATCGGGCGTGTCGAAGACATCGAGCGGCATCCGCCGGCGGGCTTCGCACCAGGGGTGGGCATGGAAGAAGGAATCATCGAACACGCGATCCATCGTCCGACGAAGCGAGATCAGCTCACCGAACGTGGACGGTCGTCGAACCATCATCCGGAAGCCTCCTTTGGAGGTGCTGCACCGCGGCGCCGGTGCGTGGCGCCGCGGCGCTGGGGAAGGGGTATGCGAACCGGGGTGACTCGAGGCGTCCCCGAGTTGATGTCCAGAAGGCTACTTCCTTGACAACGTCATTGTCAAGTGTCTTGTTGCTCGGGCACCCGGTGCCCCTGACGCATGTACCGCCCGATGACCGGTGTTCGTGGCCAGATGAACGACAGCGTGCGAAGTGGCCCGACGACGACCGGTCGGCACGACAGCCGCGGCTGCTCAGACCGCCGGAGTGCGCGTCCCGATGAGCTGGCGATGCAGGTCGCGCTCGCATTCGGTCCGCGTGATGGCCAGCACCTTGTCGCCCGCCTGGAAGATGGTCTCCGGGCGGATGGGCTGCGCCTGCTCGCCCCGGATGAGCACGAACAGCGAACAGCCATCGGGCAGCGACGATGTCGCCGGGCTTGCGCCCGATGGCCGGCGACTCGTCGCCGATCTGGGCCTCCAGCAGCTCCAGCTCACCGCCCTCCAGCTGCGCGAGGTGGAGCAGCTCGTGGACCGGGATGTCCTGCTCGATGGCGGCGAGCGCCATCCGGGTGGGGCTGATGATCTCGTCCACGCCCAGATGCCGGAACAGCTCCTCGTTGCGGGGGTTGTTCACGCGGGCGATGGTCCGGGGCACATCGAAGTGGTGCTTGGCCATCTGGCACACCACCAGGTTGTCCTCGTCGTCGCCGGTCACGGCGGCCACGATGGCCGCACGGTTCGCGCCGGCCTCCGCGAGGTGCTGGCCCTCGCAGCCGTCCCGGGCGAGCACGATGGAGCCGACCTCGTCGGCGATCTGCTTGGCACGCGACCGGTCCTTCTCCAGCAGCACGAGCTCGTGGCCGGCCGCCAGCAGCTCCTTGGTCAGGTAGTAGCCGACCTTGCCGCCGCCTACGACGATCACGTACATCAGTGCTGGTCCTCCGACCGCGCCCCGGTGGGCTCGGCAGTTGGCGTGCGATGCCGGTCGCGTGGTGCTGGCCGGGATGGTGTCCCGATGGGCGGCAGCACGCGCATCGCGCCGCCGTCGGCCGGCAGGCCCACGAAGCCGCCCAGGGACTCCACCATCATGTCCGTGCGGCAGACGGTGGCGATGCCCAGGGCGGCGTATGCGGACGGCCCGGACCGGGTCGTTGATCTTGGCCACGACCGTTGGCACCGAGAAGGTCTCGGCGGCCAGCTGCGCGGCGAGGATGTTGCGGTTGTCACCTTCGGTCAGGGCGAAGAAGCGGTCGGCGCCCTCGACGCCGAGGCGACGCAGCACGTCCTCGTCGGTGCCGTCGCCGCGGACCGCGTTGCCGCCGAACCCCTCGGGCAGCTTGTCGAACGAGTCGGTCCGCTGGTCGATGATGGTGACCTCGTCGCCCGCGGCGGCGAGCCGACCGGCCAGGCCGGCCCCCACCCGTCCACAGCCCACGATGATGGTGCGCATCTCTATCTCGATCCTTCCTGGGTCCGTCGCGCCACCCCGGCCTCGTCGACGGCTTCGCGCACGACGACGACCCTGCAGGGTGCGTTCTGGAAGACATAGGGGATGGTCCGCCCGATGGCGAAGTCGCCGCCGAGCCGGGTGCGGTACGGGAGACCCAGCAGGATCACGTCCGCGTCGATGGCGACCGCCTCGTCCACGAGGGCGGCGCCCACATCGCGTCGCCTGCAGCAGCTCCGTCCGCATCGACGACCTTGCCGCGTTCCGCGGCACCCTCCGCCATGTCCAGGACGGCGGATGCCAGGTCGCGACTGCCCGGGATCTCCTCGTCGAGGTCGTGGCGCCAGTCGACCTCGACCACGTGGAGCGCGACCAGCTCGGTGTCGCGGGAGCTCAGCTCGAGGGCCAGCCTGGATGACCAGGGGGTCAGCGGAGCTGCCGTTGAGGCCAAGGACGGCGCGACGATAGACGGGTGTTGCAGAGGTCTCGGGCACGACGGAGAAGGGTACCACCGGCCGTGGCGACAGCGACGTCGACGGCAGACGGTCAGCAGTCCGTGGCGACAGGCGCTCCGCGAGTCGCGACGGCAGGCCGGCCCGACGCATGCGGGCCTGCACCCGTTCGACGGGGTACGGGACGCGCAGCCATTCCACGGTCGAGCTGCCTCCGTGTCCAGGATCATGGCGCAGGCGCGCGGGTCGCCGTCGCGTGGCTGGCCGACGCCACCCGGGATTGAGGATGCAGCGGCGCTCGTCGAGCACGATGCGCGACCCCTCGCGTGGCGCGATGACCTCGATGTGGCCGCCGTCGTCGCGGAACACGCGTGGCACGTGGGTGTGGCCGACGATGGCATGGCGCGTCTCGAAGTGGCTGAAGTTGCGACGCGCGAGGGGCACCGTGATGAGGTATTCCCAGAGCGGATCGCGCGGGCTGCCGTGGGCGAGCGTGAAGTCCGCCTCGACGCGGGTCTCCGGCAGGCCCTCCAGCCAGTGCCGCGAGGAGGTGCCGATGCGATCCGCGGTCCACTCGACCGCCAGGCGCGCATCCTCGTTGAAGACGCTGGTGTCCAGCTCGCCCAGGACGGCAGCGTCATGGTTGCCGCGAACCGCGACGGCGTGCTCCTTGCGCAGCCGCGCGATGACGTCGTCGGGGTATGGGCCATAGCCCACGACGTCGCCCATGACCCACACCGCGTCATAGGGCGCGCAGGCTTCCAGGACGGCTTCGAGGGCAGGCAGATTGGCGTGGATATCCGTCAGGATCGCGACCCGCATGCGCGCGTCAGCGTAGCAGGCGCCGTCGACGTTCCGCGGGCGGGCGCGGATACTGCCGCGGCGTCGGCCGGGACTTGCGCACGATGACCAGCCGATGACCCGACGAGCCCGGCGACCTCGACCGGCACCACCTCGACGGATCATCGCCGCCCAGGTCGGCCACGAGCGGCTGCGCGTCACGCAGCTCCTCGACCGAGCCCGTCGACGGCCGGGGCGGCGCATCGTCTCCGAGCGGCCGCTCGCGCTTCCAGCACACGAGGAGACCACCTCGGCGCAGCAGCGGCAGGCCCAGCTCGGCGACCTCGGCGAGCGGTCCCACCGCCCGGACCGTGACCACGTCCCATGATCGCGCGCCGTTCGCCGGCGGCCAGCTGCTCCGGCACGCGCCCCGATGGCCTCGATGGAGCGGCGACTCCGGGTGCGTCGCCGAGGGCTCGCCCGGCGGCCAGCGCCACCACCTCCAGGAAGCGCACCTTCTTGGCCACCGAGTCGACGAGGGTCAGGCGGCGCGCCGGCAGCGCCACGGCCAGCGGGCAGACCGGGATAGCCCGCCGCCGCTGCCCAGGTCCAGCGATCGCTGGCGCGTCAGGGACGTCGACCCCGGAGGACGGGCACGGCGCTCAGGGAGTCGAGCACGTGCAGACGGGCCACCGCCTCGGGCGTCCGGATGGCGGTGAGGTTGATGTGCTGGTTCCAGGCCAGGAGCAGGCGTGCCTGCGCGTCGATGGCCCGGCTGGCCAGCCTCGCGTCAGTGACAGGTCGAGCGCGACCAGTCCAGCCTCGAGGATCGCGGCGAAAACCCGGCACCCAGCTCGGGCAGTGACCCAGCGTCGGTGGGCAGCGCGGGCCGCTCGCGGGACGCATCTGCACCGGTGGAGGATCCGGCTCGGCGGGCTCGGTCACTCATCGGCGGAGGGTACGCGTCGGGAGCGACGAACGGGCGCCGCCCGCGGTCGTCGGCACGGAGGGCCCTGGGAGTCGCCACTCCCGACGCTGGATCATACGCACCACGACGGTTCGGTCTTGTGCCATCCCGCTCGGTGCGTGACGCCGGTCTCCCGGCGTCCCGAACGGACAGCAGTACCCATACTTGGTCGCGTCCCGGGCCATCGCGGGCCCGTCGGTGCAGGCTGACGCAGTCTCGGTCCTGCCGCGCCCGTCCGTCGACGGGGTTATCCACGAGTCGGCGCTCGGCCCACCGATTCGTGGACAACCGCGCTCAGGTGCCGCGGCGGGTCATGAGGCAGCCCTCGCGCCTACGACTCCGAGGGGGCCCGACCGAGCGGGCAGGACGACCCATGCTCCGGCGGACGACCTCCATCACCTCTTCGGTGTAGGCGGCTGCGTCGCCGGTCTTGACAGCGGTCACGAGGCAGCCGGCGACATGGTCCTCCATGAGCAGCAGGCTCACGGCATCGACGGCGGCGCGCAGGGCGGTGGTCTGCTGGAGGATGTCGATGCAGTACTCGTCGCGCTCGACCATGCGCGCGATGCCGCGCACCTGTCCCTCCATGCGCGCCAGGCGCCGCAGGACCTGGGCACGGTCCTTGTCGTATCCCCGGGTCGCGGCTCGCGGGGCCCTTGCGCGGGCCGTGGTGCGGTTCGTGCTGGTGCGCCATGTCCTCACGTCAGTGACCGTGTCCGCCGACCGACGCCGGACGGGCGCGCGGCCAGGACGGAAGCATAGCCGGGCAGCCCACGGCAGCCGAAGCCGGACCATCGGTAGACTGGGCGACCATGGATGGCGCCGACTGGCTGCGGACCCAGTTGACCTCGTTCGGGTGCGCCGCATGCGGCCAGCCCTACGAGACGGGCGCATCCGCCTCCTGGCGGAGCGTGACGGGCTGTACTTCGTGGACCTCGGCGTGCGCCGGCTGCGCGTCCCAGGCGGTCGCCATCGTGACCATCGAGCTGGATGAGGACGACGTGCCCCAGGCCGATGCCGGTGACCTGCATCCAGATCGTGGCCGATCCGGTCCGCGGCCGCCGGGTCCGCCCGTGACGCGTCGACGACGTGCTGGACATGCACGGCTGCTGGCCGGGCTTCGAGGGCGACACGACCGCCCTCCTGGCGCGGCTGGACGCCGGACCTCGCCCGTGACCGTCGCGGCCGGAGTCGGTGCTGCCGGCTCGAGTCCGCCCACATCGACGACCGCGCCGCAGCCGACCAGGTCGCGCCCCGCCGGCTCCGCGCGGTCGGCCACGGCCCGAGGACGGTCCACGGTTCGCCCACGCGAGCGAGGCGGAGCTCGCCCGCATCCTCGACTTCTACCGGGTGCGCTGGGAGTACGAGCCGCGGACGTTCCCGGTCCTGTGGAACCTCGACGGCCAGGTGGTCGAGAGCTTCTCGCCCGACTTCTACCTGCCGGACGTCGACCTGTGGGTCGAGCTGACCACGCTGCGCCAGAGCCTGGTGCGCAAGAAGAACCGGAAGCTGCGGCGGATGCGGGAGCTGTATCCGATGATCCGGCTGAAGCTGCTGTACGCGCGCGACTTCCGGGCGCTGATGCTCAAGTACGGCCGGCTGGACGTCGCGGCGTCGTTCATCGGCACCGACGGACAGGTGGTACCCGGCGGCGACCCCGCCGCGTCACGGCGCGTCGATCGCCAGACGTGGCACGATCGGACGAGCGGCACGTCGGACCACGACCCGACCCTGATCCGATCCCTGATCCCGGAGGCATCCCTCGAGTCATGCGCACCCCCCACCTGGTCGATGACGTCGCGGAGGTCCTCGTGTCCGAGGACCAGCTCCGGTCGAAGGTCGCGGAGCTGGGCGCGCAGCTGTCGCTCGACTATGCCGGACGGCCGCTGACCCTCGTGAGCGTGCTCAAGGGTTCGCTGCCGTTCATGGCGGACCTGATGCGCGCCATCACCATCCCGCTCACCATCGACCTGATGGAGGTCTCGTCGTACGGCGGTGCGGTCACCGAGACCTCGGGCCTGGTGCGCATCCTCAAGGACCTGTCGGCGTCCATCGAGGGCAAGGACGTGGTCATCGTCGAGGACATCATCGACACCGGCCTGACCCTCAACTACCTGATGCGCTACCTGCGCGGCAAGAATCCCCGCAGCCTCAGGATCTGCGCGCTGCTGGACAAGCCGGCGCGCCGACTCGTGGACATCGACATCGACTATCGGGGCTTCTCCATCCCCGACCGGTTCGTCATCGGTTACGGCCTGGACTACGGCGAGTACTACCGCAACCTGCCGTTCATCGGCGTGCTCGAGCCGGAGGTCTACAGCGCAGCCATGAGACGCGGACTGGGTCGTGGCCGCCTGCTGGTGGGCATCGGGCGGTGCTCGCGGTCATCGGCGCGTTCCTGCCCTGGACCTTCGCGGGCGGTGAGATCGGGCTGCCCGGTCATGACCCAGAACGCCTTCGACGGCGCCGGCATCCTGATGTTCATCGCCGGCCGTCGCGCTGCTGGCGCTGCTGATCCTGCCCTACGCATCGTCCAGCGGACGCTCGAGCCTCGACCGATGGGTGAGCTTCGTGCATCCTGGCCGCGTCGATGGTCGTGGGCACGGTGCTCCAGCTGATCCAGCTGTACTCGTGGCACACCGTTCAAGCTCGTGCCCGTCACGGACGTGCTGGGCATGTGGCTGGGCATCGCTGGGCACCATCCTGGTCGCTTGGGGTGCCGCGCGAGGTCCTGAACGAGGAGACCGCGGCCCGGTCCGCCGACGGACCCCGCCAGATGACGACGTTCGAGCCGCGCCGCCGACGGTAGGCATCAGCGACCGCACGACAGGGAGGACCGGACCATGCCGGTCATCACGTTCCTGGGCGGCGCCCGGACGGTGACCGGCAGCAAGTACCTGCTGGACCACGACGGTACGCAGGTGATGGTCGACTGCGGCCTGTTCCAGGGGGACCGCAAGCTGCGCGACCGCAACTGGCAGCCGATACCGGTCGGAGCCGAGTCGGCTGCCATCGGCGATCCTCACGCACGCCCATCTCGACCACTGCGGATACCTGCCCAAGCTGCATGCGGACGGCTTCGAGGGCGAGATCCACGCGACCCCCGGGACCATCGCCCTGGCGTCCATCATCCTGCGGACTCGGCCCACCTCCAGGAGGAGGAGGCACGGTTCGCCAACGAGCATGGCTACTCCAAGCACCAACCGGCCCTGCCGCTGTATGACGCCGCTGACGTCGAGGGGACGCTGCCGCTCTTCCGACCGCTGGACCACGGCCGAGCGCCGCGAGGTCGCACCGGAATCACCGCGAGCCTGTCGCGGGCGGCCACATCCTGGGCTCATCCATCGTGCGCGTCGACCTGGGTGGCACCACCGTCGTGTTCAGCGGCGACCTCGGACGACCGAGCCACCCCATCCTGCGAGAGCCGGAGTCCGTCGGTGATGCCGACTGGATCGTGGTCGAGAGCACATACGGCGACCGGCCGCACGACGACTCGCTCTCGGTCGAGCAAGCTGCGCGATGTCATCGCCCGGACCATCGCGTCAGGCGGGACGGTGGTCATCCCCGCCTTCGCGGTCGACCGGACCGAGGTGCTGCTCCACCACCTGGGCCATCTCGCGGACCGGGGCGAGCTGCCGCAGGTGCCCGGTCTACGTGGACAGCCCCATGGCCCTCGCGGCGCTCCGGGCCTACCGCGAGGCGATCACGGCTCGCGTCGTCCGAGATCAGGCCGTCGATCTTCGACGACCCGACGCCGTTCCTCGAGGACCGGGTCGTGGAGGTCCGGGACGTCGAGGCATCCAAGCGCCTGACCGCCTCGGATGAGCCCAAGATCATCATCGTCCGCGAGCGGCATGGCGACTGGTGGACGGGTGGTCCACCACCTGGCGCGCTTCCTGTCGCGGAGCCGAGCAGCTCCGTCGTGCTGGTCGGGTATCAGGCGGCAGGGCACCCGGGGTCAGGCACTGCTGGTGGCGCGCGCGAGCTCAAGATGCTGGGCCGGTACGTCCGCGTGCGCGCGGAGATCGTCAACCTGCCCGCCTTCAGCGTGCATGCGGACGCGGACGAGCTGATGGCCTGGCTGCGGACCGCCACCGGCCACCCAAGGGCGTGTTCCTGGTGCACGGCGAGCTCGGCCCGGCGCGGACCCTCGCGAGCCGCATCGAGGACGAGCTCGACTGGACCGCCATCGTCCCGCAGCTGGACGAGACCGTCCGGCTCTGTAGCGCCCTGGGTACTGCGCCTGTGCCGCGACTCGCGACCAGGTCGTCACGCGCCCGATGTTGCCTCGGACGCGCCTCGGCGTGGTAGAACCCATCTTGCCGGCGTCATGTGTCGTGGGAGGGATGACGGTGCCGCGCGACGAATCCAGAGACTGGGAGGACCCGATGATCCAGCGGAGCCGCATTGCGCTCCTGACCGCGGTGCTGCTGGCGATCACGCTGGTGATCTCCGCATGCGCCAGCACCGCACCGACGCCGAAGCCGGCAACGCCTGCCCGGCGGCGAGCGTGGCTGCGAGCGTGGCGGCTACCAAGGAGCCGACCGACGCAGCCCACGGCCGAGTCGACCGGACAGCCCACCGCAGAGCCGACGACCGGCGTCGCCAGCCAGCCGGCTGTCGCATCTCCGACGACGGCAGCGTCGACAGCACCCAGCGTGGCGCCGTCGGTCGCGCCGACGCGTCGCCGCCGACCGCTGGCGCCGACGCGTCGCCGCCGACCGTCGGCCCCGACGCGTCGCCGCCGACCGCGCCGAGCGCCGACCGCGTCGCCGCCGATCGCGCCGAGCCGTCGCCCCGCCGATCGCACCCAGCGTCGCGCCGACGGTCGCGCCGAGCCTCGCCCCGAGCGTGGCCCCGACGGTCGCACCCAGCTGCCGCCGATCGCCCCGAGCGTGGCCCCGCCGGTCGCACCCAGCGTGGCCCCGACGCTCGCCGCCGACCGTCGCGCCGAGCGTGGCGCCGACGCTCGCCCCGTCGGTCGCCCCGAGCGTGGCGCCGACCCTCGCGCCGACGCGTCGCCGCCGAGCGTGGCGCCCAGCCGTCGCGCCGTCGATCGCCCCGAGCGTGGCGCCCAGCCTCGCCCCGAGCGTGGCCCCGTCGGTCGCCCCGAGCGTGGCCCCGACGCTCGCGCCGACGCGTCGCCCCGACGGTGGCGCCCGACGCGTGGCCCCCAGCATCGCGCCGACGGTCGCCCCGACGCCGTCGCCCCGAGCATCGCGCCGTCGGTCGCACCGAGCCGCGCCAGCTCGCCGTCGGTCGCACCGAGCGTGGCCCCGATCGGTCGCCCCGAGCATCGCGCCGTCGGTCGCACCGAGCGTGGCCCCCAGCATCGCCCCGTCGGTCGCGCCGACGCTGGCGCCCAGCGCTGGCCCCGACGGTGGCGCCGAGCGTCGCCCCGACGCTGGCGCCCAGTGCGACCCCCAGCATCGCGCCGTCGGTCGCGCCGAGCGTGGCCCCATCGGTCGCCGCCAGCGTGGCGCCCGAGCCTCGCGCCGAGCGTCGCCCCGTCGGTCGCGCCGAGCGTGGCATCCGAGACTTCCTGGCCCGGATCAAGGAGGCCGGCGTCATCCGGGTCAGCATCGAGCCCAACTACAAGCCGTACTCCTTCCAGAACCCGGACGGGATCCTTCGAGCGGCTTCAACGTCGACGTGGCCACCGAGATCGCCAAGCGGCTCGGCGTCGACGGTCGAGTTCGAGATCCCCAGCTTCGACCTGGTCGTCGCCGGCGGCTGGAATGATCGCTGGGACATGAGCGTCGGCGCGGTGACCATCACCGAAGGACGCAAGGACGTTCTTGACTTCACCCAGCCGTACGCCTACAGCCCGGCCCAGATGACCGCGACCGACGGCGTCTGGCATCACGACCCTCGACGGGTTGGCCGGCCAGGTCATCTGCGTGGGTGCGGCACGACCTACCAGCAGTGGATCGAGGGCACACTTGTCCTGGTCGACGCACCGCCGCCCGCGACGCCCCCGGCTGGAGCGACGGCATTCCCGCTCGACACCGACCTGGACTGCGTCCTGCCCGTCCAGAACGGTCGCCCGGAATTCGTGGGCTGGTTGTCGAGCGCCGACACCATCGAGCCGGCCCTCGCGAGCGGTCTGCCGATGGTCGAGGTCGGCGACCCCGTGTTCTACGAGTCTCTCGGCGTCGCGTTCGACAAGAGCGGTCGCGGACAACGACTCGCTGGTCGCCGCGGTCGACGCCATCGTCGGCGAGATGCACGCAGGACGGCACACTCCTGACGTTGTCCCAGAAGTGGTTCGACGGCAAGGACCGGGTGACCGCCCAGTAATCCTTCGCGCACGCCATCGAGAGCGGGGTCGCCCAACCCGGGCGCCCCGCTCTTGCCATATCCGGAGGAGGGAGCCGATGGACGCGATCGGTGGGTCCACGGGGGATGCTGGCGTCGCGCCCATCGTGGCCGCCATCGCGGCCGCGCAGCGTCGCCGCGAGCTGGTCCTACCACCTGATCTTCGCGGCCACGTGGGTGGTCCTGATCGGCGGCGATCGTGCTCGCGCTGACGACCCGGTTCGACTGGCAGTTCCTGGCGGACTGGTGGTGGTACATGCTGCGGGGCGCGGAGGCCACTGTCCTGCTGACCGTCACCTCCATCACCCTGGCCTGCGTCGCTCGCTGTGCTGGGCGCCCTTGGGCGCCTGTCTGCCAATCCCGTGATCAACGGCGTCGCGTCCCTGTACGTGTCGCTCATCCGCGGCACGCCGCTGCTGGTCCAGATCTTCGTGTGGACCTTCGCGGTCGCGGAGCTGGGACTGGTGCTGCCGCTGTTCTGGGCGGGCATCATCTCGCTGGGCGTCAACTACGGCGCCTACATGACCGAGATCTTCCGGGCCGGCATCCAGGCGGTCCCCCGCGGCCAGCGTGAGGCGGCGCAGGCTCTGGGCATGCCGGAGCGACTGATCATGCGCCGGATCGTCCTGCCACAGGCCTTCCGGATCGTGATCCCTGCCATCGGCAACGACTTCATCGCGATGATCAAGGACACCTCGCTGGTGTTCGCCATCGGCATCCAGGAGCTGCTGTTCCGGGCCAACTCGGCGGGTCGTCAGACCGTCAACATCATGGAGGCGCTGCTGTTCGCGGCCGTCGTCTACTGGGTCCTGACGCATCATCTTCTCGTACGTCCAGCAGCGACTCGAGCGGCGGATGGCCCGGAGCGACCGCTGATGGAACTGGGTGACGTCGTCGTCTCTGCGACCGGCATCGAGAAGTACTTCGGACAGAACCACGTCCTCCGGGGCGTGGACCTGGAGGTCCGCCAGCACGAGACGGTGATGCTCATCGGGCGGTCGGGCAGCGGCAAGACGACGATGCTGCGCTGCCTGAACTTCCTGGAGGAGCCGACCATCGGGACGCGTCCGCATCGGCGACATCACGGTCGATGGCGGACCCGCTGCACAGCCGCAGTCGCGGACACCGGGAGCAGATCCGCCAACTGCGCCTGCGCGCCGGCATGGTGTTCCAGGACTTCAACCTGTTCCCGCACATGACCGTGCTCCAGAACTGCATCGAGGGGCCCACCAAGGTCAAGGGCGTGCCGCGAGAGCAGGCCGTCGCGACCGCCGAGCGCTACCTGGACAAGGTGCAGCTGCTCCACAAGCGCGACGAGTACCCGTCGCGGCTGTCGGGCGGCCAGAAGCAGCGGGTGGCGATCGCCCGTGCGCTGTCCATGGAGCCCCAGGTGCTCCTGTTCGACGAGCCGACCGTCTGCCCTCGACCCGGAGCTGGTGGGTGAGGTGCTCGCGGTGATGGAGACTCTGGCCCATGAAGGCTCGACCATGATCGTGGTCTCTCACGAGATGGCGTTCGCACGGGAGGCGGCCGACCGGGTGATCTTCCTGGAGGGCGGCGTGGTGCTCGAGGAAGGTCCGCCGGAGCAGGTCCTGGATGCGCCCCGAGCAGGATGCGACACGCCAGTTCCTGCGCCGCTTCCTGGGCACTGGAGCGCGCCGGGTCGGGACCCCGACGTCAGATCTCGCCCAGGTAGGCCTTGCGGACGTCCTCGTTGGCGGCCAGCGCCTGCGGCCGTGTCGGCGAGGATGACCTTGCCCGTCTGGAGCACGTAGCCGCGGTGCGCGATCGCCAGCGCCTGCATCGCGTTCTGCTCGACCAGCAGGATGGTGATGCCCTGCTCGTTGATCTCCGTGATGAGCGAGAAGATCTGCTGGACGAGGATGGGCGCAAGGCCCAGCGACGGCTCATCGAGCAGCAGCAGGCGAGGCCGGGACATCAGCGCCCGTCCGATGGCCAGCATCTGCTGCTCGCCGCCGGACAGTGAGCCGCCCCTTCTGGCTCAGCCGCTCCCGGAGCCGCGGGAAGAGCGTGTAGTGCGTGCTCCAGGTCTGTCTGCCACATCGCGAGCAGTGCGGGTGAACCCACCCATCTGAAGGTTCTCGGCGACCGTCAGACGCGAGAAGATCCGACGGCCCTCAGGGGCGTGGCCGATGCCCGACTTGACGATGTTGTGCGGCGGGACTCGCGACATGTCCTTGCCAAACAACTCGACCGAGCCCTCACGGGGATGAAGTAGTCCGCTGATGGTCTTGAGCGTCGTGGTCTTGCCTGCGCCATTGGAGCCTATGAGCGTGACGATCTCGCCCTGGCGAACCTCCAGGTCGATGCCCTGCAGCGCATGGATCTTGCCGTAGTACGTGTGGACACCGTTCAGGCGCAGGACGACTTCACCCAGCTCCGCCGCGCCTGCTGGCATGCCCGATGACGTGGCGGCGACGGCGGACGGGACCTGGCCGGTCACGATGCACTCGCCCGAGGTACGCCTCGATCACCCGCGGGATCTGGCCCGGACCTCGGCCGGTGTCCCCTCGGCGATGCGCTCACCGTGATCCAGCACCAGGATCTGGTCGCAGATGCCCATCACCACGCGCATGTCGTGCTCGATGAGCAGGATCGTCAGACCGAGCTCGTCCCGGAGTCGTGCGATGAGACGCGTCATCTCCGCAGTCTCGTTCGGATTCATGCCAGCCGTCGGGCTCATCCAGCAGCAGCAGACCGGGCTCGCTGGCAAGCGCTCGGGCGATCTCGAGGCGCCGCTGGTCACCGTAGGGCAGGTTCTTGGCCAGTTCACCATCGCGGCCCTTCAGGCCCACAAGCGCCAGAAGGCGCACCCCCTCAGCCGCCGCGGCCTCCTCCTCCCTGCGCTGCCGGCGGGTCGAGATGAGGTGATCGACGAGGTTGCGATCGCAACTTGGAGGTGCATGCCAACCAGCACGTTCTCCAGTGCGGTCATGTTCTGGAACAATCGGATGTTCTGAAACGTCCGACCGATGCCGGCGGCGACGACGTCGTTGGGTCGGGCACTTCGGAGGATGCCGAGACGCGCGATCAGATCCTGGTACCAGCCCGGCCGGACGATGCCGAGCAGCATCGTCACGACAAATCCAAGGATCGCTGCTGCGGCCGATAGTCCGGCGAAGACCTCCTCGCCCGAGAAGCCACCCGCCAACCAGGCCAGAACGAGGACGATCAACACGGGCATCGTCCAGATGAATGGCTCGAGCCACGTGCGGCGGGGACGCGCAATGAGCGATCGTCCCTGGAATTCGACAGACCCCGACGTCGGATCGATGATGCCTGCGACGACATTGAAGAACGTCGTCTTGCCTGCTCCGTTGGGTCCGATGATGCTCACGATGGCGCCTCGCGGGACGACCAGGTCGACATCCCGGACGGCGACCAGCCCGCCGAACCGTTTGGTCACGGAATTGGCTCGGAGCAGGACTTCCTGCCGGCGGCGCGGCAGCCGTGGGCGCCATCGGCTCACTCATTCAGGCGCCGCACCCAGTGGATCGCCATGCTCCCCGAATTCCTCGTCCTCCTCGGTGCGCAACTCCTGCCGACGCCGACGACTCGGGAACAGGCCCTCCGGCCGCAGCAGCATCATCGCCACGAGCGCGAGGCCGTACAGCAGGAACTGGTACTGGATGAAGTCGATCTTGGCGAGAGCGTCGCCACGATGGGCAGGGTGCCGATGTATCGAAGAAGATGTTGAGCTGCTTCAGGAACACGCTCTGGATCTCGAAGATGATGAAGGCGCCGAGCGCGACACCCCACATGTTGCCCATGCCGCCGAGGACCACCATCGCCAGGACCGTGAACGACACGGTGAAGCCGGAACAGGGAGGGACTGACCAAGCGTCAGCTTGCTGCGCGAAGAAGACTCCCGCGAGGCCGGCGGTAGATGCACCCAGCGCGAAGGCAAGCAGCTTGGTCGTGACGGTGTTGATGCCATTCGCCGAGCCGCCAGCTCATCCTCGCGGATGGCCATCCACGACCGGCCAAGCCGACTGTCCTGGAGGCGGTACACCAGGATCATCGTGACGACGATGAGCGCGACCATGGTCAGGTAGTACGGCCACGGGTGCCGGTGATGCGGGAACAGGAAGTCGCCGATCCGGGGCGAGTCGACACCGCCGATGCCGCCGGGGCCCTGGGTGTACTTGCCGGCGTTGAGGAACACGATGGGCACGATCTCGCCGAATCCGAGCGTCACGATGGCGAGGTAGTCGCCGCGCAGCCGAAGCGTCGGCGCACCCAGCAGGATGCCGAAGATGGCGGCCACCAGCGGCGCCGATCAGGCAGCATCGATCCAGAACGGGATGTGGTTGCCGTGAAGCGGGCGATGCAGCGAACGCGATACGTGTAGGCACCGATGGCGAAGAACGCCGCGTAGCCGAGGTCGAGCAGGCCGGCCATGCCCGACCACGATGTTGAGGCCCAGCGCCAGCAGCACGAAGACGCCGGCGTCCGTGAAGCCGTCGATCCAGACGGTCTGCCCGCTGAAGCCGTTGAAGGGCGGCAGCAGGACGATGAGCGGCAAGCACTGAGTGACGAACAGGCTCATGCCCAGGATGATGCGTGATCGACCGGTGCCGCGCCGCGAAGGCACGCATCGGTGTCGCGGACGACCGGCCGGTCGCGGATGACGGCCGCGTCGTGCGCGGTCATGCCCGTTCACCCACCTGCTGGCCAAGCAGACCGGACGGTCGGAACACCAGCACGATGATGAGCACCACGAAGACCACGGCCTCGCTCCAGACGAACAGAGCCCAGCGGCAGCCGTGGTGACCTCGATGAAGCCGATGATGAAGCCGCCCAGGACGGCCCCGGTGATGTTGCCGATGCCACCCAGCACAGCCGCCGTGAAGGCCTTGAGGCCCGCCTGGAAGCCCAAGGTTGAACTGGATGGTGCCGAAGTACAGGCCGTACACGATGCCCGCGGCGCCGGCAAGCGCCGAGCCGATGAAGAAGGTCAGGGCGATGGTCTGTTGATGTTGACGCCCATGAGCTGCGGCCGCCTCGCGGTCCTGGGCGGTCGAGCGCATGGCGCGTCCCAGGCGGGACCGCGTGACGAACAGTTGCAGCGCGACCATGAAGGCCAGTGACGCGACGATGATGAAGACGTTGATCCAGCCGATGCAGACGTCGACCGATCTGGAACCGGGCTGTCGGCGGGATGACCTGCGGGACGGTGACCGGCGAGGGGCCGTAGATGATCTGGATGATGTTCTGGAGGATGAACGAGACGCCGATGGCAGTGATCAGTGGGGCCAGCCGTGGCGCGTTCCGCAGCGGCCGATACGCGAAACGCTCGATGACCACGCCCAGCAGGCCCATCACCGGCATCGGTGATGAGGAAGTCGACGGCCAGGACCACGCGCGATCGTGGACCAGGTCGGTGCTCGGACCCGTTGAACCCAAGGATGTTGATCAGCACGAACATCGAGGCGAAGGCGCCCACCATGAAGACGTCGCCGTGGGCGAAGTTGATGAGCTCGATGATGCCGTAGACCATCGTGTAGCCCAGCGCGATCGAGGGCGTAGATGCCACCGATGGTCAGCGCGTTGAAGAACTGCATCGGCCCGATGAGCAGGTGTCGACGATCGCCAGGACGATGAGGACGTCGGGCAGCCCCAAGCGACGCTGACGGACTCGGTCAGCGATGCCTGGGCGAGTCGGTGCTGCCAGCGTGGTCATCTACGATCTCGTGCTGAGACGACCTTCTGGGCTGCGGTATGGAAAGGCCGGGGAGCATGGCCCTCCGGCCTTTCCGTCGGTGCGGCTAGCCGCCGAAGTGCTTCTGCTCCGTGAAGACCCAGCCCCCGGCGCCACCGGCGGCTGCGGGATCGATCTCGTAGAAGGAGATGAACTTCAGGCTCGAGTCGCCGAATTGCGTCGAATGACTCAGCGGGCCGAGGACCGTCTCGAACGTGTTCGCCGGAGTCGGTCGCGTGGCCCGAACACCCTCGCGGATCGCGGCCGGGTCCGCCGTCGGGTTCGCCTCCAGCGACAGCCCGAGGGACTCGATGATGACCGGTCGCACAGCGTAGCGCTAGGGCGCTATAGGCGCCCGCCGTCTGGAAGTCGGGGGCATCCTTGAAGTGCTCCGCATACGCTGCGTCGAAGTCGGCCTTGCCCGCGAAGTCACCAACGGCGGCGACAGTGGCCGACGGTGCCGGCTGCCGCGTCGAGACCCGCGATCTGGATCTGCGACCCGCCGTCCTTGCCGGCTGCCGTTCGTGATGCCATCAGGCCCCAGGAACGTGGCCGTGCATGCCGGCCTGGCGCATCTGCTTGCTGGAACAGGCCGCCACCGGGACTGGTCACGCCGCCAAGAAGACGCCGTCCGTGTCGCGGTGAGATCTGGGACACTCAGCGCCCGTGAAGTCGGTGGTCGTGGCGTAGTCGTGCCCTGGCGCGGCGATGGTCCCGCCGAGCTCCGTGAACTTGGCCTGAAGCTGTCGGCGACACCGACGCCGAATGCCGGTCGTGTCATCCACGACGAAGATGTTCCTGAGCCCAGCTTGTTGTACGGCGAACTGCGGCCATGGCCGGGCCCTGGATGTCGTCCGGCGTGGCGACCGGATGTAGTTGCGATCTGTCCGGGTTCGTCGGGCGGTAGTCTCGGCGCCTCTGGGACCTTGGTCAGGTCGATGCCGCGTGTTGGCCGGGCTGCACTGGAGCCAGGCCTGCCGCGTTGCTGACGGGGATCTGCGCCGCGGCCACGTCCGAGTTGTAAGGCACCGACGACGCCGACGACGGTCTCGTCCGCGACGAGCGTTGCATGTCCGCCGCACCCTGCTGCGGCGTTGTGGACTGCCGTCGACGGCGTCGTCCTGGACGACTGATTCGCAGCATGTAGCCACCGACACCGCCCGCCTCGTTGGCCTGCTCGATGGCGAGCTGCGCACCCCGCTCGGCTGGTCCACCGTTGGCTACCGCACGGCGCCGGACAGCGGCAGCTCGATACCGATCTTGAGCGCCTTGTCCTGGGCGAACGCGGGCACTGCGGCGGTGACGGCGAGCACGCCCGCGGCACCCAGTACGCCGAGATTCCTCAACTTCATGAGACCCTCTTTCCTCCTGGTCTTCCTGGTGCGTCAGGTGGCCGCCACGAGCGGCACGCTGGCAGCTCGCGTCCGTCCCCGACAGATCCGCCGGAAGGTCGAACGAGGTGCGCCGAAGCAGTGACCCGCGGTGGGCCACGTCCTCGGGAACCCTCCTCCTGGTCCCGATGGATGCCGGACTGGACACGAACGAACCTGGGCGTCCGCGTGGCTGCCGACGCGTTCGCGTATGATAGTCATCGACGTCTCGAATGCAAGACGTCCGAGCGCCCCGGGGCGTGTGCGGGCAGAGGTCCCTTCCAGGGTCCTGCGATCACCCGGTGCGGCGCGCTCGGAGCGTCGCCGAGGCCCATCAGGCGAGCGGGTCGCCGACCCTGGATCAGGCGGAGCCGCGGCTGCCCGGGACGTCGTTTGGGAGCGCTCCATCGGGGCGCCCACAGAAGCCGCAGGGACACGCCTACGTTCGTGGATCACACCAGGACGTCATCGAGCCCGGCTTCGATCCGATCCGTGCGAGCTTCGCCACGGGCGAAGGCTCGCCATCGCAGCGCACAGGAGTCCTGCGTGAGCAAGAACGTCGCCGTCTTCGTGGACGTGGCGAACATCTTTTATGCGGCCAAGGCCGCCGGCGTGGACATCGACTACGTCACCCTGCTCAAGGCGTCGACCGCCGGACGTGATTTCGTCCGCGCGTACGCCTACACCGGGCTGGACCCGGAGAACGAGAACCAGCGCCAGTTCCATGCGTTCCTTGGCCGCAGCGGCTACAAGGTCATCAGCAAGGACATCCGCAAGTACGGCGACGGGCGCATCAAGGCGAACCTCGACATCGAGCTCGTGGTGGACATGATGCGCATGGCCCAGCACATCGACATCGCGGTGGTCGTGTCGGGTGACGGCGACTTCGCGCCCGCCATCCGTGCCGTCCAGCAGCATGGGCGTCCGGGTCGAGGTCGTCAGCTTCCGGGGCAACACCAGCAGCGACCTCATCGAGGTCGCGGACGTGTTCACGGACATCTCCCAGCTGGCACGCGTCGAGAAGGGCGAGCGCAGCGGACGCCGGGTGGCATCCGAGGACGACCTGTCGATGACCGCGGTGCCCGAGAAGGAGACCGACAACGGCGTCCGGCGCCGACGCGGCGAGGGTCGCACCCGGAGCGACCGGCCCGAGCGTGGCGATCGCGCGGATCGCACCGAGCGTCCGCCGCGCGCGGCACGTCCGGTCCCGGTGCGACGCCGGACGTCGTGGTCGCCGAGTGGCGGCAACATCATCGCGCTGCCTGGCGAGCGCCTGTCGCGCGCTGCGGCGATCGAGGACTTCGAGGACGACGCGGCCGAGGAGTACGTGGAGGCCATCGGAGGTCGACGCGGACGGCGAGGTCGTGAGGCCGCCGAGGTGGCGAGCGGAGCCGAGGGCGAGGGCGAAGCCCGCCGCCGCCGCCGCCGCCGTGGTGGCCGCGGTCGGGGCCGTGGCCGTCGAGGCGAGGGCGAAGGCGATGGCGGCCGGCGAGCCGGCGAGCCGGCGAGCCGGTCGAGCCCGGCGTGGTCGCGGTCCACGCGACAGCCGGACGAGGTCATCGACGTCCGGACCTGATCGAGGACGAGTACCTCGACGAGGAGGTCGCGACGCTGCCGCAGCACTCGACCTTCGGCTCGGTCTGGGAGAGCCAGATCGGCGTCGCTCCCGTCGCCGCCGTCGGCGGCTCGGTCGACGACCAGGATGGCTACGACGACGAGCCGGAGATCCCGGAGTACCTGCTCGCGGAACGCCGGCAGCAGGGCCGCGGTCGCGGCGGCCGCGACCAGCGACCGGGCAACCGGGGTGCGCCCGGCGGCCGGAACGCGCCGAGCGCCGGCTACCGGACCGCCGTCGACCGCGAGCGCTACGGCCGGTCCGGGACCGGCAGCCCTGCGCCCGGTGGCTACGGTGGAGGCAACTGCCGGTGGCAATCGGCCGGACCGCCAGCCCGACCGCAACCGCGGCGGCCAGGGCGGCCGCGGGCCGGCACCGGCTCGCCAGCCTCGACCGGCGAGCGCCGAGCCGCGCGAGCGGTTCGACCGGACCGAGCGCCCGCGGCGTCGGCCGAGCCGTGGAGCGAGGTGCCGCGCGGACGTCCAGGAGATGCTGCGCGCGGAGCTCGCACGCAGGCAGCCGCGCGTCACGCCCGCAGGCCGTGCACGGCAGGCATCGACCCAGAGCCGAGCGCCGCCGGCTGCACCGGCTCCGGGCACGGTCGCGCCGCGCGCCGCGCGCGGCCGCGGCCGCGGAGGCCCGGTGCCAGCCAGCGCGGCCGAGGCTGCGGTCGAGGCTCCGGCCAAGGCCGCCTGCCAAGGCCAACGGCGCCGACCAAGGCCGCCGCGGCCAAGGCAGCGGCGTCCGCTACCGGTACCGCGGCCGAGGCACCGGCCAAGGCTCCTGCCAAGGCAAGGCGCCACCAAGCCCCGGACCAAGGCCGCCGCGGCCGAGGCACCCGAGGTGGTCCGGCGGCCGAGGCACCAGCCAAGGCCGCCTGCCAAGGCCACGCGCGCCCGGACCAAGGCCGCCGCGGCCAAGGCCACCAGCGTCGAGGCGCCTGGCACGGAAGCGGCTGCCGCGCCCAAGGCGACGCCGTCGCCGGTCGACCAAGTCGACCGCGCCCGGGACGGGTGAGGGCTGAGGCTGCCGACCCGACCGGCTGCCAGTGGGGGACTGCTGACCCGCGGTCATCCACTGGCGCTGGCGGCTGTCCGTCGCGCCATCGCTCGCGGCCGGGCGCCGCACGCGGTCCTGCTCGTCGGCCCTCAGGCCGTGGGCAAGACCACGCTCGCGACTGGACCTCGCGGCGGGGCTCCTGTGCCTGCGCACCGGACGCCGAGGCACGACCCTGTCGCGTCGTGCACCGCCTGCCGCAAGGTGGAGCACGGCAACCATCCGGACCTGCACCGGTTGCGACCGGAGGGCGCCGGCGACCAGATCCGGATCGGCCAGGTCCAGGCGCTGGTCACGGACCTGGCGCTGCTGCCCATGGAGGGGCGCGTCCGCGTGGCCATCATCGAGGCGGCCCATCGGCTCAACCCCGACGCCCAGAACGCGCTGCTCAAGACGCTCGAGGAACCGGTCGGCGAAGCGTGCATCGTGCTGTGTGCGGACGACCCGGCCACCATCCTGCCCACCGTGGCCAGTCGCTCGGCTCGGTTCCGACTTGGGCCCTGTCCCGGCGCGCGACATCGGCGGCGCTGCTGGTGGAGCGTGGTCTCGGCGGATCGCATCCCGCGCGGCGGCCCTGGCCGCGGCATCCGGCGGTCTCCCGGGAGTCGCGATCGCCCTGTCGCGATCCGGCGACGCGCTGCTCATCCGCGACCGACTTGCGCGTCAGCTGACCGACCTGCTGGCGGCAGACCGTCGAACACGGCTCGACGTCCGCGGCGTCGCTGATGGCGGACGGTGCCGCCCTGGACGCGGCGCTCGGCGGCGAGACGACCTCGGCAGCCGACGAGGCGGATGCACATCGCCCGCAACCCGCCGGTCCGACGCCGCGGCCCCGCAGCCACCCGAACGCGACCGTCCGCGCGGCCCCAGCCCGCCGAGCGCCGTCGGGCGGCTCGCCGGGTCCTGGCCACGTGGCGCGATGTCGGTCGCGACCTCGCGGTCGACGCTCGGGGGCGCGCGCTCGCGCATCCGACAGCTGGACCTGCTGGAGGAGCTGGATGCGGCCGCCCCGCAGGTGGATGTCGACCAGCTGGTCGCATTCCTGGACCGGCTCGACGGACTGGGCGCCGCCATCGACGCCTATGCCAGCCCGGAGCTGGTGCTGGACGACCTGCTGCTCCGATGGCCCCGTACCGATCCGACGGCCGAGCCCGACCGCCGCCCGATGACCATCGAGCCGCAGGATGAGCGCCTGCACGCGATCATCCGTGGCACGGTCCAGGGCGTCGGCTTCCGTTGGTTCGTGCAGCGGGTCGCCAGCTCGCCTCGAGCTCGCTGGCTGGGTCGCCAATCGGTGCGGACCGGTCGGTCGAGGTGGTGGCCGAGGGCTCGAGCGGAGGCCATCGACGGATGCTCTGGCATCGGACGGCCCGCCTCCAGCACGGTCGGCGTCGAGGCCATTCGAGTCCTCCGGTCGGCTCACGGTTCGGAGGTCCGTCGGGCGACCAGGCGCGTCGGCGGGCTGGGCGCCTTCGAGGGATCAGGCACAGGCAGCCGGTGGCCGCCGACTCGATGCGCGCGAAGCTGACTGGTCGAGCGCGTCGTCGGGTCAGGCTGCGAATCGAGCGTCGCTCGGCCTGCGAGCACGAGCTCCGCTGGGAGTCCCGGATGGTCAGTCTGGTGCCCGGCGATCCGCAGCCGCACCCAGGCCTCGTCGTTGTTCGTGCCGCGTCTGGCGGAATCGCTTGCTGGGGTCGGCCGTGACGCACAGCAGGTACTCGCCCCTTGGGCACGCCCGTGATGTCGATGTACTGGCCGAGCGAAGTTCCAGGGATAGATGTCCGCCCACCCACGGGAGAGGCCGACCCGGATGCTGCGGCTGGTCGGGTCGCCGCAGCCGGTAGCCGACCGTGGCCCCGATTCGTGATACCGGGCCCTGGTCGGCGAGCCCGGAACCATCGACGCCCGTCGAAGAAGCAGAACCCGTACTTCGCGGCCCGCAGCGGCGTCGGGTCGGCGACACCCAGCTGCCACAGCTGGTAACCCTCAAGCCCGACGGCGTGCCAGTGGTGATGTCCGTCGCCCACCTCGTAGCGCATCGTGGCGGTAGTGGGGATGCTTCTCCAGGTGCCGTCACTCCGCTTGATGCGCTGCCGCACGGACATCGTGGGACACGCCCTGAGCGATACGCAGTGCGCTTGCCGCGCAGCTCGAGCGGTCCCCGGCCCTCGTTCGTGATGATGGTCGTGAAACGCAGCAACCGGTGTCCTGAGAGTTGGCCACCGTGGTACCGGATCACACGAACGTCCTGCGGCTTGATCATCCGCAGGTCGGGCAGCCGATCCGTTGGCCCCCGACCGGTGGCGTGAGCAGGCGCCAGCATCGTCATCACGACCAGTGTCGTTGCGGCGAGTGATGCCACAGCGGCTCGTCGTATGGACACCCTCAGCACCCGGTCCCCCTCGCTGCTCGGCTCCGTCGCAGACTACCGTACGTGGGGTGCCTGCCGTCCACGACGGCAGGGTCTGGGACGGATCATCCGTTCAGGGAAGCCGTGACGATCGGGTGGCGGCCGCCATCGCATGCGCTGCTATCGTGGTCGAGCATGGAGTTCCGGATCGCACGCACCGCCCGTGACCGGTATGCCCTCGACGGTGGGTACTTCTCGACCCGCGACCAGGCTGGCGGACGGTCCAGCATCGCGTCGAGCAGCGTGGCGGATCGCCCAGGCCGGCGGCGCTCGACCAGACCGACCCGGTGACCGCAGGCGACCTGGCAGCCATGGCGCTCATCCACGAGCTACAGCATCGCGCCATCGACCGGGCCAACGTCCTGACGCCGGCGCACGCCAAGGGCCACGGTGGAGGGCTCGCGGCGTTCGAGTCCAGCTTCCCGTCCCGCTCGGTGTACGTCGACGATGTCGAGCCCAGGAAGTATCCTGCGGGCCAGGACGGACGGCGCGCCCAACCGGCAGCTGACCACCGAGGAGCTGCTGCTGCTGTGGGTCGCCAACCAGAATCCGGCGTTCATGCGCTTCGACGACCTGTTCGATGACCGGGAGCTGGCAGCCTCGACCGACTACCCCCGGATCGTGGCGGCCATCCGGAAGCAGACTGCCCGCGAAGCCGACCGGGCCGGTGGCAGCGACCTCGTCGAGCGGTTGCTGGAACCGGGACGCCAGGCACCCGATTCCCTCGCCGCACAGCTGCGCTGGATCCGCGACAACTGGACGGACATCGTCGATGGTGACCTGCTCGACCGGCTGACCTCAGGGGCCTCGATGTCCTGACCGAGGAGCAGGTTGCCGCAGAACGTGCGTGGACCGGTCACTTCGGGAGGTGCCGCTGACGCGGCGCAGTCGGCCGCGTTGGCCGGGTTCGGGGATGCCGAGGAAGAGCCCGAGTCGTTCAGCCAGGACCTGCGACTGGATGCCAGGTCTCGTGCTCATGGCCAAGAGCACCTATGTCTGGCTCGACCAGCTATCGCGGACCTACGGGCGGGCCATCCGGACACTCGATGGCATCCCCGACGAGGAGCTCGACCGGTTGCGCGACTGGGGGTTCACCGGGCTCTGGCTCATCGGGCTGTGGGAGCGCAGCCACGCGTCGCAGCGCATCAAGCAGCTGCAGGGCAACCCCGATGCCGTCGCGTCCGCGTATTCGCTCATGGACTACCGCATCGCGGACGACCTGGGCGGCGAGGCCGCCTGGCGCGACCTGCGCGACCGGGCCTGGGCACGCGGCATCCGGCTCGCCTCGGACATGGTGCCCAACCACATGGGCATCGACTCGCGCTGGGTCATGGAGCATCCCGACTACTTCGTGCAGCGCGACGACCCGCCATACCCGGCCTACTCCTGGACCGGACCCAACCTGTCCGACGGACGAGCGGGTGGGCATCTATCTCGAGGACCACTACACGGATGCCTCGGACGCAGCCGTTGTGTTCAAGCGCGTCGACCGCTGGAGCGGCGACACGCGGTACATCTATCACGGCAATGACGGCACCAGCTTTCCCTGGAACGACACCGCCCAGCTGGACTACCTGCGCGCCGACGTCCGGGAAGCGGTCATCCGGACCATCATCGACGTGGCGCGCCGTTTCCCGGTGATCCGCTTCGACGCAGCCATGGTGCTCGCCCGCAAGCACGTCCAGCGACTCTGGTACCCGCTGCCCGGCAGCGGCGGTGCCATCCCGTCGCGTGCCGAGTCGTCGCTGACCCAGGCGGCGTTCGATGCCGCGATGCCCGCGGAGTTCTGGCGCGAGGTGGTCGACCGGGTCGCCGTGGAGGCGCCCGACACGCTGCTGCTGGCCGAGGCGTTCTGGCTGCTCGAGGGTTACTTCGTGCGGACCCTGGGCATGCACCGGGTCTACAACAGTGCCTTCATGCACATGCTCCGGGACGAGGACAACGCGGGCTACCGGAGCGTCATCCGCGAGACGGTCGCGTTCGATCCCCGGATCCTCGGTCGCTACGTCAACTTCATGAACAATCCGGACGAGCGGACGGCCATCGACCAGTTCGGGTCGGGCGACAAGTACATCGGCGTCGCCACGCTGCTCGCGACGCTGCCCGGCCTGCCGATGTTCGGGCACGGCCAGGTCGAGGGCTTCGGTGAGAAGTACGGCATGGAGTTCCGTCGCGCGATGCTGGATGAGCGGCCCGACCAGGACCTCGTGGCGCGCCACGAGCGCGAAGCTGTTCCCGTTGCTGCGGCAACGATGGCGATTCGCGGCCGCGGACGGCTTCCGGATGCTGGATGCAGTGAGACGCGGACGGCGATCGTGGACGAGGACGTGTTCGCGTATGCCAATGAGGTGCGTGGTTCGCGGTCGCTCGTGGTCTATCGCAACCAGTATCTCGGAGGGCCGGTCCGCATCGCGGGTGCTGGAGAGGCGTTGGGCCTACCGGATGACGCCTCCACGTGGCTGGTGGTCCGGGACGCCCGGACGCGGCCTGGAGCACCTCCGGAACTGTCGGGACGTCCATGCCAGAGGTCTGGAGCTGGACCTCCACGCGTATCAGTCCCACGTGTTCCTGGACCCATGGGTGGTCCGGGACGACCCTGCGGGCGACTGGGGACGACTGGCCTGGCGCATCGGACTCTCGGGCGTGCCAGACGTCCGGGTGCGCTCCAGGACCAGCTGCTGGAACCGGCACGCCTCGCGGTGGACTCGCTGTTCCTGGTCCAGACGATCCGCGACGTGGCTGGGGCAGGTCTGGCGCCGTCCGAGGCCACCGCGACCGCGCTCGTGGAGTCCGCACTGGAAGCCTTGGAGGCGCCGCTCGGGGCATGTCGGCCGGGCCGTCGGCGCGACCGCCGGCCGTGGTGTGTCGGTGGCACGCGTCCGCTCTGCGCTGGCCGAGCGACTCATGGACCTGGTGTCGGTCGTTCGCGCTGGGAAGGTGGATGCGGAGCCAGACCGCAAGAGGTCGGTCCGACCACGGATGACCGAGTGCGACTGGCTCGATGGCTGGGAACTGACCGTGCCCGCTGGGCGACCCTCGTGGACTGGGCTGTCGGCGCCTCCCTGGGAGACCTCGTTGGTGCCTCCACACCAGGCGCCATGGTCGGCGTCTACGATGCGTGGGCGGCAGACTCTGCGGTGTCCCGGACCGCCACCGAGCTCGACCTGGACGAAGTGGTCGCCGCGCGGGTCGCGGGTCACGTCCGGGCTCTGCTGGCGGTACCGGTGGGTGCCCTCGATGGCGACAGACCGGCCGAGACCCTGGCGGGCTGGCTGGAGGCACCCGCGGTGCGTGCCACGACCGCCTGGAACGAGTGGCAGGGAGCTGACATTCGTGTCCCAGGAAGGCGATGGCCGAGTGGCTCGACGCTCTCGCCGCGCGAGATGCCGCGGCCGGCGCCACGGGCACGTTCCGGGCTGCGGATGCGATCGCGCCAGTGGGTCGCGGCACGGCAGTTCCAGGTCGGCCAGGCCGACCGGGACGAATCGGCCTGGGTGAGCCACGGTTCCCGGATGAGCCAGGGTCACTGGGGGACGTGGTCGGTGCCATCGTCACCTGCCGCGCCTGTCCCCGGCTGGTGGCCTGGCGTGAGGCGAGTGGCGTCACGAGCGTGTGGCTCGCTTCGTCGACCAGATCTACTGGGGTCGTCCCGTGCCAGGGTTCGGGGACCCTGACGCGCGCATCGTCATCGTTGGCTTGGCTCCCGCGGCGCACGGTGCCAATCGAACGGGGCGCATGTTCACGGGTGACCGCTCGGGTGACTTCCTGTTCGCGTCACTCCATCGGGTCGGACTAGCCAGCCAGCCACACTCGACACACGCGGGCGATGGCCTGCGATTGACTGGAGCCTACCTGGCCGCCGTCAACCGCTGCGCTCCCCCGGACAACAGGCCGACCCCCGAGGAGCGCGACAGGTGTTTGCCCTACCTTCGCCGTGAGCTGGAGCTGCTGCCCCAGGCGACAACCATCGTTTGTCTCGGCGCGTGGGGCTGGGACGGCGTCGCTACGCGCCATCGGGACGATGGGCCATCAGCTCAGCCGGAGACCCAGGTTCGGGCATGGGTCCGAAGTCCAGGTCGGCAGCTATCGCTTGCTCGGGTCGTACCACCCCAGTCAGCAGAACACGTTCACGGGTCGGCTGACCGCGCCGATGCTCGATTTCGTGATGGCCCGGGCGAAGTCGCTCGCGGGATGACCCTCGCGGTCTACGCGTCCTGCGCCGGCGGTCGGGTGGCGTGCTGCTCCCGAACCAAGCCATAGCCGAGGACGATCGGCAGCGGCAGGTAGAACGGGAGTAGCCACGGCATCGACAGGATGAGGCATCCCGATACCGACCGATCCCCACGACGAATCCGGTCTGGGGCCGCGAGATAGCGAGCAGAAGTCCCACGATGGACAGACCAAGCCCGAGGACCGATGCGCCCATACCGGCCCAATCGCGGAAGTCAGGCGAGAGGAGTAGGCCGCCCAGCATCACGACGAACCAGACCGTCACGGCGCTGATGGCGACGCGTTGTCCCGATGAGATGCGCATGTCCTTCCCAGCGCGGCATTGATCCGACTTGGTGTCGTTCATGACGTTGCAGCACCCCGGTCTGCCACTGGTTCGCGTCGGCGGATAGGGTCCGCTGCGGCACGGGCCGTTTGGCCAGCGAGGGTGATCCGGTGGTACCGGCGGCGAGGCCGGCCTTCACGTGCCGCGATCTCCGGATCCTCCCAGCGGCGATCGATCACACCCGTCTCGGCGAGCCGGTCCAGCGCCTTGTAGAGCGTTCCATACGCGGTCAGGCGTCGATCGTCGCCGATCGCCCGAAGCTCGGACGCGATCAGGAAGCCATGCGCCTCGGGCGTGCCACGCCGTCGAAGCTCGATGAGAGCGTCGAGGATGGCCACTTCGAGGGGGACGAGTGTGTTGGCCCTGCGTCGCATTGCCAAATAATGAGCAGATATCTTCCTATTGTCAAGTGGCATGTCCCACGTGTGGCATCGACCGGGCGCGACCGGCTCGGGTGACACGACGACGCTGCCGTCAGGTGCCCAGTCGCTCTTGGGCGCGATGTCGAACTCTGTGGGTGGCGCGCCTGGCGAGACTCGAACTCACGACCTTCTGCTCCGGAGGCAGACGCTCTATCCGCTGAGCTACAGGCGCATGTCGCGCTCTCCCGAGCGGGACCGCGCACATCGTACCCCGACGGCGGGATCAGGACTGGACGTCGGCGACCCTGATCGGGCGCCCCTCACGCCAGCTGCGGGTCACCGCGACCGCGAGCCGCAGGGTCTCCAGCGCATCCGTCGGGGCCGGGCGCGGGGTCCTTGCCGGCCAGCGAGCGCGTCGAAGAACGCATCGAGCTCACGCTGGAATGCGAGCGCGAACCGGTCCGGGAAGTTCTCGAAGTGGTCTGCCTCGTACCCGAAGCGTCGGGAGAAGCTGGTCGGGGTCTTGCGCTCCGCCTCGATGACCACCTTGCCTTCGGAGCCCGCCACCTCGGTACGGATGTCGTACCCCCAGGCAGAGTGGCGGGCGGTCTCCACGGTCCCCAGGGCACCGTCGCGGAAGCGGAGCAGGGTGACCGCCGTGTCGATGTCATCGGCTTGCGCGAACCGCTCGTCGAACAGGTTGCCACCCCACGCCTGCACCTCCTCCACCTCGCCCACCAGGAACCGGGCGAGGTCCAGGTCGTGGACCGCCATGTCCAGGAAGAGCCCGCCGCTCGTGCGCAGGAACTCGAGCGGTGGAGGATAGGTGTCCCGGCTCAGTGCCCGGAAGGTCTCGATGCGTCCCAGCTCCCCGCTGTCGATACGCTCCTTGGCCCGCAGATAGCCAGGGTCGTAGCGGCGCATGAAGCCCAGCTGCACCGGGCGCCCAGAGCGTCGGATGGCCTCGACGACCCGCGTGGTCTCGACCAGGTCGAGGGCGATCGGCTTCTCGCTCCAGACCGCCTTGCCGGCGGTGACGGCTGCCTCGATGTATGCGGCGTGGGTGTTCGTCGGCGTCACGATCACCACGGCCTCGACAGCTGGGTCGTGGATGGCCGCCAGGGCGTCGGTGGTGGAGCGTTCCGCCCGAGCAACGCCCCGTCCCCGTTCCGCTGCGGCAGCATCCGGATCTGCCACCACCAGCACGCGCACGGCCGGGATCCCAGCAAGCGTCCGCAGGTGGGTCAGTCCCATCCGCCCGGCGCCGAGGACCGCGACCCCGATCGTGCGCTGGCCTCCGCTCATGTCCGTAGTCTGCCGCATCCTCCGACAGGCTATCGGCGCGGCACGATGATCGGCAGTGCCCGTACGGGGATGAGGGATGACCTCCACCGCGTGGTGGTATACCCGGCTCAGCAGGTCCTCGGTCAGGATCGTCGCCGGTCGGCCATCGCCGGCTACACGGCCTGCCGGTCGAGGATCACGACCCGGTCCGCCCAGGCGGCGGCCATGCCCAGGTCGTGGGCCACGACGACGACCGCCGCGCCCGCGGCGGCTCGGTCTCGGATGCCACCCCCATCACGAGCTCCTGGTGGTGCAGGTCGAGCGCTGCGGTCGGTTCGTCCAGGAGCAGGATGCCCGTGCCCTGGGCGAGCACCCGGGCGAGCGCTGCGCGTGCCCGTTCGCCGCCCGACAGCGACGGATATTCGCGCGACGGCAAGGTGCGGCGATGTCGGTCTGCGCCATGGCCGTCGCCACACCTGCTCATCGTCCTCGTCCTCGCGCGTCCGTGCCCGCCCATGGAGAGCGACCCATCCGCACCACGTCACCGACCGTGAACGGGAACGAGATGTCGATGCGCTGGAGCAGCACCGACCGCCGCAGCGCCAGCTCGCGGGTGCCCCAACTCGGCCAGGGGCCGACCGTCCACGCTCGATGCTCCCGACCGGTGACCGCGACGTCGCCCGCCACGGCGCCCAGGAGGGTCGACTTGCCAGCGCCGTTCGGCCCGACCAGGGCCAGCAGCTCACCGTGCCGGATCGTCGAGGTCGACGCCGGACAGCACGTGCCGGCCGCCGAGCTCGACGGTCAGGCCCTGGACCTCGACGGCGGTCCGGCCGCGCTCGGGTGGCGGTGGCAACTCCAGGTGGCCCATCTCGCGCCATCGGCTGGCCAAGTCGGTCGACCATCAGGCCCAGCCTCCGGCCTCGCGCCCGGGTCCGACGGATGAGCCAGAAGAAGAACGGGCGCACCGATGAGGGCCGTGAGCACGCCCAGCGGCAGCTCCTGGTTGCTCGATGAGCGTCCGCGCGATGAGATCGCCGACGACGATGACGAGGGCACCACCGAGGACGCTCGCTGGGATGAGGATCCGATGCGACGGACCGGTGACGATCCGGATGAGGTGCGGCACCACGAGCCCCACGAAGGCGATGATGCCCGTGAACGCGACGCCGGCGCCCGCCAGCAGTCGCGATGTCCACGATGAGCACGAGGCGCAGTCGCTCGACGTCGACGCCCAGGTGACGCGCCGGACGCTCACCCAGGGCCAGCAGGTCCAGCTGCGGCGCGTAGTACATCGCGACGCTCACGCCCACGATCACGAACGGCGTGACCGCGAACACCGCATCCCAGGTCGCGCGTGCCAGGCTGCCCAGGTTCCAGAAGGCGATGGCGCGCAGTGCGTCGTCGCTGGAGACGAACGTCAGCATCCCGATGACCGCGCCCGCGAAGGCGGTGACCGCGATGCCCACCAGGACCAGGGTGACCACCTCGGTGCGGCCGCCCGAGCGCGCCAGGCCGTACACGATGAGCGTGGCCAGGAGGCCGCCGACGAACGCGGCGATGGGCACGGTCCAGCTGCCCAGCGCGGCGATGCCGAACACGATGACCGCGAACGCCCCGATGGCCGCTCCCGACGAGACGCCGATGACGCCCGGCTCCGCGAGCGGATTGCCGAACACGCCCTGCATCAGCGCGCCGGCGCAGCCGAGGGCGGCGCCGACGAGGACGGCCAGCACGACCCGCGGGAAGCGCACCAGCCACAGCGCGTCGTCGCCGCGCGGCGCGCGTGGGCATCGGCAGGACAGTCGATGCCCAGCCGATGGAGGATCGAGCCCAGCACCTGGTCCACGGGCACGTGCAGCTGGCCGATGCCCGCCGCGACGAGGCACGCGACGATGAGCGCGATGCCCAGCCCGACGATGGTCAGGGAGCCCCGCCTGGTCACGCCCGGCTAGCCGCAGGGCTGGTAGACAGCCTTGGCCAGGGCGGTCGATGGCGGCACCCGTGCGGGTACCAAAGTTGAGCAGCACTCCGTCATCCATGTCGACGATACGCCGGTGCTCGCCGGCGGGTGTCTGGGCGATGCCCGGCAGCTTGAGCAGGCCGTCGACTGCCGCCCACCGACTTCAGGCTGTCGGTCAGGATGAGGATGACGTCCGGGGCGGCGCCGATGAGCGCCTCGCTGGTGATGGGCTTGAAGCCGCTGATGCCGAGCTGCGCGCCGGCGTCGACGGCGCCGATGGCCTCGATCATCGCGTCCGGTCCGGCGCCGGCGCCCGTGATGAGGTAGACGCCGGCCGATCCGCGGATGTACAGGAACGCGATCGACAGGGGTGTCGCAGGCGACCGCGACGCCGGCCTCGGCGGCGGCGATCTGCTGCTCCACCCGCGCCACCAGCTGTTCACCCGCGTCGGGCACACCGAGGGCCGCCGCGATCGACCGGATGTGGTCGCTGACACCGTCGAGCGTCTGCAGCGACGGCAGCATCACGACCGGGATGCCCGAGTCGCGCAGTTGCTGGAGCACCTCGGGCGGCCCGATGCTGTCGTCGGCCAGGACGACGCTGGGGTCCAGACTCCAGGATGGTCTCCGCGGACAGGTCCGTGCCGGCGGTCGTGACGAGCGGCAGGTCCCTGGCCGCGTCGAAGGTCGTGGAGGTGTCGCGACCGACGACGTTGTCACCCAGGCCGAGGCTGAACACGATCTCCGCGATCGAGCCGTAGAGGTTGACGGGCAGGATGCGGCGTCACGTCCGTGACCGTGACGTCGCGGCCGTCGGCCGAGTGCACGGTCACCGGCAGCACGGGGCTTGGGGCGGCGTGATGGGGTCGATGGCGTCGGCGTCCACGATCGCGGTCGAGGGACCACAGCCGGCCGCCGGGTCGGTGGTGGGCACGGACGAGGACGGCATCGCCGTCGAGGCCGGGACCGGCGACCGGGGGAGCCGCACGGGTGGTCGACTGGCGGCCGCCCGAGAAGGTCACCGGCACGAACACGTCCTGGGACCGGTCCTCGGATCGGGTGTGGTCGTTGCGCGTCACGACGGCGCAGGCGACGACTCGGCAATCGATGGTGTCGTTGAGCGCCGCCTCGAGCGTCATCTGCACTCGAGAAGCTGCCTCCGGGCCGTACGGGGTGGTCAGGCCCTGGCGCATATGCCGGTGGATGCGACGAGATCCAGACCGTGCCGCCGCCCGTTCCTGTCAGGTCGATGCCGCCACCGCACGGGGTCGGCAGCTCACCGGGGGGAGGCACGACGCAGAACGAGACGTAGATGCCCTTGCCGGTGTCGTAGCCCGAGCCGGTGACCGTGACGCTGGCGCCTGTCGGGTCCAGCTCGGTGGTCGCAGAGACCATGAGCGTCTGGCCCCCAGCACCTGTGGACGTTGCCTGCGCATGCGCCGGCACCACGGACGCGAACTGGGACGCCCCCGCCACGAGGACGAGTATGGGCAGCAAGACGCCCACGATGCGAGGCGCGCGGTCGTAACGGGACGTAGGCTGGGCCATCGGACATCGATGATGATGAACGAAACGAGGAATCTGTCGCAGGCGGAGTTCGAGAGGGACACATGCTGCATCGCCCGTCATCCAAGCTGCCCACGATCCGCTCTCGGCGATGGATGTTCGTCGTGCCTCAAGTGGTCCTGTTGGCGGTCGCCATCACGTCCACGGCCGCGGCCAATGGCCCGACCGTCACGTTCGAGCCAGGCGGAGTCCTTGGTGCCGGCGCGCAGACGATCACCGTGACTGGTCAGGGCTTCGATCCGACCAGTAGCAATGGCAACGGCATCTACCTGGTCTTTGGCCCGATCACGCCGGCTCCTGGCTACTACATGGATCCCAGCGTGTACGGGCAAGGACTGAAGTGGGTGCATCCTGGGGCGCAGGCAACACTCGCGGAAGCGCCTCTTGGTGCCGACGGCTCTTTCACGACGAACCTCGACATCCAGTCGAGCTTCGACAACGCGTCCGGTCACGTGGATTGCTCGATGGTGGCCTGCGCCCTGATCACATTCGGGGCGCACGGTTCTCCGGATCGCAGCCAGGACACATGCACGCTCGTGGCCTTTGCGACAGATACGCGTGGGGCTGGCGCTTCGGCGAGCCTGCTCGCGAGTACGCCCCCAGTGGTGCCATCGGCCGAGGCATCGATCGTTATCGACCCGTCCGGCTCCCCGATTCCATCGAGCGCGGACGGGATGACCGACCCCTGTTCGATGATTACCGCTGCTCCCTGACCCGGGTGCGTTCCACGGCCAATGAGAAGACCCCGCCGAAGCGGGGTCTTCTGCACTGTCCCGGCTAACCGAACCTTGCGGAACGGTCGTCTGCCACGTCACAAGGGCATCTATCACGCCGGCTGCACCGGCTACCCTAACCCAACCTACCCATGACCTTGTTCCTGGGGCAGTCATGCTGACCAGCAGCACTGGCTGCAGTATACCCGAGGGCCCATCGCCGACTCAACCCCCCATGCGATGCCGGCGGTTAACTTTCCGTAACGTTGCCGCGCGGCGCGACCGGTTACCGCTCAGGGGGTCGAGACGATGGGCTCTCGCCGGCGCCGGGTCGGAGGCGACCGGGGTCGTGGCGACCGGGGTGGCCGGCGGAGCGGCCGGCGAGGGCGAGCTGGGTGCCTGGATGGTCACCGACTCCATCACGACCGGGTCGAGCGCGGCATTCTCGGGCTCGCCGCTGTTGGGCATCGCCGCGATCTGGTCCACGACGTCCATGCCCGACGACGACCTCGCCGAAGATGACGTAGGTCCGGAACTGCTCCAGCGCGTCGCGGGCGCCGTCATCGATGACGATGAAGAACTGCGAGCCCTGGGAGTCGGGCTGCGACGGTGCGGGCCATCGCCACGACGCCCCGGCCGTACTCGCCCACGACCACCTCGTCCGGGATGGTGTAGCCGGGACCGCCGCGTCCGGTGCCCTCCGGGTCGCCGCCCTGGATGACGAAGCCGGGCACGATGCCGATGGAAGGTCGTGCCGTCGTAGAAGCCGGCCTCGGCGAGCGCCCTCGAAGTTGCGCGCGGCCACGGGCGCCGACTCGTTGTACAGCTCGATGACGATGTCACCCAGCGCGGTCGTGATGGTCGCGGTGGTGCCGTCACCCGCGGGTGCCGCCAGTGGCACGGCCATGGGCGTCGCGTCCGGCGGTCGCGACCGCGGGCCTGGGTCGTGGGTCGCGCGTCGGGGTTGGCGTCGCTGCACGCGGCTGGCAGCGCGACGAGCGCGACGGGGGCGGCAAGGCTCAGGGAACGGCGCATGCGATCCTCCAGGGATCGACGAGGTGGACGTCGGCCATGTCTCGCGGTCGACTGGATGGTGACAGCGCTACGCAGCTGCCGCATGGCCGTGAACAGGTCGATCGCGCCCGTGAACAGCGCCTCTCCGACGATGACGCCCGAGCACGCCGCGCGGCCAGCGCCGGCAGCGACTCGACCGACGTGACGCCACCAGCCACCAGCAGCTCGACGCCCGTGGCCGGACAGACGACCGCAGCGCATCGAGGTCGGGCGCCGCGCCACCGTGTGACAGGACGAATCGGCGGACCCCGGCCGCCGCGAGCTCCTCCACGACCTCATCGAGGGTGGGTGGCAGGAAGCGCTTCCAGGGATAGTCCCGCAGTCGCTCCGGCCGCGCGTCCAGGCCCACGGCCAGCCAGTCCCCGGCGACCGCACAGGCATGCATCCAGTCGCGCGCGGTCCTCGACCACCGCCCACAGCGGCACGACGACGCGCGTGGCCCCGGCCGCGAAGCACAGCTCGATCTGGTCCGGACCATCGACGCCGCCGGCGACCTGGAGCGGCACGGCGACGGCGCGGGCCACCTCGGCGACGCTGGCCAGGCTCGCCGGCTGACCCGCGCGCGCGCCGTCGAGGTCCACGAGGTGGATGACGGGCGCTCCTGCATCCACGAACGCCCGCGCGATGCGATCCGGTCGGTCGGTCGGCGACTCCCTGACCGGACCCGGCACCCGGCCACCAGACCAGTCGCGATCGACCACCCTGCAGGTCGATGCTCGGGATGACCTGCATCAGGCGACGTCAGCCGGGCATGAACGGACCGCCCGCCTCGCCCGCCAGCAGGCGCCGATGGAAGCTGACCGGGATGCTGCCCGGACCACAGCAGCGCGTCGTGGAACCGCTGCAGCGAGAAGTCCGATGCCGAGTCGACGCTGCTCGTCCTCTCGCAGCCGGAGGATGAGCACCTTGCCCAGCAGGTAGCTCAGCTGATAGGTCGGGGTCGATGTATAGCGATGGACCTCGGCAGCGGCGTTCGGGACGTTCGAAGCCGGTGTGCTCGATGAGGAAGTCGATGGCGTCGTCGACCCCGATCTCGCCCCGGTGGAGCTGGATGTCGAGGATGATCCGGCAGGCGCGCCAGATGGCGTCGGTGGCCAGCATCATCCGATGCGCCGGCGTGGCATCGAACCCGTGCTCGCGCATCAGCTGCTCGCTGTACATGCCCCAGCCCTCGACGAACTCGGGTGCGTCGATCAGCAGGCGGCGTGATGGTCGGCCGCTCCAGTGCGGCCGACAGCTGGAGGTGGTGACCGGGGTACGCCTCGTGGATGCTGGTGTTGGAGATGGACGCCCGATTGTGCTCACGCATCGCGCCGCGCGTCGTCGTCGACCGACGGGGTGACGATGTAGATGCCCTTGCGCGGCTGGTCGAAGGCGGCGGGCGCGAAGTACGCGGCGAATGGCGTGACCTTGCGCAGGTACTCGGGGGTCGGGCACCACGTCCAGCGGGGCGTTGCGCAGGCAGGGTGGCGATGCCTCCTGCTCGATGAAGTGCACGCGCCCGGTCCATCACGTCGCGGTACTCCGCGAGCGCGTCCTCGAAGGACTCCGGGTGATCCGCCTTCACCGCGGGCCAGCACCTCTGCTTCCGGCGCGTCGGGATCGATCTCCGCGGCCGCCGCGGCACGTGCCGCCTGGTGGAGGGCCAGCTGCTCGATGGCCGATGGCAAGGATCTCGTCGGTGGTCAGGCCGTCGAAGGCACGCAGTGCGATGAGCTCGTCCAGCTGCGCGCTGCCGAGCGCGAAGTCGTCACCCGCCTCGGGCAGCTGCTCGTCGATCCACGCGGCGTAGTCGCCGAGCGCACTGCCTTGGTGGCCGACCGCAGCGCTCCAGGCGTGCCTGCGCGCCGTGTCGGCATCCGTAAGGCCGTTCGATGCCGGCATCGACGATGACGTCCAGGAAGCCCGGGCAGGACTCGACCGCCTCCAGCTCCAGCTGGAGCCACAGGGCGACGGAGTCGGTCGCCCAGCCGGTCGCGCACCTGAGCAGTGCCAGGGGAGCCGCCTCGAGACGCGCGGCGATGGTGGTCAGGCGGTCCGGCAGCGGCGCGAAGTCGCGCACGTACAGCAGGAAGATGGCGTCGCCGATCTCCTCCGCCGGCGGTGACCCGGCGCTCCCACAGTCGATGGACCTCGTCGTCGAACAGGGTCCGCCGGCGCGCCGAGGATGGCCAGCTCACGCTCCAGGCGGTTGGCCGCCGACAGCCCTGCCGGGTCGAGCGCTCTCCAGGTCGGCCAGGTACCGCCGCTCGAGCTCGATGCCGCGCGAGGCGGCCTGCGCGCGACATGTCGCCCAGCCGGTGGTCCTGGTCGTGGATGCCGAGGTAGGTGGCGAGCACCGGCTCCCGCTCGAGGAGCCTCGTCGCATGTGTCGCCGGCGATGAGCTCCGCGAGGGCGTTCGATCGCCGTCGGTCACCCGGACCGGGACAGCGATGGCTGCCAGCTGGTCGTTCACAGGACTCCTTCGTGTCGCGTCAGGAGCGGGACGAGGCGGCCGCGCTGCGCCCGCCAGCACCGGGCGAGCGCGACCGCCACCACTCGCTCCACGTGTCGTGCGCTCGATGCCGTAGTGGGTGACCGCACGGATGGTGCCATGTGGGATAGGCCACCATCAGCACGCCCTCGCGCGCCAGGCCGTCGAGGAACGCCGCGCGCTCGGGCGACACGAAAGACGCACGAAGTCCGTCCGGACCCGTGCCGGGTCCAGGTCGCTGACGCCGGGGATGGCCGCGAGCCCATCGGCGAGGAGTCGGGCGTGCGCGTGGTCGTCCGCGAGTCGCTCGATCATGCCCGCCGGACCGTCCCGGAGCGCGATGAGGCCCGGGCGCCGCGAGCACGCCCACCTGGCGCAGCCCGCCACCCAGCAGCTTCCGCGCACGCCGCGCTCGCCAGATGAAGTCCCGCGACCCGACCACCACCGAGCCCACCGGGCAGGCGAGACCCTTGGACAGGCAGAAGGTGACCGAGTCGGCGCTGCTGCCACCAGCAGGCGCGCCGGCGTGTCCCAGGGCGACCGCGGCGTTGAACAGGCGCGCCCCGTCCACGTGGAGCGGCACACCCTGCTCGTGGGCGACGCTGCCCGATCGTCGCCGTGTAGTCGACGTCGAGCGGCTGACCCATGGAGTGCGCGTGGGTGTTCTCGAGGGCGACGAGCGCCGTGATGGGCTCGTGCGGATCGGCTCGGATCCCGGAATGCGTCCCGGACCTCGGCCGGATCCATCCGACCGTCCGCGGTCCGCCCTGATCGACCGTACCGAGGCACCGACCACCACGGCGTGCCCAGCGGCCTCGTCCAGACGATGTGCGATGTCGCCTCGGCGATGATCTCACCGCCTCTGCGGCACATGCGCCATCTGGCTCACCAGGTTGCCCATGGTGCCGCTCGCCACGAACAGGCCGGCCTCCTTGCCCAGCAGCTCGGCGGCGCGCTCCTCGAGGGCGATGACGGTCGGGTCGTCCTCGAAGACGTCGTCACCCACCTCGGCGTCGGCCATGGCGCGACGCATCTCGGCGGTCGGGTGCGTGACGGTGTCGGATCGGAGGTCGATGAGGTCGGGCATGGGCATCGGAGGATAGCGCGACTTCCTGATACACTCCGCCTTCGCCGCAGCGGACCCGTGGTGTAGCGGCCCAACATGCCAGCCTGTCACGCTGGAGATCGCCGGTTCGAATCCGGTCGGGTCCGCCAACCTGCCGAACCACCACCTTCACCGGCGGCGAACCTCGCGGACGCGTGGGTGGCGCGTCCCACTGCCCGGATGCGACCAGGCGCAGACCCGCCAAGGCCGCATGACCCCTGCCGATCCGCTCGACACGTCTGCCGTCCGGTCGACACCCAGGCCCGCCGCACCCGAGTGCCCCGCCGCCGCGCGCCGCGTCTCGACACCTCCCGCCTCGTCGTCACTCGGGTTCGTGCTCCTGTTCGCTGCTCGGGCACCGTCGGCTTCCTGGCCAGCGTCCTGAACGCCGTCGAGCGGCCGTGCGTCCGTCGGCCTCACCCATCGGCGCCGCGCCGTCGGACGCGCTGCGCTCGCAGCGCCGTCGCCGGACGCTGAGCTTCCAGCAAGCAGTCGTCGTACCGGCTCCGGCCGGGCCCGTCGGCGCCGCCCGCGAGCCGGCACCGATCAGCATCGCCCGGCGCCGTCCGGGCCTTCCCGCACCGACACTCGTCCATCGGCGGTCCCGGCTGCGCCAACGCCATCGACCGCGCCATCCTCGATCCCGGCGCGCTGGCGCCGTCGCGAGCCCGGCTCCACGGGCGGCTCGCCGGCGCCCGCCGCTGACCACCGTCCTGCGATCCGGCGATCGCCACCACGACCTGCGCGGATGCCGTTCGTGCCCGTGATCCGGTACTGGGAGACCCGGGACCGACTCCATCTCGATGACCGGCTCAAGTCGGCGCTGCGCGGCAAGTCGGCCACGTGGGCCACGGGTGCTCATCAGCAAGGGCGACCGTGCCGCCCTGGAGTCCGCGCTGGACATCACCATCGACGACTCGGTCCGCGATGCCTCACCCGAGCGCCATCATCGCGGCCGTCAAGAAGGGCAAGACGCTGGGCATCCTGCGTGCGTCGGACGTGGAGCCGTCCGTGCGGGCGCTGGCGATCGATGGCCGGGACCTGTTCGGCAACGACCGGGTCAGCCGGATCGGCACGCTGGCCGCTGGTCGCCCAGGTCGAGACGACCGACGCACGAGTCGTGGGACCAGGCCAGCACCTGGACCATGGTCGCGGGTGGCGACTCGTTCACCGATCGTGGCCTGTACGAGCGCGTCGTGCGGCGCAAGAAGGGCGTCGACTACCCGTTCGCTGGCGGCACGGCCCGCGTCACGGGTCACTACATCTGCAATGCGTGCCCGAGAGCGAACGGCAACTCCATCCCCCGAGTACGTGCTGTCGGGACCCAAGGGCATCGTTCAGGCGACTGGTGAAGGACGCCGACCTGGCGCTCATCGAACCACGAGCAGCCGACGCCCATCGAACTGGAAGTTCCACAAGCAGGGCACGTCCGTTCAGCGGCAAGCCGGAGCTGACGGAGATCTTCACGCGCGCGGGCATCGACTGGATGTCGCTGGCCAACAACCACATCCGGGACTACCGGCGCGTCGGGCGTCCTCGAACACGCTCAAGACCCTCGACAAGTACGGCATCAAGCACGCCGGTGCCGGCAAGAACCTCAGGCAGGCGGCCAAGCCGAGCTACCTCAAGGTCAACGGCCAGACCGTGGGCATCGTGGCGTGCATCGCCGTCGCGGTCGCGGTATGTCCAGGCGACCACGCAGACCAGCCCGGCGCCCTGCCCTGCAAGTCGGACGAGGCCTTCGCTGCGATCCGGGCCGCCCGCAAGAAAGCAGACGTGCTCATCGTCTTCCCGCACTGGGGCGTGGAGTACACCCGGGCGCGGCTGCCGTAGCCAGGAGAAGCTTGCCAGGCGCTGGGCGAAGATGGGTGTCGACCTGGTTCTGGGTGCCCATTCCCACATCCCGGGCGGCATCGGGGACATCGATGGCACGCCCGTCTTCTACTCCCTGGGCAACTTCATCTTCGACCAGAACTGGTCGACCGAGACCACCGAGGGCGTGCTGCGTGGAGATGACCTTCCACGGCGACCGAGCTGGTCCAGGCGCGGCTGCACCCGTTCCTGACCGTGGACCAGGCACAGCCGAACCTGCTGAACCCTGCGCAAGGACGATGGGGCGGCACTCATCCGGGCCATCCGGAAGGCCGTCCAAGCGGCATCAGCGACTGGTAGCGCCGGATGGCCGTCCGATCCGGATGCGGCCGTGGTCAGGCCTCCGGACGGCAGGCCCGCGAACAGGTCGTCCTCCGGGATGCGGATCGGCACCCGCGATTCGCTGAGGGTGAAGTCCTCGCTGGGCATGAACTGTCCGCCACTCGTCCGCGGTCAGGGCCAGGAAGAAGTGGTCCGCCGCTCAGCTGGGTGACGTGCTCCCGGAGCGCGGCGAGCTTGCGCTCGATCTGGTCGCTGACGTCCACGGACGTGGTCTTGGGACCGGTCGCCGCCTGCCATCGCGCGATCTGCGCCTCGCGCTCGGCGCGACCTCGTTCGACTCGTCGGGCGATGGCGTCAGCCAGGTCTGGACGCCGCGCTCCTGCCAGCAGCGCCGCCATCTCCACGCCGTCGTGCGAGGTCCATCACCGATCTCGTAGCGTTTGAGCGGCTGCCACGGGTCGAGCCCGTCGGCCGAGCTGCTCCGGGTACCACGCCGGATCGCCGGCACGCTCGAATGCCATCACCGCGACCTGCGCGGAGCGGATGTGGTCGGGGTGCCCGTAGCCGCCGTAGGCGTTGTAGCCCACGATCACCTGCGGGCGCACCTCGCGCACGATGCGCACCAACCGACCCGCGGCCTCGTCGAGGTCCGCGGTCCAGAAGCTGCCCGCCTCGTCGTTCTGGGGCGTGCCCATCATCCCCGAGTCGATGTAGCCGAGGCGGCGTGACTCGATGGGTCCCAGCTGCACCAGGGCCCGCCGCAGCTCCTCGTCGCGCAGCTCACGCAGGCGCGCGTGGTTCTCCGGGGTGTCCAGCTCCGGGCACCACGATCTCGCCGTGCTCGCCGCCGGTGCACGTGACGCAGATGACGCGGTGACCGGCGCGGCTGTAACGGGCCATGACGCCACCGGTCGCGATGGTCTCGTCATCGGGATGGGCATGGACGAGCAGCAGCGAATGAACGGGTGGCATGGCGGGCATGGTATCCGGGGACCCGCGCGCGGGGTGGCAGCTGGTCCGGTCGCCGGGATCGGGAGCGGGTACCGTGTCCGGCGATGACCACCACCGGACCCCTCCATGGCCTTGTCGTGTGCGACCTGTCGACGGTGCTTGGCGGGACCGTACTGCTCCATGCTGCTGGGCGACCTGGGGGCCGACGTCATCAAGGTCGAGCCGCCCGACGGCGATCCGACCCGGCGCTACGGCCCACCGTTCATGTCGCCGCCGAACGGTCACCGCGGGTGCCGCCGCTGACGCGGCTGCCGCTGGCGTGTCAGGCGAGGGTGAGTCGGGCTACTACCTGTCGGTCAACCGCAACAAGCGGGACATCCGGCTGGACCTCGGCACGCCTGCGGGCGCCGAGGTGCTGGAGCGGTTGCTCGTCGCGAGCGACGTGCTCATCGAGAACTTCCGGCCGGGGTCGTTCGAGCGACTGGGTTTCGACGACGAGCGACTGGAGGCGATCAACCCGCGACTTGTCCGCCTGTCCATCACGGGCTACGGCCGCACCGGCCCCGACAGCGACCGACCCGGCTTCGACTTCATCATCCAGGCGGTCTCCGGGCTGATGTCCATCACCGGCATGCCCGATGCGGAGGGCGGCGCGCCGACCAAGGTCGGCGTCGCCATCGCCGACCTGACCACCGGGATGCTGGGCGCGGTGGCGATCCTGGCGGCGCTGCGGTGGCGCGACGGGGACGGCCGCGACGGGAGTGGTTCGGGCCGTGGGCAGCGCATCGACACGTCGCTGCTGGGATCGGTCATCTCGTGGTCCATCAACCAGGCCACCAACCACCTCATCGGCGGCGAGGTGCCGGAGCGGATGGGCAACCAGCATCCCAACATCGCGCCCTACGAGACGTTCCCGACCGCGCGATGGCGAGATCGCCGTGGCCGTGGGCTCGGAGCGACAGTGGCAGCGGCTGTGTGGCGCCATCGGGCTCGACGGGCTGGCGTCGGACCCGCGCTTCGTCACCAACGGCGACCGGGTGCGCCACCGGGAGGAGCTGCGGGCGATCCTGGTGGATGCGTTCGCGCAGCGGACCGCGGCGGAGTGGCAGGAGCTCCTGGTCGCGGCGGAGGTGCCGGTCGGCCAGGTGCGGGACATGGCCCAGGTGTTCAGCGACCCGCAGGTGCAGCGAGCAGGGGATGGTGGTGGACGTGGACCACCCGACCCTTGGCCCCATCCGGCTGCCCGGGCTGCCGTGGCAGCTCCACGCGACGCCCGGCTCGGTGCGGCGTGCGCCGCCGACCCTGGGTCAGGACACGGAGTCGTTGCTGGCGTGGCTCGGGTTCGGCGCCGGATGACGTGGCAGCCATGCGCGCGAGACGGCGTGATCTGAAGCCTGGTCAGGCGCTCTCGGCAGGGCTCGGCAGCGGAGTCGGCCCCGTCGGCGATCGGGTCGGGTGCCTGGGCGCGTGGTCCGCGTCCGCGGCGCGACCTCGGCCGGCGCGATCTCACCCAGGCCACGAGCCGTGCGGGTCCGGACGAATGCCTCCACCACGTTCGGGTCGAACTGGGTGCCGGCGCAGCGGCGCAGCTCCTCGATGGCCTGCTCCAGGGTCTTGGGGCGGGTCTGGTACGGCCGGACCGCGGTCATCGCCTCGAACGAGTCCGCCACCGCGAGGATCCGGGCCAGCAGCGGGATCTCCTCGCCGATGAGCCGGTCGGGGTAGCCGCTGCCGTTGTACCACTCGTGGTGGAACTTCACGAGCGGCACCACGTACCTGAGCCGCTCCGCGTTGGCGAGGATCTCGGCGCCCTTGACGGGGTGCTTGTTCATCTCCATGCGCTCGGCCTTGTCCAGTCGGCCGGGCTTCAGCAGGATCGCGTCCGGGATGCCGATCTTGCCGATGTCGTGGAACAGGCCGGCCCACTCCAGGATCTCCAGCTCCGCCTCGCTGACCCGCATCTCCTGGCCGATCTCGACCGCGATGCCTGCGACGTGCTCCGAGTGCCGCTTCGTGGACGGGTCACGCGCGTCGATAGCGGACGCGAGCGCGCGCACGGTCTGCGTGAACATCCTCCGCAGCTCCACCACCGACTGGTACGCGGCCCTGGTGGTGTACAGCGGCAGTGCGAACAGCACCACGACCAGCGGCCCGACATCGACGTACGCGAACGCCATCAACCACGCCAGGGGCACAAGCCCCAGAAAGGTCAGCCCGTACGAGCGGACGTCGCTACTGGCAACAGCGCGAGTATCGATCTGCGCTGACGAAGGGCCACGGACGCCGCAGCAAGACAACTCGGCCACGAGAAAGAAGACCGCGCCGGCAATCAGGGCAGCCAGCAGCGTCGCCGGGTGTCCATGGCCCATCACTGCCACCGCCCACCAGTCGAGGACGCAGTGGCCCGCAAGCACGGCAGCGATGACAGTTGAGCAGTGGTTGTAGAGGGTGCCGTACCACGGGATTTCCCGCCGGAGCTCCCGAAGCTCCAAGACGCCGACAAATCCAACCACCGCCGCGGCGGTGGGACCACCAAGGATTGCGCTCGCAAGTATTGGCGCTATTGACACGCTCACGACGGACCCACGAGGTGTCACGACTGGGAACGACGACACAAGCAGCGTGAGCGCCGTCCAGAAGACAAGCCACTGCGGTCGTCGAACGGTCGTCTGGCGAGAACAGCGGCCATCGGAGCGACGGACAGCCGCAAACACAAAAACGGCGACCACACACACGGTCGCCACTAGGAGGACCAGTCGCCGCTCGGACGGCACGCGAATCATCGCGTTCCTCGACTCTGCCACACGAATGAAGTGTGGCGAGACAGCCTCGCCACACCCACCCTACTTTCGTACCTTGACAGCGGTCTACAGGGGGCGGAGGCCCGCCCCAGAGGCCACAGCCATGGCCACGAGCGAGGCGCATGACGCCCATGCAGAGCGATAGGCGCCCGTCGCAAGGGACTCACCAGCCCTTGATGGTGGCGTTCGGGTCCATGTGCCCTCCTTAGAGCGGCGTCCGCAAGGCCGCTCAACCTGACGATGGTTAGTCGTCGGGTGGGTGCACTACTCGCTCCGACCTCCCCCCAAGTGCCCAGTTCAGGGGAGGGCATCGACGCATCCGAGTCACAGTCCTGGTGGCATGCCTGGCACTTGGTACCCGCAGCCGAGTAGTACTATCGATGGGTGTCCATCGACGGCACATACGTAGTAGTGCGTATTACTCGCTGCTTGCGGTTGGACCGTTGGCGAGGAGCAGTTCATCGAGCCGGGGCGGGGCCATGCCCAGTTCTCTCGTGTGGGCGTGAGCGAAATGCCTGTACTGCTCCAGGGCTGCCGCTCGAGAGCCCTGCCGCCAAAGGGCGACAACCAGCTGGCTCTCAAGCTCGAAGGCGCTTGGGTCCAGGCGGAGGGCCGTCATCAGGCAGGCAGCGGCTGACTGGTACTCGCCAGCGATGAGGTGACAGTCAACCACCCTGTGGACCAGTTGCAGGTATTGGGCATGCGTTCGTGCTCGATAGTCGATGGCCCATTCTTCGTACTCGAACTCGGGTGCAAAGAAGCCCCGATAAGCTTTCAGCGCGTCGTAGCCGATGAGACTTGGATTCTCGTTTCCCAACGCCGAGGCTGCTTGATGATGGAAATTCAGGCTATCGGTCAGGACGAGATTGGGGTCCAGGTAGACGATCTCGGACTCGAGCACTACGTAGTCTGCAGACGTGCTGTCCTCGTACCATCGATCGATGCACCGCCTTAGGTAGTACATCGCCTGATGCAGGCTGTTTAGAGCATCGTCAGGTGAGGCTTCCGGCCACAACTCATCGAGCACCATCTCGCGACCTGCGGATTGACCCGGCCGCGACGCCAGGAAGAGCAGCAGAGCAGCGGCTTTTCGCCGTACCTGCGACAGAAGCACCACAGTCGACTCAACGGCGAATTCTGTTCGTCCCAAGTCGCGCAAGTGCAAGCTCGGCGTGACTCTACGGGAGAGCGCTGTCGACAAGGCTCGTTGCTTGCCCTGGCGCACATACGTTTGTTCCCAGGCAGACAGGACAACCAAATCTGCCCGGCTGCCGTGTCTGGCCAACAATTGGGCCGCCGCATGCGCCTTCGACGTCCCTCCAGTGGCGAGACAGCGCCTGAGGGCCGGCAGCCATCGCGACGGATGCTTAGCCGCTGATCGGTCGATAACTTCCAAGTCCTTGTCCGACGATGTCGAGGTGGCCAACGATTGCGTCTGCGAGTTCAAGCAAGGCAAGAGGGCTGGACCCCTCGGCGTCTCGCAGCAGTCTGGGCAACTCGTCGCGATTGTCGGTGGCAGTAGCCAGAAGGAGGCGCAGTCTAGAACCCCACCGCCACGTGCCTTGCGCCTGAGCTAGACCGAGCCCAGCTTGGGCGAGCTTGGCTGCATGTGGTCTCGTCGAGCGACTGTCGCCACAAGTGCTTGAAGCATCGAACGCCTGACTCGGTCGCCGCACAGAGCACTTGGCGCAGTGTCGACGGAGGCGAGTAGCGTATCGGCGGCGGAGACGTCGCCGCGCGATATTGCCAGAACAACCTGGGCATACGTAAGCAGGGCCTCGGAACCCAACTCTCGAGGGCCACCCTCTAGACCGCGGTCAGCTTGCCGCAAGCAGGACCATGCGAGAGTCAGCTCGACCCGTCACGGCCGCCAGCCAAGCACACTCACCGAGGGCGTCTGTCTGAGGGTCGCTCGCCAGCAGGGCCTGATCAACTTCGTGCCAACTCGCGTCGAGGTCTCCAGCTTCTGCCAGAGATAGAGCTAAGGTGGAGTGAAGGGAAGCGAGTTCCGACGTGCGGTTCGCCAAGCTAGCAAACTGGTAGAGCGCCTCTCGACCCATAGAGATTGCTTCACCGTAGGCGCCGCGGGCGAGTTCAACGCACATGGCGTTATTGAGTGATATGCCGGCAAAATAGGGAAGACTATCGGCCTTATGTTGAGTTGCGAGACTCTTTAAGGTGCGTGCAACTGGTCTTAGCGGCAGATCTTGAGACGATTTGATCAGTGAATGCCAAGCATTCGCGATGGCACGTACGGCGATTGGGGTCGTATCGTCCCCCAGGAGTCGGTCAAGTATGGCGACGAGTTCATTCGGTCGCGATTGCATGTGCAACCCTGCGGCTTGGGTCATGCGATACAGGGCCAATTCAAGACCTGTAGCCTCGCTCACATCAGTGACGGCCAGCATGTCGAGTGCGGCATCCGCTTGACCGTCCGCTATCAAAGCCCTTGCCTGAATGATGGCCGCAGCGACGATAGGTGGGTGGTCACCCGCTTTGTCTATGAGCCCGATGGCCTGTCCCCAGCTGGCTGTGCCCAGGGCTTGGATGGCGGCGTCGCGGAGCACTCGCATGCCGTCCTCTGGATGGCCAGCTCTCCAGGTAGTGGTGGGTGGAAGCGAGCCAGTCGGTAGGACTCCGCCGACTTCGCCACGCGCAGGTGCATCGCCATGCAGCTGCGTGGGACTCAGACTGTCGAGCAGGCGGGCACGCAGGAACTCACGGACAAGCGGGTGGAATCGCCATCGCCCACTGCCAGCCGCGGTGCGGCTGACCAGGCCGGCGTCCTCGGCCCGATAGAGGCAGACGGCGATCTGCCGTACTGACACGGGCCGCGGGTCCGAGGTCGCGGCCGCGAGCAGATGCTGGGCTGATGCGCTCCAGGATGGAGCCGTGGGTGAGTACGCGCCGCATCACCGGGGTCTGTCGGCTGAGCACCTCCTCGGCCAGGAAGTCATACAGCGGTTCCGAGTGGGCTGAGAGGTCACGCACGAACGTGCGCACTTCGTCGGGGCGTAGCGACAGCAGTGAGGCACACACCAGCTGAAGGCTGGCGCCCCATCCCTCGAGCCGCTCATCGATGGCGACGACCAGGTCGTCGTCGATGGGAGTCCCGTAGGAGCGCGCGAATAGGTCCGCCGTCTCGCTCCGAGTGAACCGGAGGTCCTCGGTGTGCAGTTCCGCGACAGCGGCCTGCGCGGCCAGGCGTGCGAATGGCAGTCGCCGGTCGGTCGCGACCCGCGATGACCAGCGACATGCCGGCAGGCGCGTGTTCCAGGATCCGCAGCAGCGATCGCCCGGACGTCTCGCTGCTCCTGGACCGCATGGAAGTCGTCCAGCACGAGCGTCAGCGGCTCGGCTGGCTACCGATCTCGAGCTCGGCCAGCAGCGTGTCCAGGGTGACGTCGCGCGTCGCATTGAGCACGCCCACCTGCTGCAGCAGGCTGACGGTACCGGCCCCGAAACCAGGGGCGATCTCGCGCACCGCGGCCACGATGTAGCTCAGGAATGTCACCCAGTCACGGTCGCTCGCCTCAAGCCGGTACCAGATGGTGCGCCCCGACGTCCTCCTGGCATGGTCGGCCAGGAGGGTCGACTTGCCGTACCCCGCTTCAGCGATGATGACCCGGAGTCGCGCTGACGGAATGGCGCTCCAGCCAGTCGAGCAGCCGCGGGCGTTCGAGCGTGGTCGGCCGGATCGCAGGGGATCGGACCTTGCTGCGGACCACGGCTGCGGAGAACGCATCGGAGTCCGTCCGGCGCTGGGCAGCGCTGTCCGTCAAGGGAGCTTGACCAGGGGCGAGCGGCTCATGGGTCTGCGCGTCATTGGTCACGACCCGGCCTCCGGGAGCACCGGGCAAAGCCGCGGTCGAGACCGCCGGTGTGTCGATTGGGATGACCAGACGCCGAACCATGGGACCATCATCGGCTCCCGCTCTCACCGCTGACTTAGGTGATGATCGTGGATAACGTCCAGCCTGGCTCCGCCGCGATCTAGGGTCAGACGCAGCCTACCTGTCTGTCGACGCTGACTCAGGTGCCTTCGTACTCGAAGTGGATCTTGACCTCGACACGGTACTCGACGATCTCGCCGTCGACCACCCGCGCGGTGGACTTCACGACCTCGATCTCGCGGATGTTGCGGACGGTGCGGGACGCCGTAGCGACAGCCTGCTGGGCCGCGTCGCTCCACGAGCGCGGGCTGCTGCCGACCATCTCGCGGATGATGATGACGCCCATTCAGGCCCCTCCGTGCTGCACCCCGACCAGTGGCGACCGGGACGTGCCGCGAGTGTAGATGGCGCCCGCACGGCCGCGATCAGTTGTACGGCGTCGCGTACCGCCCTTCCTCCTCGGCGTACGACACGAACCGGGTCTGGCGCCTTCCGGAACCACAGCTTGGCGTCGCCCGTCGGGCCGTTGCGGTGCTTGGCCAGCTTGAGGTTGACGACCTCACCGTCCGACATCCTGGTCGTCGGGGCTCCGCTCCTTCTCCCGCCACAGGAACATCACCAGGTCGCTGTCCTGCTCGATGGACCCCGACTCCCGCAGGTCCGACAGCCGAGGCTCCCCGACTCTCGCATCTCCGCCTGTCGTGACAGCTGGCTCAGCGCGACGACCGGCACTTCCAGCTCGCGGGCGAGCGCCTTGAGGCCGCGGGAGATCTCGGACACCTCCTGGACCCGGTTAGCGTCCCTGGACTGGACCGTGGACTGCATCAGCTGCAGGTAGTCCACGAGCACCAGGTCAAGGCCCGACTCCGCCTGGAGCCGACGCGCCTTGGTGCGCAGCTCCATGGTGCTGATGTTCGGCGTGTCATCGATGTAGATCGAGGCTTCCGCCAGGGAGTTCATGGCGGGCGCCAGCCGCGTGAAGTCCATCTCCTCCAGGAAGCCGGTCCGCAGACGCTGGGAGTCGATGTTGGCGACCGAGCTGAGCAGCCGCAGCACGAGCTGCTCCTTGCTCATCTCGAGGCTGAACACGCCCGACCGTCTTGCCTTCCCGCAGTGCGGCATGCTCCGCGAAGTTCAGCGCGAGGCTGGTCTTGCCGATGCTGGGGCGCGCGGCGAGGATGATGAGGTCCGACTTCTGGAGCCCGGTGGTCAGGGTGTCGAGGTCGGCGAACCCGGTGCGGATGCCGCTGATCTCGCCCCGGTGCTGGTGCAGGTAGTCCAGCCGGTCGTAGGCCGAGTGCAGCAGGCTGTTGAGCGGCGCGAAGCCGCTGGCGACGCGCTTCTGGCTGACCGCGAACAGCGCCTGCTCGGCGCGGTCGATGGAACCGTCCAGGTCGGCGGAGTCGTCGTAGCCGATGCCGGCGATGCGGCCCGCCGCGCCGATCAGGTTGCGCAGTACCGCCTTGCGCTCCACGATCCGGGCGTAGTACACGGCGTTGACGGCGGTCGGCGTCAGGTTGATGAGGCTGGTCAGATAGGCCGACCCGCCGACGCGCTCCAGCTCACCGCTCGCGCTCCAGGGCCTCCGACACGGTGACCAGGTCCACCGGCTCGCGTCGCTCGTACAGCTGGAGGACGGCCGCGTAGATCGCGCCGTGATCCGAGCGATAGAAGTCGTCGGCGCGCAGCACCTCCGCGACCTCGATGACCGCGTCCCGGTCGATGAGCAGGGCGCCCAGCACCGATCGCTCGGCTTCGATGGATTGGGGTGGCAGGCGGTCGATGGACACGCTGACTCCAGGACGGTCGAGTAGATGTCGGGGATGGTGCGACGCTCGGACCGTCGATGCGCGTAGCGACCCGCTCCACGAGATCCGTCCACGGAGCGTCGACGAGGCGCGGCCTACTGTGGACTGACCTGTGGACGACGGTCAGTCGACCCGGCGGATGACACCCACGAGCTTGCCCTGGATCCGCACGTCTGGGTAGAACTGCGGCGGGTACGCGTCGTTGGCTGGCTGCAGACGCACCCGTCCCTTCTCGCGGAAGAAGCGCTTGAGGGTGACCGCGTTCTCTTCCACCTGGGCGACCACGATGTCGCCGTTGCGCGCCGTCTGCTGCGGTCGGATGACCACGAAGTCACCGTCGGCGATGTGTGCGTCGACCATCGAGTCGCCCCGGACCCGCAGCACGTACGCATCACCGCTGGGTGCCAGCAGCTCCGGCACGGACATCGTCTCGCTGACGTCCTGGTACGCCTCGATCGGGCCGCCGGCGGCGATCTCGCCGATGATCGGCAGGGCGTGGGCATCCGTGCTGCCCGCCTGGGGCACCAGCTCGCCCGCCAGGCCGGCATGCAGCGCCGCGGTCGGCGTGAGCCGTAGCGCCCGCGAGCGGGTCGCGCCACGCTCCAGGTACCCATCGCGCTCCAGCGCCGACAGGTGGTGGTGGACCGCGGACGTGGACGCGAGATCCACCGCGACGGCGATCTCGCGCACGGACGGCGGATACCCGCGTGCGCGCAGGGTCGCGGCGATGTAGTCGATGATCCGCTGCTTGCGCAGCGCGTCGTGCTTGGTCACCGGCGACTCCTTCTCTCGCGCACAGCTACCGAACATTTGTTCGATTGTCAAGCGCGGCGCGCCCGGCCGACCGACCCGAGCGCCTGGGCGCAGCCGGTCGGGCGAGCGGCCGTGCTGGTAGACTGCCGAGTCCCATGCCCGTGCGTTCGAGTCTCCGATTAGGGCTGACCGTGCTCAGCTTCTGGCCCTTCATGCCCCTCGTGGCCCGGGCGCCGCTGTACGGTCGGCTGCTGGTGGAGCTGATGCTCGACCGGCGGGTGCCGGCGTCGCGCAAGCTGCATCGTCGGGGTCGCGCTCGCCTACGTGGTGTCGCCCATCGACCTGGTGCCCGACTTCATCCCGGTCATCAGTCGGCTGGACGACGTCGCAGCGACTGGTCATCGCACTCGACCTGCTGCTCGAGGGCGTCCCTCGTGAGGTCATGATCGAGAAGATGTACAAGCTGGGCATCGATGGACGGGAGCTGGAACGGGACATGGCCTCGGTCCGACGCTTCCTGCCCGCACCCATCCGGTCGGCGGCGCTTCAGCTGCCGATCGCCATCGACCGCGCCGCAGCGGTCGTCCGCAGCTGGATCGACGATCATCGGTCCGCACAACCGCCCCAAGGAGGAGCCCCTCGCGTGAAGGTCATCCTGACCCAGGATGTCTCGCCGCTCGGCAAGAGCGGTGACATGAAGGACGTGGCCGATGGCTACGCCAGCAACTACCTCATCCCCCGCAAGCTCGCCGTCCCCGCCGCCGGCGGCGCCTATCGCGCCTGGCAGCACGACATCGCCAGCCGCGAGGAGAAGCGCAAGCGCGAGCGCGAGGAAGCCGAGATCGCGGCCCAGCGCATCAGCAGCACCACCCTCACGCTGGGCGTCAAGGTCGGCGAGGGCGGCAAGCTGTACGGTTCCATCACCGCCAAGGACATCGCCGACGCGCTCGGCCGGCGTGGCATCGTGATCGACCGGCACAAGGTCGACCTTGACCGAGCCGCTCAAGACCCTCGGCACCTACAAGGTGGCCATCCGGGTCTATCCCGGGCCTGACGCCCGAGGTCACGGTCGCGGTCGAACCCAAGGGGTAGCGACAGGCCGTGGATGATGGGCGCATGCCCGTCAGCCGCGGCGCCACGATCCTGCACGTCGATCTCGACGCGTTCTTCGCTGCCGTCGAGCAGCGCGACCATCCCGAGCTGCGTGGGCCGGCCGGTCATCGTGGGTGGCCGTCCCGGGAGACCGCGGCGTGGTCAGCGCGGCCTCGTATGAGGCCCGCGCGCTTCGGCGTTCGCTCGGCGATGCCCCTGCGGACCGCCGCTGCGCTGTGCCCCGACGGCGTCTTCGTGCCGGTCCGCGGCGACCGGTACGCGCGAGGTGAGCCGCGAGTTCATGGACATCCTGCGGCGCTCGACGCCACTGGTGGAGCAGATCTCCATCGACGAGGCGTTCCTGGACGTGGCCGGGACGCACGCGCTGCATGGCACGCCCGGAGCTGGTCGCCGACGAGATCCGCGCGACCATCCGGAGGCGAGCTCGGCCTGACGGCGTCGGTCGGCGTGGCCTCGACCCGGCTGGTGGCCAAGATCGCATCGGACCTGCGCAAGCCCGACGGGCTGGTCGTCGTCCCCGAGGGGACGGAGGCGGACTTCCTGGCACCGCTGCCCATCTGGCGCCTGTGGGGCGTCGGCGAGCAGACCCGACGGGCCCTCGCCGATTACGGTGTCCAGACCATCGGCGACCTGGCGGTGCTGCCCGCGGACGTCCTGCTACGCCGGTTCGGGGCGCACGGCGTGACACTCGCCGATCGGGCGCGGGGCATCGACCCGACGCCGGTCGGCGATCGACGATGCCGCGCGCACCGTCAGCCACGAGCACACGTTCGACCAGGACACTCGCGACCCGGAGGTCATCGAGCGGACGCTGCTGGCCCTCGCCGAAGGCGTTGGCAGCCGCCTCCGGGACGGGGGCGTCAAGGCCGCGACGGTGGGCGTGAAGATCCGCGATTCGACGTTCGTCGACCCGCACCCGCCAGCGGACCCTGCGGGAGCCGACCGATCAGGTGGACGAGATCTTCCGCGTGGCACTGGCGCTCGCCCGACCCGAGATCCGGGGCAGTCGAGGTGCGGCTGTTGGGGGTGGTCGCGTCGAGCCTCACGGAGCGCGAGCAGCTGTCCTTGTTCGCCGACGCCGGCGAGCGACGGCGCCGGGTCACGGCCGCGACCGACAAGCTCCGTCACCGATTCGGACCGGGGACCATCGTCCGGGCACGGCTGCTTGGCGGGGATACCCCTGAGCCCTTCGCGCGTGATCACCTCTCCGCGCCGGAGGCACCGAGGATCGGTCGTCCGCCGCCGATCGAACGCCCTGATCCGACAGATGTCCAGGCGCCACCCACAGATGAGGGTGTCCATCAGGAGGAGTGACACGCAAGGTGTCACTTCCGGCTGTGATGCTCATGGCCGTCGTAGTCCCCTGCTGCACGTGCTGGCGACGGGGTTGACATCGAACAGACGTTCGATTAGCGTTTGGCACAGCGATAGAACAGATGTTCTCTACCAGCGACGTGCCCGGGCCGGAGAGCAGGTAGCTGGAAGGAGTCCGGATATGTCGATGGTGGACCTGCATCCGATGGAGATCTCCGTCTCGTGCGACCGCTTGACGGGGCGACCTCGTACGTTGCGCGTCGGACCAGACGAGGTCGGTGTCCTTGCGGTTGAACGGATCAGGGACGAGTCAGCCGCGTACCCGGCACACGAAGGCCCGCGAACGTGTTCATCGTGCGGACCGCTCGAGCGCGCATCAGGCTCGCGTTCCGGCATCGCGAACGGCGCTGGCTGATGGAAGGGCATCGATCCGCTACGGGTGGAACTTCCCGCTGCAGCCTGACGTCATTCGCTGCCCGGCACGGGACGTGCGAGAATCAAGGTGCGATGACGGATGAAGGTCGGGTCGTACGCTGGACTGAGCTTGCGAGGCCTTCTCCGATGCGCTCGCTTCGGACGCTCCCACGCCTGGGGGCGGCAGCGCGGCTGCGGTCGCCGCCAGTCTCGCCGCGGCGCTGGTGTGCATGGTCGCGAGGCTTTCGCAGGGTCGACCTCGCTACGCGCCGTTCGAGCCAACCATCGCTCGTGGGCTGGAAGTCGCCGAGCGAGCGCGGCGCCGCTTCCTCGAGCTCGCCGACGAGGACTCCGCGGCATATGCGGAACTGGTCCGGGCACGTTCGCACCCAAGGGTTCGACCGCAGAGCGCGCCACACGGGACGCAGCCGTCCGCGCGGCCGCTCACAAGGCGGCACGCGTCCCGATGCTGGTCGTCCGCGAGTGCTATGCGCTCATGGACCAGGTCGACCGGATGGCGGGCCGCAGCAACCTCAGCGCCGTCGAGTGACCTGGATGTCGCAGCACGACTGCTCGAGGCTGCAGCCCGGGGTGCCGGCGCCAACGTGATCGTGAACCTACCGGACATCGTCGGATGAGACGCTTGTCCGACTCGATGCTCGGCGAGTTGGAGGTGCGCCTCCACGAGATGGTGTCGGCGGTCGCGCGGATCGCGAGCCAGGTGCGCTCTGAGAGTTTGCGAGCACCGGAATCGGCGTGACGACCGGGGATGCGGCGCGGAGAGCGCGCATCCTTGACGGAGTTCCGATCGCCGAAGGGATCCGGGCCACTGTACGCCAGGAACTCCAGGCGATCGCGGCTCAACGCGGGACCGCTCCCAGCGGTGCGCATCTTCCTCGTCGGTGACGACGCACCGTCGCGTGTCTACGCCAGTCGCATCCTGCGCAACGCCGCCGGGGTTGGGGTGCCGGGCGAGCTCGTAGACCTGCCGTCGACCACGACGACACGGGAGCTCTGTCACCGACTGGCGGGCGCCAGCGCGGATCCCGAGGTCGGCGGCATCATCGTGCAGATGCCGCTCCCACCCGGCATCACGGTCTCCGGCCTGGCGTCGGCCCTGGATCCCGCCAAGGACATCGACGGCATCCATCCGTACAACGCGGGGCTACTTGGCACAGGGTCTTGAGGGACATCGGCCATCGTGTGCGGAGGCCGCGGTCGAGATCCTGCTTGCAGTCCGGCACGGACCTCCGGGGGCGCCATGCGGTCGTCATCGGCCGCAGCAATGTCGTGGGCAAGCCCGCCGAGTTGCTCCTGCTTGCGCCAGGACGCCACCGTGACGGTGTGCCACCGGAAGACCGGGACCTGTCATCGCGTGGTCGCTCGGGCGGATATCGTGGTCGTGGCTGCCGGTAGCCCCGGTCTGGTAACCGGTGCGATGATCCGACCCGGGGCGATCGTGGTGGACTGCGGCATCAACGTCGTGGATGGCAGCGATCGTGGGCGATGTCGACCGCGAGTCAGTGCGATCCCGATCGCCGGTGCCGTCACGCCGGTCCCGGGTGGTGTCGGTCCGGTGACCAATGCCGTGCTGCTGCGCCACTTCGTGGCAGCTATCAGGGGTCAGGCAGGTCGGCAATCCCTGACGGCTGCCGGGCCACTGGCGGTAGGCCACCCCTAGGCCGCTGATGGGTGAGCCGACAGGTATAGCGCCACCGCGATCGACCACGGCAGCGAGAGCGCCCAGGACGCCTGCGCCCCAGGCGGGCCAGTCGACAGGCCCAAGTGGCTCCTGGCGCATGCTCGGTGTCATGCACCGCCGCCTCGCCGTGGTCAGCGTGCCCATGGCCGGATGGTTCGCCGTGGTCAGCGTCGGTCCGGCAGCTGTCGTGTCGTGCGCCGCATCGGCTGCAGCCACCGATGGTCCTCCAGGCTGAGCTGTCGGTGTGCTCTGCGCGCCGCTTCAGGACGGACACGCCGTCGAGGATATCCGTTGCTGCGACGGCCTGTGCGAACAGGCGCCAGCGGTCCTCGCCGCGTGCAGCAACCAATGGTCCCGTGTGCGCATCTGGACAGCTTGGGGCATCCTAGTCGGTCTCATGTCGCGAACCAACACATTGCCCGGCACTGCTCGTGGCGGTCTTGGCCATGCCGCTCGTTGCGGGATGTGCCGTGCTCGGACCTGCCGCCTGCCGATGAGACCATCGACACGTTGCCGGCAGCTGGCATCGATGGAGACCTGCCGACGCCCGAGGCGGAGGCAAGCCCGACGTTCTTCTCCAGTAGTGACGGCTATGCCCTGACACTCCCCGTGGGCTGGGTTGGGGCGCGAGACGAATGGCAATGCCAGCGATGCCACGCTGGACTTGCTCACCGAGACCGACGTCGACTCTCGCGGATGAAGCTCGCGCGTTGATGGATGAGACGGGTGCGCGCCTGAGCATGATCGGAGCGGAGTCTGATGCGGTCGGGGTGGACCCGGTGCCACCCGCCATCGCGATCCTGATGCTGTCCACGGATGGCGCGTCTGACTCCGAGACCCAGCAGCGCCTCGGGGACGTCATCGGCGGGATCAAGGTCGTCGATGGGGGATCGAGCACTCCGTCGATCTCGGTGGCGGCAGGTGATGCTCACCGGTACTGACATGACCGTGACCGGTGAGGTCGTATCGGTCCAACTCCGGGTGTACCTGTTCACTGTGGGTGACGATGGTGTCGTGATCCTGTTCGGCTCGGATCCGTCGCAGGCGGAGGACGTCGGGCCCGGTCATGGACACGATCGTCAAGAGCCTCCGCTTCGGCGTCTGACCACCGCGCCGTGCCGGAGCTGCGGTTCATCGACGTCCAGGATGGGCCCGCCTTTTCCGCGATGCCGCCCTGCGCGGACCCGCGCTTCGACCACCGCACCTGCGATTACTGGGAAAACGCCGTTGGCGGCTCGAATCTGGCCCGTCCCGGCTGGCTGTCGGCGCCATCACAACCCGCCCCCAGACCATCGCCCGCGCGCGCCGACAACCCGTTCGCTCCACCCCCGGAAGCCACTCGCGATGCGGCAACCGAGATGGCGGCGCTGCTGCGGTCCAAGGACCCACCGCCTCTTGGCTTCCTGGCTGAGGCGCCGGATGTGCTCGATGGTGATGACCTGTTTGCGACCCCGGGTTGGAACCCGTTCGCACCCGGTCCAGGCCGTGAGCGTCCGTTGACCAGCGGTGTCCCGCGCAAGCTGGCGCTCCTCGATCGCGGTCGAGGATCTTCGGTTCCTATGCCAGGGTCGCGTACGCCGACGCCGAGCCCGTCGCGTATGCCCAGTTCGGCCCGCTCTCGGCATATCCGCGTGCTCAGCGCATCCGCGACCTGTATCCGCGTCTGCCGAGCGCACCACTTCCGAGCGTCATCACGTGTGTCGCCACCGTTGGCGCCGCACGGGGTCACGGATACGCTCGCGCTCTGGTCAGGAACGTGTGCGACGAGCTAGCGCACCGTGGATTTGCTGCCGTGGAGGCGTACCCCGACCGTACGCAGGCCATCGAGGAAACGAGTGCCGCCACTCCGGGCTTCTGGCTCGGCTGCGGCTTTGTCACTGCCGTCGACGACGAGCGGTTCCCGGTCATGCGACGAGAACTGGAGTAGCCACAGCTGAGCCAGGGCCGACCTGGTCCCGAGTCCGAACGATGAGACGGTCCTGTGAGCCCACAGGCGCCGGTGGTCGGGACAGCCGGCATCCGAACGGGTCTGCCCGACGGGCGCTGTCAGCGCCCGAGGCGCGCGACAGCCTCCGGCACCTGGTGGAACAGCGACGGATCGGCATCTCCGAGCAGCACCCGGATGAGCGACGCCGGGCGGAGGCCCATGCTGCTGGCCCACGCGGCCCGTCGATGGTCACGGAGTCGCGCGACTGGGACACCTGGGCGACATGCGCGCGGACGCCGGGCATCGAGGCCCTGCTGCTCGAGGTAGACGAGCAGCTCGGCATCTTCCTCGGCCTCCTCCGAGATGCGCAGGATGGTGATGTCGCTGTCGCTGGCGACATCGCTCGAGCGGGATGCCGGAGGGCCGCTGCGCGTGCCATCGCCGCGTTCATCGGGTTGCCGTGCGGGACACGTCGTCGGGTGACCCAGCAGGTCATCGATGGCCGCCTCGACCCGCGGCGAGATGGCACTCTGGAGCCGCATCGCCTCCTCGTCGGATTCGGCCCAACCGAGCCCGACGACCCGCGTCAGCAGCCACTCCATCAGGGCGTGCCGGTGGAAGATGGTGTCGGCAGCGGCCCAGCCGGCGGGTGTCAGGGCGAGCGTCGCGGTCCGGGTCGCACCTCGACCAGACCGTCCGCCGACAGGCGACTGACCATCTCGGACGCGGCCTGGACCGAGACGTGCATCCGGCGCGCCAGGGATGCGGTCATGGGCGCCGTGCCCGATCCCTCCATCGAGCGCAGCGTCAGGAGATAGACCTGCGCGGCCTCGGACGGGGGGTGGCTGTGCGTCGTGTTGCCGGGTCACGCTGCCATGGTAGCCGTCGCGGCCGCGTCGAGGGACTCAGGCTGGCTGCGTGCAGCCCTGCGCGATGCCGATCCCTGCGTGCACCTAGACTCCGGCCGTGGAGCCGACCGTGGAATGCGTGCCCAACTTCAGCGAGGGACGACGTGCCGACGTCGATCGACGCCATCGCGCGCTGCCGTCGCGTCGCGACGCCCGGCGTGATGCTCCTGGACCGGACCTCGGACGCCGATCACGATCGGAGCGTGCTCACCTACGCCGGGAGCGCCGGGCGACGTGATGGCGGCGACGCGAGCGCCTCGCCGCGCAGGTCATCGCGCGCATCGACCTGCGCGCACATCACGGCCGGCATCCGCGGGTCGGCGCGCTGGACGTCGTGCCGTTCGTGCCCCTCGGCGACACGCCCATGGACGCCTGCGTCGACCTTGCCCGGACGTTCGGTGCGTGGCTGGCCGAGCGGTACGAGATGCCGGTCTTCCTGTACGCACGCGCCGCCACCCGAGCCGATCGGCGGGTCCTGGCGGACATCCGACGGCCGGGGTTCGAGGGCCTGGCGGCGTCGCTGGCGCACCGACGGATGGCGCGCCGGACTTCGGACCGCGGCGAGCCGCATCCGACGGCCGGGCGCCACGCGTCGTCGGCGCGCGGCCGTTCCTCATCGCGTGGAACATCCAGCTCGAGTCCGGCGACCTCGGCATCGCGCGCCGGATCGCGGCGTCGATCCGGGAGCGCGATGGCGGGCTGCCGGCGGTCCAGGCGCTGGGCATCCCCTTGGCATCGATGGGCTGCGTCCAGGTGTCGATGAACCTGCTGGATCACGAGCGAACACCGATGTGGCGTGTGTTCGAGCGTGTCCGGGACCTCGCCGCGAGAGCCGCGGCACGTCCATCCGCGATTCGGAGCTCATCGGGCTCGCGCCGCTGCGAGCGTTCCTGGACACGGCCGACCACATTGGCGTGCCCTCGACCGCTGCCGGTGGACGCGCGGGTCCTGGCGGCGGCCCGACTGGCTGGGCATCCGTGACGCGTCACCCGACCTGGCGCTGGAGCTTCGACTGGCGCGCGCGCGAGGCGGCTGCCGCACTGAGCACGGTCGTGAGCCTGCGGCGTCAGGTTCGGGCGCGCTGCTCCAGGACCACGACGGTCGTCTCCTGCGGGACGGTCGAGATGGACACGGTGAGCCGGGAGACCGGCTGCGGATCGGTGACGCTCATCTCCTTGAGGAAGCGCTCCAGGGCATGAGCCCGCTGCTCGTCGTCACCGAGCGGCATCGGGATGACCAGGTTGGCGTCCAGACCCGCGACCAGCTCGGCGGCCCGCGCGGCTGACAGGGCGCCGCCGATGGGGATGCAGGCGACCTGGACCGAGCCGATCTCGCCCAGCATCTGCTCGCGTCAGCACGTGGCCGATGTCGCCCAGGTGGATGGCGTACAGGCCATCGAGCTCGATACACGAACGAGGTGTTCGAGCCCGCGCTCGTTGCCCTTGGCGTCGTCGCGGAAGGTGCGCACGCCGGTCACCAGCACCTCGTGCACCTCGTACTCGCCGGGCGAATCGATCGTGAACGCGTTCTCCAGGCTGGTCGGTCGGATCGACACCCAGGACCGTCGTGCTCAGCGTGCCCGGGCGCCATGCGGCCTTGGTCGCGATGCTCGCGCCGTCAGCGTGGCTGTAGGTGCAGATGTCGGCGGTCAGGCCGCGTCCCGTGGGTCCCGCCACGGACCGGTATGCGTCCGCGACGACGACGCCTTCGCGACCCTTGAGACGGACGCATGTGTCCCCGAGCCAGGTGATCTCCATCGCTGGATGGTGCCACATGCGAGCGCCGACGCCGTGCGGCCGCCGTGACTGCCGGACATGGAACGAGGGGCGCCTGCCCAATCGGCGCCCCTCGTTCCGAGGGAGGGAGAGGGAACCGGGAATGGCTCTCGGTTCCGCTCCAGCAAGGTATCGACGGCGGCGTGAAGGCACCAGCAGTGGAGAAGGTGAAGAAACGCTTATGTCGCCCCAGAACGCCCGAATCGGCTGCGTCGAAAGCATCGGCAAACACGAGAAGGCCGGGTACGATGCGCCCGCGATGAGCGAACCCAACACCCCCCACGACCCGTCGTCCACGCCTCTCTGGAGCCCCGCGGAGCCTGGTACCGGTGCGCCCGGACTGCCCAGCGACGCGACCCAGCCCTGGGATCCATCCGCGGCACCGACTTCGCCTGCCCCTGGTCCATGGTCTGAGCCGGCGCCCTGGATGGCGCCCACGTCGGCGTCAGTGCCGAACACGGGTGCATTCGGTGCGCCACAGCCCTGGGACCCTGATCCGACGACGACCGCCCCATTCCTGGCCGCAGGTGCCGTCGCCCCGCCTCCCGGGACCGAGGGCATGGCCCGTGGGGTCGCCGGCGGGCGGCCGCGCCTGCCGGATGAGCCACCCAAGGGCAAGAAGACGGCCCCCGCGGCCATCGTCGGGTACCGTCATCGGTCTGGCCATCATGGTCGCCCTGGGTGCCTGGATCCTCCTGTTCCGGCCAGGGGGCACCACGGCAGTCGCTGGCCCATCGCCTTCGTCCATCGTCACGGTGACACCAGCACCGGAGGCGACGGAGGAACCAACCGCCACGCCGGCCGACGACTCGACGCCGGCTCCGACGCCCTTCAAGGCACCGACCTTCACGGGCAGGTCGATGGAGGAAGCCGAGTCCCTGGCCGAGGCTGGGGGCCTGGTGCTTGACGTCCGATTCGACGAGACGCAGCAGCAAGCCCGACGGCACGGTGCTGTCGCAGGCACCGCCGCCGGGCAGTTCGGTCCTGCCGGGCGACCAGATCTTCCTGGTCGTCGCCAAGCCTGCGCCGACCGTCCTGGTCCCCGATCTTCGGGGCAAGGCGGAAGCGGATGCCATCAATCTGATGATCGACCAAGGTCTTCGGCCCGGTGCACGGAGCGATGCATTCGACGCGGATGTAGCGGAGGGCAGCGTCGTTGGCACGAACCCGGCCGCCGGCGAATCGGTCGAGCGCGACTCGAGCGTCGACTACGTGGTCTCTCGTGGGCCCAACGTCACCCCTTCCCAGGAACCTACCGCCGAACCGACCTCGCCCACGGTGGTGGTGCCGGATCTGACCGGCGTCGCGGAAGCCGATGCCGTCAACCAGCTGATCGATGCGGACCTGCGGCCTGGGACGCGCAGCGAGGTATTCGATGACGGCATCCCGGCGGGTGGCCTCGTCAGCACCGACCCGGCCGCTGGCGTCGAGATCGTGCGTGGCACCTTGGTCGATTACGTAGTCTCGGTGCGGACCCGACCCCGACGCAGGAGCCGACCGCCGAACCGACCTCGCCCACCGTCGCTGTGCCGGATCTGACCGGTGTCGCGGAGGCCGATGCGGTCAACCAGCTGATCGATGCGGACCTGCGGCCCGGGAGCGGACCGAGGCCTTCGATGACGACATCCCCGCGGGTGGCCGTCGTCAGCACCGACCCGGCCGCGGGTGCCGAGGTCGAGCGCGGCACCCTCGTCGACTACACGGTCTCGCACCGGACCCACCCCGACGCAGGAGCCGACCGCCGAACCGACCTCGCCCACTGTGGCCGTGCCGGATGTCCGCGGCTTCGCCGAGCCCGACGCCATCAACACGCTGCTGGACGTCGACCTTCGGGTCGGGAGCCGGTCGGAGGCGTTCGACAGCACGGTCGTCGCGGGTCTGGTCATCGGGACTGACCCTGCCGCAGGTACCGAAGCCGACCGTGGCAGAGCCATCGACTACGTGGTCTCCCTGGGTGCCGAGCCCAGCGCCGAACCTACTCCGGAGCCGACACCGTCTCCGGTCACGGTCCCAGACCTGCGCGGGTTCGCCCCCGAGGATGCCGTGAATGCACTCATCGAGGTCGACCTTCAGCCGGGCGAGCGGACAGACACGTTCGACAGCGCAGATGGACGCCGGTCTGGTCGATCGGCACCGACCCCGCCGCGGGCACCGAGGTCCGGCGCTGGTACCGTGATCGACTACTTCGTGTCGCTCGGCGCTCGAGCCGACCCCAACGCCCGAGCCGACCCCCGCCCCCGTCGCCGTGCCCGACATCCGGGGTGTTGCCGAGCCGGATGCCATCAACACCCTGCTCGACGCCGACCTCCAGCCCGGCAACCGCACGCGAGGCCTTCGATGGCGTCATCGGCGAGCGGACTGGTCATCGGTACCGACCCGGTCGCTGGCACCGAGGTCGAGCGCAGCACGTCCGTGGACTACACGGTCTCGCGCGGACCTGAGCCCACCCTCGAGCCGACGCCCGAGCCCACTGCCGCCCCGGTCGTGGTCCCCGACCTGCGCGGCTTCACGCCCGAAGATGCGGTCAACGCCCTCATCGACGTCGGCCTGCAGCCCGGCGAGCGGACGGACAAGCTTCAACAGCCACGTTGCGGCGGGCCTGGTCATCCGCACCGTCCCCGAAGCGGGCACCGAGGTCGAGCCGGGGTCCGCGGTCGACTCCGGCGTGTCCTGGGCGCCGAGCCTACCCCGACACCGGGCCCACCCCGGAGCCGACGCCCGCGGCCGTCGTCGTGCCGGACGCTCCGCGGCTTCGCCGAACCGGATGCCATCAACGCGTTACTCGAGGTCGGACTGCAGGCCGGCACGCGCTCCGACGCATTCGACACCGAGATCGCGGCCGACCTCGTCATCGGCACCGACCCGCGTCGGGCACCGAGGTGGAACCTGGCAGCGCGATCAGGCTACGTCGTCTCGCTTGGAGTGGAGCCAACCATCGAGCCCACGGCACAGCCGACGCCGGCAGCTGGTCATCGTCCCGAACCTCCGCGGTTCGACGCCTGAGGATGCTGTCAACGCGCTCCTCGACGTCGGCCTCCAGCCCGGTAACCGCCAGGATCGGTTCAACGCCAACGTCCCGAAGCGGGACAGGTCATCCGGACCGATCCCGGACGCGGGCACCGAGGTCGACGCCCGACACGGTCATCGATCTCCGGGTGTCTCTCGGCGCGGAGCCGACGTCCGAGCCGACCCTCCGAGCCCACCGCCGACCTCCGTCGGGCTGGTCACGGTGCCGGACCTGCGCGGCTTCACTCCCGAGGATGCTGTCAACGCACTCCTCGACGATCGGTCTCGAGCCCGGCACCAGACATGCCCGGAACAATGACGACGTGCAGGTCGGTCAGGTCATCCGCACGATCCGGAGGCCGGCTCCGAGGTCGCTCCAGGCACCACCGTCGACTACTACGTGTCACGCGAGCCAGACGCGACCGACGAGCCCACCAGCGAGCCCACCGACGAACCGACCGCCGAACAGCCCCGACCACGACGACGGCGGCATCGACCCGGGTATCCAGGCAGCCATCGACGAGGTCGTGCGCCCAGGTGCCGCCTCTCCGGGAGCTCGAACCGAAGCAGGCCGTGCCGTATCGGGAGATCACCCAGAGGCAGTTCCGACGGCAGGTGGCAGAAGTCATTCGACGAGGAGAACCCGGCCTCACGTGTCGCGGCGGAGGAGACGCTGCTGAAGCGGCTCGGCCTGCTGCCCGCGGATGCCGACCTGCGGCAGCTGATGCTCGACCTGTACGAGAGCCAGGTCGCGGCGTTCTACGACCCGAAGACCGACTGCATGACCGTCATCAGGCGGAACGGCGACTTCGGCCCGGATGACCGCCTGTTCGTCGCGCATGAGTACGACCACGCGCTGCAGGACCAGTACTGGGACCTGCAGAAGGTCACCGACGTGCAGCCCATCACAGGGCGACCGCGCGCTCGCCCGCCTGGCGCTCATCGAGGGCGACGCCACGAACCTGATGCTCCAGTGGGCGGCCCAGAACCTGGAGCCGGAGGACTATGCCGCCATCGAGTCGTCGCTGACGCCCGCGCGACAGGCGCTGCTCGACGGCATGCCCGCCATCCTGCGTCGTCAGCTCGAGTTCCCGTATCTCGACGGACAGGTGTTCGTGAGCACGCTCCTGGGCCAGGGCGGCTGGGATAGCGTCGATGAGGCGTGGGACCGACTGCCCGCATCCACGGAGCAGATCCTCCATCCCGAGCGCTATCCCTCCGACGCGCCCGTCAAGGTGGAGCATGCCTGACGTCGCGGCCGCTCTTGGCGGTGGGCTGGCGATCGAAGCTACAGTCCAGACCATGGGCGAGCTGGACATCAGCGTGCTGCTGCGGGTGCTGGGAGCGACTCCGCGGCCGATGGCTGGGGAGGCGACCGCCTGGTCAGCCTCGAGGGTCCCGACGGTCCTGGGCGGTGGTGTGGCAGACGGCGTGGGACAGCGGCTCGGATGCCGACGAGTTCAGGGCCGCCGTCGACTCGGCGTCTCAGGACTTGACGGCGCTCACGCGGTGCTGCCTGGTGCCGACATCACCGGGGGCCTGGATGCGCCGGTGCTGGTGCTGGTGGCCAGCGACGACGACACGTCCTGCAGCAGGTCGAGGCGGCGCTGGCCGTCGGCGACTGAGCGTGGGCGGCCGCGGGCCGCTGGTCGGACGCGATGAGGATGAGGCCTGGCGGCGACGCCGGTCCCCTCACATCTGCTCGGGTGTCGAGATGCCCAGCAGGCCGAGCGTGTTGCGCAGCGCCAGCCGGGCCGTGTCGACGAGCGCGAGCCGATGCGCCGACGTGACCGGGTCCGACGGCGTCGACCACACGACGGTCGCGATAGAACGCATGGAATGTCGTCGCGAGCCCGGTGGCGTATGCGGTCACCGCATGCGTCTCCTCGGCGGCCGCGGCATCCTGCGACGACCTCCGGCAGTCGCAGCACCTCACGCGCCAGACCGGCGGCGACCTCGTCGTCGGCGAGCGCGTCCAGCCAGGGACGCGGCAGGCGCGATACCAGCCTCGGCCGCCTTGCGCAGGATGGAGCAGATCCGGGCATGGGCGTACTGGACGTAGTAGACCGGGTTGTCCGCCGACTGCTTGCGAGCCAGCTCGATGTCGAAGTCGATGGGCGAGCTTGGTGCGCGGGCCGCGAACGACCAGCGGGCAGCGTCCACGCCGACCTCGGCCAGCAGCTCGTCGAGGGTGATGAACTCACCCGCGCGCTTGCTCATCGAGATCTCCTGGCCATCCCGCACGAAGCGGACCCAGGCGACGAGGAGCATCTCCACGGCGTCCATGTCGAAGCCCATGGCCTGGCCGCGGCATTGCGGACCCGCGCCACGGTGCCGTGATGGTCGGCGCCCCAGATGTAGATGAGCTTGTCGAAGCCGCGGCTGAACTTCTCGGTCACGTAGCCGATGTCGGCGGCGAAGTAGGTTGGCTCACCGGTCGTGCGATAGATGACCCGATCCTTGTCGTCACCGAAGGTCGGTCGAGCGGAACCACGTCGCGCCGTCCTGCTCGAACACGTGGCCGCCGGCTCGCAGCCGCTCCACCGCCCGCTCCACCCAGCCCTCGGCGTGCAGCGACGCCTCGCTCGTCCAGACGTCGAACCGGACGCCGAGGTGCGCCAGGCTGGCTTCGATGCCCGCCCGGATACGCTCCGATGCCCAGGCACCGACGACCGCATCACGGTCAGCGCCAGGGGCCGTCGCAGCCGTCCAGATCGTCATCGGGCAGTTCGGCGGCCAGGGCGTCGACGTACGCGCCCCGGTACGCCTCCTCGGGCAGCTCGTCGCCGACCCGCCGTGCGGCGACGGAGGCGCCCAGGACCCGCACCTGCCGCCCGAGTCGTTGAAGTAGTACTCACGCGTGACGGTGTCGCCGGCTGCCTCCAGCACTCGGCACAGCAGGTCACCCACGAAGGCACCGCGGGCGTTGCCGACCGTCAGGGGACCGGTCGGGATTGGCGGAAACGAACTCCACGTTCATGTGGCGGGGCGTCCCTGGGTGGACCTCGGCCGTAGCCGTCCGCCGCCGCCCGTGCCGCGTCGAGGGTCCGCTCCAGGAACCCGCGCGCGAGCCGCATGTTGAGGAATCCGGGTGCCGCGACCACGACCTCGGACATCGGGCTCGTGGCACCGATCATCAGACGCGGAGCTCGGCGGCGATCGCCTCGGCGATGACCATCGGCGATCGTCGAAGGGGCCGTGCCAGCTTGAGCGCGAGACTGCTCGCGATGTCACCGTGCGCCGGGTCGGAGCTGTGTGATCACCTCCACCGCGGGTGTCTCGGACTCGGTCGGCACCGCCGGCAACGTGCCCTTGGCCACGGCAGCAGCCCAGGCAGCCTGCAATGGTCTCGCGGACTGTCGCACGGACTGATGGCACGGACCGGGAAGCCGACGTGATCGGCGATGGCTGGGGCATGGCAGAGTCATAGCCTACGCGAGCGCAGGCCGGGTGCCTGGGTCCTCACGCGCGAGCACTGTCGTCGCCACACGGCCTCGACCCGGTCGACGAGCTCCGACAACGAGTCGACGACCAGGATGGCCTCTGGAGCAGCGCGCGAGATGATGCCCCACGGTCCACGCCTGAGCCAGACCGCACGCATGCCCGCCGCGGCCGACGGCCGCACGTCGTTGTCCGGACGGTCTCCCACGTATGCGACCGTGCGACGGGTCCGGATCACCCATCAGCTCCAGTGACCGATGCGAAGAAGGCTGGGTCGGGCTTGGCGACGCCCATCTCCTCGCTCATGGCCATCAACTCGGGATCCACGCCAAGTGCTCGCAACTCGGCCGCACGCTCCGGCAGGCTGATTGGCGATGACGGCGACCCGAAGCCCACGGGTCGCGCAACTGCCCGATTGCGGGGATCGCGTCGGGGTACAGGTCGACAGCCTGGAAACCGCCATAGCGTCGCTCGACCTCCGGTAGCAGGGCTTGCCAGCCGGTGACGCCCAGGACTGCGAACACGTCCTGATGCTGCCCTGCCGCGAGCCACTGACGGCACCGAAGGCTGCCAGGAAGGTCAGCTGCGGGATGCCCAGCACATCTGCCCACGTACTCCAGATGCGGGTCTCGTCGATGAGCGTCTCGCCCACGTCCAGGCAGACCCAGCGCGGCTGGACGACCACCCCCACTGGTGCTAGCAGAGGCTCATTTCGGCAGGATCCAGCTGTGGACCGTCCTGCGACTGGTTGGCGAACGTCAGCAACTGCTGCTTGTCGAAATCCTTGAGCAGCAGCGCGCGGTCCCAGGCGAGGGCCGCGAAGTTCACGTTCGGGTCCATGTCGTCGAACCGGACGGCGATGACCTTGCTGTATCCACAGTTCGCGGCCGTCTGGGCGCTGGGGGTCGCTTCAGCCATGATGTCCTGCAACTGCTGCAGGATCTCCGGCGTCTGCTCGCCCCGGTACAGCAGGACGACATAGCCATGCTCCAGGTTATGGACCCAGTTACCTGGTCCGAGCTTGGTCGAGGGTGGATAGAACTGGCGTGCCAGGGGTGCTCGCGGCTGGCCAAGGTTGTAGTGCTTGCCGCTCGCGGGCGGGCAGTAGCCGTAGGTCACCTTGGTCGTCTCGGCCACGTGGTTGCGCCCGAGGTCCTCGGTCGTGAAGCCGAGTCGCTGAGTTGGCTGCGGCTGAGGCGTGGCGGCCGCCGCTGGGCTGGAATCCGGTGCGGCACTTTCGCCGGCCCCGACCGACGGCACCGGGGTCGCCGGCCGCGAGGTCGGTATCGGGTCGGTCGGGCCTGGTGTCAGCAGCGTCTCGCACTGGTAGGCATTGGCGGTCGTTGCGTTCTGGCCGGCAACCACCGCGATGATGCCTCCCACCAGGACCACCGCGATGACGCCCACGATGACGGCCCGGTAGCGCTCGAAGAACGAGGGTGGTGCGCTCACCCGCGTGCTGTTGGCGGCCCGGCGACGTGCGGCAGAGCGCGACGTGGCGCTCGTCGGACTGGTCGCGGACGTCGTTGCCACGGTGGCCGCTGGGAGAGGAGCGCCCAGCTCATCCTGGGCTGGGGTCGACGACTCCCCTGTGGAGCCAGCGGGCTTGCCGCTCGTGCTCGTGGGCGGCTGGAACGTCCGGGATCGCTTACTCACATGGTCTCCTTGGGGATGGGCCAGGGTCACGGTTCGATGAACCAACCCTTGGTAGAACGTCTGGCGCAGGGTCCAGATCAGCGTCGTCGCCAGGGCCAGGGCGATGAGCGCACCGGCTAGCCCGGCTGGCGACAGGAACGCGATGGGGATCAGGGGGACACTGAGGGTCGCCAGGCCGAGCGCTAGCGGATATGCGGCCTGCTTACGCTGCAGTACCAGCGTGATGGTGAAGATGCAGTACGCCAGCAGCAGCATGTACACGATGCCGAGAGGTGACACGGGTGCTTCGATCGCCTGGTCGACGACGAGGGGCAAGGTCAGCCCGAGCAAGGCCAGGATGGCTCCGCCGTAGACAAGGAACAGGCGGACGCCGTTGGGCATCACACGCAACTGCTGCAGCATCGGGCCGATCGTACTACGGGTGTCGGGAGGCTGACCGCTGCGGCCCCGAACGGCCGCTCGCGAGATCGGTATGTTGGCTCCGCTAGATCGCCCGACGGGACCCTGGCAGCCGATCAGGGCCCATGGAAGGAGCAACCGATGGAGGACACGGTGACCTGGTGGCGTGACGTGGACGGACGCGACTGATGCAGGTCGACACGCCCGCATGGGCACGCGACGCGATCTTCTATCAGATCTTCCCGGACCGGTTCGCGGCCAGTGAGCGGGTGCCCAAGCCGGGCCCGATGGAACCATGGGATGCCGCGCCCTCCGTGCACGGCTACAAGGGCGGCGACCTCATGGGCGTCGCGGAGCATCTCGACGAGCTGGCCGACCTGGGCATCACTGCGTTGTACCTGACGCCGATCTTCGCCTCTGCCTCCAACCACCGATACCACACCGACGACTACTACTCCGTCGATCCGCTGCTGGGTGGCAACGACGCGCTGCAGGAGCTGCTGGGCCAGGCACACGCGCGGGACATGCGGGTCGTGCTGGACGGCGTGTTCAACCATTGTGGCCGCGGGTTCTGGCGGTTCCACCACGTGGCGGAGGCGGGAGCCGCATCACCCTTTCGGCCGTGGTTCCACCTGGACGAGGAGCGACTCGCCGCCGGTCGGCCCCTCGTGGTCTATCCCGGACGGGAACAGGAAGATGAGATCCGCTGGCTCGCAGGCACCGGGATGGGTGCTGGTGAGGCGTCGCGGCGGGTACTGGGGTTCGAGGGCTGGTGGGGGCTGCCGGCACTGCCCAAGTTCAACGTCGAGAACCCCGAGACCCGGGCGTTCCTGCTCGATGTCGCGGAGCACTGGTTGCGTTTTGGCATCGATGGCTGGCGGTTGGATGTCGCGGAGGAGGTCTCGGGTGAGTTCTGGGCGGAGTTCCGGGCACGCTGCAGGTCCGTCCGCCCGGATGCCTACCTGGTGGCCGAGATCTGGCAGCCCAAGCCTGAGTGGCTGACGGGCCAGCAGTTCGACGCCCTGATGAACTACCCCCTGGCGGAGGCAACCCTGGGCTATGCCGCAGGTCGCAACCTCGATCGGAGGGTGGCCGACCAGCACGACCAGTATCGGCGGTTCCTGATCGAGCGTGACGCGTCGTCATTCGCGACCGAGCTCGAGCGCCTGATGGGTCTCTACGACGACGCGGTGACGTCGGTCATGCTCAACCTGCTGGGCAGCCATGACGCACCTCGTGCACGCACCGTGTGTGGCGGGGACGTGGCCGCAATGCGCCTCGCGACCCTGCTCCAGATGACGCTCCCCGGTGCGCCATGCATCTACTACGGGGACGAAGTGGGTATGGAGGGAGAGCAGGATCCGCTCAACCGTGGGGCGTTCCCGTGGGACCGAACACGATGGGACAGCGGCTTGCGGGCGTACGTGCGGGATGTCATCGGGCTGCGGAAACGCCACCGGGCGCTGCGGGACGGGGGACTGCGTGTCCTGTCGGCGTTCGGGGACCAGCTGGCCATCCTTCGCCAAGCGGATGAACGGTCCTTCGTCGTGGCCACGAACGCTGGCGACGAAGAGGCCAGGGCGCACCTGGAACTGCCCGAGGGGGCGGGTCCCGCCGCAGGACGCACGGGTCATCGAGCTGGGTGAAGTCGTCGCGGGATCGGTCAGCGGCCAGGGACAGTTGCTGGAGATCATCCTGCCACCGCGGACGGGGATCGTCGTGGGTTTCGACAACCTGGATGCCGGGATCGGGGCATCCCGCGCAGGATGAGGACCTCGGGCGGCTTATACTCGCGGCCCGTGGCGGACCCATCGATCCGGCTGCAAGAACCCGATCTCCGGTCGAGGTTGCTGCGCGCCATCGATGTCGAGGGTCGGATCCCCGCTGCACTGGAGGCACTCGGCCCGGTATCCGACCGGGATGTCGCGCTGATGGAGCCCGGTGATGGTGACCTCGTGGGCCAGTTGCTGGGTTTCGGGGCCTGGATCCGGGCGCTCCCCGATGCGTCTCCGGGCTCGATAGCGACCTTGCCCGATGCCCGAGCGGACGTGATCATCTCGGCGTGGACGGCGTTCCGGCCAGGATCACCCGAGTGGGATGAGCAGCTGACCCAGGTGCGACGGGTGCTGCGGCCGGACGGCCGGCTGCTTATCGTCCACGACTACGGGCGAGATGAGGTGACGGGTCTCGTGGGCGACGACGAGCGAGCCGCACGGTTGGTCGACTGGAGTCGTCCGAGGGGGCCCGTTCCTGGGTCAGGGCTTCCGGATCCGGGTCCTGCACTGCTGGTGGCGATGGGACACCCAGGATGAGGCGACCGAGGTACTCACTGGCGCGTTCGGTGAGCTTGGGGCATCGGTCGCTGCGGGCATGCGTCGACCGCGGCTGACCTGGAAGGTGGCCGTGTATCACCTTGGCATGGGTGCTGCAGGGGCTGTCGCGGTCGACACGGCCGGGGCCGCAACGAGCAAGGTAGCCAGGCATCCCGCAGGCTGATGCAGGCGCGGATGCCGACAGGCGGTCGGCTGCGGGCGGGCGGACTGCGACTGTCGGTGGCATCGTCCTGGCCACGGCGTGATCGTCCGTCTCATCCTGCTCGTTGCCCTCCTGGGATCCGCCGCGGTCGTGTTCTACGGCCTGGTGATGGACCGCACCGGCCAGTCCATCGCGTTCACGGTCGCAGGCCTGATGGTGCTGGGGGTCACGTCGGTGGTCATCTCGATCGGTCTCGCCATCGGCGCGATCGGGGCGGGACAGGATGGGCGTGGCATCCGGGCATTGGTCGGTGCCTTCATCGGCGGGTGTTTCGCGCTTGGCGCGGCGGCATCGTTCGCTGGGGCTGTCATCTTCGGCTTTCTGGCGAACCCGATCGGCCTAATGAGCCGTGTTGCGCGACCGTCGGCCGCCCGGCGGTACACTCCCGGGCTGCGGGCCCCCATCGTCTAGAGGCCTAGGACGCCACCCTTTCAAGGTGGAGATCACCGGTTCGAATCCGGTTGGGGGTACCAGCCACGCATCGTGGCTGTGCCGCGAAGTGATCCAGCGTGCGGCTCGTCGACACGATGACGATGCTGCGGCAGCCCGGCGTCGACCAGGCGGGACCTGGGGCGTACGCTGCGGCCTTGGGCCGCGCCGACGGGCGACCGTCACCTTCCCGGCACCAAGCCGGTCAGTCCCGGGGTGCCTCCCGGCGCATCTCGGCGGCGACCGCCTGCTCGCGGGGCGTGCCCTCGGCCAGGCCCGCAACGACGCCTTGGAAATCGGCGGCGATGCGGTTCTGGCTGAGCTTGCGCTTGGCCTCGATGCTGGTGATGGCCATCTCGAGACCAACGATGGCCTTGGCCTGTGTCTCGATGTAGCCTGCGGGTGGGTCATCGACCGACCAAGGCTCGGGTCGGCTCGCCTCCTGCCGGTCGACGAGCACCCGCAGGTGTGCCAGCAGCCAGTCTGACTCCGGGTGGAGGGTCAGCGGGCCACGCACCTGGACCGTGGTGTAGTTCCAGGTGGGCACGTCCTTGCCCGTCAGGCGCTTGGTCTCGTAGAACCCGGGAGTGATGTAGCTGTCAGGTCCGTCGAAGATGACCAGCGCGTCGATGTCCGCCCGCGATGTCGCGCCACTGGGGATTGCCGCGCGCCAGATGTCCGCGCAGCACGCCCGCCCGACCGTCGGCTGGGTGGAAGACCATCGGCAGGGTCGAGGCGAGCAAACCCTTGCTCGACAGCGTCACGAGCGTGGCCGGCACGAGTGCGGCTAGCTGAGCCAGGTACGAGACCGCGTCGTCGACCCGGAACCGGTCATGGGCGGGCTGGTACATCCTGTCAGACCTCATGTACCCGACCCAACGACCTCGCGCCAGGAATGATGCGGCTCCCAGCCGAGGTCGCGTTTGGCGGCGTCGGATGAGAACAGGCTTCGATTTCCCGAGATATCGCCCAAGTACGGTCACGCCCGGGAACACCTCAGCCAGGAGCTCCGCGGTAGGTCGCTCCATGACCGTGTCGGCATTCGCGATGATGTAGCTCCGTGCATCCGTGACGGGGGCCGTCAGGGCAAGCCGGCAGGCGGCGGCCGCGTCCCGCAGGTCGATGTAGCTCCACAGGTTCCACTTGCGGAGCCGGGCATCCGCCTGGAACGACGGGAATCGGGCGTAGTCGGTGGTGGCCATGATGTTCGAGAAGCGAAGCGCCACGAACGGGATCCCGGACCACGCAGCCATCTGTTCCGCGAGCGTCTCGGTAACCACCTTGGACAGGGCGTAGGTCGTCGTCGGGAACGGGTAGTGGGCCTCATCGATCGGCACATACCTGGGAGACGTCTCGAACGGCAGACCGAGGGTCGTCTCGCTGGATGCCCAGACCACGCGCCCGACACCCAGCAGGGTGGCAGCGTGGAACACGTGGAAGTTCATCGTCGCATTGCGCGTGAACGTCGCGGCGGGCGCCTCCATGCCGGGCGCCGGGATGTTGGCGAGATGGATCGACCGAGTCCACCCCGGCGATCACATCCATGGCCTGGCCCAGGTCGGTCAGGTCGGCGTGGAGCAGCGGCACACCAAGATCGCTGAGGTGGCCGGGAGGCCCGACCGCATCGGTCGCCACGACATCGAGACCGTGCACGAGCAGGTCGTCCACGACGCCCCGTCCCAACTTGCCATTGGCACCAGTCACCAACACACGCATCGTCAGTCCCTCCTGCGGACCGCTATCGTGCACCCAATGACACCGGGGCGGGTCGTCGCCTTCGGGTCGCGCCGGGCTGCGATGCGGCTCGCGCGTGCCCCCCGACCCCGACCGGATGTGGTCCTGGTGGACGTCGCGTGCTGGCACGCGCCGCAAGCGCCATCCGAGCTGGCCACCGTCGTGCCTGCTACGATCGGCGCGTGACAGCGACCAGCTTTCGCGGTGGGCAGATCATGGGCATCCGCATCCCCACCGTGTTCGACGAGAACGACGCGCGGCGTTGCGCTGGTTGTGACGAGCCGATCAGCGGCATGCCGTTTCGGGTCTCCATCATGGACTCTGTGTCGCGGGAGGCGCCGCCCTCCTGGGCAGAGCGGGCGCCGCTCAACCCTGGGCCCCTACCAGTTCCACGCGGACCCGGAGCACTTCCGCGAGTGGGCACGGAAACGAGGCTACTACCTGTGCCGCCTGTCCGAGGTCCGGGAGCTGATGCGCCCGGTGGCCTTGCCCATCGAGCCCCCTGCATGGGGCGTCTGCGACGGACGCCACCATGCTGCGCACGAGTTCCTGCCCGCCTGACGTCCGGGATCGCAGAGCGTTCCGCATGGGCCGCGGGTCGCTCGGGCGCGATTGATGGACCTCGTCCGTCGCCGTCCCGGCACTGACGGCTCTGCTGGCAACCATCTTCTCCGTGGCGCTGCTGGACCAGTGGCGCGACCGCCGCCACGCCATATCAGGCGGTGTGGTGCCTGGGGATGGCATTCTTCGCGGTCGGCTCGGCGTGTGAGGCGATGGCGGCCGCATCGGCTGGAACGAGACCATCTATCGGGTCTGGTACCTGACGGGCGCGGTCTGGACGGCCGGCTGGCTGGGTCTGGGCAATGCCTTCCTGCTGGGCCGCACCCGCTTTGGGTATGGCTTCGCGTTGTGCCTGTTCCTGGCGGGCCTGTTCACGTTCCTGACACCGCGCCGCTTCCCCGCGGAGTATCCCGGACGTCGGGCATCATGCCCCTGGTGTACTTCGTCATCGCCGGCGGGCTGGCCTTCTCGGTCGCGGTGGCTACCTACTTCCAGGACTGGCGCTGGCCGAGGCTGGCGGCGCTCGGCGTCGTGGGCGCCACGGTCTTGTCCATCGTGCTCATGGTGGGCACGACCACTGCCTGCCCCGGGCTACGCGATCGATCCGGCGACCGGCGCACCAACCGGTGCCATCCTGCCCGGCCAGCTCCGGCTGCTGACGCCGTTCATGAATATCACGGGGGCCTTCGCGCTGATCTTCGGGGCGCCTGTTCTCGGCGTGGGTGTTCATGCCCAAGCGACGGGTGCTGGAGTACTCGCTCGACCCCGACCAGCCGGGCGAGCAGTTCCTGTTCAACCTCATCCTGTCGCCGGTCGCCATCAGCGTGAACTTCGTGGTCTCGTTGCCGGGCGCGGTTCGGGCGCTTGTTCGCGGGCCAGCTCAACAGCCGGGTGCCCGGCCACGATGCTCATCGCGCTCGGGGCGCTCGTGCCGACCATCACCGACAGCCTCAACCGGTTCGGCTCGACGGAGCTGTTCGAGCTGGGCAAGCTCGTGGGGGTCGTCCTGCTGTTCCTGGGCTTCCTGGCGTCGGTGGAGACGTTCCGGTGTCATCCGCATCCCGTTCACGTCGCGCGTGCTGCGGGACGCCCGCCACGAGGTGATGCCGGACTCGGACGCGCCTCACCCTGAGACTCGAGGCTCGGACGCGCCCGCTGGGCGTCCGCTCACGGCCGCGTCCAGCCGGCCGCCTCGGTCGCCGCGGTGGTGGTGTGACCGGCACGGTCGGTCACCCGGAGCTCGGCGCGCACCAGGGCATCGGCCCGGTGCCGTGACCGAGCCGGCCGCGAGGGAATCGAGCGCCGCCACGTCGGTCCAGCGGCCATCGCCGACACGCCAGCGGATCTCGATGGTCGCGATGCCACCCGCGTCGGTGGCCAGGAACAGGGCGATCCAGCCCGGGCAGCGGCGCCGGCCGCAGCGAGAAGCCCTCGATGACCGGTGGCGCCCGGTCGATCACGAACGTTGCGGTGACCGGGGTGGACAGGAGCCCGTCGACATCCCGGGACTGGACGTGCGACGGTGCGCGGTCCGTCCGGCCCGACGCCGAGGGTCCAGTCGAGCGGCCCATCTCGGGCCGGATCGAGCAGCGCCGGGTCCATCCAGGGCGACCACGTGACGCCGTCGTTCGACACCCGGATGCCGTCGTCGGCGCCGAGCCCGTCGAAGGTCGCGGCGGATAGGAGCACCTCGCGCGACCCGCGGGAGGTCCGGGTCATCGTCGACCGTTCCGACGACCGGCTGCCCGAATACCTCACCCACCAGCGCCGGGTATCCGGGCAGGCCAGCGTCATAGCCCAGGGTCCAGATGCCGACGCCCGCGGTCCCCGCCTCGAGCGCGAGGAGGTACTTGGCGCGCAGTGTGGCTGGGGTGTCGTAGTAGGTCTGGAACCAGCTGCCGCGCTCCGCGTCGTACCAGGTCACGCGCGCCGACCCTTCGACGGGATCCTCGTCGACGACCGGCCCGTCGGCGGGACGTCCGGCGCCGACGTCCCGGAACAGGGTGACGCGGCCGCGCTCGGAGACGCGCGGCAGGGGCCCGCTCCGCGTGCAGCTCCGGTCCCACGGTCGCCCACGTCAGGCCGTACGCCGGCAGCCCGATGATGACCTGGTCCAGCGGCACCTCCCGGTCCTGGTAGAGCTGGAGGCTGTCGCGCAGGTCGAGCCCGTCGTCCGCCCGGTCGAGGGGCGCGATGGAGCCCACGGGGCTGCTGGTCGGGCCGCGGTATGCGTAGCCCATCAGGAAGGCCCGGTCGACCCCGGCTGCGATGGCACGCTTGGCCATGCGTGCACCGGAACGATTGCCGTTGGTGGCGACCATCACCCGTGCCGGCCGGGTCCCGCGCCGTGAGCGCGGTCCTTCAGGGCGCCCGGCCGTCGCCGCGTAGGCGTCGAACCACTCGCCGTCGATGAGCTCGATGTCCAGGTCCGCGCCATCGAGGCCACGTGCCGCGACCAGCGCGGTCGCCTCGGCCACGAACCGGTCCATCGCCGGCTGGTCACCGAACAGGCGCGCGTTGTTCTGGTAGCCACCCGACGTGAACGAGACCAGGACCCGGATGCCGCGGGCGTGCGCCCGCGTCGATGATCGCCGCAGCCCCGCGGGCCGAGCACGAACGCGGCGCCGGCTGTGTCCAGCTTGAGCGATCCGTTGCGCCGGATGCCGATGCTGAACAGCACGATGTCGGTGAGCCGGCCATCGACGATGTAGGGATCGGTGGCCGGGTCGTAGGGCACGTCCGTGGACGTGGCGACCCAGTAGGGCAGGTACGCCACGACCTCCTTCGACAGGTATGGACGGGGACCGGCCGGGTCGATGGGCGCGATGGGTCCCATGGACGGCAGGGGCTGGAGCGAGCGCCGGACCGGCTCCATCGGACGGCGGCGGCGATGCCGAAGGCAGAGGCGAGTCCGAAGCGGAGTCGCGAGCGTGGCCGCGGGTGCAAGCGTCGGGCCGGCAGGCGACAACGTGGCAGGAGCCGCATGCGCCGGGATGGAGGCGTGGCCGGGGCGGTGGGTGGCCGGAACCCGAGCGACGGAGGCGCTGGCGTGGACGTGTCAGTACACGAGACCAGCAGCATGCCAGCGAGCAGCGCCCCGACCAGCGGCCGCAGGGTCCAACGACCGGCACGTAGCCCATGTCACCGCCCGACCCTACCATCGGGGCAAGCGCGGGGCTGAGGGACGCCGGCGCGAGTACTCGATCGATTCCCGTCGAGGCTAACTGGCAAAGTCCGGCACGTGCCGGTGCGCCTCGTCGCATCTCTCCGGGGCACCCGGCGAAGTCCGGCAAGCGCCCGGGTGCAAGCCCGCGACACCGCTCCGGCGGCACCTGATCGGCAGCCTGGGTGGGAACGGCCGGTGGCCAGCGGCCGATCGGGCCGGTATACTCGCCGGACCCGCCCAGCTGTAACGGCCCCGCCGCGCGCATCGCGCGCGGCTCGCGGTCGATGCATGACGAGGTTCGATTGCGCGTTCGCAAAGCCGTGTTCCCGGCCGCCGGTTGGGGGACACGTTTCCTGCCCGCCACCAAGGCACAGCCCAAGGAGATGCTGCCGCTGGTCGACAAGCCGGTCATCCAGTACGCCGTCGAGGAGGCGGTGGCGGCCGGCATCGAGCAGGTGATCATCGTCACCAGCAGCCAGAAGCGGGCGATCGAGGACCACTTCGACCACAGCTACGAGCTGGAGCACCTGCTCGAGTCCAAGGGTGACATCGAGATGCTCCGCCGGGTCCGCCAGATCGGCGACATGGTCCAGATCGCGTACGTCCGCCAGAAGGAGCAGCTGGGCCTGGGCCACGCGGTGCTGATGGCCAAGGAGCTGGTGGGCCACGAGCCGTTCGCGGTCATCCTCTCGGACGACGTCGTGTCCGCGGAGCGCCCGTGCATCGGCCAGCTCATCGATGCCTACCAGCGCACCCACAGCTCCGTGGTCGCGGTGATGCAGGTACCCCCGGAGGACACCGGCCGCTACGGCGTGGTCGACCCGGTGCCCGGCGGCACGTCGACGGCGACGCCCGGCTGCACAAGCTGCGGGGCCTCGTCGAGAAGCCCGAACCGGGACAGTCGCCCAGCGACCTGGCCATCATCGGCCGATACGTGCTGACGCCCAAGATCTTCGAGAAGCTGGAGCAGACGCCCCACGGCGCAGGCGGCGAGATCCAGCTCACGGACGCCATCATGGCGCTCATGGCAGAGCAGGACGTGTACGCGTACGCGTTCGAGGGCACGCGCTACGACGCCGGGACGACGATGGGCTGGCTCAAGGCCTCGGTCGAGCTGGCCCTCGAGCGCCCGGATATCGGCGCCGAGTTCCGACGCTACCTCGCGACCGTCGACCTGCGTTGATGTCCGCCCCGCCGGGCTGACCATGGAGCCCGCGCATGGCTGACGTGGGTCACGTCCTGGGTGGCCGCTACCACCTCGCGGAGCTGGTCGGCCAGGGTGGCATGGCCACCATCTACCGCGCTCGCGACACCAAGCTGGGTCGCGACGTGGCCATCAAGGTGCTGCGCGGGGAGTACGGCTCCGACGTCAGCTTCCTCGCCCGGTTCCAGCGCGAGGCACAGGCCGCAGCCCAGCTGAACCACCCCAACGTGGTCGCGGTGTTCGACTACGGCCAGGACCCTGTCGGGCCGTACATCGTGATGGAGCTGGTGACCGGCGGCGACCTTGCGGGCGCCCTCCGGGAGCGAGGTCCGCTGCCGCCGACCGTCGCGGCCAGCATCGCCCAGCAGATCGCGGACGCACTCGACGCGGCGCATGCGCGGGGCATCGTGCACCGGGACATCAAGCCCAGCAACGTGCTGCTGAGCACCGGCGGCCGGGTCAAGGTGGCCGACTTCGGCATCGCCCAGGCGTTCACGGACGCCCAGCTGACGATGACCGGGGTGACCATGGGCAGCGTCCACTACTTCAGTCCGGAGCAGGCCCGCGGCGATCCGGTCGGCTTCCCGTCCGACATCTACTCCAGCGGGCCTGGTGCTGTACGAGATGCTCACCGGTCAACGGGCGTACAGCGGCGGCTCGGCGGCCGAGGTCGCCATGGCCCGTCTCGCGGGGCGGATCCCGTCACCGGCCGACGTACGTCCGGATGTGCCCATGGCCCTCGACGCGATCGTCCGCTGGGCGCTCCAGCCCGATCCACGGGCGCGTCCGTCTGCCGCCGAGCTGTCGGCCGCCCTGGGACGGTTCCTCGCCGATCCGTACGGCACGTCCAGCTACGTCGCGGTCCAGCACGCCACCACCCACGACCCTCGGCCATGTACGCGACAGTCGCCGGACCAGGACCAGGAGCTGTCGACGGCCGGGCGACTGGGCTGGATCGCCGCACTCATCGGGTTGTTCGTGCTGGTCCTGGCCGGCGTGCTGCTGTTCCTCGTCATCGTGTCGGGTGCGGGCGGAGCGACCCCGACGCGGGCACCGTTGGCCGGGGCGACCCCAAGCCCTGGCCCGACCCCCACCGCGCGGCCGACCCGGTTCGCTGCACCCGCGTTCGTGGGCCTGACGATCGCGGTGGCCCGGCAACTGGCCGACGGCGTCGGCCTCATCCTTGAGGAGGAGGCTCGCCAGACTGACGAGGCCCCTCCGGGCACGATACTGGAGCAGGATCCCGCTGGCGGGTGAGCGGGATCAGGCCAGGGAGCGACAGTGCACGTCCTGGTCGCTCAGGAGGCCGACACCATCGCGGTGCCGGACGTCCGGGGCGAGACGGAGGAGCGTGCGCTTGCGGACCTGGTCGATGCAGGTCTGGTGCCCGGTGGGCGGTTTCGGGCATACGACTCCCCGTACGCCCGCGGGGAAGGTTCTGCGGACCGACCCCAGCACCGGCACGACGGTGGCACGTGGGACCACCGTCGCGTACACCTTGTCGCGAGGGCCACGACCCCGACCCACCCCGACAAGCGCACCGTCGACCGTGCTGGTTGGCAATTACCGATGCGTGGACCTCGACCATGTCCGGAGCAGATAGAGGACGCGGGCATGGTGGTTGGCAAGGTCGTGCCCGGGAGCCCTGAGAGCGATGGCAGCTGGCTGGTCCAGGACCAGGATCCCGCACCCGGAGCCGAGGTCGACCAGGGTACGACCATCAGGCTCACGGTCACCGATCCGGCCGAGCCCTGCACCTGATCAACCGAACATTCGGGCGGATCCAGCCATGAGGTCCACCATCGTATCGCTCTCGGCCGCTGACTGAGCCGCTGGCCAGAGGTGCAGCTACACTGACCGGCGTGGACACTTGGCGCTGTCCCCACTGCGACATGATCCAGGCCGATGGGCCCCGGTGCTGGGCATGTTCCCGTCACCCCGTCGCTTGCGGCAGCTGTCGCAGCTTTCGCCGGGCCGTGGCCGGCCGCCTCGGCTACTGCAGCCGGGACCAGACGCGCGTGCCGCTGCAGGGGGACGAGATCAGACCCTGCTGGGAGTCGCCGCTGCAGGTCGGGCCGTTCGAGGGCTTGTTCCTGGGTCTGTCCGTCCCCGCTGCGAGCGGATCCGGGAGCGCGCACGAGGCTACGGAACCCGGGCTGGCCGATAGCCGACTCGCTCCGCCGCCGGTGACGATCGAGGTGAGCCGAAGCGCGTCGGACCAGGGACTGATCGAGGCACCGCATGTCCCCGCACGGGACGTCCCGGTCCAGGTCATACGGAGCCAGGGCTCGCGGCCCGGGCCTACCAGACCGTAAACGTCACGGTCCTGGAAGTCGGCTCCGCCCCGGCGACCTCGACCAGGGCGGTCAGGAGTCCGTCGCCCTTCGTGGTGCCCTCGACGAGCCGGAGGCCTGACCAGGTCGCGACACCATCCCGATTGGTCGTCGCCTGGTAGGTCGTGGTCAGCAGGCCCGGAGGCGTGATGGAAAAGGTCACCTGGGCACCGGCGATGGGCTGGCCGATCCGGTCCCGGGCGGTGACCTGGGCCCGCAGCGATCGGGGGATCGATGCCAGCGGGATGTTCCTGGGCGAGACCTTCAGGTTCACCTCGATGCGGCCCTTTCCGCGATTGATGATGATCGTCGCGGCGCCCCGATTGCCCGCAGCGTCGCGGGCATGGACCGTGATGGCGTTGCGTCCCTTGGCCAGGTCCATGTCCAACTGGAATGCCCCGGTCTTGGGATCGGACTCAGTGGTGACCTTGGCCTTTGACGTCGAATTCTTGCCGATGACCGTGAGACCAGCCTCCGTCTTACCCCGGATCCTGACCCGCGGTTCGTCCATCGTCTTTCCGGACCTTGGCGACTTGAGCGTCATCTTCGGAGCGCGAGCGTCGAGGTCGAGTGTGACCACAGTTGACCGCGGGCCCTCGCCGCCACTGCTGGCCAGCGCGGCGGTGAGGTGGTTGCTGCCCTGGCGGAGCGGCACATCCACTACCTTGACCCGACCGGTGTGTGTGACCGGTTGGACTGCCACCACCTTGTCGTCTCGATAGACGTGGATCTCAAGCCCAGCCTGCAACGTCGCGGTCTCAGGCACGTTCACCCGAAGGTCGATGGTCCGGTCGGAACGCAGGGTCACCTTGGGGGTCCGGATGGTCGGCACGCCGAGGGGGAGTGGCGCGACCGGCCGGAACGTGTCCGCGACGACTGCGACGGAGGGCTGTGGTGATGGCGTCACGACCGGAGCTACGGCAATGTGGTCGCCTTGCACCCCTCCAGCTGCGAGGATGATGGCGCCGCCAAGTGCCGCAAGGACGACGAGCACCCCGACACGGCGGCCCAGCGATAGGTTGCCGTCGTCCGCTGGCTGCAAGGCCCCGAAACCGGGTCTGCGTCGGAGGCCGTCGATCGCGCCGCCGACATCAGCGCGTGCCATCGGTCGGTCGGAGCGCCGGGTCCGTGGCGCCACCTCTTGCATGCGGGGATTGTGGCAGAGGTGCGCCGCAACACCACGGTGGGCTCGGCGACGACCGGGTACCCTGTGCGTTTCGTGACCGCGAGATGCGGCCGCGAGGGAGGAACGTTGTCGATCTCATACCGCAGGCCAGGCCAACCGGCGCAGCCTCAGACGCGGACCGTCGGTGGTCGGCCTGCCCCGCCCAGGCCGCCGCAGGGACCCATCGGGCGCGTGTCACCCATCACCCGCGAGGCGGCTGCCTCGGCCCAGTTGGCAGCCCTCGGCGCCCGCGAACGGTTCGGGCTGCCGAACCTGCGTCGGAATGTGTGTCCGCATTTCTTCGTGACCGGTCCCCGGGGCCCCATCCCGATCCAGGCGCCCCACATGCTCAAGGCGCTGATGCGGCACGACGCCACCGTCTCGCGCTGTCAGTTGCGGGGCGGTGTCCATCTCGACGGCGGGTACGTGACGGACATCTGCCTGTCGTCCCGCTTCAACCAGTGCGTGTTCTACGAGGACGAGCTGACCGGGCGCTGACTCCCCGAGCTCGCCCTGGTGGCTCGCCCGGGGTCGGCCCGGCGGATGCTGGCATCACACCCGGACCCCGTGGTGACCCCGGTCGAGGCTGCGGCCATCGCGGCGCTCCAGTCGCGCGGCCGGTTCGGCATCCGCCTCGGCCTTGGTCGGACTCGTGCCCTGCTGACGGCGCTCGGTTCCCCGGAGCGCGTCCCTTCGCGGGGTACTCATCGGCGGCACGAATGGCAAGGGCAGCACCCAGGCCATGGTCGCTTCCGTGCTCGCGGCGGCCGGTCAGCGCGTCGGACAGACGCCCAAGCCGCACCTGGTGAGCTATCGGGAGCGGATCCTGGTCGATGGCTGCACCCATCGCGCGCGGCCGACTTCGGCGCCACTGGTCACCGAGGTCCTCGCGGCCGCGACCGTCGTCGAGCGACGCCACGGACCACCCACCGAGTTCGAGGCTGCTGACCTGCGCGGCGCTGCTGTGGTTCGCGCGGACGGGAGTCGACGTCTGCGTGGTCGAGGTGGGCATGGGCGGCCGGCTCGACGCCACCAATGCCTGGGACGGTGGCGTCGCCGCCATCACCAACGTCGCCGCTCGACCACATGGAGTACCTGGGTGACACCGTCACGGCGATCGCCCGCGAGAAGGCGGCCATCATCAAGCGCGGCGACCTGGCGGTGACGGGCGCCGACTGGTGATGCGTTGGCGGTCGTCGCGACGTCGCGCTCGGCGGATGGATGTCCCGCTGCGGGTCACTCCGCCGCTCGAGGTCATGGGCATGGACCGGCTGGGCATGACGGTCCGGGCATGCCGACCTGGGTGAGCTGCGTCTCGGCCTCGCTGGGTCGACATCAGGCCGCCAATGCGGCGGTCGCGCTGGGAGTCATCGACGGCACTGCGGGAGGCTGGTATCGCCGACGTCGACGTGGCGCCGCGATCCGGCCGGCCTGGCTGCCACCCGCTGGCCGGGCCGGCTGGAGCTCCTGGCACGTGGGCCGGAGCGGCGGTGCGACCTGGCCGTGCCTGCGGGTCCGGTGCCAGCGACGCCGTCTGGACGTGCTCCTCGACGGCGCGCACAACGTGGCCGGCGCGTGCCGCGCTCGCAGCGCCGCCATGGACGACCTCCAGGCCGCACCTGTCACCGGGCCCGGCGACGCTGCTGCTGGGTATCCTGCGTGACAAGGAGGTGGCGGCGATGATCGAGGCCCTCCGGTCGTCGAGCCGGCCTCCGCGATGCGCACGGTCATCACGACCGACGTGCCCGGACACGACCCGCGCCATGGACCCGCCGACCTGGCTGCGCGCTGGGGCCCCGCGGCCCGGCCGGTGACGTCGGTCGACGCCGCGCTCGACCGGGCCCTCGACCTGGCGTGGTCGCTGGGCGGCCCGCTGGTGGTCTGCGGCTCGCTGTATCTCGTCGGCCATGTCCGAGGCCGGCTCGTGGGGGACCGTGCCCTGAGTGACGCTCGGCCGTGCACCGGAGCCGATGGACGATCGGCGGTCGTCATTCCAGTGGGGCAGCCGCACGTACGTCATGGGCATCCTCAACCTGACGCCCGACTCGTTCAGCGGCGACGGCCTCGCCACCCGGGCGGATCGCTGCGGCCGTCGGCCAGGCGCTACAGATGGTGGCCGAGGGCGCCGACCTCCTGGACATCGGCGGCGAGTCGACCCGACCCGGACACGCGCCGGTGCCCGACGGACGAGGAGCTGCGCGCGGGTGCGTGCCGGTCATCGCGGCCATCCGGGCGGCACTGCCGGAGCTGCCCCTCAGCGTGGACACCCGCAAGGTGCGAGGTCGCATCCGCGGCGCTTGGACGCCGGCGCCGACCTGCTCAACGACGTCGTGGCGTCACCGGCGACGGAGCCATCGCGCGGCCTCGCCGGCGCAGCGCGGTGTGCCCTACGTCCTGATGCACGACCGGCCACTCGGACCAGGGCTGGCGGCACCGGTCGCGGCCAGGTCGTGGCCGAGACCTTGCGCGCGCACTCGACCGGGCCGTCGCCCTGGGCTGTCCGCGCGGGTCGATCATCGTGGACCCGGGCATCGGCTTTGGCAAGACGGCCGACGCAGAACCTGGATCTGCTGCGCGACCTGGGCCATGCTCGCGGGCCTCGGCCGGCCGCTGCTCCTGGGAGCGAGTCGCAAGTCGACCATCGGACGGGTGCTCGACGCTGCCGGCCGACGACCGGCTGGAGGGCACGCTCGCGACCACGGCGCTGGGCATCGCGAGCGGCGTCGGATATCGTGCGGGTGCATGATGTCCGGGCCAACTGCCGGGTCGCGCGCATGTCCGACGCCATCGTCCGGGGCTGGCGACCACCCGACGAGGAGACACATCCATGACCGACCGTCCCGACACCATCCTGCTCCAGGGCATCCGGCTCGAAGGGCCGCCACGGTGTCGAGCGACGACGAGCGGTCGATGCCCCAGATGCTCGAGGTGGACCTGGTCGTCGAGGCGGACCTGCGCGCTGCCGGAGCGCTCGGACGACCTGGCCGACACGATCGATTACGGGCCACTCGTGGAGATCTGCCGGACGATCGGTCGAGACTCGGCAGCTTCCGGCTGCTGGAGTCGATCGCCGGCGCACATCGCCGAGCGGGTGCTGGCCGTGGCGAGCGTGCTCGGCGGTCACGGTCCGGGTGCGCAAGCTCGCCGTGCCCATCGACGCCGACCTCGACTTCGCCCAGGTGGAGATCCGGCGCAGTCCGCTGAACCATCAGGTTCGGCGAGTCGACAGCGTCTAGACCTGTTCGGCGGGACGCGTACCGAGGTACGAGGGTCAGCTCGATGGGGGTGCCGTCCGCGAAGGACCGAGATCGACCAGTGGGTCGTGACCCTCCGGTCGATACTGGGCGAGGATGTCGTCGAGGGGATGCGCCGAGTCGATGCGCTGGTCGTCGATGGCCGTGATGATGTCGCCCTCCCGGACGCCGGCCGCCTCTGCGGGGCTGCCGGGGATGACGCCCGGGCTGCGTGCCGTCCGCCGACGCCCTGCACCAGCACGCCATGGTCGATCGGCAGGCCCTGCTCCTGCGCCACCCCCGCATTCAAGGGGATGAAGGTGATCCCGATCCAGGGCCGCGTCAGCGGCTTGCCGTCGATCGCCTGCTGCATGATGGGCTTGGCGATGTTGATGGGGATGGCGAAGCCGATGCCCTGCGCGCCGCCGGCGACGGCGGTGTTGATGCCGATGACGTCGCCCGCTCGCATTGACGAGCGCGCCACCGGAGTTGCCGGGATTGATGGCGGCGTCGGTCTGGATGAGGTTGCGCAGTGACCGCTGCTGGCCCGTGCCGCAGGCGTCGTCCACCACGACGTCGCCGCCCGAGGGCGCTGACGACGCCGCTGGTGACGCTCGTCGTCAGGGTACCCAGGGAGCTGCCGATGGCCAGCGACAGCTGACCCGGCTTGAGTGCCGGCCGAGTCGCCGATGGTGGCCGACCGGCAGGGTCCGGCGCATCGACATGCACGATGGCGAGGTCCGTGAGGGTGTCGATGCCGTACGTCCGGCCCGTGAAGCTGGCGACCGTCCGCGAGCCGCACGATCAGGGCGTCCGCGCCGCACACGACGTGGCGGTTGGTGAGGATCCAGCCGGCCTGGTCGTAGATGACGCCCGGAGCCGACCCCGGTGGTGCTGGCCGCGAGGGGATCACTGATGGACGTCGCGCTCTGGTGATGGTCACGACCGCGGGGCTGACCGCTGCCGCAGCCTCGGTGATGTCCGATTGCTCGATGATCAGGGTCTGCTGGACCGGCGGCGGGAACTTGACGGTGCTGACGCCCGGGCTGGCCGGCGATCCGTCGCCGCCGTCGAGGTAGCCGCCCATGGCGAGCAGCCCGAACGTGCCGCCCGATGCGAGCGCCGCCGACACGAGCGCGAGCGCGCACGGCGCCGACGATCAGTGGCGCCACGGCCGGGAGGTAGGCTGCCTGCCGGCGGCGGCGATGACTGGACCTGCGGCGTGACCGGGCGGACCGACTGGCGCTGCGCCGCCGGCCGGGTCGAACCAGTGCTGTGGCGTCGCCGGGGAGGTGACGTGGCTCGCCGGGACCGGTGGCAGCTGCCCGGTCCCTGCGTCGACCCAGCGAGGACGATCCGCCCGAGGTGGCGAGTACGAGGTCGTCGTGTCGTCCGCCTCGAACTGCGGTCGATCCTTCACGCTGTGCTGCTCTCCGGTCGATGGCATGGGTCCGGTCGCCTGCGACGGGCTGGGACCCGACCTGGTCGGTTGGGGACCGATCTGGAGGATGCACGCGCCGCGGTTCATACCGGGACTCCGGCCGGGTGAAGAAACAGCAATGGTTCGTGGCAGGTCCACGGTCACGCGCGTGCCCGGTCCGGCGCGGACAGGATGTTGATGGTCCCTTCGTGCATGTCCACGATGGACTTGACGATGGACAGGCCGAGGCCGGAGCCGCTCGCTCGCAGCTCCGGCGCCCGGGCGCCTCGCCAGAACCGGTCGAAGACGTGGGGCATCTCGTCGGGCGCGATGCCGGCGCCGGTGTCGGTCACCATGAGTCGCGCACCGTCGGCGTGTCGCGAGCAGCTCCACGTCCACTCGACCGCCCGGGAGGCGTGAACTTGATGGCATTGCCGATGAGGTTGGTGAGCACCTGGCCGATGCGAGGCGGGTCGTGTGGCTGCCGGATCGCCTCGCTCGGGCAGGTGCATCACGAGGTCGATGCCCTTTCGGCCGGCCACCGGCTCGGCCTGCTGGACGGCGCTCTCGACGACGGCCCGCAGGTCGTCCGGTCGAAGGTCGAGGGAGACCAGCCCGGAGTCGAGCTTGGACATCTCGAGCAGGTTGGTGGCCAGCCAGTCGAGCCGTTCGATCTGGCGATGGGATTGCTCCAGGAACTCGTCGCGCGTCGCCGGATCGTCGGCCGCGCCCTCGCGCAGCAGCTCGTTGAAGGTGCGCAGGGCGGCGATGGGGGTCCGCAGCTCGTGCGACACGTCGGCCACGAACTCGCGGCTCCGGTCGCGGTCGGCGCTGATGATGTCGATGGATTCCTGGAGACGCTCGGCCATGTCGTTGAACGAGCCGGCCAGCTCGGCCAGCTCCGGGGATCCGAACGACTTCACCGGCACGCGGACATCCAGGCGACCTTCCGCCAGCGCGCGCGACGCGTGCGTCAGGCGTCGCACCGGGCTGGTCAGCCACTGTGCGAGGAGCACGGCCGCGACGATCGAGGCGCCCAGCGCGGCGACCGCCGCGCCGACCATCACGTTGACGAGGGTGGTCACGGTCTGCTCCCGGAACGTGAACGGCCGGGACAGCGTCACGGTCACGAGCCGGATGGGCGCGGCGGCTCGGGTTCTCGGTGTAGTACACGTCCGGTACCTGGAACACCGACGTGGCCGACAGCGTCCTCGCGGGTCTGGCCGGGCTTGCCCGCGTCTTCGGCCGAGCGGCACACCCAGGGTGTAGACGGACTCCGTGCCATCGGGTGACCCGGCGATGGTCACGGTCACATCCGCGAGGGCCACGCTGGGCGTCAGGTTCTTGACGAACCCGGTCTGCTCGAGCGCCCGGTAGACCGCGTCGCTGGCCCGCAGCGGCTGCTCCTGGAGCACCGGGAACGGATTGCCCGCGAGGGTCGTGACCATGATGATCTGGTTGCCCACGAGCGTGGCCATGGCCTCCGTGCGGGCCTTGAGGTTCGCCTGGTCCTGCTGCTCGAAGTAGCTGTCCAGCTGCCGCGGCAGCGCGATGAGCACGATGGACAAGGCCATCGCGACGACCGCGCCGATGGCCAGGACCAGGCGGACCCGGAAGCTGCCGAGGAACGCCCGGATGAAGCGCATCAGGCGCGATCAACGCTCCGCGAAGGCGTAGCCGGCACCGCGGACGGTGAGGATGAAGGACGGGTCGCCCGGGTCATCCTCGAGCTTCTCCCGCAGGTGGCTGACATGGACGTTGATGGTCTTCTCGTCCTGGTCGAGCGCCTCGTAGTCGCGCACCAGCTCCAGCAGCTCCCGGCGCGAGAAGACACGTCCCGGCCGCTGTGCCAGGTGGCGCAGGATCTCGAACTCGGTCGCGGTGAGCGAGATGCGCTTGGTGCCCCGCTGGACGCGTCGCCGCTCGAGGTCGATGACCAGGTCCTTGTGCCGGATCTGCCGACCGCCGGCCGCGTCCGCGAGGTCGCCGTACGCGCGCCGCAGCAGCGCCTTGATGCGGCTCATCAGCTCCCGCAGGCCGAACGGCTTGGTCAGGTAGTCGTCCGCACCCAGCTCCAGGCCGATGACCTTGTCCATCTCCTCGTCACGGGCCGTGAGCATCAGCACGGGCGCCTTGGATCCGGTGGCGCGCAGCCGTCGGAGCGCCTCGAAGCCATCGATGCCCGGCAGCCGGACGTCGAGCAGGATGAGGTCAGGCGCCAGCTCCGTGGCGATGTTCAGGCCTTCCTCGGCGTTGGGCGCGAGGGTGACCTCGTAGCCTTCCTGCTGGAGGGCGTACTGGACGCCACGCGCGACCGCGTACTCGTCCTCGATGATCAGGATGGTCGGCATGGCGCCGGGATGGTACCCCGGGGTGCCCGCACCTGCTCGTGCTACGATGCCTGATCCGTACCGGGCGCCCGTTTCCCATCGAACGATGTGCCGTGCGCGCACCGCGCCGCCGGACGCCCATCGACCTGAACGAGAGGTCATCGACCCGTGAGCACCAGCACCCGCCCGCGCCTGACCGCGGAGCATCGGACCATCACCGGCAAGCAGGTCTCGACCCTGCGGCGCGCAGGGCATCCTGCCGGCGGTGGTCTACGGCCACGGCCATGAGTCGGAGCCCATCCAGATCGATGCCAAGGAGTTCGAGACGCTGCGCCGGCACGCCGGCCGCAACGCGATCCTCGACCTCAAGGTCGGCAGCGCCACGGGTGACCCCGGTCATCCTCCAGCAGGTCGCCATCGACCCCGTGCAGCGCACGCCCATCCATGCCGACTTCTTCGTGGTCAAGATGTCGGAGGAGATGGTCGTCGAGGTGCCCATCTCGTTCGTGGGCGAGTCGGAGGCGATCAAGAAGCACGGCGGCACGCTGCTGCACCAGCGGGAGACCGTGAGCGTCCGGGCACTGCCGGATGCCCTGCCGTCGGCGATCGAGGTCGACATCTCGGGCCTCGAGGACTTCGAGGCCACCCTCCATGTGAGCGATGTCGTCGCACCCGCGGGCGTGACGATCCTGACCGACGGCGCGGAGCCGCTGGCCCGGGTCCAGGCGCCGCGCGTCGCCGACGAGCCGGTCATCGCCGGCCCCGCGGCACCGGTCCAGGAGACCGAGGAGACCGAGGCCGTTACCGAGGAGTAGCTGCTCGAGGCCACCCCGGCGAGGGGGCGTCATGAGCGTGATGACGGTCCGTGGCCCCGTGGCGCCGTCAGACCTGGGTCCGACCCTGCCCCACGAGCACGTGTTCATCGACCTGGTGCGGGAGTATCGCGGCACCGGCCTGCTCAACGACGAACAACTGGCCGTCCGGGAGATTCGCCGCGTTTCGCGCAGCAGGTGGCGCGACGATCGTCGACTGCACCAGCGAGGGGATCGGACGTGATCCGGCCGCGTTGAGACGGGTCTCGGAGGCGACGGGCGTTCACATCGTGATGGGCTCCGGACACTACCGGCGGCCATACCTCGATGAAGCTCGCCTGGACAGGATGTCCGTCGACGACGTCGCGGCCGAGATCGTGCGTGACCTGACCCAGGGTGTCAGTGACACCGGCATCCGTGCCGGCATCATCGGCGAGATCGGCTGCGACCGACATCTCGGGGCTCTGGAGGAGCGGGTGTTCCGTGCAGCAGCGCGTGCGCATCGGGCGACCGGCGCGACGATCACGACCCACGCCGCCCGCTGGCCCGTGGGCGAGGCGCAGCTGGACCTGCTCGCTGAGGAGGGCGTCGATCCGGGCAGGGTGGTCATCGGACACTGCGACATGGTCCCGGACCCCGGTTATCACCTGCGGCTGGCGCGTCGGGGTGCCTGGGTCCAGTTCGATACCGTGCAGGGGGTGAATGACTGGGATACGCAACGACGACTGGGTTGGATCCGGTCGCTCTTCGACGCCGGCCTGGAGGACAGACTGCTGCTATCGCAGGACGTGTGCCTCACGACCGACCTCGAGGCCTACGGGGGTCCCGGTTACGTCTACCTGCTCACGGGCTTTCGGGATCGACTCCTGTCGGCTGGCTTCCCGGCCTCGGATCTGGCCCGGCTGTTCGAGGACAACCCCAGGCGTGCGATCGCGGGTGAGCCGTAGTCCAGGGCGCGGGTCAGCGAGGAGAGGTAGGCACCGGCGCCCGGGCATCGAGGAGACCCTCGTCGCGCAGGTCGGCCCAAAGTCGGTCCGGGATCTCCAGGCGCATGCCCGTGAGGTATTCATCGAGGTGGGCTGGCTGGCGAACGCCCGCAAGGACCGAGGCCGCGGCCGGATGCGCCAGGGGGAACTGCATGGCTGCGGCTCTGAGAGGCACTTCATTACGTTCGCAGACCGCACGGATGCGCTGGGCCTGGGCCAGCCGGTCGGCGGGAACCTCACGATAGTCGTAGCGCGCATCTGCCCTGGGATCGGCGAGGACGCCGGAGTTCATGATGCCGCCCATCACCACCGAGACGCCGCGCTCATCGCACAAGGGCAGGAGCTCGGTCAGCGCCGATTGGTCGAGCAGGGTGTACCGGCCGGCACACAGGAGCACGTCCATGTCGGCCTCCCGCACGAACCTTGCCAACATCTCCGCCTGGTTCATGCCTGCCCCTATCGCCCCGATGACGCCCTGCTCACGCAGTTCATGCAGGGCTGGGTATGCAGAGCCGATGGCCGCTTCCCAATGGTCGTCGGGGTCATGGATGTACACGATGTCGATGCGCTCGACACCAAGCCGTCCAAGGCTACGGTCGAGCGACTGGAGGATGCCATCGCGACTGAAGTCCCACTCTGGTCGCTCCGGCGGTGCTCCGTCGAAGATCGCCTGCGCTGACAGCTCATCGGCCGTTGCCGGGCGCAACAGCCGGCCAACCTTGGTCGAGAGCACGTAGCTGTCGCGCGCCTGGTGGCGCAGGAAGCTACCCAACCGTCGCTCAGCCTGTCCGTAGCCGTACAGCGGCGCCGTGTCGAAGTGACGGACGCCAACCTCCCACGCATGCTCGATCATCCGACGCGCCTCGTCGTCCGTGACCTGCGAATAGAGGCCCGCGATCGAGGCGCTTCCGAAACCCAGGCGGTCGACGGACACCCCTGTCCTGCCCACCCTGACCCTCTGGAACGGTTCGAATGGCATGACGGAGGATCCTCGATCGTGTGAGGTCTGGCCGACGGCACCTTCCGACGTGGAAGGCTTGTAGTCAAGTCTGGCCCCGGGAACCAGGTTGCGTACACTCGGGATGGCATCGTGGTGGCTGGTCCGCAGCGGCCGGCCATCGACAAGGGAGCGGCATGGACCTATTGATCGGGAGGCACAGCGCGGCAGCGCTCATCGGTCCCGAGCCCACCGACGATCAATTGGCCCAGATCCTGGGGGCCGCTGCGAGCGTGCCCGACCACGGCAAGCTGCGGCCGTACCGGTTCGTCGTCGTTCGCGGAGAGGCTCGTCATCCGGTTCGGCGAGGCGCTGGCCGCCTCCGCCGTCGCAGGCGGGCGCGGACGATGTGACCATCGCCAAGGCACGCCGCAAGCCGTTCTTCGGGCCCCTGCTGGTGGCCATCATCGCGTCCCCGCTGGCCCATGCGACGGTGCCCGAGTGGGAGCAGGTGGTGACCGCCGGGCTGACCGGCTATGCCATGGAGCTGGCGGCCAGCGCACTCGGCGTCGGTGCCGCCTGGAAGAGCGGCCGGCATCTCGACGGCGGGCCGCTCGTCCGACTCCTCCGCCTTGGGCCCCATGAGCGCCTCCTGGGCTGGATCAACCTGGGCACCGAAGCCGCCGCGCGAGGGCTGGATCGGGTCAGCTGGCATCGGACCGCCGCAGCGCCCGGCCGCGCGCGTGACGGAGCTGGCACCCGATCCGCTCATCGAGCGTGAGGGAGCTCGCGGGTCGATCCGCACCGGCGACCTGGTCATCTGCGACACGCGCTGGTATCTGGGTGCATCCGGCGCGGGGCCGGGACGGAGTTCCTGGTCGGCCACATCCCCGGTGCACGGTTCGTGGACCTCGACACCGACCTTGCTCGACCACGCGCACCCGGCCAGCTGGGTCGCCATCCGCTGCCCGACCCGGTCGCCTTCGCGCACCGAATGGGCGACCTCGGTATCGGCCGGAGACCACGGTGGTCGCCTACGACGACGGGTCGGAGGTGCCCGCATCGCGTCTGTGGTGGATGCTCGACGCGCTCGGCCATCGGGATGTCCGGGTGCTCGACGGCGGCATCGCGGCGTGGCGAGCGGCGGGGGAGCCGCTGGAACCGGGCCCGGGGCCTGCCCGCGACGAACCGGTCACGCTGACGCCTGGCGCCGCGTGGCCGCGGACCATCGACCGGGACGACGCTGCGAGGCCGGCATCGATCGGCTGACGCTGCTGGACGTCCGGGCGCGGGAGCGCTACCGGGGCGAGGTGGAGCCGGTCGACCCGTTGCCGGGCCACATCCCGGGCGCCATCTCCGCACCCGATGCGGCCAACGTTGGGCCGGACGGACTGCTCCGCGCACCGGACGAGCTGGCGACCCGGTTCGAGACCTTGGGCGCGGCGAGTGGCGAGGTCGTGGTCTCGTGCGGCAGCGGCGTCACGGCGTGCCACACGGCGCTCGCGATGCGCGTCGGCGGGCTTGCCGACCCGATCCTGTACGCGGGTCGCTACAGCGACTGGGTCAACGGCCGGGCTGCCGGTGGTCACTGGCAGCGAGCCCGGCGTCGCCGTAGCCGGGACAAGGATGCCCTCTGGCCGCGGCGGGGGTGCTTACGTTGCCGTTGCCTCGGGATCGCGCCGGACCCTGGTATGCCGTGACCGGCGCCCGGCTGCGCCGGCAGTCCCAGGCCTCGGTCAGCCGTGCGTTCCAGGTAGCGCCGCTCGGCTGGGTCGAGGCTCCGCTCGATGGCCGCGCGATAGGCCGTCGGCGGCCGCCGCCCGGTCACCCGATCGACGCAGCAGGTCGGCCCGCACCGCGTGGTACAGGTGGTACTCGCGCATGCGCGGTCGGTGGACCAGTCAGCGACACGGGCGAGGGCTGCCTCCGGGCCGTCGATCATGGACACCGCCACGGCATGGTTGAGGGCCACGACCGGCGACGGCGCGAGCTGCTCCAGCCGCTCGTACAGCGGCCACGATGGCGCGCCAGTCGGTGGCTCGCCGCGTCCGGCGCCAGGTCGTGCTCCAGCGCGATGGCGGCCTGGACCTGGTAGGGCCCGGCGGGACCCATCCGGATGGCCCGGCCGAGCACCGCCTGGCCCTCCTCGATGGCCGCCCGATCCCAGCGTGACCGATCCTGGTCCTCGAGCAGCACCAGCTCCCCGGCGTCATCGAGTCCGCGCTGGTCGCCGTGCCTCGTGGAGCAGCATCAGCGCCAGCAGGCCGTGCACCTCGGCCTCGTCGGGCAGCAGCTGGGTGAGCAGTCGGGCGAGCCGGATCGCCTCCATCGTGAGGCTCGTCTGCCGCATCACGCGCCGATCGGTTGGCGATACCCCTCGGTGAAGACGAGGTACAGCACCAGCAGCACCGAGGCCAGGCGCTCCGGTAGTTCGGCCGTGCCCGGCACCTGGTATGGGATGCGCGCCGTCGCGGATGGTACGCTTGGCGCGCACCAGCCGCTGCGCGATGGTCGGCTCCGGTACCAGGAAGGCGCGCGCGATGGCCGGTGTCTGGATGCCCGCCACGGTCCGCAGCGTGAGGGCCACCCGTGCCTCTGGCGACAGCACCGGGTGACAGCAGGTGAAGATGAGCCGCAGTCGGTCGTCCGGGATGGACGCCTCCTCGGACCCGAGGTCTGCCGGATCGCTCGAGGGCTCCTCCACATCGGCGAGCGACTGGAGCGATGGCCTCCTTCTCGACCAGTCGGCGAGCACGACGGATGCGGTCGATGGCGCGTCGCCGGGCGGTGGTCGTGATCCAGGCGCCGGGCCGGTCTGGCACGCCGTCGACGGGCCAATGCTCGAGCGCGGCGATGAAGGCGTCCTGGACCGCCTCCTCGGCAGTATCGAAGTCGCCACCCAGTGACGCGATGAGGCTGGCCAGGACCCGGCCGCCCTCTTCCCGGAAGACGAGTTCGACTGCCTGTCGCGTGACATCAACCGTGTCACCCAAGGTCTCCGGATCGGATACCGTCATCGATGCAGCATAGGTCTGTCGATTTCAGGGCGGCTCGATTCGTCGTATGCACATCGACGCGCACGAGCAGCGGCACGACACGGGAGGATGACGACGATGAAGGTGATGATGCTGTTCATGGGCACCGCCGAGCGAGGCGACCGGCGACCAGGCGGAGATGGCCAAGACCTATGCACGCATCGGTGAGTGGTGGGGCCGACATTCGGCGGCCGGCACCATCATCGGCGGCGAGCAGCTGGCGGGTCCGTCGACAGTCCCGCAAGGTGGAACTCACGTCCGAACGGACCCGTCGTCACGGACGGGCCATTCGCGGAGGCGTCCGAGGTCGTCGGCGGCTTCGCGCGTCGCTGGAGGTGCCCAACATGGATGCCGCGGTCGAACTGGCCGGGACCTGGCCCGGACGTGGCCCGGTCGAGGTTCGCCCGGTCATCGACATGTGAGGGGCGGGAAGCCGGCGATCGTCGCACGCGGACGTGCGGAGCATATGGAGCGCTCTCTTGGCCGCGTCGATCTGCACACCGTGGCCGCTGATCGACACGCGACCCGCCAGGCACGCGGGATCTGCTACAGATACAGACACGCGATCCCACCAGGGACGCGGAACATGCCACAGACGCGCGATTCCGCCAGGGACGCGGGATCTGCCACATATGCATGGCCGGGATGTTGGGCAGGCCCCTGAGCGGCAGCGGCCGCCGGTCGTGCGTGCTCCGCCGTCATGCAGGCCGCATCCGATGACACGCATGCAGGCCACGGATGCCTGACACGAAACCCTTGCCCCGAACCTGCCGTGCATCCTGGGGATGCATATCTGACCGGATCTGTGGGCCCGCCGGCGGGTGTGACATGCGCCCGCCCGCCGATGTGACTGGGTGCCCCGCCACGACACTCGCGCTCCGCCGCGGGCGCTCGCGCTCCGCCTCGGGCACTCGCCCTCCGCCTCGGGCACTCGCGCTCCGCCTCGGGCACTCGCGCTCCGCCTCGGGCACTCGCCCTCCGCCTCGGGCACTCGCCCTCCGCCTCGGGCACTCGCGCTCCGCCTCGGGCACTCGCGCTCCGCCTCGGGCACTCGCCCCGCTCGGGCACTCGCCCTCCGCCTCGGGCACTCGCCCTCCGCGAGCGGCCTGATGAATGTGCGGCTCAGCCGACTCCGTCACCGCAGATGTGGACCGCTACGCCCATGGCGTGGAACATGGCGGCCTTGACGCGCAGGGCCTCGTCCGCTCGAGCGGCATCGTCCGCGTACGCGACCTGGATGTGGTTGGCCTTGTGACGGGCCATCATCTGGTCCCGGGTCACGCCGTGGAGCACCGCGTGCATGATCGGCCACTGCTGAGTCGTGAGTGCCCAGCGGCGTTCCGTCTCAGCCTGCGGCAGGTCGACGACGGTGCCGCGGCCGATGTCCGCGTGGAGCGCCCCGTCCATGATGAACACGCGGCTCCAGACGATCTCGCCGGGCTTGCTGATGCCCTTGATGGTGCCGCCACCAAGCCCGAAGTACATCGGTGGCTGGCGCTCGCTGACCGCGCCCGCATAGCCGCCGACGAGGTGCGACGGGTGGCACCGCGCCCGAGATCTCGAACACCCACACGTACTGGTCGCCCCACGGGTCGCCCCAGCGCACGTCGTGGAGGGTCGTTGCGGGATCCATGCCCAGCGCCGTCCACACTCGATTGGTGACCAGCCCGTCGACTGCCGAGCCCTCGTCGACCTCGTTGAAGTGCGGTAGTGCCCGCCCGGCGTACAGTTCGGCGCCCGTCTCGATGTGGCGCACCGGCGGCCGATCGGCGTCGTTGAGCAGGCCCTCCGCGAGGTCAGAGGCGGGCGCCATGTCCTTCAGTCCCTGCTGGTACTGGATGCCGATGGAGTCGCAGCCGAAGCGGTCCGCGATACGCATCGCCGCCGTGTACAGACGCAACTGGTCCAGCACCTGGTCCTCGGTCAGCTCGGTCGCGCCGTCACTGCCGAGGCGGAACTGCATCCCCCGGCCGGTCAGCCACTGATACGCGGCGCGCGCCTCACCCGTGGTCACCAGGCGCATCTCGGCGACCAGCGCCGGACTGGCTCAGGCGCTCCTTGTAGAGGCCCGTCGGGTTGAGGTATTCGTCATCGATGATGGCGTTGTACATGCCCATGCAGCCTTCATCGAAGACACCCAGGATGGCCATCCGCGTCCGCCAGCTCCTCCGCCAGTCGTCGCCCGGTCGCAGCTGACCCGGCATCGATGCTGCCGGGACGTCGAGGTCACGGACGTGGGATGTGTCGTGCTCGATGGTGCCTGTGGCGATCCATGACCTGATGGCTTCGTCGGCGAAGTCGTCGGTCATGTCCTGACTCCAGATGGAGCTGTAGGCGCGGCCCATCTTGGTCAGGGAGGCGTTGATGTTGAGCATCCCCACAAGCCCCGGCCACTGGCCCTGCCAGTTGGCGGCGGTCAGGATCGGGCCACGGTGCCGGCGGAGACCGGGCAGCACGTGATGGCTGTACTGCCAGACCGCCTCCGCCACGATGACGGGCGCGTCCGGGTCGATGCCCGCGAAGACGTCCATGCCCATCCGCTGGCTGGAGATGAAACCGTGGCCCGTGCGGGCGTCGACCGGATGGGCTCGCCGCACGGTGACCCCGTGGCGGGCGAATGCAGCCTCGATGTGCTGCTCCAGCTCGGCCTGGGCCGGCCAGCCCACCCGGTTGGCCGTTTCCCGCAGGTCGCCGCTGGCGACCAGTACGGCGCTTGGTGATGGTCATGCGGCGGTTCCTCCATATCCCTGGCATGGGCCAGCACGTCCACGACGGTACCCCGTCCAAGGCCGTACAGGAAGGCCCAACTCAGGCCGGGACGCCAGCTTCCGGTGAGTCTCCCGGCGCGACGGTGCCCGCACCTGTACCGCGCTCGTCGCGGTGTTCCCACACAGACACGACCGCCTCCGAGCGGCCCATCCCCAGCCATGCGATCACGGATGCGATCACGGCCACGATCCCGATGACCGCCACGGCCACGGCCAGGCCGACCCCGAACGCATCGGCGAACTGGTCCGCCATCGTGGAGCCCATGTCCTCCACGAACGCTCCGAAGGATGATGAGCCGACGGCCTGCAGGAAACTCGAGAATTGCGACAGCGTGGCGGACTGCTCCGCCGCGGTCGATGAAGCTGATCTGGCTCTCCAGCTGACGGGTCGAGAAGACCCCGATGAGTGTCGTGACCACGACTACACCGAGCTGGCTGCCGACGAGCAGCGATGTCTGGTTCAGGGCCGCTGCGGTGCTTGGGAGTCGGCGCGGCACACTCGCGAAGATGATCGCCGTCCGGACGGTCGTGGCAACGACGAAACCCGCTCCGATGGCGATGAACGGCACGATGAAGTACAGGTAGGGCGTCGTTGGTGTGACCAGGGCGAACGCGAGGTCCCCCAGGCCCAGGATCAGCATGCCGCCCGCGACCAGGGTCCGGGGCCGGTACCGGGACAGCAGGATGCCCGCGACCGGGCCCGCGACCAGGAGCGCCAGCACGAACGGGGCGATGGCGATAGTGGCCGCGAGTGTCCCCCAGCCCTGGACCACGTGGAAGAACACCGGTGCCTGGAGCGCCGGCGCGGTCTGCGCGAGGGCCACGACCACGCCCGCGAACAGCGCGACCGTGACCGGCCGGACATCGATGGCAAGCGTTGGGTCCATCCGGTCGCGGACGTGCCGTTGCCACAACCAGAACCCGAGGAGCACCGCTATTCCCCCCACGAACAGCGCGATCCGCAGTGGGTTGAACTGGCCGCCGTCAAGGCCCACGAGTGCGGCTGTCATGCACAGCAGTCCAAACGCCCACAAGCCATGGCCGGCGATGAACTCCGCCTTGGGCCTGGCACCGACATATGCCGCGATACCGCGGCGAGCCACCACGAACGCAACGATGGCCAGGAGTCCCACCACGAGGAAGGCGGGCCACCGACCAAAGGTCGGTGTCACGGCACTCAACATCGCAGGCGCGATGGCGCTGGAGAGGCCGAGCATGCGCGTACGCGGCTCCGAGCGCGGTGGCGCGGGTCGCGCCCGAGTATGCGGTGGCGACCGTGGCGATCGCCGTGGGGATGACCAGCCCGGTGGATGCGGCAGTGGCGATCCGGGCGACCGAGAACGCTGTTCCATCAGGCCAGAGGACGCACGCCATCTCGGACAACACCATGGCGGCCAGGCCCACCAGCAGCACCCGTCGCGACTCCGACGATGTCGCCGGCGGCACCGCCCACCAGGTAGAAGCCCGCCTGGACCACGATCGCGAGCAGGAACAGGTTCTCAAGACCCGGTCGCTCATGGAGCGCCCGCTGCATGTCGGGCATCCCCGGTGAGAAGACCTTTGGATCGAGGCCTGCCACGAACAGGGCTAGCGCGCCCGCCACGAGGGTCGCCAGAGCCGCGGGTGGTCTGCCCAGGTCCAGCACGAACTCGGGCACCGTGAACCGTCCGACCTGTTTCGGCGCGACATCGGCCGTGGCGTCGATCTCGGGCAGAGGCTGACTCACCAGGTCAGCATATCCGGCCCTACCGGCTCTGGTTGGGTCAGGAGCGCCAGTGGGCCGCACCCCACCCGATCACCCCAGACGGGCCTCCGATCGGTCCGCTGGTTCGGTGCCCGACAGGACCATGGGATGCGTTGAACCAGGCTGTGTGGCCGACTACGGTCGATATCGATCTCACCCGCTTGAGCCGTCGTCATGCCCGCAGCCCGTTTCGGTCGCCGAGCCTTGCTCCTGTTGGCACTCTGCCTGGCCCCACTGTCGCTGGTCGGGCCTGCCCTGGCGGTCGCGCCCGCGGAGGCGACCACGACGGATCTGCGAGCGACGGAGGAGCGCTTGATGGCTCTCATCAACCACAGGCGTGACCAGAGGGGAATCCGTCCGTTACGGGTCGACAGCCGCATCAGCAAGGTCGCCCGAGCGCGATCGCTGGATATGGTGGAGCGCAACTACTTCGATCACAAGGACCCCGACGGACTGTACGCTCAGCAGCACCTGAAGCGCGCGGACATCCGGTTCGAGCGGGTCAGCGAGATCATCGCCTGGAACCATGGTTCGGACATCAATTCTGCGGCCGCCGACGCGATGTCCCTGTGGATGCACTCCCCGGTGCACCGGCGCGAGATCCTGAAGGAGCACAACTACTTCGGGGCGGGCCTGGCCACCGACGGCCACGTGCTCAAGTGGACCGTCATCTTCATCACGGGCCCCGATCGCACCGATCCGGTCGCCAGGCTTTCATCCGTCGAACCGTCTGGGGGCTCAATGGTGCTCAAGTGGACCGGTAGTGACCCGAGGCTGGTGGTCAATACCGCGGGGCTCAAGTCATTCGACGTGTCGCAGCGCGTAGGCGCCGGCGATTGGACCATCATCCGGTACCACACGACAGGTACCGTGGCCCACATCGGTGCGGTCTCGGGCAGGTCGTACGGGTTCCGGGTGCGGGCGCGCGACAAGGCGGGGAACCTCGGATCCTGGTCGGCCGTGACGCAGGTGAGCGTGCCCTAACCGTCCCCTGGTCGTGCCGCAGCCGATTTGACGCCATCGGTCGCGAGCGGCGACGATACGTCCCCGTCTGCCGCTGGAGGATCCGACCCTGCGCGTCGCACGAATCTCGCTCGCCGTCATGGCCGTGCTGCTGGGCGCTGTAGCCGCGCTACCCATGGCAGCGGCCGCCCAGTCGGTCGCGGAACTACCGGGCATCACGCTGACCATCGACCCGGTCGGTGAGGCTGGCATCAGCGGGCTCGCGATCCTCTCGCCACGTCAAGATGGCACGGCCGCGAACGTGCTTGCAGTCGGGGCTCCCAAGGGCACGACGGCCGTGATCCATGCGGGCGCCTGTGACGCCATCGACCCCGCGCCGGTCGGGCTGCTGGGCGACGTGGGTGCGGCAGGACAGTTGTCTACGATGGTGCCGGTCTCGTACGGCGTCGTCGCGGACGGTAGGCACATAGTGGCGTTCCACCCCGGCCTCGACCTTGCCACCACGTTGGGATGCGGCCAGATACCGGCGGTGGCGGGTCCTTCGCAGGGTTCGAAATCACCCGACGGGAGCACCCGCCAGCCCGGCAGCTGGGTCCCGCTTCGAAAGCCTCACTCGTGGCTTCAGCATCGCGTGGGCTCCGCCCTGGACTCGATTGGCACTGGATGACGCCACGGGGATCGAGGCGGTGCGGCTCGGTGACGGCACCAGCGAGGTGACACTTGCGGGGCGCGCAGTGGCCGAGGGTGATGCTCGGACGTGTGTCCGCGATTGGGAAGGGCGGTTGCTGGATGCCCTGCGTGCAGGCTCTGTCGCAGACCTGGCACCGGTCACGGGTGCTGACGGCACGCCGGATGGTGGCGGTGATGACCGGCGTTCGTCTGGTGCATATCAGTTCAGCCTGACCGGACAGGACACGCCTGCGCGAACCATCGTGGAACGAGTCGACTGTCGCCACCTGTCGGGCGACTCGGTGCTCGAGATCATGTCGGACATCCCCGCGGCATCGCTGGCTGCCGAGCAGGCCGAAGGTCGACGCCTTGCTGGCAGGTCTGGTCATCGACGCGGTCGTGACCGCCACCTCGCCTCCTGCGGCCGCGACCGTCGCTCCCACGCCATCTCCGGGACCGACGACCAACGCCGGGTGTGCCGGCATGGACACATGGGTCCCGGCCACCCTGGCCCGGCTGGACCAGCTCAAGGGCCTTGCCGACGATGCCGCAGCCGCTGTCAACAGCGGCATGGAGGCGTACGCTCGGCGTCTCGGTGAGAACGCCCTGTCGGTCCAGCAGATCCTCCAGGCGCAACGAACGGATCCGGTTCCGGTCGCGGCAGAGGCGGTGCAGGCTGACCTGATCCGGATGTACGGGCTCCTGGCCGATGGCTACGACCTCCTGTCCCAGGCATACACCAGGGGTGACTCGGCGCTGCTGCAGCAGGGCCTGGGCAAGGCGAACGAGTCGGAGTCCGTGGCGAGCTCGGTGCGCCGCGCGCTTCGAGAGGCCGCGTCACCATGCGGCATCACGGTGCCCGCGGCCTGACGCTGTCGCGGCGCAAGAGCGTCATAGTCAAGGTCAATATCTGCCAAGTCTGGAGCCGACCTCCGACCTATCATCCCGGCCACTCACGCGCTCGGATGGCGCGAAGGCGGAATCGGATGGAGGAAGAGACAGATGCACACGACTTCGACGAGGCGAGCGCATCGGCCTCGCGGGCTCGGTGGCCTTGACGGCCATGTCACTGGGGGGCGCCGTTACGGCTCAAAGCCCCGCACCGCCAGCTCCGGTCACGCTGACATGGCTGGTCGACAACACAGCGGCCACCACGGACCGCGCCCAGGGGTTGGCCAACGCATACATGGCCAAGCACCCGAACGTCACCATCCTCATCGAGCAACGGCCACAGGGCACCGAGGGTGACAACGTCGTCAAGACGCGCGCTGGCGACTGGCGACATGAACGACCTCTTCTACTACAACTCAGGGTCGCTGCTGCAGGCCTGCACCCTGCCGATACGCTCGTCGACCTGTCGGCGGAGCCGTTCATCGCCAACATCGTCGAGTCGTTCTGCCGATCGTGTCGCAGGGCAGCGGCATCTACGGGGTGCCCTACCGAAACCGCCCTGGGCGGCGGGGTCCTCTACAACAAGAAGGTCTTCGCCGATCACGGGCTCAAGGTACCCACAACATGGGCCGAGTTCGAGGCCAACAACGAGGCACTCAAGACAGCTGGCGTCGCGCCCGTCGGTCAGACTTCGATGGGACCAGCACATGGACCTCCCAGCTGTTCGTGCTCGCGGACTACTACAACGTCCAGGCCGCGATCCCCGACTTCGCCGAGCAGTACACGGCCAACAAGATCAAGTACGCAACGACGCCGGCAGCCCTGGCGGGCTTCCAGCACCTCCAGGAGGGCATACGACAAGGGTTGGTGGCAGAAGGACTTCGGCTCTGCGAAGTTCGCAGACGGCCTGAACATGCTCGCCGCCGGCGATATCGCGCAGTACCCGATGCTGAGCTTCGCGCTCGACACCATCGCCACGAATCACCCCGACAAGATCAAGGACATCGGCTTCTTCGCACAGCCGGGCACCGATGCCGCGAAGAATGGCGCGACCATCTGGATGCCCGCGGCAACCTACATCCCCAAGACATCCAAGAACATCGATGCGGCCAAGGACTTCCTGGCGTTCATCGCCTCGGTCGACGGTGCAGCCGCCATGACCGCAGCTGTCGCCCCGGCAGGTCCGTACTCATCAAGGGCGCCGCGCTGCCGGCCGATACATTGCCAGCCGTCCTTGACATCCAGGCCTATGTCGACGCTGGCAAGACCGCTCCGGCCCTGGAATTCGTGTCGCCGGTCAAGGGCCCCAAGCTCGAGCAGATCACGGTCGCGGTCGGATCGGGCCTCACGACGGCAGAAGACGGAGCCGCGCAGTACGACGAGGACGTCAAGGCACAGGCGAAGCAGCTCAACCTGCCAGGTTGGTGAGCCTCCGCCTCGACCATCTGCAGCCATAGCGACCACAGGGGTCGGTCGGACACGACCGACCCCTGCGTGTATCCGAATGACACAGTGGCTACGGGAGGCTGGTCCTGGACGGTCGTGATCTGCGCGCCTGCCGTCCGCCGGTCGTATCCGTACGGTTTCTATCTGCCGGCGGCCGTCATCTTCGGTGTCATCTTCGTGGTACCGACACTGCTCTCGTTCTGGTTCAGCCTGACACGCTGGACGCTGTTCGACTCAACGTTCATCGGCCTGGACAACTTTCAGGAGTTCCTGCGAGACCCGCAGCTCACCAGCGGCTTGCGCAACACGCTGGTCTATGCCGCGGTGACGAGTGGCCTCAAGGTGGCCATCGGGCTGCCCCTGGCGGCGCTGCTGACGTTCGAGGATCCGCTTCAGGAACCTCCTCCGCTCGATCATCTTCTTCCCGGTCCTGGTCAGCACGGTTGCGGTCGGCATCACGTTCGCGCGTGCTGATGCATCCCTCACACGGACTCATCAACGAGTCACTCTCTGTCCTCGGCATCGATGGACCGTCGTGGCTGACCGATCCATCGATCGCATTGCTGTCGGTCGCCTTCGTCGATGTCTGGAAGGGAGTGGGTATCGCGCTCGTGATCTTCATCGCGGGCATCCTGTCGATCCCGGAGGAGTACAACGACGCCGTCAGGCTGGAAGGCGGGACCTGGGCGAAGTTCCGTCATGTCACGGTTCCGCTGTCACGGAATGCCACCTTCGCGGTCATCCTGCTGTCGTTCATCAGCGGCCTGCGGACGTTCGACCTCATCTGGACGATGACCCGCGGCGGTCCCGGGTTCACCACGGACGTCATCACCTCGACCATCTACAAGGAGTACCAGGCGGGCTTCTACGGTCTCGCGACGGCCGGGAACGTGATCCTGCTTGATCGGCGTCACGATCATCGTGTATCCCGATGCTGCGCTTCTTCGGGACGCAAGGAGATCCAGCTGTGAGGATCGGTCGGGTCCTTCGAGATCACTGGCTGGACGTCGTTGCCTCTGCTCGTGGCGAGCATCGTCTTCATCGTGCCCTTCGCGTTCATGATCTTCACGGCTGGCAAGGACCGGGCCGAGGCGTCCTATCTCGCGCTTCGCGCTCCCGCAGGAGTGGCACATCCAGGAGAACCTCCAAGCGGTGTTGGCCGCCGCCAACAATGTCATGTTCACGGCCATGCGCAACAGCATGATCCTGACCGTCCTCTCCGTGACCTCTGGTGGTCGTCTTGTCGGCGATGGTCGGGTTCGTGCTCCAGCGTAGGAAGGACCGCGTGGGAACGGCCGTCACCGCGCTGCATCATCGCCGGGCTGGTGTTGCCTCCCGCGCTCGTGCCCACCATCTTCGTGCTGCAGAAGATCGGTCTCTACAAGACCCTGCTGGGCTTGACCTTGGTCGAGGTGGTGCAGCTCATGCCCTTCGCAGTCCTCATCTTCCGGACGTTCGTGTCCGCGATCCCGCGAGAGCTCGACGAGGCTGCCATCATCGATGGGGCCTCGTCGTTGTCGCTCTTCTTCAGGGTCATCTTCCCGCTCCTGCGGCCGGCGATGATCACGGTCATCGTCGTGACATCGGTCGCCGTCTACAACGACTTCGTCAATCCGCTCTACTTCCTGCCGGGCAACGACAACGCCACCGTGCAGCTCACCCTGTACAACTTCCAGAGCCAATTCACCACGCAGTGGAACCTGCTGTTCGCGGACGTGCTGCTGATCACCATCCCGCCGCTCGTCCTGTTCATCTTCTTCCAGCGACAGATCGTATCCGGCACGACCGCCGGCTCGGTCAAGGGCTGATCGTGCCGCGCTGGACCGCGCCCGCCGCCCTCAAGGAGGTGCCCCGATGACACCGACGCCCGCGAGCGCCGCTGCAGGTTCGGCCATCGCCGTGGTTGACCTGCGCTGTCAAGTCCCAGCCGGGGTCCTCGCCGCGGGCCGAGATCGACCTGCGCTTGACGTGGCAAGTCGAGCCTGCCGTTCCTGGCCTGACCCAGCTCGGGTACGAGATCGAGGTGTCCGCTTCCGATGGTTTCGAGACGCTGCTGGCAACGACAGGTGTGGTCGCGAGTGCGGAGCAGGTGGCGATAGCCGCACCCGGTCCGGATCCGGCCAGCCGCGAGGTCCGGTTTCACCGGGTGCGCGTGAGGTCCGAGGATGGCTGGACCGGTTGGAGCCCGGTGTTGCGGACCGAATCCGGGCTGCTGCATCCGAATGACTGGTCTGCACTCGCGGTGACCCTGCCCGGACGACCCAGGTTCGCAGCGACAGGCCCCGGCACCACTCGTTCGCCGCGAGTTCCAGCTGCCCGCAGACGTGGAGCGGGCAAGGCTATACGTGACATCCCTCGGTCTCCACCAAGTGGCCATCAACGGCGTACCGGTGACCGAGGATCTGCTCGCGCCCGGCTGGACGAGCTACCGGCACCGCCTGATCGCGCGAGACGCACGACGTCACGTCGTTGCTCGGGGCGGGCTCCAACGTCATCGTGGGTGGCCTCGGCGATGGCTGGTTCCGCGGTCGGCTGGGCTGGGATGCGAGCAAAGGCCGATGCACCTACGGCGAGCGCCTGGGCTCATCGCCCAGTTGGAGGTGTACCTCACGGATGGGACCGCGCTCAGCGTGGTCGTGACAGACGAGAGCTGGAGGCCTCGACGGGGGAGGTCCAGCTGGCCGACCTGTACGACGGCTGTGTCTCCGATCTCCGATTGCGTGATGCCGGCGTTCATCGTCCCGGCCATGACATGAGCGCGTGGCGGCCGGTCGAAGTCGTACCGTTCGATCCGGTCATCATCGAGCCCCGGATGGCCCCTCCGGTGCGAGTGGTCAAGTCGATACCGGTCGAACCCGTCCAGCGTCCTGGCGGCTGCATCCAGTTCGACGGTGGCCAGAACATCTCGGGTTTCGTCCGACTGCGAGTCCGGGACGCTCCGGAGACACGGTGACCGTGCGTCACGCCGAGGTGCTGGAGCCCGACGGATCGCTCCATACGCTCGCCCTGCGATCCGCCAAGGCGACCGATATCTACACCCTCGCCGATGACACCGTGATCGAACTCGAGCCGGTGTTCACGTTCCACGGATTCCGGTACGCGGAGGTCGAGACCGAGGCCCGGATCCTGGAGGCGCCGCTTCGTGGCCATCAGCAGCGATACGCCGGCCCGTGGCCAGTTCGCGTGCTCGGAGCCGCGACTCGAGCGGTTGCATGAGAACGCGGTGTGGTCCCAGCGCGACAACTTCGTGTCGGTGCCGACCGACTGCCCGCAGCGAGACGAACGCCTTGGCTGGACGGGTGATGCCCAGGCATTCGCGCCGACTGCCAGCACCCTGTTCGACTCCCAAGCGTTCTGGGCAAGCTGGCTGCGTGACCTGGACCTGGAGCAGGACGATGTCCTGGGGGTGCCCATCGGTGGTGCCCAGACGTGGTCGTGGGTGGTGACCTGCGGTTCGGCCGTGCCGGCTGGGCCGACGCAGTGACGATGGTGCCCTGGGCCGTGTACGAGTCATATGGGGATCCCACCATCCTGCCAGGCAGCTCGATGGCATCCGTCGCTGGATCGACTCGCTCGTCGGTCGGGCCGACCAGGACGGACTGCTGGGGTCCAGCACGCAGTTCGGCGACTGGCTCGATCCGAACGCCCCAGCTGATCGGCCCTGGGAAGCCAAGACGAGTTCCGACTTCCTCGCCAACGCCTACTTCGCGTGGAGTGCGCGCTTGGCCGGCGATGCCGCGGCGCTGCTCGGCCAGGCGACCCAGGCGACGGAGTGCCATGCCATGGCAGACCGGGTCGGCCGGCTGACCTGGGCTCGATGGGGTTCGCACGCGGTCACGACCCAGACCGGGTGTGCGGTCGCCCTCCGGTTCGGACTGGTGCCCGACGACCAACGGGTCGAGGTGGGTGCGGCCCTGGCACAGATGGTGCGCGATGTCGAAGGGCGTGTGGCCACCGGGTTCCTGGGCACTCCACTGATCCTGCCCGCCCTCGCTGACACCGGCCACGTCGACGAGGCGTACCTGATGCTCCTCCGGCGCGAGATGCCGTCGTGGCTGTACCAGGTGGAACAGGGGGCAACCACGGTCTGGGAGCGTTGGGACGCGATCCTCCCGGATGGTTCGATCCATTCCGGCGCCATGTCCACGCCGCCGAGCATGCAGGTGCCGAAAGAGCACAAACCCCACATGCTCTCGTTCAATCACTATGCGTACGGGGCGGTGATCGACTGGGTGTATCGACACGTCGCAGGGATCGCGCCGGATCTGGCGTGTCCGGGCTATCGGAGCGTGGTATTCGCGCCGAAACCGGCTGACGCCATCGAGTGGGCGCGTGGTTCGGTCGACAGTCCCTACGGCACCGTATCCATCGATTGGCGCATCGACGAGACGGGGTCGCTGCTCGCCGATCTCGAGCTGCCGTTTGGGACGACCGGTAGGTTCGTGGCACCCGCGACCGGGCAGTCCCGGATCAAGCTCGACGGTGTGCTCGACGACGGGAGCACGCTGCTCCGACCCGGCAGACACCAGGTGCTCGTATCCTCGCCCCGCATCGCTACCACCACGGATCTGCGCTAGCTGAGTTCAGCCCGACGGCGACCACAGATCCTGTGATTCGACCGGCATGACAGGTCCGCGTCGGAGACCCGGTTGGGTGGACGCGTGGTGATCGTGGCTGAGCGCCCGGTATGACCTGGGTCCGACTCCGATACTCGCGTCGGAAGCGCCGCGAGAAGTGTGACGGGTCGGGCCACCCGACCTGCGCGCCGATGGCTCGGCCACCGTCGCATCGGTGCTGTCGAGCAGGATCGCGGCACGTTCTGCGCGTCGACGATTCGACCAGGCGATCGGCGGCATTCCCGTCCAGCGCTTGAACGAGCGCACGAGGTGGAAGGGGCCGACGCACAGCTCGTTGGCCAGCTCGTCCAGTGTCCAGTGACGACGGGGGTCACGCTCAATGAGCCCGATCGCGGCCGAGATGAGTGATGGCGCCCTCGGGTCGATGACGTTGTGGCCTGCCTGCTCGCGCTCCAGACGGCCGACCAGGATGTCCAGCGCCAGGAGTAGGTGACCGAGGTCGTGTGCTTCACTTCGGTCGGTCAGCGGGCGCCTCCGGATCGCGTCGAGGTGACCCAGGCACTCGACCAGGGAAGCCTCATCGAGGTTGACCACCACTGGAAGACGGGGCGTCAGGCCCGGAGGATCGAACAGCCTCCCGAGGCGTCCATCTCGAGGCGCCCACGGTAGGTCGAACTGAGCAGCCTCGCTACGCAGGAAGCAGTTGTAGACCACGAGCTCGTCACACATCTTGTAGCCATGACTGACCCCCGGCGCGACGAAGATGGCCGTGCCCCGCCCGACCCGCTCCTCACCGGCATCGGTGATATGCAGACCCGTTCCCTGGGTCACGAAGGCCAGTTCGAAGAAGTCGTGGAAATGCTCGAACGTGTACAGGGGATGGTTGGCGATGAGGAACCCGATCATGGCCGCGGGGTCCATGAGCGCGTCGGCGTTCAGGGTGTAGCCCGGGGCGTGCGGTAGCTCGCGCATGGTTGAGACGCTATCACCGAACTGCGTATGGGAGCCGTGCGGCACTGGGCCCGCAAGCCATTCGGCCCTACTGTGGGGGACCCGTGAGCGCAAGTCTTGGGACATGACGGCCCAGGTCCGATCGATCACGCCCTCCACGACCGCGAGGCGGCTGGAATGCGTCGACGGCAATGAGGCGGCAGCGCGCATCGCGTACCAGGTGAGCGAGGTCATCGCCATCTACCCCATCACCCCGGCGTCCCCGATGGCTGAACACTGCGACGACTGGTCGGCCGCCCAGCGACCCAACCTCTGGGGCACCGTCCCGGTCGTGGTGGAGATGCAGTCGGAAGCAGGCGCAGCGGGAGCTCTCCACGGGGCCCTCCAGAAGGGCGCGTTGGCAACCACGTTCACCGCGTCCCAGGGGCTGCTTCTCATGGTCCCCAACATGTTCAAGATCTGTGGGGAGCTGACACCGGCCGTGATCCACGTTGCAGCGCGAACCGTGGCCACTCATGCGCTATCGATCTTTGGCGACCACAGCGACGTGATGCACGCCCGGACCACGGGCTGGGCGATGCTCGCCTCCGGATCGGTCCAGGAGGCCCACGATCTTGCCTTGGTGGCACACGCCGCAACGCTCCGGACGCGCGTGCCGTTCCTGCATTTCTTCGACGGCTTCCGCACCTCACACGAGGTCGACACCATCTCGATGCTGGACACGGATGACATCCGGGCCCTGGTACGGGACGACGACGTCCTGGCATTCCGTGCACGCGCACTGACACCCGATGCGCCCGTACTCCGCGGGACCGCCCAGAACCCCGATGTGTTCTTCCAGGCCCGGGAGGCCTCGAATCCCTTTCACCTGGCGGTACCAGGCATGGTGCAGGAGGTCATGGACGAGCTGGCCGACCGGACCGGCCGCCGATACGGCCTCGTGGACTACTACGGCGCCCCCGACGCGGAGCGGGTGATCATCGTCATGGGCTCGGCAAGCGGCGCGGTCGAAGAGACCGTGGACGCACTGGTCGATGAGGGCGAACGTGTCGGTATGCTCCGCGTCCGGCTGTTCCAGCCGTTCCCGGCCGATCGGATCCTCGGCGCGCTGCCCGGCACGACACGCGCCGTTGCGGTGCTGGACCGGACCAAGGAGCCGGGTGCGGTCGGCGAACCCCTGTACATGGCCGTGGTGACCGCCCTGGAGGAAGCCATGGACGGTGACGCCCCGCCGTTCGCCCTGGCGCCGCGGGTCATCGGTGGACGGTACGGGCTGTCGTCCAAGGAGATGACGCCGTCGATGATCAAACCCATCTTCGATGAGCTTCGATCGGAGCGGTCGCGGCGTCACTTCACGGTCGGCATCCACGACGACGTGACGCACCTGAGCCTGCCCATCGACCACGGGTTCCGGCCGCCTCGCCCCGAGGGCGAGGTGCAGGCGATGTTCTTCGGCCTCGGTTCGGACGGGACGGTAGGCGCCAACAAGGCGTCGGTCAAGATCATCGGCGAGAGCACTGACCTGCACGCCCAGGGCTACTTCGTGTATGACTCCAAGAAGTCCGGCTCCATGACCGTGTCCCACCTGCGGTTCGGGCCACGACCCATCCGGTCCACGTATCTCATCGACGACGCCGACTTCGTTGCCTGCCACCAGTTCGGGTTGCTGGGCAAGGTCCGGATGCTGGACACCGCCAAGCCGGGAGCCACATTCCTGCTCAATGCACCCTACCCGCCCGACCAGGTGTGGCAGCACCTGCCCAGCGGACGTCCAGCGAGATCCTGGTCGATCGAGAGATGCAGTTGTGGGTCGTGGATGCCCTGGCCGTTGCGGCCGAGGTGGGCATGGGCAACCGCATCAATACCGTGATGCAGCCCTGCTTCTTCCAGCTCGCGGGCATCCTGCCCGCGGACGAGGCGATCGCACGCATCAAGGACTTCGTGGAGCACGCCTACGCCAAGCGCGGCGAGGAGATCGTGGCGCGCAACTTCGCGGCCATCGACCGCTCCCTGGAACGACTGCGCCGCGTGCCGCTGGGTGAGGTCGCCGCCCCGCCGCTCCCGGCTGGCTTGGCAGTGGCCGACCGTCCCGACTTCGTGTCGCGCGTCACCGCGAGGCTGCTCGCCGGTGAGGGCGACCTCCTGCCCGTCAGCGCGCTGCCCGTGGACGGGACATTCCCGACGGGCACAGCGAAGGTCGAGAAACGAGCCATCGCACAGTCGATCCCGGTCTGGGATCCGACCATCTGCATCGACTGTGGCAAGTGCGCCATGGTCTGTCCCCACGCATCCATCCGGATGAAGGTGTTCCCGTCATCGGCGGTCGAGGACGCGCCGCCCGGCTTCCTGCACAAGGAGTTCCGGTCGCGGGAGCTCCCCGACCATCGCTTGACCATCCAGGTCGCGCCGGACGATTGCACCGGCTGCGGCGTGTGTGTCGACGTATGCCCCGCCAGGAGCAAGACGGAGGTTCGCCACAAGGCGATCGACATGGCGCCCGCCGCCGACAATCGGGATGTCGAGCGCGCCCGTTGGGAGCATTTCCAGACCATCCCCCTGCTGGCTCGCGACATCCTTCCACACGACACCATCAAGGGTTCCCAGGTGCTCGAGCCGTTGTTCGAGTTCTCGGGTGCATGCGGTGGTTGTGGCGAGACACCCTACCTCCGGCTCATCAGTCAGTTGTTCGGCGACCGGATGATCGTGGCCAACGCGACCGGTTGCTCCTCGATCTATGGCGCCAATCTGCCGACGACGCCCTGGACTGTCAACGCCGCGGGACGGGGACCTGCATGGGCCAACTCGCTGTTCGAGGACAACGCCGAATTCGGGCTGGGCATGCGCCTCGCCCTGGACTCGCAGACCGAACACGCCCGTCGACTGCTGGAGCAAGCTCGCGTCGGAGGTTGGCGTGGACCTTGCACGCAGCATCCTCGATGACGAGCAGGACACCGAGTCCGCCATCGCCCTCCAGCGAGATCGCGTGGCCAGGCTCCGAGATGTGCTGCATTCGATCGACGGCCCGTCAGGACCCGAGGCCGCCCACCTGCTGTCCCTGGCCGGCGACCTGGTCCGTCGAGGGCATCTGGATCATCGGCGGCGATGGCTGGGCGTACGACATCGGATTCGGAGGCCTTGACCACGTGCTCAGCTCGGGGCGGAACGTGAACATCCTGGTGCTCGACACCGAGGTCTACTCCAACACTGGCGGACAGGCGTCCAAGTCCACCCCACGTGGCGCCGTCGCCAAGTTCGCTGCCGCCGGCAAGGGCACTGCCAAGAAGGACCTGGGGGCGATCGCCCGTGCCTACGGCAACGTCTATGTCGCGCAGGTGTCGATGGGCGCCAACGATGCCCAGACCATCAAGGCCCTCCTCGAAGCCGACTCCTGGCCGGGGCCCTCCCTGGTCATCGCGTACAGCACCTGCATCGCCCACGGTATCGACATGGAGCGCTCGATGGCCCACCAGAAGGACGCGGTCCGCAGCGGCTACTGGCCGCTGTATCGGTTCCATCCCAGCGATACCGAAGGCGGCCGGCCGTTCAAGCTCGACTCCAGCGCGCCGTCGATCAGCATCCACGACTTCGTCGCCGGCGAGAGCCGCTTTGGCATCCTCCAACTCACGGACCCGGAACGCGCCGCCGAGTTGGCGGAGCTGGCCCAGGCAGATGCCGACGAGCGCTGGCACTACTACCAGCAGCTGGCAGGAATAGAGCGGACGGTGCCCCACGCTCACCGGCACGAGGGTCCGGAGGCCATCACGCCCTCCACGACTGCGATGGCGGCACAGGACGGCTCGGGTCACGAACCATGACCCCCGACCTGCGGACACGGTACCTGGGGCTGGAGCTCAGGTCGCCGATCGTTGCCTCGGCGTCACCGCTCAACGGTGAGCCCGCCACCGCCGAGCTCGTGGAGCGTGCCGGAGCTGCCGCAGTCGTGCTGCCGTCGCTGTTCGAGGAGGAAGTCCTCAACGACCAGATCCAGCTGAGCGGTGCCCTCGATGCCGGTGCGGAGCAGGTGCCCGAGGCGCTGGGCTATTTCCCCACGTTCCCGACGTTCCTGGGCACCGCGGACCGATACCTCCGCCAGCTGGAACGCATCCGCTCACGGATGAGGGTGCCGGTCATCGCCAGCCTGAACGCGAGCACGCCGGGTGGCTGGGTCCGGTTTGCGCGGCGGATGCAGGACGCCGGCGCCGACGCGCTGGAGCTCAACCTGTATCACGTGGCAGCGGACCCGAGGCGATCAGCGGCCGACAGGGAGAACGCGGATCTGGAGTTGATCGCTGCCGTCCGTGCGTCCGTCGGCATCCCGCTCGCTGTCAAGCTGAGCCCGTACTACTCGTCGCTGGCGAACTTCGCGGCGGCCGCCGTGGCGTGTGGAGCCGACGGCCTCGTGCTCTTCAATCGATTCAACCAGCCGGACCTGGACCTGGACACGTTCACGGTCGTCCCGCGTGTCGCACTGAGCGAGCCGTGGGAGCTGCGCCTGCCCGTTCGATGGATCGCGATCCTCCGACCCCAGTTGGGGCAGGGAGTGTCGCTTGCGGCCAGCTCGGGGGCCCACAGTGGTCAGGATGTGGTCAAGGGCCTGATGGTCGGCGCCGACGTCGTGATGATGACCTCGGCGATCCTGCGCAACGGCCCACAGCACCTGGCCCAGGTCGAGACCGAGCTGGCTTGCTGGCTCGAGGAGCATGAGTACACCTCGGTCACCCAGTTGCGCGGCAGCGCCAGCCAGGCCATGGTGGATGACCCGGCCGCGTTCGAGCGCGCCAACTACATGCGCACCCTCCGGTCCTGGTCACCGGGCGACTGAACCGAGCCGGCCGTCCGTCGCCCCATCGACTGGCGATCCGGTCCAGCTAATGCTCGATGTCGAGCACGACCTGGATGCTCTGCTTCGACTTGGGTTCGTCCGCGGTCCAAGCCGGCACCTGCAGGGAATAGCAGGCATCCTTCTTGAGACCCAGGACGATCCACGGAAAGCCGTTGTCGTCCTTGTCCATGGTGATCCACTTGGTCATGGGCATGGTCAACGCCCGGTCCAGTGGCCAGGTCAGCCGGACGTCCTGGAACAACCCCAGGGCGATTGCCGTGTCGCCGGCGCTTGGTGCGGTCACCTTCAGCGTCGACTTCACGTCGTCGACCGGCAGGACGTGAACGATGGCCTGGGTCCCGTCACCACCCTGGCCCTTGAGCTGGTCGAGCGTGATGACGACGCGGTCGTACTTGCCCTTGTTGCCCCAGTCCACGCGTCGGATGTTCCAGCCCTTGCTGAGGGGGTCGGGTATGGACGAATCGCTGTCGCAGACCCAATCGGTCGGGGCAGCGACCAGGCTGGTGGCGGGCGGGCTGGCCGAGGGCCTGCTGGTCGGACGTGGCGTTCGAGTGGGTGTCGGTTCTGCGGTCGGCTCTGCCGTGGGCTCCGGTGCCGGCACGACCAGCGGATCCTGCCCGGCAGGCACGATCTCGAGGGTCACACCGCCCTCGGGCATAAGGAATGCAGGGATCGGCTGTGCAGGGTCGGTGGGTTCGAAATCGTTCGTGCGTGACTGCCACAGTACCTGGTACGGACCGACCTGGACCGCCGCCACGTGTGTCTGCTCCAGGTCATCCGCGTCGGCGTACGCCTGTCCCATGATCTGACCCAGCGCAGCGTAGACCCGCTGCTGGTCCACCTCGGCCATGCCCAGCTCGTCCATGATGCGCTGGTAGTGATCCCAGATCGCGGGCGACGCGATGGACGACAGCCGAACGGTGGCAACGACATGCGCGGGGTCGTCCAGTGACGGCAGGATGAGGATCGTGCCGTCCGCACCGTACGGGTCGGACGGATCGGCGGTGTCGGACGGGCCCGAACGGAGAGCGCCCGGCCAGGTATCGCCTGCATCCTGGAAGTCGTAGCCATCCCACTGACCGAGAGAATCGGCCAGATCCTGCCCCAGCACCGTTGGCATCTCGGATGGTTCCGGCGTTGCTGCGAGCGCCGGTGCGACGAGACACACCAGCCCGGCCATGATCAGGGTCACCAACTTGCGCATATACCACGCCTCCACGAGGGTCGACCAGGAAGGGGGCAGCCTACCGCCAATCGGGCTGTTCGTGCCTCGCTTCGTTCCAATCGGGCATCACGTGTGTCCGGGCGGGTCGCCCGGACCAGACCGCGAGCGAAGGGTGGCAGTCCGGTGTCCGCTCGTGTGGTCGTGATCCGAGGTCCGAGGGTCAGGGCAGGGACTGCTGCGGCCAGGTCGATGGCGATCGGCAGCGAGTCGCGAGCCCAGCCGGCGAGCTCGGTGCCGGCCTGCCAGTAGCCATACTTGCTGCCGACCAGCCGCCTCGCGGCGATCTCGTCCTGGTGGCCGGTCATCTCCATCGCGTGCCCACGGAACCACCGATCGCCGATACGGACTCGCACCGTTGCCGTGCTCCTGATGTTGCGCACCCAATGGGCACTGTCTCCACCACCCGAGAGCAGGTAGATCCGGTCGCGGAATGGATCGGCCGCGAACCAGATCTCGATCTCGCGCGGCTGGCCACTGCTTCGTCCGATCGTCTCGAGATAGCAGACGGACCGACCCGCGAGGTCCGGAGCTAGCACCATGTGCGACTCCTGGTCGGGTGATCCTACGGCGGCTCGGTCCGCGACTGCGACGCGACATCGTGATCATGGCGGGCCGCCGGTGATGAGGCGGTTGCTGCGTCCCCGCGTGAAGAAGCTCCACGCCCAGCGGACCAGGACCAGCAGCCGGTTCTGGAACCCGATGAGCCACACGATGTGGATGCCGAGCCAGAGTGTCCAGGCGATGAAGCCGCTGATCCGGAAGCGGCGGAAGTCTGCGACAGCTCGCAGACGCCCGATGGTCGCGAGCTCGCCGAGGTCCTTGAACCGGAACGGCAGTGAGGTCTGACCGTCGAGGGAGGCGATGATCCGTCGTCCTGCATAGCGACCGCCCTGGATGGCTCCCTGCGCGACCCCCGGCACCGGTCGGTCCTGCTGCCAGGGCGTGACGGCCAGGTCACCCACCACCGTGATCTCGGGGTGCCCCGCCACGGTCAGGTCGGGCTGGACATGGATCCTCCCCGTTCGGTCCGTCGCGGCCCCCAGCGCCGTGGCGACGGCGTGCCCGAACGAGGTGACCTGGACCCCGGCTGCCCATAGCACGGTGTGGGTCGCCAGATGCTCAGTCGTGCCGGCACGGTCCATGTCGACACCAGCCGCCGTGATGGCCGTGACCCGGGTGCCGGTCCTCGCGATCGCCCCGAGCGTGGCGAGATCCGACTCGGCTCGCCGTGACAGGGTCGGGGGATACGTCGGCAGTATCCGGTCCATGCGCCTCCACGAGCACGATGCGTGCCATGGTCGGGTCGATGGCACGGAACTCGTGTCGGAGCGCGTCGCGTGCCACCTCGCCCAGGGCACCCGCCAGCTCTACCCCTGTGGGTCCGCCGCCAACCACCACGAACGTCATCCACGCAGCCTGGGCATCGGGATCCGACTCGCGTTCCGCCTGCTCGAACGCGAGCAGGATCCGCCGCCGGATGGCGAGCGCGTCATCGATGGACTTCAGTCCCGGCGCCAGCGGCGCCCAGTCGTCATGACCGAACCAGCTGTGTCTGGTCCCGGTAGCGACGATGAGGCTGTCGTAGGCTACCAGTGCTCCGTCCGCGAGCTGCACCGTGCGGGCCACCGGATCAAGGTCGACAGCCTCGCCCAGCAGGACCTGGGTGTTCGGGCGATCGCGTAGCAACGAACGAAGCGGCTGGGCGATCTCGCCCGGGGCCAGCTGTGCGGTCGCGACCTGGTACAGCAGCGGACTGAAGACATGGTGGTTCTGGCGATCGACCAGGGTCACCTTGATGAGGTCGCTCTTCAATGCCTTGGCTGCGTACAGTCCACCGAAGCCGCCCCCGACGATGACGACCCGGTGCGGAGCGGCTGAAGAGGCCACCTCTGGCATCTATCCGCGCTGTTGATCGAGTGTGGCCATGTGCTGACGATACCGCCCCGAGAGGCACGTCCCCTCCGCCGATCGCGCAGGAGCCCATGCTCGTCGTCACACGTCAGCGCCACGAGTCACTATCTCGATCAGTGATCCAACGGCATCCATGTTCGAAGGCGGACGTCGCACCAGAAAGGACAGCGATCATGAGCGTCTTTGGGGACTACACGGGGGACGAGCAGCGGGTGCTGACCCAGGCCATCGCCGCGGCCGCCGTGGTCGTCTCGTCCGCGAGCCCGGGGCCCAAGGCAGACACCGTGAGCGAGGGGTTCGCAGCTGCCGAGTTCGTGCTCGGCAGTCTCGAGGCGAACGTGGGCAACACCCTGATCAGCTCCGTGATCCTGGCCATCAAGGATCGCATCGCCGATGATCAGCCACTCCCAAACTACGCCGATGTGGCCACGGGGGCCGATGCCGGGGCACAGGCTCGCGATCGGCTGGAGGCGGTGGCATTCCTGCTCGACTCGCGTACCACGCCCCAGGAAGCAGAGGGCTACAAGCGCTGGCTGGTCGAGATCGCTGGCGCGACGGCCGCAGGTGCCAAGGAAGATCGCGGGTTCCTGGGCCGTGGTGGGGTCACCGTGAACGACGCCGAGCGATCAGCGATCGCCGAAGTCGCACGCCTCCTGGGCTTGCCGGGGTGAGCGCTTGCCAGCCGGTGCCGTTCGACCAGCGGATCGGCCTGGGAATGCAAGAACGGCGCCGTTGGGAGCCAACGGCGCCGGGAGGAGGAGGTTCCAGCGGGCGACCCCGTCTGATGCCTCAGGTGCTCACTACGGTGCCGCTGACATCGACGGCATCGCTGTCCCGCCCGCTGGGCAGGGGCTCACGTTGGGGTTGAAGTCCGAGTACACGCCGGCCGGGTTGTCCTCCCAGATCCAGGCGTGCAGCACATAGACGCCAAGGTCGGTGTTCTTGTGGAAGTCCTGGCCCAGGACGTTGGGCAGGTTGACCACCTTGCCCGCAGCGTCCTCGACGAACTTGGCGGGGACGATGTACTCGACCGCCACCAACCGCTGATGGTCGGGATCCACGATCTCGTAGACCATCGCCTCGGGGTCCATGGCATCGACCTTGTCGTCGATGTCGTGCACGTAGTGGACACCCATACCCCCCTTGCCAGGATGGTCGAAGCAGGTGGGTGTCGTACCGCCAGTCGTGGAGAACGGCGTCAGACCGTCCGCGAGGGCGACCGACAGGTCGTGATACTTCGCGGTCGCGACCCGAAGGTCATCGAGCTGGGTCCACGAGCGGTCGCCGGCGGGAGCCGGCGACTGGGCGGACGCGGCGGTGGCTGCGGCGAGGAGTGCCACTGCGCCTGCGAGCGCGATCCGTATGTGGCGCATGGTTCGATCCCTTTCCATCAGGCATGCTCGGTGACTGTGAAGATCTCGTCGGCGACGAGACCGTGAGCCTCGCGGTGGACGCGGACCGCATCGGCGGCGGAGCCTGCGTCCACGAGGCAGAAGATCTTGCCTGCACCTTCATCGACCCAATACCGGAGGTACCGGACGCCATACCGGTCCTGGGTCGCGAGGTCAGCCGTGTGTGCTGCAGCGACATCGGAGGCGCCGACGCCGCCCTCGATGGTATGGACATCCATGAAGAGAGTCACGTGCGGTCCCCGTGCGGAAATGGATGCCTTCCACGCTATGCATCCACCTCGCGCGGCACATCGGGGAGGAGTACCCAACTGTCGGTTGGCTCCCACCCAGGAATGATCAGCCTGGCACGGCGAGCAACCCTTTGGAGGTGGCGCGAGCCACAGCTTCGTCGCGTGTCTCGGAATCGAGCTTGTCCAGTACCGCCGCCACATGATGCTCGGCGGTCCGCGGTGAGATGAACAATCGGTCCGCGATCTCCCGATCACTCATGCCCTCGCGCAGCAGCTCCAGGACCTCCGCCTGGCGGGCCGTCAGGCCCGCAGCGTGGCGACGCGTCGCCCGACCACGGCCACGAGGCACCAGCACGCCTTGCTCGCGCATCAGGCGTCGCAGGCGACCTGCCACGGCGGTCGCACCCAGGGTCTCGAGCACGTCCAGAGCCTCCTGGCGTTGCCGGGCATCGCCGTGCGCCAGCACCAGGGCGCGTTCGTAGGGCACGCCGCGCTCGTCGAGGATCGCGGCTGCCCGGCTGGCGTCTCCACGCATGACCAGACGGTACGGCTCGGCGATCGCCGTCGGTGGGTCGGCCAGATGGCCCAGCTGCCACATCCAGAAGCAGATGCGTCCGGGTGACCAGCTGTAGCCCTGCAACAGACCATCGACCACGATGCTCGACAGCTCGTCGACCGGGAGGTCGTCACGGCCGGTGATCCACGCCCGCTCGGCGAGCCCGATCGCGGCGGGTGCAAGTCGCTGGAACTCCCGGGCGCCATGGGCCAGACGCCAGGCCTCGGAGAGCGTCGCATCAGCACTCGGTCGGCCGCGCCGGGCATCGATCGAGCCGGCGATGGGCAGCGCCACCATCTGGGCGATGGGTGTGGATCGAGGACGCTCGCTGAGCTGGTCGAACGCCTCGTCCCAGGCGCCCCGAAGCTCCAGGCTCTTCGCGTACTGGACCCGTGCGGCCCCCTCCGTGAACAGGATCTCATGACGGACGGCGGTGGCCATGGCGCGCTGGGCGTAGTCCGCGCCCATCGTGACATCCATGTTCTCGTTCGCTGCCCACGCCTGATTGACGAGGGCGCGGCTCGCCTCGTACCAAAGGCCCGCCGCCTCCGCTTCCGCACGTGCCTCGTCAAGGCCAGGGTGGCCGTCGGGGTAGTGGCTCATGTTCGCCGCCATGCCCCGATGATTGAGCGACCGGATCCGGATGACAGGATCGATACCATCGCCGCCGGCTTCCAGCGTGCGCTTCGACCAACTCCGGCACGGTCGCGACGTCGCCGACCATCATGCGCAGGTAGGTTGTCGCCTCCAGGGCTCGCGCCAATGCCGGACCGTCGGGGTCCGGTCCCAGGACCTCGACCGCCTCGCTGGCACGCGCGTCTGCGTCATCGCGTCGCCCGTCGTATTCCAGGTAGCGCGCCATCTGGGCCAGAACGCGCGATTCGGCGACACGGTCTCCCACGCCACGGTAGCGGTCGCAGGCCTGCTTCGACAGGTGGATCGCATCATCCGTGCGGCCGACGATGGACTCCTCGCGCGCCCAGTCCTCGAGGAGCGGGCCGAGTTCGGCCGGGTCGAGCCGATCGAGGTATGGACCGAGTTCCCGGAAGTCTCCGACGGCCTGGACGTGGCTGCCGACCGCGGCCGCATATCGCGCGGACCTCGGCACGGCCTGGAGCAGTCGGTCGATATCGCCGGCCTCCACGGCCAGATCGATGATGAGACAGGGGTGCGTGCTCTCGGGCAGGTCGCGCAACACGATCCGGTTCCGAGCCTGGCGCTCTCCAGCGGTGAGTGAGTCGCGCATCGCCTGGCGGATGAGGGCATGGCGGAACATGACCTGGTGACCGCCGCAATCGAGCAAGCCGCGTGCTTCGCATTCGTCCAACCGGTCGTCATCCACCGTGGCGAGGCCCAACGCCTCCTCGCGCGAGATGGGCTCGGGGATGACCGAAAGGGTCTTGAGCGCGTCCTGTGATCCATACGTGAGTCGCTGTACGCGAGCCAGTACCGCGTCGTCCAGCGACGGTGGCCGTCCCCACTGCGTGGTCGCGATCATCTCGCCAACCAGGAACGGGTTGCCCTGGGTGGCATCCCGCACGGTCCGTGCGTCGAGGTCCACCTCACCGATCAGTTGCTGGACCGAGTCCAGCGACAGCCCGTCGAGCTGGATACGCACGACATCACCGACCGGGATGTCCCCGACGACGCCGCGCAGTGGATGATTCACATCCACCTCACCGTCGCGATAGGTCAGGAGCAGGACTCCGTTCGTCCGGCCGATGCGGCGACCGACATACCGGATGGTGTCCAGCGTCGCTTCATCGGCCCAATGGGTGTCCTCAAGGATCATGACCGTAGGTGCGCGCGGATCGCTCAGCAGCCGAAGCAGTTCCTCCAGCACCTTGGCTCGGTCGGCGCTCTGGAGCGGCTCCAGCAGCGCTGTGTGATCCCGGGCGATGTCCCAGAAGGGATTCAGGGCGCGCGGGATCCGCAGGTCATCGCAGGTCCCGATGTGGACGGGCCCCGAGCCGGCATGCACGGCGGTGAAGGCACGCACCAACGCGCTCTTTCCGATGCCCGCTTCCCCACGGACCAGCACCACCTTGCCGCCGGTCGAGGGCACGCCAGTGGCGATGTCACGCAGAAGACGCAGCTGGTCGTCACGTTCGAGCAGCATGCCCGGCACGATACGCCGTCTGGCTCAGCGGGTGCGTATTCCGCGGCCGGCCGCGATCGCACGTGAAGCCAGGAGGTCACCCATCGGCCCGGAGCGTGGAGCCGACACTCGGATTTGAACCGAGGACCTGCTGTTTACGAAACAGCTGCTCTACCGCTGAGCTATGTCGGCGCGGACGCGAAGTATAGGCGATGGTCGCCACGGATCCGGCGGGTCAGCGTTCGAGCCCGCGGCGCCCCGGCATGCCCGGTGTCTGCTCGTCCCCCGCTACTGTTGCCCTCGTGGACACGCTGGGCGACGAGGTCGAAGCGGGCATGGATGATGACCCTGGGCCGCAGCCCGGCCAGTGGACCCGAGCATGGCGCATCCTCAGGCGCGACCCCTTGTTCTGGGTCGGATTCTGCCTGGCGACACTCATCGTGGGTGCCAGCCTGCTGGCTCCCCTGCTCGCGCCCCATCCGCCGGACCAGGAGTTCCGGGACCTGTTGCCGCCCGATGGCACAGCCCTGCCACCATCTGCGATGTTCCCGCTGGGCACGGACGTCGCCGGCCGCGATTATCTGAGCCGGCTGCTCTATGCCGGCAGGTCCACCCTGTTGGTGGGCCTTGTCGCGAACCTTGCGGCCGTCAGCCTGGGGACGCTGGTGGGTCTGGTGGCCGGATACTCCGGCACGGTCCGTCTGGCGAAGGTCCGGGGAATGGCAGTCTCGGTGCCCGTCGAATCGGTCCTGATGCGGATCACGGACATCGGCCTGGCGTTCCCGGTGCTGCTGCTGGCCATCGCGGTGACCGCCGTCCTGGGTCAGAGCCTGTTGCTGGTCGGCGTCATCATCGCGGCCGTCCTGTGGACGACGACGGCTCGTCTGGTCTACGGCCGCGTGCTGCAACTCCGGACCGCAGACTACATCGCGGCCGCGATAGCACTCGGGGTCCAGGGCCCCCGCATCATCAGGCGACACATCCTGCCGCATGTGCTGCCCCTGGTGGTGGTGCTGTTTTCGCTGGGCATCGCGGGCACCATCCTGTTCGAGGCCAGCCTGTCGTTCCTGGGCGCGGGAGCGCCGATCTCCACCCCGACCTGGGGCCGGTTGCTGGCCGACCACGTGACCTGGTATCGCACCGACCTGCGACTGCCACTGCTGCCCGGGCTGTGCATCTTCGGCACGGTGCTCGCGTTCAACCTCATGGGCGACGCTCTTCGGGACGCTCTCGACCCACGTGCCCATCGCAACTCGATGAGTTCCTTCATCCTGTCCCGCATCCGCTGGTCGATCGTGATCCTGGCGGTCGTGGGCATCACCGCATTCCTGCTGACATTCGTGGCGCCATCGGATCCGGCACGTTCCATCGCCGGCCCCAGCGCCTCCGCGGAGGCGGTCGCACGCATCCGGGTATCGCTGGGCCTGGAGCGACCGGCCCTCGACCAGCTCCTCGATTACCTCGCCCGACTGTTGCGGGGCGACCTGGGTGTCTCCTACCAACTGGGCGGGGTCCGTGTCCTGGACCTGCTGCTCGCCCGTCTGCCCGCGACCATCGAGCTGGCGGTCGCGGGCCTGGGTCTTGCCCTTGCCATCGGGGTCCCTCTTGGGGTCGAGTCGGCCAGGCGTCCGGGCAGCCTCCTCGACCGGTTCGGGGTCGTGGTGGGCTCCGTGTTCGTCGCCGTGCCGACATTCCTGCTGGCCATCGTGCTTCTGTACGTGCTGGCGTTCCGGTACCGGTTGCTGCCTCTGGTGACCACCGGCTTCGATCCGCTGGATATGCGTGCGCTCGCACTGCCAGCCCTCGTCCTGGGATTGAGCGCGTCACCCATCTACCTGCGTGTCACCCGCAATGCGATGCTCGACGAGCTCCGGCACGACTACATCAGGACGGCCCGGGCGAAGGGACTACGGGAGCGCCAGGTCTCCTACCACCACGCGTTCCGCAACGTCCTGCCACCCGTGCTCGTGCAGGCAGGGCTCGATTTCGGCTTCTTCCTGGGAGGCGTGGTGGTCATCGAATCGGTCACTGGCTGGCCGGGCATCGGAAGACAGGCGGTCGATGCCATCACGTCGGAGGACATCCCGGTCCTCATGGGCACGTTGCTCCTGGCGACGCTGTGCATCGTGGTCGCCAACCTCGTGGTCGATGTGTTCCTGGTGATCCTGGACCCCCGCCTTCGGAGCCCCGGGGATGGGCTGAGCGGTCGGGGCTGACGCTCGGTCGACGAATACCACCATCCTCAGCCGATGGCTTCGACGAGCCGCACCTCACGAGTCGTGGCCCCCGGACGCAGGAACGAGGCGAGCCCGCCGGCCTCGTCGGTCACCGCGGCCGCATGCGCCGAATCGAGGCGGTCGTTCGGCGCCACCAGGATCGTTGACGTTGGGCCATCGTCCGTGATCCGCCACGTGCCGGCGACCATGCCGTCGACCAGGAACGAGCCTACCCACAGCGTCGGCCAGGGCAGGGCCCGAGCCTCGTCCGGGATGATCCGGCTGCGGTCCGCGTGCCCAAGCAGCAGGTTGTCGTACTGGGGCAGGAATCGCACTGGGGCCGGCGTACTCCGGGTCGGGTCGGGGCGCATCCGGCAGGTCGAACAGCTCCCGTCCGGTCTCCGCCCGGAAGGTGATCAACCGGGGCGAAGTCGATCGAAGACCTCCGAGAGCCGGGTCAGCCCGCACCACTCCTGGCAGTCCATGACGCTCGCTGGCCCGAATGCTCCCAGGTATCGCAGCACCATCGGGTCGATGGATGGCTCGCTGTCCATCGGTGCACCGAGCCAGGTCTCGACCCGGGCGAGGGTCGGGTTGCCGCCTCGGCCCCACAGGCCACGCGGCGGGATCTGGACGAGCGGCATCAGATAGGCCACGCCGTTGGCGATGGCAGTCGGCGTCGAAGTCGGGCCACGTCGGCGCCCAGGGACGGAGCGCAGCTCGGCCTTGGTCCGTGGACGTTCATCGAGCAGTGGAGCCGCGCCGATCCAGGACGGCGTCCATGTCCAGGCCGACCAGCTTGCGTCCGAACGGGCTGCCGGTCCGGAATCCACGCTCGGCCACCGGCTGGACCAGCGGTCGCATCGCCAGGAAGTCGCGGGCGGTCGACCAGGTGCAGCGTGGCTCGATGCAGGGTGCCGCGGACCGCCTCGCGCCGCTCCAGCATGCCCGGACAGCGACCATCGGGTCGAAGTCGTCGATCCGCGACCAGAGCGCGACATATGGATCGACGGGCACCTGGGCCTGCATCGGCGCGAGGTGCTCGACGACCTCGACCACGGGTCGATCGACCCGCTCCAGCAGCATCTGCCGTGCGAGCAGCGCACGGTTGAGCGCGCGTCGGGTCAGGACCGGGTCAGCGACCGGGCCACTCACGGACGTCGGTCGGCCGGCGGCGCCGAGCCCAGCACGGCCGTCCGGACCGCGGCCCGCGCCGCGTCGATGACGACCGCCGCGATCGGCGCGTCGGGCGCCAGGACCCGCAGCCAGGCTCCGCTGCCGTCCGGCAGCGTGCTCGCCCCGACAGACACGCCGGCGCGAGCCCGGCCGCCAGGCCGTCCCGGATCGCGGAGCAGCTCCGGGCCGACCCTGCCACCGACCACGAAGAGGGTCGCGCACACCAGCGCCGTGCCCGAACCGGCCGACCTGCGTCGAGGGCTCGTCGCGGGCCAGCCGCAGGCAGTCACGGGCCAGCAGCATGCCGTCCGGTCGCTCGACGGTCAGACAGGCTCTCGAATCGCTCCAGCGCGAAGCGTTCGCCACGTGCGATCCGGCCTGCCATGACCGACTCCGACGACAACCAGTGTCGCGTCCTGGTCGACGACGCAGATGGTGGCGGCATCGAGCCGACTGTCCGCGAACGGCAGCCATGGGTCTGGCAGGTACTCCAGATAGCCGCCAGTGGCTACCGACAGCCGGGTGTCGCTGACGGCGCCTGTCGCCGGTGCGCGATAGACACGCGACGCCGACTGGGAGCCCACGCGACAGCCGCGCCCCGGGCCGGACCTCGATCTCGGCTCAGCAGCCGGTCGCCCTGGAGGATGCCACCGGCCGGGCTGACGATGGTCACGCTGGCCAGGTCGGGCACGATCGGCATCGAGGTCATGCGCCCGCGTGACCTGGAGCGGTGGTCGCTGCTCGACCCGGGTCAGGCGTGTCCGCTCGGCGATCCGCTCGGCCCGGATCCGGAGCATCCCGTGCCGCGCCCTGGGGCCCTGGGGGCGGACCCCGTGGAGCCGCCTCAGTGGTGATGGCGGGACGCCATCGGCGTGCCAGTGGTCGTGGTCCGGCGATACGTGCGCTGCGACCGATCCGGCGCGACGCGCGCACCGCCCTGGCCGCCGACTCCAGGTGCGTCCACCACCGCGTCCAGGCCGATACCGTGCCGGCAGTCCGTGAACAGGTACGGCGCCGTCCGCCACGCACCATGCGCGCGTCGCGATCCATGACCGCCAGGTCGGCGCCGACATAGGGCGCAAGATCCGTCTTGTTGATGACCAGCAGGTCCGCCAGGATCACGCCCGGCGCCCCGCTTGCGCGGGATCTTGTCGCCGCCGGCGACATCGATGACGAACAGCCAGTGGTCGACGAGGTCCGGGCTGAAGGTCAGCTGGAGGTTGTCGCCGCCGCTCTCGACGAGGGCGTAGTCGGTGCCCGGGAAGCGCTGCCGCCAGCTCCGCGAGGACCGCGATGTTCATCGATGGGTCCTCACGCACCGCCTGGTGCGGGCAGGCGCCGGTCTCCACGCCCACGATCCGCTCCGTCGTCCAGCACCCCGGCCAGCGTCCGCTTGACGTGCTGCTCGTCCTCGCGGGTCATGATGTCGTTGGTCACCACGACCACCGACCGACCGGCCGCCAGCAGCCGGGGCACGAGCGCCTCCACCAGCGCCGTCTTGCCCGAGCCGACGGGTCCCCCGATGCCGACCGGTGAACATCAGGACGCGAACATCCGGATCGCGGCCGTCTCGTGACGCGCCAGCGCGATGTCGATGCCCGGCGCCGATGGCCGCGGGTCGAGCGGATCGCAGGCATGCGGCGATGTCCACGGCCGCGACCACGGCCGGGCGCACCGGCGGATGGCGCGCTGCGCGTCCCGGTGCCCGATGAGCGCCGAGCCGCACGGCGGCCATGGCCTGGCCGATGACCGCCGCCGATGCCGCCGCCAGGACGGCCGCCCGTGGCTCCGACCCCGAACGCGGCCGCGGCCAGCCCGAATGCCACGGCGCTCGTGCCCGGCGTGTCGCCCGCTGGCGATGGCCCGCTCGGAAGGCCAGCAAGACCCGCCGATGGCTCGACGAGCAGCGCCTCGGCGACGATCCGCCGCCCGACCCGGCACGCTGCCCTCCCGCTCCTCTCGTGCCAGACTTGGTGGCGGCGAGCCGTCGGTCGATGGCGATCACGCGTGCCGGGATCCGCATCCATCACGCCCATGACCGCCGGCAGGTCGGCGCGTGCCAGCCGCGACACGCAGGCGACCGTCCTGATGACCGCGACCAGGTCGTCCACGTCCGCGGACACGACCGCTCGGCGACCAGCGTCTCGAGCCCGCTGCTGAGCGTGTACGCCCCGCTGGGAAAGCTGCTGTCGGCGAGCTGGAGCAGGCCGGCGAAGCGCGAGGCTGTCGAGCGGTCCGGGTCCCGACCGGAGGCCCGGAGCGACCTCAGACCAGGAAGTAGAGCTGGGTCATGGGCAGCGTCTCCGCGGGCGGCACCGTGGCCAGCTCGCCGTCGAGCCGGACCTCGTAGGTCTCGGGGTCGACCTCGATGACCGGCGTCGCGTCGTTGCGCACCATGTCCGACTTGCCCACCGTCCGGCAGCCACGCACCGGCTCGACCATCCGCCGCAGACCCAGCTGCTCGTGGACGCCAGCCTCGTACGCCGACCGCGACGTGAACGTGACGCACGTCTCCGCCAGCGCCCCGCCCGAGGGCGCCGAACATGGGTCGGTAGATGACCGGTTCCGGGGTCGGGATGGACGCGTTCGGGTCGCCCATGAGCGCCCACGCGACCATGCCGCCCTTGAGGATGAGCCTCGGCTTGACGCCGAACGACGGGATCGGCCAGAGCACGATGTCCGCCAGGCGGCCGGGCTCCAGCGAGCCGACCACGTGGCTGATGCCGTGCGTCCGTGCGGGGTTGATCGTCAGCTTGGCGAGGTAGCGCAGGATGCGCCCGTTGTCGTTGCCCGTGGTCACGTCGCCCGCGAGCGGCCCATGGAAGTGGCGCATCTTGTGGGCGGTCTGGAACAGCCGGATGAACGACTCCCCGATGCGGCCCATCGCCTGGGAATCCGAGGAGTACATCGAGAGCACGCCCCGGTCGTGGAGCACGTCCTCGGCGGCCATCGTCTCGGCCCGGATGCGGCTCTCCGCGAAGGCCACGTCCTCCGGCACGCCGGGGTTCAGGTGGTGGCAGACCATCAGCATGTCGAGGTGCTCGGCGAGCGTGTTGACCGTGTACGGCCGCGTCGGGTTGGTGGACGACGGCAGCACGTTGGGCAGGGCGGCGATGCGCATGATGTCCGGCGCGTGGCCGCCGCCGGCGCCCTCGGTGTGGAAGGTGTGGATCGTCCGTCCCGCGATGGCCGCGATGGTGTCCTCGACGAACCCGGCCTCGTTGATGGTGTCGGTGTGGATGGCGAGCTGGACATCCTCCTCGTCCGCCACCCGCAGGCTGGTGTCGATGACGGCGGGCGTCGTGCCCCAGTCCTCGTGGTCCTTGAGCCCGCAGGCACCCGCCCGGACCTGCTCCCGGAGCGCCTCGGGCCGGCTCGCGTTGCCCTTGCCGAAGACACCCCAGTTGACGGGAAGCGCCTCCGCCGCCTGGAGCATCCGGCCGATGTTCCAGGGACCCGGCGTGACCGTGGTGGCGTTCGTGCCGTCGCGTGGGGCCGGTGCCGCCACCGAGGAGCGTGGTGATGCCGCCCGAAAGTGCCGCCCAGACCTGCTGGGGCGAGATCATGTGGATGTGGGTGTCGATGCCGCCGGCGGTCGCGATGCAGACCCTCGCCCGCGATGACCTCCGTGCCCGGACCGATGACCAGGTCCGGGTGGACGCCGTCCATGATGTCCGGGTTGCCGGCCTTGCCGATGGCCCACGATCCGACCGTCGCGGACCCCGATGTCCGCCTTGACGATGCCCAGGACGGCGTCCATCACCACGGCATTGGTGATGACCAGGTCGAGCGCACCGTCGGCGTTGGTGATCCCCGACGCCTGCGCCATGCCGTCGCGGATGGTCTTGCCGCCACCGAAGACGGCCTCGTCGCCGTAGGTCGTCAGGTCCCGTTCGATCTCGCACACCAGGTTGGTGTCGGCCAGCCGGAACCGGTCACCCGTCGTCGGCCCGTACAGCGAGGCATAGCGGCCGCGGTCGACCTCATCCGGGGAGGCTCATCGATCAAGCTCGAAGCCGGCTCCGGTGAGGCGCTCGGCGAACCGCTCCCGGGCCCCGGGTGCGTCGAGCTCGCCACCCGACGAACCCGTGGCCACCCGTCCAGACCCGCCGGCCCGCGAACGGCACGAGGGTCACCGACCGCGTGTCACCGGGTTCGAACCGGACCGCGGTCCCCGCCGGGATGTCCAGTCGCTGGCCATAGGCCGCCATGCGATCGAAGCGGAGCCACCGGTTGGCCTCCGCGAAGTGATAGTGCGAGCCCGACCTGGATGGGTCGGTCGCCGAGGTTGCGTGACCTCGAGGGTCGGTGACGGGCCGACCGGCGTTGAGCTCGATGTCGCCGGCGGGGTGCTGATAGCCGCCGATGGGCCCGGGTCCACTCATGGGTTCGTACTCCCCATGCTCACGGGATCGGGTCGTGGCAGGTGACGAGCTTGGTGCCGTCCGGGAACGTGGCCTCGACCTGCACCGAGGTGAGCAGCTCCGGGACCTGCTCCATGACGTCGTCGCGGGTCAGCACCGATCGCGCGAGCGCCATCACCTCCGTCACGCTCCGTCCGTCGCGGGCTCCCTCGAGCATCGCCTCCGTGATGAGCGCGGTCGCCTCAGGGAGGTTAAGGCGCAGGCCGCGCGCGCGCCGCCGCCGCGCAACATCCGCCGCGACGAAGATCAGCAGCTTCTCCTGTTCCCGCGGCGTGAGTTGCATCGACCTTCGCCCTCTCCCTTGTGCGCCGACCTGATCCTAGCAGCGACGTGGACTCGTGCGGGGCGTCGCGCCGCTCGACGGGTCGCATTGGCAGGTCGTGACGCTGGGTGCGTCGTGCCCCGGGTGCGTCGTGCCGCCGGGTGCGTCGTGCCGCCGGGTGCGCCGTGCCGCTGGGTGCCCGTGCCCTGCGGTTGCCGTCCGCGGTTCCCTGCCACGTAGTCATCGGCGGGATGTTCGGCAGAACCTGGCGACGGCCGATGGCGCTCATCGGGTAAGGGAGGCCCAAGATCAGGTCAGGTAGCGTTCACATGCATAGCCGACAGGATTCGCCCGGTCTGCGCCTGCCGAACATCCCTCCCTCGCATGCCTGGCAGTATCGTCGCGGGCAAGCCTCCGGACGTACCTCCCGGGATCGCCGCCGGGAACTCACGGGCGCCGCGCGCTCGGCCTGGGATCGACTCGCGCCGAGCGGCGCGGGGCTGCGCACTTGGTTTGCGATTGCGACCCGCCGCCGAGCCGCAGGCCTGCCGCATCCATCGTGGCACCCGCCACGGCGCTGGCGCCACCTGCCATCGATCACCCGACGACGAACGGCTCCGAATCGATCCAGCGACCACCGTCGCCGGGCTCGAGGGTGCGTCGCTGCCCCGTGACGGTATCCCACTCCGACCGTTGATTCACCCGCTGGTTGTCGCCGGTCATGATCAGGACATACGCAGGATCGCCGCTGCCGGCCACGTGGCCGTGGCTGTGGATGTCATCGGGTGCCAGCATCGTGACCGCCTGGCCCGCCGCGACTGCCATCTCCGTGGCCAGCTCGAGTCGTTCGAGTTCCGTGCCCGCGGCGTGGACCCGGAAATGGCGGTGCGTCTCGACCCCGGTGATGCCGGCGCAGCGCTACCCAGCAGCCATGATCGTGGATGGCACCCATCTGCCCGTCGGCCGATGTACCAGCATCAGGCGAGGACCGCGCGCCGGGACATGGAGTCCGACGAACCACTCCAGTCGCCGATGTGCCGGATGCGCGGCACGAGGTAATCGTGGTCGGCCGCGAGCTCGAGCATCGCGGCGGCGACCGTACTCACGTCCGACGGGTCGCCAGCCGGACCGCACGGGCCCGATGCGCTCGAACAGCCGTCGCACCGGAGCGTCCATGGTCGCGAGATCAGGGGCGGCGATGGCCTGACCAGGCACAGCGGTCTTGTCTGCACGGCCAAAGCGTACAACCACGCCGCCAGACCCAGCGATGACAGGAGCCGGACACGAGAAGCGCCCGGATGAACCTCATCGAGCCCGATTACCTCGTCCGCTGGAGCAAGCTCCCTCGTCCGCGATCCGGTCCTCTCTGTGGCCCCTCCGGGCAAGAGAACGATAGGGCCGCGGCCCATCCCGGCAACGGTCTTATCCACGAGATGCCCTGGGCGCAGGCAAGCCCATCCACGATCCATCCTCGATCCCGGCCCCATCGTGCCGGTTTCGGTACCAAGGCTGCTTCGCGTCCACCGCGGTAGGTGCCACCCGGTGACGACGATCCCCCCTGAGGACCCGGGACCGGGCGATGACGCGCAACGATCCGGACATGCAACGTCCCAACGCCCGTGAGCAGCGAGCAGTGGATCGCGGACCTGGAGCCCCGACTGTCTCCCTCCTCGACGGACCGCGACCATCGTCGGTCCGCATCCGGCACGTGACCGTCGACGCCCCTGATGCGCTGCCGAGGCATACGACATGTACCAGCGGGACATCCATGGGTTCCTGCGCGCCGCGACGCGTGATCCGGATGTCGCCGAGGACCTGACCCAGGAGACGTTCATCCGGCTGCTGCGCGAGATCCAGGCCGGCAGGACTCCGGACAACGTCCGTCGCCTGGCTGTACACGGTGGCCACGAACCTCGTCACCAGCCGCGGCCGGCGCATGGCGGTCGCCGAGCGGTTCAAGGCGGTCCTCGCCATCCGCGGGTCGGCGGAGAGTCCCGGAGCAGGAGACCGTGCGCAGCGAACGCCACGACATCGTCCAACGGGCGCTCGCCCGACTGCCGATCGACGATCGGACGCGCCTGCTGCTGTCCGCCCACGGCTTCGCTGGCCGCGACATCGCGGAGGTGCTCGGGCGGTCGGAGGGTGCGACGCGGACCCTTCTGACCCGCGCCCGTGTCCGGCTCCGGGAACGGGTACTGGAGCTCGACCCGGATATCAGGCAGCGTACGTGAACGAGCACCAGCAGTGCCTGGACCTGGCCGCAGCGTCGATCGACTTCGCGCTGACTTCCGACGAGCAGTACCTGCTGCGGACCCATCTCGCGACCTGTGATGCGTGCGGCAGGACTGCGATGGGGATGCGCGACGATGCCGTCCGCTTGGTAGGTGCACCGCGCCCGGCCGCGCCGCCGTCCGTACGTCATGCCGTCGTGGGGGCGGCAGCCCGCCGGCCTCGGCACGTCTCGGGGATACGCTGGGGAGTCGCGGCCGCCGTACTTGGCGTCGTGGTCGTTGGTGGCGCGTTCGTCGTCGGTTCCGCGGTCGACCGCTTCCGTGGACCGCACGAGTCAGCCCCGACGATGCCGGCCGCCGTCGATCGATCCCGCGCCCCGGCTCGCGCCGCCGGCTGGACCGACCTAGGCGACATCTCCGGTCCCTTCCTCGACCGCGACCTGATGAGCGTCATGGCGCGTCCAGATGGTGGTCTCGTGGCACTCGGGCTTGATCGGAAGACCGCCCAGCATGTCATCTGGGTCTCGGATGACGGGGTCCACTGGTCCGAGACGCATCAGCCCGATGGGGTGTTCGGTGATGGTGTCCCCACCAGCGGCGCTCTCGGCGGACCCGGCATGCTCGCCGTCGGCTGGTACACGGACATCGACTCTGGAAGGCAACGCGCGATCTGGGGTTCCACCAATGGCCGTGTCTGGGCCCTCTCGCCGGATTCGTCTGCCTTGCTCGGGACCAACCTCGACGACCTGACGATGGAGTCGGGGCCGGCGGGCACCATCGTGTGGGCGCCATCCGGTCGTGTGTGGGTGTCGACCAACGGCACGACCTGGTCGTCGGGCTCCATCGGCCATGGCGGCATCACCGACGTGGCCGTGGATGCAACGCGATTCGTCGCCGTGGGCCGGGAGGGAGCGGACGCCTTCCTCGTGACCTCGAGCGATGGTCTCCGATGGGGAACGCCACGGACCACGAGTGCAGCCGGCGGCACCCAAGTGGGCATCGAACGATCTCCTGATGATACGGAGGCTATCTGGATCGGCGACCAGCGATGGGAGCGGTCGGGATCCACCTGGACAGCGGTAGCCGGCACCGCGATGCCGAAGGTGCCCGCGGTCGAGTCCGTGATGGGAGGCCAGCCTGGCCTCGCTGCGATCGGGTCGCCGTCGAGCGCGGGCGTGTACCGCGCCTGGACCTGGGACGGTAGCGGCGACTGGATTCCAGCGCGTGTCGATGCCGAGGCGGGATCGGGCGATCCGGAGGTGGTCGCGGTGGCGCCCCATGAGCGCGGCTGGTTCGTGGTCACGCGCCGTGGCGACAAGCTGCATGGCTGGCGGGTGGGTCCCTGAACCCGGTGGGCTGACCGCGCACGCGGTCGGCATAGCTTCGGGTAGGCACACCCGAGCGTCGGGTGGTACGGCGGGGGGTCGGGCGTGCCATCCTCGCAAGGTGACTGAGCTGATACCCGTGTTCCTGGCGTCGCTGCTCGCCGGCGGCTTCGGGTCACTGGTCGGCATCGGCGGGGGACTCGTCATCGTGCCGGTGCTGACCTTCATGGGTCAGGACATCAAGGTCGCCATCGCGGCCAGTCTCATCGGCGTGATCGCGACGTCCGTGAGCGCTTCGCCGAGGTTCCTCGCGAGCGGCGTTGCGGATCGGCGCCTGGGACTCTTCCTGTTGATGGCGACTGCTGCGGGTGGTCTCGTCGGCGGGGTCACCGGATCCCATATCGACGGGCGGGCCCTCGCCTTGGCGTTCGGCACCTTGCTGCTCCTGGTCGCCATCCAGATGTTGCGCGGTCTTGGCCACACCCGAAGACCGCCGGACGCGACGCCGGACGCGACGCCAGCCGCGACGCCATCCGCCACACCAGCCGCAACCTCCTCGACTTGGGTGGGGGATGGACTCGTATCCACCTACCGCGAACCCACGACCGGGGCAGAGATCGAGTACCGGGCGCATCGCCTGGGAGCAGGTGCCACGGTCTCATTCCTGGCGGGCAACGTGAGCGGGCTGCTGGGTGTCGGCGGCGGCATCATCAACGTGCCAACGATGAACGTGGTCATGGGTGTGCCGCTGCGAGTGGCCACGACCACCTCGACCTACATGCTTGGCGCGACGGCCGCCGCGAGCGCCATCGTCAACGCTGCGTCCGGACGCCTCGATCCGCTCATCGCGGCCCCGGTCGCCCTGGGCGTCATCGTCGGCTCGCGCATGGGAGCGCGGCTTGCCTTGCGCGCGTCACAGCGGGTGCTACGGGTGGCGTTCGTGGTCGTGGCGCTGTTCTTCGCGGCGCAGATGTTCGGACGGGTGCTGTGGACATGAACCGAACCGACGGGACAGTCCGTGCACGCGATCGCTGGACGCGGCGACTCCTGACGGGTGGCGCCCTCGTCAGCGGCATCTGCCTCGCCATCGCCATCGTCCTGGAGGCGAAGGGCGCTGCACATGGTTCAGGTCAGCTGACGGACCTGGCCGGGATCGCCACCTCTGTCGTGCGATGGGAGCCGTGGGGCTGGGCTTCCCTGGGCGTCCTGGTCATGATGGGGACTCCTGCCGCTGCCCTGGTCGCGACGACCGTGGAATACGCGGCGGCCCGGGATCTGCGGACCGCCTGGACCGCGGTCGCCGTGCTCGCGGTTCTCGCCGTGAGCCTGGTGGTCGCGCTCATCCACTGACCCACGGTGCCGGCCCGCGCACATATCTTCAGCCCCCGAGCATGACCCGTTCCAGGAGTCCCATCGGCAGTGAGCCCGACGATGCCATGGTGTCGTGGAACTCGCGCAGCGTCTCTGGAGGGACATCCGCCGGCGACCTGTCACCCAGGCCGCGCGCGTCCAGCCACCGATCGCGGATACGCAGGATCTCGAGGCAGCCGGTGAGGTAGGACGAGGCCTGTGTCGGCCAGGCGCAGTAGCGGCCGACCTCGGCCCGCGCCGTGGGCTCGGGCATGGCGAGCCGGCGCTGGAGGAATCCGATGGCTTCGTCCACGCTCATCTCGCCCAGGTGGAGGCTGGTGTCGACCACGATGCGGGCCGCCCGGAAGATGCTGGCCTCCAGATGGAACAGCTCCTCGATGGGCTCTCCAAAGAACCCCTGCTCGCGCATCAATCGTTCTGAATAGAGCGCCCAACCCTCGCTGAAGTAGGGCGTCGAGAGCACTCGGCGGAGCTTCGTGGCGTGGATGCGGCGCATCACCAGGTGCCAGTGGTGACCGGGATAGGCCTCGTGGACGGTGACCGTCGGGATGACGCCGTGGCTGTTGCTTGACAGGCGCTTGTCGATCTCCTCCAGCGGCGTCCCGTCGGGCGCGAAGGGCACGAAGAAGTGGCCCGTGACCGAGTCGCTGAACGATGGCGGCGCCATGTACGAGGCGACACCCAGGACCGGCCGCTGGAAGACCGGGGACGGCTCGACGAGGCACTCCTCGCCCTCGGGCAGGCTGACCAGTCCTGCGGGCGGCGAGGAAGTCGCGGGCCCGTGCCGTCCAGACCTCGTAGGCCTGGCGCATCGCCTCCTCCGTGCGCGGATGCTCCCGGGCGGACTGCTCGATGACCTCCCGCCAGTCGCGCGGTGCCCGGCGATCCGCTCCGCCAGGGCCGACATCTCGGCGTCCAGCCGGTCGAGCTCACGCTGTCCGTGGTCGCGAAGGCCGCGGGCGTCGAAGGGCAGGGCCTCGCGCTCCCGGAGCGTCCGGCTGTAGCGCTCCTCGCCGTAGACCCAGCGTGCCGTGCGCCGTCGGCGCGAAGCCCTCCAGGAACAGCGCCCAGTCGTCGAATGCCTGCGCGGCCGCCACGCCGGCGCTCCGCAGGCGCTCGGACAGCTCGACGTCGCTGCACCTCCGCCGGTAGCAGCTCCCGGACGTACCGCGCACCCGCCTGTGCGGACGCGAGCGCCCGCTCCACGATGAGCGGATGGGCGAGCGCCGGGTCCAGGTTGGCGCGGCCCTGGGCGAACACGGTCGGCACCTGGGCGAGGCGCGACACCGCCGCGTCGACGAGCTCCTGGTCGGGACGCAGCCGATGCAGGAACAGCAGGAAGACGCCGTTGAGTGCTGGTCCGGAGTAGGTCAGCGGGTCGCGCTTCCAGCCCTGCCACTCGGCGACGATGAGCCGACCGCGAAGCATGGCCAGCGCGAGGTCCCGGTCGATGCGCTCCGCAGCGGTCAGGTCGGTGTCGCGCGAGTGCCGAGAACCGCTCCAGGAAGTCACGTGCGTTCCGCTCGCGCTCCGCGAAGCTCTCCGCCGAGAGGTCGTCCATGCCCGCGTCGTAGGCGGTCAGGCCCGAGCGCCGATGCGGTCACGGGCGAGAGCTCGAAGTCCTCGTTCCAGGAATTCGTCGACGAGCTCGACAGCCTGCCGACTGGCTGGTCATGGGGTCACTATCCTCCGGAGGCATGGTCGGCGCGCCCTGTCTCCCCTCAGGGCGCTCGGCGATCACGATAGCGGCATCGGGCGCGATCGGGCACGCGGTCGCAGGCCGGGTTCCGCGCGTGGCACGTCTGGCGGCCGTGGCTGATGATGCCGACGTGGGCCGCGTACATCTGGTCCGGCTCCAGCATCGCGAGCCACTGCTCGTGGCCCTCGTCCGCGGTCGCCTTGGGTGGCATCAGCCCGATGCGCTTGGACACCCGCTCCACGTGCCGGTCGACGGGCATGAGCGGCGTGCCGAAGCTGAACAGCAGCACCACGGACGCGGTCTTGCGACCGATGCCGTCGATGGCCGTGAGCCAGTCGCGCGCCTCGAGCGCGGACATGTCGCCCAGGAACTCCAGGGAGTAGTCGCCGCGCAGCTCGCGGATGGTGCGCAGCGCGGACTGGATCCGGGGTGCCTTCTGCTGGGCAAGGCCGCCGGACCGGATCGCGTCCACCAGCTCCGGCGATGCGGTGCCTGCTCGACCGCCGCCCAGTCGGGGACCGACGCGTCCGCCTGAAGGCCGATGCCACCCCAGCCCGGGCGGTTGATGCGGGCGTCCCCAGGTGCGGCGACGGCCGCGTCGGGGATCGCGGATGGCGTGTACCCGGGTATCGGGCCCGCAGGCCCTCGAATGCGTGCTCCGCGTTCACGTCGGCGCTGTTCTGGGACAGGATGGTGAGCACCAGCTCGCTCGTCGGCTCGTGGACCCGCGCCCAGACGGGTCGTCCGTAGCCGGCTCGCGAGCGCGTCCATCACGAACGGCACCAGGCCGGGTCGTGTCCGCGCGAGCCGCTTCGCCCACGCTCGTGCGGGATCGGGTGGCTTGCGTTTGACCGGCTTGGGCCGGATTCGCTTCCTCGGTATGTCGGCTCCTGCAGAGCGTGCTGTCACGGGGTCGCAGCCGACTCGAGCGGATCGACACGACGGATCTCTCGGACCTGGTCGAAGGCTTGGTCCGGCGACACGATGACGTCGATGCCCTCCACGAGACACGTCGCCACATGGACCAGGTCGCGGGCGCTCAGAGCTGGGTAGGCAGCAACCAGGGCCGGCAGTCGGCGCATGACCGCATGCGTGATGGGGAGCACCGGCGCGAATGTGTCCAGCGCATCCGTCGCCATGTCCACGCCTATCCGTGGTCGGCGGATGGACAGGAACCGATGGAGGATCTCCTGGACCACCTCTACCGACGTGGTCGCCGTCGAGTTCGCCCAATGCGGATCTGCGCAGTATCGTCCGACACGCCTCGCGCATGGGGTGGTCGCTACCGCCCGCGTACATGAACACGGCGGTATCGAGGAACAGGGTCACGGCTCGCCGATCGCGCCCCGCAGGATCTCCGCCTTCATGACGTCCCAATCGTCGACGGGCGCGTCGAGCGTGAACAAGTGCTCGATTGCCGTTAGCCGTCGCTCGACGGGACTCAGCGTGTAGGCGTCGACCGCGTCGCGGATGACGGCGCCCAGCGAGCGCCCGTCCCGGCGGGCCAACCGCTTGAGCCGGTCGACTTGCTCGGGCGACAGCAGGACCTGGGTCCGCTCCGAGTACATGCACATACCATACCATGCTCCGCCGCGCTCGTGGTCCTCCAGATCCTCCACCGCTACGTGGCGACCAACCGTCGATCCTTGATTGCGGAGGCCATGGCGGCTGACTCGTCCGTAGGGTCACGGAGGGCTGCGGATGAGAGCCGCTCGGCGCCGCCTGCCACCAGATGATCGCGTGGCCAGATGTCTCTCGGGATGGACCCGCCAAAGGCTTGCGGCGCGGTCACCCGCTGGCTGCCGTCCAGAGCCGGGCGACACGTTCCGCGGCACGTTCCAGGGGCGCGGCGCCGGCGGACATCGCCGCCTCCACCGTCATCGGTGCCTCGATCACCGGGATCGAGATGGCACCGACGCCACGCAGGGCGGCCTCGCCCTCCGGGGTGACGCTGCCACCGAAGCAGACGCAGCCGACCCCGGCCGCCGCTGCCCGCCGCGCCACGCCCAGACAGGTCTTGCCAAAGGCGGTCTGGGCGTCGATGCGGCCCTCACCGCTGAGCACCAGGTCGCTGTCCGCAAGTCGCGCGTCGAAGTCGGTCAACTCCATGACCACGTCGATGCCGGGGCGGATGGCGAACGACGCGAACCGGTCCGCGATGGCCAGCAGGCGGCGGTCGTGCCGCCGGCCGCACCGGCGCCGGGCACATCCCGGACGTCGAGCACCGGTCGCGGCCTCGCAGCAGGTCCGCGTACCGCGACAGGTACCCATCGAGGCGCGTCACATCGGCCGGGCGCAGTCCCTTCTGGGGCCCGTAGATGGCCGCCGCGCCAGACGTCCCCAGGAGCGGGTTGGACACGTCCGACGCGATCGTCAGGTGGACCTCCCCCAGCAGCGGCGACAGCCCGTCGAGGTCGAGCCGCGCCAGGTCGCCGCAGCGCCCCACCACCCATCGGCAGGTCGTTGCCGTCGGCATCGAACAGCCGGGCGCCGAGGGCGACCAGCAGGCCCGCGCCGCCGTCGGTGGTGGCGCTGCCGCCCAGGCCCGAGCACGATGTCCCGGCAGCCGAGACCGATGGCCGCGGCAAGGACCTGGCCCGTGCCGAACGTGCGAGGCAGCCACGCCGTCCCGCTCGCTCGGCGCGACGCGCGACAGCCCGGATGCCGATCGCCAGCTCCACCACGGCCCGCAGCGCCCTGGCGCAGGAATCGGGCGTCCAGGGGTCGCATCAGCGGATCGCGCGCCGCAGCAGGCAGCGTGATCCAGCCGCCCGCCGCGCTGATGGCATCCAGCGTGCCCTCGCCGCCGTCCGCCAGTGGCGCCAGGGCGACCGCATCGTCCGGGTCGTCCGCGAGACCATCCATCGGCCAGCGCCCGGGCGACCTGGACCGACGTGAGCGAGCCCTTGAAGGAATCGGGCGCCACGAGGACCCGCAGCGACGCTCACGGGATGAGTCGCTTCCACATGAAGACGCAGGGCTGCAGGTACGCCATCCGTGCTCGACCGCGAAGTCCGGCACGACGCCCAGCTCCTGCCAGCCACTGGCGCGATAGAGCGCCTCCGGCGCCGCCACCGGCGACCGCGTCGAGCATCAGCAGCCAGCGGCCGCGCTCCAGCGCCTCGGCCTCCAGCTGCCGCCAGGAGTGCCGACGCGATGCCCCGGCGCCGATGGCTCCGGAGCACCAGCACCTTGACGATCTCGCCCCGATGGTTGCTGTTCTCGGCTTTCGCAGCAACCAGTCCGGCACAGCCGACGATCCGTCCCGCGTCGCGGGCCACGACCATCACCAGGGTGCCAGCGTCAACGTCGTGCGTGCGGTCGCGCCACCAGGCCTCCGCGCGCGACTGATCCAGGCCATGCAGGAAGCTCACCGACGCGCCCGACTCCACCGCGTCGACCAGCAGAGCCGCCAGCTCCGGGATCGCGGCCCGGTAGTCGGCCGGCGCGAGGAGGGTATGCGATCCCGTCATGGGGCGACTCCGGAGCTGCTCTCGTGTGCACGGCTGGTGAGCGTAACGCGCCGCCGGCGCGTGGCTGGCCCACCATCGGCACTCGTCAGGTGCGTGGCCAAGCGTGGCTCGGATCATGGCGACGCGGTACGGGCCGCTCGCGCATGTTCGGGATGCGCAACGCCGCACGAGATCCAGCACGCCGCGGCCTGGCAGGATTGCCACTCGCCATGGTCAGCCGCCGTCGAGCCCGCGCTTCTCGCGGTACTCCGGGATGCGGACCATCGGCGGCCGCTCGGCGTCGGCCAGCTCGATGACCTCCAGGGACAGCTCGTTCGGTCCCGACCGCGGCAGCTTCATGGTCGAGCCGAGCTCGGCGAACAGGCGCACCCGCCGACGTTCCTCCGAGCCGCTTCATGACCGCCTGGAGGATGACGAAGCTCATCTTCGAGAGGCCCTCCAGCTCCTGGTTGCGATGGATCCGGATGTCCAGGTCCACCTGGCCGAAGCCGTTGAGGCCGAAGCCGCTCCACGAGGTCGATGAGGTGGCCGATCTCCACGGCATAGCCGGTGAAGAACGGGATGCGCTCGAGGTGCTCCCGGCGCCCCGCGTACTCGCCCGCGAGTGGCTGGATGTAGCCCGACAGCTCCGGATAGAAGAGGTTGATGAGCGGCCGCGCCACGAGCTCCGTGACGCGTCCGCCGCCGCCCTCCTTCATCTGGCCGTCCTGCGACGATGGGTCGCTGGTAGTAGGCCTTGACGTAGCCGATGCGCGGCTCGGTCAGCAGCGGCCCGAGCGTGCCGTACAGGAACCGTGGGTGCCAGTCGCGGATGTCGGTGTCCGACCAGGCGACCAGGTCGCCCGACGTCTCGTACAGGCTCTTCCAGAGCGCCTCGCCCTTGCCCACGTACGAGCCGTAGCGCGGCAGCACCTCCGGGTGCCGGACCACCCGGGCGCCCTCGGCCGTCGGCGAGCTCGCGGGTGTCGTCCGTCGGAGTCGGAGTCGATGACCAGCAGCTCGTCGATGAGCGGGACCTTCTCCATCAGCTCGATGCGCGCGGCCCGCACGATGGGCCCGATGGTGTCCGCCTCGTTGAGCGTGGGCAGCACGGCCGAGATGGTCAGGCCCTGCTTCTCCTTGAGCTCGACGAGGCGCTCGCAGGTCCGCGAACTCGGCGTGATGGAAGCTCGATTCGGCGAACCAGCGACCCGACCAGCGCGGGGACGCTCCGGCCGGTGGTCGCGGCGCGCTCGGCTGCCTCGAGGGTCTCCGCCTGTGCGGCGCGCTGCTCGAACGTGGAGCGGGTGGGCGTCTCGCGGGTGCGCACGACGATGACCGTGGGCCCCGCCTGCTGCGCGACCGTCTCGGGCAGCTCGCCCAGCAACGATCGCGTCCGGCGCCGCCGCCTGCGGCGCGTGGCGCCCATGACGACCAGGTCCGCGCGTCGCGGCCGCGCGCAGGATCGTCGCGCCGACATCCGTGCCATCGGCAACGACCGGCACGCGGCGCCTCGCCGGCGTGCTGGCGAACGAACATCGCCAGCGCCCGCTCGGCCTGCGACCGGAGCGTCGGGTCGAGGTCGGGCGCCACGACGTGCAGGGCATCCACCTCGGCATCGAAGCCCGCGACCGAGCGCGGCCGCGAAGCGGAGCGCCAGCTCGGCGTGCGGGCCGCCGCGGACCGGCACCAGGATCCGCCGGACGTCGCCGATGCCGCGCTGCTTGACGACCGCGATGTCACAGGGCGCATCACGCACCACCTCGTCGATGGTGGCGCTGAAGACCGGCTCATCGCCATCGTCACGGCGGCCCGGGGGCCGTCCACCCCAGCCGAAGATGATGAGGTCCGCCTCCTCCTCGGCGGCCAGTCTCCACGATGCCTTCCGCGGCACGACGCCCGATGCGCACCACGGTCCGCAGGTCGACGCCGTCCGGCGCGAACTCCAGCACCCGCTGGAGCAGCCGCCGCGCCTGGCGCGCCCGGGTCGCACCCTCGGACAGCGGCATCCCCTCGGGCACCTCGACGATGGACAGCGCCGTGAGCACGCCGCCGTGCTCCAGCAGCGCCGCGCCGATGCGCACCAGGTCGGCCGCGGTCCGCGGGTTGGCGAGCGGGATGAGGATGCGTGACGGCAGCGCGCCCAGCGACGGCTCACGAGGCCGCCTGCCAGCGAGCGACGAACGCCGGCTTGGCCAGCTCGAACGCCCGTGCCTGCCGCTCGACGACCGTCTCCGCCTGCTGCGGTGGTCATGTCGCGGGTCTCGATGACGAAGCCCGCGACGCGCCCGAAGTAGAGCGGCACGAGCGCCGCCACGAGCGCGTCGATGGGCAGCACGCCGGCGATGCGCCGCGACCGCGATGTCGCCGATGACCCGCGCCCAGACATCGTCGGGGAAGGCGAACGTCGGCATCGTCGATGCTCGTCGGCGTGTCCGCGCGAGACACGGCATCCACCTCGCGCTGGGCGTCGGCAGCCAGCCGCTCCACCTGCCCGATCGTCTCGGGCGCCAGGGCCCGTCGCCACGCGTCGCCGACGCTCGTCAGGCCCCGCGCGAACTCGTCCAGCAGGCGCGCCACGTTGACCTCCAGCGGCGGCGGGTCGGCGTAGCGCTCGAAGCCGTAGACCGGGATGTCGTGCGAGGCCTGGACGTGGAGCCAGCTCTGGGCGTGCGCGTCGGTGAGTCGCAGGAGCGTGCCCACGACCTGGCTGAACATCGGCCCCAGGTCCGCGCCGGGGTCCTTGGGGTCGTGCACCTTGGCGCCCAGGCGCGTCTGGCAGACCGCGAAGCCGCCCGTGATGGCGGTCGTGGTCATCCAGATGTCGATGCCGAACTTGCTCACGTCCGGGCGTCCAGTCGTCCTGCGCCAGGTAGTGCCGGACGAGGTCGCCCGAGACACCGAAGTCGCCGCCGATGGGCTGCCGGATGCGCAGCCCGTACAGCGCCCGGGTGAACGGATAGGTCACGGTGTTGGTGATGGTGCCGTCCCACTTGTAGCGGCTGTAGAGCGGCGCCACGAAGTCGAAGCCGCCCTTGAGGATGGGCCCCGCCAGCAGCTCGACCCACTCCGGCACGATGGAGCGCAGGTCGGAGTCGACCACCACCAGCGCCTCCACGCCCGAGGGCATCGGCGATCCGGAAGATGGTGCGCAGGGCGGCGCCCTTGCCGCCGACACCGTCGATCTCGGGATAGGTGAGGCTGATGCGCTGGAGCTTGTTGCGCGGCCGGACGAGCAGGATGCGCTCGACGTAGTCGGGCGGCTCGGTGTCCACGACCACCCGGCCGGTGCCGTCGGGCGAGCCGGCGTCCGCGTTGACGAGCACGGGCCGCAGGTCCGGGAAGTACTGGACGAGACCGGCCTGCGCGGCACGCACCACGTGGCCGATGGTCGCCGCGTTCCGGTAGCTCGGGATGCCGACCATGATGTCGGCGCTGCCGAGCTGCTCCACCGCGCGCCGGAGCGCCGGTGGCAATCGCTGATCGGGCATCCGCGCCCACCTTACCCCGATGACCGGCCGATGGACCGGCCGAACAGGGCCGTGCCGGCCCTCAGCGTCGCGCCGCCGACCCTGGTGATGGCGCGCCACTCCGGGGTCCGGTCGCCCGGGATGTAGCGGCCGTTGGCGGCCTTCATCATGCCGCCGCGCAGGCCGGCACCCTGCCAGGACGCCACCCAGCCATCGATGGGCGGCCGGCACATCACCGAGACCCGCACCAGCGGGCCCTGGCTCGAGGACGCTCTCGAGCAGCCGCTTGCGCTCCAGCAGCGGCACGTCGAGCAGCGACTGGCCGTCGAGACGCAGCAGGTCGACGGCCACGAACGCCTCGTCGGCGTCAGGCCGTCGTCCGGGCCGCCGGCCGACGCACCTCGATGCCCACGTCGCGGGACATCAGGGTGCCCATCACGGAGATCCGCGCCTCGGTCACGATGGCAGTGCCCGCGCCGTCCGGGTCGCCTGGTCGGTGAGCGACTGCCGTCGAGGACCGCGTCGTCCGCCAGCAGCGACGCACCGACCGATGGCCGTGACGAGCGTCGGCTCGTCGGGTCCGAGGTCGAGCCCATCGACCGTCGATGAGGCGAACACGCTGGGCACGCCATCGGACGCGCGTGCGTGTCGACGTGCGCCAGCACCCGGGTGCCGCTCCAGAGCGGCTCCACGATGGGGTCGCGGATGGTCACCGGGACGCGGGTCACGAGCGGCTCCTGCGGCCGCCAGTCGAGCGGGTCGTCCGGGACCTCCGGGCGGGCCATCAGGGCAGCAGCCCGAACGCATCGACGCACATCAACGGCTGCCCATCCACGCCCAGGCGGAGCCGATCATCTCGTCCAGCGAGCCGCGTGCGGGTGTCCAGCCGAGCACGTCGCGGGCGCGGTCGGTGGCCGCCACGAGCACCGGCGGATCGCCCGCGCGGCGGGGTCCGAACACGTGCGGGATGGGCCGACCGACCACCGACTTCGGCAGCGGCCAGCACCTCACGGACGCTGAAGCCGGTGCTCGACCCCAGGTTGCAGGTCTCGCTGGCGCCAGCCGGCGCGCCGGCCGGTCCACTCGAGCGCCAGCATGTGCGCGTCGGCGAGGTCCACGACGTGGATGTAGTCGCGGACGGCGGTCCCGTCGGGTGTCGGGTAGTCCTCGCCGAACAGGGTCACGGGGCTGCCGCGCTCGCGGCGGCCCGCAGGAGGTTGGGGATGAGGTGGGTCTCGGGCTCGTGCGTCCTCGCCGTTGCGGGCGCTCGCGCCCGCGACGTTGAAGTAGCGCAGCGCCACGGAGCGCAGCCCGTACACGCCGTACCAGCGCATGGCGCCCTCGAAGGCGAGCTTGGAGGCACCGTAGGGTTGACGGGTCGCGGTCGGGTCGGACTCCATGATGGGGATGCGCTCCGGCTCGCCGTAGACGGCCGCGGTGGACGAGAACACGATGCGGTCGACGCCCGCGGCCCGCAGGCGCATCGAGGAGCGTGATGCCGCCGACCACGTTCTCGTGGTAGTAGAGGGCCGGATCGGCCATCGACTGGCCGACCAGCGACCGCGCCGCGCAGTGGAGGACCGCCTCGATGCCCCGGTCGCGCAGGGTCCGGTCGAGCAGGTCCCGGTCGCCGACGCTGCCGTCGACGAAGCGTCGCTCCCGCGCACGACGCCCGCGCGATGACCCGTGACCAGGGTGTCGAGCACGGTCACCTCGTGGCCCGCCTCGACGAGCCGCTCGACCGAGACGCTCGCCGACATAGCCGGCACCGCCGGTGACCAGCACGCGCATCGTCACGACCCTCGCAGTCGGTCGCAGCCAGGACCGGCTGGCGGGTGGCGACGCGTCGGTGCGGCTGTCGGATGCGTTCACGGCGCCGTGCCGGTCGCGGACTCCACCGGGAGCGCTCTCGCCCCGGTAGGTCAGCACCTCCGCCATGCGTGCCTCCATCCGTCGCGCCATGTCGTTCTCCGGGTCGATCGCCAGCGCCCGGGCAGCGAGCGGTGTACGCCTCCCGGTCCTCGCCCCGGGCGAGCGCACATCGGGCGAGGCCCGACCACGGCGATGGCATTGCGCGGGTCCTGGTCGACGACCCGCTGGTAGGTCGCCTGCGCCTGGTCGACCAGGTCGACGGTCAGCAGCCGGTCGGCCTGGAGCAGCATCTCGATCATCGCCCCGGAGGCTACAGGAACGCGCGCCGGGTCGGGGTCATGCCCGGGGTACGACCTCGGCAGCCAGCCACTGCCGGACGTCGGCGAGCAGCACCGACTGGCCGATTGCGGGTCGGGTCGTTGACCACCGACTCGAGCAGCCGCTCGAGCATCACGCCCGACCCACGGCCCGGGCGGCCGACCCGACCGCCGCGATGACGTCGTTGCCGTCGACAGCGAGGTCGGCGACCGCCAGCGGCGCGCCCGAGCGTCGCTGTTCCGCCGAGACGCGCCCGGAGCTCGGGCAGCAGGTCGACATCCGGCCGGCCTGGCCGCTGCCGATGTTGTCCGCCTGGCGCAGCCGCAGCAGGTCATCGATGCGCTCGGGTCCGACCCGTCGCAGGAACCGCCGGACGGCCGCAGTCGGTCCACTCCGGGCTCGTACTGGAACATGTGCTCGCGGATGAGAGTGGCGACCTCGGCTGCCTCCACGTGCGCGCCATGCGCAGGCGACGCAGGACGACGCGCGCCATGCGGGCGCCCTCCTCGGCATGCCCGATGAAGTGTCCGTCGGCGAACGTCGCGGGCTTGCCGATGTCGTGCAGCACCGCCGCCAGGATCAGCCGCTCCGACGCGTCCGGCAGCGCGGCCGCCGCGTCCGACGGTGGCCATGCTGTGGTCGAACAGGTCGTGACCCGGGATCTTGGCCTGGGGCACGCCGTGCTGCGCGGTGAGCTCGGGCAGCACCACGCGCGAGCACCCCGATGTCGTCCAGGATGCGCAGCGCCGCCGATGGGCGGCCCTCGCGTGAGCATGCGTCGCAGCTCCGTCCCGACGCGTTCGCCCGACAGCCAGCGCGCGTCGGGACCGTGGGCGCGCATCGCGGCCAGGGTGCGTGGCTCGATGGCAGCCCGAGGGTCGCCGCGAAGCGGGCGCCGCGCAGGAGCCGCAGCGCGTCCTCCGTCGAACCGCGTCGTCGGGGTCGCCCACGGCGCGCAGGACGCGCGCGTCGAGGTCCGCGACGCCGCCCATCGGGTCGACCAGGTCGCGGGGCCTCGGACCGGCTCCCGCGGAGCCGGCGGGCCGTCCCCAGCGCGATGGCGTTGATGGTGAAGTCGCGCCGACCGAGGTCCTCGACGAGGTCGTCGGTCCAGGTGACCGCGTCCGGTCGCCGATGATCGCGATAGGTGTGGTCACGCCGGAAGGTGGTGACCTGCGATGCCGCCCACCTCGACCGTGCCGAAGGCGCCCACGGCGTGACCGTCCGGGAACAGCCCCAGGATGCGCTTCCGGCCGCGCGTCCGTGGCCAGGTCGATGTCGTGACCCGGCCGGCCCAGCAGCGCATCGCGGATGCCACCACCGACGGCATAGGCGGCGTGGCCGGCCGCCCAGAGCCGCTCGCAGGACGCGCAGGCGCCTCGGCCGGGATCGCCTCGGCGATCGCTGCTGCGACGCGGACACCATCGGCTCGCGACGCGGGCTCAGCCGGCGGACAGGAACAGGTAGTCCCGCCAGGCCTCGTTGCGCGGGTCGGTCGAGGTACGGCGTGAACAGGGAGTAGACGTCGCAGCGTGGCTCGTGCGGCTGACGCAGCAGGCGCATCCGTGCCTCGTCCACGGTCTTGCCGCCCTTGCGGTGGTTGCAGGTCTTGCAGGCCGCCACGAGGTTGTCCCAGGTGTGGGCCCCGCCGCGATGCCGGGGCATCACGTGGTCGAGGGTCAGCTCCGACGGCCTGACGGCCGCAGTACTGGCACGTGTGGCCGTCGCGCGCGAACACCTCGCGCCGCGAGAGCCGCACCCGTGGCCGCGGCCGCCGGATGTGGTGCTGGAGCCGGATGACGCTCGGCGCCCGATAGGTGACGCGGACGGTGGCGACCTCGTGATGGTCGTACTGGATCACCTCGGCCTTCTCCCCGAAGACGAGGCGGAACGCCCTCCGGACGTCGCAGACGTTGAGGGGTTCGTAATCCGCATTGAGCAGCAGTACGACGCTATCCACGAACTCCCTGGGGCCGGTCGGGACTCGACCACGCACCGATCGCATCGTATCGCACGTGACGTCGGCACCGGTCGCCGTCCAGCCAGCGGTCAGCGTCCCCGTGGACGCCCGATGGTCAGTCGCCCCTGGGCGATCCGGAACCCACCCGACCGCAGCCGGACGCACCGAGGGGGGTGACCTCCGGGGGATCGCAGCATGAGCCGGTCGGCGGCTAGGGTCCGGAGTCGTCACGCTGTGGTGGTCGACGACATCATCATCCGCTCATCGATCGATCCGGAGACGCACCTTGGACTGGCACTTCTGTCCTCACTGCGAGACGCAGCTGGACGCCGAGACGTTCATCTGCCCCGCCTGCCGCTGGGACCCGCTCTCGCGGCGACCGAGACCGCGCCCACCCCGGTCCAGGCGTCGATCATGGACCGGTATCGAGGTACCGAGTACGACCATGGCGACTTGGGCGCCGGCACGGACGCGGCAGCGATGACGCCATCCCGCGCCAGCAAGTCCGCGAACCGGGTCCGGACGATCGTCGTCGTGGCCTTCATCGCGGTCCTGGGCCTGTACGGCACGATGCTGGTCTACACCGACTTCGAATCGCACAAGGATCAGCCCGCGGCGGCCTTCGGCATCCACCGCTGACCCATGGGCAGCGGCTGGTCCGTCAGGACTCGGCCGCGTGCATGCCTGGGCCTGCGTCCGGGACGACAGACGACGACCCGGACGGGGTAGCGTCCGGGCCGTCGGTGAGCGCGGGCGCCGGGGCGGGCGCCGCGTCATGGGATATTCGCGGGTCCGGCCGTGCGGAGCCCTGCTCCGGGACACCGTGCGGCGCCGTCAGGGGACGCGCACCCGGAAGTCGTCCAGTGACCAGGTGACGGGACCGTTGGTGACGCCGCTGCCGACGTAGCGTCCGCAGCCCGACGCTCCCTGCGCCCTGGAGCGCGGCCGTGCTGTCGGAGCCGGTGACCGTCCAGCCGACCGGTTCGGCGCCTGTGGCGTCCCACACCCGCAGGCTGCAGGTCCGTGCCGACGACCCGGAACCGGAACGCCGATGGGCGCTCCCAGCGGCGATCGGTCAGGCCGCCACGGCGACCTCGCTGCCCACGTTGGATTCGACGTTGCTGACCGCCTTCTTGAGCTGGGCGTAGACCCGGCCGTCGGTGGCGACCCGGATGGCGGCCCGGTAGGCATTGGTGCCGTTGGCCCGCGCCAGGACGTAGGCGAAGACGTTGGCGCCGACCGGCACCCGGTCCAGCGTCGAGGGTGCCGGTGACGTACGACGTCGACCGTCGACGCCGACGCTGACGCGCGCCTCGCGGGTGGCGGCTGCGGCCGAGTCGTGATGCCTGCCGGCCGACCCGTCCACCGAGAAGTCCGCGGCCGTGCCGGTGAGGGTCCACGGCGCACCCTGGTCGACGTGCCCCAGCTGCCGCTGAGCGTGCCGGCCGAAGTCATCGGAGAGGATCAGGTCGCCCGACTGCGGTGGCTGCAGCGGCCTGGCCGACTTCGACGTTGGTGCCCAGCGCGGAGGTGTTGTCGTCGGTCCGGATCTGGAGGGCGGTGACCACGCTGCCCCGGCATCGACACCGGAGATGTCCAGGTGCCAGGTGCCTCGCCGCGACCGTGGCGTCACCCAGGAACTCGACTGGGAGGCCCTGCTGGCCGGCCGCCCGGGTCGCCCGATAGACCTCCACCAGGGCACCGTTGATGCCCGTGCCGCTCACCCGGTCGGTGGTCGCGGAGGTGATGACGGGTGCCGCCAGCAGCGTGTTGGCACCCTTGGTGGTGCTGCCGGACGTGGGCGCGAGGTAGATCGCCGGGCCATTCGTGTCGGTCACGATGTTGCGGCTGATGCGGATGTTGTAGACCGTGTTCTGGACCAGCCCGATGCCGCCCAGGGCGGCGTTGCGGATGGTGTTGCCGGCGATGGTCTCGTGCTTGGCGCCCCAGCGGAGCTTGATGCCCCAGCCGGTCAGCGGTGCCGCGTCGCCGTTGGGTGCCACGCCGATGATGTTGCCGCGGACGACGTTGCCGGTCGCGTTGGGCGCCATCACCTGGATGCCGTCGTAGACCGACGCGACGTAGTTGCGCAGGATGCTGTTGCGGTTGGAGCCGTCGTAGACGTTGATGGCCTGGCCGTTGTCGGCGGACGAGAAGTTGAGGCCCGAGCGGTAGCTCGGGTCGTAGCTGCCGTCCATCCGGAAGCCGACCCAGTTGCCGATGACCGGGTTGTCGTTGATCTGGTAGGTGGTCGCGGTGTCCGTGCCCCAGGGCAGCGACCTGTCCCAGCCGTGCGAGAACTCGATGCCCTGGAGCGTCGTGGGGCCGATGACGTTGCGCTCGTGCGTCGCCGTCGCCACCGATGAGGTCGTTCTTGGGCCCGAAGTTGTGGTCGATGCCGGTCGAGCAGGTGGCCGTGCCGCCGCTCGGCCGGATGCACAGCAGGTTGTTCTGGATGACGTTGCCGTTGGTGCCCGCGCCGTAGTTCTCGATGGCATGGACGTAGTTGCCGATGACGTTGCGGTTGGCGAGGTCGGGCGTGCCAACGATGTTGTGGTTGGCGCCCGTGTTGAGGACGACGGCGAAGTTGCCGCTCGGAGGCGTTGTCGCCGGTTCGCGTGAAGCCGATCCAGTTGCCGATGATCCGGTTGTCGTGGGCGTCGACGCCGTCGAGCATGATGCCCCGGTAGACGTTGTCGATGAGCAGGCCACGGATGGTGTTGCCGGGGCTGGTGATGAGCAGGCCGACCTCCCTGGCGCTGTTGCCGTTGCCGCGGAGCTCGACGCCCAGGACGGCGTTCGAGCCGAAGTCGGCGGTGTTGACCGACGACGCCCGGCTGGCTGTAGCCGTCGATGGTCAGGGTGCCGTTGCGGGACGTGATGTAGGGCAGCCGGCTGGTGAGCTGGATGGTCACCGGTGCCGCTGCCGGCAGGTCGAACTCGATCCGGTCGTCACCCTGCGCGGAAGTCGGCCTCGGCGATGGCCGCACGCAGGGTGCAGCGGCCCTGGGTGTCGGCGCAGACGCCGTCGCCCGCGCCGCGTCGGCCGTGTCGGCGGTGCTGTTGACGGTGAAGGTCCTGCCCGCGGCGTCGCGTGGTCGACCGCCGCCGCCGCCATCGTCCGGGCGCGCCGACCTTGCCTGCGGCGCCCTTGCCCGCGCCGCCGCGCGCCGACACCGGCACCGCTGGCAGCTCGCGGCTCCGCCGCGGCATCCACCTCGGGGCTCGTCGCCGGGTCCACCGTCGGATCCGCGGCAGGTCGTCTGGGGCTCGTCGACTGGTCCGGGGTCGGGCGGCTGGGTGGCAGCCGGGGGATCGTCGTCGGCTCCGATCGGTGCGCGTGCCGTCCGGCCGGGACGAGGTCGCGTCAGTCCGCATCGGCGTGATGGCCGAGCGACCGGCAGCGCGGCCGTTGGCGGCCAGCGTCGCCTGGAGATCGACGATGTCGGCGCAGCCGTCGTCGTTGGGGTCGAGGCGCGCGGACGCGTCGCACACCTGGTTCCTGGCACGCGCCAGCGTCCAGGCCTGCCGGGCGTAGTCCTGGTCGCGCTTGCTGATGCGTCTGCGATGCCGTACAGGCTGCGCAGGCCACGTGCCGCCCGCGATGGCGTCGACCCGACCGCTCGCCAGCCGGGATCCCGAACGCGTGCTGCGCCGGTGCCCGTGCCGTAGACCTTCGATACCGTGACGCGTCCCGGCCTTGCGGGATGCCTCCCTGACACCCAGGGTCCGCGATGCCGGACAGGCCGCCGACTGCCTGACGTCGAGACGCGCCGACCCTCGGCGTCGGCCATCGAGTCGATGGTCACCCCGATGCCGATCCTGCCCGACTTGCGGGGCAGCAGCACCACGTCGACGACGGTGCGTGCCGTGGGAAGCCCGGAGGTCGTAGGCGCCGAAGGCGTAGCCACCCTTGACGGCCACCGGCATCAGGCTGACGCCCTTGCCGAGGTACCGCCACGCCGACGACCTCGGCGGCCTTGGCTCGACACCAGGACTCGGCCGTCGACGGCCGCGACCCTGCCGGGCAGGCTGATGCGTGCCTGGTGAGCTTGCCCCGGGTCACGGACGTCGGGCAGCGTGATGATCACCTTGCGACGATGCTGCGTCCGTCGGCGGTGGCGCCGCGGAGCCGACGCGCCGAGGGCGATCGACAGCAGCGACCGAGAGGAGGAGGGTCCGGCGCATGGCGATACCTGGGTGCGAGGTGATGGACGACCCGCGCTCGTCGGCGTCTGGGACGCAGGTGCCCGGACCTGCGACGCGGACTTCGCGGACCGGTCGATGCTCTGCCCGCCCGGTACTTCCGTCAAGGCAGACCCGGTACCTTTGGCGGCAACTCGGTGACGCTCCGCACCGCGGATGTGCGCCGATTCGGTCGGGGTCAGCGACCCGGTCGGGCGCTCCCAGCGAAGCTGACCCGACCGCGCGCGAGGAGGGTGCCGATGCCCTCCGGGCCCGAGCGGCTTGCTGTACAGGAAGCCCTGGCCCAGGTCGCAGCCCATGGACGACAGGCGACGCGCCTGGTCGCGGGTCTCGATGCCCTTGCCGGTCGCGGTCAGGCCCCGCACGTGCGCGATCTCCAGCAGCGCCTCCGGGAACACGACCTCCTCGGGCGTGCCCGCGGCGAGCGCCACGAAGGTCGGATGGAGCTTGACGCCGCTGACCGGCAGCCGGCGGACGTCGTCGAGGGTCGTGCCCGTGCCGAAGTCCTCGAGCACCAGGTCGACGCCCATGTCCCGCAGCTCCACGGCGGGCTCCAGGTACTGGCTGCAGCCGGCGCCCAGCTCGAGGGTCAGCGACACGGGCGACACCTCGGCGTCGTCCAGGGCACGTTCCACCGACTGCGGCGAAGCCGGGTGCCGAGAGCTGCGTCGGTGCCACGTTGACGTGCAGCGACAGCGACTGCATCCGGGCGAAGCCCAGGTGCCACGTCCGCAGCTGGCGGCAGGCGGTCGCGAGCACCCGCTCGCCGATGGGCACGATGAGGCCGGTCTGCTCCGCGAGGGGCAGGTAGTCGGCGGGCGGGATGGTGCCCAGCAGCGGGTGACGCCAGCGGATGAGCGCCTCGACGGCCGCGATGGCACCGCTCTGGAGGTCGATGATGGGCTGGTACTCCACCCCGAACTCGTTGCGCTCGACGGCGCCCTCCAGCTCGCGCTGCAGGTCGAGGGGGTCGCGGTTCAGACGGTCGCTCGGCATGGGGTCGCACCTTACGACCCGACCGCACCATCCGGTACCCCACCGGAGGTACCAGTACCGAGCGCGGCTCCGGGACGGTCGGCGGCTGCGCCGGTGGCGCCGCGCGCTCGCGCGTGCGATAATCGCGCCCGAGCCACGGCGACCGATCCCTCCGTGCGGGCGAGGACCCCGCTGCCGTGTGGATCGGCGGGTGCCAGGGCGGACAGGACCAGGGAGTCAGGACCACGTGACCGTCGACCACGTGACGACCGGATCGCCTCCGACGTGGCGGATCCCGACCGCCATCCATCCACGGGCGCCGTAGCGACGCCCACGCGGCACGCGGCATCCGCGAGTCGTCGATGATGCCTCACGCCCGGGCGCGTGCGTCCCGCACGCCTGACCGACCTCGCCGCGCTCGGCGAGCTGTCCCGCTGGTCGCACGCCGCGGGCGAGGAGCGCCACCGCGCGGTCCGCTCCCTCGGCCTGCCCGTGACGGCCAGCCAGATGAGCGTCTTCAGCCTGTTCCGGATGCCGCTCGGCGCGCTCCAGCCGCACGACCCGCTGTACGTCTACGAGGAGGATGGACGACTGGCTGGGCTCGCCCGGGTGGAGACCAACGACCCCCGCGACGAGTGGACCATCGTGGAGCTCGATGCCGTCGACCAGGGACCGGTCGACCAGGGTGCGGCGCCGGGTGACATCCGCTTCCGGCTCGTCCAGCACCTGCTGCGGGACGGCGCCAAGCGCGGCTGCGCCCGGTTCCATGTCGCGTGCGCCGACGAGGGCGGCAACGTGGAGCTGTTCATGCAGTCCGGCTTCGTGCGCTACGGCGAGGAGATCGATCCTGCATCGGCCGGGCGGCCAGGGCTGGCCGACCGTGCCCAGGGCGGCCGCCGCCCGCCAGCGGATCCGGCCCAGCGTGCCCGCGGATGCGTTCCAGCTGAGCCGGCTGCATGCGGCCGTGACGCCGCAGCCCGTGGCCCGCCTCGAGGGATACCGGCTGGCCGACTGGGAGCGTGGCGGCAGCCACGTGCGCATCCCGCGCTCGTCGCTCACACCCATCCTGCGCCTGGCCGACACCGAGGGCTTCGTCCAGATGTGCGAGCCGGCGGCCGCCCCGGAGCTGGCCGCCTTCCTCCAGATCGGCGTGGCGAAGGAAGAACAGCCACACTATCTGCGGGTCATCTGTCGCGCCGACCACGACCCGACGGCGCTCATCCGCTACGGGCTCTCGGTCATCGGGGAGCGCAGCGGCGAGGCGAGCCGCCGGGGCACCGGGGACGATCACCCGCGGACCCGGGGCGTGCTGGCGGCCGTGCGGACGTACGAGTCGCCACTCGACCGACGACTCGAGGAAGCGGGCTTCCGGCACGTATGGCCCAGGTGTCATTGCTGATTGAAGGAGACACTCGTCCGCGTGGCCGAGCCGGCGCTGCTGCCGGCGACGACCCGCTGACGACCATCCCAGACGATCGACGACATGGAGGACCCGTGGCTGAGCTGAACAGACGCGAGACCACCGACGACATGGCGGCCCTGCTGGAGGCGCTGCCACCCGAGATCGGCGACGCGATCCGGGCGCTGCCCAACGTGCTCGGACGTCATCGAGGTCGTGATGGACCTCGGTCGTCGGCCCGAGGCCCGCTTCGGTGCGGGTGGCGAGAGCGTCCTGCTGGATCGCGAGATCGCCGAGGACGACCTGCAGCACGTCGTGGTCACGAGCATCGGCGTCGTTCGGGGACGACAACCGCGCGGGCATCGAGCGGACGCTCCATCGCATCTCGGCCATCCGCAACCGCGAGCGGCAAGGTCGTCGGCCTGACGTGCCGCATCGGTCGCGCGGTGTTCGGCACCATCGAGATCATCGAGGACCTGGTGGAGTCCGGGCAAGTCGGTGCTCATCATGGGTCGGCCGGGCATCGGCAAGACGACCATGCTGCGCGAGGCGGCCCGGGTCCTGGCGGAGGTCGTGGACAAGCGGGTCGTGGTCGTGGACACCTCCAACGAGATCGCGGGCGACGGCGACATCCCGCATCCGGGCATCGGCCGCGCGCGCCGGATGCAGGTCCGCACGCCCGCCCACCAGCACGCGGTGATGATCGAGGCGGTCGAGAACCACATGCCCGAGGTCATCGTCATCGACGAGATCGGCACCGAGCTGGAGGCGGCCGCGGCGCGCACCATCGCCGAGCGCGGCGTCCAGCTCATCGGCACCGCGCATGGCAACAGCCTCGACAACCTGATGGTCAACCCGACCCTGTCCGACCTCATCGGCGGCATCCAGACGGTGACCCTGGGCGACGAGGAGGCACGCCGCCGGCGCACCCAGAAGAGCGTCCTGGAGCGCAAGGCGCCGCCCACGTTCGACGTGGTCGTGGAGATCATCGACCGCGACCGGGTGACGGTCCACACCGATGTCGCGGACACCGTCGACGGGCTGCTGCGCGGCGACCCGCTGGCGCCCGAGCTGCGCTGGCGTGACGAGGGCGGCGTCCATCGATCCCAGGCACGACCCAAGCCCGGGCCCCAGAGCCAGCTGCCGGGCGAGCGGTTCGGTGCGCCTGGTGGGGCCGGGCCAGTCCGGCTGGCGGGTGGAGCCCGGCTGGCGACCCGATGCGCGGCGCGCCGACGCGGGCGGCCGCGATCCCGGGCTTCCGCGAGCCGGAGCGCGGCGGCCGGCCGGGATATCGACCCAACACCGGTGGCGGCTGGCGCGGCTCGCGCGGACGTCCGGGCGTACGCGGCGGCTCGGGCGGTCGCCGGCGGTGCGACGGGCCGGTGGCCACGCCGGCGGCAGCGGCGGGTATGCGCGGGGCGATGCCGCGCACGGCCGCGGCGACGGCCAGCCGGCACCCTGGGAATACGAACGCGGCGCGGGCTCCGGCCCGGCCTCGCTGCTGCCGTTCCGGGCATCGGGCGTGGCCGATCGGGGACCCCTGGAGCGCGGCACGCCGCCGCCGCCCGAGCCACGCGCCCGCGATGCCCGCGAGTTCGAGCGCCAGGCCGAGTGGCGCTCGTCCGCGGCGCGGGCCATCGCCACGATGCGCTCGGCGGACCGATGCCGACGCGGAGGAGATCGACGAGCACGACGGCCCTCGACGACGAGGCCGACGACACGCCGGGCGTCTTCGCAGGGTCCCCGGCGTTGGCCTCGCGAGCGGCCGATCGAGTGGACGACGACGATGCGCGTCCGGAGCCGGGTGTCATCCGGCTTGTCCGATGGCCGCCAGGAAGCCGAGCGTGCCCCTCGACACCATCAACGTGCTGGGCTTCGGCGTCAGCCGCAAGCGGCTGGAGCAGGCCATCCGGGACCTGCGGTTGCCGGTCGTGCTGGTCCGCGACGCGGCCGACGCGGACGTGGTCATCACGCTCCGCAACCACTACAAGCAGAAGGCGCCGGCGCTGCGCGAGGCGGAGGACCGCGGCCTGCCGGTGTTCGTGCTCAAGTCCAACACCAGCATCCAGATCGAGGCGTGCCTGACGTCGCTGTTCGTGCTCAGCGTCGACTCCGACGAGGCCGGCCTGCGCGAGGTGGAGGAGGCCATCGGCCTGGTCCGCAGCGAGGACCGTCCGGTCGAGCTGTCACCCCAGAGCGCGTCCGTGCGGCGGCTCCAGCACCAGGCGGTGGAGCGCGCCAACCTGGTGTCGGTGTCCCGCGGCCGCGAGCCGTATCGGCGGGTCCGCGTCTATCCCGACAGCGCCCGCGTCTGGCGCTAGGTCCGGCCAGCGCGCGGATCGCAGCCTACTGCAGGCTCACCAGGTACGTCGACCAGGTCGTCGAGGTCCTGCTGGGCTGAGGTGCGAGTAGGCTGGCATCCGGGGATCCTTGGGTGTCACGATCTGGGTCGCGGATCGCGGCCGCGTCCCATCGGAACCCGGCCTTGGAGAGACCCGGGCCACCAGTACCGCCGACACCGTCGATGGTGTGGCAGGCGGCGCAGCCCTGGGTGTTGAAGACCTCGAGGCCGCTGAGTTGCGTGGTCGTCATCCCGATCGCGCGGCGGCACGATCGCGATGCCCGACGGTGCCGCGGTCAGCCCCATGATGGTCAGCGTGAGCACGCCGACGACCACGATCGCGGCGAGGCGCCATCGCCGACGGGCCGCCGACGCGGATGTCGCGTCGCGGCCGCGGTCGAGGAACGGCACCACCATGAAGATCAGCGCCACCGAGCGTGAACAGGCCGAAGATGATGAGCGGCTCCAGCGGCCCGCCGAAGTACCACAGCAACTGGAACAGGTCCAGGAAGTACCACTCCGGGCGTGGCGCGTAGTTGGTCGCGTTGGGGTTGGCGCGCTCCTCGAGCGGCGCGCCCGCCATCGACGGCCACGACCACCACGAGGGCGACCACGACGAGCGCCACGATGGCGTCCTTGATGAGCGCCTCCCAGAACGGCTTGCCGGCCGCCTTCTCGGCGGCGTACTCACGCTCGTAGGCGTCACGCTGCGACTCTCGCCGGGCACGGGCTCGATCAGGGGCTTGCGCCGCGGCGATGCGGCGATCCCCTGGCGGATGACGCCGAACAGGTGGAACGCCACCAGGCACAGCGAGCGTCGCGGGCAGCACCCAGATGTGGATGCCGTAGAAGCGGGTCAGGGTCACGGCGCCCAGCTGCTGACCGCCCCGCAGCAGCTCCAGCACCGCACCCGCCGATGAACGGCGCGGAGCCCGCGATGTTGGTGCCCACCACCGTCGCCCAGTACGCCTTCTGGTCCCAGGGCAGCAGGTACCCGGTGAAGCCGAAGCCCAGGACCACGAAGAACAGCAGGGCTCCGCCGACCCAGGCGAGCTCCCGTGGGTACTGGTATGCGCCCCAGATGAAGACCCGCAGGATGTGGAGGCCGATGAGCAGCACCAGTAGCCCTGCCGACCAGTGGTGGATGGCCCGGACCAGGCCGCCGAAGGGCGTCTGGTCGATGTACAGGATGCTCTCGTAGGCGTGGTCGGGCGAGGGCACGTAGGACATCGTCAGCGCGATGCCCGTGACCACCTGGACCAGGATCAGCACCAGCGTGGCGCTGCCGAACGTGTGCCACCAGCCGATGTTGCCGGGGATCTTGCGGTCGAGGAATGCTCGACCCAGTGCGTAGATGCCCAGCCGCTCGTCGACCCAGGCGCCGATGCGACGCATCGTCAGGCCCCCGGCTCGAGCGTGCCCGACCTGGACGATCGCCGTCCACGACCCGCGTCTCGTACTGGATCATCGGTCGGGGCGGCGGTCCGCCGGTCACGTTGCCCTCGATGTCGAAGTTGCCGCCGTGACACGGGCACACGAACTTGCCCGCGCCACTGCTGAACGAGAGCGGACAGCCGAGGTGTGTGCAGTGGATGTCGAAGGCGCGGACGTCGGTCTCCGTCTCGCGGACGACGTACACCGCCACGGTGGCCGGCGCCGGTGACCCAGCCGTCGATGACCTCACGCTGGAGCGGCACGAGGTGCGGCTCGCCGACCTTGAAGTCGTCGACGGGCCCGGCATCTGCCCACGCCTCGGAGCGGAGCGTGGGCGGCACCATCCCGGATAGCAGGCTGATCGGTGTGCGTGCGCGAAAGAAGGGCATGGCCGCGAAGCCGGCGACGGGGATGGCCACGATGGCGGCGATGAGCGCACCGATCGCCGCCATGGCCCGGACCACGAACGAGCGTCGGGTCAGTGCGGCCGGTCCCTCGCGCGAAGGCTCGGCTTCGGGCGTCGGCTCGGAGGGTTCGGTCGGCAGATCGGGTGCGCTGGTCATCGTCGGCTCCGCGTCAGGCACGAGGTCGAAGAGTCCGTGCCGTCAGAGGTCGCTGGTCGTCAGTTGCTGAGTGCGTCGACCAGGACGATGTCGCCCTTGGCGCCCGCTGCGTAGTGGCCGGGGAGCTGGTCGCCGTAGGCGTAGGGGCCGTCGCCCGTGAACGGGTAGGCGCCGATGGTGCCGGTCTGCGCCGGAGGCGATCTCCTCGGCCTCCTTGAGGCTGTCGCCAGCGTCGGCATCGACATCGGGCTTGAGACCCACGATGAGCTCGACCTCGGCGGCGCTGACGTTGGTGGCCAGGAACTTGATGACCTCGCCCTTGACGACCTCGACGGTCGCGGGTTCGATCTTGTCGGCGCCGATGGACACCACGACGATGCGTGGCGCATCCGCCGTGCCAAGCGCCGGAACGACCGGCGGCGTGAGTGCGTCGACCAGGACGATGTCGCCCTTGGCGCCCGCTGCGTAGTGGTCGGCGAGCTGGTCGCCGTAGGCGTAGGGGCCGTCGCCGGTCGAACGGGTAGGCGCCGATGGTGCCGGTCTGCGCCGGGGGCGATCTCCTCGGCCTCCTTGAGGCTGTCGCCAGCGTCGGCATCGACATCGGTCTTGAGACCCACGATGAGCTCGACCTCGGCGGCGCTGACGTTGGTGGCCAGGAACTTGATGATCTCGCCCTTGACGACCTCGACGGTCGCGGGTTCGATCTTGTCGGCCCCGATGGACAGCACGACGACGCGTGGTGCCTCCGCCGTGCCAAGGACCGGTGCGCCGCTCCCCGGGACCGGGCTGGGCGACTGGGCGAGCACGGCGCCGCCCAGGGCGGCCACCAGAAGGCCGGACGCGGCGAGCGCTCCGGCAAGTCGGGTCGTGGATCTGGACATCGGGTGCCTCCACCTGGGTCGCCGAGGGCCAGATACGGCCGTGGCTGTGTCGACCGAGGCTAGGTCGTGCTCTGTCACGAGGGTGTCACGGTGATGTCGCGTTTGTGTCCGGACGTGTCGACCAAGCGTGTGCAGATCGGCATGCGCTGTGGTAGACCAGCCCGGTGCCACCCGTGACAACCTCGCCAACTCGTGCAGACGGCCCGCCGCGACCACCGCCCACCTCCGCGCGTGCGCCTCCTGGGCCTGCTTCGCTGGTGGCTGCCGCTCGCCCTGTGCGTCATCGGGCTGTACGCGGAGTGGAGCGAGCACATCGCCGGAGGGCAGGAGCCGATCACGGCCTACTTCCTGGTCGAGGTGCTCATCTTCTCCATCGCTCGGCCCGTGGCCGTGTGGTTCACGCTGACCTGGGTCGCCCGGCTGGTGGCCGCGTACCAGGCCACCGCGGCACGCGCTCGCGCGAGGTCAACCGTGGCCTGGAGACGATGGTCGCCGACCGGACCCGCCACCTCCGGACGGCGTCGCGAGCAGCTCGAGACCGCCAACGCGGACCTCGAGCGCGCCAACCGGGAGCTGCGCCAGCTGGACCGGATGAAGTCGGAGTTCGTGTCCCTCGTCTCGCACCAGCTGCGGGCACCACTCACCAACATCAACGGCGCGCTGGAGCTCGTTGCCCAGGACGCGACTGCATTGCCGCCGTCCGAGCCAGCGCGACGCTCCAGATCCTGAGCGAGGAGAGCCACCGACTGTCGCGTCTCATCCAGACCATCCTCGATGTCTCCCGACTGGAGGCCGGCCGGCTCCAGCTCCACCTCGGACCCGTGGCGCTGGAGCCGCTGCTGGCGCGGACCGCGTCGTCGACCCTGGACCCGGAGCCCCGCCGTGCCTGGATCTGCACGGCGACGTCCGGCCTGCCGCCGGCCTGGGCGGACGAGCTGCTCCTGGAGGAGGTGGTGCGCAACCTCGTCGAGAACGCGGCGCGCTACTGGCCGTCCGACGAGCCCATCGAGCTCGGCGGCGAGCCTGGTCGACGACACCCTTGAGGTCAGCGTCACGGACCACGGGCCGGGCGTGCCGCCCGAGGAGCAGGCGCAGCATCTTCGAGTCGTTCCATCGCGTCGGGCGAGGTCGAGACCGCCGTCCCCGGATACGGCCTGGGACTCTACTTCGCCGAGCGGCTCATCCACGCGCAGCACGGCACCGATCGGCGTCGAGAGCCCGCTCGGCGACCCGGACGGTGCCCCGGCTCGCGGTTCTGGTTCCGGGTGCCCATCGCCCGGCGGTGGCCCGGACGAAGACGACGACGCGCCCTGGACTGGAGACGGCCGACCCCGCGTCGCGAGGACCGTGCCTGATGGCGCGGATCATGCTGGTGGACGACGATCGCATCGCTGCTCGAGCTGCTGGGCGACTACCTGGGCCGCCTGCGCCACGAGGTCGAGGGTTCGCCGACGGCGCCGGGGCGCTGTCGGCGATCGCGGTCGGAGCCACCGGACCTCGTGATCCTGGACGTGACGATGCCCGGACTCGATGGCTGGCGGGTCCTGGCCCGGCATCCGGGCCACGTCACGCGTGCCGGTGATCATGCTCACGGCCCGTGCCGACGAGCCCGACGTCCTGCGTGGCTTCGCGGGTGGCGCGGACGACTACGTGACCAAGCCGTTCAGCTTCGCGCAACTCGCCGCCCGGGTGCACGCCGTCCTGGACCGGACGTCGCGGGACCGGGCGCGAGACGGCGTCCGTGCTCCGGTCGGGGATCTGGAGGTGGATGTCGACCGCCACCGGGTGACCGCGCGGGTGGCGAGTCCGTGGAGTTGACGCCGACCGAGTTCCGGATCCTCGTGACCCTGATACGTGAGCCCGGGCGCGTCTATTCGGCGCGCCAGATCGTCACTGCTGTGTGGGGTGCCGAGTACGCCGACGACACCGGCTACATCCGCCGCTACGTATGGCATCTGCGCCAGAAGCTGGAACGCGACCCGCGCCACCCGCGCTACATCGTGAACGAGCGGGCGATCGGCTATCGCTTTGGGGCAGCATCGGACGGCGACACCGACTGACGTCCCGCGTATGCTCCTGCTACGGCCGGGCCAGGGGCCTCGCTGACCTGCGCGCTCCAGGAGACCCAACGGGATGGCCATCGACTACACGACACCACACGGCCAGCGAGCGTGGGCTCGCCTGATGGTGGACCAGGTAGCCTGGGTCACCACCGTCAAGCCGAACGGACAGCCCCAGTCATCGCCGGTCTGGTTCCTGGTTCGCGACGGCGACCTCATCGTCTACAACCACCGCAACGCGCAACGGACCCGGAACATCGCCCATCAGCCCCTGGTGTCGGTGCACCTGAACGACGTCGACGGCGAGGATGTGTTCAGCTTCGAAGGGGTGGCGGAGATCGATCCGACCCTGGTGCCCACATCGCAGGACCCGGAGTACCAGGCGAAGTACGGCGCCCTGATCGCCGGCTTCGGCTGGGCCGTCGACTACATGGATACGGAGTACCCGACCCCGATGCGCATCCGGCTGACCCGGCTCAGCGGCTTCTGAGTCGCGTCGATCGAGGCACGACTGCCGGCGGGGCTACTTGCCGGAGCAGGACCTTGCGTGCCTTGCCACCGGTGTAGCCGTCCCAGGGCGCGGGCACATACGGGAAGGCCTTGAGCGGCTTGCGGTCATTGGAGCCGCACCCGTCACCCGAGCGACCGGCTGGACTTGAGGTCCGGGACCTCGACGCCGGCCGCGGCCAGCCTGGCGGCGAGGTCCTTGCCGTAGCCGTCACCGACCGCGCGCAGCGTGATGTCCACGACGTCGTCGGTCAGGCGGCGGCCGTTGGGATAGCCCGCGAGGTCGCCGCCCATCACGCCCATGCGGTTCGGCTTGGCCGCTGGTGGTACACGCCAGGTTGAGCCGGAGCATGTCTGCGACACCCTCCGGGCTGGTCTGGTTGAGACCCGGCAGTCCGTGGCCCAGCAATGTCACGAGGTCGGTTCGATCCGACGTCCGTGCCGGCGCGATTGCCGGGGTACGCCTGGTTGAGGATCGCGGCCAGCTCCGGCGCGGAGTAGCGGGCCTCGAATGCCGCCATCCCCGATCGGGGTCGCCGGCACGCCAGGCGGCCTTCTCGCCGTAGGGGATGAGCCACGATCCTCGACCAGCGGGTCACCGACCCGCGACACCTGGATCAGGGTCGTGCCGTCCGCAGCGGAGCCGGCTGGCGCCCGCCCAGACGCCGATGACCGCGTTCGGGGACTCCGCCCCCGTCGGGCACGGTCTGGTCGTTGGTGAGCTGCGTCGATGGGCACCTGGATGGCGATGACCTGCGTGTTCCGCCCGAATGGTCGTCCTGGCCCTTGGCCTTCTTGAGTGCCAGCGCGTGCTTCTCGTTCAGCGGGCGCATGCCCAGCAGGTCGGTGAGGGCGCCCGCATCGAGGAAGGCGGGGTCATCACGCTGACCCGCGAACAAGGCTGCCCGACTGATCGAGCTCCACGTTCGGGTCGAGTGGGCCAGGTAGTTCGATGACAGCGAGCGCGTACCCGGGCGTGGTCCGCGGTCCGATGTTGGGCGGGCGGCACGGTCACACTGATCATCGACTCGCCTTCCGGGTCACGTACGACCGCCTGGTATACGGTCACCGGCGCCGCCCGGCACGGACCCGAAGCCGGTCGCGCAGGATGCTCTCGGGCGCGTCCAGCTGGGTCAGGAACCGGAAGGTCCAGGTGATGTCGGCCAGCGCCGTCGCCCGGTGTTGTCGACCTTGATCCAGTAGGTCAGCGTCTGGGTCGAACCAGGCTGCTCGACGCCCAGTCGCCGGCTCCTGTGGACGCGCCCCAGGTCGTGATGATGGTCGCGGTGTCGGGCCGATCAGGGCTGACGAAGGCGTACAGGTCGTTCGACCTGCGCGGCGCGGTCATGCAGCCGGGCCATCGGGCACCCTGGGCAGCCACGGACGTGGCGGTGGCACCGACCAGCAGTGCCAGAAGACGGTCGCAAGGCCGGCGGCAGGCGGGTCGGGATGTCATGGTGGGATCGCCTCGAGCGTGCTGGACGGGACCGCATGGTGCCCGGTCGGCACCCGGTGCCACCATGACCCGATGGGGTGATGTCGGGGTTGGGTGGGACCGTGGTATCGGCCCGACCGCTGGTCGTGGTGCCGCCATCCGGCCCCCGGTAGACTTCCGGGCGTGGATGCACTGGTCAGGCACGCTCCGGGCTGTTCGTGGTCCTCGAGGGACCCGACGGGGCGGGCAAGTCACGGGCGGCCGCGGCCCTGTCGACCAGCTCCGCGACGTCGGGTCGGACGGTCGTGGCCGTCCGTGAGCCGGGTGGTACGCCCCTGGGCGAGGCGCTCCGGGACGTCCTGCTGCGCGCAGGGGTGGTCGACCGGACCGCGGTCGCCGATGCGCTCCTGTTCAGTGCCGCGCGTGCCGAGCTCGTGAGTCGAGGTCATCCGGCCGGCACTGGCGACGGGTGCCATCGTCGTCTCGCGATCGGTACGCCACGTCCACGACGGCCTACCAGGGCTACGGTGGTGGCGTGGACCTTGCCCAGCTGGCGTCGCTGGAGCGCACTCGCGACCGGCGGCCTGCGAGCCCGACCTCATCCTGCTCATCGACGTGCCCGTGGAGGCCGGGCTTGCCCGCCGCGCGGCCGGCGTGCGGCGTGAGACCCGCTTCGAGGAGCACTTCGACCGGGACTTCCATGAGCGGGTCCGGCAGGGCTACCTGGCATGGCGGCGGCCGACCCGGAGCGCTGGCGTATCCTCGACGGGACTCGTCCCGAACCCGACGTCGCGCGGGCGGTCATCGATCAGTGGAGCGTCTGCTGGCACCGGAGTGAACCGTTGGTGGCGCCGGCGCGAACAACCTCATGAGCGAGCCGATTGGCGGGTCACTCCCGTCGACCCCGGCCGGGTCAGCATCCGGAACGGACGAGGAGCTGCTCCGTGCTGCCGGCCGGCGGCGACCAGGAGAGCATCGCCGATCTGTTCGACCGACACCAGGGATCGATGTACGGACTCGCTCTCCGCATCACGAATGACCCGATGCTCGCCCAGGACGTGGTCCAGGAGGCCTTCGTGGCGTGTGGCGGAATGCCGTCGCGCTTCGAGCCTGCCAAGGCCAGCGGCCGGACCTGGATCATGTCCATCACCCACCATCGGGCCATCGACGCCATCCGCCGCGCCGGCCGACGGTCGAGCTGCCGGAGCCCGAGATGCCGCCACCCGCAGCACTCACGATGCCCGACATCTGGGATGAGGTGGTCGGCCGCCTGGATGCGTGCGACCATCCGAGCGGCGCTGACGCGTCTGTCGGACGTGCAGCGGGAGGCGATCGATCTGGCCTACTTCGGCGGCCTGACACAGCAGGAGGTCGCCCAGCGCACGGGTGCACCACTGGGCACCGTCAAGAGTCGCGTTCGGCTGGGCCTCCTTGCCCTCCGTGATGAACTCGGCCGCGCGACCCACAGCGAAGGACCGAGCTGATGGCCGCGCCTCCATTCGACTGTGCACAGGTCGACGAACTTGCGGGGCTGTTCGTCCTGGATGCACTGACGCCTGAGGAGTCCACCGCGGTACGGGAGCACCTGGCCAGGTGCGACCGGACCCACGACGCATTCGCGGAGCTGGCGCCAGTGACCGGGGCACTGGCCGCGTCCGTCGAGCCGGTCGACGCACCTGCGGACCTGCGAGATCGGGTCCTGTATGCGGTCGCCGCCACGGCCCAGATACCGGACGATGTGACGATGGTGGGAGCGCCCACGGTCCCGGTGTGGTCGGTGGCCAGCACGGCGGTAGTCTCCTCGACCATGTCTCCAACGGACGTGACGGCGCGCCAACGTGGAGGTCCCTCGCGCATCGCCTGGCTCGGCCTCGCCGCCGCGGCCGTCATCGCCCTCGCCGCCCTGGGTGCCTGGAATGTGGCGCTCCAGCGCAGGTCTCTGATGGCCGCGCCCAGGTCGCGCTCCTGGAACAGGAGGTCTGCTGCTTGCGCGCCAGGATGCCACCGATGCCGGTGCACATGCCGCCAGCCTGGAGACCCAGATCGGTGATACCCGGGAAGAGCTGACCGCGGCGATCGGGCGTGCCGACACGTCCGATGCGCAACTGGCCAGTCTCCAGACCCGGATCGACGGAGATGCAGGTCCAGGTCGCCGCCTACGAACAGCAGATCGCGACGTCGGATGACCGTGTCGCCCTGATCGGACAGGCGATCGGCGCTGCGACCGCCCCCGGATCCAACGTCGCGACCCTGACCAGTACACCGACCGGCGGTAGTGCTGCGGGCATGGCCATCTTCCCGGCCTCGGGCACCGGCTACATCATGGTCGAGGGCCTGCCCGAGCTGGCCGCGGACCAGACCTATCAGGCGTGGTATCTGGCTGGGGGGACCCCTACCTCGGCTGGCTTGATGACGGCCGGCCCGCACGGCCTGGCCGTGGTAGGTGGCCTCGAACCGGTGGCGGGGACGGACACCATCGCAGTCACCGTGGAGCCCGCAGGCGGCGTGGATCAGCCGACCGGCACACCCATCATCGTGGGCACCCTGCCCACCTCGGTGGCCCTGTCGGACGCGGCATCACTCGGGTAGCTGTCCGACCCCGCCCGGTGTGCGTCCGACAACGGTCAGGTCGGTGAGCCAGACTCCAGGTCGGGCATGCCGCGCAGCCCGACGACCGTGCCTGCGCCCTCGACTCGGGCCCGCGAGATCGCTTCGTGGGCCGCGCTCAGCAGGTCACCGCTGCTCGTGCCGTCCTGTGGGTGATGCGCGACACCACCCCGGATACTGAGATACACGCCGTCGATCGGCGGCAGCTCGGCGACCGCATCGCGGACGCGTCGGGCGACCATGCCGCCAGGATCCCCGGGTGCGATGACCCCGAACTCATCGGGGCCGATGCGGGCCACCGTGTCGACCAGGCGGACCTGGTCGGCGAGTGTCGCTGCCACGCTCCGCAGCACATCGTCACCGACAGCCGAGCCCAGTCGTTCGTTGATGCCGGCCATGTCGTCCACATCGAAGATCGCCACCGCGAGGGCGGTCCCCAGGCGACTCGCTCGCGCCAGCTCCAGCTCCAGCATCTGCCCGAACGTGTCGCGATCTGCGAGACCGGTCAGTGGGTCGGTCCGGGCCAGACGCTCCTGATACGCGACACCCTCGGCGGTAGTGCTCCGGAGGCGTTCCTGGCGGATGGCCACGGCAGCCAGGTCCGCGATCGCCAGGACGGTCTCGACGTTTGGGTTGTCCGCCCCCATGGGCGGCCCGCCGGTCGGAGCGGCCATGACCAGCAAACCCTCGACCGTGGCACCCGAGTCGATCCTCGCGCACGAGGGGCACGACGGCACCACGCGCCGGGCCTGGGATGGCATCGGCCAACCCGGCTGGCAGGGCCACGTCCCACGCAGCGACGCGATCGCGCATCACTGCCATCGTTGGATCCGCGTCGTCGGGGCCGTCAAGGGGTTCTCCGCTCGCCGACGTCAGTCGTCCGGAGTCGCCGTCATACAGCAGGATGACGCCCGTCGCGGCCCCCATCACCGAGCATGCCTGTGCACTGAGACTGGCCAGGGTGCTATCGAGGTCGTCCCCACGCGCAAGGGCGCGGACTGCATCGAACAGGCTGGGGACCGTCGTGGCGCGGTCGTTGGTCACGGCAGGATGATAGGGGCGGACCCGTCTGCCGTCATCCCCCAGCCGCGAGACCCTCTGCGAAGAGTCGTGCGTACCGGTCCGGGTCCACGTTGCCGCCGCTGAGGATGGCCACCACCGGGCCGTCCGGTGGCAGCTCGGCCGCGTGAAACAGCCACGCCGCGAGCGTCGTCGCGCCCGACGGCTCGACCACCAGCCGCGCCCCGCGCGCCGCCCGCACCATCGCCCGCCGGATGCTCGATCTCGGACACGGTCAGGACGCCGTCGAGCGAGTGCCGCAGGTGGCGGAAGGTGAGCGCGCCCAGGGACGAGGTGCGCATGCCGTCCGCCGCCGTCCGCCCGACCTGATCCGCACTCCCAGCGCACGATGTGGCCGACGCGCAGCGACTCCGCGGCGTCGGCCGCCAGCTCGGGCTCGACGCCGTAGCACCCGCGCATCCGGGCGCGAGCGCCTTGACCGCGGTCGCGACACCCGACGCGAGCCCGCCGCCACCGATGGGCACCAGCACCGTGAAGGGGCGTCGCGCGTAGCCCAGCTCCGCGAGCTGCTCCACGATCTCCAGGCCGCAGGTGCCCTGGCCGGCGATGATGCGCGGGTCGTCGTAGGCGGGGATGAGGACCAGGCCCTCGCTCGCGGGCCAGCGCCTCGGAGACCGCGACCCGCTCGTCGCTCGAGGTCCCGACACTGACCACCTCGGCACCGTCCGCGCGGACACCCGGCCACCTTGACCGCCGGGGCGTCCGAGGGCATCACGACGACGGCCCGGATGCCCAGCAGGCGCGCCGCGCGCGCCACGCCCTGGGCGTGGTTGCCGGACGAGTGCGTGACCACACCCCGCGCCCGCTCCTCGGCCGTCAGGCTGGCGCAGCGCGTGGTAGGCGCCCCGCAGCTTGAAGGCACCGATGGGCTGGAGCAGTTCCGGCTTCAGCCAGACACGCGGGTGACCCTGCGGGTGCCCGTCGATGGGTCGGCCGAACGGCAGCAGCGGCGTCCGGACCGTGATGCCCGCAAGCCCGGCCGCGGCACGCCTCGACGTCGTCGAGGCTCGACGAGCGTCACCTCGGTCGGTGGCTCGGGATATGTCTGGTCGATACCGGTGGTCACGCCGGTATACTCGCCCGAACGCGGGGTCCGTGCTCGGCCAGTGACCCGCCACCGTCGCGCGGTCCGTCGGCGAGGCATGAGGGAGGGGCGATCGACCGTGCCGGTGACCACGCAGGAGTCTCGAGCAGGCGATCTGCCGCTCGTCCCCGACGCGCATCGCGCGTCGACGCCATCCGCCCGACCTACGGCTTCGATGACGTCTCGCTGGCGCCCGGCGTCGAGACCGTCGAGCCCTCGGAGGTGGACACCTCGGTCGACTTCGCTGGCCTGCACCTGGGCATCCCGATGCTGGCGTCGGCCATGGACGCCGTCGTCGACGTCCGGTTCGCGGGTGAGCTGGCTCGTCTGGGTGGTGTCGCGGTCCTCAACCTGGAGGGTGTCCAGGCACGCTACGACGAGCCCGACGCGGTCCTGGCGCGGATCGCCACCGCGCCCGACGACCAGGTCCAGCCGCTGCTCGCCGAGGCGTACCAGCGCCCATCCGCGACGAGCTGGTCGTCCGCCGCATCGCGGAGCTGCAGGCCGCCGGCTCCCCGGCGGTCGTGTCCGCGACGCCTGCCGTGGCCCGCCGATTCGGGCCGCTTGTGCGCGGAGCACGGCGCGGACCTGTTCCTGGTCCAGTCGCAGGTGTCGTCGGCACGCCATCTCGCCACCGGCTACGACGCCGCTCGAGCTGTCCGAGTTCACGCAGCTCGATGGGCATCCCGGTCGCGGTCGGCAACACCACCTCGTACGACGCGGCGTACCAGCTGATGGGCCAGGGCATCGCGGCCATCTTCGTGGGCGTCGGCCCCGGCGCCGCGTGCACCACGCGCGAGGTGCTGGGCATCGGCGTGCCCCAGATCACGGCCATCGCGGATGTGGCCGCTGCGCGCGACGCGTTCTTCGACGACACCGGGCGCTACGTGCCGGTGGTCGCGGACGGCGGCATGCGTCGCGGCGGTGAGCTGGCCAAGGCCATCGCGGCAGGCGCGGACGCGCTGATGATCGGTTCGCCGCTGGCGCGCGCCGAGGAGGCGCCGGGCCGGGGCACGAACTGGGGCATGGCCGCTCCCTCGCCGACCCTGCCGCGCGGCACGCGCATCAAGGTCGGCACGGTCGGGTCGCTGGAGCGGATCCTGTTCGGTCCGTCCCGGGTCACGGACGGCACCGAGAACCTGATGGGCGCGCTGCGCCAGTCGATGGCCGCGCTCGGCGCGCGCGACATCCGCGCGATGCAGCAGGTGGAGATCGTCTACGCGCCCGCGGTCGGTGTCGAGGGCAAGTCCTGGCAGCGAGGCCGCTAGCCCCCAGGTCACGCGCGGCGGGCACCTGGATCGATAATGCGGCGGTGACGGAACCCCGAGCCCGTGACCTGGGCATCCACATCGGGCTGCTGGAACCGGGCCCGCTGAACGCCATCACCGATGTGCCCGGCGTGCGCGTGGGTCATGCGACCCTCATCGAAGGCGAGGGACCGCTGGTCGTCGGACGTGGGCCGGTGCGGACGGGCGTCACGGTCATCGTGCCCGGTGGCGACCCGTTCCAGGAATCGTTCTTCGCGGGCTGCCACCGCTTGAATGGCAACGGTGAGCTGACCGGTCTGGAATGGGTCCGCGAGAGCGGCATGCTCACCACTCCCATCGCGATCACCAATACCCACAGTGTGGGCGTGGTCCGCGATGCGCTCATCGCGGCCGCAGTGCGGCACGGGCTACGCGACGGCGAGTGGTCGCTGCCCGTCGTGGGCGAGACCTACGACGGGCGGCTCAGTGACATGGATGGTCAGCACGTACGGCCGGAGCACGTGTTCGCCGCGCTGGATGGAGCAGCGAGCGGCGCCGTGGATGAGGGGAACGTGGGCGGCGGCACGGGCATGATCTGCCACGGGTTCAAGGGCGGCATCGGTACCGCGTCTCGTGTGGTGGGCGAGGCCGACGGCGGCTGGACGGTGGGCGTCCTGGTCCAGGCCAACTACGGTCAACGGGAGCGGCTGGTGATCGGGGGCATGCCGGTGGGTCGAGCCATCCCCACCTCGGTCGTGCCGGGGGCCTGGGATGAGATCCCGGACGAGCATCCTGGCGACAGGCCTGGGAGCGGCTCGATCATCGTCATCGTGGCCACGGACGCCCCGCTGCTGCCCCATCAATGCCAGCGCATGGCCCAGCGTGCAGGCCTGGGCATCTCGCGCGTGGGCGGTTCGGGAGCGCACTCCAGTGGCGACCTGTTCCTGTGCTTCGCGACGGGCAACCGGTCCCTCACCGTGACCGATGACGCCGTCCTGCCGCACGTCCGTCCCGTAACGGCCCTGGTCGACGCCTGGATCAGCCCCATGTTCTGGGCGGTCATCGAGGCGACCGAGGAGGCCATCGTGAACGCTCTGGTCGCGGCGCGGACGATGACGGGTCGTGACGGCCGGACGGCGCATGCCTTGCCGCACGACCGGGTGCGATCATTGGTCGCGGCATGGGATGTGATGCTGGCGGCGACCGACGCACCCCAGTCCGGCTAGGGCCTCGGTGCCGCTCGACGGCGTGCCACGATGGGTAGCATGCGGGTCGTCGGCTTGTGGCGCTATCCGGTCAAGTCGCTCCAGGGGGAGTCACTGGAGACCACGGACGTCACCCGGGATGGGCTCGCCGGGGACCGGCAATACGCGATCTTCGACGTGGGGACTGGCCTGGGTCTGACCGGACGGCGGGTGCCGGAGCTGCTGTTCGGTTCGGCACGGATGCGCTCGGACGGCACGGCCGAGATCAGGCTCCCGGATGGATCCGAGGCACCCGACGACGCCTCCCTCAGCGAGTGGCTCGGCAGGAGCGTCCGGCTCCGCTCGGTGGATGTCGAAGGTCCCCGTCTCTATGAGAACCCCACCGACGCCGAACGTGAGACGGCTCCCTGGGAGCCATTCACCGGCGCCCAGGGAGCGTTCCACGACTCGGCGAGCGTCCGGGTGTCGCTGGTCTCCATGACGACGCTGGGCAGCTGGGATCCTCGCCGTTTCCGGTCCAACGTGTTGCTCGACGGCGAAGGCGAGGATGCCCTCGTGGGGGAGGTGATCCGGTTGGGTGGATGTCTGCTGCACCTCGGCAGGCGGATCAGTCGCTGCGTCATGACCACCCGACCCCAACCGGGTGGCATCCGGGCGGACCCGGATGTCCTCCGGTCCATCGCTCGCGAACGCGACGCGTGTCTCGCGGTCGGTGCCCTCGTTGCACAGCCAGGATCGATCACGATCGGGGACGAGTTGACGGTCCTCTGACATCTGCGACGCTCACCGGCTCGGACGCTCCCGCCCGGTACACTGGGCCGAGGGCTGTTGCTGGAGCGGAGGGGCACATCAACGATGGTGGAGGCGACGGACGAGTCGGCGAGTCAGGCAGTCGGGCAGGTGACGTCCGAGCAGCCGGCGACTGCGCAGTCGAGGTCCGGATCGAGTCAGCGCGGCAAGACCGTCCACGGCTCGCCGGCCAATGCCGGACACCGGGTCCTGGCACCTGACGATGCCGAGGTCGAGGCGTACCTCGAGGTCGCACTCGACGCGCCCGCACCCGATCGCGACCGGCATGACCATCCCGCCACCAGCACCGACCAGCCCACCGGCACCGTCGCCATCCTCGACTTCGGCAGCCAGTTCGCGCAGCTCATCGCGCGTCGCGTGCGGGAGCTGAACGTCTACTCCGAGCTGCTGCCGTTCGACACCAGCATGGCCGAGCTGGAGCGCCGCGGGCGTCCGCGCCATCATCCTGTCGGGCGGTCCCAACTCCGTGTACGACGAGGGCGCGCCGCATCCCGACAGCGCCATCTGGAGCGGCCGCATCCCGGTCCTGGGCATCTGCTACGGCGCCCAGCTGATGGCCGTCGGACTGGGCGGTGACGTGCTGCCCGCGCACGCACCGGGAGTACGGCCCGGCGTCGGTGACCATCACGGCCGATGACGGCCTGTTCACGGGCATCGAGCGTGAGCAGCCGGTCTGGATGAGCCATGGCGACTCGATCACCCGACTGCCGGAGGGCTTCCACGCCACGGCCCAGACCGATTCGACCCCGTTCGCGGGCCTCGTCGATCCAGGCTCGCAACCTGTACGGCATCCAGTTCCATCCCGAGGTCGTGCACACGCCCGCAGGGCGACAGGTGCTGCGCAACTTCGTGGTCGGCATCGCGGGCGTCAGCCAGATCGTGGACGCCCGGCAACTTCATCGAATCGACGGTCGACGAGATCCGGGAGCGGGTCGACGCCCATGCCCAGGACGACCGGCACCGGCGGCAACGTCATCTGCGCCCTCTCGGGGGGTGTCGACTCGGCCGTCGCGGCGGCACTCGTGCATCGCGCGGTGGGTGACCGGCTGACCTGCATCTATGTCGACCACGGCCTGATGCGCAAGAAGGAATCGGAGCTGCTGCGCGTGACCTTCGAGCAGAACCTGGGCATGAAGCTGGTGATGGTCGACGCGCGCGAGCGGTTCCTGAAGCGCCTGGCCGGGTGTCGAGGATCCGGAGCAGAAGCGGCGCATCATCGGCGACGAGTTCATCCGGGTGTTCGAGGAGGAGGCGGCCCGGCTCAAGAGCACCGGCGGCCGCATCGACTTCCTGACCCAGGGGACGCTGTATCCGGACGTCATCGAATCGACCACGCCCGAGACCAAGACGGCCCAGAAGATCAAGACCCACCACAACGTGGGTGGTCTGCCCGCCGACCTGACGTTCCAGCTCATCGAGCCGCTGCGCTACCTGTTCAAGGACGAGGTCCGCGCTGTCGGCCTGGAGATGGGCCTGCCGGAGCAGATGGTCATGCGCCAGCCGTTCCCGGGCCCGGGGCTCGCCATCCGCATCATCGGCGAGGTCACCGCGGAGCGGCTGGACACGCTCCGCGACGCGGACTGGATCGTCATCGACGAGATCAAGGCCGCGGGCCTGTACCGCAGCGTGTGGCAGAGCTTCGCCGATCCTGACGCCCGTCCGGAGCGTGGGCGTGATGGGTGACGGCCGCACGTACGCCAACGTGGTCGCCATCCGCGCGGTCACCAGCGAGGACGGCATGACCGCCGACTGGGCCAAGCTGCCCTACGACGTCCTGGGCAAGATCTCCTCGCGCATCGTGAACGAGGTCGCAGGGCGTCAATCGCGTGGTCTACGACATCAGCAGCAAGCCACCCGCGACCATCGAGTGGGAGTAGGCGACCCCAGCCGGACCGTAGACTCCACGAATGACTGATGACCGCCTGCCGGCCCCCGGCCCGTCCTTCGTGCGCGAGGAGCACGCTTCGCCTGCCGGGCGGCCCGGATGCTCCAACGGTGCCGGCTGGGCATGACCGCGCCCAGCATCATGGACGACGGCTGGTGGCTGACCCACCTGTGGGCCGCGGATGAGGATGGCGTCGTGTCGAGGCGAGTGCGGCCGCGCCCCTGGCTGGCCCACCACCCGGACCGCCGCTGCTGACCATCGGGCCCATCGCTGGCTGGCGCACTGGCTGGGCTGCTGGACCAGGAGGATGGGCGACAGCTCATCCGCCTCCGGATGCCGCCCGGCCGAGGATGCGACACCGGCCGTGGGCGCGGCCGCTGCTGCTCATGACCGCCGTCCGCTGGGACCCCATCCGGAGCGCCACGATGCGTCCCAACGAGCTGGCACGAGAGCTGCTGCGGGCGTTCGCGCGAGCAGTCGAGGCCGCCGGCGCGCCGGGCCGCGTCCCCGCCTGAGCTGCTCGATGCGAACCGGCCAGGTGGCTCCCGGCATGCGCACCGAGAGCAGGCCGCAGCAGGTCCGCGGTGGTAGCGGCACGCCGCGGCGGTGGTTGCGGCCGATCCGGTACTGTGGCTGCTGGGCATCGTGGGCTTTGCCGCCCGAGGCGGCGCTGATCCTGCTGACACTGCCCGTCTTGACCATCCCCAGTCCGGTGCTGCTGAGCATCGTGTTCCGGGAGGAGCTGGGGACATCCGGGACGGCACCCAGCTTCGATGTCCTCACCGCCGTGGTGGCTGCCATCACTGGTATCGGGGTCCTGGTGGCCATCCTGGTCTCGGCCTGGGCGGAGCTGCACGCGGTCGAGCGATGCGGCGGCCGATCCTCGATCGGCAACGCTGCGCCTGGGACGGGCACCCCGGACGCTGGCGTCTCGTGAACGGACCTCGCTGCTGCTCTGGGTCGCGGCGGTCCAGTCCGCCGGCCTGGTGCCCGTCCTCATGCTCCTGCTGCTGATCACTGGGCGTCTTGGCGGACTGGTGACGACCGAGTTGCAGCTCCCGGCAGACCCTGGTGTACCGCTGACGACGCGGGTGCTCAAGGATTCGGCGCCAGCGTTGCTGGGCCTGCTGCTGATGATCGCCGTGATGGAGGTCGTCGTGAGCCTTGCAACCCGCCGGCTCATCGTCGCGCGACTGGGGCTGCTGCCTGACGGTCCCGGCGAGCGATCCGAAGCGACGGCTGGCCATCAGCGGCGCGCTGCGCTTGATCCGACAGCCGCTACGGGTGGCGGGCGTGGCGATGCTGTCATGGTTGGTGGCGCTGGCCGCCTTCGCGGTCGCCATCGCCTGCCTCGTGCTGACGTGGGACGCGACACGCCAGGGCCTGGTGATGCTGGGGCGACCCCACGACCCGGCAGGTCTCGTCGGAGCGCTCATCACGGTCGGCCTGCTGACCGGCGTGTGGCTGGTGGCGTTGAGTCTGTGCGGTCTGGCAAGCGCATTCCGAAGCACCCTATGGACGATGGACACGCTTCGCTGATGGATCGACGACATGCCATGGGTGCGCTGGCGCTGGCGTCCGCGGTCTGTCTGGCGCTGCCCGAGATGGCCGCCACACAGGGTTCGACGGGCGCGCCGGCCGCCTCCGACCCAGCCGCAACCGCGCCATCCGCGCCCACCCCATCTGATGCTGCGCCTTCGGTCCCTGATGCCGCTGGCCCGGTCGACTGCGGCTCGCTCGCGGCCCTGCTCCCATCGACGCTCGAAGGCCGGGCGGTCACGATCACGGTCAGCCCCGGCATCTCCGCCATCGACCCCGACGACCTGCTGGACCCCCTGCTCGCGTCCCTTGGGCGGACTCGCGATGACGTGTGCGTCGTTGCGTTCCAGTACGGCGAGGGCCAGGCCATGGCGGGTCGATTGCTGCACATCGAGGGTGCCGCGATCCCTGACCTCGCCGGGCGGTTCGTGCTCGCGCTCCGGGATCGGCTGGTGGAGTACGGGGCAATGGCGTCGGCAGCACCGACGGACGCGGCGGGCGAGCCCACTTGGCAGCTGCGGATCACGGCAGGCGGCAAGCCAAGTGAGGTCATGGTCCACGGATTCGGCGATACTCTCCTCGTCACCTCGAGCCGCGCATCGATGGGTCGCCTGATGGGGCTCATCCCGACGGACCCAGTGCCGGGTTCGCTTGCTCCACCCAGGTCATCGGGCGCACCTGGTTAAGGCCTCGACACCGGAACCGTAGCTGGCGTTCCCGGTATGCGGGGCTTCCCCTGATACACTCGGCCGCGGCCAGGCGGTCGTCCGGCGGCCACGCGTGCACGCGACGGGCCCGCTCCGCATCTGAGGCTCTGAGTCCATGTTCGGTGATGTCGAGAAGGCGTTCGGGGATTCGATCAACTCGATCCTCGGCAACCAGTACGTGCAGCTCGCTCTCCAGGCGATCGCCGTCTACATCGTGCTGGTGTGGCTGCTGACCGCCTTCTGGGCGTTCCGGGACATGCAGCATCGGACCACCAACCCGGTCGCGCCGTACCTGGCGGCGGGGCTCATCGTCGCCTTCACGCCCTTCCTGTTCCTGTTCGCGGTGCTGCTGTATCGCATCATCCGGCCTCGCGAGACCATCTCGGAGTCGAACGAGCGGGCGCTCGCGGAGGAGGCGATCCTCGCCGAGATCGAGTCCCGCCCCCACTGCGCGAACTGCTCGCGTGCGGTGGAGGAGGAATGGATCATCTGTCCCACCTGCCGCAACCGGCTCCGCCGCGTGTGCCCCAACTGCAGCCGTCTCGTGGAGCTCGACTGGACGCTGTGCGCCTGGTGCGGCAAGGACTTCGAGCGACCGGAGGTCGTGGCACCCGCCTACATGCCGGGCCCCCAGCCCCAGACTCGGCGGTCCCCAGATGCCGCTCCAGGTCGATACGCGACCGCCGCGGCCGGCGCTCGGCCCGAGCATGATGGGTCCTGAGATGACGCCCGTCCGGGAGCGTTGACCGCGACCAGCCGCCCGGGACGGACCCGAGGACACGAGCCCGAGCGACCGAGACGATCGACCCGGCCGCGACGACCACCCGGCGCGCCGACAGGACCGCCGGGCGGCCGCATCTTCACGCTCGAGGGCCGACCGGTCCCGGCGCTCTACCTCGTCGCGTGGCTGTTCAGCGTGGGCGGTGTCGCGGCGCTTCTTGTCGCCACTCAGGCACAGCCGTCCCTCGGCCGCTCGATCGTGTCGCTTCGGAGGCATCGTCGCGCTCGGCATCGGGCTGGCCGCCGCGGCCGGCTACCAGGTCGTGGCGCGAGCCGACCGCCACCCGGATCGGTACCGCGGGTCCGTCGCCGCCGCTCCTGTTCGGGTTGGTGCTCGTCGTCAGCACCCTGGCTTCCGTCGTCCTGGGCGTCGGCGGCCTCGTCGACCCCGACCAACCGGTCGGGTTCCTCGCTCGGCCTGTTCGTCGTCGCCCTCGACCTACCTCGTGTGCATCGAGCTGTTCGTGGTCCGCGGCGGGGCCCTGTCGTGGCGCGGAGATGGGCTGGCCGGCGCGTGCACCCGGGGCATGCTCCGGCGCGGCCTCGCGGGATGTCGGCGTCGCGGTCCTGGTGATGGTCCCGGTCACCCTCGGCGTGCTCATCTGGGGCGGCGCTGCTGGCGTCGTGCTCTGCAGGTGACGGCGCCCGAAGATCCTGCCGGATGCCCACGGCTCGATCGAGGCGCTGGCCGTCGTGCTCGCGGCGGCGGTCGTGGCGCCCATCGGCGAGGAGGCCTTCTTCCGGGGCTTCGCGCTGACCGCCTGGCTGCGCGACCTGGGTGAGCGATCGGCGCTTGATCCGGAGCGCCCTGTTCTTCGCCCTCGTCCACATCCTCAACATCCGGGTCGAGGCCGGATCAGGCGAGCAAGGGCTCGGCCAGGCACTGCTCCAGTTCGCGGTCATCCTGCCGCTGGGCCTGGTGCTTGGCTGGCTGTTCCTGCGGCGGGGCATCGTCGCCTCGATCGCGGGCCACATGGCCTACAACGGCTGTCCTGCTGGCCTTGCTGGCGCTGTCCGCGGCCACGACCGGCAGCGATCCCGGGCGCGGACCGAGGCTGGACCCGGTCCGACCGAGCCGGGCGTCTCGAGTCTCCCCAAAGTCCCGGACAAGCGGACGCAAGTCCCGGCGAAGGCGCGTCTGCCTACCATGCGTCCTGCATCCGGGTCCGGACGGCGGGGGAATCGGCGGGCTCCGTCGTTCGGATCCGGGTGCGTCACATGTGCCGACCCGCCGGTCGTCGACCGCCAGACGCCCGGAGGCCATCCATGGACCATCTGCCTGTTCGCCGCTCCATCCGGGAGCTGCCCAGCGCCGAGCGGCCGCGGGAGCGGCTGGAGCACCGCGGCGCCGCCGGTCTGAGCGCGCCGGAGCTCATCGGCCTGGTCTGGGGCGAGCGGCACGCGCCAGGCGAGCGCCCTGACCATGGCCGAGGAGGCGCTGGTCCGCCTCGACGGGCTTGTCCGGGCTGGCCGCGGCCGGCCCCGCCGAGCTGCGGTCCCTGCCGGGCGTCGGACCGGTGCGCGCGGCACAGCTGGCGGCGGCCTTCGAGCTGGGACGTCGGGCAATGGCGGACTGGCCGACCGGTCGCTGGTCGATCCGGGCGCCGCGCGACCTGGCGGAGCGGCTGCTGCCCGAGATGGGTCGCCTGGAACGCGAGGAGCTGCGGGTCGTGCTGCTGTCGTCCAGGAACACGGTGCTGTCCGTGGAGCGCGTCTACCAGGGCAACGTGTCCGCGGCACTGGTGCGCGTCGGGGAGCTGTTCCGGGACGCGGTGCGGCGACACGCGGCGGGCATCATCGTGGTCCACAACCACCCGTCCGGCGACCCGACACCCAGCCCCGAGGACCTCCACCTGACGGCCGAGACGGTCGCCGCCGGCCGCCTGCTGGACGTGCCGGTGCTCGACCACCTGATCATCGGCCACGACGCGTTCGTCAGCCTGCGCGACCGGGGCATCACCTTCGACCGCCCAGGCGGCGACGCTGAGATGCGCCCGCCTGTCGCCCGAGTCCCGGCCCGGTTTCGTGACGATCATGCATCCCCGGGATGTTCGGCAGGGTCAAGGCGTCAGCAGCCCGCGGTTACGGTCAAGATGGGCCGCGGGATTCGCCCGCCACTCTTCCCGTGGATCAGAGTGGCGTGGAACGCGGTCACCGCCCGACCTCAGGCCTGCCGAACAATCCTCCCACGCATACCTGACAGCTCTGCCGCCAGGGCTGGTCGACACGCTGCCACGGCAGCGATCGGGGTCCCGCCGCTCACCTCGTTCCATGGCCGTGGCGCTGCATCGGGCGGGTCCGGGCGCGCCGGTATACTCCCGGGGCGCTTCATCCGGCTGCGTAAGCCGTTCCGCGGACCTGTGCCTTGGTCCGGTGGACCGCGCACCCGCCCGACATCTCCCCAGAGGGGTCCACCCCGCATCATGTTCGACGCATTCCTCGGCCGGTTCTCCCGGGACATCGGCATCGATCTCGGGACCGCCAACACGCTGGTCCACGTCCGCGGCCGCGGCATCGTCATCAGCGAGCCCAGCGTGGTGGCCATCGACGCTCGCACCAAGCAAGGTGCTGGAGGTCGGTGCCGAGGCCAAGCGGATGGTCGGCCGCACGCCCGCGAGCATCATCGCGGTGCGACCGCTGCGGGACGGGGTCATCAGCGACTTCGACGTCACCGAGCAGATGATCAAGTACTTCGTGCAGAAGGTGCACGACCGGGTGGGCCTCATCCCGCGGCCGCGGATGCTGCTGGGCATCCCGTCGGGCGTCACGGAGGTGGAGAAGCGTGCGGTCCGCGACGCCGCCCTCAACGCCGGCGCCCGCTGGGCGCGGCTCATCGAGGAGCCCATGGCGGCCGCCATCGGGGCCGGACTGCCCATCGGCGAGCCCACCGGCAGCCTCATCGTGGACATCGGCGGCGGCACCACGGAGGTCGCGGTCATCAGCCTCGGCGGCATCGTGGTCGCGCGCAGCATCCGCATCGGCGGCGACGAGCTGGACCAGGACATCATCGCGTACGGTCGGCGCGAGTTCAATCTGCTGGTCGGCGAGCGGACGGCGGAGGACATCAAGATCGCCATCGGCTCGGCCTACCCGGGACCGCACGACGAGCAGCACGTCACCTTCCGCGGCCGCGACCTGCTGACCGGCCTGCCCCGCTCCGTGGAGATCACCGCCGACCAGGTCCGCGAGGCCATCGAGATCTCGGTCGCCCAGATCGTGGACACCATCAAGGACACCATCGAGGAGACGCCGCCCGAGCTGGTGGCGGACATCATGGACCAGGGCATCGTGCTGGCCGGCGGCGGCGCGCTGCTCCAGGGTCTCGACCGACGCATCGCCGAGGCCACCCAGATGCCGGTCCACATCGCCGACGATCCGCTGACCTGCGTGGCCCGTGGCACGGGCATCGTGCTGGAGCAGCTCGAGGATCCCATCATGGAGCGTGCGCTCGTCGCCGAGACGTATTCGCGCTCGCCACGCTGACCTGACCGGGTCCGCACCCCGCCCCGCGGGGCCGGGCAGGCCGGAGGAGCGACCAGCATGCTGCGTGACCGACAGGCACGCGGTCACATCGTGACCTACGTCGTGCTCGTCGCGGTCAGCCTGCTGCTTGCTCGCGTTCAGCGACTCGCGGCCGCTGCGCGACCTGCGGGGTGGCGTCAACTTCGCGCTGGCGCCGGTCCAGGAGGTGCTGTCGGGTGCCGCCCGGTCGGTCGGCTCGGTCTTCTCCGCGGTCGCCGAGATCGACCAGCTGCGGCGCGAGAATCGGGACGCTCGCTCGGCGGGTGTCGGAGCTGGAGGAGGCGAACCTCCAGATCCCGACCATGATCATCGAGAACCAGCGACTGGCGAAGCTGCTCAAGACCAAGTCCTCGTTCGACCACAAGACGGTCGCCGCCTCGGTCATCTACAGCGACTCGACCGGCGCCGAGCGGGTCATCACCATCGACCAGGGCAGCGACGGCGGGGTCTTCCTGGACGCCACCGTCCTGTCCCCTGGCGGCGCGCTCGTCGGGCAGGTGACGGAGGTCGGCCAGCAACTACGCCACGGTCCGGTTGCTCAGCGACACCCGCTCCCTGGTCATCGGGCGCGACATCCGGACGCGAGCGACGGGCGAGGTCAAGGGCAACCTGTCGGCTCCCCTGGACATGGGCAACGTGCCCGCCACGGACGACATCGCCGTGGGCGACATCGTGGTCACCGCCGGCGTGAGCGTCGGTCGCGTGCCCAGTCGCAGTTCCCCAAGGACATCGTCATCGGCACCATCATCGAGGTCCACCGGGACCCCGCCAGCATCGTCAGCACTGCGCTCGTCGAGCCTGCCACCGATCTCGACTCGCTCGAGTCGGTGCTGGTCGTCACCGACTTCGTGCCACCGCCATTGCCGGGTGCGACACCGACGCCGGCAGCTAACGCGTCGGACGACCCAGCTCGACGGGGCGGCGACCCCGGCGCCCACGACGCCGGCGCAAGACACCCAAGCGCGAACGACACACGTGAGCCAGCCAGCTACCGGGTCCGTCTCCGCGGCGCATCGGCACCTGACCGCACCGGACCCGCAGCGACCGCCGACAAAGGCAGTGCCTCAGGGGTTGCCAGCGCCGTACCACGCGGAGCACCATGGGCCCATCCATCCCGGGACCATGCGGGTATGGATAGGTCAGCTTCACACACGCGAGCCTGTGTGCCGTGAGAGGTACGTCCCTCCGGGCGTGCCCCAGTGATACCGGAGAGACCTATCGATGCAGCTCGCCCACGCTGCGCCGCGACGTGCCCGGCGGCGCTCGGCAGCCTCGCCGTCGCCGTGGCGTCGATGCTGCTTGGCCTGCGGCCTGCTCGGTGCCCATGCCCGTGCCGCGATGATGCCGACGGCGTCGTGCCTCGGCGCCGGACGTTGCGGACGCGACCGATGGCACCGGCTCGGCTTGCACCGGCCAGCCGGCCTACAAGGCGGTCATCGTGGTCGGACCCGTGGGTGGCTCGACGTCGCGGTTCATCGGCTGGGCGAACGAGATCGCCGCCGCTGCCCGGGATGCGGGCATGTCCGTGTGCAAGGTCTATACGCCACATGCGGACGCCGCGACCGTCAAGGCCGCCGCGCGCGGTGCCGACCTGTTCGTGACCCTGATGCACGGCAATGGCTATCCCGAGCCGCATCCGGCAAGCGGCACGGACCGGCGACGAGGAGACGAGCGACCGCCCATGGCCTGGGTCTCGATGCCAGCCAGGGCAGCTCGTCGGCTCAAGTACTACGGCGCCGACTGGGTGCCGATCGAACCTGCACCTGGCGCCCAACGCCATCGTCATCCTCAGCCACATGTGCTACACGGCGGGCAACAGCGAGGACGACGACACGATCCCGACTACGAGCTGGGCAGTGCGAGCACGTGGACAACTTCGCCCAGGGCTTCCTGCGCGTCGACGAGCTACCCCGTCGGGCGGCCACCCGAGCGTGGTCATGGCGCCTCCAGAGCCAGGGCTTCGACACCACCGATCCCCGGGGCACCCTCATCAAGACGCTCATGACGAGTCCCAGCAAGACCCTTGACCAGGCCTTCATGACCACGTATACCCGAAACGGCAAGAGCAGCAGCTACCACGATGCGTACCTGCCCAGTTTCGGTGGCATCGGGACCACCGACTTCTACGTCAGCAGTCGTCCCGATGGCACGGCCTTGCGCAGCCCGGGCAGGACTCACATGGACCCCGACCTGCTGTACCCGGGCAAGACGCCACCCAAGGCCTGGGATCCCCAGGCGCCGGACATCGCGTGGCTCGACCGTTTCGCGGGCAAGTCCAAGGGCATCGCGAACCCTGCGGGTGCGGGCCTCGTCCGATTCGCATACGTCCGGTCGATCACGGGCGACCTGGGACTGACCGCGTCCGACTGGCGGGCGGGTGCGTCGGTTCCGCCCGAACTCGTGGCTGTCCCAGACGTCCGGGGCGAGACCGTCAGCCGGGCGACCTCGCTGCTCGAGGATGCGGGCTTTACCGTCGGCGATCAGGTCCGGGTCTACAGCAGCGACATCGCCGAAGGCCATGTGACCAACACCGATCCCTCCCGGATCGATGGTGACCGACCGGCACGTTACCCCAGGGGCAGCACCCTGGACCTGAGGGTGTCCAAGGGTCCCGAGCCCACATCCGGTCCGGACCCGGCCCCCACACCCACCCCCGACGATCCGCCCAGGCTGATGTCTCTGACAGTCGACCAGGCGGAGGGAACGATCCCTGCGAGCGATGATTCGGTGCCGGTGTTCACGCCGAATGGCGACGGGACGAGCGACCGCCTGACCATCAGGTACCAGGCCACCGCGGCCGCGTCCCTGCCGGTCACCATCATCGACGCCAGTGACACGGTCGTGCGCAGCTTCACGGTCGATGGTAGGCAGGGTGCGGGCCACTTTGGCTGGAACGGTGCCACGAAGGATGGCTCGACCGTGCGCGACGGCACCTACCGGATCCGCGTCCGGATGCCTGGCGGCAACAGCCGTTCGACGCTCGTCAAGGTCCTGACCGCCATCGAGGTACCCAGCACGTCTCGTGACCTGTTGCATGCCTCCGATGGCGACGGCCTTGCCGGAAGCGCTACCCAGTCGGTATCGGTGGCCAGGACCGCGCGGATCAGCTGGCGGATCCTGGACGCGGCCGGGGAGGCAGTGCGCACAGGCCTGGACGACGTCCGGGCGACCCGAGGCACGACCTCGTGGGCCTGGGATGGCAAGGACGACACCGGCGAGTACGTCCCCGACGGCACATACACCTCCGTGGTCACCGCCACCACCTCGAAGGGTTCCTACAGCCACCTGGTGACCGTGCAGGTCATGGCCTATCGCCTCGACGGCGACTCCAGCGCCAAGGCGGGACAGAGCCACACGTTCGCGATCACCGCGGCCGAGCCGCAGCGCTCTACGCCCACCATCACGGTCAAGCAGCGAGGGGTGCCCGCGTATGAGCTCACGCTCCACAAGACGGGAAGCCGGCAGTGGTCAGCCGTCTGGAAGGCGCGACCGGGCCAGACGGGCCGGGTCACGTTCAGGATCTCGGGCAAGGACAGCAAGGGCGGCCTCGACTCGACGACATGGAAGGGCAGCATCGAGGAGTGACGGGTCCTGCGACGGCTAGACTGCGCTGATGCAGGACGCGACCTTCGCCGACACCTGGGTGGTGCTGCCCGACCTACAACGAGATCGACAACCTCGAGGGCATCGCGGCGGCCATCCTGGAGCGCCTGCCGGGCGCCACGCTGCTGGTCGTCGACGATTCCTCTCCCGATGGCACCGGCGAGCTCGCCGACCGGCTGGCTGCCGCCGACCCGCGCATCCGGGTCCGCCATCGCGCGGGCAAGGAAGGCCTGGGCAAGGCGTACATCGATGGCTTCGGCGTCGCCCTCGAGGGTGGCGCGAAGCGCATCGTCCAGATGGACGCGGACTGGTCGCACTCACCCGACTACCTGCCACCGCTCGTGGGCGCCCTCGCCGGCGGTCTGGATGCGCCCCGTCCCGACGGCGCGGACCTGGCCATCGGCTCCCGGTACGTCGCCGGCGGCGGTGTCGTGGACTGGGGCATCGGCCGACGCGTCGTGTCGCGGGGTGGCTCACTGTTCGCGCGGCTGGTGCTGTGGCTGTCGCCGCACGACCTGACGGGTGGCTTCAAGGCCTGGCGCCGGGAGGCGCTCGAGGTCGTCGACTGGGACACGCGTCCACTCGGGCGGCTACGTGTTCCAGATCGAGACCACCTACCTCGCGAGCCGCGCCGGCGCGCGCGTCGTGGAGGTGCCCATCGTGTTCACCGACCGGCGCGTCGGGCGTCAGCAAGATGTCCCGGGGCATCATCGGCGAGGCACTGCGGGTCGTGCTGCAGCTGCGCTGGGACGAGCTGCGCGGCCGTGGCCCGACGGCGCACCTGGAGCGGCCCGCCGCCCCCGGCGCCTGATGGCTCGCCTGGCCGACCTGGCCGAGCCGACCGCCGGATCGGCCCGGCAGGCGCCCGAGTCGTCATCGACCTGCGGCTGCTCCAGGAGCCCGAGCGCGCACCCATCACGGCGGCCTATCTCCGGTCCCTGCTGGGCGGCTACGCGGCGGACCCGCTGCCGGGCGAGGACCTGGTGGTCGATCCTGCGGCGGCTCCGGCCCGACCCGACCCGCGGAGCTGGAGGCGGCCGGGCTGCGCGTCGCGGCCCGTCGCTGGCTGCCGCCCACGGCGCGACCGCTGCGGTCCCTGGGCCTGCCCGCTCGATGCGCTCCTGCTGCGGGGCGCCGAGGCGCGCATCCGGACCGGCGCGACCCGGCGACGGCGGGCGTCGTGTTCCACACCGCGGGTGGCGCGATGCCGACCCGCTCCGCGCTGCCGGTCGTGGCGACGCTGCTCGACCTGGCGCCGTGGGAGCTGCCGGAGCGCTACGCCCGCGACCGCCGCGGCGCGCCTCGGCCACCGGTCGCGGGCGGCGCGGCCTGCGTCGGCGCGAGCCGCGTCCTGGTCGCGTCGCGGGCCACCGCGGACGCGGTGGCCCGGCTCGCTGGGCGTGGACCCGGAGCGGATCTCGGTCGTGCCGCTGGCCGCCGACGACGCGTTCCAGCCCGGGCCCGCCGACGAGTCTCGCCTGCATCGCGCTGCGCGGCGCGCATCGCATCCCGGAGCGATACCTGGTGGTGGGTGGTCGATACGACGCCCGCTCGGACCTGCCGACCCTGCTCGGCCGCGCTGCGCGTCGCTCCGCGACCGCGCGGACGGCGACCGGCCGACTGCCCTGCCTCGTGCTGGTCGGCGCTGCGGGCGATGACCCCGAGGCCCGGTCGCGGGTGACCCAGCTCGCCGAGCGCCACGGCGTCCTGGACCTGGTCCGGCTGACGCCGCCGCTGCCCGTGGACGAGCGGGCGGCCCTGGAGTCGGGGCGGTCGGGCATGTCCAGCCCGCGCTCTCGGACGCCACCGGCATGTCGGCGCACGAGGCGCTCGCGTCGGGCGTCCCGGTCATCGCGTCGCGCACCGGGGCGCTGCCGGAGATCGTGGGACCGGCGGGCATCATCGTGGAGCCGCGGGACGCCGGCGCGGCTGGCCGCTGCGCTCGGCGCGCTCTGGTCGGGCGGCCCGGTCGCCGCGCAGGTGACGCGCGCTGCCCAGGCGCGAGGCCGCAGCGGGCCGCGCCGTCGCTGGAGCGATGTGGCCGCGACACCCGGATGGCGTATGCCCGGCGGCCCGGCGCGTCCGGCGTCGACGGCGCGTGACGCGCTAGGCTAGCCCGTCGGGATCCGCACCAGGAAGGCGCACGACGCATGCCCACGGCACGCAAGGAACCGGCCCAGCCGAGTCGTCGAGCCGTCGAGACCGCGATGCCCGGCGACGCAGACGACGCGGCACGAACGGCGACAGCGCGATCAGCCGCGTCGGAAGCCCCGGCCGGCGGAGCCACGGCGGCCGCCGCGGTGCCGGAGTCGACGTCGCCCAGCGAGGACGTCGACACCGGCCGGTGGCCCGTCCATCACCGAGGCCGAGCCGGGTCACGTCCAGATGGCCCAGGCGAGCGCCGCCGAGATCCGCGCGACCACGGTCGAGGCGCAGCAGTCCGCTGCGGCCCGGGTGCAGGCTCGGATCGGTCAGCCTGAGCCAGGGTGCCAGCGGCTTCGTGCGCGGCGACCGAGGTCCGCATCGAGCAGGGCGCCGTGGGCGCCCTCGCCGCCGACACACGTGGAGTTCCAGGACGGCTTCGCGCTCCTGGTCGCTGGCCCGGCGGGTGTCCGGCCAGGTCACCGTGCTGCTCGACTGGCGCGGCCTCGCCGCGGCCGTCGGCGCTGCTGCTGGTGCTGGGTCGGCTGCTGCGTGGTCGACGCTAGTCCCGATGGCCCGCGCGGGGCCTCCACGTCACCCTCGTGGTGGCCAACACGTTCCAGTTCGATTCGCGCCAGCTGCGGACCGCCACGGACGCTCGCCGAGGACGGCCACGCGGTGCGCATCCTGGCCTGGGCGGACGGGTCGCTGCCCGCCGAGGAGGACCTCGCGGCCGGCGTCCGGCTGAGCCGCATCGACCTCGACCGGCGGATCTCCTCCGCCCTCCGACCGCTGCCGCCGCCCGGTGCGCCGGGGCGATCTGCCGGCTCCTCGGCCTGGACCCGGAGCAGACGGTGCTGTCGCCCGAGCGCGCCACGCGGCATCGACCGCCTGCGCCACCCCCTCCGGCGCCTGCTGGAGGTCGTCGCCAACGCGCGGCGCGTCGGACCGTGGGCGGATGCCGTCGTCGCCGCCGCGCCCGAGACGGACGTGTTCCATGCCAAGGCGCTCATCGTGCTGCCCGTCGTCCGGGAGGCGGCGCGCTCGACTCGGCGGCCGCTTCGTGTACGACGTGGCCGACTACCACACCGAGGCCGCACGCCTGGCGCGCATGCCCGGCATCGTGCGGGAGCTGGTCCGGCGCCGCGAGCGGACCTGGGCGCGCGATGCCGCGGGCACGCTCGCGGTCAGCGAGCCCGTCGCCGACCTGGTGCAGCAGCGCTGGGGCATCGCCCGACCGGTCATCCTCATGAACTGCCCGCCGGCGTGGCGACCCGAGGAGCCGGGGCCCATCGAGTCGGACCTGGTCGCGGGCCGCCGCGGGCATCGCGCGCCGACCGGCCGCTCGTGCTGTACCAGGGCGGCTACAGCGTCGACCGGGGCATCGAGGAGCTGGTCAGCGGCCATGGCTGAGCCGCCCATGCGCGAGCTCGATGCGGTCTGCGTGTTCATGGGCTTCGGGCGGCTCGAGGGCTGGCTGCGCGAGCAGGCGGCAGCGTAGTCCGGGCCGCATCGTGGTGCTGCCGCCGGTGCCACCGGATGACCTGCTGCCCTGGACGGCGAGCGCCGACGTCACCTTCGTGGGCCAGCCGCCGCGGACGCTCAACCAGCGGCTCAACCTGCCCAACAAGCTGTTCGAGAGCCTCATGGCGGGCGTGCCGGTGGTCGTGTCCGCGGACAACGCCCAGTGCCGGCTGACCTCCGAGGAGGGGGTCGGTGCCTGCGCGGACATCGATTCGCCGCGCGCCATCGCGGATGCCCTGGCGTCCATCCTTGGCCAGCCCGCGGGCGTCCAGCGGGAGCTGCGGGCCCACTGCCGGAGCGTCGCCCTCGACCGCTACAGCTGGGAGCGGAACGTGGCCGGGCTCACCGGGCTGTACCGCCGGCTCGCCGAGACGCGACCCGCGCGGCATGACCGCGCCGTCCGGGCCGCCCGGTGCGCACCACCGCGCTCATCGTCAACAACCCGTTCCAGAACGACTCCCGGGTCTGGAAGATGGCCCACACGCTGACCGATGCCGGCTACGGCGTGACGGTGGTCGCCCGGACCGCGCCGGGTCTGCCGGCGTACGAGCTCGTGGATGGCTTCCGCGTCCTGCGCGTCGCAGCAGCCGCAGCCGCTTGCCGTGGCTGCCCAGCCCGCGCCTGCCCTCGGACCGACGAGGCAGCCGCGGTCCTCCGCGGCTGGCCGGCTGGCGCGCGTCGGACGCGTCGCCGCCAGGCGAGCCTCGGCCGGGCCGCCCAGGCGGCGCGCTACCTGCGGCTGTCCCGGGTCTGGGCGGACGCCATCGCGGCGGCCGTCGCCGGCGGCGCCGACCCTCACCGGGCGACCCGGCGACGCCCATCGACGTGTGGCAGGCGGAGGGGCTCGTGGCGCTGCCGGTGGCGGTCCGGCTGCGGCGCATCCGGGGCGGGTGCGGCGGTCTACGACGCCCGCGACCTGGCCACGCAGAGCGCCCGGTTCGCGCGGCTGCCGGGTCCCTGGCGGGCGCTGCTGGAGCGCCGCGAGCGTGGCTGGGCGCGGGGCATGGACGAGGTGGTCACGGTCAGCACCGCCTACGCGGATGTCCTGGCCGGCGAGTGGGGCCGCCAGCCGCGGATCATCTGGAACGGCCCGTCGGACTACGTCCCGCCCGAGCCGCCCCGCCGACTGTGGCACGAGCGCCTGGGGCTTGCGCCCGGAGACCCCGGTCGTGCTGTACCTGGGCCTGGTGCTGGCCGGTCGGGGCATCGCCGCAGCTGTGCGAGGCCATCGGGCTGGTGCCCGGCGGCGGTGCTCGTGGTGGCGGGCTACGGCGCCGACTACGAGCGCTTCCGGGAGCTGGCCGCCGAGCCTGCCCCACGCCGACCGGATCCACTTCCCGGGTCCCGTGGCGCCCGCCGACATCCTCGACGCCATCGCGGCCGCGGACGTGTCCGCGATGCCCGTCGAGGGCGACACGCTCAACCACCAGCTGAACACGCCCACCAAGCTGTTCGACGCGATGGGCGCCGGCGTGCCGGTCGTCGCGAGCGACCTGCCGGGCATGGCACCCATCGTGCGCGAGACCGGCTGCGGCGAGCTGTGCGACCCGACCGATCCGGCGGACATCGCGCGCGCCATCCGGGCCATCGTCGAGGCATCGCCGGAGCGTCGCGCGGCCTACCGGCAGGCGTGCCTGCGCGCCGCCCGCGACGTCTACGCCTGGGAGCACCAGGCGCCGGTCCTGCTGGACATGTACGCGGCCTGCGGACTCGCGGCGGCTGACCGCCGGCGTGACCGGATCTGCGTAGACTCCGGATGGACGACCGCTGGGCCACCTTCGACTGCTACGGCACGCTCATCGACTGGATGGGCGGGCTGCGCGCCGCGCTCGCCGGCGTCTGGCCGCGATGCCGACGCGCGCCGGCTCCTGGCGCGCTACCACGAGCTGGAGCCGGGCATCCAGGCCGGCCGCGGCATCCCCTATCGGCAGGTGCTGGCGGAAGGGCTCGCAGCGCGTCGCGCGAGGCCGAGGGCCTGGTGGTGCCCGCGGGTCGCGCCGATGCGCTCGGCGAGTCGCTGCCCGGCTGGCCGGTGTTCCCGGAGGTGCCCGCCGCGCTGCACCGAGCTGCGTCGTCGGGGCTGGCGGCTGGCCATCCTGTCCAACACCGACGCGGACTTCCTGGATGCCTCGCTGCGGCCATCGGCGTGCCCGTGGACCTGCGTGTCGTGGCGTCCGGAGATCGGGTCCTACAAGCCGGCGCCGGGACACTGGGAGGTGTTCTTCCGGGAGTCCGGCGCCGACCGGTCGCGGCACGTCCACGTCGGCGCGTCGCTGTTCCACGACGCCGAGCCCTGCGCCCGGCTGGGCTATCCCTTGCGTCTGGATCGACCGCGAGGCGGAGGTCGCCACGGTCCCCGTCACGGCCCGCCTGACCGACCTGTCCGGGCTGCCGGACACGCTCGACCGGCTGCTGCCCGCCTGATCGGCCGCGCCGCGGGCGCAGGTCAGCGTCCCGGCCAGCAGCCGCGCGTAGACCGAGTCGAGGACCTCGAACTGGACCGCCCAGTTGTAGGTCTCCTGGGCCGCCTGCCAGCCCCGGTCGCCGCGTGCCCGGAGGCCTGCCGGCCCCTCGTCCAGGAGCTCCCGGATGGCCGCCGCGATGGACGCCGGCGATGATCGGGTCGCAGAGCACGCCGCAAGCCGGTCTCGGACACGATGGGCGCCATGCCCGGCAGGTCGGACGGCCACGACCGGCACGCCCGCGGCCATCGCCTCCCACAGCTTCTGGGGCGTCACGTAGCTGGTGGTTCTCGCTGTTCGGCTGGATAGGCCATGACCATGATGTCCGACGACGCCGACCAGTCCAGCAGCTCCGTCGGCGGCACCGGGTCGATGACGTGCACCTTGCCCGTCCAGGGTGCCTCGCTGCGCCCGATCGCTGGTAGTCCTCGCGGCTGGACTCGCGGCCGTTCTGATCGCCGAAGCCCATGAGCACCAGCACCGCGTCGGGCACCTCGAGGATGGCGTCCATCGCCTGCTCGATGCCCCGGTCGCTCATGAGCAGGCCCTGGTACAGCACGATGGCCGTCTCCGGCGGGATGCCCAGCAGCTCCCGGATCCGGTCCGGTCGCGGCTCGGGCGGATCCCAGCGGTCGGGGCAGTTGCGCACGACGGGGATGTCGCCGAGGCCCAGGTCGCGCTGCATCATCGCCGCGTACGGCTCGCTGACCTGGATGACGGCGTCGGCGGCGTGCGCCCAGCGACGCTCGTACCAGGTCAGGATGCCGCGCTCCCAGCCGGGCATCGATGCGCGCGTGCGCGAGCGCAGGAACACGTCCCGGGCGTCGTACACGGTGCGCGCCACCGTGCCGCGCGCTGGACCCGCGACGAGCGCCGGCAGCGACCCCGCCCACATGCCGTGCCAGATGTCGTGCGGCTCCACCTGGCGCTCGAACCACGCCGCCGCGCATCGGCTCCCACGGGAACTGCCGGAACCGGCGGATCGCGGGGACCCGGTCGAGCATCTCGTCGGCGCGCCCGCGAGCGTCCCGCGCGGCGCCCGCGGATGCGCTTCGACGATGCGACGGCTCGTCGCCCGCGCGGCGCGCACGACCCGCGACAACGGATCGCGGCTCCGGGCCGGCGCGGTCGGCCGGGCGCACGGGCACGCTCGCGGCCTGCGCCGGGCGCGCTCGGCGGTCGATGGCTCGCCGAGCTCGGCCTCGGCGCAGCCGCTCGCGTCGTCCGGGTACAGCGGCAGCCGCACGATCCGGTATCCATCGAGGGGCTCCTCGCGGCGGCAGCCCGCCGAGGAACCGGGAGTAGATGGTGACCGTGTCGCCGGCGGCGGCGCAGGAGCGCGCGATGCGCTGGGCCCGCGAGTCGAACTGGCTGGTGCCCTGGGACAGGATGCCGATGCGCGCGGCCGCCGGGTCGCCGCGGGCCGTGCCTCCGGTCTGGTCATCGGTGCGTCCTCCAGGAGCCGCGCCGTAGACCGCGTCGAGCACCTGGAACTGGATCTCCCAGTTGTAGCGGTCGTGGGCGGCGGCAAGGCCCCGGTCGCCCAGCGCGCGGAGGCCTCGGGTGCCACCGTCGAGGATGCGCCGGATGGCGTCCGCGATGGACGCCGGCGACGTCGGGTCGCACAGCTCGCCGCAGCCGGTCTCGCGCACGATCGACGCGAGGCCCGGCAGGTCCGAGGCGACCACGGGCACGCCCGCCGCCATCGCCTCCCACAGCTTCTGGGGCGTCATGTAGCGGTGGTTCTCGGAGTGCGGCTGGTATGGCCATGACCATGACGTCCGCCGACGCCGACCAGTCCAGGAGCTCCGTCGGGCGGCACGGCGTCGAGCACGTGGACCTTGCCCGCGTACATCGGGCTGCTGACGCCATACTGGCGCGGAACCGCGCCTCCTGGTTGCCGAAGCCCATCAGCACCAGCACCGCGTCCGGCACGTCGAGGATGGCGTCCATCGCCTGCTCGATGCCCCGGTCGACCAGCAGGCCGCCCTGGTACAGCACGATGCGGGTGTCCGCGTCGATAGCCCAGGAGCCGCCGGATGCGGTCGGGTCGTGGATCGGGTGGATCCCAGCGATCGGGGCAGTTGCGCACGACGGGCATGTCCGGCAGGCCCAGGTCGCGCTGCATCATCGCGGCGTACGGCTCGCTCACCTGGATGACCGCGTCCGCCGCGTGCGCCCAGCGCCGCTCGATACCGGGTCAGGATGCGCCCGCTGCCAGCCGGGGCATCGCGGTCGTAGATGCGCGAGCGCAGGAACACGTCGCGTGGGTCGTACAGCGGTGCGCGCCGCCGTGGCGCCGCCGGACGCGCTGCGAGCATCGGCAGCGAGCGCGCCCACATGCCGTGCCAGATGTCGTGCGGCTCCACCCGGTCGGACGCCGCGAACCGCCGACCCCAGGCGATCGGCCGGACCGGGAAGTTGCGGAACCGATGGATGACCGGGCACCGCGGTCGCTCCATCGGTGCCACGTCCAGTAGCCGCCTCGGACGAGCGTCCCAGGCGCGCCGTCCGGCGCCCCCGCGGCTGCCGCGGCCGCCCGGATCGACCCCGCGCCGACGGTGCCGCGCGCGTCCGCAGTGTCGCTCCGCGCGCGCATCGGTCCGGTCCAGCGGGATGCGCACGATGCGATACCCGTCGAGCGTCTCCTCGCGCGGCAGGCCCGGGCGCCGACGGGAGTAGATGGTGACCGTGTCGCCCCGTGCGACGAGGGACCGGGCGATGCGCTGTGCGCGCGAGTCGAACTCGCTGGTGCCGGGGGACAGGATGCCTACACGCCGGTGACGCCGGTCGTGGGTCACGCGGTCGGATCCGGCGAGGCCGGGCGCACTGGTGCTCCAGTCGCCGGGAACTATAGCGCCAGGATCTCCGTCGGTCACCGCGTCGGCGAGGGCCTCGTACGACGGCACGCCCGGGTCGCGTTTGCGCAGTCACGAGCTGCTCCGGGCGCTCCAGGATGGCCATGCTGCCCCGTGTCGATGAGCATCCGGTCGACGGCGCCCAGCTCCCCCGCGAACGTGGTCCAGGTGGGCGTGCCCAGCAGCGCCGCCTCGCGGTTCATGGTGCCGCCGGCGCTCACGACGAGGTCCGCCGCGTAGACCAGGGACGGACCATCGACGGGCGTGGCGGGGATGACGACGCCGCGTGGCGCCCGCGAAGCCGCGCGCCTGCTCGGGCGTCCGCGGCAGCAGCACCACCTGGGCGTCGCTGAGGCCCGCAGGTAGGCGAGCACCTCATCGAACAGGGTGTTCTCGATGCCCCGGTGATACAGGCTCATGGTGGCCGGTGGTCGGAGCACCGCGATGGGCCGGGCGGCGTCGAGGCCCAGGCGTCTCGATGACGGTCGGGTCGGGCTCGAAGTCGGCCAGGGTCACCTGCTCCTTGATGCCCGCGTACGGCCGATAGCGTCGCTCGTCCAGGCCCAGCGCCGCGAGCGCGGGCCACGGGATGACCGCGGGCACCATCACCTTGTCGGCCAGCCGGAAGTTGATCTTGTGCATCGTGGTGGCGCCCTCGAAGTCGTGGAGCACCGTGCTGTGCAGCCTGGAGCAGCTTCGCGGCGACCGCCAGGTCGTTGGAGCCGTGGCTGACCGCCTGCCGGATGCCCTTCGTGGCGCGCCCGAAGCGGGTCAGCGCCAGCGACCGCCGCGACGAGCCCCGTGACCTTGCCGCCCAGGCGCGCTCCGCCGTGCCGACCGATGACCGTGTGGGGGATGCCGTACAGCTCCAGCAGGCCGAGGGTCTGGGCGTAGTCGCGCGCCGTGACCACGCTGGGCACTCCCGCGTCGTCGAGGCGTCGCAGGATGGGTCGGAAGAACAGGACGTGGGGCGAGTTGGTGAGGTCGATCCAGACCTTCGTCCCAGCGGTCACGTGGCGCGTGTTCTCCGCAAACGGATGGCATGCGCTGGACGTGGTGTCACGGCCCGGGACGATAGCAGGGGATGGCGGGTGTCGCTCCAGGCGTGTCGGTTGCAGCCCGACCCATGCGGCAGCCGAGCTTCGGTCGGCTCGGGGAGATCCCCGGCTTCCGCTTCTGGTACTGTCGGTTGGCACCATCGCGCGACCGCCCGCTGTGACGCATGCACGGACCGGGGCGCGGCACCGGCCCCGCCGGATGCGTCCTGGGTCGCAGCAGCCTGCTGGAGAGATGTCGATCACCCAGCGCCTCGGCGCCCACCTGCCCCATTCGGTCGTGCGCCCGCTTCGCGGCGTCCAGGCGATCGTCAGCGTGGAGCGAGCCGCGTCATGCCGCGCGCGCCCTGGAGGTCCTGTCGCCGCGCGCTCGTCGGACCGTCGGCACGGGCGATGATCGCGGTCTCGCATCTGGCCACACCAGGAGCGCGGCGGACCGGTCGACCGGCGTTGCTGGAGGCGGTCGGCCGCGGTGCGACGGGTGACCGGAGCGAGGTGCGGCGGCGATCCTCCATCGGGTGGCCGAGTGCGCCCGGCACGAGCGTCGGCACGCGGGTGGAGATCGGGCTGCTGCTGCTGCAGATGCGGGACATCCCGGGGGCGCAACGGGTCGTGGACCAGTTCGCGCAGGGCCAGGATGCGCGGACGCCGGAGCGCTACCTGCTGGAGACGCGCCTGTACCTCGCAACGGCGCGATACGCGGACGCCGCGCGTGCGGCGAGCCGCGGCGGTGGCGCTGGCACCCGACCGCCGGGCGCCCCGGGCGCTGCTCGCCCACGCGACGGCGGAACGGGACGCCCACGATCCGGAGTGGCGCCCGTCGGTGCCCGGCGCCGTCCCGGACCGCATCGTCCCGCAGCCCGGCCATCCGCTGCTGGTCGTCTCCAACGCGCTGCCCCGCCAGTCGGGATACGCCATCCGGACGCAGAGCATCGGCCATGCGCTGCGCAACGTCGGCCTGCAGCCGCTCATCGCGGCGCGGCGACAGGAGGACATCCTGCGTGGCGTGCGGCCGCCGGAGCGATGGACGGTCGGCGACGTGGAGTACCGCTTGACGGCCATCGGGTCGGGAGCGCCGGGATCGACCCGACCAGACCGCGAGCATGAACGCTCGAGGCATCGCATCCATCGTGGAGGAACACGGCAGCGTCGGTGCTCCACCCCGCCACCCCCTGGCCGAACCTGCAGGTCGCGCTCGCGGTCCGTGAGCGGTATGCCATCCCGGTGGTGTACGAGGTGCGCGGCTTCCGCGAGGAGACCTGGGTCTCCAAGTCACCCGACCTCGGCGGCGTCGAGCGCCCATTACGAGGTCGAGTCGGACCTGGAGACGGCGCTCATGCACGAGGCCGACGCGATCGTCACGCTGTCGGACGGCATGCGCGACCGGCTCGTGGAGCGGGGCATCGCCGGCGGAGCCAGGTCACGGTCATCACCAACGCCGTGGACGTCGAGCGGTTCGCGCCCCAGCCGCGGGACGATGCGCTCGCTCGGCGGCTCGGCATCGGCGACGGACCGGTCATCGGCTACATCTCGACGCTGGCCGTGTTCGAGGGCATCGAGACGCTCCTGCGAGCCACGGCCGAGCTGCGACGGCGCGGCCGCCGGACGTCCGGTGCCTCATCGTGGGCGACGGGCAGCACGGGCCGGCGCTCAAGGAGTTGAGCCACTCGCTGGGCCTCGATGACGGCACGGTGGTGTTCACCGGCAGGGTCGCGTACGCGGACATCAATGCCTACTACTCGCTCATCGACGCGTTCGTCGTGCCGCGACACGACGTGGGCGTGGCGCGACTGGTGACTCCGCTCAAGCCATACGAGGCGATGGCCATGGAGCGAGTCGTGGTCATGAGCCGCCTGGACGCCTTGATGGAGATGATCATCGAAGGCGAGACAGGCGTGTCGTTCACGCCCGGCGACCCGCGCGACCTCGCGGACGTGCTGGAGCCGCTGCTGGTCGATCCGGAGCGACGGGACGCGATCGGTCGAGCGGCCGGTGCGTGGGTCCGGCGAGCACCGCAGCTGGCGCCGCAACGGCGAGCTGTACCTGGAGCTGTACCAGCGACTGGGGGCCGCGTGAGCGGGGTGGCGGGCACGGTCGGCATCGCTGCGCGGTCGCGGCGGTCGGCGCGACCGGGCCCCCCGTTGCGTCTGCCGGTCCGACCCGTGTCGTCGTGCATGTCGTGGGCGCGCGGCCGAACTTCATCAAGGCGGCGCCCGTCATCCGCGCGCTGGGCGCGCTTGGCGTCCCCCAGCGGATCGTCCATACCGGCCAGCACTACGACCCGCTGCTGTCCGACGTCTTCTTCCGGGACCTCGACCTGCCGTCGCCCGATGTCAGCCTGGGTGTCGGCTCGGGCAGCCAGGGACACCAGACCGGAGCACTGCTGGCGGCCCTCGAGGACGAGTTCGTGGCCGATCGCCCGGCCTGGGTCGTGGTCTACGGCGACGTGAACTCCACCTTGGCAGCGGCGCATCGTGTGCGCCAAGCTGCTCCTTCCCGTCGCCCACGTCGAGGCGGGCCTGCGCAGCTTCGACGTCGACCATGCCGGAGGAGGTCAACCGGCGCGTCACGGACATCCTCTCGGACCTCCTGTTCGTGACCAGCCCCGAAGGACTGGACAACCTCGCCCGTGAAGGCGTGGATCCCGATCGAGCGCACCTGGTCGGGCAACCCCATGATCGACACGTTGCTGGCGCATCTGGACCAGCTTCGACCCCGGGCCCGATCCGTGCCCGGCTGGGCGTGCCCGAACGCTACGCAGTGGCGACGCTGCATCGACCTGCGAACGTGGACACGCCGGAGGCCGCCGCCCGCCTGGTGGACGCGCTGCGGGTCCTCGCCGCGCGGCTGCCGATCGTCCTGCCGTTGCACCCACGGGGGCGGGCCACACTTGGCGCGGCTGGGCTCGCGGACGTGCCTGGCATCCAGGTCGTCGACCCGCTCGGCTACCTGGAGTTCCTGTCCCTCGTGCGTGGCGCGGCACTCGTCGTCACTGACAGTGGCGGCATCCAGGAGGAGACCACCGTGCTGCGCATCCCGTGCCTGACACTCCGTCCGAACACGGAGCGACCGGTGACCATCACACATGGCACCAACCGACTGGTCGAGCCGGAGGCTCTGGGGCCGCTGGTGGACGCCGCTCTTCGGGGCGAGCTGGCAGGTCCCGCTGAGGGTCCGCCGCTGTGGGACGGTCACGCCGGCGAACGGATCGCCAAGATCCTGGTGCGGCGCCTGGCCTGAGACGGTGCCTGGACGGAGAGCGGCTCACCAACCGTTGAGGCTCAGCCCGCTTCCATCCCCAGGTACAACTCGGCGGTCCGCGCCGCGATGGGGCCCCACGACAGCGTCGCTGCGTGCTCGGCGGCGCGCGCCCCGAGTGCGGCCAGGTCCGCGGTGAGCGCCGTCCGTAGTGCGCGCTCCAGGCCATCCGCGTCGGTCGCGTCATACAGCATGGTGCCCTCGTGACCGAGCGATTCGGGCAGACAGCCGATCGCGGGGGCGATGACCGGTTGGCCGAAGGTCATGGCCAGGATGGCCGATCCCGATGTGAGGACATCCCGATATGGCAGCACGACCGCGTCCGCGGCCCGCAGATAGACCTGGATCTGATCATCTGGAATGGTGTTCAGCGCGAGGATCACGCGTGGGTCTGTCACGGCGGCCGCCTCGATGCTGGTCTTGGTCTGGATCCGATTGGGTCGACCTGCGATGACCAGCCGGGCATCCGGCGCATCGATGCGTCGGAAGACATCGAGCAGCTCATCCACGCCCTTGTAGCCACGCACCTGGCCGATGAACAGGAACACGCGATCCGTCGATGACAGGCCGAGGGCGGCCCGCGCCGCATCGCGGCCCAGGGTGTCCGCGTACCATCCCGCGTAGCTGCCGTGTGGCACCACCTGGAGCCGCGCATGCGTGGCTGGCGGCAGCTGGTATGCATCGATAGCCAGCTGGCGCGTAGCCGCGCAGTGGCAGATGACCGCGTTGGCGGCATCGACCAGCCCGCGGTGAAAGGTCATCTCGAGCTTGCCCCGGGTGCCGTCGTGCTCCCCGATGTTGTGCAGCGTCCAGACGACCCGGACACCAACGCGACGCAAGACCCGCAGCTCGAGCAGCGTTCTCCGGGCCGCCCATCGTCGGCGGCCCAGCACGGGTTCCAGGTAGCGGTGCACCCAATGGAGGTGGATGACGCCCGGCATCCCCGCTCGCAGCCAGGCGAATATCAGCGGCGCGACCGGGATCCGCGACGGACCTTCCCCTATCCGGACCTGCCAGCCCTCACCACGCAGCCCAGTGGCGAGCAGGGTCTGATAGGGATTGGACTGGGCCGGGACGATGAGCACGCGGCGACTCATCGTGTGGATCCGCGCTTGCCTTTCCTGTCGGGCTCCTCCATGCGGCGTGTCTCGGCCGCGTTGATGGCGATCTCCCCCCGGCGCATGCGCTCGATCTGCTCGCGTCGTGCTGCGCGGCGTGCAGCCGAGTGCTCCTTGTGCGTCCGCACCACATCCTCGGGGCTGCCGTCCATCGCGACCCGGCCGTCCTCGATGAGGATGGCGCGGGTGCAGAACTCGGTGACCCAGGTCATGTCGTGGGTGACGAGCACAACGGCCTTGGCCGCAGTCAGGATGGAGATGATCCGTTGGCGGCTCTTCTCCCGGAACACCTCGTCACCCGTCTGGAGCACCTCGTCCAGCAACAGGATGTCGGGATCGACGGCCGTCGCGATGGCGAACCCCAGCCGCGCGCGCATCCCCGAGCTGTAGGTCTTCAAGGGGGCTTCGATGAATGCCCCGATGTCCGCGAACTCGATCACCTCGGGCGTGATCTCTGAGCATGGTCTCGTGCGGGATGCCCATCAGCGCGCCCGCGAGGGCGATGTTGTCGATGCCCGATAGCTCCTGGTCGAATCCCGCGGCGAGGCTGAGCAAGGTCGAGATGTGCCCGTTGACCTCGACGACGCCCTCGGATGGCGTGATGATCCCGGCCAGCACCAACAGGAGGGTGCTCTTGCCCGCGCCGTTGGGCCCGATGACCCCCACCGATTCGCCCCGCTGCACCATGAAGCTGGCGTTGCGTAGCGCCCAGAAGCGGCGATCGCCATGCTCCCGTCGGAGCATGTTGATGAAGCTCGTCCGCAGTCGCGTCTTCTTGGTGAAGCGCAGGTTGTACTGGACGCCAAGGTCCCTGACAGCGAGCGCTATCGGTCCCGTGGGCGCGACCCGAGTAGCTGGATGGATCGTCCGCTATGTCGGCCAGGTCCGGGTCTGTCCCGCGCGGTTCAGCTGGATCCGTCACGGGAGCGATGACGCCTGGGACATCTACAGCACCTTGGCGAACGCTGGCTCCAGGCGCTTGAACACCAGCGTACCCAGCACGAGCAGGACGATCGAAAAACACAACACCCACAACAGCCCCGGCAGGTCCAGGGCTTCGGTCGTGGCCTGGTGCCAGTGCTTGCCATCCACGTCCGTCACGCCGTAGATGCATGTGCGGTATGCCTCCAGGAGCACCGCCACCGGGTTGTAGCGCAGGATCGAGAAGCCGACGTCACCGACCTCCTTGTGGAGCAGCGAACCGCGGCCGCTCTGGGCGCCGAACGTCCACAGGATGGGTGCCACGTAGAACAGCAACCGCAGGAGGTGGCCGATGACGATGCCGATGTCGCGGTAGAACACCGTGAGGGCGGCCAGGAACATCGACAGACCGAGCATCAGCACCGCCTGGATGGCCGCGATCAACGGCACCCAGAGGATCATCGGCGACAGGTGGTCGCGGAACCCGATGAACACCACCAGGAACAGGACCAGCATCCCGAACGCCAGGTTCACGAGGCCCGCCCCGTTGGTCACGATGGGCAGCACGATCTTGGGGAACTGGATCTGCTTGATGAGCTGGCCCTGCCGGACCACCGCGTTGACCGAGTCCGAGACCGTACCCGTGAACCACTTGAAGGGGATCATGGCGGCCAGCAGGAAGACGGCGAAATCCTCCTGGTCACGTGCGAACACGATGGTCATCACGAACACGTACACCAGCAGCGAGATGAGCGGGTCGAGCACCCACCAGACGTTGCCAAGGACCGTGTCGGTGCCCTGCTTCTTGATCTCGGCCCGGATCAGATAGCTGATGAGTCGGCGACGAGACAAGGTCTCGCGAACGGCGGTGGTCAGCAGCTCCAGGGATCCGGGTCGGCGCGCGCTGCTGCGAAAGGTCGCGGGCGCGTCTGATGCGATCTGCATGGGGATCACGAACGGTACCATGTCCACCCGCCCCAGCCGCCCGGCGACGATCGAGCCCGCACCCCGTCGACCCGGTTGACCCGACCGCCCCGGGGGTGCCGGATCGGTGCGTGCGCTAGACTACGGCGCCGTCGACAGGGATGTCGCCGACACGGACGCGGCCCGAGACCCGCGCCCGCCGCCACGCTCCCGGCCCGGACCCACCACACACCGACCTGAGCAGAGCATGACGTCCGACAACAAGCAACCTGCCAAGGCGACCGCATATCGCCGTCCGCTCGACCCCGAGGAGCGGTTCGCGCGTCGGGTCACCCTGGCCTTCATCGCGCTCACCGTGGCTGTCGTCGCGGTGATCGTCATCGGTGTCGCCTACGGCTACTGGGACCAGCACCTCAAGCCCGTCGCATCGGTGGCCGGGACGGGCATCTCGCGCGACCAGTGGACGGATCGGGCGCGTCTGGAGGCCTTCCGACTGGAGCGTCAGGATCGGCGTATCACCCAGTCGATGGCGTCGGGTGAGCTCACTGCCGAGGAGGGCGCTGCGCGTCGCGAGACCATCCAGCAAGCCCAGCAGGATATCGACTCCAGCTCCATCGAATCGCTCATCGACCTCACCTTCCAGGGTCAGTTGGCCAGTGCACAGGGTGTTGCGGTCACGGAGGCCGACGTCGAGGCCGCCATCACGGCGGACGCATCCAAACCCGAGTCGCGCCAGATCGGGCTGATCACCATCGAACCCAAGGCAGATGCGAATGGGGACGTCAGCGCCACGGCACGTCAGGCCGCGTTGACGGCAGCCAACCAGGCGGTTGCCGACCTGGCTGCCGGCAAGTCCTTCGAGCAGGTGGCGCGAACGTACAGCACCGACGCCAGCAAGGACAAGGGTGGCGATCATGGGACCGTCTTCCGCGATGACACCACCCTTGATCCCGCGCTCCTTGGCGCCATCTTCGCCGCAAGGGAGGGGGACCTCACACCGCTGATAAGCGGTCTCGATGGCGAGCACAGCATCGCGCGGGTCAAGCACATCAACCCTGCGACCCCCGATCCGAGCTACGAGAAGGATCTCCGTGCCGCCATGTCCTGGGACGCCTACCGCGGCAACATCCGGATGGAGACGATCGCGGCGGCCCTGAACACGCGCATCACCGCCGATGCCACTGCCGGGGACAAGCCCCAGCTGCACCTGGCCGAGATCTGGCTCTCCGGCGACACTGCCGCCGAGGCTGACTCGGGCAAGGTTCGGGCCAGCCACATCCTGTTCTCGCCCGAAGACGATCCGAGTGCCGCGCGGGCCGGCAGCACCGGGGATGTCGGCATCCCGCCCACCGACCCGTCGTGGACGGTCGCCCAGTCCGAGGCGGGACTGGCCTTCCAACGCCTGGACGCCATCCCCGATGTCGCGGAGCGACAGGCGGCGTTCGCGGCGGCCGCCAAGGCCCACAGCGATGACACTGGCAGCGGCTCGCAGGGCGGCGACCTGGGTTACTTCGACAGGACCGCGATGGTGCCGGAGTTCGCCGATGCCCTGTTCGACCACCTGGACACTCTCAAGCCGGGTGACGTCATCGGCCCTGTGAAGTCCGACTTCGGCTATCACGTGATCATGTTCCAGGATTACCAGCCGCCGTTGGCCGACCGGCTGGAGGCACTCAAGACTGACCTGGCCAAGCCCGGAGCGGACTTCGCCGCGATCGCCAAGGCGTCGTCGGATGGTGCCCAGGCCGGGACGGGGGGCGACCTGGGCTGGCTTGCCCAGGCCCAGGTCCCTGCGGACGCGCTGACGACGATCAGTGCCCTTGCGGCCGGCGCGGTGAGCGAACCGGTCGAGCTTGAGGACGGATGGCATGTCTACCGGCTCATCGAGCGTGCTGACCGGCCGCTCGATCCGGCCCAGGTGGCATCCGTGCGTGCGACCGCGTTCGACGATTGGTATACGCCGCAGCGCGACGCAGCCGAGAGTTCCGGAACCATCAGCCGCGACGATGCCTTCAGCTTGGGCGATACCAGCGGCGGATGACCGTGCGGGCCTGACATGAGCAACCGTTCGGGCGTCTGCGTCTGGTTCACGGGCCTTTCCGGGTCGGGCAAATCGACCACCGCCGATGCGCTCACGGCGATGGTGCGCGCCCGGGGACGCGAGGTCACCGTCCTGGATGGCGATGCTGTTCGCACGCACTTGTCCAAGGGCCTCGGCTTCAGCCGGGAAGACAGGGACACCAACGTGCGGCGTATCGGTTACGTGGCGAGCGAGGTGGTGCGCCACGGTGGCATCGCGGTGGCCGCCGTGGTCAGCCCATATCGTGCCGCCCGGGATGAGGTACGCGCGATGATGCCGGACGGGTCGTTCCTGGAGGTGTTCGTGGACACTCCCATCGAGATCTGTGAGGCGCGCGACGTGAAGGGCTGGTATGCCATGGCGCGTACGGGAGAAGTCAGCGGGTTCACGGGTGTGGATGACCCCTACGAGCCCCCGCTGCACCCGGATATGACGCTGCACACGACCGATGCGACCGTCGATGCGAACGCCATGGCCGTGCTTCGCGTGCTCGAGACGCGGGGCGACCTGGTGCCGGCATGACCATGCCGCTCACCATCCTCGATGAACTGCGGGAGCTCGATGGGTCCGTGGTGGCGGATGGGCTCCAGGTCGTGTCGGTCCGGGCACTGGTGCGAAGGCCGGTCGACCCCACCATGACCCTGGTCATCGTGCCCGACGATCAGCGGAGTCCAACCTCGGACCGAACCGGGACCGACCAGTTCCTGCCAGCAGTGCTGCCCGGGCGACAGGGCCATGGTGCGGATGCCGCTGGGCTGCTGCGCCGGCTGTACCCGGGCACACACCCGGTACGTGGGCTGGGTGGCACGTCTGACACGACGATCAGTGAGGTGCGAGCCGAAGACCTGGAAGGTGGCCCGCACCTGGTGCCGCCTATCCCAGACCTGCTCAACGCGGCCAGCCCATGGGGCATCGCGTGGCTCGTGGCACGGCTGCGCGCGCCGGGTGGTTGCCCCTGGGACCGGGAGCAGGACCACCGCTCCCTGCGACCCTTCCTGCTGGAGGAGGCGTACGAGGTCTACGACGCGCTCAACGAGCCACCCGGGCCCAAGCTTGCGGAGGAGCTGGGAGACCTGCTGCTGCAGATCGTGCTCCATGCCGAGCATGCCGCGGAGAAAGGCATCTTCGACCTGTCCGACGTACAGCGGTCGATCATGACCAAGATCGTGCGCCGGCATCCGCATGTGTTCGGGGATGGCGCGGCTCGGACGGCTGGCGAGGTCATCAAAGCCTGGGAGGTCATCAAGGCCGAGGAACGCGCCGCTGCCTCGGAAGCCGACAAGGATGGTGGATCCGCGGTCTCACCCACGGACCCCGACATGCCCGCCGCGTTTGCGGGTCTATCGCGGTCGCTGCCCGCTCTGGCCTACGCCAACGAGATGCAGGGACGCGCCGCGAGCATGGGCTATGACTGGCCAGACCTGGATGGCGTCATCGACAAGGTCGCAGAGGAGGCCACCGAGCTGCTTCGGGCGCCCGATCAGGCGGAGCGGGTCGAGGAGTACGGTGACCTGATGTTCGTGCTCGTCAACCTTGCCCGCAAGCTCGACATCGACCCGGAGGCGTCACTCCGGGGGGCGAGCCGGAAGTTCGCCCGCCGGTTTGCGGGTGTCGAACGGCTGGCCGCGGAACGCCGACTGGAGTTGAAGGCGATGGGCCTCGATGCCCTCGATGAGTTGTGGCAGGACGTGAAGCGCGAGGAGGCGGTCGCTCGTGACGAGCATCCCGCACGAGGAGAGGGACTGACATGAGTGGTCTGGCGTGAGCATCGGTGGCGGAGTCCGGTCTCGGGCGGACGGCAGGACATCGACCCAGCTGCGACCGGTATCGATCGAGCTTGACGTCCAGAAATGGACTTCCGCGTCGGTGATCGTCCGAATCGGAGGCACACACGTGCTGTGCGCCGCGACCATCGAGGACCGCATCCCGCCCCATCTTCGGGGCAAGGGCACCGGCTGGGTGACGGCGGAGTATTCCATGCTCCCCGGGGCGACCTCGGAGCGCAGCCCGCGCGAGAGCGCCAAGGGCAGGATCGGGGGCCGTACCCACGAGATCCAGCGGCTCATCGGTCGGTCGCTGCGGGGTGTGGTGAACACGGCCGTACTTGGAGAGCGGACCGTGACCATCGACTGCGACGTCATCCAGGCAGACGGCGGCACTCGATGTGCGTCGATCACCGGCGGCTGGATCGCGCTGTCGCTGGCGCTTCGCCGCATCGGCCTGGAGCGTGCCGTGGTCAGCCAGCTGGCGGCGGTCAGCGTGGGCGTCATGGATGGTGTCGCGATCCTGGACCTGGACTATCCCGAGGACTCGCACGCCGAAGTCGACTTCAACGTCGTCGCAACGAGCGCCGGGACGTACGTCGAGGTGCAGGGAACCGCGGAGGGCAAGCCCTTCTCCCGAGCCCAGATGGACGAGCTGCTGGCGCTGGCGGACGCGGGCATCGCACGGTTGTTCGAGGTGCAGCGCGAGGCGCTGGCCAACGCACCTTCCGCGGCGGCCCAGCGTCGGTGACGGTCCGCTTGCTCCTCGCCACCCGCTCGGAGCACAAACTCCAGGAGTTGCGGGCCCTGTTGCATCTGCCGTGGCTGGAGCTCGTCACCCTGGACGAGGCGAGGGTCGCCGGCGAGGCGGTGGAAGACGCAACCACCTTCCGGGGCAACGCCATCATCAAGGCGCGTTTCTACTGTGAGCTGTCGGGGATGCCCACGCTGGCCGACGACTCGGGCATCGAGGTGGACGCCCTGGGTGGGGCGCCGGGCGTCTACACCAGGCGCTTCGCCGGTCCGGATGCGACCGATGACGAGAACAACGCGAAGCTACTCAAGGAGCTGGGCGAGCTGCCGATGGAACGTCGCCGGGCGCGGTATCGGTGTGTGCTGGCGTTCCTCGACCCTCGCTCGCAGCCGGTCGGCGGACGACCGTGGGTGATGACCCGCTCCGGCACCCTCGAGGGCCGCATCGCATTCGGCCCCCGGGGCAACGGTGGCTTTGGGTATGACCCCATCTTCGAGCCGTTAAGCGAGCTGGGCAGTGGCCGGACCGTCGGCAACTACAGCGCCGAGGAGAAGAACCGTGTGTCGCACCGCGCCCGTGCCGCCCGCGCCATGGCCCGATACCTCAGGAAGCGCTACCCCAGCCAGTCGCGCTAGCCTCGACCGCTGCCCCGGTCCTCAGAGCTCCTGACGTCGCAACACCAGGCACGCCAGCACGCCGCAGGCGGCGATCACCGCGACGCCGACCGCGACGGCGACGGCGATGGTCGGCGGCAGGAGCCCTCTCGCCACGTCCCCCGCGGCGTTCTCCAGGCCGGCGGGCGTGAGCGGCCCGATGGCGGGCAGTGCGGACACCATCGCCAGGACGGCGTATGCCGCAAGACCGATGGCGCCAGCTGCGACCACCGAGCGCACCAGGGTGCTGGCGAGAAGCGTGACGGAGGCGATCGAGAGCTGGGCGAGCCACAGGAGCAGCACCATCGCCGCCCAGTCCTCGGCCGGGAGCGGGCCGAACAGCCACACCGTGTACGCGTACGCCGCTGACCCCGAGGCCGCCAACGCCAGGCCCAGGGTGACTCCGAGGGCGGTCAGTTTGGCGGTCACGAACGCACTTCGACCGACCGGCCTGGTCAGCAGGAATGCAGCGGTCCCGCGTTCCTTTTCCGAGGCGACCATGCTCATGGCGAGCAGGATGGCGGCCAGCGTGAGCGTCCCACCCACATTCTTGATGAACTGGTCGATGGCGTCGGCCGACGTCGGTGTGGGCAGCCGTAGTGGGACCTGGTCGGGTGGTAGGAGGGTGGTGATGAGCTCCGGCATGTAGCGCGCCAGGAAGGGCGACAGGATGCCGAACACGAGATAGACGATGACCACGATGCCGAGGCGCATCGTCCGCCACTGCTCCAGCAGCTCCTTGCGCAGCAGGACCCGATAGCCGGTCACGCGACGTCCCCATCGATGCTGCGGGTGCCCGGGCCGCCATCCGCGACCACGCGCAGGAAGACATCCTCCAGCGTGGGCCGCTGGCGCTCGAGGACGGCGACGGCGACGCCCGAGTCCGCGATCGCCCGGACCAGCTCCGGGCCCGCGACAAGCGGATCGGTCACCTGGATGGTCAGGCCATCCGTGCCGCCATCGATCGCGGTCACCGTAGGGAGCGCTCCGAGCCGCACCGCAAGGCTCTGGAAAGCTGCCGCCTGGCCGTCCTCCGGTTCGAGCCGGTACCTGGGCGCCGCATACCGCGCGAGCAGCTCCTCCACTGGCGCATCGGCCAACAGCCGTCCGCGATCGAGGATGGCGACCCGATCGCACACTCGCTCGACGTCGTTGAGGATGTGGCTGGACATGAACACGGTCGTGGTGCCCCGCAACCCGCCGATCACCTCCAGCATGTCGTGACGGCCGCTGGGATCGAGCGCGCTGACCGGTTCATCCAGGAACAGGACGCGCGGTCGACCGAGCAGCGCGGCCGCGAGCCCGATGCGTTGCCGCATGCCGCCGGAGTAGCTGCCGATGCGACGACCGGACGCCTCCGACATGCCGACCAGCTCCAGCATCTCCGCAGTCCGGATGCGCCGTTCTCCGCGGTCCATGCCGTACAAGTCCGCAACGAGCTCCAGCAGCTCCCTGCCGCGCATCCAGCCGTAGAACCGCGGGTCCTGGTCGAGATACCCGAACGTCACGCGTCGCCCGCCCGCCGCCCGATCGTCGCGGCCGGCCGTCGATGCATGCTGCGGGTCTACGCCCGCGACCGTGGCTGAACCGGCCGTGGGTCTCGCGAGACCGGTCAGCAAGCGAAGTGTCGTGGTCTTGCCCGCGCCGTTCGGTCCGAGGAAGCCGAATACGGTGCCGCCTGGGATCTCCGAGATCCAGGTCCGCCAGCGCGGTGACCGATCCGTACTGCTTGGTCAGCCCGCGGCACACCACCGCGGGAGCCTCCATCACGCCTCCTCGCGGCCGACCATGAAGTAGACGAGCGGACCGAAGATGCCGACGCACACGACGACCACGCCCCAGAGCACCTTGCTGCCCCCCCGCACACTCCGATCGGGCCGGGTGAGGTCCCACAGGCCCAGCAGCAGCAGGGCGAGCTCGAGCAACACCAAGGGAACCAGGACAGGGAGCATGTCACCCACGTTCATGGCGCCATGGTCAGCCGATGGCGAGGCACCGATGAGAGCCGAAGGTCATCGTGGACATGAGCCATAGGCCATGTCCGGGCGGGCAGGATCTATCCGGCCGACCTGATCGCGGCAGCCATCGCGTCACCCAGCTCCTGGGTGGATGCCGTGCCCCCCAGGTCGGGCGTCCGGGGTCCATGCAGTGCCACTCGCTCTATGGCGCGCATCAGCAGGTGGGCCGCCTCGGCCTGGCCCAGATGCTCCAGGAGCATCGAGCCGGCCCAGACCGTGGCCATGGGGTTGGCGATGCCCCTCCCCGCGATGTCCGGCGCGGAGCCGTGGATGGGCTCGAACAGGCTCGGATGGCGTCGGGTGGGGTCGATGTTGGCCGATGGTGCCAGGCCCAGGGAGCCCATGAGCGCGGCGCCCAGGTCGGTCAGGATGTCCCCGAACAGATTGCTCGCCACGATCGTGTCGATCCGATCCGGGTGCAGCACCATGAACGCGGCCAGGGCGTCGACGTGCATGTTGCGCACGGCGACATCGGGAAACTCCGCGGCGACCGCAGCCACCACCTCGTCCCAGAACACCATGGAGTGGTTGAGGGCATTGGACTTGGTGGCGGAGATGAGCGTCCGGTCGCGGTGCATCGCGAGTTCGAACGCGAAGCGCACGATACGCTCCGTGGCCGCGCGCGTGAACACCGCGGTCTGCGTCACGACCTCGTCGGGCGTGCCCGTGCGCAGTCGGCCGCCGATGCCGCAGTACTCACCCTCGGTGTTCTCGCGTACTACCACCATGTCGACATCGGCGGGCGTCCGGTCACGCAACGGTCCCGGGATGCCCGGTAGGAGCCGCATCGGCCGCAGGTTCACCGACAGGTCGAATGCCTGGCGGACCGGCAGCAGCATGTTCCATAGCGACACGTGGTCGGGGACCCCTGGGAACCCGATCGCGCCAAGGAGGATGGCGTCGCTGTCACGCAGTCGGTCGAGCGCGTCGTCGTCCATCATCCGGCCGTGTCGGGCGTAGTACTCGCACGACCACGGGTAGTCGACTGTCTCGATGGCGAACGAGCCAGTGACCTCGGCGGCTGCCCGGATCGCGTCGAGGCCCTCCGGGACGACCTCCCGGCCGATGCCGTCACCCGCGATGACCGCCAGCCGATACGTCTTCATCAGCTACCTTGACTCCTCACCCCGGCGATCCGGCTCGCCTCCATGGGTGTGGCTGCGTGCTCGTTCGCTTGTCCGGCCATGGTAGGTGGTGCGGTGGTCGGCCGAGTAGCTGTCAGCCGCATGTACGATGGACCGCCGCCCGTGCCCCGTGAGGAGGAACCTATGCACTGTCGCGGGACCTCCAGGTGGTCGATGCTCGCGCCAGGTGCACCATGAGCCTGGACCCCCAGGAGCGACTGGCGGCGTTGCGGCGCGAGGTCGAGCGTGAATCCAGGCCCCCACACCAGGAGCCGGAGACTCCCCCGCAGGCCTCGGACGCGCGGGATCCCGGGGAGCCGCAGTCAGCCCGCTCATCGCGGACGCTGGCGACCGGCTCTCAGGCCACCCACGCAGCATCGATCGGGGATGCTACGGCCACGGCGGCGGCCGCTGAGGCGTCAGCCGCCGATGATCGCTCGGCGTGGGACCTGCCAGAACTGCTGGCCGACACTAGCCTCACCACCTGGCTGGGCATCGGACTGCTGGCAGTCGGCGGCTATCTGGTCCTGTCGTGGTTCGTTCCGGGCATCGACCTTGTCGGATCACTCATCATCCTGGCCGCTGGCGTGGTCCTGCTTGCCCAGCACTTTGGGCGTGGCGCACGATCATGGAGCCTGTACAGCGGCGCCATCCTGACCGGTATCGGCGCAGCTCGGCTGATCGGTGACATCCTGCCCGGCTCACCGCACGGACTGACCGCGATGGGTATCGGCGTCGCGCTCCTGGTCGTCTCCTATCTCCGGCACAGTCAGGCAGGCGGCTACGGCTGGCAGGGGATCGCCGGTGGAGTGGCCCTCGGACTGGGCCTCCTCCAGTTCGCGCTCGGTCTCCTGCCTGGTTCACCGGCTGTCATCGACCTGCTGTTGCCGGCCATGCTCGTTGTCGGAGGTGTCCTGCTGCTGGGGCGTACCCGACGCTCGACCCCGGGAGGACCGAGTCGATAGCTCGCCCGAGAAGGCGAACGGCATCAGCGGCCCGCGTAGGTATCGACCAGGTCATTGCCGAACACGTTCGAGGGGTCGATCTCGCGGCGTAGCGCCCGGAAGTCGTTCAGTCGCGGGTAGAGCGCCTGGAGGCGCGCGGGCGGCATGGCGAATACCTTGCCCCAGTGAGGACGGGCATCGAAGGGCGCCAACTGCTCCTCCAACACCTCCAACGCCGACATCACCCCGGTGGTGTCCGGCAGCCAGGTGAAATGGATACCCAGGACATCGGCGCCGAAGGCCGGGCTCAGCCACAGGTCGTCTGCCGCGACCGCACGGATCTCACACACCTGGAGCACAGGGCGCAACTTGTGGCGGATGCGGTACACGGACTGGAGCGCATGCGCGCCGACTTCGAGCGGGACCAGATACTCACTCTGTAGCTCGTCACCGGAGCTCGGCATGTACTCCGGGCGAAAGTGCGGCAGCCGATCGTGCCATGGTCCGGGAACACCCGATTGTGTTGTGCAGGCGTCCGGTGGGAGACGGGCGATGGGGTGCCACTCGCGGGTCGAACGGCGGGCGTCCATCCAGCTGGCCCCCAGGTTGGCTGTCGGTCCATCGACCCGGCTCTTGACCCAGACGTGGTCGATGACATCGTCGCCCCAGCTGGTGAACAGGCTGACGCTGTATCCGGCGGCCAGGATCTGGCGCAGGTCCGTTGCAAGGCGACCGACGGGCAGGCCCTCGTAGACCACCTGCCGGACGTCAAAGGTGGGTTGGACCTCCAACGTCATCGCGACGACCACACCGAGGCAACCGAGCGCGACCACGGAGCCGGCGAACCGATCGCCATCCAGTTGGCGGGTCAGCGTCATCGATCGGCCATCCGCCGTGATCATCTCGATCGCCATGACTGCCGTGGCCAGGCTGCCGTTCCCGGTCCCCGAGCCGTGGGTGCCCGTGGCGACGGCTCCCGCGACCGAGATGTGGGGCAAGGACGCGAGGTTGTGCAGTGCCAGCCCCTCCGCCTGCAGCCCCTTCGCGATCTCGCCATAGCGCATGCCCGCGCTGACCGTCACGGAGGAACGGTCCGGGGCGATCTCCAGGCGCTCCGGCAGTCCGGCTACCGAGATCAGGTCACCGATCGTGTCGGTGATGGTGCTGAACGAGTGACCCGACCCGAGCACCCGCGCCCGACTGGCGGCACCCACGATGGCCGAGATCGCCTCCACGCTCTCGGGCCGATGTACCCGGGCAGCGCGATAACGAACATTCCCCGCCCAGTTGGTCAGAGCTCCAGGGTCGCTGCGCGAGGGGTCGTCAGGCGCCACAGGCAGCGTTGCCCGCGCGGTCCGTGGCACACACCTTGACGCCCGCCGACCCCGGAGCCGCGCCGTCCCACTCGAACACCGCGCGCCACAGGGCGTCCCCATACAGCGTCAGCGGGTACTCATCGGTAGCGCCCTTTCGCTTGACCTGGACGGTCGCGGTGAGGTCGTCGGACGTGACCGGAGTCTTGCGGTCGTGGATCCGCGCGCGGACCTCGATGACGCCTGGTTCGCGCGTGACGACGTCGACCCCCTGGACCACGGGCGGAGCCGTGTCCCTGGGGAGAGCCTTGGTCGCCAGGAACACGTGGTCGGGTGACTCCACTTCGCCCTGGCCCTCCGCCACGTCCAAACGTCCATCGCCGTCGAGGTCACCCAATGCGATGCCCAGGGTTCCCGGTGTCGCCGGTCCCTCGAACACGTCGGTCTGCATCGTCAGGTGGCCCGTTCCATCGTTCAGCAGCAGGCGGTCCGGACCGTCCAGGGACCCGATGAGGAAGTCGGCGTCGCCGTCCGATTCGGCGTCCAGGAAGGCGACCACGTTGTCGTCATATCCGGGATTCTGGGCCGCGGGCCACCAGTCGCCGGTGGCGTCTACGAACGATCCCTCATCGTTGCGGAACACATGCTCCGTCAGGCCGGTCGGTCCCGGGGGTCCATCGTTGATGGTGACCAGCTCCGGATCGCCGTCAGCGTCGAGGTCCATTGCCTCGAACTCGTAGTTGTTGCCGAACGGTGGCATCCGCTCCGCCGACACGTCCGTGAAAGTCCCGGTGCCGTCGTTCAGATACAGCCTGCTGGTCGCGCACATCTTGCAGGAGGTTGCGATGTCCAGGTCCCAGTCTCCGTCGACGTCCACCAGCTCCAGGTCCCACGAGAAGGCGATGGGCTGCGATGGCATCGATCCGGCGTCATCGGTCCATCCTTCGCCGGTGTTCCGCCACAGGCGCACGGGACCACCCGCGTTGGACATCGGGCTGCCGGGTCCCCAGTCAGCGAGGACGATATCCATGTCGCCGTCGCCATCGACATCGCCCACCTCGGCGTCCCCGACGCTCAGGTCGGCCTTGGGCAGCAGTAGGTCGGTGACATCCTCGAACCTCCCCCTGCCCAACCCCCGGAAGAGGTGGCTCTGGGTCTGATACGTGGTACCGACGAAGAGGTCGGTGATGCCGTCCCCGGTCGCGTCCCGGGCCTTGATGACCCGCGCCAGGAAGCGATCGTCGCCGAACACATCGTCCGTGGCGTCGGTCCATGGCCCGTCCTTGCCTGGGTTGAGATATACGCCCTGTCGCTCGGGGGGTCCGGGTGCCTCGTACTCGCCGCCGTTCGCATGGAGGATGTCGAGGTGGCCATCACCATCGATGTCCGCCACCTCGACCTTGTTCGTCCACATCCCGGTGGCGCCGGTGGTCTCCTCGGTAGCGTCACGCCACAGGACTCCGGCACCAGCCGAAGCGCTGGGCCCGGACGACTGGGCGCCCGCTGGACCGGCTGTCGCCAGCACCAGGATGGTCATCATTGCCAGCGAGTCGGCGACGCGCACACGCATGTGGTCCCCTCCAGATCGTCATGTGCGCGGCCACCCCGCTGGGACATCGAGTCCTCGTGCCCATCCACCGGCAAACGCCGCCTCGTCAGACTCGCGCAAGGATATCGTCACCTGCAACCCGGATCAGGTCATCGCGGCTCATCGGGTGGGTCGACCTCATGGTCGGGCCCGACCGTTACCCGGTGCGGTCGTGGGTTCAGTGAGGCCCGGGGCCGAGCGAGCGCACGAAGTCTCGTGCCGCCAGGACTGCGGCCGACGCGGATCGGAGCGCGGTTCGGGACGCCATGGCGGCCTCATGGGCAGCAGTACGCATGGCCTGCAACGCAAGCTGACACGACCCCACCGCATGGCGGATTGGTGCGTCCAGCGCCCGGATTCCTGCCCCGATACCCGCGGCAGCCCGTCGCATTGCTCGACCGATGGGTCGCCCGACCTGCCTGGCGAGCAGCCAGGCGATGACGACAGGGGCGATGGCGACACGCAGGCCCGTGAGCACGCGCCGGCGGGCGACCGCCATGGCGGTCCCGAGCAACGCGAGGACGGACCGGGCGACCAGCAGGGCGGACCGGAAGCCCGCCACGATGACCATGCCGAGTCCGACGATCCGGTCGATGGCATCCGCGATGGCTACGACCAGGAGTCGTGTTGCCTCTCCCATGGCCACCCGGATGGGCATCAATGACCGCACGATCCAGCTCACCAGCGTCAGGACGACGTCGAGGGTGGACCTGGAGCAGGCGCCCGCCACTCGCCCGACCAGCCGCAGCACCACATCCAGTCGGCGTGTCAGCCGACCGATCAGGCGCTTGGTCACCGCCCACCCGAGACGCGCGATGAGCATCGCGCCGCGCACCAGGTCCCGGGCGCGCACGACGAGTCCGTGGACCAGGGCCTGCGCAGGGAGGCGGACGCCGCGAACGACGGCGCGGCAGGACTCGCGCAGCAGGACGAGCGCCCGCGTCGCCAGCGACCGCAGCGTTCGGCCAACGGGCCGCAAGGTCGTCGCCACCAGGTGGGCGGCATCCCTGAGCGCGACGCCCACGCGGATCACGAGCCCACGGACCGCATGGCCCATTTGGCGCAAGGCATCGCGAACCGCCACCGACGCAGCCCTGGCCACGATCGCCAGCCGGGACCATGCGAGGGCCACTGGCGTTCTGATGCCGCGTGCGATCTCCCGGAGCACGACACCCAGGCGCGCCAGCACGTGACGGATGGCATGGCCGATCCGCCTTACGCCAGTGGCCAGCATCGATGCCACTGCGCCGGCCATCGTCGCCGATCGGATCCACATGCCGGCCAGTGCCATCCTGCTGGCACGAGCAGCATGGATGAGCGATCGCAGCCCGCTCCGGATCGGGCCCATCACCAGCCGCGCTATCTGACGTACCGACAGCGCGAAGCGCCGACTCAGGGCACGCAGCGATCGTTCGACGGTGCCGAACCCGATGGCGATCGCCCTCATCGCTCGCCTCGCTGCGGCCCTGATCAGCACACTCACGCGTATCCAGAGCGCGCGCAGCAAGTCCCTGACAGGTCGGAACAAGGTCACGACCGCCCGGCGAGCCGGGCCCAGCGACCTCCGTACCGCAGCGGCAACGCGGCCTATCGACATGCGCAGCACGACAGCGGCGTGGTCCAGCAGGGACGCCAGCCGCCGGGGCAACCGGACCGCCCAGTGGATCAGACCACGCAGCCCGAGCCAGACCGCCACGACGGGCAGCACCGCGAGGGTCAGGATGCTGCATCCCATGGCTCGACGGTGTAGGCATAGCGACACCCAGGGGCTGGCGTGGGTCGCCCGAGGTCATGGCTGGGCGTTGGTCGTGGGCAGGTGTGAGTTGGCGGCCGCCCGGTCGGCAATGCCCATGGGTCCGGGCGCGTCCTGGAGAACACTCCGGAGCACGCGACTCACTCGCTGCAGCTTGTCGACTGAGCTCGCCCGATGTGTCGCCTGCAGCTCCTCCACAGCCGCGACTACCGCGGTGGCCCGCAGCGAGGCGCGCCGGTGCGCGTCTGCGGCACGTCGGTCCAGCCAGTCGCGGTGGGCACTCAGCAGGTCTGCCGACAGGTCACGGATGGCCTGGGTCCGGATCGCGACGTAGCGCAGTTCCTCGGGGACGAGTGGCGCGCGACCATCGAGCAGCAGCGCACACTCCACCATTGCCAGATGCCCTGCGTCGCGCGCCTGTTCGACCGGCAGCGGCCCTCCGACCTCCGTGGCCTGGAGCAGCTCAACGTACGCGTCGACCAGTTCCGCCGTGCCCGGAGCGCTCCCGTCGAGTGGATAGCCCCGACCCAAGGCTGACCGTTCGCCGCCGAGCTGCCCGCCTGACGCTGACGGCGTTGAGCGCGTCACGGCCCGGGAGTGCCGCGGCCAGCATGGATGGCGCCGATGCCGACGGCCAGCAGCATGGTCGAGCCGGGGACGAGCCATGCCCAACCGATCAGCCCGGCGCCGAGGACCAGCAGACGCGGCGTCGAACACGCCGGGTCGCTCCTCGGAAGCGGTCCCGAAGACCTCGTCGATGGCGGCATCGATATCGTCGCGCGGCCGTTGGAGCCCGGACAGGTCCCCCAGGGGGCCAGGTTCCCGTGGTACGACAAGGGTCCGCTTGCCCGAGTCGACTGTTGCCCCGGTCATGACTGGTCACGATGTGTGCGGCGTTGCATGAGGCGACCTCCGAGTGCCTGGTGATCGCCGTCACGCTGCGCTTGCCGGGCGTCGCACACATCGGGCAGCGCCTTATGCGCATCCTCATTTCGCGGTGCACGCCGCGCCGGTCGTGCGCGGCTGGAGGCGTTAGTGCCGTCGGCCTCCTTAGGCCGTACGGGTCTCCCCATCGCCTGCTGTCAAGCCCAGGCTGTGCGCGAGGGTCGCTGCCGCGACGCGTGATTCGACGCCGAACTTGCCGTAGATGTTGGACACGTGCACGCTCGCGGTCTTGGGACTGATGAACAATCGATCGGCGATCTCCGTGTTGCTCAGGCCCTGCGCGAGGAGGACGAGGACCTCGACCTCGCGCGTGGTCAGCCCGAACGGACGCGTGGCGACAGGCCTGGCGATGGGCTCGCCGTGCTCCCCCCGGCCGGCTCGAAGGCCAGCCCGCGTGGCCAGCCTCCCGAGCTCGTCGAGTATCGGCTGGGCACCCAGGCGTTCCGCGGCCTCCATCGCATGGTCCAGCTCCGCCATCGCCTCGACTCGCCGCTGCCGCTGGCCGAGCAGGGACTCCGCTAGGCGCAGCCGCGCGTACGCCTCCGAGTACGGCCGATTTCCCTGGGCTGCCTCCACCGATGCGGTCCAGCGATGGACCTGTCGGGCCCCGGCACCAGGCTCGCCCCGCTCCAGTTCTGCGGTCGCGATCAGGAGGTCGTCCCGCCACGCGTCCGCGAGCGCATTTCGACGCCGGATTCGCCGCAGCCCCATCCGGACCCGGTCGGCTGCGGCTCGCGAGACGGTCGTCTGCAGGGCACCCGCACGCTCCATGACCGCAAGTTCAGCGCTGCCGCGAGCGGCCAGTGACAGGAGTCGCGGCAGGCTGCCCTCCGGCATGACCGGCTGGCTCGGGCTCCGCGCATCATCACCGCCGTCCACACCTTCTGCCACAGACGCGATCTGACCGAGTGCCTCGAACCATCGCCCCTGCCACAGGCACAGCTCCGCGGTTGCCGCGGCCAGCCACCGGCGTGCATCCTGGGGCGTCGTATCGTCGATCAGGTCCCGTGCCTCGGCGAGAGCCGCCTCTGCGGGACCCTGGTGACCGCGACCCACGTGGCGATGAGCGCCCGAATCGTCAGCAGGCCCAGTCGACCGGCACCGACCGCTCCGCCGTCGAGCGGCGACACGGATTCCCGCCTCCGCGTCGTCCCATCGCCCCAGCAGGTAGAGGGCACGCGCGGCGCTCGCCTGCAGCACCGAACCGTATGTCCGTTCGACACCGCGCGTCACCGTCACCGCATACCCATCGAGAGCGATCCTGATGCATCTGCTCGACGCGTCCGGCGATCTCGAGCGCGGCGGCGAGCTGGGTGTGCGCCAGGACCAGGCCCGCGTCATGGCGCCGGTCATCGAGCTCGTCGTGGCCCGAGCCGTGTCTGGTCTGACCCCTCGAGCGCCGGCGTCGCCTCGAGTGCGTGTGGCATGGCGCAGGCGGATACGTCGCTGGTCGACAACTGCCCCTCGAGGACCAGGCACCAACCGAGGACGCCCCCGGCAAGGATCTCCTCCTCGGTGGCCCCTACGGCACGGGCGATGCTCAGTGCCTCGTTGGCATGGCGCTTGGCGTCGGCCTCCCGACCCTGGTACAGCAGCAGGCCGCCCGTGTGGGCGAGGGCATTGGCGAGCCACCTGTCGGGCCGTGCCCGCCTGGCGCGAATGGACGCCCGGGCCTGTGTCGACAGCCTCATCCAGCCGTCCCGACTCCCAGAGGTACCAGCGCAAGCGTCGAGTACATGAGCTGGACCGGTCCGGCGTCGGCATCCGACTCCCGTGGCCAGGATCATCCGCACCAGCTCGATCGCCCGGTCGTGGTCGCCCGACTCGGGCTGCCGATCCCGCGCCGCACTGGGCGACACCGACGCCAGGGCAGCCCCGTGACCGCCTCTGCGTCGGCGATCGAGTCCCACAGGCCCAGGGCACGTTCGTAGTGCTCGGTGCGCTTGCTCGAAGGCGAATGCGCTTCGGCTACCAGGCCCGCCTCCACGTGCGCGGCCAGCGCATCGGCCGCGCGTCGTCCGCGGCGTCCCAGTGGTAGGCGATCTCGGCCGGATCGTGGTGCTCGACGGGCCGGCCGCCAGCGCCTGCGCGAACGACCGATGGACGCGGACCGCCTCAGCAGGCAGCAACGTCGACTCCGACCACGGTGCGCATGATCTCGTGACGGAATCGATAGCCCGCCCTGGTGTCCGCTCCGGTGCGCACCAGGACGTGCTCATCCAGGGCCGCGCGAACGCAGCCTCCAGTCGGTCGGCTCCATCCCGCATGCGCTGCCGAGGAGCGCTCGTCGGTCGAGCGGCCGGCCGCCGCGACGACCCGAAGCACCATCACGGCATCGGCGGGTAGCCGCGCCAGACGCGCGTCGAACAGCTCGCGCAGCTTGAGCGACACTCCGTCGCCGCTGTCACCGCTACGACGCGCCGCCGCCAGCAGCTCCTCGTGTACAGCGGATTGCCGTCACCCAGACGCTCGATGCGATCCACCAGTCGGCGGAGGGCTGACCACCGAGTATCGCGGCCACCTGCAGGCGAGTCGCGTCGGCATCGAGCGGACCCAGCTCGAGTCGCTCCACGTTGTCGCCCCGGGACAGGTCGGCCAGGAAGGACAGCGATCGAGCGGCTACCGTCGAGTGCCCCGGTACGAACCGTGAGCACGAGCAGCGCCTGGCTCCTGCGCACGTTGTGCGCAAGGAACGACAGCAGCTGGAGGCTGGCTGGATCGATCCATTGCAGGTCCTCGAGCACGAACAGCGTCGGCCCCAGTCGCGCGATACCCTCGGCGACCCGGAGGAGCGCCTCGTACATCCGGAGCCGGTCGAGGTCGTCGTTCGCTGCGCCGCGCCTGCCGTCACCGGGCGTCCGACATGTCCGCACTGGCCAGTTCCGGCATGATCGCGGCCAGGTCTCGACGTGCGGGCCCGAGCACCTCTGCGACCGAGGCCGCGGGCATCTCCTGGACGACGTCCCGCAGCATCTCCGCGAACGGCAGGTACGGGATCGAGGAGCCGAGTGCCAGACAGCTGCCGCGCGCGACCCGGACGTCTCCGGCGCGGGAGGCCGCCTCCCGCGACGAGACGGCTCTTGCCGATGCCGGCCTCGCCGCCGACGACGACCACACGTGGCCGTCCCGCCCGCACGTCGTCGATCGCTCGCCGGAAGATCTCCAGCTCCGGCTCGCGGCCGACGGTCACGGGGCTGGAGACACCCGGTCGCCCCGCATCGGCCATGGCGCGATAGTGCGCCCAGCGAGATGGTGCCGCAAGTCGCGCCATCACATCGAGATCGACGGCCGCGGCGGAGGGTCGTAATCGAGGACGCTTCTAGGCGGGTGCGATGCGTCGTTGCTTGATGCGATCGGCGTCATCGGCGAACGGTCCCGTGCCGAGCTGCGTGGGTCCGGACGATGGGCAGCATCGCGGCCGGGAACTCCTCGATGGAGGTGCGATAGTCCCGACTCAGCGTGGCGAGTCGATCGCGGAGCTTGACGGCCCACTCCACCCTCCAGTCGTCATCGACCGCTACGCCTTCATCCAGTTCGAGGTGGATGCCGGGACGGGGCGTACCCGACTCATCGTGTACCACGGCCAACTGGAACGAGCGGATCCCGGCGACCGCATTCGCGGTCCGCGTAGAGCGACGCCTCGACATCCTCCGGGTACACGTTCGCACCCATGATGCTGATCGTGGAGTCGCGCCGGCCGAAGATCCAGAGGAACGGGAGCGCCAGCGGGCCACCCTCCGGACGTGGGTCAGCTCCTGGCCCGCCGAACCTGCAGGACCTGCTGGGTCGGCGCCGTTGGTAGCCTCACCCAGTCGGTCCAGGTCGAAGCCGAATCGCGCCAGCGTGGCGCGCACCTGCCTCCAGGGTGCGACGCCGCCCTCGTCGTGAACGTTGTAGCGGATCCGCGGCGAGATCTGATCGAGGCGGCTCACGGTCGTCACGATCTCGCCATCCCCATTGACTTCGAGCCAGTGGATCAAGGGGTTGTACTGGAACACCATCGGCAATCGGGAGCGTTCCCCGAACAGTGCATGGCGCAGATCGGGGTGGCCGCGCGCCAGGCGGCGGACGGCGATGCTCACTGCGGTCTCGGCGGCCATCCCTACCTCGAGGTCCGTTGCGCCATACCCTGAATGGACCGACCGGAATCGCTTCAGGAGGTAGTCGCGCAGCTCCTCGGCCATCCCTTCGCCGCCCACAAGGCCATGGAGCTCGTACGACTCCCAATCGAAGCCCATCCGCTCACCCTCATCGAGCATGTGCTTGAGGAACGGTGGATAGCCACAGATGGCATAGCGGTAGCGGGGACCCAGCAGCCGCAACGTGGAGAACACCTTGTCGATGTCCGGACCGGTCGACTTGACCAGGGCATGGCGATTCATCCCCTGAGCCGTGTTGGTTCCCGCTGCCCAGGCGCCCATCGAGAACGCGTTGATGGTCACGAGCGGTCCGTCGCCCAGGTGTAGCGGGCGAAGAAACCGATGTTCCGATGCGCCACCGACCGCTCGCGTTCCGATCGGATCCAGTCATAGGGCCTGCCCGTCGAGCCGCTGGATTCGTCGAGGGTGGTGCCCGCGAATGGGAACCGTCCGTTGACACACCGTTCCTCGAGGCGAAACTGGTCGATGTAGCTGCGCTTGTCGGTCTCGGGAAGTGTGCCCAGGACTCCCTGACGGTGGCGCCTCGAGGAGTTGGGACGCCCGCCGCTCGAGGTAGTCGCGATAGGCGGGCACGAGACGGGCGGCACGCCAGGCCGCCCGTTCGGCTCGTACCTCGCCTAGCCGCTCAAGGAGGACGGGCGGCACGTGGCGAAAGAAGGCGAGGAGCCACACGTACCGCATGCCCAGGACACGGAAGGCAATGTCCAGGGGAAGGAGCCATACCGTCCAGAGCCCGCCACGCAGGCCTGCCAGCGGTCGGGTCCGGCGGTCCGGCACTTGTGCCACACGTGTCACCATGGTCTGGGTCCCCCGCTGCGAGATCATCGGTACGGGGAGCATCCGGATATCAGCGCGCTCGCACATCGGGCAGCGCCTTAGGCATTGCCTTATTTCTTGTCTCGACTCGGCCGTCAGGACTCGGTCAGGTCCCGACGTAGTCCGCGAGATGCTCGCCGGTGAGCGTGGAGTGGGCGGCGACCAGGTCGGCAGGCGTGCCCTCGAACACGATCCGGCCGCCGTCGTGGCCGGCGCCAGGGCCAAGGTCGATGATCCAGTCGGCATGCGCCATGACCGCCTGGTGATGCTCGATGACGACGACCGACTTGCCCGAGTCGACGAGTCGGTCGAGCAGGCCGAGCAGCTGCTCGACATCGGCGAGGTGGAGGCCGCTGGTCGGTTCGTCGAGCACGTAGACGCCGCCCTGTTGTCCCATGTTGGTAGCCAGCTTGAGCCGTTGCCGCTCGCCGCCGGAGAGCGTGGGGAGTGGCTGGCCCAGGGTGACGTAGCCCAGACCGACGTCGCCGAGTCGCTCGAGGATGCGATGCGCAGCCGGCGTGCGTGCGTCGCCCCCTCCGAAGAACCGCTCCGCCTCGGTCACGGACATCGAGAGCACCTCGCTGATGTCGAGGCCGCCGAGGTGGTACTCGAGCACCTCGGCCCCGAAACGCTTGCCCTCGCACACTTCGCAGATGGTGGCCACGCCGGCCAGCATGGCCAGGTCCGTGTAGATCACCCCGGCGCCGTTGCAGTTGGGGCAGGCGCCCTCAGAGTTGGCGCTGAAGAGCGCCGGCTTCACGCCGTTCGCCTTCGCGAACGCCGCGCGGATCGGGTCCAGCAGTCCGGTGTATGTCGCCGGGTTGCTGCGCCGGGAGCCCTTGATCGCGCCCTGGTCGATGGACACCACCCCGTCCCGACCCGAGACCGAACCGCGGATCAGGGAGCTCTTGCCCGACCCCGCAACGCCGGTCACCACCACCAGCACGCCGAGCGGGATATCGACATCGACATCCTGGAGGTTGTTGGTGCAGGCGCCGCGCACCTCCAGCACCCCCGACGGTGTCCGCATCGAGGGCTTCAAGGCGGCCCGGTCGTCCAGGTGCTGCCCGGTGAGCGTGCCGCTCACCCGCAGCCCCTCGACCGTGCCCTCGAACACGACCTCACCGCCCCCGGTCCCGGCACCCGGGCCGAGGTCGACGACGTGGTCGGCGATCTCGATCACCTCGGGCTTGTGCTCGACGACGAGCACCGTGTTGCCCTTGTCGCGCAGTCGCAGCAGCAACTCGTTCATGCGCTGGATGTCATGCGGGTGCAGCCCGACCGTCGGCTCGTCGAACACGTAGGTCACGTCGGTGAGCGACGACCCCAGGTGGCGGATCATCCTGGTGCGCTGTGCCTCGCCGCCCGACAGGGTGCCCGACGGCCGCTCGAGCGAGAGATAGCCCAGCCCGATGTTCACGAACGAATCGAGGGTCTCCTGCAGCGTGGCGATCAGCGGCGCCACGGACGGCTCGTCGAGCCCGCGTACCCATTCCGCCAGGTCGCTGATCTGCATCGCGCACGCGTCGGCGATGTTGACGCCCCCGATCTTCGAGGAACGGGCGGCCTCGCTCAACCGCGTGCCGCGGCACTCGGGGCAGGCGGTGAAGGTCATCGCCCGCTCCACGAACGCCCGGATGTGCGGCTGCAGCGTATCCACGTCCTTGGACAGGAACGACTTCTGCATCTTCGGGATGAGGCCTTCATAGGTGAGGTTGATGCCCACGACCTTGATCTTGGTCGGCTCCTTGTAGAGCAGGTCGTGGAGCTCTTTCGTGGTGAACTCGCGGATGGGCTTGTCCGGGTCGAAGAAGCCGCAGCCGCTGAAGATGCGGCCGTACCAGCCGTCGACGCTGTAGCCGGGGATCGTGAGGGCACCCTCGTTGAGCGACTTGTTCTCGTCGTACAGCTGGGTCAGGTCGAAGTCGGTCACCGTGCCCATGCCTTCGCAACGCGGGCACATGCCGCCTGTGATGGAGAAGCTCCGGCGCTCCTTGACGGTGGAGCCGCCGCGCTCGAAGGTGACCGCCCCTGCACCCGAGACCGACGCGACGTTGAAGGAGAACGCCTGGGCAGAGCCGATGTGTGGCTTGCCCAGCCGACTGAACAGGATGCGCAGCATCGCGTTGGCGTCGGTGGCGGTGCCGACGGTGGAGCGGGCGTTGGCGCCCATCCGCTCCTGGTCGACGATGATCGCCGTCGTCAGCCCGTCGAGCACGTCGACGTCCGGCCGCGCCAATGTGGGCATGAAGCCCTGCACGAAGGCGCTATACGTCTCGTTGATCATCCGCTGCGACTCTGCGGCGATCGTGCCGAACACCAGCGAGCTCTTGCCCGATCCGGAGACACCGGTGAACACGGTCAGACGGCGCTTTGGGATCACGACGCTGATGTCCTTGAGGTTGTTCACGCGCGCGCCGTGCACTCGTATCAGATCGTGGCTGTCGGCGGCGTGCAGGGCGGACGAGTGTGGATCGTTCCTCGTGGCCATGCTCAGCGTGTCTCCATCTCCCGGGCGTGGACCGCCTCTGGCGGTCTCGGTCGACGCCGCCTGGCTCGATTCTGACGGCTCTGGCCAACATGGCCGGTCCGCGGCAGCCTGACGCCTCGTTCCGAGGAACTGGGTACCTAGGCATCTGACGGTGATCGCGTCATACTTCGACGCGAAACGGCCACGAAACAACGTTCCACAACTCGAGCCCGGGGTATCTGGAAGGCAGCTGCCATGACGGGTGTAGGCGTCGACACCTTGCGGTGGCTGCGAGTCGGTCGACGGGCTCGGCCTGCGAACGGGTGCAGAGAGGTCACCTGTGTCGTTAAGCGACCACTGACATCGTGGAGGGACGTTCGTGAACCTGTTCCGCCGCACGCTTGCGGTGACCGTCCCGGCCCTGCTCGGCCTGATCTCCCTTGCTGGTGTGTCGGGTGCCCAGTCACCGTCGCCCATCGCTCCCGCGGCATCCTCGTGCGCCCCGGTCCCGTCGCATGCTCCCGCCAGCCCCGCGGCATCGATGGTCGCGGTCGAGGCGCCGGACCTCCTCGTCTTCGCCGCGGCATCCCTGACTAAGTCATTCGCCGACCTGGAAGCGCCCTGGGTCGCAGCACGTCCGGGCTCCGACCTGATCTTCTCCTTTGATGCATCGAGCACCCTCCGGGCGCAGATCGAGCAGGGAGCACCGGCCGACGTCCTCGCATCGGCTGATACCAGGAACGCCCAGGCCCTCGTCGACGAGTGCCTGGCGCCTGCACCCATCACTGATTTCGCGACCAACCACCTGGTCATCGTGGTGCCGTCGGGCAACCCCGCGGGTATCACGTCCCCGGCGGACCTCGCCAAGCCCGACGTGAGGGTCGTCGCTGCCGGGCCGGATGTGCCCATCACCAAGTACGCCAACATGGTCATCACGAACCTGGCCGGCATCGCTGGCTACCCGCCCGACTATGCGGCGTCGGTCGCTGCCAACGTGGTCTCGGAGGAAGACAACGTCAAGCAGGTGCTGACCAAGATCGAGCTGGGCGAAGGCGACGCGGCCATCGTGTACGTGACCGACGCCAAGTCGTCCGACAAGGTCGAAACCGTTCCCATCCCGGACGAGGCGAACGTGCTCGCGACCTACGCCGCCGTCCCGGTGGGTGACTCGATTCAGCCTGAGCTGGCGGCGGAATTCGTGACGTTCCTGACCGGACCCGAGGCGCAGGCCGTCCTCGCGGGCTACGGGTTCTTGCAGCCCGCGCCCTGAGTCCCCGGTCCTGACGCGCTTGGCGCACCGACCAGTTGCGACTCAGCCCGAGAGTTGGCCTCCGTCGAGGGCGTCGAGGACACCCGCGAACCAGTCGAGGCCGCGAAGGTCGCTCGGGTCGATCCAGGCCTGGACGTGGGAGATCCCTTCGCTCACGTAGCCCCGGAGCAGATCGGCGAGTTCCTCGTGGGAGCCGGTCGCGGGCTTCGTCGGCTCCACGCCCGGGGCAGTCGCGCCCCTCGTGCTGGCCCGGCCATCCGTACCGGCGTCGCGAACCGGGAGATCGATCACCACGCCGGCCGTCCGCTCCAGCGTTGCCGGGTCGCGTCCAACGTCGGCGCACGCTTCATCCACGAGCCGGCGGAGCGGGGCGACCTCCGCGGGGGTATACGTCCAGTCCGAGTTCCATGCCTGGACGAACGGGGCGGCGATCCGCAGGACTCGTGGCCCGTTGCTGCCGATCATCAGCGGCAGCCGACCCTGGCGCGGGCCCCATGGTCGGAGTTCGCAGTCGCGGGCCTGGTAATACTGCCCATCGAAGTCGACGTGCCCGTCCTGGATCAGGGACCGGATGATCGTGAACGCCTCCTCGAAGCGGGACGCGCGGTGATCGAACGGATACCCGAAGGCCCGGTACTCGGGCTCGTGCCACCCGGCGCCCAGACCAAGGACAAGGCGCCCACCGCTGATCTCGTCGACCGTGACCGCTGACTTCGCGAGCAGCGCGGGGTTCCGGAAGCTTGTGCACGACACGAAGGTGCCGAGGGTGATCGTGCTGGTCGCGGCAGCGAGGGCCGCGAGGATGGACCAACACTCCCACATGCCGGTTGGGGAGGCCTCCCGGCCAGCAAGGCGGAACAGCAGGTGATCCGGCAGCCACAGCGAATCGAACCCGAGCGATTCGGCCCGCACCGAGAAGGCAGCCAGGTCGCGCCAGGATGCCGACTCGCCCGCCATCGTGCCCTCGATGATGGGTAGCAGGAGCCCCACCCTGAGGGGCCGCGAATGGGGTGGTGTCGACGGGTCCACGCCAGGCCTCGAATGCCGCTCCGGATCGGTCATAGTCGGATACCTCTCTGTGCCCGCACCATTCGGCGGGCCCCGCCGGCTTGAAGTTCGCCGCGTCCGCGTCCCAGGCGAGGATACGATCCCGTGAGGCCGGCCCATGCCGCCACACGGGAGGAACGCATCGGCACCAAGCCCGTGCGACACGAGGAAGGACGTGGCGTCATCGATCGCCTTCGCGGCGCTGCAGGCTTAGACTTGACTGGTCAGGGACGTGGTGACGTAGCGATCCCTGGCACGAAACCGTCGGGGCGTAGCGCAATAGGTAGCGCACGTGCTTTGGGAGCACGAGGTTGTGGGTTCAAGTCCCGCCGCCCCGACCAATCCGTTCGGGTGCGCATCTCGCAGGTGACTTCGCGCCCCGACGGGTCCACTTGGTCGCTCACGGGGAGCGCCAGCGCACCCCAGTGAAGCGTCCGAAGTCGCGGTCGAAGGTGATGACTTCCGCGTCATGTTCCATCGCGAGCGTGGCCAGATGTGCATCGACGACAAGGTCGCCCCGTGCGTCTGCTGCGGCGAGGATCTCTGAGAGGGCCTTGAGGTGGCCACTCCGGGGTTCGAGTACCGATGCATTCGGCTGGTCGATCCAAACCTGGGCGATGTCCGCAGCCTGTGATGTGGTCAGTGGACGGCGGAGCACCCGCGGATGCGTCGTAACCCGGATGAAGCCGACGAGCGCCATCCACGCGAAGCCGACGGTTTGGGGACCGACGAGGGCGCGGGCGAGCCAGTCACGAGCTCGGATGTGTTCGCTCGCGGCCCTGTTTACCGCGTGCACGAGCACGTTCGTGTCGACAAGGTACAAGGGCCGTCAGCGCTTCCTGACGCGCGGCTCGCGGCCCATCGTCTTGAACTCGAGGTCGTCGAGGGTGTGAATCGCTTGCTCGATCGGCACGACAGCCTCGCCCAGATCGTAGGTCGGCCACGTCACCGGCGATCGGTCCGCTGGTCCAGTCAAGCCGGCCACGATGGCTTGATTGACGGCGGCCTTGAACGACAAGCGTCGCTCGCGCATCGCCTTGCTGATGAGGGCCGCTGCGTCGGGGTCGAGCGTGATGGTCGTGCGCATCAATGCATCATAGCATCAGCGACGTGCTCACTAGCCGCTGGCTCGACCCCCGGAATACCCGTTAGCCTCGCAGCCAGGCGAGCACCGCCAACACCCGCCGGTTGTCCTCGGGGGCCGGTTCCAGGCCGAGCTTCGAGAACACGCCGTTCACGTGCGCCTCGACGGTCTTGTCCGTCAGGCCAGCGCGTCCGCGATGGCGTGGTTCGAACGACCTTCGGCCATCAGGCCCAGCACCTCGCGCTCCCGCGGTCGTCAGCTCATCGAACGGGCCGCTGCTCGCGTGGTCGACCCAGCAGTTGCTCCACGACCACCGAGTCGATGGCGGAACCACCCGCGCCCACCCGGCGGACGGCGGCGATGAGCTCCGACAGGTCACCCACGCGATCCTTCAACAGGTAGCCGACGCCGCCCGTCCCAGATCGCAGGAGGCGGATCGCCTGCCGGCTCTCGACGTACTGCGAAAGGACCAGGATGCCCAGGCGCGGATCGGTCTGGCGCAGGCGCAACGCCACGTCCAGACCCTCGGTGGTGAAGGTCGGCGGCATCCGGACATCCAGGACCACCACATCGGGGTGTTCCCTGGCCACGATGCCCTCGACCTCCGTGGCGTCGCCCGTCTGACCCACCACATCCAGGCCAGCCGCCGCGAATGCCTCCACGACCGCCTGTCGCAGCAGCACCGCGTCGTCGACTACGACGAGGCGCATGGGATCCTCGCGGTCAGCCGGGTGCCGGCACCCGGTGGACTGTCCAGCTCCAGCCTGCCCACCGACGGCCGCGACCCGGTCGGCGAGACCGCGGAGGCCGCTGCCACGTGCCAGGTCGGCACCGCCGACGCCGTCGTCGGTGACCTCGACCACCAGGTCGTCCGCCTGCTGTCGACACGGACCGCGGCATGCCCGGCAGCTGCGTGGCGCGTCACGTTGGCGAGCGCCTCGGCGATGACGAAGTAGGCAGCCGACTCGCACGTGAGGAGCAGCGATCGGCTGGTGACGGAGACCTCCACCGGGATGGACGCACCGTCGGCGAGGTCCTGGGTCGCCGCCGACAGGCCTCCCTGGGTCAGGGCGGCCGGGTGGATGCCGCGCGCCAGTTCGCGCAGCTCGCCGATGGCCGTGCCGAGGTCACGACCCAGCCCGTCGAGCGTCGCTTCCAGGTGTGGGGATCCGGCGGCCTCGTGCCGCGCCAGCTGCAGCCGAACCGACAGCGCCAGCAGTCGCTGCTGCGCACCGTCGTGCAGGTCGCGCTCGACCTTGCGACGCGCCTCGAGCCCGGCCTCCACGATCCGGCCCCGGGACGCCCGCACCTCCTCCAGTTGCGCGAGCACTTCCGCCTGGAGCCGTTCGTTCTCGAGCGCCATCCGGGCGGCCGCACCAGCCGCGGCGACCAGCTCGGGGTCTGCGGACAGGGCGGGGTCGTGCACCAGGATCGCCACCGGCGCCCCAGGTCGGCCGATGGGCGTCACTGCCCGGTCCGCTTCAGTCCTCGGCTCGGCGACGGAAGCGCCGTTGGCGTCCACCCAGCCACCGTCGGGGAGTGGGTAAGCGATGCGCAGGGACGGGTCCCCGAGCCCTCGCCGGAGCACAGCCACGAGGCCACCGGGCTGCACGCCGTCATCGAGCTCCTGGACGAGCGACGGGAGCGAGGAGCGTGCCAGGTTGGTGCGGAGGATGCCAAGCAGGAAGCAGATGGGCAAGGCGAATCCTTCGATCACCGCACCCATCCAGTCGCCTGCCCACGCGGACAGCGTGTTCGGCACGACCTGACCGATGTAGTCGAGGGCCACGACGGCGACATAGGGGATGAGCGCCCACAGCACGGGGGTCATCACCCGGCGGCCGGCGGGTCCTTCTCGCCACCAGTGGACGACCACATGCCCCGCCACCACCAGGATGAGGACAGCTGACAACTGATGCGTCAAGCCAAAGATCAGATCAACCAGGGCTTGATCGTCCGTCACCCTGAGCATGTTCAGCGGGTGCTGGTCGACCATCCCCTGGAGGACTGATGCCACGGCCCAGAAGGCCGTCACGACAACCATCAGGACCCGGTCGGTCCGGTCTCGAAGCCGTCCATTCGGGAAGGCCAGGAACACCAGCGCGATGACCACGACGGACAGCTGGCCGAGCCGGTCGCCGAGGGTCCTGGTGAGCGGTGTGGCCACCAGGCCGATGACGTAGACGTAGCTCAGGAAGCCGACCGCGATCATCCATCGACCGAGGGGGTTCGCTGGCCTCCGCGCCCAGGCGAGTTCGCCCACCAGGATCCAGGTGAGCGCCTCGAGGGCTGCCGGCAAGTGACTGCTGTGATCGGGGTTTTCGATCTGGTAGAAGTTGGCGTACGCGACCGCCATCCACACCACGACGCCCGCGACACCCAGGATCGCGATCGTGACCAGCGTCCTTCGACTTGGCCTTGAGGTCGTCATGCGGCCGATGCTGGCACGAGCGCGGCGGACCGTGAAGAGGGAAAACCCTTGACCAGATCCACCGGGTCAAGGGTCTGCACCGTTGGCGTTCTGGTCGGCGGGTCCGACCATCGTCGGCATCGACCCGCACTGGAGACACGGTCATGAACGCATCGCACGCAGGAACCATCCGATCGCAGTCGTTCCCCCGGGCCTCGGCTCCGAGTCATGGAGCACGGATGGGGATCCTTGGACGGATCGTGATCGGGGGCATCTGGCTGGCCCTGGCAGTGACGACGAGCGCCCTGCTCCTGGATTCCACTCTCGGGTACTCGAGCGTGGGTCGGAGCGCGCCAACCCCTCTTCCCAGCTATGCCGTCGGCCAGCCTGGGACCGGGGCACCCGTCGATGACGTCGAGGTTTCTGCCCCCCGCCCCATGCCTGGCCCTGGCCCGCAAGCTGGCCCCCGCTGACAGGTGCTCCCCGTTGACCCGAGATGCCGTACCGTTCGGGTGGCAGAGAGCGATCGAGCAGGAGGCAGCCACGTGACGACCCGACCATCCGAGCGCCCGCCATATGTGGCGGCCTATGACCGGTATGACCACATGCCGTATCGCCGCGTGGGCCAGAGCGGCCTGATGTTGCCCGCCATCTCGCTCGGGCTGTGGCAGAACTTCGGTGAGGACCGGCCGCTCGCTACCCAGCGGGCGATCGTCCGTCACGCGTTCGACCGAGGCATCACCCATTTCGACCTGGCCAACAACTACGGGCCGCCGTTCGGTTCGGCGGAGGAGAACTTCGGACGCATCTTCGCGTCGGACCTGAGGGCCTATCGGGACGAGATCGTGGTCTCGACCAAGGCGGGCTACGACATGTGGTCGGGGCCATATGGCGATCACGGCTCGCGCAAATACCTGTTGGCGAGCCTGGACCAGAGCCTGGCCCGGATGGGTCTGGACTACGTCGACATCTTCTATTCCCACCGGGTGGACCCCGAGACGCCCATGGAGGAGACCGTCGCGGCGCTCGAGACGGCGGTCCGCTCTGGGAAGGCGCTCTATGTGGGTATCTCGTCCTATTCCGCCACCCGAACAGGAACGGTTGCGGAGATGCTGCGCGGGCTGGGTATCCCGCTGCTCATCCACCAGCCCTCGTACTCGATGCTCAACCGCTGGATCGAGGAAGGCCTGCTGGATGTGCTTGGACGCGAGGGCATCGGCTGTATCGCGTTCTCGCCACTGGCCCAGGGGCTCCTGACGGACCGGTATCTCGACGGCGTGCCCGCTGGCTCCCGGGCGACAGGCAAGGGATCATTCTCCAGGGAGATGCTGAGCGACTCGAACCTGGCCAAGGTTCGCGGGCTGGCCAAGATCGCTGGCGGGCGTGGTCAAACGCTGGCCCAGATGGCCATCGCCTGGATCCTCCGCGATCCCCGACTGACGACCGCGCTCGTCGGGGCGAGCTCGGTCGCCCAGCTCGATGACACTCTGGGCGCTCTCGAGAACCTCTCATTCACGAAGAAGGAACTGGCCGAGATCGACCGCTATGCCACAGAGGGCGGCGTCAACCTGTGGGCAGCTTCGGGGACGGCCTGAAACGGCCGCCGGTCGCTAGCCGGTCGTATCACCGCAGAAGCCGGTGGCATAGTCGGGCGGGACACCGATCCAATGGGTGGTGTAGTGGCTGACGTAGTCCGACGTCTTGCCGACGACCTTTCCAGCGGAGTCATACCAGCGAAGGTCGACCCGGACGAGGTAATAGCCATGGTGATCGGTCAGGTCGTCGATAGGAGCCGTCCGGTCCGTGAAGTCCGCCTCGTCGCTGTGCGTGGCGATTCGTATCTGGAAGCTCGAGATGACGACATTCTCGAGCCTGGTGCCGTTCCAACCCTTGATGACGTAGCGGAATCCGATGCGCTGGCTCGAGCGCCCCGCGCGGGCCCTGGCCACGGGTGGCACGACGTGGACACGGTAGAGGTGGTTCGGCGTCTCCGGGTAGCTGCATCTCGCGCCGGGATGGTCCTCGGTGTCATCGAGGTGATGCGGCCCGACCTTGCCGGTGGTGGTCGGATCCGGGATGACCACCGGGGCGGCCATCGCCGGTGCTGCGATGGTTGCCGCCAGCAGGATCGCCAGGGCGCTGACTAGCCCCCCATGGATCGTTGGCATCGTTACCTCCTGTCGCGGGTGCCGTACTGCCACTCAGGGTAACTGGTCGTGCACGCTCTCGCGACGCGCCGGGCGGCGTGCGCCGACCTGTCACGATACGGCCCGATGACGGCATCGACGGGGCCTGGCGCCAGGCCCGCCCCACCTACCCCGCCCGGCTCGCCCGTTCTGCCAGCGCCCTCGTCTGCGCCCGGGCATGGGCGCCTGGCCATATGACGGCGGCGTCACCTTCCGGGTCTGGGCACCCAACGCCACCGCCGTGTCGCGTGGCCGGCACGTTCGACGACTGGGACGCCACGCGGCATCCGCTCGCGCGCGGAGGACGGCGGCACCTGGTCGGCGGACGTACCCGGCGCCGCGCGACGGCGACGAGTACCGGTTCCTGGTCCGCAACGGCGACCGCGAGCTGTGGCGCATCGACCCCCGGGCGCGACGGCTGACCAACTCGGTCGGGCAACGCCATCGTGTACGACCCGGCCGGCGTTCGACTGGGGCGACCAGCGAGTTCCAGCCAGCCGCCACTGGAACGACCTGGTCATCTACGAGCTCCACGTGGGCACCTTCAGCCAGGGCATGCACGGCCAGCCGGGGACGCTCGAGGGTGTCCGGCAGACGCCTGCCCTATCTGCGGCGAGCTGGGCATCGGCGCCATCCAGCTGATGCCCCCGTTCGAGTTCGCGGGCGACCGCTCGTGGGGCTACAACCCGGCGTTCCCGTACGCCGTCGAGAGCACCTACGGCGGACCCGACGAGCTCAAGCAGCTGGTCCGGGCCGCGCACGAGCACGGCATCGCGGTCATCCTCGACGTGGTCTACAACCACCTCGGCCCGTCGGACCTGGACCTGTGGCAGTTCGACGGCTGGTCGGAGGACGACAAGGGCGGCATCTACTTCTACCAGGACGAGCGCTCGACGACGCCGTGGGGCGAGACCCGGCCCGACTACGGCCGCCAGGACGTCCGCGAGTTCCTGCGCGACAACGTGCTCCAGTGGCTGGACGAGTTCCGGGTCGACGGGCTGCGCTGGGATGCGACGGCGTACATCTCGAGCATCACGGGCGGCGGTCGCACGCGCGGCCGATGCCATCGCCGATGGCTGGGAGCTGATGGCCGCCATCACGGGCGAGATGGCCGAGCGGTATCCCGGCCGGCTGATCATCGCCGAGGACCTCAAGGGCGACCCGGCGGTGACCCAGCCGGCGGAACGAGGGTGGCGCCGGGTTCGGCGCCCAGTGGGACGGCGGCTTCGTGTTCCCGGTCCGGGCCGCCCTGACCGCCGTCGTCGGACGAGGAGCGGGACATGGCGGCCGTCGCGGCGGCCATCGGCATCGATGCCCGCGGACGCGTTCAAGCGGATCATCTACACCGAGTCCCACGACGAGGACGCCAACGGCAGCGCCCGCGTGCCGGAGGAGATCTGGCCCGGCTACGCCGACAGCTGGGCGTCCAAGAAGCGCGCCACGCTGGGCTCGGCGCTGGTCCTGACCAGCCCCGGCATCCCGATGCTGTTCCAGGGCCAGGAGCTCATCGAGGGCTCCTGGTTCACCGACGACGACCCGCTCGACTGGAGCCTGCGCCACCGCCACAAGGGGCTGCTGGCGCTGCATCGCGACCTCATCCGGCCTGCGTCGCAACGTCGGACGACACGACCCGGGGCCTGCGGGGCCCCAACGTCCGGGTCCACCACGTCGATGATGCGACGCCAAGATCATCGCGTGGCATCGCTGGGAGGACGGCGGTCCGCGGGACGATGTGATCGTGCTCGCCAGCTTCTCGTCCGACTGCCCACGAGGCGCTATCGGATCGGCGTGCCACGGGCCGGGCGCTGGCGGGTCCGCTTCAACTCCGACTGGGACGGCTACGACCCGGACTTCGCGACGGTCCACGCGCTCGACGCCGACTGCCGAGTCGCGAGCCCCGCGACGGCATGGACCAGAGCATCCGCGTCGGTGTCGGGCCGTACACCGCGATCATCCTGTCCCAGGACGACTGACCCGGTCTCACCGAAGCGTCGGCCTCATCCGCCTCGAACACCTGCGACACGGCAGCGGTGCCCTGCATCGCGGACCGGCATAGGACCAGATCGGGACGATCGGCCTGTCGGGTCGCAGCGCCTCCGTGGTAGTATCGTTTCCGGCCGAACCTCTTCGGAGGACGGGGGACCCACCCTCACATTGGGGCTAATCGCGGAGCAACCGCGAGGGCTATTTCCGTAGCAGCCCAGCCCGACAGCTGACCTCGTAGGCCCAGACGGACACTCTAGAGGTTCGTTGTGGGCATCATCGGGGCGGCGAGGGCCCTTCCAGGAGCAGGAGACGTTGCGACGCAACGTGCTGCTCGACCTGGTCTCCCTGGTCGGCGTGGGCATCACCGCGTCCGTGGTCCTGTCGCTGCTGCCCGGCGTCGCGCGCCACCAGGGCCTCGATCCGGTGGGCATCGCGCTGCTCGCCGCCGCACCGTTCGCGGCCAACGTCCTGGGCCTGTTCGCCAACCGGCTGGGACCCCGGACCACGCGCGGCATGAGCCTGTTCCGGGCCGGTGGCGCGCTGCTGCTCGTGGTCATGGTCGCTGCTGCCCATCCCGCTCGTGATGGCCGCCCTGGCCATCGGCTACTGGATCTCGCTCGCCTTCTCCAACCCGCTCCAGCAGCGGATGTGGGGCGCCATGTATCCCAGCCTCGGAGCGCGGCCGACTCATCGGCTTCGTGAGCACCGGCAAGGCCGCCGCGGCGGGCATGGCCCTGCTGGTCGGCGGCATCCTCGCCGACCGCATCGGGGGCATGGTCGTGGTCGCCTTCGCGGGCGCCATCGGCGCCCTGTGCGCCATGGCCGCGAGCCGCATCCAGGCACCGCTCGACCCGGACGCACCGCGCTTCTCGGCCCGCGAATCGTGGGCCGCGTTCCGTCGCCGGCCGGCCCTCCGACGGGTCGCTGCCGCACAGGCGTTCTACGGCGCCGGCCTCATCGCGGCCGGTCCGCTGTACGCCCTGGTCCAGGTCGACCGGCTGTCGCTGTCGATGACCGAGATCGGCATCATCGGCATCCTGGGCGCCGTCGCGGCGACGCTGTCCTGCCTCGCCTGGGGCTCGATGGCCGACCGTCAGCGGCGCCGTGTCGGTGATGCGCATCGGCTCGATCCTCGGCCTCGCTCTCGATCGTCCTGTACGCCGTCGCCCCGTCCGTCATCTATCTGTGGGCCGCCGCAGTCGTCGTGGGCGTCGCCAACGCCGCCATGGACATGGGTCTCGCGTCGGTCATCTCGGAGCAGGTGCCCCAGGAAGAGCGCGGCGCGGCGGTCGCGGGACTCAACGCACTGACCGGCGCCCGCGGCATGTTCGCCCCATTCGTGGCCAGCATCGCGGTGCAGGCCGGCTGCCTGATCTCGGTCACCCAGGCACTCCTGCTGTGCGCCGTGACGACGGGCATCGGGACCGTCATGTACCTGCGCCTGACGCCCAGCGGCGCCCTTCGTCCGTGGCGCTCACTGGTTCCATCGCTGCCGGTCCTGGGCGGGCTCGATCGTGGCCTGGAACGTGCTCGTGCCATGGTGATCGGGGTGGCCTCGAACTTCTAGTCAGCCGGTGGTATCAGGTACGGCGGTGTAACCTCCGCGCGGACCTGATCGTGACGAGAGCGCATCGCCGCGGCGGGATCGCCGTGCGAGGAACGAGTGCCCAAGGCAGACAGTCACCGGTCGGCCGAGGCTGACGTGCTGCCAACACCTGGTCCTGATACGCCCGTTCCGTCCGCCCCGCGACGATCCCAGTCGGTCACCAGCGAGCCCCTCTCTCGGCGCATCAGCCGTCAGATGATCGAGAGCATCCTCCGCGGACAGTTCTCTCCCGGTGAGGAGTTACCTTCCGAGGATCGACTGGCCATCGAGTTCGGGGTGAGTCGACCCGTCCTGCGCGAGGCGGTCAAGCATCTGGCCGTGCTTGGCCTGGTGCAGAGTCGCCAGGGCCGTCAGACGCGGGTGGCTCCGTACGAGGACTGGAACCACTTCTCGCCCGAGATCCTTGCCGCCAGGCGCGAGGTAGGGGTGGTGGAGGATGTGCTCCTCGAACTGCTGGAGCTGAGGCGGATGGTCGAGCTCGAGTCGGCGGCGCTGGCCGCACAGCGGGCAGCACCTGACGACCTGGCGGCCATGGCGGCCGCGCTCGAGGTCCTGGAAGCATCCCAGGGTAACCCGCGCCAGTTCACGATGGCCGACATCGCATTCCACGACGCCATCCTGCGGGCCACCCAGAACCACCTGCTGCCGAGGCTGTTCGAGTTGCTCCGACCGCTCCTCGAATTCGGCCGCGAGATCAGTGTCAGGACCCGTCCCCACGGCCCGTCCGATTCGCAGGTGGGCCATCGAGCTGTGTTCCGGGCGATCTGCGATGGCTCTCCGGACGAGGCCCGGCGACACATGGAAGAGCACCTGAGCTGGACGGCCAACCTCGACTTCAGCCAGCGCGATGTCAGGCTGGCGCTCGACCGCACACGTCGCGAGGAAGATCCTCGTGAGGCGGACAGACGATGGGCGTGCAGCGTCACGCATCCCGGAGGCCAGGGAGGGTCAGCCCTATCCCGCCAGCGCTCCCAGACCGGCACCGACAGCGGCCCTGATCTCGAGGTCGAACGGTGCCGTCGCCCTAGCTGCCAACTGCGGGATGGCGTCCTGCTCACGGTGCTAGGCTCGGCCCTTGAGCGCGCAGTTGGCGGGCTCGATTCCGGTCGCGTAGAGGCCTGGCCCGAGCATCAACGGGATGATCGCGATGATGGTCGGGCGCTCACTGGAGCGGCTGGCGGTGATCATCTTCCTGGCCGTCTTCTTCGACTCGTTGCGGGAGACCCGCCTGCTCAAGCTGAGGCGGCGTCACATACGGGTGGATTGAGGTATCCGGAGGCTGGTGCCGGGTCACTCGTCGTGCGGCGCCCGGACCACCATCACCGGTACCACGGCGCGTCGAACGACGTCGTCGGTGACGCTGCCCAGGAGCATCCGGCCGACGCCGGTCCGGCCGCTGCTGCCGATGACGATGACGTCCGCACCCTCGGATGCTGCCGCGGCCAGGATCGCGTCCGCCGGCTCGCCCTCCCAGACCAGGGGCGTCGCCTCGAGGCCCCATTCCACGGCGTGGTCGACGACGTCGTTGGTCCGGTCGGTCGCGACGACCACCTGCCTGGTCGTCGCGGTCGCACCTCGGTGCTCGGTGTCATCGGCGCCCTCGCTGGTGGGTCGTCCGAGGAACCCTCCGGGACGACCGACAGGACCAGGAGCCGGCCGCTCGTGTCGTGCGCCAGGTCGAGCGCCGCCTCGACCGCCGCGTCGCTGTCATCGCTGCCATCGGTGGCGACCAGGATCGTCCCGAAGCGTGTCATGACCTGCCTCTCTCCCCCGCGTCGGACATCACCGTCGCAGGTGGCTCACCATCCTGCCACCTTCGGGGCAACCCGTGGGGATGCGTCGCGAGCGGCCGCGACCGATTACCATCGGTGCCAGCGTCGCCGCCGCTGCACCGGGCCGTCGGACCGACCGCCGAACCTGCGGAGGACCGACCCGACCGTGCCCGACCTGCCGCTCTCACGACCGAGGTTGCCGCGCCCGGTGCGCCTGCGCTCGTCGCGGGCCCCGCGCCCCCGCCGCCGACGCCCGACCGTACGCCGGGATGTGGTGCTCGGGGACGGCCTGCGCTGGATCGAGATCCCGCGCCCGACCAGCGCGGACGGCGAGTGGCTCCAGGCGGAGTTCGGCTTCCACCCGCTGGACCTCGAGGACGTCTTCTCGCGCAACCAGCGACCCAAGCTGGACACCTACGACGACTACCTGTTCCTGGTGATGCAGTTCCCGGTCTACGAGAAGGCCCGCAAGCGGCTCATCGCGGTCGAGCTGGACCTGTTCGTGGGTCCCGACTACCTGGTCACGCTGCCCAGCAACGACCTGCCGCCGGTCCAGGCGCTGTTCGAGCGGCTCGCGCGAGCGCGAGGACCTGCGTCACCAGGTCTTCTCCAAGGGCGCCGGGCTACCTGCTGTACCGGATCATCGACGCCTGCGTCGATGCGTCGTTCCCGATGCTGCGCAAGATGGGTCTCAAGCTCGACCAGCTGGAGGACGACATCTTCGAGGAGCGCCGCACCTCGGAGATCGTTCGCGACATCAACGACCTCAAGCAGGAGATCATCAGCTTCCGGCGCATCGTCCGGCCGCAGCGTGCCGTGCTGGGCGACCTGGAGAAGACCAAGCAGCGCTATCTCGGCCGAGGAGATGGAGATCTACTTCGATGACATCTCCGATGCCGCCGAGCGCATCTGGGACATCCTGGAGAACTACAAGGAGGTCATCGATTCGCTCGAGTCGCACCAACGAATCGGTGCTGTCGCACCGCCTGAACGACTCCATCAAGGTCCTCAACGCCGTCAGCGTGCTGCGTGCTGCCGGCCACGCTCATCGCGACCATCTGGGGCATGAACGTCGCACCTGCCGTTCGAGGACGCGGGCGCCGGCGGCCTTCTGGCTGCTCATCGCGCATCATGGCCGCGATCCTCGTGTTGATGGTCGGGCTACTTCCGACGCCGCGGCTGGCTGTAGCGCGGCCTCGCCCGACGGCGCACTGGCCCGCCCGACGTACCCTGTGCGAGTTCGTGCCGACGGCGAGTTCCTGCCGTGCGCGGGCGGTCGGTTGGATCGCGCATTCGGCCGTCGCCGCTGCCTGCGTGCAGCCGCGCCCTGGCACTAGCGGGGCCACGGCGTCGCGCCGCCGCGCAGTCGCCACTGCCCGGACGTCGCCTCCCGTGCTCGCCCGGGTCAGCTGCGGCTGCTGATCACGTCGCCCGACCACTGGGACCCGGGTGTCCTGCGCGCGCTGGCCGCGGACGCGGGCGTCGCAGGTCCGGGTGACGCCCCTGACCGACGACGCCGCGGCCTTCGAGGACGGTCAGCAGCGGGGCGGTCCAGGCGGACATGGTCATCGGCGATGGCGGCTGGATCACCGCCTACCACGCCGCGGGCCTCACGGACCTCATCGACCTGACGCGATATCGAGCGTCGCCGGAGGAGCTGTACCCCGATCGCCCGCACCATGGACCTGCTCGCAGGCCCCCGACGGGCTGCTGGGCTACCCCTGGAGCTGGTCGCCGCTCCAGGTCGTGTACGACCCGGCCCGGGTCGCCAGCGCGACCGGATTCGTGGGATGTGCTCGTCGACCCCCGGCATCGGCGGCGCGTGGTCATCGAGGCACAGCAGACGGACCTGGTGCTGTGCGCCGCCCGTGCGATCGGCGCCGCGCGACCCGCTGGACATGACCGATGCGGAGCTGGCGGCGGCCACCGATTGGCTGACCCGTCTCAAGCCCAACATCCGGCGCATCGTCCGGCAGCGAAGCGACGCCATCGCCGCGCTCGCGTCGGGGAGTGCTCCCTGGCCATCTCGGCGCTGGGCGCGCCGGACCTGGTCAAGGATGCCGGCGGACCCGATGTCGTCGCGTTCGTGCCCAGGGAGGGCACCATCGGCTCCGTCGAGGCCGAGATGGTGCTGGCCGGCGCGCCCAACGCGGTACGCGTGCCCGGCCTACCTCGACGCGGCGGCATCCGCCGAGGCGTCCGCGGCGGCCTTCCTGGCCGACGGCCGTCCCTGTTCAATGAGCGTGCTTTCGGCTGCTGGTCGACAGCGGGCCATGGAGCACGAGCCGGTCCGCTACCTGTACGACCGGCCAGAGGTGGCCCTGGACATGACGCTCACCGGCCCGGGGTCCCGGCCCGAGGCGTATCTCGCGGCGGCCCAGGCGATCTTCGGCGCGCTGTGAACGGTCTGACCGCGACGTCGTGGGGAGCCGACCGTATCGACTTGTTCTGGGTGGGCCCGGACGGCGCCCTGTGGACACGCCACTGGAGTATCTCGGGCTGGTCGGCGGACCTGTCGCTGGGCGGCACCCCGGCATCACCGCCGACGGTGGTCAGCTGGGCGGTCGGTCAGATGGAGGTCTTCGCCGTCTTTCCCGATGGCGAGCTATGGGATCGCTATTGGGACGGTTCCGAGTGGCACCCGTGGGAGTCGCTGGGCGGGAAACTGGCCGTCGACGCCGCACCGACGGCCAGCAGCTGGGGCTCCGAACGGCTGGACGTGTTCGCGCACGGCGTCGACGGGCTGATGTGGCATCGCTGGTGGGATGGCACCCGGTGGGTCGATTGGGAGCGGCTCCCCGCGGGAGCGTAGGAGCTACGCCAGCGGCATCGGCGTTGGCGAGGGCTGCGCCGGAACCGTCACTGTGGACCACGTTCCTGTGGCCGGGTCGAAGATCTCGCCGGTGGCGACCAGGTCCGTGACCGCCGTCGGGCTCATGCTGTCCCCGCCCATGACCAGGACGCGCCCATCAGGGAGTCGCGCGGCGACGTGCCCGCCACGGGGCACCGTCATGTCGCCGGTTGGCGCAAACGTGCCTGCATCGGGGTCGTAGATCTCCGCGGAGCCAAGGAACGCAGTGCCGCCGGGCCCGAGCCCGCCACTGATGAGCACCTTGCCGTCCTTCAGGAGCGTTGCGGTAGAGAAGACGCGTGGCGCGGTCAGGTCCCCGGTGGGCGTGAAGGTCCCGGAACCGGGATCGAAGGATCCGGGCTCCCGTGCCCATCGCCTGGGGTGCCGACATACCGCTGCCCTGTGCGCCGCCCGCCATGAGCACCTTGCCGTCCCCCAGTTCCGTCACCGTTCCCAATACGGTCGGCTGGTCGTCCTGGGTGAGCACCGCGAAGGTCCCCGACACGGGCTCGTAGACCTCGATGGGCACGCTCGTCGGCGCGCCTGCGGCGGCACCGCTGCCACTGGCGCCGCCCATGATGAGCACCCGGCCGTCCTGGAGCTTGAGCGCAGTGTGCAGCGCGCGGCCGATGGCCATGGTGCCCGTTTCGGTGAAGGTGCCCGTGGCGGGGTCGAACACCTCGGCGGTCGCGATCGGCGGCGTGGACGTCGTGCCGCTGTTGTTGATCTCACCGCCTCCAGTGACCAGGACCTTGCCGTCATCGAGTGTGGTCGCCGTATGGAACGCGCGCGGCTCGTTCAAGTCACCTGTCGGTGAGAACGCGCTTGATCCTGGGTCCCAGACCTCAGCGGAGCCCAGGAGCCCCGGGCTGCCCATGCCGCCCGTGACCAGGACCTTGCCGTCCTTGAGGACTGCCGTGGCAGCCCCGACTCGGGGCGCGGAGGGCGATCCGGTGATCGTGACCGTCCCTGTGGCGGGGTCGAACAGCTTGGTGCCCGTGGCGCCCACGAGGAGGACCCGACCGTCCGGCAGGACGTTCGCGGTGACACAACCTGACAGCATCAATACCAAGGCTGGGATCACCACCAGCAGTGACCTTCGCATGCGATGCCTCCGAGGGTGGAGGTCCGGACGTGGGGTCGCGTGCTCGCGGATCGCCCCATCGTGCGCCCGTCGCGCCGACCTGGACCGGTACCCGTCGAGGATGCGGCGACGGCGTCCACCCGTCAAGGCCGCGGCAGCCTTCGGACCGCTCCAAGCCTGCTGAGCCGTGAGGACGTTGGACGGGTCAACCCTTCGGACCAGTCCGCCCGCTTCGGCGCTGCGACGAGTACCCTGTGCGCCGTGCCATCCGAACCCTGGATGGCGACCATCAGCGGTTGGTATCACACCTCGCGCGCCCACAGGGTGTGGTCGACGCATGGTGGCGCGGGGTCACATCTGCCACGATGGCCGGGACGGCCATGGGGCGACTCTCTCGGGAAGGAGCTCCATGAAGCGAAGCGTGTTCGCGGCCGCGAGCATGTCCCTGTTGCTGATCGCGATGCTGGGACCTGGTACGGCTGCCGCTGCGCACCCGCAGCGGTTCGATCCGGTGAACGTCAGGCGCGCTCATCCGGGCCTCAGGACCGCCGTCGCGACCCATACGGGCAATCGCACGGTGGAGGTCGCCGTCCAGCTCAAGGGCCAGCCGGTCTGCCGTCCACGAGGGCGTCGCACTCGCGGTCGGCACGTCCCTCTCGCTCGGCCGCAAGCAGGACATCCGCCGGACGCTGGGCAACCGCCAGCGTGTAACGGCGCGCCCGGCTGCGTCGGCCTCGGCGCGAACATCCAGTACACCTACACGGACGTGTTCAACGGCTTCCGCGTCCGGGTCAAGGCCAGGCAGTTGGAGCAAGATCGCGCGGCTGCCCAACGTGCAAGGCCGTGCTGCCGGTCCCGCGCCACACCATCGACAACGCCAACACGGTGCCCTACCTGGGCGCGGACCGGACCTGGGGCCAGACCGGCAGCACCGGCAAGGGCGTCACCATCGCCATCATCGACACCGGCATCAACTACTACCACCGTGGACTTCGCCGGCGACGGGCAACGGCGGCCTGGCAGGCCGACGACCCGACCATCCGGGAGCCGGGCACATTCCCGACGAGCAAGGTCGTCGGTGGCTACGACCTGGTGGGCGACGACTACGACGCCGACACGCAGCCCGTGCCACACCCCGACCCCGATCCGCTCGACTGCAAGGCGAGGATGCCGAGACGGCGCAGCACGGCACGCATGTCGCGGGCACCGCCGCGGGCACCGGTGTGACCAGTCCCGGCACGACATACACCGGCTCGTACGACAGCCAGACCCTCGCACGGACCGACTTCCGGATCGGCCCCGGCGTGGCGCCCCAGGCCAAGCTGCTCGCCTACCGCGTGTTCGGCTGCGCTGGGCTCGACGTATCCTGGTCGCGGATGCCATCGAGCGCGCCGTCCAGGACGGCGCCGACGTCATCAACATGTCGCTCGGCTCGTCCTTCGGAGACGCCGGGACGCTCGACTCGGTCGCCGCCGACAACGCCTCGCTGGCGGGCGTGGTCGTGGTCGCATCGTCCGGCAACGAAGGCGCCTCCGCCTACATCACCGGCGACCCCGGCGTCGCCACGCGCGCCATCGTCGGTGGCCGCCGTGGACGCGCGGCCGGAGCTATCCCGGGCGCCCGACTCGACATGGCGACCGGCTCCGACATCCAGGCCATCAACGCCAACGACGCCCACCTTGCCGTGACCGGCAAGCTCAACGTGTTCCAGGACGACCCGGGCACGACCACCGATACCGACACACGGGGAAGGGTGACGAGAGCCTCGGCTGCTTCGCCGCCGGACTACGCCTACAACGGCTTCGCAGACGGGCCAGATCGCGGTCGTGTACCGGGGCATCTGTCGCCCGGACCGACCGGCGGTCCAGGGCCAGAAGCAGGACGCCGCGGCGGTCATCATGGTCAACGACGCGGACGGGCTGCCGCCGTACGAGAACGCCATCGCCGGCGTGACCATCCCGTTCATCGGGGTGGCTGGCGACGACGAGGACCGCTTCACCGCCAACGACGGTGCAAGCACATCACCATCAAGGATGCCGGCAACGGTCACCAACCCCTACCTATGGCGGCATCGCCGACTTCACTTCCGCCGGCCCGCGTCGCGCCGACAGCGCCATCAAGCCCGACATCACCGCACCGGGCGTGTCCGTCTTCTCGGCGGATGGCGCGACGCACCGGCCAGGGCAAGAGCCTGTCCGGCACCTCGATGGCCTCCCCGGCGATGGCCGGTGTGGCGGCGCTGGTCAGGCAGGCGCATCCCAGCTGGGATCCCGGCGACGATCAAGGCCGCCATCATCGGCACCGCCTCCGTCGGGCAAGCGTCAACCGCTACGACCTGCGACTGGCCGGGCCGGGCTGGCGCAGCCCCGCAGGGCGGTCGACACGGTGGCCTTCGTGTACACCGAGCCCGGGTTCGTCCAGCCTCGCGTTCGGCCTCCAGGAGGCCGGCAAGCGCCCGCGGCAGCTCGACCGTCGTTCGCCGAGACCCGAAGCATGACCATCCGGAACACGTCGTCCAAGATCCATCCGGTACGACCTGACCAACTCCTTCAACGGCAACTGCCCGGGGCGTCCAGGTCACCATCAGTCCCCGAGCTCGGTGACGGTGCCCGCGCAGGGACAGCAAGACGATCGACGTCAAGGTGTCCCTCGCCGAGAGCGCCGTGTCCGCGCTCGCCGGCGGCGGCCCCCGACCATGCCCCCAACCTCGCTGTCGATGACTTCGGCAACTACTACACCCCGGTGCCCACCGTCCGGGGCGCCATCGTCGCCCAGCCTCGAGCAGCCGGTCGGGCGTCTACCCGCTGCGGGTGCCCTGGCTGGTGGTCCCCCGTGGGCGTCTCCGACGTGCGCCAGGTGAGCAACAGCCGGACCGGGTACACCGCGGACGGCGCCGACCGCAACGCGAGCATCAAGTTCCGGAACTATCGGCCTCCACAAGGGCTGGCGTCGATGTCTACGCCTGGGGCCTCACCGACGGTCGGGAGACGTGGGCGAGATCGACCTGCGCGCGGCCGGCGTGCAGTCGCTCGACACCTCGGTCTGCACCGGCGTCGCCGGACTCGTCGGACCGCTGCCTGGTCTTCGCCGTCAACACCTGGCACCCGTGGTCCAACGCCGCCGCCAACGAGTTCGACGTCCTCATCGACGTCGACAAGGATGGCGACGCGGACTTCGCCATCGTACGCCGTGGATGACGGCCTGGTGTTCCAGGGCGACTCCAACGGCCTCATGGACGCCCTGGTCATCGACCTGGACACGAACGACCTGGTCGGGCGGCTTCGATGCCACGGTCGCGGCCAACGGCACGACCCTGCTGCTGCCCGCGCTGGCCAGCGACTTCGGCCTGGACGAGGACGGACCGGCATCGTTCGACTACTGGGTCGAGAGCTACACCATCGCGTCGGAGTCGACCCCAGTTCGACGAGATGCACACCGGCGACGCCGGACTCGGGCGCGCAACCCCAACGCCCGCTTCGACGCCTTCCATCCGTCGCTCAGCACGGCTACTTCAAGTCCCTGTCCGCCGAACAAGGCGACCACCATCCCGCTCACCGTGAACACCTCGAACTACCAGCCCGGACCGCGGCCAGAAGGGCTGGCTGGTGGTGACCTTGGACGACGCAATGGTGCCGAAGCAGGCTGACATGGTCTCGGTCGGCGAGCTACCGTGACGTCCCCGGCACCTGCTTGCCCAGGGAGGAGACCAATGGCCCCCGGCGATAGCCGGGGGCCATCGCGTAGCAAGGACCACGCTGGCAGCCAGCCGTCGTGCACCAACGCTTGGCGACGGCCCGATGGGGTGCCACTGTGAGGCGTCACCGGCGCCTCAGTCGAACAGCGTCGCCTGACCGGTCGTCCTTCGTCGCGGCCGTGGGCTCGCCCGTGCAGCTCGACCGGCTCCATCAGCTCCGGGCCGTCGTTGCGCACGTCGTTGACGCGCATCGACACCGGGTGGATGTCCAGGATGCCGTCCGGCGCCGGCGTGAGCATCGAGCGCAGCAGGTCCTGGTCCCGCTCGTCCGGATCGAGCCAGGCTGCCCATGCGTCACGGGGCAGGAGCACCGGCATCCGGTCGTGCAGGGCGGCCGACGTCGTCGTTGGCGTCGGTCGTGATGACCGCCGCGGAGGTGACCCAGAGGCCGGTCGCGGGGTCCTTCCAGACCGACCACAGGCCGGCCATGGCCAGCACGGCGCGCTCGCCGATGGGACCCAGGAACCAGGGCTGCTTGCGCTTGCCACCCGTCCGCTGCCACTCGTAGAAGCCGTCCGAGGGCACGATGCAGCGCCGCTTCGCGAACGCGACCCGGAACGCCGGGCTGGACGTCACCGTCTCGGCCCGCGCGTTGATGAGCCGGGCGCCCTCCTTGGCCGACTTCGCCCAGCTCGGGATGAGGCCCCATCGTGGGCGCTCCACGCTCCGGCCGTCCTCGCGCTGCAGGACGACGGTCAGCGGGTCCGTGGGTGCCACGTTCCACGACGGCTCGGAACGTCGCCGGTCTGCCGTCCGGCTCGCGCTCCTCACGCACCTCGGCATCGAAGATCCGGGCGACCTCCTCGGGTGGTGTCTGCTGGGTCATCCGGCCGCACATGGCCCAATGGTGGCATGCCCCGCGCATCGTCGCCGACCTGTCGGCGATCACGCTGCCGGGTTGGCTGCACACTCCGCCGGTGGAACCCGAGACCGCAGCCCCGCCGACGACCGTTCGGCGTCATCGTCGTCGCGCTGCTCCAGCTCGGCACCGTCGGCCGTCGCACTCGGCAGCTACCTGTCGGGCATCTCACCTGCCGTGGGAGGGTGCGCTCTCGACGCTGCTGGCCGAGCACAGCTGGGCGCGCGTCGGCATCGCTGCTGTTCGGCGTCGCTGGTGGTCGTCGCGGCGGTCGGCATGTGGCGCCTGCGACCGATGGGGCTGGGCACTGATGATCTCCCTCGTGGCGCTCTCCCTGGTGCTGGACATCACGATGTGGTTCAACGAACGCCAGCGAGGACCGCCAGCTGGCGCTCTACCTGCGCATGGGGCTCGACGTCGTGAGCGCCTTCTATCTCAACTCATCGGCCGTCCAGGCCGCGTTCCGCGAGCGACCCGCCGTCCGACAAGCCGGTGGTCACCGTCCACCGCATCGGCGGGACGGGTCGATCCGTGACCCGACGGCCCGAGGCCAGCGGCGACAGCCGGCGGCGCCCGACGCCGGACGGCCTGGCGCAGCCGACGACCTGGCGCTGCTGCGGCGGTTCGAGCCGCAGGTGCGGTACACGCAGGGGGAGCTGTTCTTCCCCGCCGCCGTGGATGGCTACCTCGCCGCCTGCGACCTGCTCGTCGGGCGGTCCGAGAAGGAACGCCAGGTGCTGGTGCCGGTCGGCGTCGCTGACCGTGGACACCGTCTCGGGGCACATCGCTCCCCCCGGCGAGAACCTGTATCTGCGGCTCGTCCAGAAGCCGTTCGACGGCATCGAGCTCACCCGCTGGCAGCTCCGACCCGACCGGGTCCACTTCCACGCGCCCAGCCGTCTCGCGCGGGTGGGCCTGTTCGCGCGGCTCGTGGATGCCGGGTTCACCATCTCGCTGCTGCTCCGGGGCACGGTGCCGGGCGGCACGGCCGCCGCGGCCCAGGTCAAGTACGCGGCCGCCGTCGCCGCAGGACCCGCGGATCGTGTACCACGGCCGGGTCGTGCGCCGGAACGGCTGGATCGTGCTCCAGTACCTGTTCTTCTACTTCATGAACGACTACCGCTCGACCTTTGGCGGTGCCAACGACCACGAGTCGGACTGGGAGCAGGTGTTCGTCTTCCTCGACGACCGACCGGAGGGCCCGATGCCGGTCTGGATCGCGGCCGCCGCCCACGACTACACGGGCGACGAGCTGCGGCGTCGCTGGGACGACCCGACCATCACGCTCCACGGCGAGCACCCGGTGCTGTTCGCGGGTGGTGGCTCGCACGCCTCGTACTTCGAGCAGGGCGACTACCTGACGCAGCTGCCGCTGCCCTTCGCACGCGGCGCACGCGGCGCGCTCGATGCGCTCCGGACGTTCTGGCGGGACACGCTCAACCAGCCCGACCCGGGCGACCTGGCCCGGCGCATCGAGGGTGCCCTGAGCGTCCCGTTCATCGACTACGGGCGTGGCGACGGCCGGGTCGTGGGCCCCGGCGGCACGGACGAATGGACACCGGTGCTCATCGATGACAGCGTGCCGCTGGGTCGATGGCTATCGCGGCCTGTTCGGCCTGGATACCTACGATCGGTTCGCGGGCGAGCGCGCGCCGGCGGGGCCCAAGTACACCCGCTCGGGCACCGTCCGCCAGACGTGGAACGATCCGCTCGGCTTCGCCGGCCTGGACAAGGTCGCGCCGCCGTCACGCAGCCGGAGCAGCTCGCGCGCCCGCATCGACGGCCTGGTGCAGGAGCTCGCGGCGCTCGATGTCCAGAGCCGGGAGCGCGCCGCGTCCCTGCCCGGGCTGGAGCTCGAGGTCCGGGCGCTGGGCGTCGACGGCTCGATGGCCAAGCTGCACGAGGCGCGCCTGCGGACCTCGCGGCCGGGGAGCACGAGCTCGCCCAGATGCGCGCCAAGCGCGCCGGCCTGACCGACACGCTGCTGGCGGCGCGCCAGGAGCTGGCGCGCCTCGAGGCCGGCGACTTCGGCGATCCGCGGGCGCACCTCCAGCACGACGAGCACCCGGTGCCGCCGCAGACGACCCGCTACGGGCTGATCGTCGAGCTGTGGTCGGCCATCAGCGTGAGCCTGATGCTGCTGCTCATCGTCGGTCTCATCTGGTTCCACCTGGTGCCCTGGTTCGGGGCACTCGCCATCGGCGTCGTCGGCTACATGATCATCGAGGCGTCGTTCCGGCGCCGCCTGACCGTGCTCATGTTGCGGACGTCGCTGTTCCTGGCCATCGTGGCCGCGGCCATCCTGCTCTGGGAGTTCCGGCTCCAGGCGGTCCTCGCCGGCATCGTGGCGGTCGCGGTCGCTGATCTTCGCGGACAACATCCGCGAGGTCATCCGCCGCTAGGATGGTGCGGCCATGACCGACACCGCGCCCGACCCACGCCCAACCCGCCGTCCCGGGCTCGTCGGCACCGTCGGACGAGGGGCATCCGGTGCGTCGCCTGCTGGGCACGTCGCGCTTCCTGATCCTGCTCGCGGTCGTGGGCTCGTTCCTCGCGTCGGCGACGCTCATGGTCTATGGCGCGATGCGGGCGCTCGGCATCATCATCGACCTGGTGGCCCAGTCGGCCAGGGAGCGCTGATGGGCGCCGAAGTACGGCAAGTACCTCATCGCGGAGACCATCGCGCTCATCGACATGTTCCTGCTCGGGCACCGTCCTGTTCATCGTCGCGGCGGGCCTGTACCAGCTGTTCGTGGACGTGCGCGTGCCGTTGCCCGGCTGGCTTCGCATCACGCTCACTCGATGACCTCAAGTCGCTGGTCACGGGCGTCATCATCGTGGCGCTCCTGGTCGCGTTCCTGGGCTCGCCGTGTCGTGGGTCAAGGGCGATGGCACGGAGATCATCGGCCTGGGCCTCGCGGTCGCGGCGGTGGTCATCGCCGCGAACATCTCCATGCGCACCTTCGCGACGGCACGGCGGCGGCACCCGGTCCGGTCGGGACTGAGCCGACCTCGAGCCGTCGCGACCTTGACCGCCCGCGTCTTCCTTCGCTCGGCGGTCGCCCGTCCGCCGGTCGCCGCCAGCGCGACCGGCTGCACCATCACCGACACGGACGGCCGGACGTACCTCGACGCCGCGGGTGGCGCCATCGTGGTCAACGTCGGCCACGGCCGGGAGTCCGTCGCCCGGGTCATGGCCGAGCAGGCCGGCCGCGTGGCATATGCCCACGGCTCGGTGTTCACGACCGAGCCACTGGAGCGCTGGGTGGCCGCCCTGGGTCCGTACCTGCCCATGGACGACGCGGCGGTGTATCCGGTGTCGGGTGGCTCGGAGGCGGTCGAGACGGCGCTCAAGATGGCCCGCGCCTATCACGTGGCACGGGGCGAGACCGACCGCTGGATCGTCATCGGGCGCTGGGGCTCGTATCACGGCAACACGCTCGGTGCGCTCGACCTGTCCGGCCGCCGGCCGCTGCGCCGCCCCTACGAGGCGTGGCTGGGCCGGTTCCGGCATGTCAGCGCGGCGTATCCGTACCGAGCCGGCGACCCGGGCGCGATGGCCCTGGGCGACCCTGCGGAGGCGCGCCGCGGAGCTGGAGCGGATGCTCGAGGCGGCCGGGCCGCGGACCGTGGCCGCCTTCATCGCCGAGCCCATCGTGGGTGCCACGCTCGCCGCGGCCGTGCCGCCGGACGGCTACTGGGAGGCGATCGGCGCGGTCCTGCGGCGCCACGGTGTGCTGCTCATCACGGACGAGGTGATGACCGGCTTCGGACGCACCGGACGCTGGTTCGGCGGCGACCATTGGGGCGTCCGGCCCGACCTGCTGGTCGCGGCCAAGGGCGCCTCGTCGGGCTACTGGCCGTTCGGCTTCGTGGCCGCCGCCGGGCATGTCGCGGCGGCCCTGGAGGCGCCCGGCTCGTTCGTGCACGGCTTCACCTACAGCCACCATCCGGTGGGGGCGGCGGTCGCGGGGGAGGTGCTGCGCATCCTGGTGGACGAGGACCTGGTCGCGGCGAGCGCGGCCAAGGGCGACCGGCTGCGGACGCTGCTGGTCGAGCGGCTCGGCGGGCATCCCAACGTCGGGGAGATCCGCGGTCGCGGACTGCTCCAGGGCGTCGAGCTGGTCGCGGATCGCGAGACGCGCGCTCCGTTCCCGCGTGGCGACTCGGGTGACGGAGTCGGTGGTCGCCGCGGCCCGGGATGCGGGCGTGCTGCTCTACTCCGGCACGGGCAACGCCAACGGCACCGACGGCGACCAGATCCTGCTCGGACCGCCGTTCGTGGTCACGGACGAGGAGCTGGTGCGCATCGTGGACGTGCTGGGGACCGCCATCGACGGGGTCCTGCCGGGCTGATCCGCGAATCGATCACCGATCTAGCGTCGCAGGTGGACCGCCACAGCAGACAGGTCCGCAGCCCCACCGTCTGGTACGTCGGCTACCGCCTCACGGAACTGCTCCAGGTTCATCGCCGCCTCGGGCATCCGTGCCCCTACCTCGGTCGCCAGGCCCGTGATGAGCGCAGGTCCTTGACGGCCAGGTCGATCGAGAACGCGACCGGGTGGCATCCGGGTCGACGAACGCGGCCCGCTTGTAGCTGCACGAACGGCGCCCCGATGGCACTGTTTGCGAACACGTCGTAGGCCGGTCGCGCGGTCGACGCCGGCGCGCTCCGCCAGCACCAGCGCCTCGGCGACGGACTGCGTTGAGCCCGAAGACGACGGTGTTGACGGCCAGCTTCATGGTCGCCCCGCTGCCCAGCGGCACCCAGTGGGAGATGCGCGTCGCGAGCGCCTCGAGGACCGGACGGGCGCGCTCCAGGTCGGCCGCGGTCGCCGCCCGCCATGATGGTCAGCGGGCCCGCCTCGGCGAGCGAGACGCTGCCCGAGACCGGGCGCGTCGAGGATGTCCGGCGCCGCGTCGCACGGACGCCCGGCGCCAGCTCCTCGACGCACCGACGGCGGCACGGTGCTCATGTCGACCGCGACGGCAGCCGGCCGGAGGCCGGCCAGGACCCCCTCAGGGCCGTCGTACAGCGCGCCGACCGCGGCCTCGTCGCTGACCATGCTGATGACGACGTCGACTGCGGCCGCGACGGCCGCGGGCGAGACGCCGCACCCGTGCTCCGAGCTCGCGGCCAGGGCCTGGCGCGCTCGTGCGACCGGTTGTACAGCATCAACGGGAAGCCGGCACGCGCCAGCGAGGCGCGCCATCGCGCCACCCATGCGACCGTACCCAGGACTGCCCACACGCATGACCGGCGCCGGTCATCGCTCAGTAGGCGTTGGTGACCATCAGCTCCTCGGCCGGGAAGAGCGTGATGACCTGGCAGCCGTCGGCGGTGACCACGACCTCCTCCTCGATGCGCGCCGCCGACAGGCCGTCCACGGCCGGGCAGTAGGTCTCGAGCGCGAACACCATGCCCTCCTTGATCTCGGCGGGGTGCGATCAGCGAGTTGAGGCGGCTGATGACGGGTCGCTCGTGGAGCGCGAGGCCGACGCCGTGGCCGAACTGGAGCCCGAAGCACTCCATCTCGCTGCGAAGCCGAAGTCCTGCGCCCGTGGGCCACAGCTTCGCGATGACGTCGGTGGTCGACGCCCGGCCGGACCGCGTCGATGGCGACGTCCATCCACTCCCGCGCCTGCTTGTAGGCGTCCCGCTGGTTGTGGGTCGCGCGACCGACCGCGAACGTGCGGTAGTAGCAGGTGCGGTAGCCGATGTACGACTGGATGATGTCGAAGTAGGCCTGGTCGCCGGGGCGGATGAGCCGGTCGGAGAACACGTGCGGGTGCGGGCTGCAGCGCTCGCCGCTGATGGCGTTGATGCCCTCGACGTCGTCGCGAGCCCAGGTCGTAGAGCATCTTGGTGGCGAGCGCCACGACCTCGTTCTCGCGGATGCCCGGCTTGAGCACCTCGCTGATCATCTGGTACACGCCGTCGACCAGCGCTGCGGACGTGGACAGCAGCATGATCTCGTCCTGGGACTTGATCTCGCGCGCGTCGAGCATCATCTGCTGGCCGTCCGCGACCGTGATGCCCGCGGCCTGGAGCGCGAACCACATGGGCAGCTCGACGAGGTCGACGCCGAGGGGCATGTCCGCCACGCCCTCCTCGCGCAGGATGGCGGCGACCTCTGCGGCCAGCCCGTCGAACAGGCCGACCGCGCGGCGGCACGCGCGCCGCGCAGGCCGGTCATGCCGCCCCGGATGTGGTCGTCCTCGAGCCACGGCGCGTGGATGCGGTTCTTCCTGGCGGCCGACCCGAAGTCCCAGAGGTGGGGCTCGCCGGTGCGGGTGAGGAGCGCGAACCGGGCGATCTTGTCGCGCGCCCACTCGCCGATGGTGGTGCTCGTGACGTAGCGGATGTTGTTCATGTCGAACAGCAGCAGGGCGCCCAGGTCGGAGGCATCCAGCGCCGCCCGTGCCCGGGCCAGCCGGTAGTCGCGCAGCCGGCCGAAGTCGACGCGCTCCTCGAAGTCGACGTCCATGCGCCCGGGCGCCGGCACCGAGGCGGTCGGGAACGCTGCACGATCGGTCATGTCGCTATCCTCCCTGGCTGTGATGGTCGGGACGTGGACCGTCCTGCCCATCAGCGGGCGTTGACGCCAAGCCCCCCATCCACCGTGAGCGTCGTACCCGTGATGTAGCTCGCCCGGTCCGAGGCCAGGAACGTCACTGCGTCAGCGACCTCCGCAGGCTCAGCCCATCGACGGAGCAGGATCCCCTTGTCGGTGCACACCTGAGCCACGAAGGCCTCCTCAGTAGCACCGCTCCGTTCTGCTGCAGCGCGGGCCCAGTCATGGCGCCACTCGGTGGCGATGAGGCCTGGGATGACGGCGTTGACGGTGATGCGCCGAGGCGCGAGGTCTGTCGGCGAGGTACCGGGTGACGTGGTTCATGGCCGAGTTGTTGATGCCGTGCGTGAGTGCCGTCTCCCATACGATCGAGCCTGCGACACCGGAGACATTGACGATTCGTCCTGCGCCGTCGACGGGCAGGAGCCGGTCGAAGGCGCGGATGATGCGCAGCATGCCCAGAAGCTTGGAATCGATATCGCCCAGCCACTCGTGGTCGTCCCACTCGATCTGTCGACCTGGTCGCATCCGGTTGCCCGCATTGTTCACGATCACGTGGACCTGCCGATGGCTCGCTGCGACTTCGGTCGCGGCGCGCTCGACCGCTGCGCGATCGGTCACATCGGTCGGTATCACCAGGATGTCCGCATCAGGTTGATGTTCGCGGACCTGCTGCCGCCGCATCCCCCAGCCGGCGGCGTCGCGGGCGAGCATCACGAGGCGCATCCCCTCGGCGGCCAAGGCGAACGCGACGGCCTTGCCGATCCCCTGGCTCGCGCCCACGATCACGGCGGTCCGCCCAGCGAGACCCAGATCCATGCGATACCTCGTGCCCGGGTCCGACCACTCCAGCGGATCGCACTCGGATCTGGCCGAGTCTAGCGCACCGCTTCCAGTGTGACTGCACGCTATCGACGCTTCGCCGCGCCGTGACTTGACGAGGCGTGCAGTGGTACTACACTCGTCAGCGGCAGCAGCCCGGTCGACGGAGGCGCCGCTTGTCGCTCGACCTGTTCGTACTCCAGACGCTCAACGGCCTGAGTTTCGGAGCGCTCCTGTTCCTGCTCGCCAGCGGCTTCACGCTGGTGTACGGGTTGATGCGCATCGTCAACCTGGCCCACGGCGCCTTGTACCTGGTGGGCGGCTACGTGGGCGTGGTGGTCATGGCCGACGACGGATTCGTTCCCGCTGGCCATCGCCGCGGGCACCGCGGCCGCGGCCGTTATCGGCCTGGGCATGGAGCGCCTGCTGCTGCGGCGGGTGAGCGGTCAGGAGCTGCCGGAGGTGCTGCTGACGGTGGGCATCGCGCTCGTCATCGGCGACCTGTCATCTGGCCGTCTTCGGTGGCAAGGCGCAGCTCCTGCCCGTGCCCGCGGAACTGTCAGGTGCCACCGCTCTCGGATCGCTCACCTATCCCCGGCTATCGGCTGTTCGTGATGGTGGTCGCGTGTCGTGGTGGGCGTGCTGCTGTACCTGGGCCTGCAGCGGACGCGCCTCGGCGCCCGCATCCGGGCGGGCGTGGACGACCGGGAGATCGCGTCGGCGATGGGCATCGGCATCGACCGCCTGTTCGTGGTCATGTTCGTGCTCGGTGTCGGCCTTCGCTGGTCTGGCTGGTGTGATCGCCGCCGGACTGCTGACGATGCGTCCGGGAGCCGACACGGACATCCTCCTGTACGCACTGGTGGTGGTCATCGTGGGTGGCCTCGGCAGCGTGCCGGGTGCGGCGGTCGGGAGCGTCATCATCGGGCTCGCCGACGCGTACTCGAAGACCTGGTTCCCGGAGCTGGCCACGTTCGCGGTGTTCGCACCGATGGCCATCATCCTGGTCGTCCGGCCCAGGGGACTACTGGGCAGGGCGTCGTGAACCGGGGGTCCCGGGCATGACCGCATCGCTACCAAGGGGAATGGGCAGCACCCTCTGGGTCACCGGCCTGATCGTGATCGTCGTCGGGGCGCTCGTGGCGCCCCTCGTCCTGGCGCCGTATCCACTCACGCTGTTGTCCTTGGTCTGCATCGCGGCGCTCCTCGCGTCGAGCGTCAATCTCTTGCTGGGCCAGGTGGGGCTGCTGTCCATGGGCCAGGCGGGCATCGCCGCGGCGGCCGGCTACGCCATCGCGTGGGGTGCCGTCAGGGACGTGGATCCGCTGATCCAGATCGGTCTGGCGCTCGGTCGTGACGCTTGTCGTGAGCGTTGTCTACGGCGTCATGACGATGCGCACCAATGGCATCGTGTTCCTCATGATCAGTCTCGCACTGGGCATGATCGTGTTCGGTCTGGCACAGAAGTCGACCAGCCTCACAGGTGGCCAGAATGGGCTTACGGGCGTTCGTCGCCCTCCGCTGGTGGCCGAGCCAGGTGCGTTCTACCTACTGACGCTCCTGACCTTGCTGGTCGGTCTTGGGGTGACCCTGGTCGTCACCCGCTCCTCGTTCGGGCTGGTCCTCAGGGGCATCCGCGAAAGCGAGGGCCGGATGAGCAGCCTGGGATATCCGGTGGCTCGGGTCAAATTCCTGGCGATGCTGGCGGCGGGCCTGTTCGCGGGAAGCGCCGGGATGCTCGCTGCGTGGCAAGCCGAGTTCATGAGTCCCGACAACGGCCAGCTTCTCCCGTTCCGCGTTCGCAGTCGTGATGGTCATCGTGGGTGGCACCGGCACGCTGCTCGGACCGGTGGTCGGTGCTGGCATCGTGGTGGGCATCGAGTACTGGCTCAGCTCGTATGTGGAGCGATGGCCGACGCTATTGGGCGTCGTGCTCATCGTGGTCGTGCTGTTCGCGCGCGGCGGCGTGGTCGGTGCGGTCCAGGACCTTGTCCGACGGACACGACCGGGTGGTGGGGGCGGTCGCGCCCCCGCGGTACCTGACTTCGCGACCGGCGACGAGGCGATCATGGTTTCCGGTGTTGGGGCGATGGTCGCCCCAGCTGGGGAAGGTACTGAGGAGGCTCGAGGATGAGAGGCAGGATCAATAACGGTGAGCGGAGGCGACCGACCGGGGCCGCGTTGTTGGCCATCGTCGCCGCGACCACCCTGGGTGCCGGCGCGGCTGCTGCCCAGAGTGGCTCACCTGCGGGGCCAGCTGGCACGGTCAAGGTCGGGTTCATCTCGCCCGTGACGGGCTTCGTGGAGGCGCTTGGCACGGACATGCGCCGTGGCTGGGAGCTGTACTGGGAGCAGAACGGAGCCGACGCTGGCGGCGTCACGGTGGAGACCGTGTACGAGGACGACGCCGGTGACCCCGACGTCGCTCTCACCAAGGCCCGCCGGTTGGTGGAGGAGGAAGGCGTCCAGATGGTCGCCGGCCCGATCCTCGCCAACACCGCGTACGCCGTCGCCGACTACGTCGCGGGACAGGGCCTGCCCTCGTTCCATATCACCGGGGCGGACGACCTCACGCAGCGAAAGTTCGATCCGCACGTGCTGCGTGTGGGGTACACCAGCAGCCAGTCCAACTTCCCTGCCGGGCAATGGGCACACGACCAGGGCTACAAGACAGCGGTGACCCTGTGTCCTGACTACGCCTTCGGGTGGGAGAGCTGTGGCGGCTTCGTCAGCGGCTTCGTCAATGCCGGTGGCACGATCAAGGAACAGATCTGGCATCCGCTCGGAACCCAGGACTTCAGCAGCTACATGCCCCAGATCCAGGCCGCGGATCCGGACGTGCTGTTCGTCGGTTCCGCCGGCGGACCTGACGCCATCCTGCTGTACCAGGCGTTCACGGGCTTCGGGCTCAAGGACCAGGTCCCGCTCATCGGCAACTGCTGCTTCGCGGACCAGGTCTTCCTGCGCGAGACCGGTGAGGCAGCCAAGGACGTCCAGTCGTTCACCTACTGGGCGGAGGGTCGCGACTCGCCGGCCGTCAAGGCGTTCGTGGCGGCCTATGAGGCGAAGCACGGGGAGATCCCGTCGCTGTACGCGGCAGGGTCCTACATGATGGCCCAGGTCATCGCGCAGGCCCTCGAGAAGACCGGCGGCGTCGTGAACGGCTCCGACTTCGTGACTGCCGCCCGGGGTGTCTCGCTTGCCGACAGCCTGTACGGTCCGCTCACCTTCGATGACACGAACAACCCCGTCGGCCCGGTCTACCGGACCCACGTGGCGGACCGCGGGGATGGCACGTTCTGGAACGTGGTCGATGACACCGTCCCGGATGTGAGCCAGTTCTGGACGTATGGCAAGGACGCATTCCTGGCCAACCCGGTGTTCAGCCGGGACTTCACGGGTCAGTGACGCCTGTCACTGTCGCCTGACCCTGTCACGGACATGGGTACCGTTCCGCCCGCCGGCCTCGGGTCGGCGGGCGGAACGTCCGACCCGGTCCTGCGGCTGGCAGGAGTCGCCCGCCGGTTCGGCGGTATGACCGCGGTCGACCGTGTCGACCTGACCCTCGAACCAGGTGAGCGGCTGGGTATCATCGGTCCGAACGGAGCGGGCAAGACCACCCTCTTCCGACTCGTGGCAGGTGAGCTCCGGCCGAACGAGGGCAGCATCGAGCTGCTGGGTCGTGATGTCACCGGGATGCCCGCGTGGCGACGCGCGCGAATGGGCCTGTCACGCACCTTCCAGGTCGCCAATCTGTTCCGCCGCATCTCGGTGACGGACAACATGCGGCTTGCCGCCATGGCCGGCGCTCGCAGAGGGCTGGCGTCCGTCGCTGCGCACAGGTCAGGATGCTCGAGTAGTCGCGTTGGTGGCTGCCACCCTGGAACGTGTCGGTCTTGGGGGACGCAGCGCCGACCGCGTCTCGTCGCTGTCGCATGGCGAGCAGCGTCAGCTCGAGATCGCGATGGCATTCGCCACGGAGCCTCGTGTGCTGTTGCTGGACGAGCCTGCGGCAGGGCTGTCCGCGGGCGAGCGGGAGATGCTCCGGGGGCTGATCGAGGCGTTGCCACGGACCCTGCCGTTGGTCCTTATCGAGCACGACATGACGCTCGTGTTCGGACTGGCCGACCGGGTCATGTGTCTCCACCAGGGCCGCGCTGTCGCGACCGGTACCCCCGATGTCATCCGGGCCGACGAGCGCGTCCAGGCCGTCTATCTGGGACGAACCACCCATGCTTGAGGTTCAGGGTCTTGTGGCCGGCTATGGCGGCGCGACCGGTCCTGCGAGGCATCGACCTGGCCGTTGGTGATGGCGCAGCTGTCGCGCTTCTGGGACGCAACGGCATGGGCAAGACCACGCTCCTGCGCGCCATCTGTGGGCTCCGCCCACCGATATGGTCCGCCGGGATCGATCCGATTCGCGGGTCGCGACCTGGCGGGGCTGCCGCCCGACCAGGTCGCGCGGCACGGGCATCGGCCTGGTGCCTCAGGGCCGCCGGGTCTTCCCCAGCCTGACCGTGCGCGAGAACCTGGGTATCGGCGCGCGCGACGTGCGCGACGGCTGGGACGTGCCGCGCGTCCTGGACCTGTTCCCTCGACTCGGCGAACGGTCACGCCAGATGGCCGGTACGCTGTCGGGCGGGGAGCAGCAGATGCTCGCCATCGGCCGGGCGCTGATGATGAACCCGCGACTCCTGGTCATGGACGAGCCGTCGGAGGGCCTCGCGCCCGCCGTCCTTGAACAGATGCTCGAGCGGCTGCTCGATATCCGTCGTAGTGGCCAGGCCCTGCTCATCGCGGAGCAGAACGTCGACCTCGCCCTGGACATGGCCGGCACGATATCCATCCTGGGCGACGGCGGCATGATCGCCTGGTCCGGTCCCAGCGATGACCTGCATGCCCAGCCTCGGATCCTCGAAGAGCTGGTCGGGCTCGCCATACACCCAGGAGGTTCGTGGACATGACCTTGCCCGCACGTGCCGCCGTCCTGTTCCGTGGCGCCACGGTGTTGACCATGGAACCCGGTTCCGGTGTCCTGGCGGACACGGACGTGCTCGTGATGGAGGGTCGCATCGCGGCCATCGGCCGGGATCTCGCCGTCGAATGGTGCAGAGGTGGTCGACGCCCGCCGCATGGCCGTGATGCCCGGCCTGGTGGAGACGCACTACCACATGTGGAGCACGCTCGGTCGCAACTTCGTCTCGGAGGGTTTCGAGTACTTCCCGGCCAAGCTGGCCACCTCCGCCCACTACGAGCCCGTCGACTTCGAGCGAAGCGTGCTGCTGGGCCTCGTGGAATGCGTCGCCGCCGGGATCACCACGGTCCATGACTGGTCGCATAACACGCGCACCCCGGCCCACGCTGACGCTGAGCTCCGGGCCCATCGGGAGGGACTCGTTCGAGCCCGGTACGCCTACGGCCACAGGGATGGACTGCCGCCCGACGAGCCACTCGACTTTCAGGATATCGACCGCGTGGCGAGGGAGTGGTTCGACGACGAGACGGTGTTCGAGGGGCTGGTCCACCTGGGGGTCAATCTGCGAGGACCCGATCTGGGCGACATGGCCACCTTCGATGCCGAGATGGCGGAGGTCCGGCGGCGAGGGCTGCCTGTGGCCATCCATACCGTCCAGGGTGGTTCGACCGCGGTCAACGCGACCGAGCTCGCCGCACGCGGCTACCTTGGCCCCGACTTCCTGATCGCCCACTTCCTGGCCGCGACCGCAGCGGACCGCGAGGCATTGGCCCGAGCCGGCAGCCCGATGAGCTTCGCAGTCCACTCGGAGCTCCGCCTCGGCGACGCCGGCGATCCCCGCGCCGCACTCCTGAGGATGCTGGATGCCGGGGTCCGTGTGTCGCTGTCCATCGATGCATCGTCGCTGGCTCCGGTGGACCTGTTCGCGGCCATGGATGTGGCCTGGAACATGGGCATCCCATGGGAGGGCACGGATACCGCGCGGTCGCCCGCCCTGACATTCCGGCGAGTCCTGGAGCTCGCGACCATCGAGGGTGCCCGGGCGCTGGGCCTAGGTGACATCACCGGATCCCTGGCGCCCGGCAAGCGGGCTGACATCATCGCAGTTCGACTCGATGACCTCAACATGGCACCCGCCGGGGACGTCGAGGCTGCCCTCGTCCGATGCGCGACTCCAGCAAATGTCGACACCGTGCTCATCGATGGCCGGGTGCTCAAGCGCCGAGGCGAGCTGGTCGCATGGGACGTACCCAGGATCATCCGGGACGCAGCGGAATCAGCCCTCGCGGTCCGTCGTCGAGCGGGCGGCCGTCTGGCGGCAGCCGTCGAGGCGCAATGACTCGGTCGCGACCCATGTTCGGCCGCACTCAGCCGTCCGTTGTCGACTACGCCAGGACGGCCTTTGCGAGCCCTTCCAGCTGGTGCAGGTCCGCGTTCGTGGGGTTGAAGAAGAGTTCGTCCGAGCCCGCTTCCTCGTAGGCCTTGACCGTGGCGCGCAGCGCGTCCGCGTCCTTCGGCATCCCGGCGGCCATGCCGCCACCCCAATCACCGTAGTAGTCGGTGAGGTAGACGGCCCCGATGTCGCGGGCGTCGTCGCCGAGGCCGTAGTAGGACAGTGCCCACAGCCGCGGATTGCCCGTGCGGCCTGCGGCTTTCCACGCTGCCGTGGCCGCGTCATTGGACACCCGGGTATCGGCCGGGTTCGAGCCACCGGCAGTCCAGCCCAGGCCGTGGCGGGCCACGCGGTCGTAGGACGCCTGCACCGTGCCGCCGAAGGCGAGCGGCACGGACTCGCCGTTGACCGGCAGCAAGGCGCTCTTCTTGGTCAGGCCCGGCAGGATCTCCCCGCGCCATGCCCGGAGCATCAACTCGACGTCGCTGTCAAGCCGAGCCCCGCGATCGTGCCACTCCCTGCCGACGGCGGTGTAGTCCTCGGGACGCCAACCGACAGCGAGACCCAGGATGAATCGTCCACCGGAGATCTGGTCGAGGCTGGCGGCCTCGTGGGCCAACTCGATGGGATGGCGCGTGGGCCCGATGGTGAGATTGCTGAGTCAGCCCGATCCGGCTGGTCACTGCCGCTGCGGCGGTCAGCGAGATGAGTTCCTCGTACGTCGGGAAGACGAGGCGGCCGATGGTCGCAAGCGACGAGAAGCCGAATTGCTCCGCGTTTCGCGCCCATTCGACGATGGTCTTGCCGGGGGTACCCGGCAGGACATTCGGGAGTCCGACTCCGATACGCATGACTGACCCTCCGGGTCCGGCGCGGACCATACGTCACGGCGGCACGACCGTGTCGACATCGTAGAGGCTCGCGAGGCCGTGTGCGACGTCGGCGCGACCTAGCTGGCCCGGAGTCGCTCCCTGGCGGCCTCGAACTCGTCACGGCGGATGCTGAGGATGACCCGATCCTGCCATCGGCCCTCGTTGAACGACCGCTCCCGGAGCGTCCCATCGACCGTGAACCCGCAGGCGCGGTAGGCCCGCAGGGCCCGGTCATTCGAGGCCAGCGACCAGAGCTCGACAAGGTGCAGGTCAAGCTCCTCGAATGCGTACGCCAGGACGGTCGATATCGCATCGCGCCCAAAGCCCTTCCCCCACTGCTCGGGCTCCCCGATGTACACATAGAGGGAGCACACCCGGTCACGCGGTCGGAGCTGATTGAGCCCGATGCGCCCGATCGGCCTGCCGCCGACCTCGATGATGAACGGGCGACCTTCCGTGTCCGCTTCGGCCTCCAGGCGCGCGATGTCGTCGATCGTGAAGTGCCGGTCGTAGTCCATGAGTCGCCAGACCTCGGGCTCGTTCTGCCAGGCGAGGATCAGGGGGTGGTCGCTTGGCCGAACCGGACGCAGCCTGACGAGTCGACCCTCGATGTGGTCCGACAACCCCGCCCTGCCCCCCGGCTCGTGAGCGTGTCAGCCGATGAGTGGCAGTCGTGGATCCGGATGCGGCGTGACCGCGCGACCCGATGCCGCGCGGATCCACTCAAGGTCGTCGGTCAGGTCCGCTGGGCGACCTGGCACAGTCCGACGCGCCAGCAGCTCGTCCAGGATGGCGGCCGTGTCGGCGATGCCCTCCGCGGTGGCCATGCAGGGGCGCCCCAGGGCGTCGGTCAGGTCCAGACCATGGACCACGCCTTCGAGCACGCGGCTGGCCAGGAACTCGTCGAGGCGCATCAGTGCGTAATAGCCCGAACCGATGGTGTCGGGCGGTGTCGCGCGCGCCTCGGCGATCGTCCTGGAGAACGTCTCGTGCAGCACGTCCGGCATGTCCGACGGCTTCTTGCCCTGGACCATGGTGTAGGCATAGTCGTAGACCACGGGCGCCTCGATGGGACGGGAGAAGATGAAGAAGCTGATTCGGTCCCGGCCCGGCTGGCCCTGTTGGGCCGAGGTGATGAGCATCCGGGTCAGCCCGATGGAGATGTCGAAGTGCCCCGCCAGCTCGAACAACGTCCAGCGCTTCAGCGTCGTGTCCACGGGCTCGAGACCTGTTGGCAGCAGCCAGTCGTTCGGGCCAAGACTTCGAAAGGCGGCCTCGACGCTCGTCAGCTCCCGCTCGAGCACATCGATATCATGCTGATAGGATCCCATCGAGCGCACTCCCCCGTCCCTGATCACCCGCAATCGGGTGAGTGTATTCCCCGGTGAGGGCCTCGGAGAGGCGTCACAACCGAGCTTGCCCGCCGGACCTGTACCTCAGGAACTCCCATCGGGGGTCCGGAACGAATCGATGTGTGGTCGACCGACCGCGGTCGGCTCCGGCGCCTGGCCGAGCAAGTGTCGGCGGGCCTTGTCGATGTCCGCCTCGTACTTGAGCAGCACGTGCAGGGTCTCGGTGGCGCTCGCCGGTTCGATGGTCTCGAGACCCAACACGACCAGGGTGCGCGCCCAGTCGAGCGCCTCCGAGATCGACGGCCGCTTCTTGAGGTCGAGCTCGCGGACTGCGCGGACCACGCGCGCCACCTGTTGCGCGAGGTCCTCGGAGAGGCCCGGCACACGCGCCAGCAGGATCGCCCGCTCACGATCCTGAGTCGGGTATCGGAGATGCAGGTACAGGCACCGGCGACGGAGCGCTTCGGACAGGTCGCGCGTATCGTTGGACGTCAGGAAGACCATCGGCCTGCGGTTGGCGGTCATCGTGCCGAGCTCGGGGATGGTGACCTGGAAGTCGGCGAGCACCTCGAGCATCAGCGCCTCGGCCTCGACCTCGACCCTGTCGACCTCGTCGATGAGCAGGACGACCGGATCATCGGCGCGGATGGCTGCCAGCAACGGCCGCGAGCAGCAGGAATGGCTCCGAGAAGATGTCCTCCTCGAGCTCGCTCCAGCGCTCCCGGCCTTCGTCGGCCTGGATCCGCAGCAGCTGCTTGCGGTAGTTCCATTCGTAGAGCGCCTTGGACTCGTCGAGACCCTCGTAGCACTGCAGGCGGATGAGGCGAGCGCCGGTGATGGCCGCCACAGAGCGAGCCAGTTCGGTCTTGCCGACGCCTGCTGGGCCCTTCCAGCAGCACCGGCTTCTCCAGGCGTTCGGCGAGGAAGACGGTCAGGCCGATGCTCGTGTCCGCCAGGTAGTCGACCTGTCGCAGCCGATCGATGACCTCGTCCGGGGATGCCAGAACCGGGACTCATGTGGACTCCGTGCTGGCTGGCTCTGGCGGGTGCGAGGGCTCTCGGATGATGAGGCGCCGCTCGATGCCGAAGAGGCTGATGTTTCGACGCTTGCTGATGGCGCCCCAGATACCCTGCGGCGCGAGGATGGCGACGGCGATGGCGACGCTGCCAAGGATGATGAGGTAGATGGCTCCGTAGTCCGCGAGGGTCTCCTGCAGCAGGAAGAACACGATCGCACCGACGATCGGACCCTCGATACGACCGATGCCACCGATGACCACGATGAAGATCATCCGCGCAGTCCAGTCCACACCGAACGCCGCCGTTGGCTGGATCCGGAGCAGCTGCATGTAGGCCACCGATCCAGCGATGCCACACCCCACGGCCGCGACGCACCAGATGAGCAGCTTGACCCGGAATACGTCAACGCCCAGGCTTCGAGCGGCGACGTCGCTGTCGCGCAGCGCGCTCGAGCGCGAGTCCCACGCGCGATCGCATGATGAGCGCCACCAGGGCGACCGAGCCGAACCCCACGACGAGGGCCAGCCAGAAGGTCAGCGCGCCGCGGTCGGCGGCGTTCATCGATACCAGTGCCTGGATGGTCGTGCCAGTGCCGGCGCCGAGCTGCTTGTTCTGGACCACGATCAGACGGATGACCTCGGCGATGACCCAGGTGCCGATGGCGAAGTAGCCGCCCTGGAGGCGGAACGACGAAGAGTGCCGTGAGCGACGCGACACGCCTGCGATGAAGGCCGCGGTAGCCGGCGATGGCCGCGAGCACGGGCAGGTGCCACAGGGTGCTGATCAGGAACAGCCCGTAGGCCCCCAGTCCGATGAATGCCTGCTGGCCGATGGACACGAGGCCGGCGTATCCAGCCAGCAGGTTCCACATCTGTGCCATGGCGAGGAGCGTGAAGAACTCGACCAGCAGCTTCAGGGTCCCACGCGTTCGCCCAGACGGGCAGGGTGGCCAGACCCAGGAAGACCAGCACGGCCAGGAGCGCCGCGATGCGGGTGGTGGGGGTCTGGCGGCGTGACCCGAACGACAGGCAGGTCAGCGGGGGTGCGTCATGCCTGTCGTACCTCTGGACGCGGCGAACAGGCCCTGTGGTCGGAATGCGAGCACCGTCAGGAACACGAGGTGGCCGGCAAGGATGCCGTAGGCGGGATTGATCTGGCTGCCGACGCGCCTGCGCGACCCCGAGGACGATGCCGCCGACCAGCGTGCCCCACAGGGAGCCCAGGCCGCCGATGATGACCGCCTCGAAGGCGAAGATGAGCCGCGCCGGGCCGTCCAGCGGACCGAACGTGGTGCGGATGCCCAGGAACACGCCACCGATGGCGACCGTGCCCATCGCGATGGCCGTGGCGATCATGTAGATGCGGCGGTCGTCGATGCCCACGATGCGGGCCGCGTCCGTGTCGTCCGATGTCGCTCGCAGGGCACGGCCCAGAGCGGTCCGGCTGAGCAGCAGCTGCAGGGCCACGAGCACGATCGACCGCGACGACCAGCGTCAACAGCGGGAACACACCGACGCTGATCTGGTCGTTGATGCGGATGCCCTGCGCCCTCCAGGGCGCCCGACGTCCAGGCCCGCGCGAGTCGGCCGTGTACACGGTCAGCAGCACGTTCTGGAGGACGATGGCCAGCCCGAACGTGACCAGCAAGCGGCGGCAGCGGTCCGCGGTCGAGCGTGACGTCGAGCAGCAGGCGCTGCATCACGGCGCCCACGCAGCATCATCACCGGCACGACCACGATCAGCGTCAGCAACGGGTCCATGCCCGTGAGCTGGACCAGCGAGAGTGACAGGAAGGCGGCCAGGATCGGTCAGGTCGCCCTGCGCCAGGTTGACCAGGCGCATGACGCCGAACACCAGCGACAGGCCGGTGGCGAGCATCGCGTAGAGGCCGCCCAGCAGCACGCCCTGGACGATGACGTTGAGCCACTCCATGCTCAGATGCCGAAGTAGGCGGTGCCGATCTGCGTTCGGCTGAGGTCCGCGGGCCGGCCGGTGAGGACGATGCGACCCTCCAGCAGGCAATAGCACGCGGGCGGCCACGCCGAGCGCCTGGTCGATGTTCTGCTCCACCAGCAGGATGGTGGTGCCTGTCGCCGTGATCGCCGGCAGTGCGTCGTACAGCTGGCGGATGACGATGGGCGCGAGGCCCAGGGAGACCTCGTCGAGCAGCAGCAGCCGCGGGTTGGCCATCAGCGCCCGGCCGATGGCCAGCGCCTGCTGCTCGCCGCCCGACAGGACGGCCGCCGCTGCGCCCGGCCCGATCGGAGAGCACCGGGAACAGCTCCTTGACGCTCCGCAGGTCCCAGCGACCCGGACGTCCGTGGTAGGCGCCGACCAGCAGGTTCTCCTCCACGGTCAGGCTGGGGAAGACCCGACGGCCTTCCGGCACCAGCGAGATCCCGGCCCGCACCCGCTCGTGGGTTCGCAGCCGGTCGATGCCGGCGCCCCTGGTACTCCAGTTGCCCACCGCGCACCGGGACAAGGCCGGCGATGAGCTTGAGCAGCGTGCTCTTGCCCGCCCCATTGGCGCCGATGATGGCGACCGTCTCGCCCTCGTGGACCTCCAGGTCGAGGCCGAACAGGGCCTGGAAGTCGCCGTAGAAGGCGTCCACGTCTGCGCACCGTCAGCAGGCTCACGCGTCACGTCCTGCCCATGTAGACCGCCTGGACCTCCGGGCTGGCCATCACCGTCTCGCGGCTCGCCCTCGGCCAGCTTGCGCCCGAAGTCGATGGCCATCAGCCGGTCGACCACCGACAGCAGCGCGTGGACGACGTGCTCGATCCAGATGATGGTCACGCCCACGGCACGCAGTCCGAGGATGGTCGTCACGAGCAGGCGGCGACCTCGGGCTCGGTGAGGCCACCCGCGATCTCGTCCAGCAGCAGCAGCCGCGGGCGCGTCGCCAGCGCCCGGGCCAGCTCGAGGCGCTTGCGGTCGAGCAGCGTCAGCGACCCCGACACGAGGTTGGCCGATGCCAGCATGCCGCTAGTCTCCAGCGCGGCGACGCTGGCATTGGTCGGGATCGCCGCCGTGTCTGCTGGCGCCTGCGAAGCTGGCCGCCAGCAGCACGTTCTCGAATACCGTGAGCCCGCCGAACGGTCGCGGTATCTGGTAGGTGCGCCCGATGCCCATCCGGGCTCGCCGGTGCGCGGTCACACCGCGTCACGTCCTGGCCATCAAGGACGATGCGCCCGGAGTCCGGGGTGAGGTTGCCGGCGACCAGGTTGAGCATGCTGGTCTTGCCGGCCCCGTTGGGGCCCACGACGCCCAACCGCCTCACCGGCTTCGAGCGAGAGCGACAGGTGATCAGCGACCACGACCCGACCGAACGACCTGCTCACGTCGTCCAGCTCGAGCAGTGCCGCCAACCCGCTCGCTCCCGCTCTGCCGATGTCCGGGTGCCGGGTATCAGGCCGCGGACGAGCGAGCCGCTGCAGCGGCGGGGGTGATCGGCTGCATCGGTGCGGCCTTCGGGATGCTCGGCTGGTCCGTGTTGCTCACCACGATGAGGTCATAGGGGAAGTCGCCGCTGCCCGTCACCCACTGCCCACCAACGAGCGGGGTCTTGGCGATGTTCGGGACCGGCTTCGCCGATGGTGAAGTCGACCGTGCCGACGATGGTGGCCAGGTTGGTGGCCTTGATGGCCTCGACGATGGTGGCCTTGTCGTCGATGTTCGCTGGTGCGCTTGAGCGCGTCGTTGGCGACCTCGAACAGGGCGTGCGCGAACCCGATCGGCTGGGTCCACTGCTCGCCCGTCGCGGTGGTGTAGCCGTCGGCGAGCTGCTGCGGCTGTCTGGCTGGTCAGGGACGAGGTGAACGGGCTGGTGGGGCCCCACCAGTACTCGCTGGAGAGGTTCTTGCCCAGGGCCCCAGCGCATCGACCGACGAGGGGAACAGCAGCGCCTTGCCGACCGACGCGATCTTGGGCATGAAGCCCTGCTGCGCCGCCTGGGTCCAGAAGTTGGTGAAGTCGGGCGGGATGGGCACGCCGGTGAGGATCTCGCACGCCGGCCGTCTTGAACGGCGGAGATCTGGGCCGTGAAGTCGCTGGTGCCGTTCTCATAGCGACCCGGGTCGACCATGGTGTAGCCGGCGGCCGTCGAGGGGCTTGGGGAAGCCGAGTTCTGCGTCTCCCCAGGCGTTGCCGTCGCCGTCGTTGGGGAACAGGCCGCCGACGATCTTGTTGGTGTCGACCTGGCCCCACATGTCAAGGAACACCGAGATGATGTCCTCGAGGCCCCAGAAGAAGTGGTACGTCCACTGGAAGCCGACCGCCGGATCCCCGTTGCGGCCGAAGAACCAGGGCTGCCACGGCGCCACCGTCGAGATGCAGGGCACGCCATTGGCCTCGCACTGGTCGGCGACCGGGTTGGTGGTCTCGGGCGTGGATGCCACCAGCATGATGTCGATGCCGCTGTCGGTGATGAGCTCGCCGGCCACGGTGGCCGCGCGATCGGGATTGGACTGGCTGTCCTTGGTGATGATCTGGACCGGATAGGTCATGCCGCCGATGGTGATGCCGTTGGCGAACGTGGACTGCACGCCATCGAGCACGTAGTTGTCGGCCTGACCGAATGGCGCCAACGGTCCGGTCTGGGGGCTGACATAGCCGATCTTGATGGGTCGCGCGTCGGCATCCAGGGTGCCCGAACCGCCCCCGCGTGCGACCGGACGACCGCCCGCAGCCGCAGCCGTCGGCAGCAGGGCGGCTGCCGCCGTGGTCACGCCGGCAAGCTTCAGGAAGCCACGCCGACTGGTCCGACCGTGCCGCCCTGCAGCCGGGTCCTCCGACTCGCCAGCAACGTCCGCCGGGCCGTGCTGATGCTGATCCTCCGTCATCCGAACCTCCTCCTGCCTGTGGCCGTCCGAACCGTCCGGCCGGTGGTGGTGTGACGCGCCGCTCCCGGCGCGTGGTGCTAGCCGCCGACTACCTGCTGTGCCGGGATCCCCAACGAGGGGCGGCGACCGGCGTAGGCGTCCATGAGCAGCGACGTGATGGCCGGTTCTGTCACCGGCCGCGGATTGCGCGGTGCGGCCGCCACGATCAGCGCCGCCGCGTCGGGGATATCCGGCTCCCGCATGCCGATGGCGGCGAGGCTGAGTCGCGCGCGCCGATCGACTCCGCGAGGTCGAAGATGGCAGCCGGGACATCCGGGTCACCGAGGGCGGCCGCCATGCGCGCCATCGCCTCGGGGACCGCCGGAGCATTGAAGGCCAGGGCGTGGGGCAGGATCACCGTGTGCATCTCGGCGTGGGGCAGGTCGTAGGCGCCACCCAGCACGTGGCAGATCTTGTGGTGGATGCCCGAACCGGCCGCGGCGAAGCAGGCGCCCGCGAGGTAGGCGCCCGCAAGCACCTGGCCGCGGGCGTCGATGTCGTCGGGGGCGGCGACCACTCGGGGCAGCCCATCGCGTAGCACGCGGATGCCCTCCTCGGCCATCAGGGAGGTCACGGGGTTGGCGCCGTCCGCGTACAGCGCCTCGGCGCAGTGGGCCATCGCGTTCATGCCAGACGGTCCGGCGATGGCCGGCGGGCAGGGACAGCGTCAGCAGCGGGTCGTAGATCACGGTCCGAGGCTGGACCCGCGGATCGCGCCCGGTCTCCTTGCGGGACGCCGGTGGTGAGACCCCAGATGGGCGTCATCTCGGAGCCAGCATATGTGGTCGGGATGGCCAGGATGGGCAGCGGCAGCTCGAGGGCGACGGCCTTGCCCAGCCCGGTCGCCGATCCGCCGCCGAGCGTGACGACCGCATCAGCGTCGATCGTCGCGGGCCAGCTCGCGCGCCGCCTCTGCCCGCTCGATGGGCACGTGCGGCAGGACGTCGTCGATGGTCGCCGCGATGGTGGGTCCCAGCGACGCTCGCAGCCGCTCCGCCCAGGCGTCTCCCGAGCGGTCGGCGATGAGCAGCGCTCGCGACGGCACCCAGTCTTGACAGCTCTTCCCCGGCGCGATCGAAGGCTCCCGTCGCCGAAGACCACCCGACCCGGGAGCGCGTCGTAGGTGAAGGGCTCATGCGCATCGCCGCTTCAGCCGCGCGGATAGAAGGGCGGCAGGTTGGCGTCGACGTTGACCCACACCGACTTGGCCTCGGTGTATTCGTGCATCGCCTCGAAGCCCATCTCGCGGCCGTAGCCCGACATCCCGATGCCACCGAAGGGCGAGCCGGGGTTGACGCGCTTGTAGCTGTTGATCCAGACCATCCCCGCCCGGATGGCGCTCGCCATCGAATGGGCGCGTGACAGGTCGCGCGTCCACAGGCCGCCACCGAGCCCGTACTCGACGCCATTCGCGATGGCCATGGCCTCCTCGTCGGACTGGAAAGGTGATCACGGTCACGAACGGACCAAAGACCTCCTCCGGCAGACGCGGGAGGATCGGGTCGGCGCGGACGACGGTCGGCCGCATGTAGTAGCCCGGCGGCGAGCGCCGGGTCGTCCGGGGGCGCACCGCCGGTCAGCACCTCGCCGCCCTCGTCGACGCGCAACGCTGGACGTACGAGAGCACGCGGTCGCGGTGACCGGCCGACGTGAGCGGTCCCATCTCGGTCGTCGGGATCCATCGGGTCGCCGAGCCGGATGGAGTCCGGCGAGCGCGATGAAGCGTGCAGGAAGTCGTCCGCGATGGACTTCGTGGAGGATCAGCCGCGAGCCGGCGATGCACGCCTGGCCCTGGTTGTGGAAGATGGCGAACGCGGAGCCGTTGACGGCCGCCTCGATGTCGGCGTCGGCGAACACGATGTTGGCGCCCTTGCCGCCCAGCTCGAGCTGGACGCGCTTCACGTTGCCCGCCGACAGCTCCACGATCCGACGTGCCCGACGGCGGTCGAGCCAGTGAACGCGATCTTGCGCACATCCGCGATGCGCCGCCAGGTGCTCGCCCGGCCACGCGGCCCGGGCCCGGGCACGATGTTGACGACACCCGGCGGGACGCCCGCCTCGGTGCATCAGCTCCGCCAGCCGCAGTGACGAGAGCGGTGTCAGCTCTGCGGGCTTCATGACCACGGTGTTGCCGGCGGCCAGGGCCGGTCCCATCTTCCAGCTGCAGAACATGAGCGGGAAGTTCCAGGGGACGATGGTCGCCGACGACGCCCAGCGGCTCGCGCAGCACGTAGTTGAGGAAGCCCGGCTCGACCGGGATGACGTCCCCCTGGACCTTGTCCGCGATGCCACCGAAGTAGCGGAACGTGGCCGCCGTGCGGACCACGTCCAGGTCGCGGCTGTCGCGGATGGGATGCCCGGTGTCCAGGCTCTCCAGGCGCGCCAGCTCGTCGGCGTTGGCCTCGATCAGGTCGGCGAGTCGCAGCAGGATGCGACCGCGCATGCTGCCGCGGTCGGCGCGACCAGCCGGGAAGGCTGCCGCCGCCGCCGCGACCGCCCGGTCGACATCAGCGATGCCGGCCCGCGCCACGTTGGCGATGACCGACTGCCGTCGTGCGGGTTGCGCGTCTCGAAGGTGGCACCCATCCAGGGCCGCCACGAACTCGCCGTCGATGAACAGGCGGTCCTGGATGGCCAGAGCCCGCTGGCGGCACTGCGACGACGGCCACGTCGGACCCGGATCGTCGCTAGATCTGGATCGGCACGGAGGGCAGCTGACCGCTGGAGATGAGGCCCGGCAGCTCCGGATCGGCGTTCTCCCAGACCAGCAGCATGGCGCGCTTGGGGGCGTAGCCCTGGTGGCGGATGTCGGCGGGCATCGCCGCGACATCGCCGGCACGCATCGTCACCTTGGCGCGGGCCGCACCGGTGTCCCGGTCCTCGACGTGCCAGATGAGCTCATCGGACAGCTGGATGAACCACTCCACGCGGTCGTTGCCGTGGATGATGGGCAGGATGTACTCCTCGGTGGTCGGGCAGTACAGGCTGTCACCGCAGACGGACACGACCGACGGGTTCCAGGTCACGGGCGAACGGGACAGGTACGCGAACAGGTTGAAGGACGCGACCTCGTCCTCGAAGCCGGGCTCCGGATGGCAGCTCGCGGCTCGTCCTGGCCGACGTCCGCGAACTGACGGTTGACCGGATGGCCGTTGTCGTCGGACCGCAGGCCCTCGTCGCCTGGCACCGACACCATCCGTGCCGCGGTGACGCGGTGACGCGTGATGGCCGCCCGGTTGTCGCCGTGCTTGTCGCCGAACGCGGAGCCGGTCTCGGTGGGCGAGGCGAAGGGGTCGAAGCCCTCGTTGGTCCAGTCGTCGAGCATCGCCTCGAACGTGGCCTTGATGAGCGGGCGTCCCGAAGTTCTCCGAGTGATCGAGCTCTGCCTTGCGGTAGGCGTCGTTGTAGCGACCCGCGAACAGGTCCACGGTCCCGTAGTGGTTGACCGTGCCGACCACGCCGTCGAAGTTGACGATGCCGTAGAAGAACTGCCACGCGACGTCGCGCTGGAGGGCCTTCAGGAAGGCGTCGGCGGACATCACGTGCTTGCCGGTCGGCCACTCGACGTACACGAAGTACTCGTCGCGGCTGAAGGCGGAACTCACCCAGCCGGAAGGCCGGTAGCCGTGCTGTGTTGGCCTCTCCTGACTGGACGCTGACGGGTGCGGCGATGGTCATCGAGGTTCCTCCTCCGGCGCTCGGACGTGGTTCGGGATGGAACGCGGGGCGTCGAACCTCATGGTGTGGTCTGGATGATCTCGGTCCAGCGGTAGACGGTGTCCGGGCCCTCCTGGGTCTGGAGCAGGATGACCGCCGGTCGATCGGCGTGGAACTGGTAGGCCGCACCGACAGGCAGCAGCGTCATGTGGCCGCGACGCGCGACCACATGGCCCATCGCCGGACCGCCGGGCTCACCGGCCAGCGCGTTGGAACCGCGTTCGGCGGTAGCGGCCTGGTCCGCGCCGAGCTTGCGCAGCCGGATCTCGACCTCGCCGTCCATGACCAGCGCGAACTCGTCATGAGGGGCGGTCCGCCAGTCCGACGTGCCCTCGGCACGGATGGCCTCGATGACGTACTGGCGGTTCTTGCCCACCGCGACCTTCTCGTAGGGCCGCGAGCTCGAGGCGACCTCGAACACGTTGGAGAAGGCATATCGTCGCGGATCGTCATCGATGATGTCGATGCCGCCCTTCCGGTACCCGTCGAGGGAGCCGAACTTGGTTTCGTAGGTGGTCATTGGTCGCTCCGATCCTCTCCGTTCGCGTCGCGCGGCCGGATGGCTGGACGAGCGTCGTACCATACCGCCCTGAGGTCTCCGATGTTCGCGGTGCGAACATCCGTACGCAGAGCGGACGCAAGTATCGGGCGGGTTTCCGGAAGGTGTCAAGACGATCGCCAGACCCACGACAGCGGTGCGCGCTGCCAGCGGTCCGCGCACCGAGCGCGTGCAGTCGCTGGAGCGCGGTCTGGCGGTGCTGCGTGCCTTCAGTGCCGGCACGCCCGCCCTGACCATCAGCGAGGTCGCACAGCGCACCGACCTCACGCGTGCCACGGCGCGACGCCTGCTGCTCACGCTGGAGGAGCTTGGCTACGTGCGCAGCCGACCGGCGCGCCTTCTCGCTCACACCGGCGGTGACCGACCTGGCCAAGCCGTTCCTGTCGCCGGCAGACCCGTGGGATTTCGCACGGCCCTACCTGCAGGCGCTCACGGAACGTACCGGTGAGTCCGCTTCCGTGGCGGTGCTCGATGGAGCCGAGATCCTGTATGTCGCCCGTGTCCAGACGCGGCGACTGATGACGCTCGCCATCACGGTCGGATCGCGGCTGCCGGCGCATGCCACGTCCAAGGGCCGCGTGCTGCTCGCCAACCTGCCCGATTCGGAGCTGGAGGCGTTCCTCGCCCGTGGCGGGCTGACGCGTCACACCGACAGGACGGTCATCGAGGAGATGGATCTGCGTGCCATCCTCGCCGATGTGCGCCGCCAGGGCTGGGCCATCGTGGACCAGCAGCTGGAGGAGGGCCTGTGCTCGGTCGCGGCACCCATCATCGACCCCTCAGGTCGCGTGTCGGCATCGCTGAGCGTGTGTGCTCACGCGGGTCGCGTGGACCCGGCCGCGCTTGCGGACCGATTTCCTGCCGCTGGTCGTGGAGACGGCGCGCCGGATCAGCGCCGCCTGGACCCGCCGCTGACGCCTGTGCTGGGTGGCACGTCCGCCCGGCCCCCCCAGCCGTCTGGCGGTGCCGGGGCAGGGGAGCGCAAGGCACCCGGCACGAGCACGTCGGTCGTGCCGATGGTGACTGCGGTCAGCTGGGCGATGACATCGTGCAGGTCGAGGCTGGCCGGCAGCACGCAGCGAAGGTCGGTGATGCCGGCGTGGGCCAGCGCGATGACACGGTCCTGGCACTCCTCGAGTGTCCCGAAGATGCCGCACTCCGCTGGATGACCGAGTCTGCGCGAAGACCGCGTCCGCATCCGCTCGGACACGCGCCTCGGCCTCCGTTCGTCCGATCGACACCGTCACCAGTCGCTGCCACGCCCAGGCTGGCGGGGTCGCGTCCGGCCTCGGCGGCCTCGGCCCGGACCTCGTCGGCGGAGGTCTCGAGGTCGGGGAACCGCCAGCCCGGTAGCACGACGTCATCGACGATGTCGAGCACTGGCGCCAACTGATCGAGCGTCGTCGAGCACGACCGAGATCGCTCGGTCGCGGGCCATCGTAGGAAGCCGTCGCCTCACGACCAGCGATCAGTGTCGGGAGTGCGCCCGCGGCACATGCCAACTCCTGGGCTGAAGCGGGAGCAGCCATCGGCGACGGGCCCCAGCCACCCACCAGTTGGATCACCGGCAGCATCATGCCCAATCGGGCCCGGCCGAGTGCCGTGGCCACCACCGCCGCCGCTGGCCCCGGGTCCGGCCATCGACCTGGGTCCCCGATGTCGGCGCGGCCAGCCAGCCACACCGCGTCGATGCCGGCACGGTCGCACAGGATGGCCAGGCCGCGTACGCGATCGACGGGTTCTCCGAGGTCCAGGATGACACCCAACCGGGCGAGGCGGCCTGGGGGTGACGGGGTCGGGTCGTGGCGACTCATCGGAGGTCCGATACCGTACATTCACGGGCATGTCCTCGCAACGGCGTCCGCCATCGACGGTCGATGGTCCGGACGCGGACCGCGTCAGCCCACAGGAGGCCGCTGGCTCGCCGCTCCTGACACCGTTGCTTCGGCTGACCCATTCGCTGCGCGAGGCTGGCGTGCCGGTGTCGGCGTCCGAGGTCATCGATGCTGCGGTCGCGCTGCGGGACCGGTCGAGATCGTCGATCGCGAGCATGTCCGCGGGTCGCTGCGAGCGACGCTCGTCAAGCGGGCGGAGGACGAGGCTGCGTTCGACACCCTGTTCGAGCTCCATTTCGCGGTCCGACGCGGCCGCAGGGCGCCGGTCGCGCGCTGGAGCGGAGCCGGGAGCCCCGGGACCGGCGCCAGCGCCGACGACCGGACATCGCCACCAGTCTCGATCGGCACGCTGGGCTGGCGTCCGGCGATGACCCCGAAGCGTCGACGGAACTGCTGGAGGCATTACTCGACGCGCTTCGACGCGGGGACAGCGAGCGCCTGCGTGAGCTTGCCGATATGGCCGTGATGCGATACGGCGGCATCGGGTCCCAGGCCGACGCGACGGAGCGCTACTTCCTGTATCGCGTGATGCGGGCCCTCGAGCTATCGCGGCTGATGGCCGACGCCCTCAAGGCTGGACCGCGCGGAAGGCGCCCAGGACGAACTCGGTCAGCGTCGCTTCAGCGCGGAGCTGGCGGAGCGCATCGAGGCGTTCAAGCGCCTGCTCGCGGAGCAGGTGCGGGCCCACATGGCCGAGTTGCGCGGTGCCGCCGATGCGGCCCAGGCGATCAGCCACCTGGCCATCGAGGACATCGACTTCCAGGGTGCGTCACCTCGCCAACTGGCCCTGATGCGCGAGGAGATCCGACCGCTGGCGCGCGCCCTTGCGACGCGAGTGGCGCGGCGCCGTCGCCGCCGCAGCCAGGGCCGGCTGGACATCCGCCGGACCGTGCGGCGCTCGCTCGGCACGCGGCGGCGTGCCCATCGACCCCGTCTTCCGGCGACCTCGTGTCACACGGCCCGACCTGTACCTGCTGTGTGACGTGTCGGGCTCCGTGGCCGAGTTCGCCTCGTTCACCCTCACCCTCCTGCAGGCGATGACCCGCGAGTTCCCGCGGATGCGCTCATTCGCGTTCGTGGATGGAGTGGACGAGGTCACCGATCACCTCAAGGACGTGGCGTCGTTCCTCGAGGTGCGCCACGTGCTCTATCGTGCCGATGTCGTCGCCGGCGACGGTCACAGCGACTACGGGGCTGTCCTGGAACGGTTCTCGGAGCGGCACGGTTCCGCGCTGGACTCCCGCTCCACGCTCATCATCACGGGCGACGCCCGGAGCAACATGCGGCCGGCCCGCGCCGAGGCGCTGCGCGCTCTGCACGCGCGAGTGCGCCGGGTCTACCTCCTGAACCCGGAGCCGGCGGCGGAGTGGGACACGGCCGATTCCATCGTTTCCGTGTACCGCCCCTACCTCGACGGCGTGTTCGAGGTTCGGAACCTGGAGCAGCTGGCGGCGGCGGTCCTGCGCATCAGCTGAGGTGGTGTCCCGAAATGGGACGCCGCGTAGCGCCGACCATCCCGTATGGTCCGCCGACATGCGAACCGAAATGGTCGAAGGTCGCGACCAGGCTCCGGCCACCCTCCGGACGCAGGTGCGTCGGCCGTGAGCACGCCCCTGCTCGGCATGCACCATGCCGCGGTGAACGTGAGCGACTGGGACCGGTCGGTCGCCTTCTACCGCGACACCCTGGGCCTGGAGCTGCTGTTCCAGGATGGCGACGCCTACGGCGAGGAGCTCGACCAGAACACGCGGCTCCACGACGTGCACCTGCGGTTCGGGATGTTCCGGCTGGGCGACGGCTACTTCGAGCTCATCCAGTACCGGCAGCCTGCGCCTGCGCCGAACGACGGCGCCATCAATGACACCGGGCGCACCCATCTGTGCTTCCGGGTCGATGACATCGAGACCGCATACGCAGAGCTCAGCGCGCGCGGCGTGGTATTCAATGGCCGTCCACTGCACATCACGTCGGGCCCGCTCGTTGGTTGTGCGTTCGCCTACTTTCCTGACCCCGACGGGGTCCTGCTGGAGATCTTCGAGGACCATCGATGAACGTCGGCCGCACCCCGGCCGCACGCGGGCGTCCGGCGAGACCAGCGATGAGGAGGACCAGTCCATGACCGGATCGATCGCGCCGCGTGAGTCAGCTGCGCCCGGGTCGGGCGGCAGCGTCGACCGCGAGGTGGACGTGGTGGTCGTCGGGGCCGGCGGCGGCGGCTTCCCGGCCGCGCTCTTCTCGCGCTGGCTGGGCAATGAGGTGGTGCTCCTCGAGAAGGCGCCCGAGGTGGGCGGCACCGCCAAGAAGGCCGCCTTCTGGTACTGGGTGCCCAACAACGCCGCGATGCAGGCCGCCGGCATGGCCGACCCACGCGCGGACTTCCTGCGCTACGTGGCGCGCCTCGTCGCGACCGACGCTCGTACGACCCCGACAGCCCGACCCTCGGGCCTGTCGGCCTGGGACTACGACCTGTGCGAGGCCATCTACGACAACGCCTCGGCAGCCACGGAGCTGCTGGCGCAGAAGGACACGCTGCCGTACATCCACTGCGCCGGCGTGCCCGACTACTGGTCCGAGCTGCCGGAGGACAAGGCGCCATACGGTCGCGTGCTCCTGCCGGAAGGTGCCCGCCCCACCATGTCCGATGGTGGCGAGGTGGCGGTCCGCCGCTTCACTGCCGCCGCGGCACGCGACGGCGTGGAGGTCCTCACCAGCCATCGCGTCCAGCGAGCCCTGACCGATGGCGGACGGCGCGCGTGGTCGGCGTGGAGGCCACCCGCGCGGACGGCAGCCGCGTCACCATCGGCGCCCGCAAGGCCGTCATCTTCGCCACCGGCGGCTTCACGCACAACGTCGAGCTGCGGCGCAACTTCCTGAACGTGCCCGTCTATGGCGGTTGCGCCGCCGTCACCAACGAGGGCGACTTCGTGTACATCGCGTCGGCGCTCGGCGCGCAGCTGCGCAACATGAACTACGCCTGGATGTGCCCCATCTCCCTGGAGAAGGCGGTCAAGAAGGACCCCAGCCTCATCGGCATGTTCTCGGTCGCCGGCGACTCGATGATCTGGGTCAACAAGACCGGGCGCCGCACCGTCAACGAGAAGCTCCAGTACAACGAGCTGGCGCAGACGTTCTTCACCTGGGACGGCGTCGCCGGCGAGTACCCCAACCTGGTCCAGATCCAGGTCTGGGACCAGCGCTGCGCAGGACCACTCCGCGTCGGACGAGTACGGACGCCTCATCGTGCCCGCCACCGAGGACGACTCCCACGTCATCAAGGGCGCCACCCTGGATGAGCTGGCCGACAACATCGCCGCCCGACTCGCGCAGTACGAGCACGTGACGGGTGGCCTCAAGCTGACCGCCGACTTCGTGGCCAACCTCAAGGCCAGCGTCGCGCGCTTCAACGTGCTGCGCCGCGCACGGGCGTGGACGACGACTTCCATCGCGGCGAGCGAGCCCGTCCAGCAGCTGTTCAACGGCAACGTCCGGGAAGAGCCGGGACGCACCAACCCGACCATGTTCCCCATCTCGGAGCACGGGCCCGTACTACGCCGCGCTGGTGACCGGCGGCACGCTCGACACCAAGGGCGGCCCCAAGACCAACCGCCACGGCCAGGTCGTGGACGACAGGACCAGCCGATCCCGGGCCTGTACGGCGTCGGCAACTGCGTCGCCTCGGCCTCGGCGCAGGCCTACTGGGCGGGTGGTGCCACGCTGGGACCGATCCTCGCGTTCGCCTACCTGGCTGCCAACGCAGCGGACAAGGAGCCGGTGCGTACCGGCCGGGTCGCCGCACAGGCGGGCTGACGGCCGGGACCCGGAGGCCGGGTCATGCGAGTCGCAGGCAAGGTGGCCATCGTCACGAGTGGCACGAGGGGCATCGGTCGGGCCTGCGCCGAGCGGCTCGCTGAGGACGGTGCGGCGGTGATGGTCGGCGACAACCTCGAGCCCGTGGCGCCGTTCGCGGGCCCGGACATCACCTTCCATCGGCTGGATGTGACCGACGAGGCGTCATGGGCGTGCATCGTGGCCGATACCATCGATCGGCACGGGCGGCTGGACATCCTGGTCAACAACGCGACAGAGTGTCGCGATGCGACGCTGGACGCCTGCAGCCTGGAGGATTGGAACACGTACATCTCGATGAATGAGACGGGCGTCTTCCTGGGGATGCGATCGGTCATCCCGGAGATGCGCAAGGTGGGAGGAGGAGCGATCGTCAACGTCTCGTCGATGCTTGGTTCCGTGGCGGTGGCGAGCGCTGTCGCCCTCCAGGCCACCAAGGGTGCCGTGACGCTCCTCACCCGGAGCGCCGCCGTGTCCCTCATCGCTGACAACATCAGGGTCAATTCGGTCCATCCCGGATACGTGGAAGCGTCACTCAGGTGGCGTCAGCGCTCCGCGGACGGTTCAGGCGGCCCGCACAAGGTGGGTCGCGCAGGTCAGCCCCGAGACATCGCCAATGGCGTGCTGTTCCTCGTCAGCGACGAGGCCAGCTACATCACGGGCACGGGGCTGTTCATCGATGGCGGTATCAGCGCGCTCCAACTGAGTGCGCAGCTCGTGTCGAAGGGCACGAGAGGACCGACGTGCGGCCATCCGGTCGTACGGTCTGACATAGAGGAGGAGCGTTCGAGTGAAGGGTCAACAGGGTTCACGAGCCCAGCTCACGTCACTCGGTGTGACGTTGGGGCTCGTGGCCAGCAGCCTGGTCGCGGGAGGCGCGGTGGCTGTCGCGCAATCCCCCGCCGATGGACTACAACCACACCTTCGACCGAGAGGGAACGGTCGCGGACCTGGTCGACATCGCGCCGTTCTGCGGCACCGAGCCCATCAAGGTCGGCATGAACGACGGCTTTGGTGGCAACTCCTGGCGCAAGATCACGCGTGCCGAGGCCGAGGACGAGGCCAGCAAGTGCCCCAACATCGAATTCACGTACACCGACGGCCAGGGCGACGCCCAGAAGACGATCTCCGATCTCCAGGGACTCGTCGCCCAGGACTACAAGGTCATCATCGGCTTCGCCGATGCGGCGGATGCCATGGCACCCGCGTATCGCGACGCGATGGAGGCTGGCGTCAGCATCGTGCCCTACATCGCGCCGCCGACCGGGGCGACCCCCGGTGACGGCGTCACCGACTGGGTCCGCGAGGACGGCGTCGCCTACGGCCAGTCACTCGCCGCAGTGGACCATCAAGGCCATGGGCGAGAAGGGCAACCTCGTGTTCCTCGGCGGCCAGCCCGGCAACGGCTACAGCCAGTTCGTCGTACGACCAGGTCAAGGCGGAGGCCGCCAAGCACCCGGACGTCCACCTGCTCAACCTGGACCCGGGCATCGGTGACACGTTCGTCGTCACCAACTGGGAGCCCGGCAAGACCCAGGAGGTCGTGGCCGGTCTGCTGACCCAGTATCCGATCGATCGACGGCATCGTCTCCGACTACGGCGGCGGCTCGGTCGGTGGCATCCGTGCCTTCCAGGCGGCCAATCGCCCGATCCCGCCCGTGGTCGGCGAACGACTCCAACGAGTTCGCCTGCCTGTGGGTGAACCGCGATCCCAAGGAGACCAAGTACCAGATCGGCACGGTCTCGTCCCGCAACTGGATCTCCCGTGTCGCCCTGCGCCGCGCGCTGGCCGACTACAACGGCATCCAGAACCCGGAGCCGCAGATCATCAAGCTGGACCTGTCCGAGGACTCGACCTCGACCGATCCGGCGCTCGCCCCGAAGTGCGATCCGAGCCTCCCGCCGGACGCGATCCTCTCGTCGCAGCTGACGCACCGACCAGCTCAAGGCGCTGTTCGGCGCCGCGGCGGTGCCTCGCCTACCGTCAAGCCCTGACCGGGTACTCCGTTCGGGCGCGATAAGCGCATGGACCAGCCCCGCGTCGTCCTGTCGCTCACCGGGGTCACCAAGACCTTCCCGGGCGTGGTCGCGCTGCGCGATGTCACCTTCGAGGTGTCCGCCGGCGAGATCCACGCCCTGGTGGGTGGCAATGGCGCGGGCAAGTCCACGTTGATGGGCGTCGCCGCCGGATCGATCATCCCCGACGCGGGGGAGGTCGAGATCGGCGGCGCACCCATGACCGACCCCACACCGCTCACCGCGGCCGCGGCTGGGTCTCGCCATCGTCCGACAGGACCCGGCGCTGCTGCCGGACCTGTCGGTCGCCGAGAACATGTGGCTCGGCGTTCGCCCGAGCCTCACGGGCGGCATCGGCGCCGCCGGGAGCATGGGCCGCCGATGCCTCGCTCCCTGGCAGGTCCCCATCGACCCGGACGCCCGCGTCGCGCGACCTGTCGATGCATCGTCGCTTCATCATCGAGATCGCCAAGGCGCTCGCGCTCGAGCCCGCAGGTGCTCGTCCTCGACGAGCCGACCGAGCACCTGACCGCGCCCGAGATCGAGCAGCTCTTCGGCTTCGTTCGCGCACGTCCGGGAGCGCGGCGGCGCGGTCGTCTACATCTCGCACCGCATCCCCGAGGTGCTGCGCATCGCAGACCGCGTCACGGTCCTGCGCGACGGCCAGACGCGCGGGACCTTCGAGCGCGCTGACGTCACCGAGGCGGATGTCGTCAAGCTCATCGTCGGGCGCGCCGTCGAGAAGGTCTTCCCGCCCAAGCGCGCGCCCGGCGACCCCGAGGCGCTGAGCGCATCGAGCCGCTCCTGGTCGTGGACGCCCTGAGCGGGCGACGGCTTCAGCGGCGTGTCGCTGACGGTCGAGCCCGGGCGAGGTCGTCGGCCTCGCGGGCGTCGAGGGCAACGGCCAGCGGGACTTCCTGCGGGCGCTGGCCGGCATGGCGCCCTCGACGGGTTCGATCCTGGTCGGCGATCGGCGCGTCCGGCTCGAACGACCCCATCGACTCGCGCGCCGCCGGCATCGGCTATCTGCCCCAGGACCGCCAGACCGAGGCACTGCTGCTCGAGCTGTCCGTGCGCGAGAACATGGCGCTCGTCGTCGCTGCGACGCTTCGCGAACCTGGGCTTCGTGCAGCGTGGGGCGGAGCGCACGGCGGTCGGCGGCCAGATGGACGTCGCTGAGCATCAAGACCCCATCGTCCGAGACGCTCATCCGCGCCCTGTCTGGCGGCAACCAGCAGAAGGTGATGCTGGCTCGGCAGGCGCTGGCGGAGCCGCGCGTGCTGCTCGCGGAGGAACCCACCCAGGGCGTCGATGCGGGCGCGCGCGTCGAGATCTATCGCATCCTGCGCAGCGGTGCCGACCAGGGCGCCGGTGTCGTGGTGGTGTCCACCGACGAGATCGAGCTCGAAGGCCTCTGCGACCGGGTGCTCATCTTCTCGCGCGGCCACGTGGTCAAGGAGCTGCGCGGGCGACCAGGTCACGGAGCACAACATCCAGGAGGCGGCCCTCACCGCCACCCAGCTCCGGGAGCGGCAGGACATCGCGCGAGGAGCAGCGCGCATCCCGGTCCGCGCGCGTTCGCGCATTTCATGCGCGGTGACTACGGCCCGGCCCTGGTGCTGCTGCTGGTCCTGATCGCGCTCGGCGCCGTGGCCGCCGTGGTCAACCCGTTCTATCTCACCGAGCGCAACTTCGCCGGCGTGTTCCAGCTGCTGACGCGCGCTGGCCCTGGTGTCGCGTGGCCCAGCTCGTGGTGATGCTGACCGGTGGCATCGACCTGTCGGTCGGGACCGCTGACCGGATTCCTGGTCGTCGTCGCCTCGTTCTTCATCGTGGACAAGCCGGACAAGATCTTCGGCATCACCGGGCCGGCGGGCACCGTCGTGGGCATCGCGGCCATCACCATCGCCGCGCTCGCCGTCGGACTGTTCAACGGCCTGCATGGTGCGCAAGGCGCATATCCCGCCGGTCGTGGTGACCCTCGCGACCTTCATCGGGCTCCAGGGCCTGTCGCTGTTCTTCCGCACCACGCCGAGCGGCCAGATCCAGCGCGGCGTCACGGACCTCATCAAGTTCAAGCATCAGCTTCGTGCCCGGTCGTCCTGCTCGCGACCATCGCGCTGGTCGCTGTTGCCTGGAGTACGGCGCTCCGGCGGACGCCAGTGGGGCCTGGAGATACGAGCCGTCGGTTCGAGCGAGCGGGCGGCGCGCGCGCCTCGGGCATCCGGGTCGACCGGATCATCATCGGCGCCTACGTCCTGTGCTCGCTCATCGTCGTCCTCGCGGCCTTCCTGCTGATGGCCCAGATCGGCGTCGGTGACCCCGCGTCCGGGCGTCAGCTACACGCTGTCGAGCATCACGGCGGTCGTCCTGGGCGGCGCGAGCATCTACGGTGGTCGTGGGTCGTTCATCGCGACCCTGCTGGGCGCGGCCGTGCTCCAGCAGATCAACACCGTGACCAGCTTCCTCAAGCTCGATTCGTCCGCGACGTACCTGTTGCTGGGCGTGCTGACGCTGGTCGCCGCGGCCATCTACTCGACGGCGCGAGAGACGAAGGTGCGAGCGTGAGGTCGTTGACCCTGCCGCGCTTCAGCGGCATCTGGCTGGGCACGGTCGCCCTGTTCGCGGTCGGCTTCCTGTTGAACCCCAACACCCTGTCGTCCAGCTCCATCTACTCGATGCTGCCGTTCTTCGCCATCCTCGCCATCGCCTCGCTCGGCCAGACGATGGTCGTCATGCAGCGAGGCCTCGACCTGTCCGTGCCGGGCGCCGTCGCGGCCGCCGCAGTCGCGTTCACCAAGACGGCCAACGTTCGGGACGACCAGGTCGTCGCAGGGCATCCTCCTCGCGTTCGCGGTGGTGGCCGTCGCGGGTCTCGTCGCGGGCATCGCGGTGACCCGCTTCCACGTGACGCCGCTCGTCGCCACGCTGGGCACCAACGCGCTGCTGCTGGCGTTCACCAACTGGTACTCCGGCGGCTTCCCCACAGGCGCACCGGACAACATGAACCAGTTCGCCTTGGGCAAGGCCGTTCGGACTGGTGCCCAACATGGTGGTCGTGCTGGTCGTCGCTGGTGCTGATCGCCCAGGCCCTGCTGCGTTACTCGGTGTTGGGACGTCGATTCGTGGCCGCCGGCACCAATCCCCGCGCGGCCCGGACCGTCGGGCATCCCGGTGGAGCGATACGTGGTCGGCACGTATGTCGATGGCCAGCCTGTTCTACGGACTGGCGGGCATCTTCCTCGCCTCGTTCATCAAGACGCCGCCGATCTTCAGCGGCGCCCAGTACCTCCTCGGCACGGTCGCCGCCGTCGTGCTGGGTGGCACCGCCCTTGGCGGCGGCATCGGGTCATTCATCGCCACCGTCGGTGGCGCGCTGTTCCTGTCGCAGCTGAGCGCCATCGTCCTTGGCGTGGGCCTCCCGAACTCGCTGCAGCAGGTGGTCCAGGCCCTCGCCATCGTGCTCGTCGTGGGTCTGCGGAGCGTCCCGTGGCATCGGTTGCGATCCCTGGTGTCCTCCGGGCCACCGTCCGGCGGCACGCCGATCACAAGCGGTCCTCCGATCCCGGGCGGGACGCCAGTAGGCGGTAGTCCACCGATCCCGGGTGGGACGCCGGTTGCGAGCGGCCCACCGACCGATGTCGGGTCAGAGTCCGAGGTCCGTCCGCCGCCTGGCGCCGCCTGAGAGCCTACGGCTGACCCGGGGCCAGAGCCTCCAACTTCCGGTATAGGGTCGAGCGTGAGATGCCCAGTTCTCGCGCCGCACGGTGCTTGTTGCCAGCATGTGCCGCAAGGGCGCTTCGGATCGCCACAGCCTCCAGTTGCTCCAGGCGGGACAGGCCTGCGCGCAACGGCTGTCGCGGGATCTCATCGGGCAGGTCGTCGGGGCGGATCTCGCCGACCGGGCCATCGGCGGCGATGCGCTGTACCACACTATCGAGCTCGCGGACGTTGCCGGGCCAGTCGTGACGTGCGAGCGCGTACATCGCGTCCGCGCTCCACCGAGGCATCGGCCGGCCTCCGGCATGTCGGTGCCAGAGCACGCGCAGCAGGTGGGGCAGGTCCTCCGGTCGCTGACGGAGTGCCGGGACCTCGATACGCGCGACGCCAAGCCGATCGATGAGCGCCTGCACGGCCGGCCGCCGCTCGACGGCGTCGCTGGTCAGGGTCCCGACCAGGCGCGCCGTGCTCGCCCGGGGGAGGGCGTCGAGGATACCCGCCAGTCCCCGGGCAGCCGCGTCGCTGAGTGCCTCGATGTGGCGGACGACGAGCACTCGCCGTTCGTACGCTCCCGCCTGTACCGTGGCCAGCCATGCGGTTGCGCCAAGCGCAGGCTCCAGGCCGCCATCGACGATGACGAGCTCGTCGGCCGGCACGTGCCCCGAGAAGGCAGCCTCCAGTAGCGCCAGCTTGCCCACGCCCCGCTCGCCGATAACGAGCATCGGCAGCTCCGTCGCGGCGAAGCGCACGGCAATGGCGCTGGCGCGACGCCACGCCTGCGAGCCGCCCGCGAGACCTGACAGCTGTCCCGACCCGGCGGCCTGGTCGGGACGATGCGGACGATCGCGCACCGCGTCGATCTCGATGACGGCACCGAACACGGACTGGCCATCGTCCACGGTCCGCAATCGTGCCGACACCACCTCACCATCCGACAACGGCAACTCCGCCGAGGCGGTGGGATGCCCTGCCGTGGCTTGCGCGGCGAACTCCCAGAGCAGGGCATGATCGACGCCATCCAGCAGCCGCGCAGCCGCCGGATTGGTGATGATGATCTGGTCGCTCACTGACACCACGGGGCGCGTCGAGCGACGCGCCACCGACAGGAACGTATCCAGCAGCATCCGCTCTCGCGCTGTTGCCTGGAGCAGCATGCGCTGCTGGATATCCTCGGTCACCTGCATGACCATCGGGAACAGCAACTCGTTCGAGTCTTCGTAACGGACGGCAAGGGTCACGATGCCCTCGATCCGGCCGCTGAGCGGGTTCCTGACGGGTGCGCCCACACACGTGAAGCCCTGGAATCCCTCGATGAAGTGCTCCGGCCCAGCAACCTTGACCGGTCGACCCTCTGCGAGCACCGAACCCAGACCGTTGGTGCCAACGACGTCCTCGTGCAGGGAAGCGCCCCGTACCGAGTTGGCCTGATCGAGCTTGCGGCGGAGGCCGGTGTCACCGACCCACCGCGTGATGACCCGGGCCTGACGGTCCGCGAGCAGGATGCTTGTCGACGTGTCACCCAGGCGTGCCGCGAAGTCCTCGAGCACGGGCCTCGCCGCGACATACAGCCGGCCGTTGCGCTCGACGAGGGCGCGGACATCCGACAGCTGACGCTGCTCTGGCTGCACCCCACTGACCTGGCTGCGCCGCCACGAAGCCTGGATCTCGCGGCGCACGGGCAAGTCGGTGTGGCCCGTCGCAAGGAACGTCTCGCGCGCCGCCCGCACGGTACGCGTGAAGTCCTGAGCCCGTGTGGCCATCCCGCCCTCGACTCGGCATACCTGCGGCGTCCGCTTCGCAACCGAATGGGCACCGGTCTGACTCGATGGAGGATAGTCCGTCTGTCGAGCCGTCGTTCGTCCGGCGCACATATGTTCGCAATGCGAACGCACCGGGTCGGGAGCGTCACGGACGGTTCCCGACCGCCTATCGGATGAGGGCCACCGATTCGGCCAGGCGTTCGAGTGCCGCGATGTTGGTGGGTTCGGGCCAGACCATGACCTCGGGGTAGCCGGCGTCCGCGAACGCACGGAGACCATCAGCGACCGGCAACGCTGAGTCGAGCGCCCCATCCAGATTCTTCGACCGATCGGGGCTGGGCCCATCCGTGACGGCGTCCGGATAACGGATGCTCACGCCCACGGTCCGCTCCAGGGTGAGCGGGTCACGGCCGATCGCCTCGCATCCTCGATCGAGCGCCGCCATGCGCTCCACCAGGACCGGATCCGTTGGCCGGCCCATCCAGGCCACGTTCGCCGCATCGGCCAGGCGCGCGACCATGCCCAACATCCGCGGACCACGGCCGGCGGACAGGATGCGCATCGATGACCGCCCCGGGGGCAGGATCGCGGCATCGTCGGCTCGAACCCACTGACCATCGATGGTGGCGCGGCCATCCTTGACCAGTCGCACCAGCAGCTCGAACGCCTCCTCCGTCCGTCCCAGCCGATGATCGAGCGGGTATCCGAAGGCGCTGTACTCGGGGTCGTGCCAGCCAGCGCCGACGCCGAGCGTCAGTCGGCCGCCGCTGATCTCGTCGGTCGTGGCGGCCATCTTCGCCAGTAGTGCAGGGTTGCGCATCCGCAGGCCCAGCACCAGCGTCCCGAGGCCGATCCGGCTGGTGGCTGCGGCGAGTGCGGCGAGCACGCTCCACGCCTCATGGATGCCACGTTCCGGCCCACCGGGGAAGCGGAACAGCACGTGATCGACGATCCACAGCGAATCGAGCCCGAGGGCCTCCGCGCGCTGGGCGTACGCAAGGACGTCCGGCCATGGCTCGGGCGCGGATCCATGATTGCCCATCGGCAGCAAGACGCCGACCTTCACGTGCCCTCCATCGATGCGAGATACAGATGATGACCTGAACCGGGGCGGGTGGCTCGGCCTGCCGCACAGGTATGGGCGCAGGCCATCGATGCCGGCCATCGGCGCAGGCCACGATGCCGGCCATCAGCGCAGGCCATCGATGCCGGCCGTCAGCACCGCGCGAGACGGCCTGTCAGAGCGGTCTTCTAACCTGGCGGTTCCTGCGCGGGGTCTCCGGGGCCGTGGCGATTCCTGCCAGGCCTCCGGGCCGTGGCGATCCTGCCAGCCCGCGGCCGTTCCTGCCACCTATGCATGCCCGGGTTCTTGGGCGCGTTCGTGCTCCTCGGATGGTCACCGTGTGCCGTCTGATTCCGTCACCCATGCACCGAGCGACTGCCTGGCCGGATCCATGGTTGTGTCTCGGTCTGATGGACCCCGATTTCATCAGTGACCCCGCCGAACATCCCTCACATGCATGATCGACAGGAACACGCCGATGGCCTGCAGCCGCAGCCGCGCGATGGGCCGCAGTCGCAGCCGCGCGAGGCTGAGTGGCCGCCCCTTGGGATGCACGCCACGAACAGGCAGTGGTGCGCGATGGTATCGTTGGCTGGTATCGGTTCCAGCGCAGATTCGCAGGGACCCGCAGGAGGGAATCGCAGGCATGCCCCACGGCAGCAGCGACGACGCGGGCCAGGCCCGCTCGCGCACCACTCGTCGACATCGTGCCCTGAGCACGCTCGCCATCTCCGCGCTCCTCGTCGGCACGGTCGGCGCCGGCGCGGTCCAGGCGCAGTCCCCGAGCACGCCGGCCGCGCCCGGGGCCGTCACCGGTGACGCCTCCTTCTTCGGCTGGGACGCGCCGACCTGAAGGCCGGCCTGGGCTTGGCTTCGAGACCGCGCGCCAGTCGTTCCAGGCCCAGAACCCGGGCACCAACATCACGTTCGACGCGTGCCCTTCGCGGACTTCGTGTCGGCGGCCACCACCCGTGCCCGCGCGGGCACCCTCGGTGACATCGTGGAGATGCTGCCGGGCCACAACCACGCGCCCGTGTTCGAGGCCCTCGCCGCCACGACGCAGGCCGACTGGGGCGCCCTGGGCGACGAGCTCACCGGCTGGGCCGGCGGCGTCATCGACCCGGCCGACCCGACACGTTCGCGGGCGTGCCCATCGGTGGCCAGGGTGTCATCTGGTACTACAACAAGGCCCTGTTCAAGCAGGCCGGCCTCGATCCCGAGAAGCCGCCCACGACATGGGACGAGTTCGTGGCCGCGGCCGACGCGCTCAAGGCCGCGGGCATCACGCCCGGTCGCATCCTCGGGAGCCGACTCGGTCCTGCCCTGGTGGGCGTGGTCGTCCTTCTCGCCCCAGTACTTCACCCCGGAAGAGGTCCTGCGGCATCCGCTCGGGCGCGATCCCGCTCGATGACCCGCGCGTGCTGGCCTCGCTCGCGCCCGTCCAGGAGATGTTCGCAAGCCGGCTACTGGAACACGGACTACGCGCGACAAGACGTTCACGGACATGGCGGCCCTGTTCGGCGACGGCAAGGTGGCCATGATCCCGGGCGTCATCACCTCGATCGCCAACTGGAAGCAGTGGGACACGTCGGCGCATCGGACCCGACGGCTACGGCGTGTTCGGCGCTCCCAAGCGTGACGGATGCCACCAGCGACGGCCAGTTCTTCAACCCGACCCTCATCTACGGCATCAATGCCGCGTCCAAGAACCCGGAGCTGGCCAAGGCGTTCATCTCGTTCCTGGCCGGCAAGGAAGGCCAGTCGATCCTGCTCGCCCAGAGCGGCCAGTTCCCCAACCGCGGCGACGTCGACCTCGCGCAGTACGGAGCGCCGGCGCGCAGGCCATCCAGGCGCGTCGTCGACGCACGTGGTGCGACCGACGTCATCCAGAACCAGTTCAGCGCCGCCGCTACGGGCGAGGCGTTCCAGAAGCTGACGCAGGCCATCGTGTCCGGCGACCTGGCGGGCTTCCTCACAGGGCTCCAGGCGCAGCAGGGTAGCTGACCCGATCACCTCGGGTTGACTCCTTGACGCGGCTGTCCGGGCCGGTCACTCCCTCGTGGAGTGGCCGGCCCGGCGCACATCTGGCGCGCTGGCGTCCCTTCCTCGACGGGACGCTGTTCGTGCTGCCGCTCGTGGTCCTGGTGCTGGCGTTCGTGTACGCGCCCATCGCGCGGCTGGGCTATCTACGCGTTCACGGAGTACAACGGCCTGCGACCCGCGCAGTGGGTCGGGCTGGACAACTTCCGGCTTCCTGTTCGACTGGCCCGACTTCCATCGCGCGATCAGCAACACCATCGTGCTCACCCTGGGTTGTTCCTGTGGGTGGGCCTGCCGTTCGTGCTCGCGGTCATCATCTTCGGTCGCCGCTCCGCCAACCTGGTGCGGGCCATCCTGTTCCTGCCGGCGCTCCTGCCGGCGCTCATCGTCGGTCGCGCGTTCCGATTGGTGCTCGCGGAGCAGGGACCCATCAACGAGGCGCTGCGTGCCTCGGCCTTGGCATCCTGTCGCAATCCTGGCTGTCGTCGGAGACGTGGGTCCTGCCATCGGTCATCGCGTCATCGCGTGGGCGACCATGGGGACCGGCGTGCTGCTCTACTCGGCGGGCCTGTCTTCGCTGTCCCGCGACTACGTCGAGGCGGCGCTCGTGGACGGCGCCCGATGGCGCCAGTTGGTGTGGCACATCTACCGGCCGGCCCTCGCGCCGGTGACCCGGTTCTGGCTGCTGCTGCTGACCATCGGCACCGTCACCTCGTTCTTTCCCTGGATCCTGGGTCTCACCCAGGGAGGTCCCGGCACGGCGTCGGTGACGCTCGACTACCAGGTCTATCGGTCGGGTGTCCAGACGAGCCGCCTGGGTCTCGCCTCGGCCATGGCCGTCATCGGCGTGCTCGTGGTGTGCGTGCTGCTGGCCACCCAGCTGCTGTACCGGCGCATCCGCGGCACGGACGAGTGGTGAGGCGACGCCGATGAGGGAGAGCACCCGGATGCGCTGGAGCGCACGGCTGGTGATGATCGTCGCCTGCGTCGCGGTGCTGTTCCCGATGCTGTGGGTGGTCCGCATGGCACTCAAGACCGACCAGGGCTTCCTGGCCGACCCTCCGGGCATCGGCGGCACGTTCACGCTGGACAACTTCGCGAACGCGTGGACCGGCGTGGACCTGGGCGGCGCCATCCGCGACTCGCTGGCCATCACCCTGCCGGGTGCGGCCATAGCGACCATCCTGGGTGTCCTGGCCGGTTACGCGTTCGCCAAGCTGGCGGTGCCAGGCCGACGACTGCTCATCGCCATCGCCGTGGGCGGCCTGACGATCCCCATCGCGGCGTTGGTCATCCCCCAGTTCGACCAGGCGCTACAGCTCCGGAACCTGTTCGGCTTCTCGTACGTGGACAGCTTCTGGGGCCTGGCCTCGTCTACGGCGCGTTCTTCGCGAGCTGGAGCAGCCTGTTCTTCTTCAGCTACTTCCGGGACCTGCCGGGCGACCTGCTGGAGGCGGCCTCGCTCGATGGCGCGTCCGTCGATCCAGTCGTTCCGGCGCATCGCGCTGCCGCTCGCGGGACCGGCCATCGCGGTCGGCTTCGTGCTCAACGTGTTCCTGCAATGGAGCGAGGTGCTGCTGGGCCTGATCATGCTGCCGGGTGGCGACACGCGGACGGCGATGACGGCCATCGCGTCATTCTCGACCCAGTTCCGGGTGGGTGGGCCGCTGACCGCCGCCGCGGCCATCATCGTGGCGCTGCCCATCTTCGTGCTGTTCCTGGTCGCGCAGCGCTGGCTCAAGACGGAGATATTCGGAGGCTCGATCAAGGGATGACTCGGACCGTGACGCTGCGACCCAGGACGGGCAACCTGTTCGACCACCCGCTCGCGGTGCCCGACTGGGAGCTGGCGGAGGCATCGCCGGTGCGAGTCACCGGTCGCTCCGATGTGGGCGGACCGACCCGATGACGAGCCGGGCCGGCGGATCGTCCATGCGCGCGCCGTCCAGGGCGTGTCGGGGCCGCTCCGGATCCGGCGCCTGGGTGTCCGGCGCGGGGTCGGCTACCACAAGTGCGCCAGCAGCCACGAGTTCGACGCGCCCGCGATGGTGCGGCTGCTGGCACTCCAGGACGGTCGCCTGGCGGAGGTCGGCGCGTGGCGGACCGATCATCTGCCGGCTCCCGACGAGGTCATCTGGCACGACGTGCCGCTGGAGTCGGAGCTGGTGGTGGCGATCATCGACGAGGCGTTCATCGACCGCGAGTGGCCGTCGTGGAACCTGGCACGGACCGGGCTCATCCTCGATGGCGAGGCGACCGTGCCATGGCAGCGGCCGGACTTCGCGCTGCTGGACACGGTGGACGATGCGGCCGACCACCGAGCCCGCTCCCGGGCGTCCACGTCACGCGCACCCATGACCAGGTCCGCTTCCGGACGCGCTTCCTGGAGATCGGCTTCCGGCTGCGAAGCGCCACGCTTGCCGCTATCTCGCGGTCGATGCCGATGGCAACGGTCGGACCCACCGGGACCTGCTCCAGCAGCCACGGAGCATGGACATCGTGCGCACCGGGCTGTACCCGGCGGGTGTCTACCCGGTCCTGCGCGACCCGCAGGCGTACCACCTCGCCCAGGGTCCGCGGCTGACGCTGCTGGACGGCTCGCGAACCGGCCGGCTTCCTGGGCTACTCCGCGCGTGGCTCGGTCACGGTCCGCGGCAACCAGGTGACCCAGGACGTCACGCTTGCCGACAGCGGGGTGCGATATCGCCACACCTGGACCATCACGGAGGCGGCCATCGACCTGGAGGTGACGCGGGTCGCCGACCGGCCCCTGGTCGCGTGGCACAGCTCCGCGTGGCACATCGCCACCGACACGACGCGTCGCACCCAGCACGGTGCTCGGGCGCGGTGGTGGAGCAGGGCGAGACCGGCCACGTCCGACCCACCGCCACGTGGCACTTCCCGGGTCATGGCTCGTTCGTGGTGAGCGCCACGGGCGATGTGCTGCTGCGCAGCGACTCGGTGCGGCCGCTGGACACCAACACCCTGGAGGTCAAGCTGGCCGAGACGCTCCACGCCGGACGGCACCTACGGCATCGAGGCGGGCGACGGCCAGAGGCTCGGTGCGGTTCGAGGTCCGGACGCCGCGCCTGGCCACGGTGGCTGCCCGGCGCCCCGCCGAGTCGTCCGGCGGGCGCTCGACCGCCACCTCGCGACGGCGCATGGCATTCCGCGCCGATACCGCGACGTTCTCCAACAACGGCGCCTCGATGCACTGCGCGGGGACCCTCAACCCGCTCGCGGACGTCGTCGCTGGCAGCTCCCGGCGGCCGTGGACGGCGTCGACCCGGTGCGGTTCCTGGAGTCGTCCATCGCCCGCTGGCTGACCGGGTCACCCGGCTACGGCTCGGGCAATACCAGCCGGGGCGACTTCGTCATCGAGGACGAGTACCTGATGCTGGGCGCGGACGCGCTGTACGGCCTCGGGCCGACTGCTGGCCCGGTCACCGATCGGGCCTGGTTCGAGGCCAATGAGTCGCGCATCACGCGCGCCATCGCGGCCATGCGACGCCGGGACCTGGATGGCGACGGGCTCATCGAGAGCCGTCATCCGGCAGGGCGTCAGCGGCGAGCACCAGTGGAGCACGACGTGGGCGGATGTCGTATCGATGGGCTGGAAGGACGGCTGGTCGAACGCGGTCCTGTACGGCGCGCTCCGTCACCTCGCGGCCGGATTCCGTCGTTTCGACAAGGAGATGGCGGCGGCCGACCTGGACGCCTGGGCCGACCGGCTGCGTGTCAGCTATCAGGACACATTCCTCATCGAGGGAACCGAGTGGCCCATTGCGTGGCGGTCGCCCGATGGCACGCCCCACGACTATTGCCATCCGATGCTCATCGGGGATGCCGTCGCCAATGGGCTGCTTGAGCCGGAGCGTGCCCGGCGTGCCATGGAGGCACTCTGGGCTGAGTTCCAGCGCGTCGGCTATCGCGACTTCGCCAACGGCATCCCCATCAACCTGCATCCCTATCGGGGAGCAGGACCTTGGTGGCGTGGTGTTCGGGCTGCCCATCGGCGGGTATCTCCAGGGTGGGGCAACACATCACCGGACCGGTGGCTTCTTGCGGGCGCTGTACGCGGTCGGCATGACCGTGGAGGGTGACCAGGTCCTTGAGGCGCTCGCCAGCACGACGGCCGATGACAGCGCCTTCGGGGGCATCGGGTCGGGGCTCGATTGGCGACTCTGGGATGGGACACCGAGCGGCTACGAGGGACTCCTGGCGGAGGGGTTCGGCTTCCTCGCCGTGGCGATCGAGCGGTGGGGCGCCGAGGAGGCGTCGCCCGCCCCCTGACCCTCCACGCTGTGTGCCCGCCTCCTGCGCGGGGCCTGATGCCGCCGAGGCCCCAGCCGGGGAGGTTCCGCCAGCCGCCGAGGTTCCGCCAGCCGCCGAGGTTCCTGCCCAGTCCGCGCGGAGGTTCCGCCAGCCGGGGAGGTTCCGCCAGCCGCCGAGGTTCCGCCTAGCAGCGGAGGTTCCTGCCACGTATGCATGCCCGGGTTCTTGGGCGCGATCGTACGCCTGGGGTACCGGCCTGGCGCGGACTGATCCTGTCACATATGCACGGAATGACTGTCTGGCCGGATCCAGGGGTGTGCATCGGTCTGATCGACCCCGCTGTCGTCGGTAATCTCGCCGAGCATCCCTCCCATGCATGATCGACAGGATTCGCCCCTGACAGGCCGCAGCCGCAGACCCTGACAGGATTCGCCCCTGACAGGCCGCAGCAGCAGACCCTGACAGGATTCGCCCCTGACAGGCGGCAGCCGCAGGCCCTGAGAGGCTGCAGCCGCAGACCCTGAGAGGCTGCAGCCGCAGTCCCCCGATCTGCTGCGGCCCGGGACTCGCCCCAACCGCTGAGTCTCGGACACCGGAGCCGGGACCCGCCACGGGACACCAGCCGTCCCGGTCGTGGCCGGTACCAGTGGCCGCTGGTGCCTCCAGTCCACACCTGCGACGGTGTCGGTGATGCAGTTCCGCGCCGTCGACTGGCGGATGATCCTGTTCCTGACGATGAGCGTCCTGGGGGCGATCGTGCTCGTCTGGGCGGTCAGCTCGGCGGTCGGCAGCACCCGAGGCTTCGGCTTCGATGCCCGCGCGTACTGGGGCTACCCGCGCGACGCGGTGTATGCCGGGCCGGGCGTCTCGGCCGGATACGGCATCTATCGCTACTCGCCGGTGTTCGTGCCCCTGATGACACTGTGGACCGCCATCCCGTGGCCGGTGTTCGTGACGCTCTGGTTCGTCCTTGGGGCGGCCCTGTACCTGTGGATGGTCGGGCCGTGGGCGCTGGCTTTGCTGGCCATCCCGGTGTTCGCCATCGAGCTGTTCATCGGCAACGTCCACATCCTGCTGGCGCTAGCCATCGTGCTCGGCTTTCGTTGGCCCGCCACGTGGTCGTTCGTGCTGCTGACCAAGGTCACGCCCGGCATCGGCCTGCTGTGGTTCGCGGTCCGGCGCGAATGGCGCGCGCTGGGCATCGCCATCGCCGCCACGGCGGCCATCGCGGCCGTCAGCTTCGTGGTGATGCCGGGACTCTGGCTGGAGTGGGTCCGGTCACTCGGCCAGACCTCGGAACCCGGCTCGGGCAACACGGTCGCAATCCCGCTGCCCGCCCGAATCGCGGTGGCCGCGATCTTCGTGATCTGGGGAGCCCGCACAGATCGGCGCTGGACGGTGCTGGTCGCCGCGGCCCTGTCACTCCCGGTCCTGTGGGTCAACGGCCTGGCGATGCTGGCGGGCATCGTCGCGCTCCATCGTGGCTTCCCCGAACGACTCCACGGCCAGTTGGACTGGATCACTGCGTGGCTGCCCAGTCGCCGACAGATCGCTTCGACCACGCCGACCCCACGGGGAGCCTGACCGATGGCAGTGTCGACCGCCCATCGCAGCCGGCCCGTCGACCCCATCTTCGTCCTGCGTGCGGTCCTGAGCGTCTTCGGTCTGGTCATGATCTGGCTCGCCGTCTCGGGCGTGCTCAACGACCCGGCCAACCTGGGCTACGACGCCCGCGCCTACTGGGGATACCCGCGCGATGCGGTCTATGCCGGCCCCGGCGAGTCGGCAGGGTATGGCATCTACCGCTACTCGCCCGTGTTCGTGCCACTCATGACGCTGTGGTCGCTGATCCCATGGCCACTGTTCGTGGTCGGGTGGGTCGCCGTGAGCATCGCCATCTACCTCTGGATGGCTGGTCGGTGGTGGCTGGCGTTCCTGGCATTCCCACCGTTCGTGATGGAGATGCGGATGGGCAACGTCCATCTGCTGCTTGCGTTGGCCATCGTGCTCGGCTTCCGCTGGCCCGCGACCTGGGCCTTCGTGCTCCTGACCAAGGTCACGCCGGGGATCGGGCTGCTGTGGTTCGCGGTGCGGCGCGAATGGCGATCGCTGGGCATCGCACTCGGTGCCACCGCCGCACTGGTCGCCATCTCGGCTGTCATCACGCCTGGCCTGTGGACCGAATGGATCCGCTCCCTGACCCAGACGAGCGAGCCGGACGTGCCACTCGCCGCCGCCCTGCCGCTGTGGCCGAGGCTGATCGTCGCCGCGGTGCTTGTGGTCTGGGGTGCCCGGACGGACCGTCGCTGGACCGTGATCGTGGGTGCCACGCTGGCGCTGCCTGTGCTCTGGTTCCACGGCCTCGCGATGCTGGCGGGCGTGGTCGCCGTGCAGCGCGGCCTCCCGGAACGCGCATCGACGGCATTCGACTGGCTGCGGCCATTCTCCCGACGTCGCCCGGTCGGCACACCGACCTGAACCACAGGAGCGAACGGCTACGCTGCCCCTGTGAAACTCAACGATCGAGGCTCAGGGCGTGTGGTGGAGACCCTGTTGCGTGAGTCCCTGCCCATCAACCCGCGAGGATTACCCGTCAAGCTTGGTGTCGAGCCGGCGACCGTGGGCAAGTTGCTGGTCAACCTCGACCGTGATGGGCTCATCGAGCGGGCCGAGGCGAGCCTGGTCACCGTGGTCCATCGTCGGGCGTTGGTCGATGCGTGGTCGGAGGGCTACTCCTACATGCGCAGCAATCGGCGGATGGGCTGGTTCATCGCTCCTCGCGGGCTGGCGACATTGTTCCGGCATCTCGCGCGCGGACGAGAAGTTGGCCGCGACCGGCTCCATCGCTGCCCGACGCGTCCTGCCTCGTGACATGGCGCGCGCCATGTCCCTCCACCTGGCGGCCCTGTTCGCGCCCGATCCAGCAGGCCTCGCGACGCGGTTGGGGCTCATCAAGGTCGGCCCAGATACCGCGAACGTGGTCATCGCCGCGCCCTTCGATCCGGTGCTGTTCACCGGTGGCACTGTGGTCGACGGCATCCGTGGCGTGACCATCGGACGAGCGCTGGTCGACCTCCTCACCCTGCCAGATACCATGCCCTGACGAGGCTCGGCGCATCATGGACCAGATGGCCACGACGGACCCCTCGTGGGGTTAGGCTACGGAGGTCTCCGATGTCCCGGATCGTGCGTTCGGTCCTCGTCCTGTGTCTCCTGCTGGGCGTGTTGGGCACAGTGTCTGCCGAGCCTGCCGCCGCCGCTTCGCACAAGTTCCTGACGCTGCCCTTTCATGGCCCGGGAAGCAAGGTCATCCAGCAGGGCTTCTACTGGACCGGGTGCTGTCATGCGGCCTATCACGGCGGTATCGACTACATCAAAGGGACGCGCGACCGGTCCGCCACGTGGAAGAGCTTTCCGGTCTATGCGGCCGCCGACGGCATGGCTTGCTCGCAGCTCGCGAGTACCCAGAAGGGATGCATGCCAGGGGTCGGCAATCGGGTGCTCATCAAGCACAAGGTCGCTGGAGCGGTCTTCTACACCTACTACGGCCACCTCAAGTGGATCGTGTCGCGCATCCCGCGCGGTGGCGCCAAGGTGCACGTCCGGCGCGGCGATCTGTTGGGGTACGCGGGCCACAGTGGTGACCCCTGCTGTGTCATCCACCTGCACCTCCAGCTGCTCGACGGCGCCTGGAAGACGATCGACCCGTACGGCATCTACGGCACGCGTTCGCAGTACCCCGATCCGGCTGGCCTGAACGGCAAGCACGTGGGGCGCCCCAGCTACTGGCTGAGTGATCCGCCTCGAACGCATGTGACCGCTACTGCCGCCCGATTCGAGTCGCCTGTCCTGGCATTGACGGAGCCGCTCTCCCCGTTCCACCGTCGACGCGTGACCTCGCGGCGAGTCAGGCGTCAGCGAAGCCTCCGACCCTCTGGTTCCGCAGCAGCTCGGCCAACCCTTGCTCGTACACCGGCCGCCACTGGCGGACCGGGAACGGGAGCACGGTCAGCGGCAAGTCAAGGCCGGAGAGCTCGATAGCCGCGGTGACCGCATGCTCGATGTCGCGTTTGACGGCCACGACGCTGTCCGGGCGGGCCTGTCCGAGCAGGGCAGCCAACGGTGCGACCCCGCGCTCGATCGCCGCACGTCGGTCGGCATCCGGCAGCCGGTTCACCGGCTCATCCGCGAGGTCCACTGCTTCACCGAGGCATGGAAACTCCCCTGAGCGGCCCCTTGACATGCAAGTCTGTACTTGCATATCATCGACCGCGTGGCTGACGAGATCTATCTCGCCCTCGCGGATGCGACCCGCCGAGCGATCCTCGACGAGCTCGTGGAGCGGGATGGTCAGTCGCTGTTCGAGATCTGCAGCCGCCTGGTCATGCGGCACGGGCTTGGCTCGTCGCGTCAGGCCATCACGCAGCACCTGGACGTCCTCGCCGCAGCGGGTCTGGTCCGCATCGAGCGACAGGGCCGCTACCGGCTGCATCACATCGACACCCGGCCGCTCGCCGCGATCGCGCAGCGATGGCCCATCAGCGGATAAGGAGCGCACATGCCCCGGATCACCCTGACCAGCGTCCTCGTCGATGACCAGGCGAAGGCGCTCGACTTCTACACCCGGGTGCTCGGCTTCCTGCCCAAGCTGGACATCCCGATGGGCGAGCATCGATGGCTCACGGTGGTCTCCGACCAGGACCCGGACGGCACGCAGCTGCTGCTCGAGCCCGATGCGCATCCGGCCGCCGGTCCGTTCAAGGCGGCACTGGTCGAGGACGGCATCCCGTACACCTCCTTCGGCGTGGAGGACGTCCGGGCCGAGACGGAGCGGCTGACCGCGCTGGGCGTGCGATTCACGCAGCCACCGGTGGAGATGGGTCCGGTGATCACGGCCGTGCTTCGACGACACCTGCGGCAACCTCATCCAGATCACCAGCCCGGCAGGGGACGTGAGCTCGGCCCAGTCAGCCAGCGCCGAACAGCTCGACCTGCGCGCGGTGGCCGCTCGAGCGAGCAAGTCGTCCGTCGCAGGTGACGAGTGGGACTCCCAGCGCCTCGGCGAGCGCCAGGAACGCCGCGTCATACGCGGTCACGTTGTCGCGGAGCTGCCACATGCGGTCGGCCAGTGGCTGGTGGGGGTACCGGATGATGGTCAGGTCGGCGTAGTCGTAGCGCGCATCATCGGCCCGTTCCTGGCTGAGTGCGCCAGTGCGGATGAGGCGACGCAGCGCGTGCAGGAACTCGACGTCGATGAGGTGGGGTGCGTGGACATCCCCGGCCTGGCTGAGCCGCGACACGAGTGCCGGGTTGCCGGTCGACCGACGAGGGCGTCGATGATGGCCGACGTGTCAGCCACGATCACGATCGATTTCGTCCCTCACGCACGGCCGCCACGATCGCGTCGGTAGCCGCCCCGCCCGAGCGCGCGCCGGCGCGTTGCAGGACGTCGGAGATCGGTGGTCGTTCCGCGAGTCGGGTGATGTCGGCGAGCAGGTAGTCCGAGAGGGACTGCCCGTTCGCGGCGGCCCGAGCACGCAGGGTTCGATGGACGTCCTCTGGGACATTCCGGATCTGGATGGACTGTGTCATCGATGAATGGTACATGCTCTCTGCACGGTGAACATGCGCAATGCATGCATGGTTGCCGCTATAGCGTCATAGCGCTATGCTGCGACGCATGGCGATCTCCACCCGCCGCAAGGTGACCCTGTACGTGGACGAGGACGTGCTTCGGGCCGCACGAGTGCGCGCCGCCCGGACCGACCGGCGCGACTCGGACATCGTCGAGGACGCGCTCCGTTCCTACCTGGGCTTCGACGTGGTGGAACGTGTCTGGGCGCAGAGCGATCTCGACGAGGACGAGGCGATGCGCCTTGCGGTGGAGGAAACGCGCGCGGTCCGAGCCGATCGTGCGGCGACTGCCGGTCGGCGTGCCACGCGCCGTCCTTGATACCAACGTCCTCGTCTCGGCGCTGATCACCCCGCAGGGGCCAGCGCGAGACTGCTGGTCGAGCTGCGCTGCGGGAGCGTTCGAGCTCGTGGTCTCACCGGCGCTCCTCGCCGAGCTTCGCGACGTCCTGCATCGCGAGCGCTTCCGCCGGTATGTCTCGATGGAGGACGCCGACGCCTACGTGGAGGCCATCAGCCGTGACGCGGTGGTCATCGAGGACCCGCCCGCCACCACGGATCTGTTCGTCGGCGACCCCGACGACCAGTTCCTCATCGACCTGGCCCGGGTGGCGCGAGTCGACGCGCTGGTGTCGGGCGATACGCGCGTGCTCGAGCTTCGCGACCGTCTGCCCGTCAAGAGTCCAGCGGAGTTCCTCGCGTCGCTCGCAGACTGACCTGCATGGCGCCTCGGGAGCAGCCACGAGTGACGCGGCCGTCAGGGCCCGAGGGCGCCGATGGGGATGACCGCGACGCCGTCGGGGCGCATGTAGCCGTAGCCGAACCCGGTGATCACGCCGAGCATGGCCGGCTTGCCGATGCGGTCGATGTCCACCCGCTCCGCCAGTCGCAGGAGCGAGACGGCGGCCAGCGTCGACCTGGCTGGGACCGAGCTTGACCTCGAAGGCAGCCCATCGACCGTCGCCTGTCTCCACGATGGCATCGACCTCCAGCCCGGTGTTGTCCCGGTACTGGAACACCTGTGCGTCCGTGACCTGCGCGTACACCCGCAGATCTCGGACCACCAGTGACTCGAACAGGAACCCCATGAGCCGGACGTCGTCCAGGAGCCGCGACGGCGTCAAGCGCAGCGCGGCCGCGGCCAGCGACGGGTCGACGAAGTGGCGCTTGGGAGTGCCTCGAAGGCGCGATCGCGAGCGCAGGTGTGGGCCCCAAGGTGGCTGGTCCTCCACGACCATCAGGCGCTCCAGCGCGCTCAGGTACTCGCGGATGGTTTCTCGTCGAGGGTCCCCTCGGAGCCCTGGGTGTCCGCGAGCAGCGTGGAGTCGGGCGTAGGTCGCGACGTTCCTGGATAGCGCCGTCAGCAGTCGGGCCACGCGCACAGGATCGCGACGAACGCTCGCCCACGGCGGGTAGGTCGGCGCCGAATCTCGTCAAGATAGCCACGGACACGCGTCGCGGCGCTGCCACCGGGCGGAGCCGAGCACCCGAGGCCATCCCCCGCTGACGATCCGCTCCGCGAGGCCGTGATCGTCGAGGTCTGGAGGGGACGTGCTCCGCGGATGCTTCGCCCTCCAGGAGGCGCCGCAGGGACATGGTGCCGGCACAGTGTCCAGTCTCGCACAGCGCCATCGGTCGCATGCGGAGCCGGAGGAATCCGACCGGCGCCACGTGGCGGGTGGCGTCGTCGGCGGGGATGGCGCTGCCGGTCAGGATGAACTGTCCGGGTGCGCGACGGTCATCGACCGCACGACGCATGTGGTTCCACACCTCAGGTACGAGTTGCCACTCGTCGATGAGGCGAGGCGTCGCCCCTTCGAGGATGCTCGACGGGTCGGCTTGGAACGTCTCTGCGCTTGGTATCGACATCCAGCAGGACCTCACTGGCTGCGACCTGGCGAGCGGTCTCGGTCTTGCCGCAGCCGCGAGGACCGTCGAGGAGCACCGCACCGAGCTGCCGAGGATTCCCGGAGCTCGATGTCGACGACTCGAGGTCGTAGTCCACACCGTTCAGTGTAATCGGTCAATAGCAATGAGTCTCAGCCGGTCATCTGCAAGTATCCGGACCGGCTGTTTGCAATGCACATGGCCGGCCGAGGCAACGACTGGCTTACCGCCGCAGACACATCGTCGGCGGGGCCGTCTGCAGTCACGCGGCGCCGTCCAGGGCCCAGAGCCGCCGTGTCGCAGCAACAGGTCCCGATCGCTCACTCGCCGGCGCGCTCTCCCGAAGCTCCTCGATACGCCTCGACCAGGTCGGGGCAGCTGCCAGGACGCGTTGAGGCCGGACGGGTTCGGCAGCACCCAGACCGCCGAGTCGCCGATGGGGGTGGGCTGACGCCCGATGGCAGCCTTCGGCTGCTCGAAGCCGACGCGGTAGGTCGAGATGCCCAGGAAGGCGACCGACCTCGGTCGCAGGCGTTCGACCTTGTCGATGAGGATCCGGGCGCCTGCGCGCAGCTCGTCCGTCGTCAGCTCGGCGGCCGTCGCGGTCGTCCGCGCGACCAGGTTGGTGATGCCGATGCGGTATCGGAGCAGCTCGTCCTGCTCGGACGGGTCGAGCACCCGCTCGGTGAAGCCGGCCTCGTGGATGGCCCGCCAGAACCGATTGCCCGGCCGCGCGAAGTGGAACCCGGTCGCGCCCGAGTACAGCCCCGGGTTGATGCCCACGAACAGCACGTCGAGCCCAGGCCCGATGACATCGGGGATGGTCCGGTCGGTCGCGGCGGCGAGCTCGGCGGCGGTCGGGGCGAATCATGGGCCAAGCGTGTGACCGTGTGTCCAGTTCGCGTGGCCTCGTCGCTCGCGAGACACGGCCTGGAGGCTGACGACGGCAGCGTAGCCTGGGTATCCTCCTGGCCACGCTTCGGTTTCCCCGGCGCGTCGGAGGGTCCAGTCATGCCCGAGTCCCGTACGATACCCGTTCGACCGAGCTGGCGACGCCGACCTCGTCGTGGACGCACTCTATGAAGGTGGCACCAAGGGCAACACGTCGGACGACCCGCTCGGCAGCTCTGCTGCCAGGTGTGGCAATCAGGGCGGCTTCCGAGTTCGCGGAATCGCCGACCCGAACTTGGTCGAAGCAGTTCGTCGTCCTGTACTCGGATCTCTCGGACAACGACTGGCCGGATGTCCTCGATGTCGAGCTCGGCAGGTTCACGTACTACGGCGACAACAAGCGCCCCGGACACGCGCTCCACGAGACCAAGCGCAGGCGGCAACGCCATCCTCAATGACGCGTTCGAGCACGTTCACGCGACGAGTCCGCAGCGCGCCGCTGTTCCGCCGTTCCTGATCTTCACCAAGGGTCTGCACTGGCCGAGATGTCGTGTTTCGAGGCCTCGCTGTGCCGGTGCGCAGGGCCTCTCGGCCTCGGACGACCTCGTCGCGATTTGGAGGTCGAGTCGAGGGACAGCGATTTCAGAACTACCGCGCGACGTTCACGGTCCTCGATGTCCCAGTCGTAACCAGCGGACTGGCTTGACCACGTCCTCGCCGACGAGCCCGAACGATGGCCGACTGCGCCGGCGTCCTGGCTCACATGGCAGCGACGGGGCACGTATCGGCCGCTGATGGCGCCATCGACCATGCTCCACCGGACGAGCCGGGAGCAGCTGCCCGACGCCAACGACCGTCAGAGCAGTCCAAGCGATCATCGACCACTTTCCTGATCCGCACGACTTCGAACCGTGCGCGGCGGCAATCTGGAGGCTTCACGCGGAACGCGTCGAGTACACGATGACGCGTCCGTCTCGAGACGGCGGACGCGACGCGCTCGGTCAGCTGCGTGTCGGGCCCGAGAGCGATCCGGTGCGCCTGGACTTCGTCCTCGAAGCCAAGCGCTACGACAATGCGCAACGCCGTCGGAGTGCGAGGAACTGTCGAGGCTCATCTCTCGGATCCGAAACCGCATGTTCGGGGTGCTGGTGACGACGTCGTACCTGCACGAGCAGGCATACCAGGAAGCTCAAGGCCGATGGCCACCCAATCGTGGTGATTGCCGCGCGCGACATCGTCGACATCTTGCGGTCCAAGGGATACGGCGACGTGGAGGCTGTGTCGACTGGCTCGAGCGCGAGTTTCCGCGGGAGCGAGGATGTCGAGATGGCGCCGCCGTACGCGCTCTCCCGGCTGGGGACGACGCGTGACGTTTCGCGCAGGCGGCCCTGAATGCACTTGGGCTCGAGTCGGGATGCCCAGGAATATGTGGGGGTCAAGCCGCGCGCTATCTGCGACCGAGCCATCCAGGATGTAGATCTTTGGATCCTGAGCGAATCCGTGCACGCGGTACAGCGAGTAGACGTTCGCTTCTCGCTCCGAGAAATCAATCTCGGCCCGAGTTATCAAGAATGGGGTGGCGGCAGCGTAATTCGTCGTCTTTACTTCGATAAGGCGCAGGCGTTCGTCCGGATGGAAGCTTCGGACGTCGTAGCCAAGACCGTCACCTTTCTCGCGAGCGGTCCACTCGACACGCCTGGCGAGATCGAATCGACCGAGTCGGCTAAGCCGCTCTCGCTCTAGTTCGACAACCCACTCCTCACCGGCGTCGCCAAGTTGCTTGAGGCGGAAGTCCTGGATGGCTGACCGATGTGAGCCGACGATGTCGACGCGCGACCGATTCCTCGACCACGCCGCAAGTGCGGCGGCGGCACAGTCACATCATCGGTCGTCAATCTGCGCGGTTGCGGCGCCACCAACGGTGACGAGCCGTAGTCGGCGAGTGACTCCCCCAGGCGATGCTCCTGGGCCAGCCGGGCTAGAACGACGGCCCGCAGTTCCCGCTGGTAGTTGCGCATTGGTGCGTAACCACCGATACGGTCGGCGTCCTCCTCCATGAGGATGGCGCTGATGTTTTGAAACTTCAGCTCGACCGAACCCGGCGATCTCGCAGGTATGCGAGCCCGCGTCTCACGGACAACGTCGGCCTTCGAATACCGCTCGCCGCGCAACTGCTTGCGAAGCATCTCGAAGTATGCCGCGACGGCAACTTCAATCTCGGGTGCCGTCCAGGGCTTGCCGGTCTCGCCCCGCGCGTACTGATCCACGCGTCACCTCTCAGGTCTGGCAACACCAGGGTACCGTGTGTTAGACCCCCCATGGAGGCATCTCGATGAGCCAGACCAGCCAATGGGCCCGAAGCTGCTTGACGCGCACGGACCGTTCTTGTCCGATTCGGACGAGGCGGAGATCATCCGGCGCATCGGCGAGTCGGATGACGTCGCCGACCTCGCGCTCCGCACGTGCATGTGCGGTCGCCGCCTGGAAGGGTTCGACGACTACTTCGAGCACCTGCGGGCTGTCATCCGAGGGGCCGCGCCGACCGCGCTGACCCGCGGTTAGGCTCTGAGGACTCGCTGAGGCCGCCAGGGCAGCGCCTCGACGAGAGCGAGCCACCGAGCATGGACGGCGGCCGCGAACTCGCGGACCTCGGCCGGATAGCACGCTCACCCGGTCCCGCGCGACCTCGGGCTACATCCCGCCCCGGATGACGCCTTCATAGATGTCCAGCCAGAGGGCAGTCGCCCAACTCGAGGCTGACGTTCCGGGGTCGAGTCGTCTACCTAACTCTCCGCCACTTCCACCAGGCGGCAGAGCGCGTTGGCGAGGCGCATCTGGTGGGGGGTGTGGCAGCGGACGCGGAGGAGTTCGGGCGACGCGACGAGGACCGTGAGGCCCTTCGCGCGTGAGGTGGCCACGTTCAGGCGGTTGAGCGAGAACAGGAAGTCCATGCCGCGAGGCGCTTCGTCGGCGCTGGAGCAGGCCATGGAGTAGATGCTGATGGGCGCCTGCTGACCCTGGAACTTGTCCACGGTGCCGACCGGCACGCGGGGATACCCGCGCCGAGCCAGGGCAGCCTCGATGAGCTTGCGATGGTCGTTGTAGGGGGCGACGACCAGGATGTCCGACTCCACCATTCGATGCTCGAGGCCATCGCGGTCGGTCCAGCGGGCATCGGAGTCCAGCAGGTCGCCCACCATCTCGGCGACCGCGTCCGCCTCCTCCACCGACTCCGTCGCGTCACGCGTCTCGTGCGTCACGGCCAGGTACCGGATGCCGACGCCGTCCAGGACGCCCGTGCCGGCCAGCCACTGACGTTCGTTGTCTGCCTCGGACTCCAGCTCCCCGGTGTAGAACATCTCGGACGTGTAGCTCGTGATGGACGGGTGCATCCGCCACGTCTTCTCCAGGAACAGTCCGCGCTCGGGCGGCATGGTCGCCAGCGACTTCCCGTCGTCGTCCAGCACGTGCGCGAGCGCGCTGCGTTCGGCGCCCTGGGGATGCGAGCCCTGGGTCGGCTGGTCCAGCTGCTGCGGATCGCCCAGCAGCACCATGCTGGCCGCCGCGGGCGACACCGCGATGGCGTTGGCGAGCGAGAACTGCCCGGCCTCGTCGATGAACAGGACGCTCGACCGATCCCGGAACTCCTCGCGCGCCCACATCCACGCTGTGCCGCCCACGACGTCGACCTCGTCCGCCGCGAGGCCGCTGAGCATGGTCTCCGTTCTCGTGTACCGCGTGGCGGCGGCGGCACGTCGGCTCGTCCGTCACCGGCCGGCTTCTGCCCAGCCGGATGGGCCGGTCGACGGAACCGCTTGTCCGTCCTGGGCCGCCGCCCAGACGTCGTCGAGCAGCTTGCCGATGACCTTGTGGCCGTTGGCCGTCACGCCGACCTTGCGCCCGTCATACACCAGGTCCAGGATCATGCGTGCCCCGGTCCAGGTCTTGCCACTGCCGGGCGGCCCCTGGATGGGCAGCGTCGAGTGGTCAGGGCCGAGCGCCAGTCGTCGCGCGACGTCCTCCGCCGTCTCGCCCTCGATCCGGAGGTTCGCGCCCACGTCCTGGCCGACCCGTGGATGCACCCGCAGCAGCAGGTCGCGGGCCGAGCGATATGGCCCATCACCCTCGATGCCATTGGCGACGCACGGACGCGCCGATGCGCAGCAGGCTCTTCTCCTGGTTGGGAGTCGGCACGACGCTCGACGGCACCAGCGACGTGGGATGGACGCCCTCGCGATCCTTCTTGTGGCGGAGGACGATCTCGCGCCGCTGCCTCGTCGATCGACTTGACTTCGACGCCTTGCCGGGTCGCCGGATCGTCGACGTCGCTCCGGCCGACCTCGATGTCGTGCTCCTGCTCCGGGAAGCGAGTAGCGGAACAGGACTACCGCAGTCGTCCTCCGGCGCCGATGAGCTCCAGCACCGGCCATCGGCTCGTCTTCGAGCAGTCGCTCCTCGTCGGTCAGGTCATCCCTCAGGTGGAAGAAGCGCCACCAGCCGGCCTTCTGCTCGCGCCGGTGCCAGCCCAGGAGCTGCGCCAGCAGCCAGCGGGCCTGCTGGTCGTCCGTTCGATCGCCTCGCGGTCCTCGGGCACGTCCGCGGAGCAGCGGGTCGGCGACCTCCTTGACCTGCCGCAGCCAGTCGGCGAGGTTGTCGTCCGCCTCCGAGCGCTCGGTGGCCGGAGCGCGCCAGCGCTCGTCGCCGAGCAGTCGGCGTCCAGCTCCGCGCGTCGCTCCTCCAGCCAGTCACGCAGTCGATGGGTGGAGATGACGTCGTCCCGGTTGTAGCGCGCGATGAGATCGAGGATTGCTCCTGGTCACCGGCCTCACCGCCCAGCTCCAGCCACTCCTCGAACGCGGCGATGGAGCTGCCGGCGTCCTTGAGGTCCGCCTCGCGAACGTAGCCGTACTGGGGTTCCAGCTTCTTGATGGAGTAGCTCTCCACCGACGCCCGGATGCCCTGACGCACGACCCGATAGAGGTCGACGAGGGTGCCGCCGCGGAACAGCTGGTCGATCTCCACCTCCCGGTGGCGTAGCGACCCATCAGCCGGCCGAACGCGGTCGGCTCGTAGGACGCGTAGTGATAGACGTGGAGCCTGGGTCCTTGTCGAGGCGGTCCATGATCAGGTCGACGGCGTCGCTCGAACGCCCGCTGCTCCGCGGCGTGGGTGACCTGGCCGTCCGCGTCACGCGACCAGATGGCGTGGAACGTGGGACCGCCCGTGGCGGGGTCGATGAGCGCCGGCTCCCAGATGCCGAACAGGTAGTCGACGCCGTCGTCGAGCGCGAACGGGTCGCCCTTCGAGGTCCAGGAACAGGTCGCCACGGCTGGGCTCCGGCAGGCCCAGCAGGCCCATGTCCGGCTCCAGAGAGCCGTCCTCGCGAGCGTCGGATGGTCGAGCAGCTCGTACTTGGGGCGGCCCTCGTCCTCTCCTTCGACCTGGATGCGCGCCTGCTCCCGGACGCGCATCAGCGCGGGCGCCTTGGTGTGCTCCAGCACGGGCAGCGGTAGTGGCAGTGCTCCCAGGGCCCGCCGCGTCGTCACGTCATGCGGTCCCTGCAGCTCCGTACGCGTGCGGGTCGTGATGCCCGCGACGAGCGACAGGTGATCGTCCGCGCGCCGGCGAGCACGGCAGACCTCGTCCCATCGACAGACCTCGCAGTGGCCGACAGGCTCCGGGTAGGTCCTTGGCGGCCATGGGTGCTCGCCCGCCACCGACTCCTCGAAGCGCCGCTTCACCGACCGGTAGTAGGCCATGTGGTCCGACGACCCGGAAGCTGGCCTGCTCGCGCGCGCTGCCGCCGAGCACCACGTGCATCGACTCGGGCTGGACGCCCTGGATCCGCTCCAGCTGCTCGACGTACGAGCACATCTGGAGCAGCGCCGACGCCTTGGCGTGGCGGGCGAGCTTGGTGTCCGCGACCTCGTACGACCAGCCGAGCGGCGGCCGTGGAGCACCCGGCGCCGGGTCCACTCGCAGCAGGAAGTCCGCGAACCCGATCCAGGTGCCATCGAAGAAGCACGCCTGGTAGATGACGTCCTCGCCACGCAGGATCGCGGCACGCGTGTCCTCCGCGGCCTGTCGATACCGCTCGCCGCGGGCCGCCGGCCCACTCGTCTGACGGCAGCTTGAGGATGGCGACCTGCCGATTGGAGGCCTGCAGCTCCGCCAGGTACCGCTCTTCGTGCTGCTCGCCGCGCTTCCGGATGCGGTCCAGCTCCGGGTCGGCACGCATCGGCTTCTCGATGCGCTTGTCCAGCGCGCCCAGCTCCAGGTTGGTGAGGTGCTCGCACTCCAGGAAGCCCACGAGGTCCGTGGCGGAGTAGACGGGCTTGCCGTCGATCAGCTGCATGCGTCGAGGATGGTAGCCAGTAGCCGTGACAGGTTGTGTGGCATGCGTGACTCGGGCGATCCCGGGTGGCGCCGGAACCTGCCTCGGCTACCCTGAGGTCGTGAGGCGGAAGATGGCCCGGGCGGAGGTCCTGCGGTCCCGGGAGGCGATCGATCGATGACAGGTGCCCGCAACTGGATCCGCCGCTGGCGTCCGCTGCTGCCCATCCTCATCGCCGAGTTCATCATCCTGCTCGGCTTTGGGGCGCTGCTGCCGGTGCTGCCGCTGTACGTCGTCGAGCACGGCATCGACGTGCCGACGCTGGGACTCATCGCGGCGTCGTGGTCCATCGCCAAGCTCATCGCGGAGCCCATCTTCGGCTACCTCGCCGACCGCACGTCGCGCAAGCCGTTCCTGGTCGGCGGTGCCGTCGTCCTGGGCATCGCCACGATGCTGCCGCTCGTCTTCACGACGGCCGCGGCGCTGTTCGTGCTGCGCTTCATCTCCGGGGCTGCGGCCGGTGCGTACGACCCGGCCGCGCGGGGCATGATCGTGGATGCCACCGACGAAGGGGAGCGCGGCGAGGCCTTCGGCATCTACTCCGCGTTCCAGATGGGTGGCTTCGTGCTGGGGCCCGGTCATCGGGGCGTTCGGTGCCGCGCTGGGTGGCGGCTTCGCGTTCCCGTTCCTGTTCACCGGGGTCCTGACCATCGTCGCGGGCGGCGTGCTGGCGGTCGACCCTGCCGGGGAGCCCCAGGTCGTCGAGGAGCCCAGGCCGTCGAGCCCGCACGAGAGTCGCAGGCCGCTCACGCCCGGATCGCCGCTGCACAGTGCTCACCCATCGGAGCCGCCGTTCAGCGCCACCACGGCGGGCATCCCGGCCGCGGACGAGGCAGCCGGCGAGGTTCGCGCGCCGCTCCGGGACCTGCTCAACGTCAGCCTGGGCGTGGCGCTCGGTCATGAACTTCGGCTTCTCGCTCGCGTTCGGTGTCTACGAGGTCATCTGGAGCCTGTTCATGGCGGACCTGGGGGCGTCCATCGAATGGATCGGGCTCACCTTCGCCGCTGTTCGGCCTGCCGATGATGATCGTGTCGCCCTGGGCCGGGCGCCTGGTCGACCGGTACGGCCCCATCCGGTTCGCCGCCGCCGGTGGCCTCGTCATCTGCATCGCGGGCGTGGTCTACGGCATCAGCACCGAACCCGGCCTGCCCAGCGCGATGGTGCCCGGTCGAGGCGGTCGCGGAGGCATTCCTGCTGCCGGCGCTCTACGCTTTGGTTGCGTTCGGTTCACCATCCGGTCGTTCGTCGACGGCGCAGGGTATCTTCGGCGCCGTGGGCACCATCGGTCTGATCGTGGCGACCCTGAGCGCCGGTTGGCTGTGGGAGCATGGGTCGTGCGTGGCCGTTCGTGTTCTTCGTCGTCGGGTCGAGCGTCTGCCTGGTCCTGGGCCTCGCGCTGTATCGCTTCGGCGGCGGCGCCGCGGGCAGGCCGCAGGACGCCCGAGGCGCCGGCCAGACCCGCGCCGCAGCATGACGCGGCATCGCCGCGTTGCTGGGTGCCTGTGCGCGTCCTGGTCGCCGGCTGCGTGACGGTCGTGGAGCCGACGGACCCAGCCCCGCGCCGCTCGCCGTCGCAGGTCGCGGTCGCGCCCACGCCGACACCCACGTGACCACGCCGCAGACGTACGTCGTCGTGTCGGGCGACAACCTCAACGCCATCGCGCAGCGGTTCGGCCTGACCGTCGGCCAGCTGCTCGCCGCGAACCCGGACATCACGGACCCGAACCGGATCCGGGTCGGCCAGAAGCTCGTCATCCCGCCGCCGGACGCGCCCGACACCGGCCCCGACAGCGCCGGCATCGGCGATGCCAGCGATGACGTCGTGGACCTCGATGGGCAGCTCGTCGCGAGCCAGTCCTATGCCGACATCACGGGCCTCGGGGCGTGCGCTGGCCGCGAACCGGCGGCTCCAGATCGAGCTGGAGCTGGTCAACGGACCGCCGGCCCGGCTCGACCCCGCCGTCGAGGTCATCACCTACACCGTGGTCATCGATGTCGACGGCGACGGCCAGCCCGACTTCAGGCTCCTCTACGGCAACGACGTCGATGGCCAGACGGGCTTCCGCCGCGTCGCTCGAGAACCGTCTCACGGGCGAGGTCGAGTCCGGGCGACCGTTCCCGGGCTCGGTCGACGGTCAGCGGACAGCACCATCACGTTCCGGTCCGACGGACCGCGCTGGGGGCGCCGCGCGCCTACGCCCTGGCCGCGACCGTGGAGCGCGTCTACTACCCCGGTGGCCGGGGCGACCCGGAGGTGGACGAACAGCGTCGACCACGCCCCGGACCAGCAATGGCCACGCCCGAACCCGCGCTGGGTGGAGGTCGGCGGCGTCTGAGGGCCGTCCGAAGCCTGGCCGGAGGCGAGACTCGACTATGCTCCGAGCCGACTCACGAATGCGGGCGCCGATGGGCACGGGCGACTCGCGGCTCAGCTCTCCGGTAGCGCTGCGCGGCCTCGGCGCGGTTGCGCACGTTGAGCTTGTGGAGCACGTTCGAGACGTGGGTCTCCACGGTGCGCGGCGAGATGATGAGCGCGGCCGCGATCTCGCGGTCGGTGAGCCCCTCCGCGAGCATCCGGAGCACGTCGTTCTCGCGCGGGCTGAGGCCCTCCAGCGCGCCCCCGCCCCCGCCGACGCCTCGGCCACGCCGTCGAGCCGCCTCGGCGAAGTGCCGGATGGCGCGTGCCGCGAACCGGCGGGACATCGCCAGCTCGCCCCGCTGGGTGCCCCGCAGCGCGCGCAGCAGCGCCTCCGGGCTGAGGTCCTTGGTCAGGTACCCGGCGGCGCCCCGGGCGATCGAGTCGAGCATGTCGCGCTCGGAGTCGGACACGGTGAGCATCACGATCTTGGTCTCGGGCAGCCGTGGCGCCAGCTCCTCGAGCATCTGGAGGCCGCTCATGCCCGGCAGGTCGATGTCCAGCAGCAGCACGTCCGGGCGCACCGACAGGGCCAGCGCGAAGGCGTCCTCGGCGGTCGCCGCCTCGGCCACCAGCTCCACGCCGCCGCCGTCGATCGCCTGTCGCACGGCGGCCCGAACGAGGGCGTGGTCGTCGACCAGCATCACCCGCATCGTGGGTCGACCGGCACCCGCCCTGGTCGCTCGGACGGCCCGGGACGGTCAGCGGCCGCGGACGTGCCGGTCCGTGATCGACGCGGATGCCGACGGTGCCGTCGGCGGCCTCGTCCGATGCGCGTCCCCGGTCGACCTCGTCGCGAGCCATGGATCGGCTGCCAGGGCGTGGACTCGAGCGTCGGCAGCCATTCCGGCACCAGGAGCGGCACGGTCACCTCGATGGTCGTGCCGCCCTGCGGCTCCGACGTGATCCGCAGCGTGCCGCCCAGCAGCCGCGCCCGTTCCTCCATGCCCTGGAGGCCGAGGCCCCGGTCGCTGGCGGTGGCCGGGTCGAAGCCGCGGCCGTTGTCCGAGATCGGCGACCGTCATGTCGCGTCCCTGGATGTCGGCGCGGACCCGGGTCACGGTCGCGTCGGCGTGCTTGCGGACGTTGGTGAGCGCCTCCTGGACGATGCGCAGCAGCTCGATCTGCTGGCGCGGCGGCAACGCCGTGGGCAGCCCGGCGGCCGCGGAGAACGTGACCCGCAGCCCGGACCGCTGACCGAAGTCGTCCACGGTCCGCGTCAGCATCTCGGACAGCGGCAGGTCGGCGTCGAGGCTGGTGCGCATCGTGACCAGCGCCTGGCGCGCCTCCACGATGGCCGCGTCGAGCGCCTGGCCGACCTCGCCCGCGAGCGGCCGGTCCTCGTCCGGCACCGACGGCGGCGAGCCGCTCGAACTTGAGCTTGGCGAACCAGAGATGCTGCGCCAGTCCGTCGTGGATCTCGCGCGCGAGCCGCGACGCGTTCCTCGAGCGCCGCGCGCTCCGCCTCCGTGACCCGCAGCCGGTCGAGCGCCGTGTACGCCTGCCGCAGGGCCCGCAGGTCCGCCCGTTGCTCGGCGCCGATGCCCAGCAGCAGCACGCCGTACGCCAGCAGCCGCATCATGTCCGACGTGGTCACGAGGCCCGTGTAGACGCTGGGGTAGAACGCCGCCTGGAGCTCCGCGAAGGCCATGATGACGAGGCCGACGGCGAGGATACCCGTCGGACGCGCGTGCCCCGCTCGACGTAGCTGAACCGGAACAGGATCGCGGCGGCCATGAGCACCAGCACCGGGTCACGACCACGGCGCCGATGGCCAGCGGCGTGATGCCCTCGAGCCGACCGGCACCGGCGGTGTCGCTGACCAGCGATCCGGATGCCCTCCTCGTCGATGAGTGGCAGCCAGCAGGTCGCGCAAGCGGGTACGCGACGATGGTCAGGCCCACGATGATCAGCGCGCGGGTGCCAGCAGCACGTTCCGCGGACGCGCGACCCGGGAGCGGATGCGGCGCACGGCCGCGAGGCCCGCCAGCCAGGAACAGGACGCCGATGACGAGGCGGGTGATCGCCGTCACGTACAGCGGCAGCTGCTCTGGCATGCCCAGGGTCATGCCCAGCTGCGCGTCGAGCTTGCTCAGCACCAGGACCACGGTCAGGCCGCTGAACGTGGCGCTGAGCACGAACGCCGATGCCTGGAGCAGCAGCGACAGCCGGCCGCTCTCCTGGTAGCGGGGGATCGTCAGCAGCGCCAGGCCGGCCGCGGCGAGCATCGTGAGCGAGGTCACGGCCACGTCCAGGGTCCGGTCGACGATGACCAGGCGCATGTCCACGTCCGCGGCCAGGATCGACCGTGACGAGGGTCATCAGGACCGCCGCGCCGACCAGCACGAGGTCGAAGCGCCGCGGCCTCAGCCCGTCGAGGGCAGCCACTCTCACGACCCATGCGATCGATGATAGCCACCTCCATCGACCGTCCCGGAGGTCCCCGAAGGCACCGCTCGAACGCGCGTCCGGACACCGCCGAAAAGAAAGAGCCGGACCACGCCCCAGCGGGTCCGGCTCTCTTTGCTCATTGCTGACCCAGCCGTGAAGGGTCGGAATGAGTTCGGTAAGATCGTGTCCAGATCGTCGGGCTGCTCCCGTCGACTTCTGTAGATTGCCGGACGGGCGCGATCGCGGGCATCCGTACCGGTACGGAGCGTGTACGGAGCGTGGTCTCGGTACCCGGGATCGGCCCGCGTGATCGGGTTTCGCCGGACTTGAGTCGCGACACCGATCGAGACCTGACAACCGGTGTCACGACATTCCGATAGCTCCTTGGTCCGCGTGAGCGAGCCCGCAGCGCCCGTGCCGTCGACCGCGATGCCGTCGCGCCCGCGCCAGGGCGTCCGCGCCGGTGCCGCGTCCGGTGCCGCGTCCGAGGCGCCCTGCTCGAGGCTCAGATCCGCTCTCCGAGACGCACCTGCCTGGCAGATCTGGGGCGCGCTGCTCATCGTCTACGTGGTCTGGGGCTCCACCTATCTGGGCATCCGGATCGTGGTCGAGATCGATGCCGCCGCTGCTGACGCTGGGCATCCGCTTCGGCATCTCGGCGGCGATCATGGGCGTCATCCTGGTCATCCGGCACGGACCCGGCGTGCTGCGCATCACGCGCCAGCAGAGCTGCTTGGGGCGCTGCTCGTCGGCGTCGCTGCTGCTGGGCATCGGCAACGGCGGCGTGATGCTCGGTGAGCGGGACGTGCCGTCGGGTCTGACGGCGCTCATCGTCGGCGTCATCCCGCTCGTGGTGCTGGTCATCCGGCGCCTGATGGGCGAGCGCATCGACCGGATCCAGGTCGTCGGCGTCGCGGGCGGCCTGGTCGGCCTCGCGGTCCTCGTCGCGCCCCTGGGCATCAGCGGCACGGTGGCCCCGCTGGGCATCATCCTGCTGCTGGGCTCGACCATCGGCTGGTCGTACGGCAGCGTCATGTCGCGGCAGCGTGCGCCTGCCTCGCGACCCGTTCGTGACCACGTTCTACCAGTTCATCGCGGGCTGCCTGTTCGGGTTCGTGGCTGGCGGTGCTCGCGGGCGAGATCGCGGACGTCGATCCCGTCCACGTGGTCGACGCGGTCCCTGGTCGCCCTCGCGCTACCTCATCATCTTCGGGTCGCTCATCGCCTTCTCGGCCTTCACGTGGCTGCTCCAGCACGCGCCGGTCTCGCGGGTCACGACCTACGCGTACGTCAACCCGGTGGTGGCGGTCGCGCTCGGCTGGTTCGTCCTGGGCGAGACGATCACGCCCGACGATGCTCGTCGGCGCGGCGATGATCCTGGCGTCCGTGGCCATCATCGTGCGGCTGCAACGCCCGTCCAGGTCGCCCCCTGAACCGGGCTGACCACGACGCCCCGGCCGCGACGGGCGACGTGGAGCTTGCCAACGAGCGCCTTGAGTCATGGGCCCGCCGAGTCTGGCACGTGCCTGTGCCCGCCGAGCCCGCCACGCGCCTGTGCCCGCCCTGGCCACCTCGCCCCTGGACCCGCCTTGGCCACCTCGTCCCGGTTCTAGCCAGATATCCATGGGAGGGATGTTCGGCGGAGTCGCGGGCGCGGTTCCCTGTCACGCATGCCTGGCGTGACTGACTGGCAGGAATCGGACGCTCCGATGGGGTATAGCGACCATCCGCGGCCCCAACCCCCTGCCGAATATCCCGCCGATGACTGTCTGACAGAAACGCGCGCGCTCGGGCCGACCGCACAGGTGGCACATCGGGGCTGCCACTCGACACGGAGTGCGCTGGCACATCGGGGTTGCCACTCGACATGGAGTGCGCGATCACAGATCTGGAGCAAGGCACTGGAGCAAGGCACCCGAGCAACGCACCCAGCCAGGCAAGTCGGTCGTTAGGGCAGTTCGACGACCTTCCCGCTGGTCTCGGGAGACACGGATACGCGCCGTCGCCCGGCGTACACACGCTCAGCCGTACCGGCGAAGAAGTCCTGCCGTTCGCTGGCGTCGGCGCTCTCCGAGATGTCCATGAGGAAGTCCAGCCAGCGGCGGTAGCCGCCGGCGCGCTCGCAGATCGGCCAGTCGCTGGCAAACATGAGGCGTCGCCACCCGAACGCCGCGACGGCGTGGTCCACGTACGGTCGCACGCGTTCGGCCCACGCAAGACCGCCTGCCTCGGACGCAAGACCGGACACCTTCGCGGTCACGTTCGGGAGTCGGGCAAGAGCCGTGAGCTCGCGACGCCAGCCCGGGAGTAAATCGCGGTCGATGGGTGGCTTGCCCAGATGGTCCAGCACGAAGGTGGCCTCTGGAAGGCGAGCCACGAGCTCGACCACCTCTGCCAGCCGGGTGCCGAACAAGACGAGGTCGAACACCAACCCTCGCCTCGCGACCTCGCGGATGCCGTGGACGACGGCATCGCTGAGGATGAAGCCATCTGGCACGGCTTCGAACGAGCGCCGCGCACCCACGATGCGGACGCCCACGCCCGACTCGCCCATGTCGCCGGGATCGTCCACCTCATCCCGACCAGAGCCGCCATCGGTCGATTGGCCTCCGAGGAACAATGCATCGAGGTAGCTGCCGATCCTGGGCTCGTCGACCGGTGCCCAAACGACCGCCCGACTGGTGACTGTCGAGCCGGCGATCTCTCGCATCAGCCAGCGGGTTTCGACCTCAGGGTCTGCCCCGGCCGAGGTCGCCTCTACCGCGATGGCGTCACCGACGCCGTGCTCATGTGCGACGGCATCGAACGAGGCCGCCAGGAACGGTCGGGAGAGATCGGCCAGCGGCCCATCCCGCCGCAGGAGCGCATAGTGAGTGACTGTGGGATCCCACAGATGGTGGTGGGCATCCACGATCCTCATCGGATCGCGGGAGGCTTGCGCTCCACGATGTCCAGGAGCGGATCCGCGATGTCATCGAGTGGATACCAGGGCCGCTGGGCTCGAGTGAAGGGCAGATCGCGCATGTCCGATGCCGTCGGCCCCGGGGCGTCCAGCACGAAGGCGGCACGCATGACGCTCCCGTAGGTTCGACGGAAGTTCATCATGTTCTTGGCTTCCACCCACTTGGCAGCGACCGGATCCAGCCCGACGGACCGATACTGCTCATCCGCCCAGTCGTAGGTCGAAGCGGTCATGACAAGGAGTCGGAGGGAACCGACCTCGACCACCGCGGACGGTCCCATCGAGGCACGCGTACCACCGAAGATGCCGCCGGTGTAGGTGAAGTCGCCATCGCTGAGCGCGGCCACGCGGCCGTCCAGGGTGTGGGGGCGACCCCATCGCGGATCCACTTGATGACCGACCGTGAGACGCAGTCGGGCACCCACGCCGGCGGAGTGGCAGGCGGCCGCGGCTGCCGGGTCCACCACCATGGCCAGGGCCGGCTCGGTCACGCCGGCATCGATCAGACCCACCGCGACGTCGATGCTGTCGCCTGCGGCTCCGCCACCCGTTGTGTCGGCGGTGTTGAGCAGGATGACCGGCCCACCGTCGATGGCCCGGCCACGGCGGATGGCCTCTGCCATCGAGACTCGTTCCACGATGAACTCGTCCCGTCTGTCCCAGTAGTCCCGCGCGAGCCGCAGCGCTTCCGAACCTGCCCGGTCCACGTCTCCGTCGGTGATCACCAGCGTGCTGCAGCCCATCTCGGGCACATCGATGTAGGAGCCGACGTGGAAGTTGGACACCGACAGGATCACCGGGTCGCGCTCGAGCGCCCGCGCGTCCCGCTCCAGCCGTGCGAATGGCCCATCCCCGAAGGTCGATGCGTGATACGCGGTCAGGATCATGGGCAGCCGGACGCGTACCGTCGAGGGTCGGATCTCGCGATTCGGCCGTCGCCAACAGGAGACGGGTCGCACGCTCGCCGGTCGTCCGCGAGTCGTCGTGCGGGTAGTGCTCGTAGCCCACGATCAGGTCGACTAACGCGACCATCCGGTCGGTGACGTTGGCGTGGAGGTCGAGGGTCATCGCGATGGGAACCGTGGGCCCCACGATGGCTCGTACGCCGGCCGCGAGATCCCCCTCGGGATCGTCCAGCCCCGTGACCACCATGGAGCCATGACACGAGAGGAAGACGCCGTCCACCGCTCCGGCTGCGCGCAGCCTGTCGAGCAGCGCATCACGCAGGTAGGCGTAGGCGTCTGCCTGGAGCACCGACGATGAGTTCCAGCGTGTGGCGATCAGCGGCACGATCTCCACGCCCGGCTCGACATCGATGACGGCGCAGGCGCCGGCGATCTCGTTGTCCGTCCCGCGCAGCGAGAAGACCTCATCGTCCTGATACAGGTAGCCCGTGGTCCGGATGGTATCCAGGTCGCACCGGAAGGTCGCGAAGGTGTTCGACTCGCAGGAGATCTGGCCCATCGCGATGCGCGTCACGCATCCATCCCCGTGCCCTCGGCGTAGGGCGGCGCCACGGCGTAGTGCTCCCTGCCAAAGACCAGGTCCGAATAATTGCCGTCGACCACGGTCGTCCCCCGGGGAACGGTCAGTCGGGCCAAGGCGGCAGCATCGAGGTCGATGCCAAGACCCGGTGCGTCAGACAGCAGGAGTTGCCCATCCACGATGCGGAGGGGCTCGCTGAGCAGTTCCTCGATGAATGGGTTGCCGGTCTGATCCACCTCGACCGTCAACCCATGGGGCAGTGCCGCCACGACGTGCGCGTTGGCGACCAGGGCCACGGCATCACTCCACGTGTGCGGCGCGACGCGCAACCCGGCCGCCGCGGCCATGTCCGCCACACGGAGCACCTCGCTGATGCCGCCGGTCCGGCACGCATCCGACTGGACGATATCGATCGCGCCTGCCCGGATCAGCTCTCGGAAACCCTGGACGCCGAACTCGTTCTCACCGGCAGCCAGGGGCACCCTCAGCTGCCGTCTCAGGGCGACATACCGGTCGAGGTCCTCGGGCGGGAATGGCTCCTCGAACCAGGCCACGCCGACCTCGGCCAGGATCTGGCCCATCCGGATAGCCGTCTCATCGTCGTATCGATGCGAGCCATCGACGTGGACCAGGCCGTCGCTCCCGATGCCCCGCGCCGCTGCCCGCAGGGCTTCCAGGTCGTAGTCCCAGTTGCGGCCCAGGCGCATCTTCACCCGGCGGAAGCCCCGGTCACGGTGCCGGCCGGCCTCCCGTTCCAGTTCGCTCACATCGTCATGCCAGAAGAGCCCACTGGCGTAGGCCTCGGCCACGCCGCGTTGGGCGCCAAGCAACCGCCACACGGGGGTGCCGGCGGCCTTGCCCCGCAGGTCCCAGAGCGCGATGTCGATGCCACCGATGGCGGACATCGCGGCCCCCTTGCGGCCGTACCAGCGCGTGAGGCCATACAGCTTGTTCCAGAGGCCGTCGATCTCGTCCGGGTCCTCGCCGATGAGGTGGTCACGAAGGTTGCCCTCGATGATCACGCGCACCAGGTCAGGATGGCTGTAGGCGGCCCCGATGCCGGTCAGCCCCGTGTCGGTGCGGATCAGCACCAGCGAGGTGACCCGAGCGGTCACCTGGCCGCCGGCATATCGGAAGCCGAGTCCTTCCGGGTATGTGAAGTGCAGGTTGACGACCTCGACGTCCTCGATCCTCATGTGCTCCCATCCTCCGGTTGGTCGAGCAGGGGCGCCAGGTGAGTGGCCTCCGCGGTCGCGAGACCCGATGAGCTGCTACCGAAGATCCGCATGTCGCTCCACCAACCGCAGCGTGGCACGAACGTGGGCACGCATCAGTCGAGTCACGAGTGACGAGTCCCGGTCGCGGATCGCCGCTGCGATCTGGCGGTGCTCGAGTTCGGCCGTGCGCTCATGTCGCTCGTCCTGGAGGGCCAGCAGCCGGTATCGATCGGTCTGGTCCCAGAGCTGATCGAGCAGGTTCGCCAGGGTCGCATTCCCGGACGCCCAGTAGATGGCCCGATGGAACTGGCGGTTGGCCCGCAAGCGACCGCGCATCGTGCCCTCGCCCTCGCGTATGGAGAGCGCATCGATGCGATCCAGCTCCTCACCGGACGCGCCTGCCGCGGCGCGACCGGCCGCGAAGGGATCGAGCTGGAGCCGGACCGCGTACAACTCCCTGACCTCGGAAGCCGACAGCGGTGCCACCGTCAGTGTTCGGTGCGCCTCGACGATGACGAGCCTGTCCGCTTCCAGTCTTCGCAGCGCCTCACGCAGGGGTGTGATCGAGACTCCGAGCGCCCCGGCCAGTGCTTCCTGGTTGACCGTCGATCCGGGCTCGATGGTCCCCTCCAGGATCCGCCTGGACAATTCCTCGTAGACCGCCTCCGCCTTGGTGCGCACGGCGAATGGCAGCGAGCCTGGTTCCAGGGCGTCGTCAGGTACGTTCACGCGATCGTCTCCGATCCGCCGTCCACAGCGATACGCGCACCCACGAGGTATGCAGGCGACTCGAGACAGACGTAGCGCACGACCTCCGCGATCTCCTCCGAGCTACCGGTCCGCCCCAGTGGCACGTGCTCGGCAGCCCATGCATCGAGGTGTGACCGTGCCTCGCCAAGGAACGGCGTATCGATGACCCCCGGCGCGATGACCGAGACACGGATGCCGCGAGGAGCCCACTCGGCCGCAAGGGACAGTGCCAGTCGCTCGAGGCCCGCCTTGGAAGCCGCGTACACGGTCCTCGCTGCGAGCGCGCGGGTGGCCGAGATGGATCCGATGACGACCAACGACGCCGATGGTGCCCATGGCACCTCGGCAAGCGCCCGTAGCAGCAGCGTGGGCCCGACGAGATTGGTCTGGAACGTGTCCTCGATCATCTCCTCGTCGAGTTCGGCCAATGGGCCCCGTAGCGGTCGTCCTGAAGCGATGACGACCCAGTGCAGTTCGCCGGCAGCGTCGCGAAGTGCCGTGAGGATGGCTGCCCGACCCGCTCGCTGAGCGAGGTCGGCGCGGACCACCTGTACCCCCGGTCCGGCCTTGGACGCCACCGCGTGAAGGCGTTCCGCATCGCGACCCACGAGGACGAGATGATCCACGGACGACACCAGCGCCAGTGCGCAGGCAGCACCGATGCCGCCACTGCCGCCTACGACCAGGCCCACCCGCGTCATGGGACGCTGGGTCCGATGGCGTGCACGGCGACCGCCTGGGGATGTGTCACCGCGACCTCGTCGACGACCTCGTCACCCAGCGACCGAGCGAGTTGGCCGAGCATCAAGGCCGAGAACGCATACGGGTCGCCGGTGTCAGGCTGGCCTGCGTCCGTCGTGAGGTAGACCATGCAGCCGGCCTCGCGCAGCGCCCGTATCCCATCGGCGACGTCAGGACGTGCATGCCCCGGCACGGCGTACGCTCCCGTGTACAGGTCGACCTCGAAGATGCAACCGAGGTCGCGCAGCACGGCGACCTCTTGCTGCGGCAGGAACAGCGAGTGGGTCACGCTGCATTTCAGGTTCCCGGACGTAGCCGCGAACCTGGCAAGCGCGCGGCGGCCGTCAGCGTTGCTGTGGCCGGTGGCCAGGACCATCGGCTCGGTCCGGCGACCCAGCCGTTCGGCCACCTCGGGCCACCAATCGGGAAGTGGGAGGTCCCAGCTGAGCTCACCTGCCGACCCACGGCTAGGGCCCCAGAGCCAGCGGGCCCCTTGCCGTACCGCGTCCTCGACATCATCCGGGCTGGCCCACGCATTGAGGCTGGCCGATGCGATGGCGCGCACGGGCATCGGCGGGAGCTCGTTGCACGCATGTGCGGTATGGGAATCGTGCGACTTCCAGACGAAACCGCGCAGCCCGGCACGCTGTGCTGCGGCCGCGACATCCGCACCGTTCCCCCATCGAGCGACCGACGACGGACCTGGGTGCACGTGAAGGTCCCAGGAGAGTTGCCAGTCCACCGCTAGTCCATGTAGAGACCGCCGTTGACGTCGACGATCTCCCCGGTGAGGTAACTGGCGTTCTCGGACATGAGGAATGAGACGACTGCCGCGGCCTCGTCCGGTCGGCCGATCCGACCCAGCGGCAGCGACGGCCCGCGTTCGCGGATGCCGGGCACCCCGTCCAGGAACGCGGTATCGATGATGCCCGGAGCCACAGCGTTGACGCGGATGCCGGCTGCACCGAACTCGGCGGCGAGCGTCTTGGTCAGACACAGGACGGCGGCCTTGGCCGCCGAGTACGGGGCGCCGATGACGAGCCCACCCGTCTTGGCCGCCTGCGACGTGAAATTGACGATGCCTCGAGCCGGGTGCTCGGACCGCTTGAGCGCCGGGATCGCCTCTCGGCACATGCGGACGGTGCCCATGAGATTGACATCCAGTGTCCGCTCCCATAGTTGGTCGGTCGCGGACAGGAAATCGCTGGGCCAGCCGGCACCCGCGGCGTTGACCAGCCCATCCAGGTGTCCCCGCTGATCGATCACCTTGGCCACGACCGCCGCCACTCGGCGCGAGTCCGTCACGTCACACGGGACGATGTCCGCGCCTTCCGCGAGGTCCGTGCCGATGACCGTCCAGCCGTCGAGGCGCAACCGTTCTGCCGTCGCCTTCCCGATGCCAGCTGCCGCTCCCGTCACGATGATCACCGGCGCATCCGATCCGCTCATGGTCTCCTCATCCTGTCAGCGCGTTGCATCTCATCGTTGGTCCAGCGCCTGCGCGCCCGCGATGGTGTCCCGGATGGTTCGCTCGCGCAGGTCCCGTGCCGAGCGCTCGCTGTACCAGCCGATGTGGGGCGTGACCAGGAGCCGGACGTCGTCCTGAAATCTCGATAGCGGACTGCCCGGCGGCAACTTCGCATCGATGGCCAGGCCGCCCAGTCGTCCACTGCCGAGGGCGGCCGCCACGGCCGGTTCGTCGAGGAGCCCGATCCGGGCGGTGTCCACCAGGATCGTGCCCGGTGACATCCTGCTCAACTTCGCCTCGTCGATCGACTTGTTCGTCTCGTCCGTGAGGGACGTGTGCAGGAAGATGAACCCTGCACCAGTGAGTCCCTCCTCGAGATCGACCGGCACGGCCCCGAGGGACCGAGCCTCGTCCGCGCCGTGGCGGGTGACCACCCGGACGCTCAGGCCGCAGGCAAGGAGCGCTGTTGTGACTGCGCGGCCGATGGTGCCAAGGCCGACCACGGTCGCGGTCGTCCGGCCTGTGATGGGCAGCGTCGCGGACACGTCCTCCCATGTCGCATCGGGTCGGAGACGTCCATCGAGCACGGCGTCGATGCGCCTGTCCAATGCGAACGCGAGGCCCAGGGTGTGTGTCGTCAACTCCGGAACGCAGTAGTCGCGCACCCCAACCACCCTGATGGCTCGCTCCGCGGCTGCCCGTTGGTCGACGCTGTCGAGCCCGGTCCCGAATCGACCGATCACGCGCAGCGCGGGCATGCCATCGATCAGCGCGCGATCGACGCGCGTGCGCACATGCACGACAGCGACCGTGTCGACCAGACTGGTGGGGTCACCATCCCAGCGCTCGACGGCCCAGCCATCGACGGCTGCCGTCGAGGACTCCACGTCAAGGTCATCGAACAGGGAGTCAAGGACGACGACGGTCCGCAACCCGGTCACGGGTCGCCCAGCGCATCGTCGGTACGAAGCCGCACGGACAGGTATCGCGCCAGCGCACGGCCGCCGGCGTCCGACGACGGCGCATCCGGCGCGGCCCATGCTGCCGAGGCCGCGCGCAGCACCTCCACCGCCGCCGTGGCCAGGTGCACGGGCCGACCTGCCTGACCGTAGACCTCGATCGCTTCGGCCAACTCATGTGAGCGTCGCGTCGCATGGACCCGGTCGGTCTCCAGGAGCATGCGCGAGAAGTCCACGAAGCGTGCTCCCACATTGCGTTCGATGGAGGCGGTCACGATGTCGCGTCCCGGAAGATCGGCGATGGCCGCCTCGAACTCGACCACCAATGCCTCGAGGGTCTTCATGAACAGCGAGCGAGCGAACTTGAGGAGCGCCGCGTCGCCGCACTCGGGACCGACCACGTCGACGTGGAACCCGAGCCTCGTGAGAGTCCGCCGCCGCGAGGTCCGCCGCCGGTCCGCTGACGGCCAGGCTGGGTCGCAGCGACTCCTCGTCCAGTGTGTCGAGCAGCGCCACGTCCACCACTGGGCAGGGACTATCGCTCGCGACCATGCGCTTGGTCGCTGGGGCGAGCGTATTCCAATCGAGGTACAGGCTCGATGGGCCCAGTATCGATCGCGCTTCGTGCGATCGCCCGCACCGCCGCCGATGGCTCCACGCAGCTGATGACCCGCTCGAATATCCGCTGCTCGCCCTCGAGTGATCGGAGGTGCTCGGCGCTCACTACCGCGACCCGCGGCGATGGGTCGTAGACCACCGGTCGCATGCCGGCACGTTCGATCCGGCGCACGAGAGCTGAGCCGACGGAGCCGTGGCCGACCACCAGCCATCGATCATCCTCCTCGAGATGGCGAGCATCGGATCCGGTGGTCGCGATCATGCCGAGTCTCCTCCCACGACCGCGAGCAGCAGGTCACGTCGGCTGGCGACGGCCGGATCGATCTCCGTGAGGAGCCGACCTTCGTGGAGTACGAGGATGCGGTCGCACAGGCCCAGCAGCTCGTCCGATTCGGACGACCAGACCAGGATGGCCATGCCCTCGGCGGCAAGTTCGCGGATGACCTCGTGGACTTCGGCCTTGGCGCCTACATCGACGCCGCGCGTCGGGTCGTTGAGAAGCAGCAGCCCCGGCCGCAGGGCCAGCCACTTGGCGAGGACGACCTTCTGCTGGTTGCCCGCCGCTGAGGGTCGTCACCGAGCTGTCTGTGCCGTGCGTCCGGATACGGAAGCGCTCGACGAACCGCTGCGGCCGTGCTCCGGATCGCGCCGTCGCTCGACGAACCAGCGTCTGGAACGGAGGCGATCCAGGATGACCAGCACGATGTTCTCGCCGACCGGGCGAGCCATCAGGAGCCCTTCGGTGCGCCGGTCGGCGGGGATCGAGGCGACGCCGCGGGCGATGGCCTCTGCCGGGGAATCGCGGCTGGTAGTCCGACGCCGTCGAGCGTGCACGATCCGGCCTCCAGTGCGGCGCACGCCGAAGAGGGCATCGAACAGGTCCTGTACACCGGAGCCCTCGAGCCCCGCGACGCCGACGATCTCGCCCTGGTGCAGCGCGCAGGGAGATATCGGTCAGGCGTCCCGTACGGATGCCATCCACCGCCAGCCGGACGGGGCCAAGCTGCTGACGCCGAGCGCTCTGGTCGCGACCCGACCGCACCTGCCGCGCCGACCATGAGACGCACCGCGTCCCGGATGGACAGGTCGCCCGCTGGCGACGAGTGCACGACCCGGCCGTCGCGCAGGATGGTCACGTGGTCTGCGATCGCGAGGACCTCGTCGATGCGGTGCGAGACCAGCAGGAAGGACTGGCCGCGCGCTCGGAAGCGACGAACCGCGTCGAAGAGCGCTTCCGACTCGGTCTCGGTGAGCGCGGAGTTCGGCTCGTCGAGCAGTACCAGGTCGGCGCGGAAGTGGAAGGCGCGGACGATCTCGACCATCTGCTGTTCGGCCAGCGTGAGTCGACCCACCTGGCGGTCGAGCGGGACCGACCAGCCGATGTCGGCGAGCGTGCGTGCCAGCTCGTCGCGCATGCGTCGCCTCGTGCAACCAGCCGAAGCGGCCCTGCAGCTCGCTCCCGGCGAAGACGTTGGACACGACAGGAAGCTGGGGAAAGAGGCTCAGTTCCTGGTGGACCACTGCGATGCCACTGCGCCGCGCCTCGGCGGGTGATGCCAGCAACGACTGGCTCGCCCGCGATCTCGCAGCTCGCCCACCATCCGGGGCGACCGCGCCGGCAAGGATCTTGACGAGCGTGCTCTTGCCGGCGCCGTTCTCGCCGAGGAGCGCGTGGACGGTCCCGGGCGAGTATGTCGAGGTCGACGTCGGTGAGCGCGCGCACCCCGCCGTACCGCTTGGAGATGCTCCGAGCGGAAACGGCAGGATGTCCGGTGAGCGTCATCGCGTCCACCTCGACACGGCCAGGGGACCGTCCAGGACTGGTTGCCGAGGGCTCAGCCGCCGGCCATCGTCACGTCCGGGCTCTTGCGGACCTCGTCGAGGTTGGACTTGTCGGCCCAGACCGCTTCGCCGTTCTGGGCACCCGTCGGCAGCGGCGTGCCGTTGGCGAGGTGAGTCGAAGAGCACCTTGGCGGTGTGGTTGCCTTCCTGGTAGACGCTGCTGCCCTGTGCCCAGCCGACCCAGCCCTCCTCGATGAGGTCGAGCGTGTCGGGCAGCCAGTCGTAGCCGGCCACGAGGATGCTGTGGTCGTCGTTCTGCTTCAGGACCTTGCCCCAGTTCATGCGTGTCCGGGCCGCACATCGCGTACGCGAGCCCGATCTTGCCTGCCTGGGCCGTGTAGATGTTCTGGATGTTGGAGAGGTTCTTGGCCGTGTCGGTGGTCGTGTCGTAGAAGCCCGATCTGGAACAGCTGGAACGGGCTGCCCGCGTTGAGCTCGGCGACGCGAGACACGAAACCGTTCATCCGGTCCTGCTGGCCGGTGACGGTCGGGAAGCAGGACGTGATGACGTAGTTGATGGTGCCGGTCGCGCCTGCCTCGGAGAGTTGCTTGAACACGCGCTCGGCCGAGAGCTTGCCCTGGTCGACCGTGTTGGCCCCACCGAAGATAGAAGAAGGCTCGCTTCGGATGCTGGCGCGTCGAGCTCCGTGGTGACGACGGGAGTGCCGCCCTCGACGATGGCGTTGATGGCCGGAACCATCGCCTCCGAGTTGACCGGCAGCAGGATGATGCCGTCCACTTCCTTGGCCACCATGTCCTGGAGCAGCGCGGTCTGGGCATCAGCGGTCGGCTGTGCCGGCCCGTTGATGAGGAGCTTGAAGCCGAGCTCGTCGGCGGCGTCCTCGAGCACCCTTGCGCAGCGGTGCGGACACCGGATTGGTGAGGTCGTTGAGCACGAGCGCGATGGTGATGTCCGTGCCTGGCGATTGCGCGGCGGTCCCGCTCCACGCTGCCGCCACCATCGTGGTGGCCATCGTGACCGCGATCCCGACCGCGACAGCACGAGTGCGGCCAACAGACCCCGAACGGGATTTGATGATCATCTCCGGATCCTCCTGTTGCTGTCGATGCATCGCGCGACCTGCGCGCTGCGCCATCCCCACACGTTGGGCCGACCCGGCCCTACCTCCATCGCATGCCCTCCACTGCGCCCTGGCCCGTAGATTTCGAAACCGGGCGTGACCACCTAGGTCACGCCTTCCGTCCTTCGACGTCGGTCGACCAGCAGGTTCACGGTCACCGCCGCGATGACGATCAGGCCGCTGACGACGATGAGCAGGTAGATGGATACGCCGATGATCACCAGGCCGTTGCGGATCATCCCGATGAGCAGCATCCCGAGCAGCGAGCCCAGGATGGTGCCCGCGCCGCCCGCCAGTTGCGCACCGCCGATGATCACCGCGGCGATGGCATCGAGCTCGTAGCCGAGGCCGACGTTGGGGTCGGCGGTACCCGACTGCGAGGTGATCAGCAGTGCCGCCAGGGCGGCCGCGAAGCCGTTGAAGGCCAGGACCTCGACCTTGATGCGATTGGTGTCGATGCCGGCGAGTCGAGCCGCGCGGAGGTTGCTGCCCATCGCGTAGAGCCGATGGCCGAACACCGTTCGCCGTAGCACGATCGCGCTGACCACCGCGAAGACGACCAGGATGATCGCGTTGTAGGGGATGACGCCCCAGAGGCGGTCCTGGCCGATCTCGAAGAACCACGAATCCTTGGCGAAGCCGGAGATCGGGTAGCCGTTCGAGAGGAAGTAGGCGGCGCCGCGATAGGCGCTCAGCATCCCCAGGGTGATGATGATCGTGGGCACCCGCAGCAGGACGCTGAGGACGCCGTTGAGGGCGCCGATCGCCGATGCCCGCCAGCATCGTCAGCACGATCGCGATGGAGACGTCCAGGCCGCCATCGGCGAGCAGGCCGAAGATGACGCCGCAGAGTCCGACCATCGAGCCGATCGAGAGGTCGATCTCGCCCGCAGATGATGACGAACGTCATCGAGACCGCGAGGATCGCCAGGAACGAGATCTGCGACGAGATGTTGGCGAGGTTCCGCACGCTCAGGAAGCGCTGGTCGAGCGTGAAGAAGATGACGGCCGTGGCAAGCACGGCCACGACCATCCCGCCTTCCCGGAAGCCAGTGATCTGGCTCCAGGCCGACCTGGCGCCCGTGGGTGCCTTGGCCGCCTCGGCGTCGGTCCGCTCCAACCGATCCCCCTCCTTTTCGCCCGCCAACCGCGTCTTCGACCGCCCACCGCGTCCTCGCCCGCCGACCGCGTCGGCGCAGAGGTCAGTCGGCGTGCCCCGAGGTCAGTCGGCGTGCCCCGAGGTCAGCCAGTGTGCCCCAGCCAACGGCCAGCTTGGTGCGTGCTCACAGCCCTCTTCCAGCTTGGTGGTGCCCACGGCGCTCTTCCCAGTTTGGTGCGTGCCCACGGCCGGTCCGCCCGGTTCTTGCCGGCGGGTGCCTATAGCCTATAGGCTGTGAGGCTAGTCGCACCCTGTGGCGGTGTCAATGACAAGTCGTTGCGCCAGGGGGCCGACGGGTCCTTCCACGAGCCTGGCCCCGGTTCTGGCCACCTTGTCCCGATCGTGGCCACCTCGTCCCGGTTCCGGCCAGATATCCATGGGAGGGATGTTCGGCGGAGTCGCGGGCGCGGTTCCCTGTCAGGCATGCCTGGCGTGACTGACTGGCAGGAATCGGACACTCGGATGGGGTGTAGCGACCATCCGCGGCCCCAGACCCCCTGCCGAGTATCCCGCCCATGACTGTCTGACAAGAATGTAGGTGGCCACACCTCCGGCGCCACACCTCCGGGCGCCACACCTCCGGGCGCCACACCTCCGGGCGCCAGTTCGAAGGCCACGGCATCGACTGCCTGTGACAGCCGAGGTCAACTGGGGGTGCCGGAGTCGTCCTTCAGGGATGCCAGCCGGGTCTCGATCTCGGCATCTGTGGAGGCATCGTCGAGTGCGGCGAACTGGGCGTCGAGAGAGGAAGCGCCGACCTCGGCCATGCCCTTGGCCATCGCCTCCTCCTTGCGGATCTTGTCTTCGTAGCGGCCCAGGTCACTTGTCGGGTCGTATGCGTTGATGCTCTTGACCGACTCCTGGACCTGCCGCTGAGCCGCGGCCATCTTGGAGCGTGCGACCAGCTCGTCTCGCTTGATCTGGAGTTCATCGAGCCTGGCACGCATGCCGTTGAGGGCCGCCTTGAGCTGGTCGGTCAGCACGGTCTGTTGGGCCACCTGCTCGCTCAGCGTCTTGACGCGGCCCTCGTAGGCGATCTGCTGGCGCAACGCTGCCTTCGCCAGCTCGTCGAAGCGGTCCGCATCGGCGGTGTTGCCCGCGGCTGTGGCCTGGCTGGCCCGCTGCGCGGCTGCGCTGGCCTTGGAGCCCCACTCACCGACCTCGTCCTTGGCCCGGGCCAGGTCGTCCTCGGTCAGCCGCAGGTTCCCGACGGTCTGGGCGACGGCGCTCTCGGCCTCCCCGATGTCGTTGGTGTAGTCGCGGACCAACTGGTTGATCATCTTCTCCGGGTCTTCCGCGTTGTCCAGCACGTCGTTGATGTTGGAGCGCAGGATGTTGCTGATGCGTCCCAGGATGTCACTCACGGTCCCAGTCTCCTTGTTCGTGCACGAACGTCGATCGCCCCGACCCGACACGGTATCAGAACCCGCTGCGTCGGCCGGAACTGCCACCTCCGGAGCCGCTGCTGGACCGGCCGCCCCCGCCTCCGCCGAAGCCTCCTGAGCCGGATGCCACCGCCGCCACCGAAACCACCTGAGCCGAACCCGCCAAAGCCTCCCGACCCACCGTGCCAGCCACTGTTGCGGCCGCCGCCACCGCCCGACAACAAGCCGCCGAGCACGGCCCCCAGGAACGACTCGAGGGCGCCCCCGCCGGAGCCTGCTGGGGCTCCGTAACCACCCCCGGCGCCGTAGCCGCCCCCGGCGCCGTAGCCGCCGGTGGGGCCGCCCCAGTCGCGGTCGGCGGACCGATGCTCGCCTGCATCTCGGCGATCGCCTCATCGGCGAGCGCATCGGCGGTCTGCGCTGCCTGGGCCGCGGTCGCGGGGTCGGTGGCGATCAGTGATCGGGCGCGCGCCATGTACTGCTGTGCCTGCGCGACCCGGGTGCTGGCGCGGCGACCTGCCGCCGTTGAGCCATTGACCGAGACGAGCGATTCGGCCTGGGCCACACTCGCGGATGCGTTGGAGAGGGCGGCCTGGGCCGCCGCCTGGTTTCGTTGCGCTGCTGCGTCGGCGGCCTGGATGCCGGCCAGCACGCCGTCGATGATGGTGTTCGCCTCGGTGGCGGCGCGTGTCGCACCCACCACGTCGAGTGGCACCGCGCTCGCCAACTGCTGCGCCTGACCAAGCGACTGCTCTGCTCGCTCCACCTGGCCCGCCTGGTCCGCTGCTGTGCCGGCACTGATAGCGGCGCGGGCCTGCGCGATGTCCTGCTGCACTGCCGCGATGGAACCCGCCAGTTGGGTCTCGCCCTGGGTGAGTTCGTCGCTGCGTGGTGTCGACAGCATCCAGTAGGGCCGTGGCCTCCGCGATGGCGGTCTCGGCTGCCTGGACGCTGGTAACCGCCGCATCGCGTGCCGCTTCGGTCGGGGATGCGGCGGTCGGGGATGCGGCGGCCGGGGATGCGGCGTGGCCGGGGATGCGGTGGAAGGGGATGCGGTGGCCGGGATGTGCCCGCCAACGACGTGCTTGCCTCGGTCAGGGACGCCTTCGCAGCCGCGAGCTTCACATCCGCAGCGTCGGGGTTGCCTGCGACGGCAGCGATATTCTCCCGGGCGAACCGGGTAGCCAGTGTGGCCAGGATGGTCCGGGCCGGCTCGACCCGGGCGGCCTGGGCATCCGCGGCGGTGACCGTCTGCGGCAGCACCTGGTCGATGTTCCTGGCCAGGTCGCGCAACGCCTTGATGCGGACCATCTGGTCGTCGACCAGCTGCCTGGCCTTGGTGCAGCGATCGATGATCTCCTGCAGCATCGTGTGGCGCTGCTCTGGCGTCTCCGGCTTGTCGTCATCCAGCTGCTGGCTGATGAGGAACGCCTGCCGGAGCTCCTCCTTGGCGTCGCTCGACCGCCTTCTGATACGGCACCACCTGTGCGTCGCCGAACTGCGCCTGCGCGAAGCCGAGCTCCTGGTCCGCCGACCGCAACGCGTCATCGGTGGCGATGAGCAGTGACGAGGCCTGCTTGCCGAGGTCTTCCTGGGCCGCCCGCTCCTTGTAGATCGCCCGGTTCGTCGCGCCCGCGAAGGAACCAGAATGCGATGCCGCCCAGCACGGCAAGGATCAGCGACGCACGATCAACCAGGACGGGATGCCGGCCCCGCCACCGCCACCGCTCGGGGTCGCTGGCTGTGGGATCGCGGCCTCATATCCCGCCGCGACGGCCAGCGTCGCCGCGCACCAGTCACCGGCGAGTGCCGGGGTGCGCATGGCCTCGGTGATGGCGTCCTGCTCGTTCTGGGTGACCGATGCATCGACCTCCTTGCCCTGCAGGATCTGGGCGTGAACCTCGTCGGTGGTGCCCACGAACAGGATGTCGCTCGGCGTCAGTTGCGCGTTGCCGTCCCATGTCTGGTCCACGAATCCGCTCAGGTCGGCCGTCGCCACGTCCGGGACCAGGACCACGAACAGGTTCGAGCCCGTCTTGTCGAACAGCGACTTCTCCGCGGCCAGCACGTCGCTGCGACAGCCGGACAGCACGTTGCCGGGATCGGTGATGCCGCCCAGGAGCTTGATCCCGTCAGCCGCCGCGGTGGCACCAGCCGTGCCCAGTGCGACGACCGTCCCCAGCATCACGCCGACCGCGACCTGCGCGACAAGCGGGGCCCGGCGACGATGATGCGGGCAGGTCACGCGGTCGAGGGACATCGGGTCGGGCACTCCCGCGCGGTGGATGGCGGAGGTCGTTCGGCCCTCCAGTCTAGCGAGGTCAACCCCCTGGCCTGTCGCGTGACGATCGGCGATACCGAGCGTCGATGACCGTTGAGATCTGGGTCCGCCCAGGATCTGGGCCATCTGCCTGGGAGGTGTCGTCGGTGGGCATGCGTCATGGATCGGGGTAGCTTGTGAGGATGTCCTTGACGCGGTCGGCTCGGGTACGGGCACGGTTCTCCATCAGCCTGGCGATCTGCCTGGTCGTCACGGCGATCGCGTACCCCACCGCGACCGCGGCTGCGAACCGCTCGACGATGGACGTGGACGCGACCTACCAGGCGCAGCGCGAAGCTCACGTGGGGCACGCGCGCAGCTCGATGTCTGGTCCCGGGCGTCGATCCAGAACACGAGCGGACACGGCATCGAGCGCATCGACTTCAACGTCGTGCCCGCCCGGATCGGCAACCTCCGCAGTCTCAAGGTCTCCGTCGATGGCGACCAACGTCGGCGGCTCGCAGGACGGGTGAGACCATCAAGGTGCCCCTCGGCCGGACGGTCCCCAACGGCGACCTCGGTCACCATCACCACCTCCTATCGCGCGAACTTCCGGCCGGGCACGGCGGGTCACGACTTCCTGTTCTCGAAGCAGCACCACATCATGAGCGCCATGCGCTGGATCCCGTGGGTCAGCCGCGAGACCAGGTTCCAGGTCACAGAGCCACGGGGACCCGTTCGTGACCGGCGTCAGCCGGCGGGTCGAGGTGACGCTGGAGTCGGATGTCGACGTCCGCTGGGCGACCAGCGGTCGCCGCATCGCGACCGACGGCCGCAAGCAGACCTACCTGGCCGAGAACGTGCGCGACTTCAACTTCACGGCCGCGCGTGACTACAAGCTGCGGAGCGGCACGTCCATCGACGGGCGGACCAAGATCAGGGTCTACACCCGGACCATCAGCTCCGACGACCGTCATGACCTGGGCCCGCAAGGCGCTCGACCACTACTCCCGCGTGGTCGGCCAGTATCCCGTACCCGACCCTCGTCGTCGCCGAGTCATCCGGGGCATATGCGATGGAATCGCCGTCACTGGTCTGGCTGCCGGCGTACTACGCCACGTCCAAGATCCCGTTCGTGCTCAGCCACGAGATCGCGCACCAGTGGTTCTACGGTGTCGTGGGCAACGACCAGACCACCAACCCGTTCCTGGACGAGGCCATGTCCGAGTTCCTGGCCCGCTCCATGGTTCGGCTTCCGGGCCAGCAACTGCGCGACGAGGCGGCTGGACCTGTCGATGTACGCCTACACGCCCGTCCTGCTACTACGAGCAGGTCTATGTCCAGGGTTCGCGCTTCCTGAACAAGCTGCGCAAGGACATGGGCAGCACCGCAGTTCTGGGATGTCGTCCGCGACTTCTGGCACGACCACAGGTACCAGATCGTGACCACGAAGCAGCTGCTGGAAGCCTTCCGCAAGCGGGCGGGCGACTGGGTGCTGCCCCGATATCGCTCCCGCTTCCCGTCGCTCTACTGAGGCCATGAGCGGTCGACGGAGGCCATGCCAGGTCGCTGGCGTCAGCCGCTCATCCTGCTGCTGGGCATCGGCGCGGTGGCCTGGCCACGGTCATCGGGCGCCAGGATGTCATGGGCACGATCCTGGAGCCGCCACTCGCCGGTCGACTGTTGCTGGGCGCCGCTGCGGTGCTCGTGGGAGTCGTGGTCTCGATGCGGGCGATCGCCAGTTCAGCGGCGCGCCGCGATGCGCGGGCGCTCGTCCGGGCGGTCCGGCTGGTGTTCCTGGCGCTCGCCGCGTTCGCGCTGCCGCGGGCTGGTTCCTGGCTCGCGCTGCCCATCGTGGTCGCGCTGGTCATCGCGGGCGTGGACGTCATCGAGACGACATCTCTGCTGGTCGTCGGCCCGACGCGGTGCGAGGCGACGAGCGTCCTGACGCCATGCGTCCGATGCGCCCCGGCCGAGCAGCGACGGACTGCGCCGGCGCGAAACTCGCTCGTCGCTGCAGGCCGAACACTGCGACGTCGCCGCCGGATCCGAGGTGAACCGCGTCGCCAGTGGCCGACGTCCGTCGTCGCAGCCGACACGCACCGGCGCTCGGCCGACCACCGCGCCGCTGGCCGAGCACCGCGTCAGCCCGTGTCAGTCGGGGAAGACCTTGCCCGGGTTGAGGATGCCCAGCGGGTCGAGCGCGGACTTGATGGCGCGCATGACGCGCACGTAGTCCTCGCCGCGCTGACGCGCCAGGTAGCCGCGCTTGGCCACGCCCGTGCCGTGCTCGCCGGAGATCGTGCCGCCCATCGCCAGCACCGCCGCGAACAGGTCGGCGCGCACGGCGTCGATGCGCCGCTCCGCGTCCGGATCGTCGCGGTCCATCACGAACGTGGGGTGGAAGTTGCCGTCGCCGGCGTGGCCGAAGACGCCGACGTGCACGCCGTGCGCGCCCGAGATGCGCTCGATGACGCGCCAGCAGCTCGGGCGCCTGGCTGCGCGGGACGCCGACGTCCTCCATGCGTGCCACGCCCGCCTGCTCCAGCGACCAGTGCGCCTTGCGCCGCGCCTCGCGCAGCCAGTCGGCCTCCTGGGGGTCGGTCGCCCGGATGACCTCGGTCGCGCCCGCCGCGGTACACGCCGCGCCGGCTCGGTCCAGCTCCGACTCCGCGGCCGCGCCGCCGGCGTCCGATTCGATCATCAGCATCGCGCCGGCGTCCTCCGGCAGGCCCACGTGGAGCGCCGCGTCCACGGCCCGGATGGTGAAGCGGTCCATGCAGCTCCAGGGTCACCGGCACGACCCCGTCGCGGGTGATGCCCGCGACCGCGTCGCCCGCATCCGGCACCGATCGCGAAGAAGGCGAGCATCGTCAGCTTGGGCGCCGGCATCGGCAGCAGGCGCAGGGTGGCCTCGGTGATGATGCCCAGCGTCCCCTCGGAGCCGACCAGCAGGTGGGTCAGGTCGTAGCCCATCACGTCCTTGACGGTGCGGCCGCCGGTCCGGATGACCGATCCGTCGGCCAGCACGACCTCCAGGCCCAGCACGTAGTCGCGGGTCACGCCGTACTTGACGCAGCGCAGGCCGCCGGAGTTCTCGGCCAGGTTGCCGCCGATGGAGCAGATCTCGAAGCTGGCCGGGTCGGGCGGATAGAACAGGCCGTGCTCGGCGACCGCCCGGCCCAGGTCCGCGTTGATGACGCCCGGCTGCACGACCGCGAGCAGGTTCCGGGTGTCGATCTCCAGGATGGCGCGCATGCCCGTCAGCACGACGGTCAGCGCGCCCTCGACCGCGATGGCACCGCCCGACAGGCCCGATCCGGCGCCGCGCGGCACGACCGGGACCCGGTGCTCGGTGGCCAGTCGCATGATCGTGCTCACGTCGGCGGTGCTGGCCGGGAAGGCGACCCCCAGCGGCATGCCGGGGTGCATGTACTCGGTCTCGTCCCAGCGATACGCCTCGGTGTCGGCGGCGTCGGTCAAGCAGGCGCAGGCCCGGCGAGCCGCTCCCGCAGCGGCGGTCGACGAAAACGTGGCTGCGGGGGTCGCCTGCGCCCAGTGTCCGTGACTCACCGCGTCGCAGGATACGCGGCAGCGTGCCGTGGCGCTCATCGCTATCCTTGCGCGAGCGCAGCCCAGCCGGCCGCTGCGTGCCCATCCCTCAACGTATCGGGGTCCCTGGATGAAGGTCGCCATCGCGAAGGAGACTGCGCCCAACGAGCGGCGCGTCGCACTCGTGCCCGAAGTCATCGGCAAGCTGGTCAGTGCGGGCGTGGACGTGCTCGTCGAGGCGGGTGCCGGCGCAGGGCTCCGCGTTCCCCGACTCGGCGTACGCGGACGCCGGCGCCACGGTCGTCTCGACGGCCGAGCTGTACACGCAGGCCGACGTCGTGCTGCGGGTCCAGAAGCCGTCCGCCGCCGAGGTCGGCAAGCTGCACGCCGGCCAGACCGTCATCGGCCTGCTCCAGCCGCTCATCGATCCGCAGACGAGCACAGGCGCTCGCGGATGCCGGTGTCACGGCCATCAGCCTCGACGCGCTGCCGCGCACGCTGTCGCGCGCCCAGACCATGGACGCGCTGTCGTCGCAGGCCAACGTCGGTGGCTACAAGGCCGTCATCATCGCCGCCGAGGCGTACGGCCGCTACTTCCCGCTCCTGACCACCGCCGCCGGCACGGCCAAGCCCGCCAACGTGCTCATCCTGGGCATCGGCGTGGCCGGCCTCCAGGCCATCGCCACCGCGCGCCGGCTCGGCGCGCAGGTGAAGGCCTACGACGTCCGCTCCGAGACCCGGGAGCAGGCCCAGTCGCTGGGCGCCCAGTTCCTGGAGCTGAAGTCGGTCGCCGACGCGGCCGGCACGGGCGGCTACGCCCGCGAGCTGACCGCCGAGGAGCGCGCCGCGCAGCAGCAGGAGCTGAACGGCTACATCGGCGGCATGGACGTGGTCATCACCACGGCCCAGGTCCCCGGCCGCCGGCCGCCGGTGCTGGTGACCGCGGATGCCGTCGGGCTGATGAAGCCGGGCTCGGTCATCGTGGACATGGCCGCGAGCGCGCTCGGCGGCAACGTCGAGCTGTCGCAGCCCGACCAGACCATCGTCACGGACAACGGCGTGACCATCATCGCGCCCACCAACCTGCCGGCCACGATGCCCGCAGGCGCCAGCTCGTTCTACGCCCGCAACATCAGCGCGCTGCTGCTGCACTTCGTCAAGGACGGCCAGCTGAACCTGGACATCTCCGACGAGATCACGGCGGCCACGGTCATCAGCCATGGCGGCGCGGTCGTCCAGGCGGCGACCGCCAAGCTGCTGGGCATCGAGCCCGACGCGGCCTCGCCCGACGGCGAACGGCCCCCGCTGCAGCGGCATCGTCTCCTGCCTCATCGGCCCCGCTGGTCGAGGCGCCGGTCGTCGCCTCCCGCGCCGGTCGTCGTCAGGGAGTCGGAGGCCGAGGTCATGGAGAAGGTCGTCGAGGAGGTCGATGAGACCCCCCTCGCGAATGACGCCGAGATCCCGGTCGAGGCCGAAGCCGAGACCCCCCTGATCGACCAGGACCAGCAGCCCCACCACCGGAGGTGCCGCGTGAGCCCGGAGCTGCTCGACGCATTCGCCATCTTCGTGCTGGCCATCCTGGTCGGCATCGAGGTCATCAGCAAGGTCCCCGCGACCCTGCACACGCCCCTGATGTCGGGCGCCAACTCCATCCACGGCATCGTGCTGGTGGGCGCCATGATCATCGCCGCCGCGGCCGATAACTGGCTGGCGCTACCTGCTGGCCTTCGTGGCCATGGTCTTCGGCGCCGCCAACGTCGTCGGTGGCTACGTGGTCACCGACCGGATGCTCGAGATGTTCAAGAAGAAGCCGGCCGCGCCCAAGGCCGGCGACGACGCCGGCAAGGGAGCCTGAGCGATGCCCGGCAGCGCGCTCTACACCATCGTCTTCTTCGCCTGGCTGATCGGCGCCGCCGGCTTCGTCCTCGGCCTCCACCAGATGAACAGCCCGGCCACCGCCCGAAGCCGGCAACCGGCTCTCGGCGGCCGGCATGACCGTCGCGGTGCTCGCCACGCTCGTCTGGCTGGCCCTCACGGCCCGGGCGGCCTCAAGCATCGAGGCCTGGATCATCATCATCGCGGGCTTCCTCATCGGCGGCGGCATCGGCCTCTACCTCGCCCGCAGCCGTGAAGATGACCGCGATGCCCCAGCTGGTGTCGCTGTTCAACGCGGTCGGCGGCGGCGCGGCCGCGCTGGTCGCCGTCTCGCGACTACTTCCGCATCGTGAACACGCCCGAGAACACCATCTCGACCGCGATCTTCGTGGTCCTGGGTGCCGTCATCGGCTCCATCACGTTCTCGGGTTCCATCGTGGCCGCGGCCAAGCTCCAGGGCCTCATCCCCGGCGCGCCCATCATCAAGCCCTGGACCCGGCCCCTGACCCTCGGCGGTCGCCGCCATCACGGGTATCGGCACGCTCATCCTGGTGCTCGGCGCGGCGGGCGTCTTCGGCCTCGACGTGGCGCCCTCCAACCTCATCCTCATCGTCATCTTCGGCGCCGCCATCATCTTCGGCGTCACGCTCGTGCTGCCCATCGGCGGCGCGGACATGCCCGTCGTCATCAGCCTCCTGAACTCGTTCACGGGTACCGCGGCGGCGATGTCGGGCTTCGTCATCGGCAACCCGGTGCTCATCATCGCGGGCGCCCTGGTGGGTGCCTCGGGCGCCATCCTGACCAAGCTCATGGCGGACGCCATGAACCGGTCGATCGTGAACATCATGGTCGGCGGCTTCGGCGGCGGCGAGGGCGACCGTGGCCGCGACTGGCGCGGCGGCTCCGGGCCGCAGCGTGCGCGAGATCAACCTCGACGACGCGGCGATCATGCTGGCCTACTCCCAGAAGGTCATCGTCGTGCCCGGATACGGCCTCGCGGTGGCCCAGGCCCAGCACGCGGTGCGCGAGCTGGCCGAGGTGCTCGAGGCTCGCGGCGTGGACGTGGTCTACGCCATCCATCCCGTGGCCGGGCGCATGCCCGGTCACATGAACGTGCTGCTGGCGGAGGCCAACGTGCCCTACCCGCAGCTCAAGGAGATGGAGGAGATCAACCCCGAGTTCCCGCGCGCGGACGTGGCCCTGGTCATCGGCGCCAACGACGTGACCAACCCGGCCGCGCGGTCCAACCCGGCATCGCCCATCTACGGCATGCCCATCCTCGACGTGGACAAGGCCAAGAACATCATCGTCATCAAGCGCTCGATGGGTCGCGGCTACGCGGGCATCGACAACGACCTCTACACGGACCCCAAGACGGGCATGCTCTTCGCCGACGCGAAGGCAGGCCTGGAAGGGCTGACCAGCGCGGTCAAGGGGCTGTAGGTCCAGGAGGCTGGACGGGCCCAGGCAGGACATCGCCCGGACCATGACCCGGCCACGGCGAGCGATGCGCTGATGCGTGCGGCTCGTCTGCGCGTCGAACTCCAGGCCGAGGTGGACGGCCGGCGGGACGCACTCTTCCCGCTGGTGTCGACCGCCGACGGCCTGCGTCGGTGGATGGATGACGCCACCCTCGACCCGCGTGTCGGGGGTGGTTTCCGTTTCCGGCTGCTCGACGCGGTGGCGGTCGGGCGCGTGCAGGCGCTCGACCCGGTCCAGCACATCGGGTACTGCCTGGGATTGGGAAGGGGCAGCCACTGGGCTATCGCCACCACGGTCGCGTTCGATCTCATCGCCCACGGGTCGCGGACGCACCTGACCGTTGCGCCACGTGGGCTTCCGGACTGCCGCCCAGGCCGAGCTGCACGATGCGCTCTGGCGCCACTGGTTCCCGCGCCTGGTGGCCGCGACGCGACTCACGTAGGCGCGCGGCTTCGCCCGGGCCGCGACCCGCGGGGCGGGTGAATGGGCCGACGAGGGCCCGCGGCGGAGGCCGGGAGCGTGTTCTTCCGCGGCCGTTCGACCCGCTTGGCGACTGGGACGGCCGATCAGGAGGTTCCGACGCAGTTCGTTGGCTTGTTCACCCGCTCGACGACTTGCGGGGCGCCCGGGAGCCACCGCCGACCGCGACATCGCCATCACTCGGCGAGGTGGCACGCCACCTGGACGTCGGGCGGGAAGGGCCGCAGCGCCGGGTCGTCCACCCGGCACCGGTCGACCGCGATGGGGCAGCGCGGATGGAACCGGCAGCCCGGGCGGGATGTCGACCGCGCTCGGCGGCTCGCCCTCCAGGCGCTGCACGCCGAGGCCGCCCCGCCACGATGTGCTCCCCGTGGGGATCGAAGCGGCGAGCGAGCGCGTGTAGGGGTGACGCGGCACACGCCAGACCGCCTCGGAGCCGCCCGTCTCCACGATCCGCCCGAGGTACATCACCGCGACCCGGTCCGCGATCCGCCGGACCACGCCCAGGTCATGGGACACGAACAGGATGCCGATGCCGCGTTCCTTGCGCAGGTCGAGCAGCAGGTTGAGGATCTGCGCGCGCACGGACACGTCCATCGACGCCACGGGCTCGTCGCACACCAGGATGTCCGGTCGTGGCGCGAGGGCACGCGCGATGGCGGCGCGCTGGAGCTGGCCGCCGGACAGCGTGTGGGGATGGCGGTCCGCCAGCGCCGGGTCCAAACCCACTGACTCGAGCAGCTCGGCGACCCGTACCCGGCTGGCACTCCGCCCCATGCCCCCGGCGCGCAACGGCAGCCCCACGGAGCGGCCGACCGTCCGGCGCGGGTCGAAGGATGCGTGCGGGTCCTGGAACACGAGCTGGACCCGATGGCGGAGGACACGCTCCACCGACCCGTCGGCTCGCAGGAACGGCCGGTCGTCCAGCACCACGTCGCCGCTCGTGGGTCGGTCGAGGCCGACGATGATCCGCGAAAGGGTCGTCTTGCCACAGCCCGATTCACCGACGAGGCCGACCACCTCACCCGAGGCGACCGACAGGTCGACACCGTCGACCGCGCGGACGAGCTTGTCACCCGACCGGAACGTCCGATGGATCCCCCTCGCCGCGAGGACCGTCACGCCTCCGCCTCCCCGGCGCGCCAGCAGGCGACCCGGCCGCCCTCGAAGACGGCGAGCTCGGGGGCCACGACCCGACAGTGGTCGACGGCGAGCGGACACCGCGGCGCGAACGCACAGCCGACCCCGCCCGCCGAGGCCATCCGACCCGACAGCTCCGGCAGTCGCGCATCGAGGTCCGCGGCGCGCGGCGCGAACGGCAGTGCGGCCGCACGCAGCGCGATCGAGTAGGGATGGGCAGGTCGCTCCATGAGCTCGTCCGCCGGTCGCTCCTCCACGACGCGCCCCGCGTACAGCACCGCGATCCGGTCGGCGACCGCGGCGGCCACGGCCAGGTCGTGGGTCACCATCACCAGTGCCACGCCCTCGTCCGCGACCAGCCCCACGAGCAGGTCGAGCACCTGCGCCTGGACGGTGGCATCGAGCGCCGTGGTGGGCTCGTCCGCGAGGATCACCTCGGGTCCTGCGGCGAGTGCCGCCGCGATGGCCGCTCGTTGGCGCAGGCCACCCGACAGCTGGTGCGGGTATGCCTCTGCGCGGCGCCTCGGGTCCCCCACGCCCACCCGCGCCAGGAGCGCCTCGGTCACGGCACGTGCGTCCCGCCCGCCCAGCCCGCGATGGACCTCGAGCACCTCGTCGATCTGGCTGCCCACGGTGAGCACCGGGTTGAGGCTGCCGCCCGGATCCTGGAACACCATGCCGATGCCCCGGCCCCGGGCCTGGGCGCGCTCGTTCTCGGGCAGCCCCAGGATCGACCGCCCGTGGAGTCGCACGTCGCCCTCGACGACCGCGGTCCCGGACAGCAGGCCCGCGACCGCGAGCAGGACCGTGCTCTTGCCCGACCCGCTCTCGCCCACGAGGGTCAGCACCCGCCCTCGCTCGACCGACAGGTCGATACCGTCGACCGCGAGGACATCGGGCCCGCGGCCGTCGGGGGAGCGGAAGCGCACTCGCAGTCCCGTGACCTCGAGCGCAGGCGCGTCGTGCGCGGTCCGTGCCGGCATCGGGTCGGTCACTGGGCATCGCGCCGCTGGGGTGCCAGGCGCGTCGCCAGCTCGTCGCCGAGCAGGCTGACCGAGAGGATCGCCAGCGCGAGGCAGACGCCCGGGATGACCACCAGCGACGGTGCGACCCGGATGGCCTCTCGCCCGTTGGCGATCATCGCACCCCAGCTGATCTGATTGGGATCGCCCAGGCCCAGGAATGCGAGCGCCGACTCGACCAGGATCGCGGCACCCACCGTGACGCCGACCAGGGCGACGACCGGCTGGAGCGACCCTGGCAGTACCTCCCGGAACGCGATCCGGAGCGGGCCCAGGCCAGCGAGGCGCGCCGCGTCCACGTACTCACGCTGCCGGAGCGACAGCACCTCCGCGCGGACCAGCCGGGAGGTGGCGGCCCAGGAGGAGATGGCGATGGCCAGGACCACGTTGAACGTCGAGGAGCCCAGTGCGCTGAGCAGGGCGAGTGCGAGCAGGAACGTGGGGACGGTCTGGAACGCCTCGGTGACACGCATCAGCGCCGCGTCGGCGCGACCGCCCAGGAAGCCCGCCAGCGTCCCCATGGCGATCCCGATGACGATCGCGCCGGTGGCCGCCGCGACACCCACGATGAGGGATACCCGGGCGCCGTACAGCAGCTCGGCCCACACGTCGCGACCCAGCTGGTCGGTGCCGAGCGGGAAGCGCGAGTCGGTGAACGGCGGGATGAGGGGTCGGCCGACGAGGTCGAGCGGGTCGCCGGGCTTGATCACCGGGGCCAGCACGGCCATGGCGACGAGCAGGCCGAGACCCAGCGCCCCGATCCAGCCACTCCTGCTCACGCTCGACCGGCCCGTGTCATCCGACCCCGGAACGCGATCGCTCGTCGGTGACCCGCGGGTCGATCCGCCCGTAGCTCAGGTCGACGACGAGATTGACGATGATGACCAGGACGCGTACCGGCGAGCACGATACCCGCGATGAGCGGCAGGTCGCGGTTGGCCACCGCCAGATAGGCGAGGCTGCCCAGCCCCGGGATGGCGAACACGGTCTCGATGACCACGCTGCCGCCGAGCATCGTGCCGATCTGGAGCCCGAGCATCGTGACCACGGGCAGCAGCGCGGGCCGGGCGATGTGTCGTCGGACGATGCGATCGGAGGGCAGTCCGCGTGCCCGTGCGGCGCGGACCCAGGGACTGGCACGGGTCTCGGTCATGGCGCCGCGCATCAGGCGCAGGTACAGCGCCATGTAGGTGAGCCCCAGCGTGCACACCGGCAGCACCAGGTGCCACGCCACGTCCAGGGCATGGCCGATGGGATCGCCAGGGCCGTTGACGGACGACAGGCCCGCGTTCGGGAACCAGCGCAGCCAGACCACGAACACCACGATGAAGATGAGGCCCAGCCAGAAGCCCGGGATCGCGTTGAGCGTCAGGGCCGAGGCAGTGAGGAAGCTGTCGAGCGGTCGGCCGCGACGCATCGCGGCGAGGCCGCCCAGGAGGCCGCCCAGGACTGCCGCCATCAGTGATCGCCGATCCCATGAGCAGGAGCGTGGTGGGCAGCCGGTTGAGGATCGCCTCCGTGACGGGTGCACCCACGGTCACCGACCTGCCCAGGTCCAGGGTCACCACGGACTGCATGTAGGCGAGGAACCGAACGAGCACCGACTGGTCGAGGCCCCACTGCCGGCGCAGCTGCTCGGCAAGGGCGAGGTCGCCACCGCCGATGTCGCCGAGGTACACGTCGACCGCGTCACCCGGCGCCGCCTCGAGGATGCAGGAACACCCCGACGGCCACGATGAGGACCACCGGGATGGCGTGGATCAGGCGGCGGACGATGAAGGCGAGCGTGGGAGGAAGCATCGGTCCGGTCACACGATGACGCATGACCGGACCGGATGGAGCGGCGATGGAGTGGCCGAGCCCGGATGCGGACCGGCCACCTCGTTCAGGTCACTCGGTGGCGAGCCAGACGTCCGCCCAGCTGGTCACCGGCCAGCGCGGGTTGTTCCCGATGTTCTGGACCCGGTCGCTGTGGGCGGGCGTGAAGATGAAGTCCACGAGGCTGATGCTCGGCAGCTCATCCGTGATGATCCGCTGGAACTCGTGGTAGAGCTCCTGCCGGGCCGCGGTGTCGATCGTGGTGAGGCCGTCCGCGATGACCTGGTTCAGGACGGGGTTGTCATAGCCGCCCTGGTTGGAGAACGGGATGCCCGGCTCAAGGCCGCCCTGGTACAGGATGGTCGTGGAGATGGCCGGGTCCGGGCGATAGGACGGCGTGTTGATGGCGATGTCGAAGTCGCGGTCGGTGAACACCGACTCGATGTACGCGGCGCTGCTGTCGGCGGGCACGATCTCGACGCCGATGCCGACCTCTTCCAGGGCCTGCTTGACGTAGTCCCCGGCCGCGACGGACTCCGGGAAGAACGGCGCGACCCGCATCCGCAGCGAGAACCGGGTGCCGTCCGCGCCGCGCGGGTAGCCGGCCGCGTCCAGGGCCGCCTCCGCCGCCGCCGTGTCGAAGGTGTAGTGGGTCACGTCATCGGTGTAGAAGTCGGTCGCGGCAGCCGGGATGGGACCGGTGGCGACCGAGGCGCCCTGGTCCAGGAAGATGTTGTCGACGATGAACTGCGGGTCGAGCGCCTGGCGGATCGCCTTGCGCACGGCGACGTCCGCGAGGCTCGGGTGGCGATGGTTGAAGTCGAGCGCGATCTGGTAGTTGAGGAGCTCATAGCCCGTCGTCGTGGCTGAGATGCCATCGAGGGCGTCGAGGCGCGTCGAGGTCGATCCGGGGCACACCCGCGAAGACCGTCGCCTGGACCGCGCCGCTCTCGAGCGCCGCCGCCCGGGCCGCCGCGTCCGGCAGCACCTGGAACACGACCTCGTCGAGGTATGGCTCGCCCTCGCCCCAGTAGTTCGGGTTCTTGGTCAGGCGGATCGAGCTCACCGGGCTTGACCTCGGAGAACACGAAGGGACCGGTGCCGATGGGCTGCTGGTTGAGCGGGCTGTCCTGCAGCGCGGTCGCGAAGTCGGTCCCCTGGTAGATGTGGGCCGGGAGGACGGCGGCCAGGATCGGCAGCGAGTTGGCGACGAGCGACGGCGGGGTGGGCTTGGAGAACTTGAACACCGCGGTCAGCGGATCCGGGCGTCTCGACGGTCTCGAGGTTGGCGAGCACGATCCGTCCGAAGTTCTGGAGCGGCTTCCAGGCCTCCTCGGCGGAGAACTTGACGTCCGCGGAGGTGAACGGCGTGCCGTCGCTGAACTTGACGCCGTCCCGCAGATGGACCGTGAAGGACAGGCCGTCGTCCGACCCTTCCCAGCCGGTGGCGAGACGCGGCACGAGCCCGTCAGATCCTGCGTCGGCGAGATACTCGACGACCTTGCTCGAGATGTAGGTGACGCCATTGGACGTGGCGATGGCCGGATTGAGGTTGGGCGGGAACGCGGTCCCGTCCGCCGCGACGATGAGTGTGCCGCCCGTCACGGGCGATGGGTCCTGCGCGAGCGCGCCCGCCGGCAGGGCGGCGGTGACCGCCAGGGTGAGGGCCGCAAGACCGGTCAGCACCGGTCGGCGACGGATCCTCGAAGTGCGCATGGTTCCTCCCGTCAGGCCGCCGGTCGGCGGCGGAATCGGATGCTGGCTTGCCGAACCGACCAGGGCTGCGGCCATCTCGCCGGGATCCCGACCGACCGAGTCTATGCCAGACGTATATGCCGTAAGTCTATCGAGACACTGGACTTCATGCCGGTGCCCCGCGAGCTCCTCGGCCGGCGCGCTCGAAGCGTGGCGCGTGCCTGCGCGCACGAGTGCCGGATCGCGATCAGGTCGACCACGGTGGCGGCAAGGGTACGCACCGCGAGCCGCAGCGCCGCATCCGCCGCCGGTCCGACGCACTGGCGCGCGAACTCGGCGGTGTGGAGTGCGGTACCCGGTGTGGCGACCGCGAGATACGGATGGATCGTCGGGACCACCTGGCTGACGTTGCCCATGTCGGACGAGCCAAGCGCCGGTGGCCGTGGGTCCTCCGTGCCGCCCCCGTCCTGGAGGTGTCGCCGCCAGAGCTCGGCCAGGACCGGGTTGTTCCACATCGTCCGACAGCGATTGGCGGAGCCCTCGAGCACCTCGACCGTGCACTCGGTCGCGAGGGCGGCGGCCTGTGCCATCCGTTCGAACCGCGCCAGGAGCTCGTCCAGGTCTTCGTCACGGGCGCTCCGGATGAGGAACCGGGCGGCGGTCTCCTGGGGCACGATGTTGGGAGCATCGCCCCCGTTGCGTGATCACACCGTGGATGGAATCGCCGGGCTTGCCGTACAGCCGCCACTGGCTGACGGACACGAACAGCTGGACGACGGCGTCGAGCGCGCTGCGGCCCAGCCACGGGGCGCCGACCGGGTGCGCCGCCTGACCGTGGAACCGGACCTCGCGATCCGCGATGGCGAGCAGCGCGATCTCGGTGCTCGACACGGAGTTCGGGTGGATCTGGAGCGCCGCGTCGACATCATCGAAGGTCCCGGCCGCGATGAGGTCGACCTTGGCGTGCCGGGTCTCCTCGGCGGGAGTGCCGATGACCCGGATCTCCCCGGGGAACGTCGGGCCGAGGGCCCGGGCCGCGACGACCGCCGCCGCCGCGCTGCTGGTGCCCATGAGGTTGTGGCCACACCCGTGGCCGATGCCCGGCAGCGCGTCGTACTCGGCGACCAGGGCGATGACGGGTCCGGGACCCCCGATCCGGCGTGCCACGAAGGCGGTCGGCAGACCGGCCGTACCGGACGTGACGGCGAAGCCCTCGGCCTCCAGGAACCTGGCCAGCCACGCGGCGGCCCTGTGCTCCTGGAGCGCGAGCTCGGGATGGGCATGGATGCGCGCAGCGAGGCGGGCCGCTCGAGGCAGGACCCTGTCGAGGTGGCGGTCGAGCGTCACTGGACGTCACCTGACGGATGCGCACGGAAGCGCAGACGCACCCCGCACGCCTCGACGGGATCGATCGCGACCGTCCCGTCGGCATCCTCGACCAGTGCCACGCCTCGATCGCGCAGCAGGACGTCGTGCCGCGCCGATGTCCCGGACCGACAGCCCGACCTCGAAGGGCCCCGGCCCGTGCAGTGCCGCCTCCTGGGCGATCGGTCCGGTGCCGTTCGGGGCGAGGAGAGACAGCCTCAGGTCGCCGATCCGGGTGCGGATGACCGTCGCGCCGAGGTCATCGGCGGCTTCGGGCGGGTCGAGCGGCAAGCCGAGTCGGGTCCCGTACACGGTGATCGCATCCTGGACGCTCGGCACGACCACGCTCAGCTCCCGGATGCCGACCGCGCCGATTGTCGTGGCGACCCGCCGGCTCTTCCCGGAGACGCTCGGCGTCACTGGTGGCCCACTGGATGAGCAGCGGCCATGCCTGACGGAACGCGAGACCACGGGGGATCAGCAGCTGCCAGGCGAACTCGGATCCATCCGGCCTGGCGCGGCGCATCGGGATCGGCTGGCCGATGTCGCGGAAGCCCGCTCGCTCCGCGCGCGTCGCATCGCCGCTGATGTCATCCGACTGGGCCACCCACGCCGCGGCACCGCCCACCCGGGACGCGAGATACGCCCGGAGTGCCTGTCCGCTGGGCGCCCGGTCGCGGGCGAGCGCCTCGTCCTCGATCGACAGCAGCTCGATGTAGTCGATGCCGAACCGGATGATCGCGTTGTACGTGCCGCTGCCCGGGTTGCGCCCGCCGGGGCGGACATCGAACCCGAGACGCCGGTACGCGTCCGATGCCGTGGCAAGGTCGCGGACGGCCACGACGAGGTGGTCGAACGCGGTCAGCACGGACCGTCACCGGCACCCGGCCCGATACGACCATCCTGCTGCACGGCGATCACGACTGCCGACCTCCCATCGGTCACCATATTGCCTCGAGCGCTCCGGCACGTGCGAGAGTCGCATGCCGCGGGAGGGAGATGAGGGATGGGGATGGTGCCAAGGATCGGGCTGACGCTCCCGAACCAGGGCGTGCGCTTTGGCGTGACCACGGCGCAGGAGCTCGTCGACCTGGCGGTCGAGGCGGACCGGAGTCGTGCCTTCCGGAGCGTCTGGGTCGGTGACAGCCTCCTGGCCAAGCCCCGGCTCGAAGTCGGTCGTCCTGCTCTCGGCGATCGCGAGCCGTACCGAGCGCGTGCGACTGGGCACGGCGTGCATGGCCAGCTTCCCCGTTCGCGACCCGATCCTGCTCGCCCAGCAGTGGGCGAGCCTGGACCTCCTCAGCGGGGGACGCATGGTCCTCATCGCCTGCACCGGGATCAACCCCCAGGAAGCCGTCGAGGACGCGACCTACGGCGTCGATCCCCGCGAACGCGCGAACCGTATGGGCCAGTGGATCACCGTGATCCGCCGGCTGTGGTCAGAGGACGTCGGTCGACTTCGATGGCGACAGCATCCGCTTCGCCGGGGTATCGCTGGAGCCGAAGCCCCTCCGGATCCCGGAGATCTGGATCGCCAACGACGCCAAGGGGAGTCGGGATCGCCTGGAGCGCATCCATACCCGCATCGCACGCTATGCCGATGGCTGGCAGATCGGGCTGCCCGATCCCGCAGAGGTCGCGTGGCGGGCGGCAGACATCCGGTCGAAGGCGAGTGCGCTGGGGCGAGACCCGGACGCGTTCTCGTTCTCGGCCTATCACAACATCAATATCCAGGACGATCGGGATGCCGCCCTGGACGAATCGAAGCGGTTCCTGGATACCTACTATTCGACGGACTTCGACCCCGAGTACGTCTCGGCATGGACCGCGGCAGGGACGCCTCGCGAGTGCGTCGAGCACCTGCGCCCGTACTTCGAGGTCGGCGTGAGCGAGGTCGCGCTGCGCATCACGAGCTGGGACCAACGAGGGCAGCTGGCACGGCTGATCGCCGAGCTGTCACCGATGCTCGAGGAGCTACCCGCGTACCCAGCCTGACCACCACGGGTTGTCGTCAGCGGTAGCGTTCCGCGGCCCGGGCCAGCTCCGTCGGCGATGGACTCCCGCAGCGTCGGCCGGCTCCAGGACCTCGGCGTCCGCGCCCCAGCCCAGGATCCAGATGCGCACCTCGTGCAGCCCCGAGACCGCCGCGCTCCAGACCAGCGAGCCGTCCGCCTGCCGTTCGGTCTCCTGCGCCGGGTGCCAGCGTGTCTCGGCGACACGCGCCGCCACCGTCCGGCGAGAACCGGACCACGACCCGCACCATCGGCTCGTCGGAGATGACGTCCCACGCCGCCAGCAGCTCCCGCGCGATGGTCGTGCTGCTGCCCTCGAACGTCTCGGGCGTCAGCGACGCCTCCACGATGCGTTCGACCTTGAACGTCCGGCGCGCCTGCCGGCTCTCATCGAACGCCGATGAGGTACAGCGCCCGGGTGAGCGCGGATGGTTCGATGGCATAGCGGCCGGACCCGCGTGACCCGCGGCGGCTTGTCCGCCTCGTACACGCCCGGCCCATAGCGTGATCTCGACCACCCGCCGCTCGGCCCAGGCCTTGGTGAGCACCCGCAGGACGCGCGTGAACCGCTCGTTCCGGGGCGTCGCCGGCGTACGCGTCGACGGTCGCGTGGAGGTGCTCCGCGAGCACCGGCGGCAGGATCTCCGCCAGCTTGACGTAGGCCGACAGCAGCTCCGAGTCGTGCTCGTCGGTCGCCTTGGCCAGCACCCGACGCCGCCAGGAAGAAGGTGGTCGCCTCCGGCAGGGTGAGCGCGAGCGGCGGCAGGAAGACGCTCGAATCGAGTCCCCACTTGCCACCGTCCTGCCAGATGGGCAGCTCGGGCATCGGACTCCATGCGCCTGGAGGTCGCGATACACGGTCCGCTTGGAGACGCCGATCTGGTCCGCGATGGCCTGGGCCGAGATGCCCGCGGGGTGCGCGTGGAGCACGGTCGCGACCCGCAGCAGCCGTGCCGCGCGATCCCACTTGCTGCCTTCGCGGTCGACCGCTGGGCTCATGCCTGCCTCCCCGATGCTGTGACGCCATCGCTCCGGACGCTGCTGGCCGCTCATGGCGGCGCTCGACGGGATGGTCGTCGGTCCGGTCGAGCGCCGTCAGCCTCGCGGACATGCGAGCCCTGGATGCCCGACGTCGGCCACGCCTCACCCGGGTAGCCGTTGATGACTGACGGTCGACTGGCCCAGCTGGCCGTCGGTGAATACCCACCAGTCGAGCGTGCCACGCCACTCGGTCAGGGGATGGGTCACCGTCAGCAGCTGCCCGCCGGCCAGCCAGCGCAGTGGCAGGAACGTATCCAGCGCCGTCGGTCCGTCGACGGCCGTCCGGCAGTGGCGGGCTCGCGCTCCCTCGACCAGCTCGACACCCAGGTCCTCGGCCACGATCGCCGTCGGCGTCGGTGGCGGTCGAGCGTCGCGACCACCGGACCATCGAGCGTCAGGCCGGCAGCGTCCGGCCATCCGGAACGGCACCCACCGGGCTCGGGGCGACGGCTCGAGCGGCGCCGATGTCCAGCCACGCCTCGTCGCCGACCCGGGTGTACCCGGCCGTCGCCGTCGCGAAGTCGGACTCGACGGAGCCGGTCCAGCGCTCGTCGAGACCCTGGCGGACGACCCGAGATCGAGGCGCTGCCCACGCTCTCGCCGTCGATGGCCGCCTCGGCCGTGATGTCCACGATCGCGCCCGGCCCAAGGGTCAACGGGCTTGTCGCAACCCGGCGGGGTCACGGTCGTGTCGGTTGGCCCGAAGCGCGAGGGCGGCCTGCGGCCCGTCCCGCAGCGCCAGGTCATTGGCCACCGCGGCCCCGCCCATCAGGAAGGCCGCGGCCGACGCTCATGACGACCGTGATGCCGACGGCATGGACCAGCCGGCCGTGGCCGCGCCAGCCGGGCGGACGCTCGCCGCGCGTGACGCCCAGGGCCGCGATACAGGCTCAGGGATGCGATGGCAAGCACCAGCGCATAGGCCACCTCCAGCGACGGCAGCAGCGCCTGGTCGCCGCCCGCCGCCAGGATGCGCGACCTCCAGCACCAGCATCGAGCCCACCAGGAGCGCCGCGATCGAGCCCGACCCAGGCGATGGCCGCCTGCGAACGCCACAGGTCGCGGCCCTCCGGATCGGGCATCGGCGGCCGCACCACGGCGACGGCGGCGATGAGGACGGGAGCGAACGCCGCCAGCGCGACCAGCGCGTCCCACGGCCCACCGGGCCGATAGGCGATGAGGATGATGAGGGCCAGGCCCGTCCACAGGCCCAGCAGGCAGACGGCCAGCAACCGGCTCGACGCGGCGCCAGCGGGCTCGTTCGGCGGGTCGACCGTGCCAGGGGCGTCGACCGGGTCGGGATGTGGCGACGGACATGGGGCGAGCACGATACCGCGTACCATCCGCGCCGCAATGGCACGAACCTTCACGCGCACCATCACCACGCCCGCCGCCGCCCGCATGGTGCGGCCCGGGCGCCCGACCGCTGGTCTCGCTGCTCACCGACTTCGGCTCCCGTGACCCGTCGGCGGGCATCATGCGCGCCGTCGTGCTGGGCATCTGCCCCGACGCCGCCATCGTCGACATCAGCCACGACGTGGAGAAGTACCGCGTCCGTGACGCGGCGCTGCTGCTCTGGTCGGCGGCGCCCTACCTGCCCGTCGGCGCCCACGTGGCGGTGGTCGATCCGGGTGTCGGCACCGAGCGACGCGCGGTGGCCATGGAGACGGCGCGCGGCGACCACCTGGTGGGACCCGACAACGGGCTGCTGCTGCCGGCGGCCGCGCGCCTTGGCGGCATCGTCCGGGTGCATCAGCTCGAGAGCCCGCAGTACCGGCTGCCGGTCATCAGCTCCTCGTTCCACGGGCGTGACATCTTCGCGCCCGCGGCCGCGCACCTGGCCATGGGCGTGCCCCTCGAGTTCATGGGACCCGCCCTCGATCCCCGCACGCTGCGGATGCTCGACTGGCCGGAACCGGAGGTCTATCCGGGCGTGCTGCGCAGCTCCGTCATCTATCTCGACACGTTCGGCAACGTCAAGCTGTCGGCGCTCGTCGGCCACCTGTTCACCGCCATGGGCCAGCTGACCATGGGCGAGCCGGTCTACCTGCGGGTCACCGACTCCCTGGGCTCGACCGACCTGGAGCTGAGCTGGGTCGACACCTTCGGCAACGTGCCCACCGGCCAGCCGCTGCTGTACGAGGATTCCTACGGCCGGCTGACGATCGCCGTGAACCAGGGGACCGCGGCGGAGGTCCTGGGCGTCCGCGAGGATGCCGAGGTGGTCATCACCCGGGCGCCGCTGCCGATGTCCACATCCGATCGAACCGTGGCTTGATGCCGGCGGCCGTCGGCCCGGGCCCGTGGTCGCAGGGCTTCGGACTACGGCTCCAACGCGGGCACCCCTGGACGGGATACGACCGAGCGCCAGGCTACCCGCACGACCGGGCCACGCCGGGTAGCTCGGGCTCGGCCCGGCCGGTCGCCTCGACCCGACGCGGGACTATCGCAGCCGGAGCTACCAACCGAGATCGGGTTCCGCGGCGTCGGGCCGCGTCGCGGTCGATGACCGACGCCTCGTGGCGCTCGCGCCGCGGGACCCGCGAAGGCCAGGCCCTCCTGCGCGGTCGCGATGCGGTCACGACCGGCCCGCTTGGCGGCGTAGCAGGCACGGTCGGCGGCCTGCACCATGCCGGCCTGTCGACGGCATCGACCGGGAACGTGGCGACGCCCACGGAGCACGAGATGCCCCTCGAACCGTGATCGTCCGCGCCCATGCCCCGGATGGACCGGCCGATGCGGGCCGCGACCTCGAGCGCGCCCGCCTCCTCGGTGCCCGGCAGGATGAGCGCGAACTCGTCGCCGCCGTAGCGGAAGACCTCGTCCGTGTCGCGACAGGCCGCGCGCAGCGAGTCGGCGATGTGCGGTGAGCAGCGCGTTGCCGGCCTCGTGGCCGCTCTGGTCGTTGAATGCCTTGAACCCGTCGAGGTCCAGGATGAGCAGGCTGAAGGGCGTGCCGCGCGCGACCCAGACGGCCATGTGCTCCTGGAACGTGCCCTGGTTCTTGAGGCCCGTGAGCGAGTCGGTCTGTGCCCGCATCTCGGCCGCCTGGTGCGCGCCCGCGTTCTGGAGCGCGATGGAGACGTGCCCGGCGAACAGCTGGATGAGCTCCAGCTCGGTGTCGTCGAAGCGCGCGCCCGGGCCCACGCCGGGCCAGGGCCAGGGTGCCCGTGACGCCTTCGGGACCACGCAGCGGGGCGACCACGAGCGCGTCGTCGTGCCAGGCGCGCGCCAGGCGCACGCGCGCGTGGGTCGCGAGACGTCCGCCTGGAGCCGCAGGGTGGCGGCGTGACGCACGACCCAGTCGCTGATGGCCCGCGCGTCGGGATGTGCCGTCGGGCAGCATGCACGTCCGGATCGTTGCCACGCGAGAACAGCGTCCGGAGCGCGCCCGAGGTCGGACTCGCGGACGGTGAGCGGCAGCATGTCCACGGGCACCAGGCCACCGATGCGCTCCGCGATCTCCTCCATGACGGCGCGCGGGTCGAGCGTGGACAGGATCGACTCCGTGGCGCGCATCAGCTCCCGCTGGGCCTCGAGTCTGGCGGGCCAGCAGCTCCGACTGGGCCCGCAGCAGCTGGGTGGTGTCGGCGTTCGCCATCGCCTGTGCTGCCATCGCGGCGTAGATCTCGAGGTACCGCAGGTCGTCGCGGGTGAACTGGCCGAGGCCCAGCTTGGACAGCACGATGACGCCGATGATGCGGTCATCGAAGCGCATCGGCGCCGAGGATCATCGACTCGTCGAGGTCGGCTTCCGTGCCCGGGATGGTGTCCGCGCGGGGGTCCTTGGCGGCGTCCGGCAGGTACTCCGCGATGCCGTGCTCTGCGACCCAGCCGGTGATGCCCTGGCCGACCCTGACCCGGAGCTGCTCGCCGAACTCGCCCGACGTACTCGCCCATGTCACCTCGCCAGGCGACCGGGACGACATCGCGCCCTGCACCCGGTAGACGCGCACGTTGTGGTAGTCGATGAGCTGGCGCAGCTCGGTGCAGATGGCCTGACCGATCTCGCTCACGGTCGTCAGCGCGACCAAGCCGCGTGCCCAGCTTCTGGATGGACACGCAGTTGCTCGCCCCACACGGCGAGCTGGTCCTCCAGGGCCCGCTGTGCAGTCACCCGGGTCGCCCGCACCGAGGCGGTCCGCGCGCGACGGGCCGGCGAGGCAGCCGCTGGCGGCTCCGGCCTGGCTGCTCACGGTCTACCGGCGGCCAGGAACGACCGCAGGTCGCTGGTCAGCGAACCGGCGGTCACCGCGCTCGTTGATGCGGACGCATCGCAGGCGGCCCTCGTCGGCCCACGCCCGGACGGTGTTCGGGTGGACGCCAAGGAATCGGGCCGCACCTGTGACGGTCAGCATCGCCGTCGATGCTCGGGACTGGATGGCTGGGTCTCCGGCAGAAGACTGTGAGGTTGTGTCAGGAACCGACGTATCGGTCGCGTCGGACGTCCGCCATGGGAGCAAAGTACCCAGCGGCTCGAACAGCCGGGTGCCGCCCGCGACCGCCGGGCATGCCGAATGGTCACCGCATCTCGGGCCGAACGGCCGCTGCCCGGCAGGTCACCGACCCGCCACCGTTGGTGGCGAGGAACGGAGGTGTTCGATGGTCACGCGCTCGACGCTCGACAGCGCGTTGCTGTCCGGCTGGTTCGGCGCCGGATTGCCCGAGGCGACACGCAATCGGCTCGCGGAGATGGCCAGCTGACGTCCGCATCCAGCCGGGTGACGTCCTCATCCGGAGGGCGATCCCGGTGGACTCACTGGGCATCGTGTCGACGGTCGGTGGCCATCCGGCTGAGCGTGCCCGGTCCGGGACGTGGCCACGATCCTGACCGTGGATCCGGGCGACTGCATCGGCTGGTCGGCATCGTGCCGCCGTACCGGGCGACGTCCACGGTCGTCGCCCTGGAGCCGACCACCGTCCTCACGTTCGACGGTGCCCGCGCTTCGCGCCGCGCTCGACGCGGAGCCCGAGCTCGCCGCGCCCGTCTGCGGCGGGTCCTGGAGGCGGTCGGCCGCCGCCTGAGGCGACCCGGACGCAGCTGCTGGACCTGTTCGCGCAGGGCGGACGGGGAGACCTGGTGATGACCACGACCGCCGTGCCGCGACGATCGCCCGCTGGCTGCCCGCCGCCGACCTCGACCGACTGCTGGACGCGCTCCGTTCGGACGGCCGCACCATCATCGGGCCGACCGTGCGTGATGACGCGATCGTCCTCGATGACCATCGGCGATGCCTCCGACCTGCCGGCCGGCTGGGGTGCCGAGGCATCCCCGGGACGCTATCGGGTGGTGCAGCGGGCCGACGAGCGCCGGTTCGACCATGCGGTGGGACCGATGTCCTGGAAGCGCTGGACATTTCCCGCCGCGGGTGCCCATCCGTGTCGGGACACGGCACGCGCAAGGGTGTCCATTTCGCCGCCGTGACAGCCCACACCGACCCGGCTATGCGTTCGTGGGTGTGCGGGCCTGCGAGATCGCGGCACTCGCGCATCCAGGACCACGTGCTCAGCGACGTCCCCGCGGTCGACGCCGACTACGAGGCGCGGCGAGCAGTCGACGTTCATCGTGGCCGTCGAGTGCGCGACGCCGACCTCCACCTGCTTCTGCACCTCGATGGGCACCGGTCCCGAGGTGACCGCCGGCTACGACGTGGCGCTCACCGAGCTCGACTGATGGGTTCGTGGTGCGCACCGGCTCGACGGCGGGGGCAGCGCTCATCGACACGCTCGACCTGCCGGTCGCCGACCCGTCCGCGGTCGAGGGTGCCGCCGCCATCGTCGCCGGCGCGCGCGCGGCGATGGGCACGCCCGACCGACATGACGGGCGTCACGACCGCGCTGGCGGCCGCGCCCGACCACCCCGGCTGGGCCGCCGTCGCGGATCGATGCCTGTCGTGCACCAACTGCACGCTCGTCTGCCCGACCTGCTTCTGCACCAGCGTCGTCCAGCGGTCGGACCTCGACGGCAACGTGTCGACTGCAGAACGCACCTGGGACTCCTGCTTCGCCGACGGCTTCGCCAAGGTCGCCGGTGGCTCGTTCCGGCCCAAGACCAAGGACCGCTATCGCCAGTGGCTGAACCACAAGTTCTCGACCTGGTGGGACCAGTTCGGCGAGAGCGGCTGCGTCGGCTGCGGCCGATGCATCGCGTGGTGCCCGGTGGGCATCGACGTGCGCGACGAGCTGGCCGTCATCGCGGGAGCGGGACCCGTCCCCATGCCCGCGCCCGTGTCCGAACCGGCGATCACCTGGGCGGCGCCCACTGCCCGTCCTCGCTGGGGTGGCGCCAGCGAAGGCTGCGTCAGTGACCGCGACGCCGACGCGCGATGCGACGCGATCCCGAGGAGTTCGTGACGGCCCGCGTCACGGGCACGACTCGCGAGACAGCGGACACCGTGACGCTCCAGCTGCGACACGTCGGACGCGCGGTTGCTGGCGGGCAAGCCTGGCCAGTTCGTGATGGCCACGTTGCCGGCATTCTCGGCGGCACCCATCTCGGTCAGCCGGTTCCGGCCCGATGGGCTGGACCTGACCATCCGGGCGGCCGGACCCGCCACTCGTGCCTTCACGAGCCTGGAGCGCGGCGAGACCCTCGGCCTGCGCGGACCGCTCGGCCGGGGCTGGCCGGTGGCGGCGCTGATGGGTCACGACGTCGTGATCGTGGCCGGCGGCATCGGTCTGGCGCCGCTGCGCCCGCTCATCGATGCCTGCCTCACTCAGCGTGACCAGCTGGGAGCCGTGCGGCTGTACCTGGGTGCCCGGACACCGGCCGATCGACTGTTCGTGGCCGAGATCGGGCGGTCTCGCCGCCCGCGGCGGACCTGGAGGTCATCGAGACCGTCGATCGCGCCGGGCCCGGAGTGGCTGGGACGCGTCGGCATCGTGACCCAGCTGTTCGACCGGGCGACTTGGGATGGCCGCGACGCCGTCGCCTTCATCTGTGGCCCGGAACGGATGATGCAGGCCACCGCGGACGTGCTGTCCGGCCGGGGCATCGACCAGGACCGGACGTGGGTCACGCTCGAGCGGAACATGGCCTGCGGTGTCGGACTCTGCGGCCACTGCCAGCTGGGCCGGTTCTTCGTCTGCCGGGACGGCCCGGTGTTCAGTCTCGCCGAGCTCGGACGCGGCGTTCACCACGGAGGGACTGTGATGGCAAGGACCGCCCGTCGCGACGCTGCCCGTCGCCCTCGCGTCGGGGTCGTCAAGTTCGCATCCTGCGACGGCTGCCAGCTGACCGATCCTGGACCTCGAGGACGAGCTGCTCGCGATCACCGAGCGGTTCGACATCGTGGAGTTCCCGGAGGCGACGTCACGCCGGTCCGCCGGCCCATTCGACGTCCTGCTCGTGGAAGGCTCCATCAGCACCGAGGAGCAGCTGGAGGAGCTGCTGCGTCTCCGCCGCGAGGCCACGACGCTGGTGACCATCGGCGCCTGTGCCACCGCGGGCGGCATCCAGGCCATCCGCAACTGGTCCGATCACGAGCCATGGGCGGCGAGCGTGTATCCCAAGCCGGACGCTGGTCGCAGTCGCTGGCGACCTCGACGCCGATCGCCGATCACGTGGCGGTCGACGCCGAGCTGCGAGGCTGCCCCATCGACCCCGGCCAGCTGCTGGAGTTGCTGACCGCGCTCTGGTGGTGGGCCGGCGTCCACAGCTGCCCGACGAGTCCGTGTGCGCCGAGTGCAAGCGGCGCGGCGCGACATGCGTGGTCGTGGCCCAGGGCATCGCGTGCCTCGGACCCGTGACCAGGACCGGCTGTGGCGCGCTGTGCCCGGTCTTCGGCCGTGGCTGCTATGGCTGCTTCGGACCACGCGGCGGCGCCAACGTCACCAGCCTCATCGCCAACGCGGACGGCTTCGACGCCGCGAACGCGAGCGCGCGGTTCGCGGGCTTCACGGCATGGGCGGAGCCGTTCCGCTCGGTCATCGATGCCCACGGCGGCCCACCCGGGGTTGCGCCCGCCGACCGGTGAAGCACCTGGGCAGCCCGATCGGAGACCCGATCATGACCGCGACCGCAGCACACCACAGCGACCCGCGCACCCAGTCGCTTCGAGGTCGCGGGCCTCACACGTGTCGAGGGCGAGGGCTCGCTGCGGCTCGTCGTCAAGGACGGCCAGGTGGTCGAGGCGCACCTGGGCATCTTCGAGGCGCCCGCGCTACTTCGAGCGACTGGTCCGCGGTCGGACGCCGGACGAGGTCCTGGACATCGTGGCCCGGATCTGCGGCATCTGCCCGGTCGCCTACCAGATGAGCGCCGTACACGCGTTCGAGGACGCTGCCGGTATCGAGGTGGATCCCGCTACCCGCGTCCTGCGCCGACTGCTGTACTGCGGCGAGTGGATCGAGAGTCATGCTCTGCACGTCTACTTCCTGCATGCCCCCGACTTCCTGGGATATGCCAGCGCCATCGACCTGGCGCGTGACCACCGGGTGCTGGTGGAGCGGGCGCTGACCCTCAAGAAGGCGGGCAACCGCTCGTGGCACTGGTCGGCGGTCGACCCATCCATCCGGTGTCCGTCCGGGTCGGCGGCTTCTATCACATGCCGTCGCGCTCGGAGCTGACGGCGCTCCGTCCCGAGCTGGAACAGGCCGTGGCCATCGCCCAGGAGACCGTGCGCTTCGTGGCGGACCTGGAGCCGCCGACCGTTCGAGCGCGAGCCTCGGCTCGTGTCCCTCCGTCACCCCACCGACTACCCCATGAACGAGGGGCGCATCGTGTCCACCGACGGCCTGGACCTGGCGCCCGGCGACTGGGAGGCGGCCTTCGAGGAGGACCAGGTCGGCTGGTCGAACGCACTCCAGGCCCGGACGCGAGCCGGCGAGGTCTATCTGCTGGGACCCTCATCGCGCATCACGTTGGCGGGCGACCTGCTCCACCCCCGGGCCGCGGCCGCGCTGGCTGCGACCGGCCTCGCGGAGTCGATCCGCGTCAACCCGTTCCGGAGCATCGTGGCGCGTGCCGTGGAACTGGTCCATGCGACGTCGGTGGCCATCGACCTGGTCGACGCGTATCGGCCACCCGGTCGGGCATCGGTGCCCTGGGTCCCGGGCCCGGGCATCGCCGCCTGGGCGACGGAGGCGCCGCGCGGGCTGTTGTTCCATCGCTACGAGCTGGACGAGGAGGGACGCGTTGCGACAGCGCGCATCGTGCCTCCGACCAGCCAGAACCAGGCGGCCATCGAGGCCGACCTGTCGGGATTTGCGCCGACCGTCCTGGACCTGCCACACGATGAGGCCACGTTCCGCTTCGAGCAGCTCATCCGCAGCTACGACCCGTGCATCTCGTGCGCCACACACTTCCTGGACGTGCGGGTGGAGCGCGCGCCATGAGTGAGCGACGGCCCGGTACGCCTCCTCGTGTGCGGCAACGCCGAACGCGGCGACGACGCGGCGGCGATCGTCGCGGTGATCCGGCCTGCTACCGGAACTGCCGCCATCCCTGGCGTCGCATCTCGATGTCCGCTGGTGCGAGCAGATCGAGATCGAGGACGTCCTTGAGGTCCCGCCGGCGACCGGCTGCGTCATCGTCGATACCGTGGTCGGGCATCCCCGTGGGCGCGGTGGCGACGATCCCACTCGACGACCTGCCGGAGCACGCCGGGGTCGGCGGCCCGGCACCCCGGTCGTCGCACATCCTGCCCATCGGCCAGGTCGTGACCATCGCGGGGATCCTGCGGGAGACACCGTCGACGGGCCTGTTCGTGGGTCTCGGTGGTGGCGACGTTCGGCTTCGAGCGCAGCGCTGGGCCCGGCGGTCGAGTCGTCGCTCGGCACTTTCGTCAGGCGATCAGGGATGCGTTGCTCGCTGGTCGGCCGGCATGTCCGTCGGCGGCGCAGATGTGGGCTTGTCACCCAGCGGACCGGAGGTGTAGGGCGTGTGCATCTCGCCCCCGGTCGCGTGCTGGCCATCGATCCGACCGGGCGCGACCGTCGATCTCGAGGGTCGGGTCCGTCGCGCTTCCACGCTGCTGCTGCCTGACGTCGCCGTCGGCGACCACGTCCTGGTGGCTGCCGGCACGGTCATCCGCCGCCTGGACGCGAGCGAGGCCGCGGAGCTCGCGGAGCTGCTTGCCATCGCCCACGATGACACGGCTCACCACGACCGAGAGGAGTCTCCGATGACCCGCACACCGAGCCACCGCCCGCCTCCCGCGCATCCCGCTGACGACGGGCTGGGGCGTCGGTCTCGCCGCGCTCACGGCGCTCATCAGCGGCGTGTCGGTGTTCGTCAACAGCTACGCCGTCAAGGAGCTGCCCGACGCCGCCGTGTACACCACGCTCAAGAACGGCGTCGCGGCCGCCATCCTGCTGGTGGTCGCGGCGGCCGTGGTGCCCCGGGCGCAGGTCCGGGCCATCGACCGCCGCTCGTGGGCCACGATGGCCGTCATCGGTGTCATCGGCGGCAGCGTGCCCGTTCCTGCTGTTCTTCACCGGCCTCGCGCATGGCCAGCGCGCCGACCGCGGCGTTCATCCACAAGACGCTGTTCCTGTGGGTCATCGTGCTCGCCATCCCGTTCCTCGGCGAGCGGCTCGGCTGGTTCCCCATCGCGGCCATCGGTGTCCTGCTGGCGGGGCAGATCCTGGTCGCACCGCCCACGGGTGTCACGTGGGGCCAGGGCGAGACGCTGATCCTGGCGCGACCACTGGCCTGTGGGCCGTCGAGGTCATCCTTGCCCGCACGCTGCTGCTCGGCGCGGTGCCGTCGCCCGTGCTCGGTGCCGCGCGGCTGGGCATCGGGCTCATCGTCCTGGTCGGCTATCTCCTGGTCACCGGTCGCGGACCCATCGTCGCGGGCCTGAACGGCACGCAGTGGTCCTGGGCGCTGGTCACCGGCGTCCTGCTCGCGGCGTACGTCGGGACCTGGCTGGCGGCACTGCGGCGCGCCCCGGCTTCGGTGGTCGCGAGCGTGCTGGTGCTGGGTGCGCCGGTCACCGCGATGCTCGCCGGGGTCGTCAACGGCACCATCCCTGCGGCGCCGGTCGCGCTCGGCCAGGTGCTCATCATCACGGCGGTCGGCCTGCTGGCCGTGCTCGCCTTCCGCTCCGTGCGGGCGCCGTCGCGGCGCACGCCGTCCCGGCACGACCGATCGGAGTACCGGACCGTCCCATGGTCGCCGAGACACGCCCCGCTCCCGTCCGCGGCGCACCCGGGCCCATCCGGTTCGCCCGATACGCCTATGGCCCCAACAGCCTGGGCTACTGCGGTCCCGACGCCGCGGACGAGCTGTTCGGGGAGGCGACCGAGGGCGGCGACCTGCGCCGCATCCGGGAGCTGGCCCGCGGCTTCGAGGGAGCGTGGCCGTACCTGGAGCTCATCGCGCGCGCCAACGGCATCACCGATCCGCTCGACGGTCGCGTGGTGGAGGCGTACTGGCTGGGCAACGAGCTGCTCGACGGTGTCCCGGTGGCGATGATGGCGGACTCCCTGGACGCCCGGTTCCGGGCCCGCCTGCGGCCGGAGCCGTGGCGCTGGCTGGCCGGCAAGGCACCCGCCGGCGCACGTCCGGTGCATGCGTTCCACGTGTTCGACGTGTTCCCGCGCGTGGGCCTGATGCGCGGCGGTGAGGTGACCGACGTCCTCGCGACCATCGACTCCTGCCGCATCCGCTGGGGGACCGTCCTCGCGCGTCTCGACGACCGGTTGCTGGTGGACGCCGTGCCACTGACGATGGTCGGACGGCCGACTGGAGCTCGGCGCGGCACGGCCGGAGGCCATCCGCGGCTGGCACGACGGGCACGGGTTCGTGGATGACGTCGCGCCCGGCGATGTCGTGGCCATCCACTGGGACTGGGCCTGCGAGCGTCTCGACGAGCGGCGCCTCGCCGCGCTGCGGGGTTGGACCCTGCGCCAGCTGGCGATCGCGAACCAGACCATCTGATGGCGGGCGACGCTTCGCTAGCGCCGGGTCAGCCGGATGACCACGCGCTGTGCCCGCGGCCGTCGATGACGCCCAGGAACACGACACCGAGCGCGATCTCGATGGGCGAGCCGACCAGGCCCGGCCCTTCGCCGTCGCTGCGCGGGTCGCCGGCCATGATGACCGTCGCCGCGGACGGCTCCGGATACTGGGCGTGCGCCGCCGGGACGGGTGCGCCCAGGAGCACGAGCCACACGGCCAGCGGACAGGACGACGCGCCGCCGCGATCCGTCTCACAGCGCCAGGACCACGGCCACGAGACCGACCGCGAGGCAGCCGAGGCCCGCGACCAGCAGCACCGCTGCGGCCCTGACGGTGCCGCGGCGCTCCGAGCCCAGGATGCGCATCGCCTCGTCGGGTGCGAGCGAGGTCACGATGAGCGGCCGGCCCGCGCCCGCGGTCAGCGTCGGCTCGCCCGACGGACCGAGCGTCGGCACGCCCGCGACGGTCGCCTGCTCGATGGCCGACAGCTGGTCGATGCGCACGCGGACCGGCGCGTCCGGTGGCAGGGTCACGCCCTCGGGCAGCATCGTCGGCGGCAGGTCGCTCGCCACGCCGACCGCCTCGCGCGGCACGACCACGAGGCCGTCGCCGAGCGCAGTCGACATCGACCGCCAGGAAGGCCTGGCGGTCCTCGACACCGAAGGGGACCGCCACCCGGTCATCGTCGAGCGTGGTCCAGGCGCGGCCGTCCCGTCGCTGGAGCCGCTGGCGGCGATAGACCAGGGGCCGGTCGTTCTCGTCGGGGAACTCCTCCTCGGAGCTGATCCGGCCGCGGGTCCGCACGTATCGCGGACGCCCTCCGGCGGGCCGCCGCGCCTGGCCAGCGCGACCACCACGTCCGCGAGGGCCAGCTCGGGCGCCGCCGAGAGCGTTCGCCCGATGCGGTAGGCAGGGCCGATGCCACGCAGCAGGACCGCGCGCCACGGCCAGCATCACGGCGCCGATGACCAGGAGCAGGGGTCCGATCATGCGCGCGTGCGCGAGGGCGACCGGGTCGGCGGCATGGAACGACCCGAAGGAACCTCCGCGGGACATGGACGTTGATGTGATCGCAGCCGGCAGTCGCGCACCCAGCACCTTCGGGCCACCGCCAACGCTAGGCGGCCGCGACGGGGGCCGGGTCAACCGGACTCATCCACGATCGGGCTGGTACTTCCGTCATCCGTCCACTGCCCGTCCACGATCGGCCGCGTCGTCACCCGACCGCCTCCTGTCCCGCTGACGCGGGTCGATGGTCAGCATGGCGCCGCCCCACGCCGTGAGCACCAGCCGGCCGCCCACCAGCTCGGCGCCCGTGATGACGTCGGAGTGGGCCAGCGCCAGACGACCAGCCCGGCGCCATCGAGTGCCACGGTCTCGACCTCGCTCTGGACGATGACGTGCGTCGAGCCGGGACGAGCCGAGCAGGGCCACCGTGGGCGTGCCGCTGTCGCGGCTCCAGCGCAGGTCGCCGCGTGCGACCCTCGAGCGCGTAGACCCGGAAGCCGTAGCGCACCAGCAGCAGGCCCTGGGTGTCCCACAGGAGACCATCGGGCTCGTCGCTGATGACCGAGGCGAACCGGGCCGTCCAGGTCCCGAGCGGGCCCTCGACCCGCAGCTCGGCCCGGCACAGGCGATCGGGTTCGTCGGACACCAGCTGGCCATGGTCGGTGAGCGTGCCGCCGACCTCGCTCAGGGCCGTGATGGCGGCGATGCCGCCACTGCCCGTCCAGCGATAGCGGGCCGCCAGACCACCCGGGTACTGGACGACGGAGCGATGCACGGCTCGCCGGTCGCGGCGCCCTCGCCGCTCACGCGCGGGTGGAGGCGCCGCCGGCTCGAGGACGCTCCGCGCCGACCTGGGCGTCGTCGGCTGACTGCGCGATGGGCGCCACGGTCGCGTTGGCGAGGCTCCGCAGCGTGGCCGGCGGTACCGCGAACACCGCGTTCGGCGTGCCCGCCGCCGCCCACACGACGGGGAAGCGGCCCAGGTCCGGGTCCATGACCACCCGCAGCGGCCGCTTGTGGCCGAAGGGCGGGATGCCACCGATGGTGAACCCGGTCGCCTCGGTCGCCTCCTGCGCGGAGGCGCGGCGGAGGTTCGGACAGGCCGACCACGGCGGCGAGTCGGGCGATGTCGACCCGGTTGGCGCCGCTGACGAGGGCGACGACGGCCTCCAGGCCGGTCTCGGTCGGAGCCACGAACACCAGGCTCTTGACGATCTGGCCCAGCTCCGCACCGACCGCGGCGGCCGCCTCCGCGGCGGTGTGCGTGGAGTCCGGGAAGATCCTGATATCCAGTCGACGCCCTTGCGGTCGGCAGCGTCACGCACGCGCTGCAGGGCTGGATGGGAGTCCTCGGGCACGGCCCGAGTCTAGCATCGGCCTCCGTTCCGGCTCGGCGCTGTGCCGTGCCGCCGGCATGGGCTACCATGCGCGCACAGCAACATAGGGACAGGGGAGCGCCTCCGGGCGCTGAGAGTGCGGCGTGACCGCAGACCCTCGGAACCTGATCCGGTTCGTACCGGCGAAGGGAGTCCAGCACGCGACCTCCGTCCCGTCACCCCGGGAGGTCTCGCCGTCCCGATGCAGGTCCGAGCGCGTGGTCATCGTCGCCGATGGCCGCTCCGACGACGCCGCGCTGCGCGAGCGCGGTCGAGCCCGGCGACCCTGGTCATCGGCGCCGATGGCGGCGCCCGCCGCGCGATGCTCGCGGGCCTGCACGTCGACCTGGTCGTGGGTGACCTCGACTCGCTCGACGCCGGCCGACCTGGACGACCTGGTGGCGGCCGGCGCCGACGGTCATCCGGGCGCGGCCCGACAAGGACGAGAGCGACACCGAGCTGTGCCTGCTGACGGCGCTCGACCGAGGCGCCACGTCGCATCCGGCTGCTGGGTGCGCTGGGTGGCGCCGCGCGTCGATCACGAGCTGGCCAACGTCGGCGCTGCTCGCCGCACCCGCGGCTCGACGGCATCGATGCCGCCATCGTGGATGGTGCCACGACCATCCGGCGGCATCGGCACGTCGCGAGCGGGCCGGGCTCCCTGGCCATCGCCGGGGCCGCCGGGCGACCTGGTCACCCTGCTGCGCCATCGACGACCCGGTGGAGGGTGTCACGACCCACCACCTGCGCTATCCGCTGCACGCCGAGCCGCTGACGCCGGGCCCGGCCCGCGGCCTGTCCAACGTGATGCTCGGCGACGCCGCTCGTGTCGAGACCGGACGCGGCCGCCTGCTCGTCATCCACACCCGTCAGACCACCCAGGAGGAGACGCCATGACCCACGGCCACCCGTTCGAACGACCCGGACCGCTGGCCGGCTGCTCGGCGGCGTCCTCATCGGCACGCTGCTCGGCGGCGCGACCGCTGGCCCAGTCGCCAGGTCGCCGGCCCAGCCGCTCGATGGCCCACCGGCGCCGACGGTCCGCCTGCTGACCCACGGCTCGTTCGCGCTCTCCCAGTCGGTGCTGGACAGCTTCACGCAGCAGACCGGGGCGACCATCCAGGTCATCGCCGCCGGCGACGCGGGCACGGCCGTCAACCAGGCCATCCTGACCAAGTCGAACCCGGTCGCGGACGTGCTCTACGGGGTGGACGACACGTTCCTGTCGCGGGCGCTCGACGCGGGCATCTTCGAGCCCTACCAGCCGGCGGCCATCGACGGTGTGCCCGACGCGCTCAAGCTCGACCCGGAAGGGCGCGTCACACCCATCGACTACGGCGACGTGTGCATCAACTTCGACTCACCGCGCTCGCGGACCGTGGGCATCGACCCGCCGAGCCGAGCATCGAGGAGCTGACCGATCCCGGCCTGGAAGGACACGCTCGTGGTCGAGGACCCGGGCATCTCGTCGCCGGGGCTCGCGTTCCTGCTGGCGACCATCGACCGGTTCGGCGAGACCGGCGACTACACGTGGCGGGACTACTGGGCGGACCTGCGCGCCAACGACGTCCAGGTCGCGTCGCAGCTGGGAGGACGCGTACTACGGCGACGTTCTCGGGTGGCTGCGGGACGAGGGCGACCGGCCGCTCGTGGTGTCGTACGCGTCGAGCCCGGTGGCGGAGGTCGTACTTCGACCGATCCGAAGCCCCAGGACGCGACCACCGGCGTCGCTGCTCGACGGCTGCTATCGCCAGGTGGAGTTCGCGGGGGTGCTGGCCGGCACCGCCCAGCCGGAGCTGGCTCGGGCGCTGGTCGACTTCCTGCTGAGCCAGCCGGTCCAGGAGGACATCCCGCTCAACATGTTCGTGTTCCCGGCGCTGCACGAGGCCGCGGTCCTGCCGGACGTGTTCCGGGTCTTCGCCGAGCTGCCCGACGACCCGGTGACGATGGACCCCGCGATCATCGCCGCCAACCGTGATCGCTGGATCGAGGAATGGACCCAGATCGTCCTGCGATGAGCCGCCGGGTCGCGGTCGCGCTGTCGATCCCGCCCCTCGTGTTCCTGGCGCTGTTCTTCGTGTGGCCGGTCGTCGTCGATCCTGGCGACCGGCCTCGCCCCCGACGGCTGGCTGGACATCGCGGCCATCGCGGACGCGTGGGGTCGACCGTGGCTGCTGGACACCATCGTGTTCACCATCGCGCCTGGCGGCCGCCATCACCGGCTGCTCGCTGCTCGTGGGGCTGCCCGCGGCGTGGGTGTTCGCGCGCTTCACGTTCCCGGGCCGAGCGCGTGCTGCGCGCCCTGTTCGCGGTCCCGTTCGTGCTGCCCACCGTGGTCGTGGCGGCGGCGTTCCTGGCGCTGCTCGGCCCGCGCAGCGCCCTCAACCAGGCTGCTGGCGGGCAACCCCTGGTGGCCCGACGCGCGCCTCCGGCTGGACGATTCCGTCGGCCGCGGTGGTCATCGCGGGCGTGTTCTTCAACGTCGCCGTCGTGTCCCGCCTGGTCGGCGGGCTGTGGTCGCACATCGACCCACGCATGGAGGAGGCGGCACGGGCCCTGGGCGCCAGCCCGTGGCGTGCCTTCCGCGAGGTGACCTGGCCGCTGCTGCGGCCGGCGGTGCTGTCCGCGGCGTCCATCGTGTTCCTGTTCAGCGTCACCTCGTTCGCGCTGGTGCTGCTGCTGGGTGCCCCGGGTCAGCCGACGCTGGAGGTCGAGATCTGGCGCCAGACGGCCATCATGCTCAACCTCTCGGTCGCCGCGTCGCTGGTCATCATCCAGATGGTGGGCGTGGCGGTGCTGCTGGTGGTCCACGCCCGATGGCAGGAACGGCTGGCCGTCGCGCAGCGGCTGCGATCGTCCGCCGAGGTCGCCCGGCCGCCGCGGACGCGTCGCGAACGCGTCGCCGTCTGGGGCATCGTGGGTGGCCTGGTGCTGTTCCTGGGGCTGCCGCTGCTGGCGCTCGTGGAGCGGTCGTTCGCGACCGGGGACGGCTACAGCCTCGTCGCGTGGCAGGGGCTCCTGCGGACCACCCCGCGCAGCGGCCTGCGCGTGCCGCCCATCGAGGCGCTCACGGACTCGCTGCGTGTTCGCCTCCGCCACGCTGCTCATCGCGGGCACCCTGGGGGCGATGATCGCGGTCGTCGTGGGCTACCGCACCGGCTGGCTGCCGCGGACGTTCGACGCGCTCGTGATGCTGCCGCTGGGCACGTCCGCGGTCATCGTCGGCTTCGGGTTCCTCATCTCGCTCGACCAGCCACCCATCGACCTGCGCGCGAGCGTGCTGCTCATCCCCATCGCCCATTCGCTGGTCGCGCTGCCGTTCGTGGTGCGTGCCATGGCGCCGGTCATCCGGTCCATCGATCCGCGCCTGCGCGAGGCCGCCGCCGTGCTGGGTGCGTCGCCCCGCCGGGTGTGGCAGGAGGTCGACGGGCCGCTCGTCGGCGCGCGCCGCACTGGTCGGTGCCGGCTTCGCGTTCGCCATCTCGCTGGGTGAGTTCGGCGCGACCCTGTTCATCGCCCGGCCGGACACGCCGACGGTGCCCATCGCCATCGACCGGCTGCTGTCCCGTCCCGGTGCGCTCAACTTCGCCCAGGCGATGGCCCTGTCGACCATCCTGATGGTGCTCGTCGGCCGGCTCGATGCTGCTCATCGAGCGCTGGCGGACGCCCGGATCGCAGGCGTTCTGATGACGGCGGATCGCACCGCCGCTGCTCCGGCTCGAGGGCCTGTCGTTCGCTATGGCGAGCGGACGGCGCTCGAGCCGGTCGACCTGTCGCGTGCCCCGGGCGAGATCGTCAGCCTGCTGGGGCCGAGCGGCTCGGGCAAGTCGAGCCTGCTGCGTGCGGTCGCCGGCCTGGAGCCACCGGCGGGCGGCCGCGTCTGGTTCGAGGGCCGGGACATCACGGCCGAGCCCACCCACGAGCGCGGCTTCGGGCTGATGTTCCAGGACTTCGCGCTGTTCCCCCATCGTGACGTGGGCGACAACGTGGCGTTCGGGCTGCGGATGCGCGGCGGCTCCGCGCCGGCGATCACGATGCGCGCGTCACGGAGATGCTGGACCTGGTGGGCCTGCCGGGCGCCGAGCGACGGTCGGTCAACCAGCTGTCGGGCGGCGAGCAGCAGCGGGTGGCGCTGGCGCGCGCGCTCGCACCCGAGCCGCGGCTGCTGATGCTCGACGAGCCGATGGGCTCGCTCGACCGGGCACTGCGGGAGCGACTGCCGACCGAGCTGCGGGCCATCTTCCTGCGCCTCGGGCTGACGGTGCTGTACGTGACCCATGACCAGGAGGAGGCGTTCAGCGTGGCCGACCGGGACGGTCATCCTGCGCGCCGGCCGCATCGAGGCGGATGGCACGCCGCAGGAGCTGTGGTCCCGGCCACCGACCGGGTTCGTGGCCACGTTCCTGGGGTTCCGCAACGTGGCGCCGGTGACGGTCCGCGGCGGAGTCGCCGCGACGCCCTGGGGATCGTGTCGCGTGCCCGGGGTCCCGGACGGCGCGGCCACCCTCGTGCTCCGGCCGGGTTCGCTGTCCCTCGCACGCCGACGGTCCGATCCGCGGCACGTGACCAGCCAGCCGCTTCCAGGGCGACCACGTCCTGGTGGTCGGTCGACACGGATGCCGGCGGCACCCTGGAGCTCGAGATGCGGGACGGCCCGCCGCCCGAGCGCGGGCACCCGGGTCACCGTCGCGGTCGATGCCTCCAGGGTGGACGTGCTGCCGGCCTGAGGATCGGGTCGGCCCTCAGGCGACTGCCAGGTCCGTCTGTCGGAAGTCTTCCCCATTGCACAGCAGTCGGCCTGAACCTTGGACCGGGCCAGTCGCGACAGACGCATGAGTGACTTTGACGATCCGACGCCCTGACGCACGGTAGCCACCCGAGCAGACGGGCCGCATGGACGATCTGGCGACTCTGTGTGGAGATGTCACTTCGGCCAGCGAGACGTGAGCGTGGATGAGCCGCGCGGCGCAGCGTCAGGCGGCTGCCAGTGTCCAGGACGTCGGATCGTCAAGTTCGCGGCTGTCGCTCGCGCCGGCAGCGTCGGCCGGGCGCCGCGCCTTCAGCGCCAGCCCAGCTCTGGCGCCACGTACCGCAGGATGCTCTCGATGGCGTGGGCGTTGTAGTCGACGCCCAGCTGGTTGGGGACCGTCAGGAGCAGCGTGTCCGCGGCGGCGATCGCCTCGTCCTCGGCGAGCTGCCTGACCAGGACGTCCGGCTCGGCGGCGTAGGAGCGTCCGAAGATGGCTCGCGTCTGCTCGTCGAGGTAGCCGACCTTGTCGCGGTCCTGGCCTCGTGCCCGAAGTAGGCGCGGTCGCGATCGTCGACCAGGGCGAAGATGCTCCGGCTGACCGAGACGCGCGGTGTGCGTTCGTGGCCGGCGGCCTTCCAGGCCTCGTGATACGCCTCGATCTGCTTGCGTTGCTGCACGTGGAACGGCTCGCCGGTCTCGTCGAACTTGAGCGTGGAGCTCTGGAGGTTCATGCCCAGGCCCGCTGCCCAGCGAGCCGTCGCATCGGTGGCCGAGCCCCACCAGATGCGCTCCCGGAGGCCCTCCGAGTGCGGCTCGACGCGCAGCAGTCCAGGCGGGTTGGGGAACATGGGCTGCGGGTTCGGCTGGGCGAAGCCCTCGCCCTTGAGCACGTCGAGGAACACCTCGGCGTGCCGGCGGGCCATCTCGGCGTCGGTCTCGCCCTCGGCGGGTTCGTAGCCGAAGTAGCGCCAGCCATCGATGACCTGCTCCGGCGATCCCCGGCTGATGCCCAGCTGGAGTCGGCCGCCGGCGATGATGTCCGCCGCGCCGGCGTCCTCGACCATGTACAGCGGGTTCTCGTAGCGCATGTCGATGACCGCGGTGCCGATCTCGATGCGGCTCGTGCGTGCCCCGATCGCGGCGAGCAGCGGGAACGGCGAGCCCAGCTGACGTGCGAAGTGGTGGACCCGGAAGTAGGCGCCGTCGGCGCCCAGCTCCTCGGCCGCCACGGCCAGCTCGACCGACTGGAGCAGCGCGTCCGCCGCCGTCCGCACCTGCGAGTGCGGCGACTCCGACCAGTGCCCGAACGACAGGAACCCGATCCGCTTCACGGGCGCATGGTAGGCGGGATGCAGAGGGATCGTCCCCGCGAAGCTCCCGGGTCGAGGCCCGGCGTGGCGATTTGGGAACTTCCCGCGGGGTGATCGCCCCATTAGCCTACGGACTGTGTGCCGACCCACATCGCCGCGGACACCACGATCAGCCTTCGCCGACAGCTCCGCGGAGCCGGTCGCGCAACCTTCGGAGTAGTTGCGCCTCGGCGTTCGGCCGACGGCCGACCCATCCGTCGTCCGCGATTTGGGAACCGGAGGCCTTCGACACGTCCCTTAGCATCGATCGTGGCGAGATGCGCCGCGACAGCTCGGAGGTCCGATGGTCGGGGACCTCGATCGCGGAGACCTGGTCAGTCGTGCGATGGCGGGCGACCTGGAGGCGTTCACGGAGCTGGCGCGCCTCTGGATCGACCGGCTCTACGCGATCGCGCGCCTGATCCTCCGTGACTCGGAGCAGGCCGAGGACGCGACCCAGGAGGCACTCATCGCCGCCTGGCGCGACGTCGCCGGCCTGCGCGACCCGACCCGCTTCGGATCCGTGGATGCACCGCCTGGTGGTCCACGCGTGCTATCGCGAGGCCCACAAGCACCGCCGCAGGCGGACGCTCGAATCTGGTCACCTGCCAGTCGGCATGGACTGGCCGGACCCGGCGCATCTCGTTGGCCGACCGCGACCAGATCGAGCGGGGCTTCACCAGACTCGACCCTCGAGCAGCGCGCCCTCATCGTGCTGCATTACTACGTGGGACTCCCGGTGCAGGAGACCGCGCTGGCCCTGAGCCTGCCGGTCGGCACCGTCAAGTCCCGGCTGTTCCGAACCACACCAGCAGCTGCGCGCCGTGATGGACGCGGACGCACGCCTGCCGCTCGTGGAGGGCCCGGTCGCATGACCACCTCCAACGAGTTCGACCGACGAATCACCGCCTGGCTGGACCAGGAGGCGACGCGCGACCGCTCCCGACGACCTGCTGTCGCTGGTCGCCGCGACGCGCCACGCGCACCACTCATCGTCCGGGCTGGGCGACCCGCGAAAGGTGGATCCCCATGGAAACCCGCGCTCGGTTCGGGGCAGTGCCCCGGACCGCAGTCGTCATCACCATCCTCGGCCTACTCCTGGCCGCGTTCACGGCCATCTCCCTCGCCTCGGGCAGCGCACCGCCGACGAAGCTGCCACCACCGTTCGGCCTGGCACGCAACGGCCTCATCGCTTACACCAGCAACGGTGACTGGCAGGTCATGGACCAGCATGGCGAACATCGACAGGCATTGACCTCCGGTCCCGACCTTGATTACTACGGTGTGTGGTCACCCGACGGCACCGTGCTGGCCTACTGGTCCGTCGCCTTTACGGGCGACCTGGCGGACCAGACTGCCATCGACGCGGCGACGAATGGCCCCAACGGTTCCATCAAGACCGTGCGAGCCGATGGCTCGGACATTCGAACCCTGGCGACGGGGCTCCGGTGGCCCTCCGACTGCGGGACCGACCTCTCGTGGTCTCCCGACAGCCAGCAGCTGGCGTACGCACACCAGGTTGCCGTCGACGGCGTGACCGATTTGCAGATCGAGGTCGTCCCGGTCGCGGGTGGCGAGCCTCGGATGGTCGTCCGAGGCGGGTTTACGCCGACGTGGTCACCCGATGGCGGGATCGATCGCATATGTCAGCCCCAGCTATACAGGAGCCGACGATGTCCTCCACGCCGCGCCCGGTGTCTCACTCGATCCCGGTCGCCGGCGGCGAGCCCACCCGGATCGACCCAGACTTCCGGCTCGGGCTGCGCGTTCAACGAGCCACAATGGTCCAGCGATGGTACGCAGATCCTGTTCTACCAGGGCGCCGACGGATATCACGACGTGTGGACAGCCAACACCGACGGCAGCGGCGAAAAGGCGCTCGCGACTGAGGCGCCCGACGAGTATTGGCCCCGCTGGTCTCCCGACGACTCCCGGATCGCGTTCGACCGGGTCGTCCTGTCGGACCTCAACGCACCCCAGTTCGTGATCATGGACCCCGACGGCGGTCATCAGGTGATGCTGGACCACCCCACGGTGGCCGCCCGGTATCCGACCTGGTCGCCCGACGGGACACTCCTGCTCGGGATCGCCCCGACGCCGGACCAGCAGGACACGACCGGCCTGATGCTCATCGATGTGTCCGGGGCCGAAGCGCCCGTCACGTTCGAGACCGGCAAGGTCTGGGGCGACCCCACTTGGCAGCGGCTGGCCATCGAATAGTGGTCGACGCCATCGAGGAGGTCCTCGGCAAGATCGCCTCCCGCTGAGCGGTCCGGCCGGGCCCGGCGGCGAATCGGGAACCGCTGGGCGCACTTCTCCCCCATACCATGCGATCGCGGTGAGATCCGCCGCGACAGCTTGGGGATCCGATGCAGCAGGATCTCGTGGTTCGGGCGATGGCGCGCGATCGGGAGGCGTTCGATGAGCTGGCACGCCTGTCGATCGACCGGCTCTACGGCGTCGCCCGACTGATCCTGCACGATTCGGACCTGGCGGAGGACGCGACCCAGGAGACGCTCGCCGTGGCCTGGCGAGATCTGGCCGCCCTCCGTGACCCGGGGCGATTCGAGGCATGGCTGCGACGGGTCCTCGTCCGGGAGTGCTACCGGATGGCGGACCTCGACCGCAACCGGCGTCGGGTGGAGATCCACGTCGCCCCGATCATGGGCATGGAACACGACCCCTCGCAGGCGCTCGCCGATCGAGACGAGTTGGAACGACTCTTCGACCGGCTGCCGGTGGACCGGCGGGCGCTCGTGGTGCTGCACTTCTACCTTGGACTCGACCTGCCCGAGACCGCGCTGGCGCTTGGCCTCCCGGTAGGCACGGTCAAGTCCCGACTGCATCGAACCCTTGAGCAGATGCGCGCGACGCTCGATGCGGACGCACGTCTGGCCCCATCCGTGAGGCGCACGACATGACCATGCATGGTGATCTCGAGCGCCGACTTACCGACCTCCTGGACGAGCGTGCCCGCGCGACTGCGCCGGAGCATCTGCTTCGCGACGCTCTCGACCGACTCGACCGGACACGTCCGCGTCCCGGATGGCGGATCCAGGAAAGGTGGATCCCAATGGAAACACGTGCGCGGTTCGGGGCGGTGCCCCGGACCGCCGTCGCCCTGGCCGTCCTCGGGCTGTTGCTGGTCGTGTTCACGGCCATCTCCCTCGCCTCGGGCAGCGCGCCGCCGCCGAAGCTGCCACCTCCCTTCGGCCTCGCCCGCAATGGCCTCATCGCGTTCGATTCCGCGGACGGTGACATCCATGTCGCCGACGCGGACGGATCGGACGTTCGGGTGTTCGTGGACAGTCCCAACGAGGTGCGCGGGCCGGCATGGTCTCCTGACGGCTCCCGACTCGCGTACTTCGAGATGGTGGAGACGGGAGCCACTCGGAACGACGACAAGGCACTCGTCCACGTCCTGGACGTCGATCGGAAGAACGACGTCGATGTCACACGGGGCGATCCTGTGATCCCGACGGTGTATTCCAACGGGGTATCGAGTGCGGCGTGGATCGCCTGGTCTCCGGACTCGACCCGCCTGGCCCTATCGGTCCTGGCCCCCGACGCGGACGCGGGACCGAATGGAACGACATACCCCGCGATCCTGGTGGCCAATGCGGACGGCTCGGGCGTGGATCGGTTCCACGTCCCGTTGGATGCGATGGATCCCGCGTGGTCGCCCGACGGGAGCCACCTCGTATTCAAGGCGCAGGAGCGGAACAAGGACTCCACGACAGGCGTCTGGGTCGCCGGGATCGACGGGCGCGACCTCAAGCAGGTGGCGACCGGGCCCACGCCGACCGCGCCGCTGACCGGTGAGTTCGGCTTCGCTTCCCCGACCTGGTCGCCGAGTGGCGATGCCGTCGTCTATTACATGTTCGACGATCCCGCAGGTGCCGACTGGGACGTGTGGCTGGTGGAAGTCCCGGATGGGTCGCCACGCCGGCTGCTGGACGATTCCCAGAAGGAGTTCTGGCCGGGCTACTCACCAGATGGGAAGCTCGTCGCGTACCAAAGGTGGCCGGATCCACTCGACAAGCCGTTCGAATTGCACGTCGTCACCTCCAGCGGCTCTGACGATCGGAGTCTGCAGGCGAACGCGGGCACGGATGGTGCGGGGCCTGTGCTCTGGGCACCGGATGGCTCGGCCTTGCTCACAACCACCGTCGACGACCTGGTCCACCTGCCGACGATCGTGAGCGTGGACCCTGCCGTGGCCCCCATCGTGATCGCCGACCCAGGCGGTGTACACCCATCGACTTGGGAAGGCTGGGTCGGCCTCAGCTGGCAGCGCCTCGCTCTCGAGTAGCTCAATGGGCGGGCCCGAGTCGCAGACTCGGGCTCGCCTCCCCAACAGGACTCGTTCGCGGCGCGGATATGGGCGAGGCGCACGCGACCCCGGGTCAAGCGAGCGCGACGTCCGTTTGCGGGAAGTCGCTGCCGATACACAGCAGTGGTTGACCTGCCACACGCGCCGTGGCATAGGCGAGGCAGTCGCCCAGGTTGAGTCTGGCTGGATGCCGACCCCGGCCGAACCGAAGCCAGGCATCTGCCGCAACCTGCCAGTGCACGCCGTCGAACGGGATCACGACGACGCCGGCCCGGTCTACCAGTCGGCCGAGGTGGCGTGGACCGGCATCTCCCATCCTCGCGGCGAGGACGATCGAGCACTCGGCGAGCGTCGGGGCACCAACTGCGACGGTCGCCGCGGCGCCGATCTTGCGCAACAGATCGTCCCGGCCGGGCTCGCGGAAGAGCAGCGCCAGGATGGCCGACGTGTCGAGGACCATTCAGTCGCCGTCGTAGCCGAGTATCTCGTCCTGCTCCTGCTGGCTGGGCGCTCGCCCCAGGATATCTGGCGCCAGGGACGGCCAGACCTCACCCTCGAGTAGATCGCGGAGGACCCGCTCCCGGTCGCCACTCGTGTGCTGGAGGACTAGGCGCGCCTTTCGTTCGCGGAGTGCCGTCCGGATGGCGCCCGTCTTGGACTCTCCGGCGAGGGTCGCCACCTCGCGGGCCAGTCGCTCCGTTTCGGGATCCTTGATATTCAACGGCATGGTGTAAGAATAGCAGAATGGTGTAGTGGTTGGCGACAACGTCACGAGGTCATTCCGCCGCCGCCGCATTTCCGGGACATCGACCCGCTCAGCGGCCGGGGCTCAGCGTCCGAGTAAAGCAACCGGCGGACCGGTGGCGTCGACTCGGATCCGCTGCCTTGATCGTGGGTGAGCCCGTCGCCGGTCGAGCGGCTCCTCTGTCGCGCCGCCGAGGGGCACTCGATCGCCGCTTCCGCTACCCAGCTGTCACGGCCGCGCTACCCTTGCTACATGACCGAGGACGCTCTCTCGACGATGCCCGCTGTTGGGGAGGCTGCTCCCGACTTCACCCTGCCCGATGACACCGGCACACCACGTACCCTGTCCGCGGAGCGAGGCCATTGGCTGGTGCTGTACTTCTATCCCAAGGATGACACCCCCGGTTGCACCACCGAGTCGTGCGAGTTCCGGGACGCCCACGAGATGTACGGGCAGGTCGATGCGGTCGTCTGGGGCATCAGCATCCTGGGCAGTGCTAGCAAGGCGGCGTTCAAGGCCAAGTTCGACCTGCCGTTCCCGCTCATCGCCGACGAGCATCACGCGGTGGCGGAGCGATACGGGGTCTGGGTCGACAAGGTCAACTACGGCCGGGTGTCGAAGGGTATCCGCCGCGTCACCTTCCTCATCGACCCAGCGGGCAGGATCGCTCGGGTGTGGCCCAAGGTGACGCCCGAAGGGCACGCCGAGGACGTGCTGGCGGCGATACGGGAGCTCGCCACCACGCCGTGATCAGCGTCACGTGACCAGCGAGATCCCGGCGGGGCCTGCCACCGAAGGGCCGACCCTTCATACCGACCGCCCCGAGCGGCTCATGGTCATCGTGGCCCACCCCGATGATGCGGACTTCGGCCCAGCCGGCACGGTCGCCCGATGGGTCCGTGCGGGCAGTGTCGCGCAGCTCATCTGCTGCACCAGCGGTGATGCCGGCTCGGATGACCCTCGCACGGATCCACTGGCCCTTGCTCGCCTGCGCGAGGCGGAGCAACGAGCCGCCGCCGCGCACATCGGCTACGAGGCCGTGACCTTCCTCCACCGGCCCGACGGTGCCCTGGCCAACGACCTCGCACTCCGGGAGCAACTGGTGCGCCTGATCCGGTCCTTTCGGCCCGATGCGGTCGTGGCTATGGACCCGACGGTCCTCATCCACGCCGACGGGTTCATCCAGCACATCGACCACAGGGAGGCTGGCACGGCCGCTGTCGACGCGGTATATCCGGCCGCTCGCAACGCCATGGCGTTCCCGAACCTGATGGTCGATGAGGGCCTCGAACCCCACACGGTCAAGTGGCTGTACCTGTTCTTCACCGACCAGCCCAACACCTGGGTGGACGTGTCCGACACCCTCGAGCTCAAGTTCGCCGCACTTCACGAGCACGTGAGCCAGATCCGCGAACCGGAGACCCTGGACCAGCGGATCCACGAGTGGGCGACCGTGGACGCGGGGCGGTTCGGGGTGACGGCTGTGGAGGCCTTCCGCGTCATCGACGTCGGCTGAACGAGCAAGCAGGCTGAGCGGAGCGTGCTAGTCGTGGGTGGGTGGTGCCGTTCGTCGACCCGTCAGGGCCCGGAAGATGCCCTCGCCCGCACCGCTTGCGCCCATGATGCCCGCGATGACGAGCGCGCCACCGAGCAGCTCGATGGCGGTCGGGTCCTCGCCCAGCAGGGTCACGGCGAGGAACGCCGAGGTGAGCGGCGTCAACAGTAGCCACGCGGATGTTCGGCGCGACGACACGCGACGGGTGCTGATGAGGATGAGCACCTGTGCCAGGGCGCTGGGCACGAGGGCGAGATAGGCCATGGCCACGATGGTCGACAGGTCGATTCCGGACGGCGTCAGGGCAGCCGGCTCGCGTATGACCTCGATGAGCAGGATGAACGGCCCGCGGCCCACGAGGATGGCCATGGCCATGGACGTGCCGCCCATGCCGGGCGTGCCCGCCCATTTTCGGGCGAGCACGAGGTACAGGCCGAAGCCCACGGCAGCCACGAGTGCCACAAGGACGCCTCCCAGGGACCCATGGAGCGAGCCCGGGTCCGCGAGGAGCGCCGTGCCGACGATGGCCAGCCCGAACGCACCAAGCGCGGTCGGCGTAAGGCGCTCGCCCAGGATGGGCACCGCGAGGAGCGCCGCGAACACCGCGTACAGGGTCGCCACGAACCCCGCGACCGTGGCTCCCGCGAGCTGCACGGCGATGCTCATGCCGACGATGAAGGTGAAGCCTCCCACGACTGCCACGATCGCGAGCCGGCCCAGCGCGGCCGGCGTCATGACCCCCGGCGCTGGCCGCGGCAGCACGCCCGCGAGCGCGAGCACCACCAGGGTCAGGAGCGCGACCGTGGAGTACGTCGCGGCCGCAGCGAGCGGCGTATACGTGCGGAGGGCGACCGCGGTCGCAGGGAACGCGGCCCCGAAGGAGATCGCGGCCAGGGCCGCAGCCGCGACACCGATGCGTTGCGACCGGAGGTCTGCCTGGCTGGTCACGGATCTGGCCGTGCTGGGCCTGACGTCACGCCGGATGACGCTGGCTGGCACCGCCGTTCGTGCTCGTGGCGCCCAAAGCCGCCTTTGTCAGGACGTCGCGGAGGGTGACAGCGAAGGCGTCGGGTTCTCCCCTCTGGCCATACTCACCACCCAGGAACCCGGCATGGTTGCTGGGAAAGACGACGGGCCGGGTGCCCAGCCGCTCCGCGACCGCATAGGCACCGCGCCATGCCAGCGTCCCGTCCGACTCCGTTCCAGCAGCCAGCACGATCCGGGTCGTTGCCGCCCGCAGGGCGTCGAACTCAGGCTGATAGTGGGTGCACGTGATCATGTTCTGCCCCAACAGGGGATCGGTACGCGAGCCGTCGTCCCCTGGCGGCATCCCGAACATGGCAGGGTCAGGTGCCGGCTGATCGCCGTAGTCGTCGGGGAATGGGCCCTCGTGGCTCACCACGGAGATGAACTGCGCCATGCCCGCGCCCCATCCGCGTCGCTGGTACGTCTCGTGGACTGCGCGGCAGGCGGCCAACGCGCCCTCGTGGTCGGGCAGGATCGAGGCCAGTGGCGGCTCGTGGGCCACGAGGATGCGCACATCTTCCGGATGCCTGGCTACCAGTGCCACGGCGTTCACTGCGCCGCCGCTGCTGGCGAATAGGTCGACGTGACCGGCGCCCAGATCCTCGATGATCCGATGCAGGTCATCCGCGTGCTCATCCGGCGTGGACGGGCTGGCCGGATCGGTCTTGCTGCTCCGCTCGACGCCGCGCGGGTCGTAGGTCACCACAGTCCGGTCGGGGAAGTGCCCGGCAAGGGTTCCGAACCCGGAGGCGCCCATCGGTGAGCCGATCAGGAGCAGGCTTGGGGTGCCGTCCGATCCCCCCGCCCGGACGTCGTAGGTCAGATCGGCGCCCGGCACCTTGAGGCTGTGGGTCGTCTGGTCGGCCATGGGTGCTGCTCCCTGCGGATGCCGTCGAGAGCCTGGCCTGGATCGACAGTCGACCGATCCCATCGGCTCACCATGCCCACGGCCCCTCGGCGAGGATAGCGTCGAGATGGCCAAGCAGGTGGTCAGGACCGTGTTCGATGCCCATCGCCGGACGACGCTACCCCCGTGCCTGAACCTTCGCCCATGTGTCCTTGAGGGTCACCGTCCGGTTGAACACGGGGCTCCCAGGACGTGAATCAGGGTCAGGCGTGAAGTAGCCGAGGCGCTCGAACTGGACCGTCTGCCCGACGGGCAGGTCGGCCAACGATGGCTCGACCTGGCACCCGGTCAGGATCGTCTCGGACGCCGGATCGAGGTCCGCGAACAGGTCGGCGTTTGCACCCGGTTCCGGCGAGCGGAACAGGTGTCCGTACAGCCGGACCTCAGCGGGCACGGCATGCGCGGAGGGCACCCAATGCAGGGTCGCCTTCGGTCGCCGGTCGTCGGGCGCGGCCCCACCGCGTGTCCGGGGGTCGTGGCTGCATCGCAGCTCCGTGATGCGCCCGGCCGCGTCCCGTACGACGCCGGTACAGGTCACGAAGTAGGCGGAGCGCAGCCGCACCTCGCGGCCCGGGGCCAGCCGGAAGAACTTCGGCGCGGGCTCCTCCATGAAGTCGTCGCGTTCGATCCACAGCTCGCGACCGAAGGGCACCTTGCGCGTCCCCGCACCTGGGTCCTCCGGGTTGTTCGGGACCTCGAGCTCCTCGACCCGTCCCTCCGGGTAATCCTCGATGACTACCTTGATGGGGTCGAGGACGCCGAACCGTCGTTGCGCATCACGGTTGAGCACGTTGCGCACGGCATGCTCGAGCATCCCGTATTCGACCACGCTGTCCGCCTTGGCCACCCCGACCAGGGTCGTGAAGTCGCGGATCCCCTCCGCCGGGAAGCCCCGGCGGCGCAGTCCAGAGATGGTCGGCATCCGCGGATCGTCCCAGCCACGCACGTGGCCCTCCGTCACGAGCCGCAGCAGGACACGCTTGGACAGTACGGTGTACTCGAGGTTGAGCCGCGCGAACTCGATCTGGCGTGGCCGGGCTGGGACCGTGAGGTTGTCCAACAGCCAGTCATAGAGCGGTCGGTGCGCCTCGAACTCGAGCGTGCACAGCGAGTGAGTGATGCCCTCGATGGCATCGGACTGTCCGTGCGCGAAGTCGTACGTGGGGTAGATGGACCATGCGTCCCCGGTCCGGGGATGCGACGCGTGCAGGATGCGATACAGCACCGGATCCCGCAGGTTGATGTTGGGCGACGTCATATCGATGCGAGCGCGCAGCACCCGCGACCCGTTCGGGAACTCACCCGCGCGCATCCGCGCGAACAGGTCCAGGCTCTCCGTGGCCGACCGACCACGCCACGGGCTCTCACGCCCGGGCTCGGTCAAGGTCCCCCGATGCTCCCGGATCTGCTCGGCTGACAGGTCATCCACGTAGGCCTTGCCGACCCGGATGAGCTCGACTGCCCAGTCGTACAGCTGCTCGAAGTAGTCGGACGCGAAATACAGATGCTCGCCCCAGTCGAAGCCGAGCCAGCGGACATCCGCCTCGATGGCGTTGACGTACTCCTGCTCCTCCTTGGCCGGGTTGGTGTCGTCGAACCGGAGATGACAGATGCCGCCGGTCTCCGCCGCGATGCCGAAGTTCAGGCGGATCGATTTTGCGTGACCGATGTGCAGGTACCCATTCGGCTCGGGTGGGAAGCGGGTCACGATGGTCGAGTGCTTCCCGGTACGCAGATCGTCGGCGACGATGTCACGCACGAAGTCGCTCCGCTCGGGCGGGCTGGCCTCGACAGGGTCGGTGGTCCTGGTGGTCACGTTGGCGGCGCGCTCACGCTGTGAGTGATGATGACGGCGAGCCCGGAGTCTAGCGCGCCGGCCGGGCCTTATCCCGCATCGTTCTCGTTCGTGAGGTCAGGCCTCGATGGCGACCTCGGCAGGCGCGAGCAGCAGGGCGCGCACGTCTGCCCAGTGATCCCACAGGTCGGCGAGGTCCTGGGCATGGCTGCCGGCAAGGCGATGGACATCGTTGAGGCCAAGGTCCGGCGCCTCTACCGCGAGGTGCTCCAGCGGTGCCACGGAGATGCTCTGGGGCAGCTTGGCGAGTTCCTCGTTGTTGGGCAGGTTACGCAGGGTGTATGCCTCGATACCCGAGTAGGCCAGGGCAAGCGCGAGGTCCCGACCCTGGGGCGCGCGATCGCCATACCAACCGTCGCTGGGGTCGTATCGGAACCCCAGGTCACGCAAGGCGCGGGTGAGCGCCCGGGCCTCATCGACGCTGAGTTGCGCCCACAGCGGATGCGACCGGTCGAACCGCAGGTGAACATGATCGATGGCGGAGTCGATGATGGTTTCCGACAGCACCTGGAGCAGCAGGACACAGCGGGACGGCTGGCGGCCGGTGAGGTCCGCCATCTGCTGGGCGAGCGCCCGCATCGCTGCGGCGTCGCCGGCCAGGACCAGCTCGATGGCCACTGGGCCGGCAGTCGATGATCCACCGTCCAGGGTGGCCGTGACCGACGCGTCGATGCCAGACTCGATGGCGTCCGCATCGGCCTGGGCGGGATCGTCCGGGGTGCCGTCCGTTGGCCAGTCGGACTCACCCAGCGCCGACGCGGCCCAGGTCGCGGGGACGCTCACGAGGGCCGCCGGATCCGCCGACCAGCGATCGACCTCGGCCAGTCGCTGGCGAGCCGCGGTGCAGGCCGCCTCGGCCGCCTCGGTCCGCACTCGTTGCACGCTCGATGCCAGGCTCGTGTCACGCACGGCCTGGTCCAGGTCGTTGCATCGGGCCCGGAGCATCAGGACCTGACCGATGGCGCCTCGGGAGGCACGATTGAGGTCGTCGATGCGACGCAGCCAGGTCGTGGCGGCCCGCTGGCGGTCAGTGGCGCTCTGGGCGACGGTCAGGGCCAGGCGATAGCTGCGGCGCGCCTCGTCCTTGTGCTCCACCAGGCGACGCTGGTCAAGGGCAGCCAGGGCGGCATCCAGCTCGGCATGCGCCATCGATGCCGCCTGCCTGGCCTCGCGGAGCGCGCCATCGGCGGTGGCCGAGCGGACACGCTGCACGTGGGCTTCCGAGCATGTGGACTCCACCCGACTTCGCAGCTCGCCTGGGATGAGCTCGCTGGTCGGATCGGAGGGTCTGGGTGCCTCCATCCGCCGGAGGCTAGGGATGCCGGTGCCGGCGAGTCAATAGGACTTGATGGCGGAAACGCAGATGTTGTGGCCGCCCGGCACCGTTTCCGATCATGCGCCTGCGGGTTACATGCCGCGCGGGGCCGTCAGACCATAGCGGCGGACGATGTCGGGCAGCCAATCAGGCTGGGCGAACGGCAGGCCGTAGCGCTCGCCGAGCTCGGCGACCAGGTCCGGATCGGGAACCCCCTTGTCGGTCATGCCCACCAACTCGTGGAAGAAGCCCTCGAACCCAGCGGGCGAGATCGATCTCGATCATCCGCGCCGGGGTAGAGCCCGCGTTCCACATGGCATGGACCTCGTTCCGTGGCTTGACGATGTAGCCGCCCGGCCCCAGCACGACCTCCTGGTCGTCGGAACGAAAGCCGATCTCACCTTCGAGCACGATCGAGAACTCGTCCTCGCGGGTGTGGATGTGGGGTGGCACGAGCGCCCCAACGGCGAATGGATGCTCGACCACGGACAGCGCGCCCCCGCTGTCGAGGCCCTCCAACTTGAATACGACCCCGATGCCCGGTGCGAGGCCGCCCGTCCGGCCCTCACCCGGCTGGACCACCTTCACGCGGGTCGTCATGTCGGCTGCGATCGTGTCTGCCATCGAGGGTGCCTCCCAGCTAATTCAGTGAACAGGCTCGTATCCTCAACTAGCGACGCGGGCTATGTCAATATGGGAGTTCAGATGCGTTCACCCAAATCGCGTGCCTACCGGATGCGCCGACGTGCGGAGCAGGTCGACCAGACGCGCCTGCGGATCACGGAAGCGGCCATCCGCCTCCACACCACCGTTGGGCCGGCGAACACGTCGATCGCCGGCGTCGCTGAAGAGGCCGGAGTCACCCGGCTGACGGTCTACCGCCACTTCCCGGACCTCGATGCCCTGTTCCTGGCCTGCAGCAGCCACTGGCGGGCGCTCCACCCGCGTCCTTCGATCGACGCCTGGCGTGCCATCCCGGATCCGGGGGTGCGAGCGCGGCGTGTCATAACCGAGCTCTACGCGTGGTACAGGGAGAATGGTGACGACATGCTGCCGATCTATCGCGACGCCGCGGCGATGCCGCGTGCCGCTCGGGACGGTCTCCGGGCCCAGGTCATGGCGACCGTCGACGCACTCATCGGGCCGGGACCCGATGTCGACCACGCGGCCCGCACCAACAGGGCCCTTGCTGGGCACGTGGTGTCGTTCTGGACGTGGCATTCCCTGACCCAGGTCGAAGGATTGGACGACCGTGACGCCATCGCTGTGGCGGTCCGGTTCCTGTCGGCACCGGAGTCCGACCCCGCCGCCTCCGGGTCCAGCCTGCCAATGGCACGAACGCGGGCCCTCCGATGGTAGATTCACCACCCGACAGACCCAAGCCGGTTGGTTCCCCGCGTCCGCACGAGAGGCTGATCTCCCGCGTGGTCATCGACATCGATCAGGAGTTCCTCGTCCAGCCGGTGGACGCGTCCTGGCTGCAGTGCAACATCGAGTGCCAGGAAGCGTGTCCGGTGGGCACGAACTGTCGCGGCTACCTGAACCTCGCCGCCGAAGGGCGGTTCGAGGAGGGCTACATCCTGTCCCGCGAGCCCAACCCGGTCGCGGCCATGTGCTCCTACGTCTGCTCGGCGCCCTGCGAGCGCGCCTGCCGCCGCGGCGACATCGACCGGCCGCTGGCCATCCGGGCCATGAAGCGGTTCCTCGTGGAGTGGCACCAGGCATCCGGGCATCCCCGACGACATGCCCGTCATCACGCCCCGCGACACGACCGTCGCGGTGGTCGGCGCCGGGCCCTGCCGGCCTCGCGGTCGCGCGCGAGCTGGCCGTGGCCGGCCACCAGGTCACGGTCTACGACGAGCTGCCCTTCGCGGGCGGCACGATGCTCATCGGCGTGCCCGCCTTCCGGCTGCCGCGCGAGGCCATCGAGATGGACTTCCGGCTGGTGGAGCGGCTGGGGGTCACGTTCCAGTTCGACACCCGCATCGGCCGCGACATCACCTTCGAGCAGCTCCAGGAGCGCTTCGACGCCATCGCCATCTGCGCCGGCGCCATGGACGCGGTCGGCCTGGACGTGCCCGGCGGCGACCTCAAGGGCATCCAGTACGGCGTCGACTTCATGAAGAAGGCCAACCTGGGCCAGCCGCTCGAGGTCGGTGAGGACGTGGTCGTGGTGGGTGGCGGCTACACCGCCATGGACTGCTCCCGGACCAGCCTCCGCCACGGCGCCAAGAACGTGACCATCTCGTATCGGCGCACCCGCTCGGAGCTGGTCGTGGACCAGGAGGAGCTGGGCGAGACCGAGCGCGAAGGCGTGCGCATGGAGTTCCTGACCAGCCCCATCGAGGTGCTCGGTGACGAGGACGGCAACGTCGTCGGCGTGCGCATGATCCGCAACCGCCTGGGCGAGCCGGACGCGACCGGTCGCCGCGCACCGGTCCCGGTGCCGGGCACCGAGTTCACGGTCGCGGCGCAGACGGTCATCCCGGCCGTCAGCCAGGCCGCGGACAACACGTTCCTGCCGGTGGAGGCGTCGTTCGAGATCAACCGCGGCCGGGTGCGCGTCGACCCGGGCACGTACGCCACCAACGTCCGGGGCGTGTTCGCGTGCGGCGACTTCGTGACCGGCCCCACGACGCTCATCGAGTCGGCCGGCCACGGCAAGAAGTGCGCCTACGCCATCGACCGGTACCTGTCCGGCCGCTCCACGGTGGAGGTGGACGCCAACGTGCGCATCGTCAGCTCCTGGCGCCACGAGATGCCCGAGCGTACGACGTCCTGCCGCGCCAGCACGTGCCCATGGTCCAGCTGTCGGCGCGGATGCCCTCGACCGACCCCACGGTCAACTTCACGACCCCCGTGGAGCTGGGCTACACCACGGACCAGGCCATCACCGAGTCGACCCGCTGCCTGATGTGCAACTACAACATCTGGTTCGACCCCTTCCGCTGCGTCCTGTGCGGCGCGTGCGCGGACGTCTGCCCCGAGGGCGTCATCCACATGATCGACGTCAACCAGATGAAGTCGGAGGGCCCGCTGCCGGAGCTGGTCGACGCGTACGGCTGGAGCCAGGGTGCCGCGATGGTCCTGGACGAGGAGCGCTGCATCCGCTGCGCGCTGTGCGTGAAGCGATGCCCCTACGACGCGATCACCATGGACCGATTCGAACTGCAGGAGGTCAGCACGGACGGTAGGCTCTACAAGGAGAGCTACCGCGACACGCAGCTGGGCCTCGCGGGCATCGGCGAACCAGGCTGAAGCCGGCGGGTTCGTGAAGTGAGGGGCATGGGACATCAGGTGAGCCGCAGGTGAGCTTCCTCGAGCGCATCGACGAGACCATCCGGCGGAGCGCCGCGTGGCGCTCGATCTTCCGCCAGCCCTACCCCAACGACGAGCGGTCGCGCGCGATGGCCGTCATGAACAACGTGTTCCTGCACATCCATCCGGTGCGGGTCCGGCAGCACGCGGTCAAGTTCGCGTACACCTTCTGCCTGGGCGGCCTGTCGTTCTTCCTGTTCCTGGTGCTGACCGTGACGGGCGTCTACCTGATGTTCTTCTACGTGCCGTCCGCGACGTCGGCCTACACGGACATCCTGAACATCCAGACGCAGGTGCCCTTCGGGTTGCTGACCCGGAACATCCACCGATGGGCCGCCCACCTGATGGTGTTCTTCGTGTTCCTGCACATGATGCGGGTCTTCTATCACGGCGCCTACAAGCCGCCCCGCGAGTTCAACTGGGTGGTCGGCGTGGTGCTCCTGTTCCTGACCATCCTGCTGTCGTTCACGGGCTACCTGCTGCCGTGGGACCAGATCGCCTACTGGGCCATCACCATCGGCACCAACATGGCCAACTACGCGCCGCTGCTCAACAAGCCGATCGCAGCTGCTGCTGCTGGGCGGCATCGAGGTGGGCCAGAACACCCTGCTCCGGTTCTACGTGCTGCACGTGATCTTCATGCCACTCGTCGCCGCCATCTTCCTGGCCGTCCACTTCTGGCGGATCAGGAAGGACGGCGGCATCTCCGGACCGCTGTAGGCACCCAGGAGCCACAGGAATGACCGAGCCACGGACCGACCTGCCCGACGCCGGCCCCGGACGGGGCGCCCGCACCTGCGCCCAAGCGGAGCGCGCTGCCCGCCGCACCGCCCGAGCGTCGCACCACCGAGATCGACAAGCAGCGCGTGCCCATGGCCGCCAAGCCCTACCGGCTGCTGGCCCTGGTCAAGCAGGACGCCGTGGTGCGGGTCCAGAAGGAGCCGGACGACACGGTCCTGACGTGGCCCCACCTGCTGTCCATCGAGCTGTTCGCGATGGCCATGATCAGCATCTTCCTGCTGTTCATGGGCGTGTTCATCAACGCGCCCCTGGAGGAGCTGGCCAACGGCAACGTGACACCGGTCGTGGCCAAGGCGCCCTGGTACTTCGTGGGACTCCAGGAGCTGCTGGCCTACTTCCACCCGACCGTGGCGGGCGTGCTCGCGCCCACGGTCATCCTCGTGGGCGCGGCGCTCGTGCCCTACATCGACCGCGGGCCCGCGCGGTGACGGCGGCTCGTCCCGACCGAGCGACCGCAAGACGGGCGTGATGCTGTTCACCATCGTGTGCGGCGCCGGCCTCGCCATCACCTTCCTGGGCGCGTTCTTCCGCGGCCCCGGGTACGCCTGGACCCTGCCGTGGCAGGGCCTCTACTTCGCGCTGTAGATCCGATGGGCAACTGGAAGCTGACCCGCGCGCAGGAGCCGCAGGCGCTCACCGCCGAGGTGCGTCGCGAGATGCGCAGCGGCCAGCCCGCGGGCCTGTCGCGCCGCCAGCTCATCCGCCGCTCGCTCGGCGCGGCCGTCGGCCTGTGGTTCCTGGAGATCGCTCGGCGGCACCATCGGCTTCCTGTGGCCCAACCTGTCGAGCGGCTTCGGCGGCACCATCACGCTGGGTGACATCGACACCGTGGCCGCCAACCCGGCGGTGCCCGGGCGCCACGCTCGCAGTCGGGCGCGCCGGCCTACTTCTCGGACGCCCGCTCCTACGTCCAGCTGCTCGACCCGACGCTCGGCTTCCAGGACGGCGACAGCCCCGACGGCTCGGGCCAGAGCACCAACGTGCGGACGCTCTACCAGCGCTGCCCGCACCTCGGCTGCAAGCCCAACTTCTGCACCATCAACTACTGGTTCGAGTGCCCCTGCCACGGGTCGCGGTATGACCGACTGGGCACCAAGGTCCAGGAGCTCGGGCCCGCGCCGCGCAGCCTCGACCGGTTCGCGAGCAAGGTCGAGGACGGCGTCCTCACCGTCGACACCAGCAAGATCACCCTCGGCCCGCTGCCGGTCGCCCTCGGCCAGCCGGGCCTCATCCCGCCCAAGGCGCCCGGGAGCTGCATATGAGCGACGACCGCACGGGTCGCGAGCTGACGCCCCACGACGGCAGCCAGCCGAGCGCCCCGGTGCCCACGCCCGAGCAGCTCGAGCGTCGAGCGGTTCTCGGCCGGACCCGCGCACCCATATCGTCGGTCTCACCGAGGAGCGCGCCGCCCAGGTCGTCGCCAGAGCGGCAACGCCCGCAACGTCGCGTTCCTGGCCTTCCTGTTGCTGGCGCTCTTCATCCCGGTCTACTGGTTCTACGACCTGGGCGTGCCGGCGCTGGGCGTCTCGGGCCGCATGGCAGGCGACCGCGGACGAGCAGTTCGTCACGGACGTGGAGCGCGGCTACGCCCTGTATCCTCGCCAACTGCGCCCGCTGCCACGGCGACAACGGCCAGGGTGGCGTCGGGCCGCCGCTCAACGACCAGGCCAAGCTGTACAACGCCATCAACCGCGAACGGCGGCTCGGGCAAGGGCCACCTCAACCCGAAGTACATCCACCAGGTGCTGGAGGTCGGCGGCCGGCTACGTGTGCGGCGACGCGAACAGCGTCATGCCCGCCTGGCTGCAGCCGAACGGGCCGCTCAACTACCGCGAGGTGGAGGAGCTCATCACGTTCATCACCGCCAGCACGGACGTCTCGTTCACGTACGACCCGCACGCGGGTGGCCATGCGCGCGGCGCCGACCCGGAGGCGACCCCGTACACGGTGACCGGCTGGCGTGACCCGAACTGGGAGCCGGCACCCGGGTGCCACGCCCGCCGCCCGCCTGCTGGCGCAACCGTACAGCAACCCGGCGTACCCGCGACACCGCGCCGCCGATGCCTCGCTGGCGCCCATCGCCGATCCCGGGCACCGCTGGACGCGCCGCGGGCGATCGCGCTCGACCTGACCACGGAGCCTGACCATCACCGACTCCGGACGGCGACCAAGGTGGGCTCCATCGCGGTCAAGGCGGGCGAGACGGTCCAGTTCGAGGTCACCAACACGGCCGGCTTCGCCCACAACTTCTTCATCGGTCCGGAGGCGGTGCTGTCCAAGGCGACCGGCAACATCCCCGGACGGCACGGGCATCCCGGACTTCACCGAGGGCACCCAGACGCTGACCTGGACCGTGCCCGCCGACGAGACCGAGGACCTCCAGTTCGCGTGCACCCTGCCCGGCCACTACGCGCTCGATGCACGGCGACTTCGTCATCCAGCCCTAGGAGACGCGAGCCTTGGCCCAGCAAGCACTCCCCGCCGGAGCCGTCCGCCGCCGAGCCGTCTTCGGGCTGTTCGACGCGGACGGCTGGAGCTGGGCGGGCATCAAGGCCACGTTCTGGTTCCTGGTCTTCATGTTCCTGCTGGGCTACATCCCCAACCTCGCCTACTACTTCACGGTGTCGGACACGGTCCAGGTGGGCTACAACGTGCTGTCGCCCATCAACTGGTGCCCGGCGACCAACGAGGACCTGCCCTGCCCGGCGCCCGCCGGCGCCGTCGTGCCCTGGCAGACCAGCCCGCCGGAGCTGACCCTGCCGAGCCGCGCTGTCGGGCGCCGTCGGTGGCCCAGTCGGGCGTCCACATCTATCTCGTCGGCGGCACCACCGCGGCGGGCGCGACCGCGGATGTCCAGACGACCGAGGTCGGCGAGGACGGCAACTTCCTGCCGTGGGCGGCGGGCCCGGCACTGCCCGAGCCGCGCACCGACGCCGCCGTCGTGTCGCTGACCGGCGTGCCGTACGTCATCGGCGGCCTCGATGCCGCCGGGCAGCCCACCACGACCGTGTTCATGGGCGACGGTCGAGAACGGCGAGGTCACCGGCTGGACGCTCGCCGACGGCACGGACGGCACGCCAGAACCTGACCCTGCCGACCGCCCTGAGCGGCGCCGCCGGTCGTGGCCACGAGCGGCGGCCTGTACCTGTTCGGCGGCCAGACCCCGGACGGCCTGTCGGCCACGGTGCTGCACGCGCGCCATCGAGGACGGGCGCGCTCGACCAAGTGGCAGCCCGTCGATGCGCCTGCCGCTGCCGGAGCCGCGCGCGGACGCCACCGCGGTCGCCCTGGGCGACACCATGTACGTGCTTCGGCGGCACCGGCCTTGCCGGTCCCACGACCACCATCTATCGCCTGCAACTGGACGAGGGCCTGCCGGCCACGACGACGAGGACGGCAAGCTCATCGGCTGGGCCAGCGCGCCCACGTCGCAGCAGCTGCCGGCGCCGCGCGCGGACGCCGTCGAGCTTCAGCGCCAACGGCTCGATCTACGTCATCGGCGGCGTCGACGCAGACGGGCGCCCCCAGGTGCCACGACGTTCTGGGCGGTGCCCGACACGCGCGACCGGTGACCTGCCCGCGTGGCACCAGCTGGACCAGACCCAGCTGCCCGAGGCCGCGGCCGAGCGCGGGTGTCGCGGCCATCGGCTCGCTACGCCTACCTGATCGGCGGGCAGGGCACGGACGGGCGCGCTCGACACCATCGCCCGCGCGAACCTCTCGCCGCTGCCGCCGTTCTTCCAGCTGGGCATCCTGGGCGCGACCATCCCCGGCCTGTCCATCAAGGGCGAGATCGGCCAGCAGCTGGGCTACATCAACGCCATGACCGTGGGCATGATCAACTTCGTCGCTGCTCGTCCTGCTGGGCTACGCGTTCTCGCACCGCGACGCATCCCTGCGGCTGCTGGAGAAGCTGCAGCCGCGGCCGCATCAAGGCGCCCCGCGAGACGACGAGTACGTGCCGGGCGCCTGATGACGCGCGGTCGGATGCGCCGGCCGCCGGCTGACCGCGCTCATCACGGGCAGCACGGGGATCGCGGCAGCGTCCGCCGAGCTGTTCGCCGCCGAGGGGGCCCGGGTCTTCGTCGTCTCGCGCACCGAGGGCCACTGCCGGGACGCTGGTCGACGAGCTGACGGCCGACTGGCGCGGAGGCGCGGCCTGGTTCGTGGCGGACCTCGAGGACGAGGCGGCCGGCCGAGGCCGCCGTGTCGGCGGCCGTGGCGCGCTCGGCCGGCTCGATGCGCCTGTTCACGTCGCGGGTGGCAGCGGCCGGCGGTTCGGGGACGCGCCCGGTCCACGAGCTGACCCTGGACGGCTGGGAACGGACCATGGCGCTCAACGCCCGCACCCAGGTCACGACTGCGCGCGCGGTGCTGCGCCGGATGCTGGACCAGGAGCCGGACGTCGACGGGGCGCGGGCGCCATCCTGAACATGACCAGCGTCCTCGCCGTCGTCGCCGCAGCCGGACCTGTTCCCGACGCCACGCGTACGCGGCGTCCAAGGGCGCCATCGCGACGCTCACCCGGTCGATGGCGGCCTACTACGTGCGCCACGGCATCCGCGTCAACGCGGTCGCGCCGTCGCTGACCACCAGCCGGATGTCCGTGCGCGCGGCGGCCGACGACGCCACGCAGGAGTTCGCGCGCGACCCGCCAGCCGCTGTCGGGCGGCTTCCTGCCAGCCGAGGACGTCGCCAGCGCCGCGCTGTTCCTGCTCTCGGCGGAGTCGCGCTCCGTCACCGGCCAGGTGCTGCTCGTCGATGGCGGCTGGTCCGTCACCAGGGACTGACGTAGCCGACATGACCTCCGTCACCGCACCCGCTGGTCGCGACCGTGGACGTGGCCGTCGTCGGGCGCGGGATCGGCGGGCGCCACCGCCGCCATCGCCGCGCCGGACCGGCGCCAGCACGCTGCTCATCGAGAAGCTGCCCTTCCTGGGCGGCTCCAGCACCGCGGTCCTGGACACGTTCTACGGCTTCTACACACCGGGCACGCGATCGATCAAGGTCGTCGGGGGGATCGCGGATGACGTGCTGGCGGGTCTGCGCGCACTCGGGCGCGTCGTAGAGCGGCCAAACAGCTACGGCGCGGGTACCGGCGTCACGTATCACCCGGAGCACCTCAAGGTGGTCTGGGAGCGTCTTTCCAGGGACGCCGGCGCGAGGATCCTGCTGCATGCGTTCGTCCAGGGTGCGACCGTCCGCGATGGCCGCGTCGACCGACCTGTTGGTGGCCACCAAGTCGGGACTCGCACGGGTAGCCGCATCGGTGTTCATCGATGCCAGCGGGGACGCGGACCTGTGCTATCACGCGGACTTCGGCTTCGAGCTTGCGGGTGAGACGTCACCGGCCCAGACGCTCACAACGACGTTCAAGGTGGTCAACGTGGACCTGGATCGGCGCCATGCCGTGAGCAAGCCCGAGCTGGATCGGCTGATGGGGGAGGCGGCCGCATCCGGTGGCTACGACCTGCCGCGTCGAGAGGGATCCGACCACATCACACCCGTCGATGGCATGACAGCGACGGTCATGACGCGCCTCGAGTCCGTGCGCCGGGAGGGCGATCGGGTCATCAACGCCACGGACCCCTGGCTGCTCACCGATGCCGAGATCGCTGGCCGCGTGCAGGCCCTGGAGTACGTGCGTTTCCTGGTCGACTGCGTGCCGGGTTACGAGCACGCATCGCTGGCGTCGTTGTCGACGCAGATCGGGGTGCGCGAGACGCGACGCGTGTACGGGGACACGCGTCTGGACCGCGACGATGTCCTGGGCGCTCGCCGGTTCCGCGATGAGATCGGGCTGTGCGGAGCGCCCATCGAGGACCATCACGCGGGTGCCGACACGACCTGGGGATACCTGCCGGACGGCGAGGTGGTGGGCATCCCATTCGGCACGCTCGTGGTGCGGGATGCGGCCAACGTGCTGGTCGCGGGGCGCTGCTTCTCTGCCACGCATGACGCGCACGCGTCGGTGCGATCGATGGCGCAATGCATGGCGATGGGACAGGCCGCGGGCACGGCAGCCGCGTTGGCAGCCGCGGATCGGATCACGCCACGCGACGTGGATGTCGGCTCGGTTGCGGGATCGCCTGTCGCGTGACGGCGCCATCCTGGAGCCTCCGCCGTCCGGCACTCCCCATCGACAGGAGGCTGGACCCATGACCTTCGTACGCACCGTGCTCGGCGACATCGAACCCGCCGACCTGGGCGTCACCTACGCCCACGAGCATCTCGTCATCGGGCCCAGCCACACGGTGGACTGAGCACCCCGACTTCCTGCTCGTCGATGTCGACCGGGCGGTCGCGGAGCTGGCGCCCGGCCCAGGCGCTCGGGCTGCGGTCGGTCGTCGATGCCATGCCCATCGGTGCGGGCCGGGACGCGCAGCTGCTGGCCGAGGTCAGCCGGCGGAGTGGCGTCCACGTGGTCGCGCCGACCGGGCTCCATCACGCGCGCCACTACCCGGCGCGCCACTGGACGCGAGACCGCGACCGCGGACGAGCTCGGCGGGCCTGTTCGTCGCGGACATCACGGACGGCATCGATGCCCTCGACTACGACGGGCCCGGTCGTCCGCCGGACGGCGCATCGGGCGGGGGTCATCAAGATCGCGGGCAGCGAGGGCGGACCGTCGGCGCGGGACGCCGCGGATCTTCGAGGCCGCGGCCATCGCCCACGCGCGCGACCGGCTGCCCCATCCTCACCCACTGCGAGGACGGCACGGGGGCGCTGGAGCAGGTCGCGTTGCTGGATCGGCACGGCGTGCGCCGCCGGCTCACATCGCGCTGTCGCACGTGGACAAGGTCGTCGACCGGGGCTACCAGCGAGACGATCTTCGCGACGGGGCATTCGTGGAGTACGACCAGTGCGTTCCGCTGGAAGGACGCGCCGAACGGCACGCTCGAGCTGCTCGAGTGGGCCGCCGAGGACGGCACACCTGGACCAGGTCGCTGCTGGGCATGGACGCCGCGCGCCAGGGCTACTGGACGCGCGTATGGTGGCTCGCCCGGGATGACCTTCCTGCTGGGTGCCGTTCGCCGACGCAGATGCGCGAGCGCGGCCTGGGCGACGCCGAGCTGCACCAGCTGTTCGTGACGGGACCCGGCCCGGCGTACAGCTTCAGCGGAGGTGGACCCGATGACCGACGCCGCGATCGGCGGCCCGTACCGAGCCGGCTCCGCTGACGACGTCGGTCATCGGCTCGCACGCCCGACCCGGCTGGCTGGACCTGGCGGTCGCGGCCGCAGGGTCGGGGCGAGCTGGGTCCGGTGGACATCCGCGAGGTCCAGGACGATGCGGTCGACGCCGCGCTGCGGGACCAGGAGGATGCCGGCATCGATGTCGTCTCGGACGGCGAGATGCGCCGCGCGGGCTTCTTCACGGCCGAGTTCTACCGTCACCTGACCGGGGTCGAGCCGCTGCCGTCCGACCGCCGACTGGGCGCGGGCGGCCACGACCAGCAGCACCGATTCCGGGTCGCTGGAGGCCATCAGCGCGCCCGACGGCCTGGGTGTCGTCGAGGAGTTCCGGTACGCCCGGACTCGCACCACGCGGCCCATCAAGGTCACCCTGCCCGGGCCCTTCACGCTGTCGGGCCGGCTGACGTACGGCGCGGGCCAGGTCTATCCCGACCGCATCGCGGCGGCGCGGGCGTTCGTGCCCATCCTCGCGGCGGAGCTGGAGCGGCTGGTCGCGATGCGGGCGCGACGCTACATCCAGATCGACGAGCCGTCGCCGGCCATCCACCCGGAGGCGTCGCACGAGTTCGCGACACTGTTCAACGACTCCGTGGCGGGGGTGCCGGGCCGCGTCCGGCTGGCGGCGCACCTGTGCTTCGGCAACTTCCTGGGTCGGCCGCTGGCCGCGCGGCAGTACCGGCCGGTGCTGGCCCAGGCGCTCGAGTTCCGAGGTGGACGAGCTGGTCCTGGAGTGGGCCAACCGCGAGATGGCGGAGCTGGACGTCGCGGCCGATGTCACGGCGGCCGGCCGGGACCTGGGCGCGGGCGTGGTCGATGTCAAGAGCTACCACCTCGAGTCGGCCGACGAGGTCGCCGACGCGCATCGAGCGCGATCCTCGCGGCGGGCGTGCCCGCGGAGCGGCTGCTGCTGGTGCCCGACTGCGGCTTCAGCCAGACGGCGCGCTGGGCGACACGGCCCAAGCTCCGGGCACTCGTGGCGGGTCGCGACCTGGTCCTCGGGCGCGGTCGCTGAAGCTGGTCGAAGGCGACGCGGGCCGCCACCGGGGCAGTCAGTCCTCGCGACGGCCGATGTAGCGGCGCTCGCGCCGGCGACGATGGTGACCTGGTCGAGCCGGAGGCCTGCGGCACGCGCCGCTGGGATGAGCGTATCCGGCTCGTCGGTTCGGCGCGGCGACGATGCCGCCACGCTCCACGAGTCGGGTGCCCTCCATCGGGTCGAGCGGCATCGGTGCTGACGAGCAGCCGCCACGCTCCGGCGGGCAGGGTCCCGATGGCGCCCCGCGGGTACGACCGTCCAGGCGAACCCTCCGGGGAGTGACTCGCGGTGGAGTCCCGACCCACAGTGCCCGACCGCCGAGCGCCCGCTGCGTCGCCGCGTCCGCATCCAGATGTCCAGCTCCGACCTGGTCTGCGCGTCGCTGTCGCCGCCGCCTGCGGCGATGCCGCATCGCGTGCCTCGACCAGGGGTCGCAGCGCGTCGGGCGTCGCGTCGGCCGCGATGCCCAGTATCACGTGCGCCTGCATCGATCCAGCCCGCCGCCTCCGCCCCGGGGATCGGGCACGCGCAGCGGACCGTCCGCCAGGACCCCGAACGGTGCCGTCGGGGAGCGGACCGGTCCGGCTCGGCGAGCGCAGGAGCAGCAGCGGTCGCGCTCTCGGCGGCCAGCGCCTCCAGCCACGCGTCCAGCGACAGACCGTCCGGCCGCTCCTCGGGGATCACGACCCAGGCCCGCGAGCTCGTGCTCCACGACCGCCCGAACGGCGACCCGCGTCCGCTCCAGCGACGGACGTGCCTCGATCAGGATCCCGTCGAGGCGAGCCTCGGCCAGCAGGCCGACCTGGACCCGTTCGTCGCGCTCCGCGGCGGCGTCCGGGGCGAGCCGACGGCCCGTCGCCTCCTCGTCGATGGCGTCGGGATCGGGTAGCACGCCCAGGAGATCGACGGGGCGGCCTCGGGATCGTCGTGCAGCCGCTCCCGGCCGATGTCCACGCGCCTCTCGCGCGACGCTCACCGCAAGGTCGCGTCCACGCCCGGGCGCGGCGGGTCTCGCCGACCGCCACCAGCGCGCGTCGATGGGTCAGCCACGTCGGCGCGACCAGGATGTCGGCGCCCGCCACGACCTGGGCTGCCATCTCGTCCCGGACGCGCGCGGGCTCGCGGACATGCATCGGCTCGAACCAGCGGTCGGACGATCCCGGTCGGGCCACCGACGAGCCGGTCCCGGGACGGGGCTCCCGCCGGCGGCATCCCGGGCGGGACCGACTCGCGTCGATCAGGACAGGTCCCCTTCGCCGGCCTCCGGCGCACCCGTCCGGATCGGCCAGGCCGGCCGCGTTCCAGGCGGTGATGCCGCCCGCGACGTTGACCGCGTCCGTGTAGCCGTTCGCGCGCAGGAAGTCGGTGGCCCGTGCGCTCCGGCCACCAACGGCGCACAGGATCAGCAGCGGCCGATCCGTGGGCAGCTGCTCGTACGGTGCTGTCGAAGGTGCTCAATGGCAGCAGCACCGAGCCAGGCACACGCATCAGCGCGAACTCGTTGCGCTCCCGGACGTCGACGAGCAGCGGTCCGGGGTCCGTCGTGTCGTTCAGTCGCGCGGCAGCCTCGGTGACGGTCACGGTCGGGGTCGTCGGATCGGTCATCCGCGGAGCGTAGCGCCGTCTGGCGATGACGGCATGCGCGACGGCCCGCGACCGCCTACCCTCGTGGCATGATCGAGACGCGACAAGGACTACGTGGGTTGGGAGGAGCTCGAGTCGCTCGTGGAGCGGCTCGCCGGCATCGATCGGTGACAGCTTCGACGTGATGCTCGTCATCACGCGTGGCGGCATGGTGCCCGCAGGGATGCTCGCCTACCAGCTGGGCATCCGCACCATCCTCGTCGCGCCCGTGGTCGCCTACGACGACGTGGGCACGATGCACGAGCAGCCGGTGGTCCTGGGCTTCCCCGGCGACGACCAGCTCGCCGGCCACGATGTGCTGGTCGTGGACGAGGTCTGGGAGACCGGCAACACCATCACCGCGGTCACGGACCTGGTGCGCAAGGCGGGCGGCCGGCCGACCACCGCGGTGCTCCACTACAAGCCGCGCGCTCCCGGACGGACCAGACGCCCGACCACTACGTGTTCGAGACCGACCGATGGGTGGTCTATCCCTACAAGGCGGGCAAGTAGCGCAGCCTGTCCAGCTCCGTTGGGTGCGGCCCCGCTTTCCTGAGTCCAGTCGGTGCATAACGTCTCGGTTCGGGACCGCCCGGCCGGCGACGCCGCACCCGCTCTGGTGATCCAACAGACGGAGGAACGGCCGGGCTTGGGCGCCTGATGGTGGTCCGGACGCCTTCCACCGCCAGATCGACGCTGACCAGATGGTGAACGACGGCGAAGGACCGGGATCCGTCCCATGCGGCCGTGCTGCCGCGGGTTCCTCCGTCGGTTTGACGCTCCAGTGATCAGCGCCGGCCGGGCACAGGCCATCGCGGGCACACCCGGCGTCGCGCACCGGGCTTGATGCGCCGAGCCGACTCACTGGATGGTCGCGCTCGGCCGCGACGCGACCCCGCGCATCAGGCGTCAGGTCAGCTCGGCGAGCGGCTGGCGATGGTCGAAGCCGGTGTCGTACTCGTGCCACCAGCGGATGGTGTCCGGCTCACCCAGGCGCCAGCAGAGCCAGATCGGTCGGCCGTTGGCCAGCGCCGGGAAGTCGATCAGCCCAGTGCCGATGTCGCGCAGCGTGACATCCCACGACATCGAGCTGGATGACGGTGTCCCGCATGCGAGCGACGAGCGTCTTGATGCGCGCCGCTCCCGCAGCGACCTCGCTGGCGTGGTCACCGCTGCCGTTGGTCGCCGCCCGCAGCTGCTGGTCCTGCTGGGCGAGCGCGATGGCATCCCGGTCGGCTCGCAACTGCTCCAGGAGGACGCGCACGTCGGTCAGTCGCTGGTTCGCTTCGTCGATGCTGTAGTACCGCACGGCCTGATCGTCGCACATCTGGGCGCTGTAGCATCGAACCCGTGAGGCTCGCGGATCGCGTCAGGGATATCGGCACCGAGACCGCGTTCGAGGCGGCCGGTCGCGCCACGGGCCCTGGAGGCGCAGGGCCGGGACATCATCCATCTCGAGATCGGGGAGCCCGACTTCGACACCCCGCCGAACGTGCGCGAGGCGGCCAAGCGGGCGCTCGACGCCGGCTTCACGCACTACGGTCCACCGCTGGGCATGCCCCAGCTGCGCGAGGCGATCGCCGCCGACGCCACCGCGCGCAAGGGCTTCCCGGTCGACCCCGCCAACGTCGTCGTCACACCGGGCGCCAAGCCGGTCATGTACTACACGATGCTCGCCCTGGGTGAGCCGGGTGTCGAGGTCATCGTGCCCGACCCGGGCTTCCCCATCTACGAGTCGATGGCCCGGTTCGTGGGCGCCACGCCGGTGCCCATCCCGCTGCGCCAGGAGCGTGACTTCCGGATCGACATCGACGAGCTGCGCGGCCTGGTCACCGAGCGGACGCGGCTCATCGTCATCAACAGCCCGCACAACCCGTGCGGCTCGATCCTGACCCCCGAGGACCTGCAGGCCATCGCGGCCATCGCCATCGAGCACGACCTCATCGTGCTCGCGGACGAGATCTACGGCCGCATCCAGTACGACGGGGAGTTCCACTCCATCGCCGCGCTGCCGGGCATGGCGGAGCGGACCATCGTGCTCGACGGGTTCTCCAAGACGTACTCCATGACCGGCTGGCGGCTGGGCTATGCCATCGTGCCGCCGGAGCTGGTGCCGGTCTTCAGCCGCTTGATCATCAACAGCGTCAGCTGCACCTCCTCGTTCTCGCAGATCGCCGCGGTCGAGGCGCTGACCGGACCCCAGGACGCGGTCGAGGCGATGGTCGAGGAGTTCCGGGCGCGCCGGACGCTCGTGGTCGACGGCCTGAACGCCCTGCCGGGCGTCACCTGCCGGATGCCGCACGGCGCGTTCTACGCCTTCCCCGATGTCAGCGGCACCGGTCGGAGCGGCCCGGAGTTCGCGGAGCGGCTGCTGCTCGACGCGGACGTGAGCGTCCTGTCCGGGACCGCGTTCGGGAGTGTCGGGCGCGACCACATCCGGGTGTCGTACGCCAACTCCCGGGCGAACATCGAGCGGGCGCTCGAGCGGATGGCCCAGCTGCTGGCCGGGAAGCCGCGCATGACGGAGCGACCGAGGGTCCTGGTCACGCGCCAGATCCCGGAGGCGGGTCTGCGGCTGCTGCGCGAGGCGGCCGAGCGTCGACGTCTGGGATGGCGAGCTGCCGCCACCCCGCGACGAGCTGCTCCGACGCGTCGCGGGCGTGGATGGGCTGCTGTCGCTGCTGACCGACCGCGTGGACGACGAGCTGCTCGACGCCGCCGGGCCGCAGCTCAAGGTGGTCAGCAACTTCGCGGTCGGCTACGACAACATCGATGTCGCGGCGTGTGCCCGGCGGGGCATCCCGGTGGGCAACACGCCCGGCGTGCTCACGGAGGCCACGGCGGACCTCGCCTTCACGCTCCTGCTCGCGGTCGCGCGGCGGATCACGGAGGCGAACACCTTCGTGCGCGACGACCGCTGGGTGACCTGGGGGCCGCTGCTGCTGCTGGGCAAGGACGTGTCGGGCGCGACGCTGGGCATCGTGGGCTTCGGGCGCATCGGCCGCGAGGTGGCCCGCCGGGCTCGCGGCTTCGGGATGCGCATCCTGTACTTCGACCGTGACCGCGCCCCAGCAGCAGTCGAGGCGGAGCTCGGGCGCGACGTGGGTGCCGTTCGAGGAGCTGCTCGGCCAGAGCGACTTCGTGAGCCTCCACGTCAGCCTCAACGACGAGACGCGCCACCTCATCGATGCCGCGGCGCTCGCGAGGATGAAGCCCGGATCGGTGCTCATCAACACGGCCCGTGGCCCGGTCGTGGACCAGGTGGCGCTGACCGAGGCGCTCCGTTCCGGGCACCTGTGGGGCGCCGGCCTGGACGTCACGGACCCCGAGCCGATGCGTGCCGACGACCCGCTCGTGACGCTGCCCAACTGCCTGGTCGTGCCCCACGTCGCGTCCGCGACCGAACGGACCCGCGACCGGATGGCGGAGAAGGCGGCGCGCAACGTGCTGGCCGGTCTGCGTGGCGAGCCCCTGCCGGACCCGGTGCCCGCGCCCGCCGGCTGACCGCCGGCGGTCCCGACCCTGCCGATGCCACCGCTCGCCATCGCGTTCGCGCTGACCGCCGCGCTGCTCCATGCGACCTGGAACATGGTGCTGGCGCGGTCGGCGGACACCAACGCCGCCATGGCGGTCGCGATGCTGGTCGGATCGCTCGTCATCCTGCCGCTCGCGCTCGCTGCGCTGGCGTCTGGAGCCGGAGGCGGTGCCGTTCGTGGCCGTGTCGTCGGCGCTCGAGCTGGCCTACTTCTGGATGCTGGCGCGGGCGTATCGACGAGCCGACCTGAGCCTGGTCTATCCCATCGCCCGCGGCCTGGCGCCGGTGCTCGTCCTCGTCGGCGGCGCGCTCATCGTGGGCCAGCACATGGCGCCCGGCGGTGTCATCGGGGTCGTGCTGGTGGCGGTCGGGGTGGTGCTGGTGCGCGGACTGCGCTCGCCCGCATCGTGGCGCGGACGTGGCGATGGCGGTCGGCTATCGCCTGCCTCATCGCGTCGCTACACCCTGGTCGACCAGCGGGGCGTCTCGCACGCCGACCCGCTCACGTACCTGGTGCTCGTGGTGGGCATCCCGGCGGTGGTCTACGCGGGCGTGCTCGTGGCAGGCGACGGGGGAGCGGCACACGGCTGCGGGCCGCGGCGTCGCCGGGTGTGCTCGTGCGGGCGGTGTCGCGGTGGTCGCCGCGTACGGGCTGGTGCTGGCCGCCCTGGGCATGGCGCCCGCGGCGGGGGTGGCGGCGCTCCGCGAGACGAGCATCGTGATGGCCACGGTCCTCGCCGCGGTCGTGCTCAAGGAGCGCGTCGAGCGGTCGCGCTGGCTGGGCTCGGTCGTGGTCGTGGCGGGCATCGCGCTGGTGGTCACGAGCTGACCGTCGCCCGGTCCCGTCGCGCCGCAAGTCCGGGTTGTGGAGCACCGTAGACTGGCCGGACATGCTGCTCATCCGGTTCGTCGGCGCTGGTGCTGGCGCTCATCGAGGCCGTCCTCGCGCTTCGGCTGCTGTTCCCGTTCATGCGCATCCCCAAGTCGATGGACGGCTATGTGCCGATGCTGGTGACCACTCAGCGACTGGCTCATGGCGCCCGTTCCAGGCTGTTCGTCCAGCCGTTCGTCGCTGGACGAGCTGTCCAAGCTGCCGGGCGGCCTCGGACCTGGGCTACGTCGGACTACCTGAACAAGCTCGACACGACGGTCCTGGTGGCGATGGTCGGCTGGGCCATCATCGGGTGCGCTGACTTGTTCGTGCTCCTGATCGTCCGCCACGCGAGGGTGGCCGCGACCTCGACTAGCCGGAGGTCAGTCACGGGGCCGAGCCTTCTGCTGCGCGGCCGAGGCCGATGCGTGCCGCCCGGTACCGGAACGCGGCCCAGAAGCCGACCGCGATGGCGCCGTAGATGCCGGCACTCACCAGCGTGGTGGCCAGGGTGGCCGGGTCCGGGCTCGGCTGCGCCAGCGTGACCGGGTACATCAGCACGTGTGCGAACAGGGCGAGACCGGCGCCCCACAGGAGCGGCCCAGCGCCACCGGCTCCAGGCGAAGATCTTCTGGCCGGGCAGGAACCGGATGGGGATGAGCCCGAACACCAGGCCCTTCGACCGCGACCACGAAGGTGCTCACGAGGGCCATGTTGATGATGAGCATCGGACCCGTCTGGGGCACACCCGGCGTCGGCTCGAACGGGATGCGCGCGAACCAGGTCAGCGAGGGCCAGGATGAGCAGGCCGACCGCGCCCCTCGCCTCCATCGAGCCCTCGTCGGACCGGGTCAGCGCGAGACCGAAGGTGAACGTGCCGATGATGCCGTACATGTAGCCCGGCTGGAGGTTGGCCATGCGGCTGATGGCGACGCACACGGCGGCGAGGGCCAGCGTCCACACCGCCACCCGGAAGGTGCCGTGCGTGCGATATCGGGTCAGCACGTATCGGTCACCCGGCAGGATGTCCGCGACGGTCGCCACGATGAGGCCGACGATGGCCACGCCGAAGACCAGCAGCGCATCCGGTCCCGGGAATCCCGGGTGTGAGCAGGGAGTACAGCAGCGCCGCCACGAGCAGGTAGGCCGCCACGCCCCAGATGCTCGTCGACCACTTCGCGATGCCGGTCCGCTCTGGCAGCCCGGCGCTTCGGCCTGCGGCTGCGTCGGCGGCGTCGCCCGTGCGTCGCGCCTCGCGCCGGTCGCGTCGACGTCGCACCCGCCTGCCGAACCAGCCCTGGATCTCGTCGAGGTGCGTCTCGAGCGTCTCGTTGAACAGCGGTGTCGGCGCACCGACGAGGAACAGCACCAGCAGCGACAGGCCCACGGTGCGGGCGACATCGGCGGGCGCGAAGGAGACGCTCAGGGGTCCCGGCATGCGACTGGGCGATGGCCGTCGGCGGCGGGGGCGGCGCCGATGGCTCGTCCGCGGCATAGCCAGCGACCGCACCCTCGGCCACCTCGGACACGAACAGGCGACCGGTCGTGGGATCGAGCGCGATGCCGCGCGTGCGCTGCGCCGCGGGGATGGAGCGGTCGTACGCGAGGCCGCCGGCGTCGTCGAGTCGGAGCACATCGAGATGCCCACCGATGCCCGAGGTCACGCTCGAGGACATCGTGACCACCAGCTCCCGGGAGCCCGGCAGCAGCAGCACCTCCACGGGATTGAGGTTGTGCCCGGTGTCGCCGTAGGGCAGCGACAGCCGCTGGACCACCGGAGCTGTCGCGGGATCCTCGGGAAACGTCAGCCACGCGACCGAGTCCTCGCCGTTCTCCAGCACGTATGCCGTGCCCGTGACCGGGTCGAACGTCGCACCCGTGGGCACGCTCGCGGGGATGGGGGAGCCGATCGGCGCGGGTGGCCAGACGCTGGTGTCGAACAGCAGGATCGCACCCTCGCTGCCGGTCACCCTCGGTGTCCGGTGGCTGGCCCTGGGCGGCCACCAGCAGCCGCTGGCGTTCCGGATCGACGGCCAGGAACGTGGGGTAGCTGCCAGCCTCGAAGGTGCCCGTCAGGCTCCAGGTGGCGCCCGTCGGGTCGTCCGGGTCGGGTTCCAGGAGCGCGACCCGACCGGTCTCGGGCAGGGTCACCCAGGCCCGCCGGCCGTCCTGGTCCAGCGCCACGTGGCTGGGCACGTCCGGCAGCTCGACGCTGCCGATGGCGGACGGCGGGTCTGTGCGACCATCCAGCAGCCCGATCGCGGGCGCGCCCGACAGCGCGACCAGGAGCGTGCCCGTCTGGTCGTCGACCGCCACGTCGAACGGGCCTCCCGCGACCGGGAATCGACAGGCGACCGTGAGGGCGGGTGAGCGCCCGTACAGGATCGTGACCTGGTCCGAGCCGCGGTCCGCGACGAACACCCTGCCCCACGCGTCGGTGGCGTCGACGGCGATGCCCGCGGGGTCGAGACCCGTGGGCGCCTCGACCACGCGCAGGCGGTTGCCCGCGGTGTCCGTGACCGTGTCGCGGTCGACGGCGCGCGGGGCATCCGGGTCGGTGGGCGGCGCCGGCAGGCAGCTCGACGGGCGGTGCAGGGGATGGGCTCTGGGCCAGGGTGGCACCCGTCGCCGGCGTCGCCCAGCGGCGCTGGCGATGACCAGGCCGACCCAGAGCACTACCCGTCGATGCCTTCTCATGGTCCGGCTCCTCGATCGAAACGGGCCGACTGGCCCGCATGTCGAGTATCGGGCATGGACGCCGGGCCGGATCGGACTAGCATGACGTCCGAGACCAGACAGCCGGTGTCCCGGCCACTATGGGTTCGCCGCACAGGGGAGCTATCGATGCGTCGCACGGTTCGCAGTGTCGCCTTGAGTCTCGCACTCGTGCCCGGTCTGCTCGTCGGGCCTGGCATCGCGGCTCGCGCACAGGCCGGGGTCGGCACGGAGGTCCCGTACGTCGACGCCGAGGGCGTGACGCACGGGACGGTGCTCATCAAGGAGGTCGGCGATCCGTTCACGGGTGCCGATCCCGCCCGACCCGCACCGGAGGGCGAGCGCTACGTCGGGCTCTCGGTGGCCTTCACCGCCGCGGACGACCAGACTTTCGACGCCAATCCCTCGTGGGTGATCCTGCGCGACACGGACGGAGGTCTGCATTCACCGACCTACGTGCCTCGCCTGCCCGATGACAAGGTGCCCGATCTCCAGGCCCAGGTGATGGCGCCCGGCAACCGCATCTCCGGGTTCATCGGCTACAGCGTGCCCACGGATGCCGTGATCGACGAGATCCTGTACGTCGACAGCTCGACCGACGCGCTGCCACTGGCGGACCTCGTGCCGACGGCAGGTCCAGCCGCCGGTTCCCCCGTCGACTACGTCGCGGACGATGGCAGCCAGGGCCAGTTCACGATCTCGGTCGCGGATCCATTCGTGGGCTTCGATCCGCAGGTATCCGGCACCGGAGGGTTCGCGGTACGTCGGCCTGAGCGTCGTCGCCAGCGACCCCGGCGATGCACCATTCCAGGTCACGCCCACTCACTTCTACCTTCGGGATGCCGCTGGCAACCTGTACTACCCGGCGAATGTGTACCTCACGGAGGATGCGAAGCTGCCGGCGCTGGAGGGCCAGCCGCTCGCGACGGGCGACCGGATCTCGGGCTTCGTCGGGTACACGGTGCCTGCCGCCGCCAAGGTCGTGGCAGTCGACCTGTGGCCGAGCGGCTCGCGGCGGGTCACCCTCGTCGACCTGGTCGGTGGAGGGCCAGCGCCGAGCGCCGGCCCGGCAGCGTCCCCCAAGCCGGCATCGTCCGTGGCTCCAGCCTCGGTCGCGCCTGCTCCGTCCGTGGCTCCTGCGGCGTCGGCCGGGACCATCGCCGACGCCTGCCCCGATGGCGCCCCGGCGCTCGCAGTCGGCAGCTGCTCGAGTAGGAGCCTCGCCGGGACGCGCGTACGGCTGCGTCGGGTTTCAGGGAGTCGGGTCGCATCCGGGCCGGTCATCGCCGCGGTCGGCCAGTCTGCGCTGACGATCGATCGCGGGCCGGTAGCTCAGTGGTTAGAGCAGGGGACTTTTAATCCTCGTGTCCTGGGTTCGAATCCCAGCCGGCTCACCAAGTATTCGCGCGCAATCGGCGATCGAATACCTAGGTATCTGTCGCATGGCTGCGAGCTTCTGACGCCGCCTGCCAGCCACGCTGCCAGCCACGGCAGAGATACAGGGTGGACTCCATGGACGCGGCCATGGCCGGCGGGCCCGTCGGCCGACCACCTTCGGGGGCTCAGGACAACGTCTCGGAGCCGGCGCTCGCACCCACGGTCCGTCGTCTCCGAGGCCGCCCGCTATCTTGCGATGACCTGGGGGTCACCGGTGGACGACGAGATCCGATCAGCGCCCAGATGACGGTCGGCGGCCCGTTCGTCGGGCGCGAGCGTGAACTGGCCGATCTTCGGACCGCACTGGACGCGACGGTGGCGGGGCGCGGCGGACTCATCATCGCGGGCTGCCCGGTCGCGCCCTGCGCTCGGGCGAGATTGTTCTCGGTTGCCGCCGTGAGCGTCAGGCTCGACGCAGGCACTTTCCGTGCCTGCGTCGAGCACCGATGGCTCAGGCGTGGGCTTGCTGTTGCAGTCGGTCGGCCGTCGCGACATCTGCAGCGTCGGAGTACGTTCGGGGCCAGGTCCAGGCGGAGCGCAGGATGAAGGCCAGGATCAGCACCTCGATTCCGATGGAGAGGCCGTAGAAGGACGCCCACTCCCAGGTCGCCCCTGCCGCGTTGAACGCCGAGTAGGGGATGAGGAGCGATGCAACGACGAGGTTCGTGGCGCGGTTCACCCGGGCGGGCAGCGTCATGGAGAGCATCACCATCAGGGCCGGGATCGCCACGGACGCGAGCATGAAGGTCAACAACGTCGGGCTGACGTCGAACTTCCAGACGAGGCCATTCAGGATGCCGTCGACGACGCCGGGCTTGTAGAGGTTGAAGAAGTCGACGTAGATGTAGAGGAACATGAAGCTGGTCCATGCGGCGGCGATCTTGGCCTGCACCGGGATCGGCGGGCCTGTCAAAGCGCTGTTGATGGGGACAGGTCGTGTCTTGTTCATGGTTTGCTCCTTCGTTCGCTTGGTGAGCCGTCCGCCTGACAGCGGTGGCTGGTGTACGAGTGGCGCTGTGGTGGGTCGTGACACCTGGTCCGACGTTCAGACGGTGATCACGACCTTGCCGCGGGTGTGGCCTGCTCCGACGTAGCGGAGGGCGTCGGCTGCTGCGCTCAGCCGGTAGGTGCGGTCGATGACCGGGGTGAGCTCCCCTGCCTCGAGCCAACCGGCGAGTGTGCGCAGGTCCTGGCGCTTCTGGACGGAAGTGAACGGCTTCAGCGTCTGGCGGGTGACCAGCGATCGCACGCGAGCCTTGACGAACCGGCCCAACGGGCCGACCCAGCGTCCACCTCGGCCGCTGTTGGGGATGAGCGTGCCGGTCGGTGTCAGAGCGTTTCGTACCGCCTGCAGCGGTTGCGCTTCCACGTTGTCGAGGATGACGTCGTAGCGCCGTCCCGCCTGGGTGAAGTCCGTTCGCGTGTAGTCGATGACGTGCGCGGCGCCCAGGGCCCGTACCAGCTCCACGTTACGGGTGCTGCACACCCCGGTCACCTCTGCGTCCAACGACTTGGCGATCTGCACGGCGAACGTCCCGACGCCCCCTGATGCGCCCGTGACGAGCACCGTGTGCCCCGGTTGCACGTGCGCGATGTCGCGCAGAGCCTGCAGTGCGGTGATCCCCGACGTTGGCACCGTGGCCGCCTGCTCCATCGTCAGCCTCTCGGGCTTGCGGACGAGCTGGTCCGCGGGCACGGACGCGTACTGCGCCAGCGTCCCGGCGGTGCTCCAACCGAACACCTCATCACCCGGTTGGAGGTCCGTGACCGCCGTGCCGACGGCTTCCACCACGCCGGCCAGGTCTCTGCCGGGGATGGGGTGGCGTGGCCGACGCAGACCGAACGCCAGCCGCACGATGCTCGGCACGCCGGTCATCACGAAGTAGTCGCCAGGGTGGACCGAAGCGGCGCGGACGCCGACCAGGACGTCGCCGTCCCCCACGACCGGCCGGCCCACATCGGTGTACTCGAGCACCTCGGGAGGCCCGTAGCGGCGTTGCACGACAGCCTTCATCCCCGCCTCGGCCGGCAAGGCGTCGCCGACCAGGGCTTGGTCGCGGTCGCTGGTTGTTTCCATGGTCATCTCTAGCTCCTTGACTTCGAATCGCTTATGGCATAAGCGTATGGCATAAGCGTATGGCATAAGCTATCATGGCGTCAAGGGCACTCGAGGAGAACACTGATGACACGCTGCACGACCCAGAAGCGAGCGCCGCTCACCCGGGACCGCGTGCTGCGCGCGGCGCTGGAGCTCGCCGACGAGGGCGGCACCGCGGCGCTGACGATGCAGCGGATCGGGCGGCGGCTCGGCGTGGAGGCGATGTCGCTCTACCGACACGTTCGCAACAAGGACGACATCCTCGACGGGATCGTCGACCTCGTCTTCGCCGAGATCGAGCTGCCGGCCGATCGCTCGAACTGGCGAACGGTGCTCCGTGCCCAATCGATCTCGACCCGCGCGGCCCTGCGCCGGCATCCCTGGGCGATCACGCTCATGGAATCGCGGATGAGGCCCGGCCCGGCCAATCTCCGCACCCACGAGGACACCATCACCGTCCTGCTCGACGCCGGGTGCTCGGCGGTCATGGCGACGCACGCCTACAACCTCGTCGACAGCTACGTGCTCGGGTTCGCGCTCCAGGAGGTGAACCTGCAGTTCAGCAACGCCGAGGAGCTGTCAGCGGTGGTCGCACAGGTGCCTGCGGATGCGTACCCGAACCTCGCGCGTGTCGGCAGTGAGCTGCTCGCGTCCGGCTTCGACTACGCCGACGAGTTCGAGTTCGGGCTCGACCTCATCCTCGACGCCATCGGGCCGGTCCTGCAGGGAGCCTGATCGCCGGACGACCGGTCAAGCGGGCCGTGCCCACGGCGGGTCCCGGCCTGATCGTCGCGTACCAGGCGCGCGCGGAGGGCACGCTCATTACCGTCATCTATCGGGACAGCCAAGGTGAGCTGCACACGATCGGTGGCGTGAAACGAGCAGCCACCCGGTCCAGCGCCGCCTGGAATGCCCGCATGATGGTCGCCGCGTGGTAGGGCGTGCGTGCATCGTGGTGAACACGTGGCCGCTGTCGACCCAGCGGGAACCAGCTACCAGTCGGTCCATCCGCTGCCGAGTGCGGTGGGCCCGGAGGGCCACCACCACGGTTTCCGGAAGGTAGACGTTCCGGCGGCTGCGCTCGGTCTTGGGCTCGAGCAGCGTCAGCTCCCCCTTGACGTTGGCGAGGGTGTGGCGGACCCGGAGGTGACCCCCATCGAGGTCCACGTCGTCCCACCGCAGGCCCAACAACTCTCCCTGGCGGAGGCCCGTCCCGAGAGCGAGTACGTCGACGCGCGGATCGTCGGCCTGGCCACCTCGTCGAGCCAGCGGCGCAGGAACGGCCCGAGCTTCTCGATCGGGACCGTCGACCCGCCCCTCACCCGGGACTACCTCGGCCACGATGTCAGCGGTGACCACGCGCTCATCAGCTCCGAGCTCTACGGCAAGGCCCGGACCGCGTGGGTGCAGGCGACGGCTGTCTCGAAGATCCGGCCAGCCCCGACGCCCGCTCGCGACTGCAGCGATGAGATCGCCGCGGAGCGGAAGCGTTTCAAGTCCGCGGCGGTAGCCGCCATCGAGGGGATCTGACGGTGGATCGCTTCCTCGCGTTCACCACGCAGAAGGAACCCGCCCTCACCGCGAGCTTCCTCGCGGCCGGGTCTTCCGTTTTTCCCGGCGTCCGGACGTGAACGCGGCCGGACTGGCGACGCTACTCCAGCGGCTCGACCCACTGGGCTCGCCAGGCCGGTGGCTCCCACGGGTCCCCGACATAGACCGTCTCCCGGAAGACCTCGCCGCCGCGGAATTCCATGATGCCGACCACCTTGCTCGGCCTGCCGTCGTAGCGGATGACGTACTCGTTGACCCACAGGTCGCCGCTCCCGATCGTCCGCCGCATCTCGAAGTCGAGGCTGGCCGGGCAGGCGGAGCGCAAGGCGAGGATGTTGGCCTTGCCCCGGATGCGTTCGCCGCCCTGCGGGGACTCCAGGACCGCGTCCTCGGCGTAGATCTCGGACGCCTTTCCTGCGTAGCGGCCGGCCCACTCGAAATGCAATTCGATCGAGCGGCGGCGGTCCTGGTCCTGCATAGCCATCGCCCCCTTTGGTCGCTCCGGTGGTGCAGTGTGATCCCTCGGGCGATCGGCCGTCAGCGTGATCCTGGCTCGTTGACCCGCAGCCTACGATGCGCGCAGAACGAGCGACGCTCTGGCGCTCCCAGCGCACCCTCGAACAGGAGAGGCACATGCGGCAGTCACATCCCGTGAGTTGGGCCCGGATCCTGGCGGGCGGCCTCCTGATCGGCACGATGGGCGCGGGCATCCCGACCTCGGCACAATCGCCGGGGGCATCCCCGGCGGCGAGCGCCCCCGTGGCGTCGGGGCCCGTCTGCGTGGACGGAGCCATCGGCGTCGGGTCATCGAGCGACCTCGGTCCGGCCTTGCAGCAGGCAGCGGACCAGTACATGACGGCCTGTCCCGACTCCGTGATCGCGATCGACATGCCCGGTTCCGGCGGGGCGGTGAGCAGCCTGCTCGCCGGGGACGTGGCCATCGCGGCGACGGTACCGACGGCCGACACGATCTTCTCCTCCGACGAGGTAGCTCCACTCGTCGACCACCCAATGGTGGAGGTCTGGGCGATGGTCACGAGTCCCGACGTCACGGGCGTGACCGGTCTCACCAAGAAGGAGGCGCGGAACGTCTGGTCGGGCAAGATCGATGATTGGCAGAAGCTCGGTGGACCGAAGCTGCCCATCACGCTCATCGTGCGGTCGGAGTCGGCCGCGCACGCGGCGCTCGAGGACGCCATCCTGGGCAAGGGCGACCAGGCCGAGGGGCAGGTCGTGCCGGACTCCGACTTCCGCGCGCTCGAGGTACTGGACGGTATCTCGGGCGGCATCGCCCTCGTCGGGCTGTCCGCCCTGGCCGACGCTGGGCCCGTCAACGTCCTTGCGCTTGCTGACGTGGTGCCCTCGCTCGCGGCAGCCGGCGACGGAACGTATCCGCTGGCCGGCACGACCGGTCATCTGTACACGCTCGGTCCGGCCGAGGGTCTGGCCGCGGCGTTCATCGATCATGTGCTGGGGGTAGCCCCGGCGGCGCCGGCTGGCAGTATGACCCCGCTCGAGAGCCCGGGCGCCTCGTCCGCCCCCTGAGGACGGCAGCCCGGCGCATGTGACCTTCCCCCCGGGGTCGTGTCGCCTGACCCTTGCCACCAGACGAAGAAGGCCCGGTCGTACCGACTCGGTGCTTCCTGGGAGCAGCGGCGGCGGCCCGGTCGCTCCACGGCGCAATAGCCGCCTCTGATTGACGCTTCCCGAACAGCCGTCCGGCTCTGAAAGGGAGGCGAACGATGGTGACCGCGAGTGCTTCGTCGGGCCGGGTGCGCGGCCCGTTGGCGGGTACGCCACGAATTCGGTCCGAGCTGCGTGGCCGGAGACACCCGGAAGGGTCGTCACGGTGGCACCTGCGCCTGCCACTTAGTGAGGTCGTGGCCCCTTGCCGGGGTGTCGCTGGGCCAAACGCTGGCTGCGGGAGTTGCCCTCCGCCTTCTCCCACGATCCGCCTGTCGAGCTCGAGCGTCAACTCGTGGATGGCACGAGTCAGGTCGGTGTTCAGCCTGAGCTCCTCTTCCTCCGGGAAGTCGTGATCGGCCCTAGCCTGCTGGACACGGCCTGGCGGTTCTGCCCGATCATCACGAATGCCGAGAGGAAGGTCGCCTCGAGGGACACGACGAGCGTCGGCCACCCTGAGCTGGACGTCTCTGAACCGCTCTGCGTTCAAGCGGACGACGACCGGATGGAGGCTGGGAACGGGTGACATCTTGGGATTTGCTCGCACGTGGCGATCTATCAGAGGCAGGGTCCACCGAGAGGCCCGGCATCACCCTGGGGATGCGCGTCACGTCGCCGACACGGTCCTTGGCCTGGGCCGTCGCCGGCGCTCGGGGTGGTGCCGGCGGCACCCGCCCGGCCGGGCCGCGCGACGTCGAGCCAGACCGCGAGGACAGAGGCGATCGCCGCTGCGACCGGGACCCCGAAGACCGCCCCGAGGGGTCCCGCCACGGCGCCACCGATGAGCACGGCCGCCAGGACGACGAGGGGATCGAGGCCCACCGCAGAGCCGAGGACGCGCGGCGACACGACGTTCTGCAGGATGAGCCAACCGACGAGCGATCAACACGAGTACCGGCGCCAGGGCATCGGGCGTGAACGCGAACGTGACCGCCACGAGCGGGATCCACGACACCAGCTGGCCGAACCAGGGGATGCTCTGGAGGAGCGCGGTCGTGACCCCGATGAAGGGCACGAACGGGACCCCGAAGACGAGCGCGATGACCGAGACGAGGAGGCCGTACAACGCCGCGAGCCCGAACTGACCCCGGATGAAGCCACCGAACGAGCGAGCCACCGCGGCACTCAACGTGTCGTACAGCGGGAGATGGTCGGGCGGCACGAGACGGCGCGTGAACCGGATGAACTCGGTCTTCCTCGCGACCATGACCATCGCGATGAAGATGATGGTGACACCGTTGCCCACCACGCTGAGGCCGCCCCCCACCACGCCCTCGAGGATGTGGCCGAGCTGCGAGCGCACGGACTCCACGAGCTCGCCCACCAGGCCGTGGGTGTCGAGCGGGTAGCCCAGCGATCGGCTCACAGCGCTCGATGGCCGACAGCGATCGAGCGACCTGGTCCTGGATGGATGACCCGCGGGCGATGATGTCCCGGGCCGAGTCCGTGAACGACAAGGTCACGCCGACCCCGACGGCGAGCGCCAGGCCGGCGACCACCAGGAAGACCACGGCGGCAGCCGGTCCGCGCGGCAGTCGGGGGAACCGAGTCCACCAGCCAGCTGACCGCAGGATCCAGCATGAATGCCACCAGCCATCCAAGGAAGAAGAGGACCGTGACCTGCTGGAATGGGGGCCAGAGGTCGCGGGCCAGCCAGATGCCCAGCAGGACCGCGACCACCGACAGGATGTGGACGGCCGCAATCCGTGCCGTCCGCCTATCCATCACGATCACCATCCGCCGACATGCGCTCGAGGACCTCCGTGGTGAGCTCGTGGATGGCACGGGTCAGCTCGGTGTTCGTCTGCAGCGCCTGCTCAGCCTCGATGAAGTCGTGATCGGCCTTCGCCTGCTGGAAGGCCGCCTGACGGTTCTGCGCGATGAGCACGAAGGTCGAGAGGAAGATGCCCTCGAGCGACACGATGAGGGTCAACGTCGGCCACGGGCTTCGCTCGAGCAGCGACCATCCAGAGCCGCGAACATCGCGACGTGCAGCCAGACGAACGGCATGGACCCCGCGAAGGCGGTGATCCGATCCGCGAGCCGGAGCTGCGCATCCTCGGCCCGCTCACGGTCCAGGCGCACGACGACCGGATGATGCCGACCGACGGTCGGATGACTGGTGCGATCTGCCATGTCGCTCATCGTCCTCCTCCCAAGGTAGGGTCCAAGGCCCGCCGAGGAGGGGACTCCCGGCGGGCCCTGGAGAACCGACGTCCCGAAGAGCGTCAGACCGTGGCGTAGGCCATCGGCTGGCGGAAGATCACGCCGCCGTTCCGCCAGACCGCCTCGTCGACGGGCTGGGTCGAGTACTCGTCGACCTCCGCCACGAGCGCGGCGTGGCCCGGCAGCAGGCTGCCGGAGACCGCGGCGATGTAGTCCTCCTTGAGGCCCGTGTCGGCGATGTCGACGGTCGCGCCGACGGTGCCGCCGAGCAGGCCGCCGGTCGCGGCAGCCGCGGCACCCACCTGGGCTCCGGTCAGGGTGCCCGCCGGCCCGGCGAGCGTGCCGACCAGCGCCCCGAGGAGGGCGCCGCCCGCGGCGCCACCGATGGTGCCCCACGGGCTCGCGAGCCCCTTCGAGTCCAGCCAGGTGACGTTGCCCAGCAGGTCCTTCTCGACGATCGCGCCGCTCTGGACATCGATCACGCTGTCGCCCAGCTTGTCGATGTCCTTCGCGGCGTCGTAGGCCTGATCGCGGTTGTCGAACGTCGCGATGATGACGTCTCGTGCCATGGTGCTTCCCTCCTGTGGGTCGATGAGGTCGGATGACCGAGGCGAAGCATCCCGGCGCGGAGGATGAGCGGTCGTCAGCCGAATGGGTCGATTATGGAGGGCTCCGGGATCGCGCACGCGTCGGGGCCACGGCGCCAGCCGGCTGCGGTACCGTGGGCCGCGATGGCAGCGTCGATAGGGGCCCGACCCACCGCAGGCATCAGCGAGGTGGCCGAGGAGCTCGGGCCGGACCTCGCGGACGCACGGCGCGCCCGGCTTTCGCCGTCCGAGGCCCGGCCCCGGACGCGTTTCGCGCTGGGCGTCCTCGTCGCCGGCATCGCGGGATTCGCCGCGGCTCGCGGCCGCTGGTCCGCAGGAAGCAGGTCGAACGCGATCGACCACGAGATCACGGTGCGACTGCAGGCGATCCGCCACCCATGGCTCGAGCGGGCGATGGCCTTCGTCTCCTGGTTCGGGTTCCCGCCGCAGAGTCGCGTGCTGCCCCCCACCTACGCGGCCGTCCTGTGGATCGCGCGCTTCCGGCTGGAGGCGGTCTTCCAGCTGGCTGCCTGGGGCACGGCGCTCCGTCTCGACGATCATCAAGTCGTTCATGCGGCGACCGCGCCCGGTCGCCGGCAGGGACCTCCGGGTCGTCGCCGCGCCGCTCGGCGGGACGAGCTTCCCGAGCGGGCACGTGCTGACGTACGTGGGCGTCTACGGCTGGATGGCCATCATGGCCCACCGCCTGATCAGGCCGCCCTTGCTCCGGCGACTCGTCGTGGGTGCGCTGACGACGCCTCATCGCCGCGGTCGGCCCGAGTCGGATCCATCTCGGACACCACTGGCCGACCGACGTGGCGGCCTCCTACCTGTTGGGCTCGAGCTACCTCGCCGCCCTGCTGGTCGCCTATCGGCGCCTCCGGTCCCGCGGGGTGCTCCGATGACCTCGGAACGTCCGAGGACGGACGAGCGGCGGATCCGGGTCCTGTGGAATCCCACGTCCGGACGCAAGGGCGGTATCCCGACGAACCGGGCGTCGCGCGAGCATGCTGCTCGAGCTGCTGCCGCGCCACGGCCTGGGCGACGAGCTGGTCGAGCCGGGCTCCGAGCAGGAGGCCGTCGAGGCAGCCCGGGACGCTGTCGAACGCGGCTACGACGTGGTCGTCGCGGCCGGTGGCGACGGCACGATCGGCCTGATCGGGCGGCAGCTGATGGGCACGCACACCGCGCTCGGGATCCTGCCCCTGGGCAGCGTCATGAACATCCCGCGGATGCTGGGCGTGCCGCGCGACCTCGATGAGGCGGCGGGGATCCTGGCCGACGGGCACGTGCGGACGATCGACGTCGGGCGGGTCGGCGACCGCATCTTCTACGAGGCCGGCTCGGTCGGCATGCATGCCGCGGCGACGCGGGAGCTGCCCAAGGTGGACAAGGGCGACTACGGGGCGATCGTCCGGTCCATCGTGGCCGCGGTCCGCTATCGACCCTCCGAGATCCGCATCGAGCTGGACGGCGACCGCACGATCGAGACGAAGGCACTCCTCGTGGTGGTCGCCAACGGCCCCTTCATCGGCCCGGGACTCCCCGTCGCACCCGAGGCCTCGCTCGACGACGGCCTGTTCGACGTGCGCGTGTTCCTGCATGACACGAAGGGCGGAGCTGGCCCAGGACCTCACGCGCATCGCGTCCGGTCACCTCCCGGATGAGCGACGCACCCTCACCGAACGGGCGAGCCGGGTCCGCATCACGAGCCCGCGACCGCTCCCCGTGCGCGCCGACGCCGTCGACCTGGGCTCGACCCCGGTCGTGTTCGAGATCCGGCCGAGCGTCCTCTTGGTCGTTGCCCCGACCGCTCCGGCCGAGCAGTCAGAGTCGCCGCGCAGGACGAGACCGCGCTCGACGCCCGCTGTCGTCAGGGACGAACGCGGCGAACCTCGAGCAATTCGAGGCCGAGGGACTCGATCTGGGCGAGGACCCCATAGAGCGCCGCCTGATCGGGCAGCGTCCCGAAGAGGATCGTCTCGCCTCCGTGCCCTCGGGCGCCCAGGCCGCCGAAGGCGGCGAGCAGCGTGTCGCTGAGGAGCCCGCGGACGTGGATCTCGTACCGTAGCCTGGTCTGCCGTTGGTCCATGGACGGATCATCAGCGGCAGGCGGATGAGCGCGCATCATCCGGACCGTGCGAGCGAGGCGCGGGGCCTGCCGGGCGCGTGAGGCAGCCCGGCCGTGAGCCGGGACGCGCCGAGCGAGTGTCGTCCCACGCTCGACCGCGGACACACGAAGGGCCACCCGAGGTGTGCCAGACACCTCGGGTGGCCCGTGATGAGAGCGCTCTTCGTCAGGAAACGAGCGCCTCGCGGGTGAGCTCGAGCGACTGCTTCGCCAGCCCGCGGGCCTGCTGGAGCTTGGCCTGGCGCGCCTCGTGGGACGCCTTGAGCTCGTCCTTGCGAGCCTGGATGCGCTCCTTCTGGCGCTCCTGCGCCTCCGCGTACTGCGCCTGCAGGGTGGCCCACTTCTGGTCGAACTCGGCCTGCTGCTGCTCGAGCGCCTTGTCGGCTCGAGCCACGATCGCCTCCAGCTTGCTGCCGCTGCGACGCGATCTTCGCCTCCACGGTCGCCTTCGCGTTGCCCATCGACTGACGGAGCTCGGCGCGGAGCTGATCCAGCTCGTTCGAGGCGTCCTGGGCCTCGCGCGTCAGCTCGTCATCGACCACCTCGCCCGACCGGCGCCGGAAGGTGGTGGCGCCCAGCGCGCCGAGGCGGGTCTCGACCGGCGTCACCCACGTCTCGTCGATGTCCGCCACGACGGCCGCCTTGCCCGGGGTGAGCGAGGCCGAGACCTCGTCGACGAAGTCGATGCCGACGCCGGCATTGAAGAGGTCGAACATGAGGCCACCGAACCCGCCGACGTACGCGCCGACGGCGACGCCGACCGGGCCTCCGAGCAGTCCGACGAGGCCGCCGGCGACCAGGCCCGTGATCGTGCCGATGGGTCCGTGATCCGCTGACTTGCGGATCGACGCGACCCCATCGGCATCCTTGACGATGACGGACGACGCGTACAGCGTGATATCGCCGTCCCGATGCAGCTCCTTGAGCGCGCTCACGCCCTCGAACGCTGCCTGCTCCGTATCGAACACCGCGACCAGTACCTTGTTCATCTTGCCTGTGCTCCTTCGCACCATCCGCCGCGACATTCGCGACGATCGAACCGAGCCTCCGGCACCGGCCGGATGAGCGGTCGTCGTCCGATGCGACCAATTCGGTGCGCCGGGATGGTCGGTCCTAGCGGCGGCCTCGTGCCGATGGTCCGAGGAGTCCGAGGTCGCGAGCCCGGTCGACCGCCTCCGTACGGCGGTGGACCCCGAGCTTCTCGTAGATGTGGCGCATGTGCGTCTTCACGGTGCTCGTGGAGAGGAAGATCTCGGCCGCGATCTCGGGCGCCGACAGGTTGCTCGGGAGAAAGCGCAGCACGCGGATCTCGCTCTCGGTGAGTGCTTCCTGCAGGTCCGGCTGTTCGCTGCGTCGAGCGGGCAGCGACGAACCCGAGAGCACGTCGAGGATGTTCGCGAGCAGCGCCGCATGCGCCGTCCGGTGCCGGGGGTGCCGCTCGAGGAGATCGCGCGCCGGCGTGATGAGGAACGGGAGGATGAGCGCGTCGGGCTCGGCGAGGTCGAGTGCGCGCTCGACGTCGTCCTCTGCGGCCCTCGAGTCGCCGAGCATGGCCCGTGCGAGGGCGTCGAGGATGAGCGCATTGATGACCGAGACGTCGCGAAGCACGTGTGCCGTGCCGGCCTGTGGCGTGGTGACGAGCACAGGCGCGAGGTCATCGACCGCCGCGCGAGGATCCCGCTCAGCGAGATGGACCGCCGCGAACGCGGCTCGCGTATCGGCATACTCGAGCTCGCCGTCCGACGCGGTGTCGAGCGCGGCCCGAGCTCCCGGAAGGTCGCCCAGTCTCGTGAGCACCTGCGCCAGGCACCCGCGAGCCCAGATCGCGATCGGGTCGGGCGAGACCAGGAGCGATTGCAGCCGTTGCGTCTCGGCGAACGACACCTTCGCCTCGGCGAGCCGCCCCTGGCCGAGGCGCTGGAGCCCTCGCGAGTGGCGGACGAGCATCTCCTTGGCTGGCTCGGCGTTCGGTCGCAGGGCCTGTTCCGCGCGATCCAGCCACGGCTCCGCCTCGTCGAACCGGCCCTGCAGGGCGTCGACCCCGCCCATCGTCGCCAGCACCATCGGGGCGATCGGCTCGGACAGCCATCCCTGCTTCTCCATGATCTCGAGGGTCTGCAGCGCGGTCTCGCGCATCGCGGTGAGCGAATGCCGCCCGACTGCAAGGGCGAGATGGCCCGAGGCAGCCCATCTCCAGATAGGGCCGCCCGTTGCGTCGCGCGAGCTCCAGCCCTTGCTTCAGGTGCCGCTCGGCGTCGTCTCCGGCACCGGACCAGAGCTCGACGGCACCGAGGTTCATGAGCGCCACGGCCCTCACGTCATTCCCCACCGCGATCTCGATCACGCTTTCGGCCTCGGACGGCTCGAGCAGGGGCTCCACCTCGCTGACGATCGTGCCGTGATCGCCGCGCCATCGGGCGAGGGTCGACCGCGTGGCCGCGAGCATCGCGGCGAAGGTCCGCCGGTGTTCGTCGGGCACCTCTGACGCATGCCGCTCCGCCACCGCAAGGTACGCGGCGGCAGTGTCGAGCGACGGCCGGATCACTTCCCCATACGCCAGGAAGGCGGCCAGCTCCGGATTGGCGAACGCCTCGGCGGGAAAGGCCTCGAGCAGCGCGGTCATCGTCGCGTAGCTGCCGTCGAGCGCGAGGCTGAAGCCGTATTCCCCGATCAGATCGCCGGCGTACCCCCAGTCCTTCGCGGCCTGCGCGTGGCGGATCGCGTCGATCGGGAACCCGTGGCCTGCGTACCACTCGGCGGCGGCGCGGTGCAGCCCCGAGACGGCATCGGGCTCGGTGCGCCTGAGCTCGAGGCGCAGCAGATCGGCGAAGAGCTGGTGGTAGCGGAACCAGGACCGCTCCCGGTCGATCGAGAAGACGAACGCGCCCGCGTCCTCGAGCTGGAGCAGGATCCGCTCCGATCCGGTCGCTCCGAGGAGCCGATCGGCCAGCGATCCGTTCACGCGCTCGAGGATCGACGTTCGCAGCATGAGCTGGCGGACCGGCTCGGCCTGGCGCTGCAGGACCTCGGCGAACAGGTAGTCGGCCACGGTCCGCTCGCTGCCCGAGAACTCGGCGACGAAGCGCTCCGGGTCGGCACGACCGGCCAGCGAGAGCGCCGCCAGCCGGAGCCCGGCAGCCCATCCCTCGGTGCGCGACGCCAGCGAGGCGACGGCGTCGTCGGAGAGCTCGATCCCGGCCGTGGCAAGGAGCTCGCGCGTCTCGTCGAGCGTGAACTCCAGATCGGCGGCCCGTACCTCCGTCAGCTCGCCGGCGAGGCGGTAGCGATGCAGTCCGATCGGCGGATCGTGGCGCGTCGCCAGGATCACCCGGAGCTGCGGAGGCCGGCGGGCGAGCAACTGCTCGAGTTGCGCCAGCGCGTTCGGGGCGAGCAGCTGGTGCAGGTCGTCGATCACGAGCACGACGGGCTGCTCGAGCGCGCGCAACCCCGAGATGAGGCGTTCGAGGACGGCTGCTCCATCGAAGTCGGGCGTCGGGGTCAGCTCCTCGACCGGCCCATGCTCTCCGGAGGCGCCCCGCAGCGCATCGACGACCGAGAGCCAGAAGCGCTGCGCGTCGTGTTCGTCGCGCTCGACCGACACGAACGCCGTCCGCTCGCGCATGCCGGTGGCATCGAGCCACGACTGCAGCAGGATCGTCTTGCCGCTGCCGGCGGGCGCAGAGACCAGCGTGATGCCGCCCGCCAGTCCGGCCGAGAGCAACTCGAAGAGCGCCGTCCGGGCCACGAGCGAGGGCGGACCCGACGATGCGGTCCGTTGGTGAGCGCCCATGTGGGTATCATGGCACGCAGCGGCAGCGGCTGGAGCGGTTCGTCGGGAAGCGGTGCCACCTGTCATGCGACGCCGCCGGGAGTCGGCGTCGCGTACCTGCAGGACCGGGCTGGCCGAATCAGCCGAGTAACTCGAACGGGAAGGCCGCTCAGCGGTCAGGATAAGAACGTCAACGTTCCTGGGCCCGACCCGGGTGGCAGATAGCTCGACAGGCCGTCCTTCAGACGTGTCAGACCGCGTGGCATCCGCTCGAGCAGCGGGCCGATGTCCACGGTCGCTGGCTGGTTGATGAAGTCGATGGCGTTCGGCGTCAGCGGTGGGGACGGCAGCAGGGCCAGGGGTGCCGCCACCAGCTTGAGCAGGGGTGTCGGCCCGGGCACGATGGGCCGCGACAGGTCAGACATGTGGAGCGCGGACCGGATGATCTCGCGCATCGGCAGGACGTCCGGGCCGCCCAGCTCGAACACCTGGCATGCCGCAGCCGGGTCGCGGAGGCTGTCCGCCACGAGCCGGGCGACGTCATCGATGAAGACCGGGGCGAGCAGCTGCCCCCCGCCGTTGGTCATGGGCACGACCGGCAGTCGCCGCGCGAACCCGACGAATCGGTTGAGCGAGACGTCCCTCGGTCCATAGATCCATGTCGGTCTGATGATGGTCCAGGTCGCGCCACTCGCCCGCACTGACTCCTCGGCGCGCCATTTGGCTCGGAACCACTGCCGATCGGCGTCAGGTGCGGCACCCGCACCCGAGATGTACGCGATCCGATGCACACCGGCGGCGCGCGCGGCGACGACGAGCCGCTCGGTGCCCTCCGCGTCGACCGCCTGGAACGTGCGGCCGCGGCGCGGTGCCTCGATGGGGGAATTCGGGAACGCCAAGGCGATGACGAGCGCATCGGCACCGGCCAGGGCATCGGTCAGTTCGGCCTCATCGGTGACGTCCGCGCGACGCAACTCCACATCGTCGGGAAGCGGTCCGCGTGCGTCCTCGCCACGGTGGGACAGGACCACGACGCGATGGCCGCGAGCGTGCAGCTCGGCAGCGATGCCCCCGCCGACGAACCCGGTGCCACCTGCGATGGCCACGGTCATCAGCTCGTGGTCATCGGCCACGGCAGCGAACACGGCGTCGACGACGCGGGCCCGATGTCGGAAGATGGCTTCCAGCCGCGGCCGGACGAGCGACCCGTGCACCACGTCGCCCAGCTGCCCCAGCGGCAGCTCGTAGACGAGATCATCGCGGATGACGGTGCCCCCGTCGATCTCCTCGAAAGTGTGCGTGTGCTCCCATCGGCGATACGGACCCTCGATCTGGATGTCCGCGAACCGATGGGGCGGATCGAACTGCTCGATCCGGGTCCTCCACGCGACGGGGATGCCGAACAACGGACGGACGCGATACTCGATCTCGAGACCCGTGCGCATGTCCAGATCCGATGATCGGAGCTCGAAGCCGAGGTCCGGGGGCGTGATGCGGGCCAGGTTCCCCGGGCGCGCGAAGAATGGGAAGACCTCGGCCAACGGCCGCGGGACCGACTGCGTATGCGTCAGGCGGTGGACGGACATGGATCGGCACCTGATAGGGGATGGGACGGCCCGAGGAGGCCGTCCCATCGACAAGGATCTGCGCCGCGTCAGGGCGCGCTGGAAGGGGCGATCGATGACGCCGCCATCGCGGCGGTGTCGACCGCCACCAGGGCGGTGATGCTGCCGCCCTCGAGCGAGCCGATGGCGAAGACGCTGTATGTCTGGCCCGCGGCGACCTCGACCGGCGCCGGGTCGATCGGGCACACAGTCGTATCGGCGGTCGCGCAGACCTTGAGGTCATACGAGCCCGCATCGAGCGGCAGGTAGTCGCTTGCGTCTGGGTAGGCCAGGTTCGACACGACCGTGGCTGATCCGTCCTGCGTGAGCACGTCGACGGCGGGCGCATCAGCGGCGAGATGGACGAAGCGCACGAGGGCCTGGTCCATCGCGGGCATCCCCGTGTCGACCAGCACCTGCGTCTCGATGGAATCCAGGACGTTGGTCGCGGCGACCGTGTATCGCTGACCGTCTTCGATGGTCAGCTCGGGCACGTCGATGGGGCATACGGCGGGGTCTGCCGCGGCACACACCTTGATGGCATGCGGGCCGGCAGGCACCTCCACGTATGGGCTCAGGGACCCGAACGCGAGGCCGGCAAGGGGGGCGCCGACCGCGACGCCGTCGAGGTAGATATCCACCTCGGGTGCATCGGGCGACGCGTGCAGGACGCGCACCATCGCGGTGCCTGCCGATGCGCTTGTCGAAGCGTCTGGGCTGGTGTCTTGTGCGGCGGCGGAAGCAGCCGACAGGGCGAGGAGTGCGGCGGAGAGGACGATGGTTCGGCGCATGGGTGGGACTCCGTGTTCAGTGGGCCGTGACGATGGATCTCGTGGGTGGCGTTTCGGGTCAGGCGGTCGCACGCTCCGCGGGCGTCGTCACCCAACGGGCGAGTGTCGGCACCAGCCAGATGGCGGCCACGCCCACGAGGATGTAGATGACGCTGGAGATCGCGTTCGTCTCGCCGAACGACGTGCCCGCGATGGCCGCGACCAGGTCGTACTGCGCGACGCCGACCAGGAGCCAGTTCAGGCCCCCGACGATCACCAACAGGAGCGCCAGTGAGTTCAGATACCGCATGAGCGGTCGCCTCCTTCTTGCTTGCCCTGGAGCATATGTACGGCGTTTGTCCAAGGTTTGTCTAACTCTAACGAGGCCGACGGGTGTTGTCAAGGGTTGGAGGGTGGTATCTTGGACAAACCATGTACACCATCGGCCAGGCATCCATCCGGGCGGGCGTCTCGGTCGCGCTGCTGCGGCAGTGGGAGCGGCGTTACGGCGTGGTCCAGCCCGATCGCACGGCGTCCGGCTACAGGGTCTACGACGAAGACGCGATCGCGCGATTCCGGGCCATGCGCACGCTCGTCGACGAGGGTTGGTCCCCGAGCGCAGCGGCCACCGAGATCATCGGCCGCGACGCTCGTGGGATCGCACTGCCGGGATCGGTGGATCGGCCGGTCTCACCTGCCGGTGCCGCGGTGCCCACGGCTCCCCAGGACCTCCCGGACGCGTTCCTGGCCGCATCCGTCGCGTTCGATACGGTGAGGCTCGAGCGGGTGCTGGACGAGATGTTCGCCCAGGGCACCTTCGAGCATGTGGCTGAGACGCAGCTCCTGCCGGCCCTGCGCGGCCTGGGCGAGGCATGGGCGGCCGGAAGCATCGACGTGGCCGTCGAGCACGCAGCGAGCCACGCCATCCTGCGGCGCCTGGCGGCCGCCTATGAGGCCGCCGGTCACCCGACAGGCGGTGGGCGACGGGTCCTGGTCGGATTGCCACCCGGCGCCCGCCACGAGCTGGGCGCCCTGATCTTCGCGGTCACGGCCCGCCGTGCTGGACTCGACGTCCTCTACCTGGGGGCCGACCTGCCGGTCCGCGACTGGCTGGAGGCGGTGCGGAAGACGGATGCGTCCGCGGTCGTCATCGGGGCGGTGGCCGGGGGCGACATCGAGTCCGCAAACGACGTGCGGGACGCGATCGAGGCAGATCGGCCAGACGTCCTCATCGCGTTCGGGGGCGGCGCGGCGACAGCGATGGAGGGATCGAGCGGTGTCTTGGTGCTGCCACCGGCCTTGACGGAGGCGGTCGACGCCATCCGGATGGCGCTTGCGGATGGCGTGCCTTGAGTGAGCGCTTCGGATGAGCGGATCGAAGCCGGTCGATGAGCTCTGGCGCGAGGCGTTACGGCTCGGTCCCCGGTCGGCAGCCCGCCAGGGTGAGGCGGTGGACACCTCGACCTCGCACATTGGCTTCCGGGTGCATCGGGGGGACGAGCCCACGAAGCGCGGCTGGACGACTTGGGCCGGACCTGACAGCCACGTTGACAGCCACGGGAAACACTCGCGGTACCACCCGGTGGACCCAGTGGATGGGAGCCGCGCGGGAGACCGACTCAGAATGAGCCAGCACCACGCCATGGACGGCGGTCAGGCGGACTTTTGATCCTCGTGTCCTGGGTTCGAATCCCAGCCGGCTCACCAGTATTTGGGCGCATTTTGCGTCGGATACCCAAGTATCTGCGGTCGGATGCGCTTTGTGTGGTGGCAACCGCCTTCTGGCAGCCACGTTGACAGCCACGGCCGTGGCACTGGGTGGAATCCATGGGCTGAGTGGATGTGGTGGACGAACACCCGGATCGGATGGAAGCACGGAGCTGACACCGAGCAATTCGCTGCCTTGAACAGGGACCCGCCCCGTCGATGGGACGAGGCGGGTCGTTCTGGCGACTGATCTGCCTGCCGAGGGATCGGTGGCTCAGTTGGGCAGGCGGGTCCAGGGCTTGACCACCCACCCCCACGGGCTGGCACGACCAGCGACCTGCGAGAGCGTGAGCGTGTCTCCGTCGATCTGCCAGTAGAAGTAGAACGGCTCCACGGGGCAGCACGCGTCCGGTTGGAACACCGTCAGCATGTTTCCGTCGACCCGGTAGATGCCCTGGGAAGTGCCCGGGGGGTAGTTGGGGTTCTTGCCGATCAGCGTGAACTGTCCCGAGTTGAACGTCAGGGTCATGTCGCCCCAGTTATCGTTGGGCACCGAACCCACGAGCGTTGGGTCCTTGAATTGGTCCTCCAGGGTTGTGCTGACGACCCATGTGCCATCGATCGGCGTTGGCGCGTCAGCGGGTGCGAATGAGGCGGCAGGTGCGCGAACGGGGCCCTGGCAAGCCGCAGCGTTGGGGCTGGGCGGGATCGTCGCCTTCAGCGCCTCGACCGCCTGGATAGTGGGTGCAAGGTCGGGATCTGCCGCGAGCTTGTCGATCACCGGTTGCGCGGCCGCCTTGAACTGGGAGACGGCGTCTTGTCCTGCCAGAACGATGGTGAAGCCCGCCTGACACCAGGTCTGGGCGGTATCGACATCGGTCCGGTAGGCCCGGATCGCCGCTGCCTGGGCGGCGGTGGCGGCATCTCGAAGCACCTGCTGCCAGCGGGCTGGCAGTCGCCGGAACGCAGACGCATCGGCCGCGAGGACGGAGTACTTGGGGAAGAAGGTGACGTCTGCGGTGAGTGTCGCTGGAACGTCCAGCGCCCAGACCCCATTAAGGGGGAAGTCGGTTCCCTGGAGCGGGCAGGAGGAATCCCCCGGGTCACCCACCGATGGCTTCGCACCCATCGAGGTGAGGAGGTCCTGCGCGACGGCTTCGCTGATACGCATGCGCATCCCGCGCACATCAGAAGGGGTCAGGATCGGTGCCCCGCAGGGATCGAAGACGGTAGGGTGGCGCATACCCTCGGCCCACATGGTCAGGCCGGTGAAGCCCTGGTCCATCATCCCGGCGAGCACGTCGGTCGCGATCGGGCTCGCTGCCACGGCGACCGAGAGCGCGTCATTGTCGATCAGGTACGGCACCAGCAGCGCCTCCGGCCGGGTCACGCCAACGGCTTCCCACGCACGGGTCGGAGCCATGGCCAGGTCGAACTGGCCATCGGCGAGCATCTGCAGCGCGATGCGCTCGCCGCCATCGCCACCGGCTTCACGGGTCGGTTCGATGGTGACGGCGCCGCCCGAAAGGTCGCGCGCGGCCGTCACGAACGCCTCCGACGGGACGTCGTACAGGGTCCCGGCCGCGAGCGCGAGCCGGAGGGTCACTGGTTGCTCGTCCTGGGCAAGGACCGTGCTGCCGCCGGCAGATGCCAGCACGGCGAGCGATAGGGCAGCGACCAGGCTGTGGGTCCGAAGATCTTCCGGTCCATGGTGTGGTCCTCCTGCGGGGGTCGATGCGCACAGCCTCCACAGTGCCGGCGGCGCCGACACCGAGGCAGGCATCAGACCTCGCGAGGGACATCCCTCGTGCCAGCCACAGTGTGCTGCAGCCCGAGGGTTCGCATCATCGGTCGATGTCCCGCTCGATCCTCATCGTGGACGACCATGAGCCGTTTCGGCAGGCGGTCCGGGCCGTCCTCGCGGCGGAGGGGTTCAGCGTGGTGGCCGAGGCCGATTCGGGGGAAGCGGCGCTGGCCGAGGCGCGCCGATCGCGTCCGGAGATCGCACTAGTTGACATCCAGCTGCCGGACATCGATGGTTTCGGAGTCGCCGAGCACCTCTCGAAGGAACCGGACGCACCCGTGGTCATCCTCATCTCCATCCGAGAGGCTTACGAGTACGCCGGCCGGGTCGAGAAGGCGCCCGTCGCTGGCTTTATCCCGAAGCGTCTGCTCACCGGCCGCGCGATCCGCGCTCTGCTGGGCGAACCGTGACGGAGACGACCGCCGAGAAGCCGGCCCGACGCCGCCGACTCCTCGCCGCGGCTGCCGGACTCCTGGTCGGCGTGGAGGGAATCGCGTCCGTGCGCGTCGGCTTCGCCGCGTTCGAGACGCGCATCGCCATCCTGACATTGGGCACCGGGTGGCTCGTGGCAGCCCTGGGTCTCGCGGCCTATCTCCGCGCCCCGTCGTCCCGCGTCGGACCGCTCATGATCGCGTGCTCCTTGGCCTGGTTCCTCGGCGGGTTCGCGTGGGTCGACTGGCCACCGGTCGCGTGGCTCGCTGCCTCGCTCTCTCTCGCGTATGTGGCGGTCGTTGTCCACGCCGCGACCGCCTTCCCGAGCGGACGATTTACGGTCTTGGGACCGCGCCTAGCGGCAGCGACCACCTATGCGGCCGTCATCGTTCCCATCGCCATGCAGGAGCTCCTGGCAGCCGCGGCCGGCTTGATCGCCGTGGGCGCCACGCTCATGTCCCATCGCCGTCCTCGGGGGGCACGTGTGCCGCTGGTGGCCGCCGCCGTCTTCTGCACCACCTTGGCCGCGCAGCATCTCGTACCACGATGGCTGGGCTGGGCGAGCTGGTTCGATAGCCGGATCCTGCTCCAGGCGTCACTCTGGTTCGCAGTGCTCGCCGTCTGCCTGCCTCTCGTCCGAGTGCCGTCGCGATCAGCCCGCCTCGCTGACCTCGTGGTGGAGCTGGGTGCCAGTGCCAGCAGCGACCTGCTCCGCGAGCTCGGGCGATCGCTCGGCGATCCCCACGTGCAGCTTGGATTCTGGCTCGCCGATCGGCACGCCTACGTCGACCTTCTGGGTCTTCCGCTCGAGCTTCCAGCGGAAGGCAGCGGCCGCGCGGTGACCACCCTCGGCCAGACGGATGAGCGTTCGGAGGTCCTGATCCACGACGCCAACGTGATGCTGGACGCCACCACTCGCAACGTGATCGCCCAGGCCTTGGCAGCCGGCGCCTCCAACGTGCGACTCCAGGCCGCTCTCCGGGCGCAGGTGGCTGCCGTGATGGGATCGGCGCCGGCGACTGTTGCTGGCCGGGGACGAGGAACAGATGGAGCTGGAGCGTCGGCTCGGAGATGGCCTCGAGCCGAGCTTCGAGGCGGTCGAGCGGGCGCTTGCCGAACCGACCCTGTCCGGGCAGTCGATCGTCCCGACCGTGCTCGAACAGCTCCGCCGAACCCGAGAGGAGCTCCGAGGACTCGTTCGCGGCTCGATGCCGCCGAGCGTGACGGCTCCCGGGCTGGCGGAAGCGATCACGGCGCTCGCCGCCGGTGTCCCGGTGCCCGTGGAGGTCGACCTGCAGCCGGTCGATCTGGCTCCCGGTACCGCCCGGACGGCCGTGTTCGTGACCAGCGAGGCGCTCGCCAACGTCACGAAGCACGCCCGGCCACGAAACGTCTGGGTCAGGATCACCAGCGCCGGCGACTTCGTGGACCTTGAGATCGCCGACGACGGAAGAGGCGGCGCGGATCCGCGGAACGGAACAGGCCTCCTGGGTCTGCGCGACCGGATCGAGGCGATGGGTGGTCGGTTCGCCGTCGAGAGTCCACCTGGCCGCGGCACGCGGATCATCGCGTCCCTACCGCTCATCACCGGTCCGTGAACACCGCCAGTCGATCCGAGGTCGCGCCTCGTGCCGCACTGATCGTCGCGGCCGGTCTCTACGTGCTCGGGATGCTGTGGCTCGGCCGCACACTGCATGATGGACGACTCGGGCCGCTCCTCGATCCGGACCCGTGGTTGCTCGCGCTCCACCTGTTCGGCGGCGGTGCGCTGCTGCTCGGCGGCGTGATGTCCCTCGCATCGGGCATCCAGGTGACCGGTGGCGTCCTCGCCATGCTCGCAGGCATGACCTGGTTCGCGCCCGACATCGGCCGTTCCCTCACGGACCTGCCGCTTGCCCGGGCGGTCGGGGCAGCGACCCCCGTCCTGACCTTGCCGTTGATCCTCGCGCTGGTGGTGTCGGTCACCGTCGATGGCGAACGGGCTCGCTCCGCACGACGCGTCTCGGGCGCCGTGCTCATCGCGGGGGTCGCGGTGTTCATCCTTGATGTCCTGGCGTACGCCCCCATCTACGACCCGCGCTGCACGGTCGGATGCAACCTCCTGACGCAGATGGTCGCGACGACGGGGAGCGAACGAGCGTCGTTGTGGGTCGCCCGAGAGCTGATCGCCGGGACCGCGTCAGCGGCGCTGCTGTTCGCGTCGGTCCCTGGACTGCGACTCGGCCGATGGCGCGGCCCATTGGGCCTCATGCGCATCGGAGGTGCTGTCGCCGGTGCGGCAGGCCTGGCACTCGTCCTGATCGGAGTCGCATGGGATCGGCTGCAACCGGCGGTCTTCGATGCCATGGCGCCACTCGGCCGGGTGACCGGTGAAGGTGTGCTCGCCGGACTTCGCCTGCGTGAGATCGTGGAACCGCTCGCGCTCGCGTCGGCTGCTGGCGGCGCGATGGTCGGCTTGGCACTCATGTTCCGCGTTCACGCAATCCGCACTGCCCGCGGCCGCATCCGGGGCATCGTCGAGACCATCGCGACCGCGCCGACTCCCGGTACACTCGGATCGGCACTGGCCGCTGCACTCGGTGACGCGGGGCTGCGGATCGCTTACCACATCGACGACGGGCAAGACCTCGTTGCCGCCGACGGTGAACCGTTCGAGCCCGGACCCGCGCGCCCCGGCCGATTGCTCAGGACGATGAGCCGTGCGGGCTCGCCGGTCGCCATCGTGGATCATCAGGGAGATGTCGATCCTGGACTGCTCTCGAGCGCCGCGGGCGCGAGTATGCTCGTTGCCCTGGACAACGAGCGGCTGCTCGCGGCTGGGCGAGCGCAACTGCGGGCATTGCGTGCTTCGCAGATGCGGATCGTGGACCTGCAGGATGACGTCCGCCGGCGGGTCGAGCGGGACGTGCACGACGGAGCACAGCAGCGCCTGCTCGCGATCGCGTTCGAGCTGCGCCTGGCCCGGATGTCCGCCGAGAGTCGTGGCGACACCGGCCATTCCGCCGCGCTCACGACCGCCGAGGAGCGGGCGCTGGCGATCGTCGAGGAGTTGCGCCGGATCTGCCGCAGCATCCTGCCGCAGGTGCTCGTCGAAGGAGGCCTTGGCATGGCGTTGACCGCGCTTGGAGACGAGTCGCCCATCCCGCTGGTGGCCCGCGTCGAGGTCGCCGGCCGGCCGCCCGCGCGGGTCGAGATCGCAGCCTATGAGCTGGTAAGGGAGGCGCTCCACTCCGCGGTCCGGCGCGGCGCGACGCGCATGCGTGTCGAGGTCGACGGGCGCGGCAACGATGTGACCGTCGAGGTCACGGACCCAGCAGATGCTCCGGTCCAGGTGCCGGAACGAATAGTGGACCGCGTGGGCGCGGTGGGCGGCGTGGTGATAGCCGGCCTCAACGCAGAGGGTTCCTGGCTCCGAGCCGTCCTGCCATGCGCGTGATCATCGCGGAGGACGTGATGCTCACCCGCCAGGGCATCCGTCATCTGCTCGTGGCGGCGAATGTCGAGGTCGCGGCTGATGTCGGCGATGCCGAGGCCCTTCTCGCGGCCGTCGAGCAGATGCGGCCGGATGCGGTGGTCGTGGATATCCGGATGCCACCGACGAACACCGACGAAGGACTCCGCGTCGCGGGACGCCTTCGTGAGCGCTTTCCCGCCCTCGGCGTCGTCGTGCTGTCGGCCTATCTCGAACCAGAATGGGCGTTGCGGGTCATCAACGAGAGTCCAGGTGGCGTCGGCTACCTGCTCAAGGACCGCGTCGTGGACATCGCGATCCTGGTCGACGCGCTCAGGCGCGTGTGCGAAGGGGAGACGGTCGTCGATCCGACGATCGTGAAACGGCTCATCGCGCGGCGCCGGGAAGCCGATCCATTGAGCGGACTCACGGCACGCGAACGCGAAGTGCTGGAGCTCGTCGCGGAGGGGCTGTCAAACCGCGCCATCGCTGCGCGGCTCGTCGTGACCGAGCGAACCGTCGAGTTCCACATGAACCAGATCTTCGGCAAGCTGGGCCTGGAGGCAGCGCCCGATCAGCACCGCCGCGTCGCCGCGGTCCTCACCCTTCTTCGATCGTGACCGTACGCTCGTAGTCCTGGGTCACGCCGAGGACCACGCGAGGAGGCGATCGTGCGCACCGCTGACGCGACAGCAGTTGCTGGCTATAGGCGGCGGCGTCAACAAAGCGCTCCGGGACCGCCCTCGATCACCCGCCCAGCACCGCGTCCATCACCCGCGCCACCTCCCGCTGCCGCTGCTCGAGCACATGCCCGTAGGTGTTCGAGGTCAGCGCGATCGACGAGGTGCCCGAGCTGGTTCTTGACGTCCTCGAGCGTCATGCCCTGCGCCAGCAGGAACGTCGCCGCGAGTGGCGCAGGTCGTGGAAGCGGCGCCGGGCAGCCCCGCCCGGTCGAGCGCGTCCTTGAAGCAGCGCGTGATGGTCGCCGCGTGGAGCGGCGTCCCGAGCATCGTCGCGAACACGTGGCCCTGTCTCGATCCAGCGCGACCCTGCCACCAGGCGCTCCATGAGCTGCCGGGTCCGGTGACCCCGCAGGGCTGACAGGACGACTTCTTCCAGCATCACGCGTCCGGCGGCTGCGGTTGGTCTTGGGCTCCAGCAGCGTTAGGATGCCCGCGACGTTGGCCAGGGTGTGGCGAACCGTCAGACGGTTGGCCTCCAGGTCGACGTCGTCCCAGCGCAACGCGAGGAGCTCGCCCTGTCGCAGACCGGTGCCGAGCGCCGTGAGCCACAGCGCCCGGTGACGGTCGACCGACCGCATCACGTCCCGTACCGGCCCCAAGGCTAGGGACGCGTTCTGCGGAGGCACACGGCTCCTGCCAGCCAACCTGCCAGCCACGGCGGTGATTCGGAATGGATGGTGTGCTACGCCGTGGCGGCGGCGTGTCGCGCGATCGGCCGCGCCAGTGGATCGCGCGAGCGCCTTGGGCGGTCATTTGAGCACCTGCACCGAAGGCGACCGGTCCGCGACCCGCTTGACACTCGCGACACGCCAGCAGTAGGCTGACGTCAGCGCTGACGATGCTCTGACGTCAGCGATGACATCGGCCGGGGCCACAGACAGCGAGGCATGCGCATGGTCACGTTGAATGACGTGGCGAAAGTCGCAGGGGTCTCCGCGAAGACGGTCTCTCGCGCCGTCAACGGTGACCGGGAGATCTCGGACGCGACGCGCGAGAACATCCTCCGTATCGCGGACGAGATGGAGTACGTCCCGCACGCGCAGGCGCGCCGTCTCGCGTCCGGGCAAGACCCGCTCGATCGCGCTGCACTACCCGCTCACGAACCCGCAGCTGTTCTCCGAGCGGCTCGAGATGAGCTTCGTGTCCGGCATCGCGATGGGCGCTGCCTCGCGAGGACTACTACTTCACTCTCTTCACCGGCGAGCTGTCGCCCAGCGAGCTACGGCGGATCTGCAAGAGTCCATCGCCGACGGCCTCATCCTCATGCAGGTCGCCTCGAGGACTGGCGCGTGGAGACGCTGCGGGAGCTCGACTACCCGTTCGCCTTGATCGGACGATGTCGAGACAACACCGGGCTGAGCTTCATCGACTTCGACTTCGAGACGGCCCTGGTCGATGCGTTCGACTTCCTGGTCGGCGCTCGGACACTCGCGGATCGCCCTCCTCACGTACCCGGAGTCCTGGCGCGAGGGCGGGCTGGGTCCCGCGATCCGAGCCGCGCCTCGGGTTCGAGGCTGCGGTCAACGAAGCACGGACTCGAGCCGGTCTGCCGTCGAGTGCGACCTGACGTCAGCTCGAGCGCAGCATCGATGACCCAGCTGCTCGCCGACCACCCGGACATCTCGGCCGCGGTCGGCCATGCACAACACGACTGCTGTCGGTGCGATCAATGCCATCCAGGCGGCGGGACGAACGGTGCCCGACGACTACTCCGTCATCGGTATCGCCTTCGGGACCGACAGCGACCTCATCATCCCGCCTCTGACCGCGATCCATTGGGACGCCCAGGCCATCGGACGCGACGCCGCCCGGATGCTCATCCGTGACCTCGATCGGCCGTCCGCACCGACGCCATCAGGAGCTCGTCCCACCGCGACTCGTGATGAGACGGAGCACCGCCTCGCTGACTCGTTAGACCGACACGGCTGATTCGCGCAGGACGCACCCCCTGTCCGCCGAGCCCAATGGAGCACGCTATCGATGAAGACGCTCGCCGGTCCCATCGCAGTCCAGGGTCGCGGTCGACTGGCGCCCGGACCGGTGGATTCCGTGGCTGTACGTGCTCCCGGCGCTGCTCTTCCTGGCGGCCGTGATGGGCTTTCCGATCATCCAGGCCGTGCTGATGTCCTTCCAGCGCTTCACGCTCGAACGAGCTGGTCTCTGGCAACACGCCGTTCGTCGGCTTCGACAACTACGCCCGTGCATTCGCCGATCCGACGTTCGGGGTCGCGCTGCGTCAATTCGCTCGTGTTCACGGTCGTGTCGATCACGTTCCAGTTCTCGATCGGGCTCGGGCTCGCGCTCCTCTTCAGCCGTGGCGTTTCCACTGAGCAACACGTTCCGCGGACTGATGCTCACCGGATGGCAGATCCCGGTGGTGGTCACGGGGACGCTGTTCCTGTGGATGTTCAACCTCGACTACGGCTCGTGAACTTCATCCTCCAGTCGCTGCATCTGATCGCGGAGCCCATCGGCTGGACGGTGGATGCGGGAGCTGCGCTACCTGCGGTGATCATCGCGAACGTCTGGCTCGGCATCCCATTCAACCTGATCCTGCTGAGCGCGGCGATCGCTGGCCTTCCGTCGGACATCTACGAGGCTGCGACGGTGGACGGCGCGAGCGGCTGGCAGAAGATCTCGCCATCTGACGCTGCCGCTGCTGCGACCCGCGATCCTGGCCGTGCTGATGCTCGGGTTCATCTACACGCTGCGGGTCTTCGACCTGATCTGGATCATGACCAAGGGCGGGCCCGGGACCGCCACCGAGGTCCTGCCCACCTTCGCCTACCGCCTCGCCTTCGTGCACTTCGACTTCGGGAAGAGCGCAGCGGTGGCCGTCATCGTGCTGTCATCCTGTTCGTTGCGGCGATCGTGTACCTGCGGTCCGCGCACTCGGACGAACCATGAGGCAGTCGCGTGTCCCCACGACGGCTCGCTTCGTCATCGCGCGCGCTCGTCACGGCCATCTATCTGCTGCCTCTGTTCTGGATGGTCGCGACATCGGTCAAGCCGCCGGACGAGATCATCCAGACGCCGCCGGTGCTCATCACGACATCACCACAGATCGAGAGCTACAAGTCGATCCTGGGTCTTCCCAACGACCGACCGGAGTTGTACGTCAGCACCCTCTCCTATCTGAAGAACTCGATCGTCATCGGGTCCGCCACGACGGCCCTGACGCTCCTGCTGGGCATCCCCGCGGCGTATGCGCTGGCCCGCTTCCGGCTCCGCGGCGCGCGGCTGATCATCCTCGCGGTCCTCGTGGCACAGATGCTGCCGGGCGCCCTGCTGGTCTTGCCGCTGTTCGTCATCGTGAGGTCGGTCGGGCTGTACGGCTCGCAGCTCGCGGTCATCATCGCCGACACGGCGCTCGCGCTTCCGTTGGCCATCATCCTGCTGCAGACGAGCTTCCGGCAGGTGCCGAGAGAGGTCGAGGAGGCGGCGTGGGTCGACGGGGCGTCCCGCCTCACGACCTTGAGGCAAGTCGTTGTGCCGCTCGTCCGTCCCGGGCTCGTGGCGGTCGCGGTGCTCTCGTTCCTCACGGCCTGGGGCGAGTTCGTGTTCGCTCTTTCGTTCCTGCCCGACGTGTCGACCCAGCCGATCTCGCTCGGCGTCTTCCAGTTCGTTGGCATGTACAAGACCCAGTGGGATTCGATGATGGCGTTCGCGACGATCGTCGCGATCCCCGCGGTCGTCGCGCTCCTTCTGCTCAGAGGCCAGTTCGTCAGCGGCCTGACCGCCGGCTCTGTCAAGTCCTGATGCACCAGTTATGGAGGAGGTGGTCAAGGATCGTCGAACCGGAGGTACTCGTGGTGAACGGATGGGCCATCCCATCCTTTTCCTCTCAGAGATGTTTGGAGGACACATGAAACCCAACAGGAATGGCGCGCTCGCCGTAGTGGCCCTCAGCGCTGCGATCATGGCCGGACTGCCGACCTCATCACTGGCCCAGGCGCCCGCCGAGGTCAGCCTTTGGACCTACTACGGCGACACCGGCGCGGCTGCCGGTTGCGTCAAGACTGCGGTCGACGACTACAACGCGTCGCAGACGACGTACCAGGTGACCATCCGCAATCTCGCCTTCACCGACTTCAACCAGCAGGTCGCCACCGCGATCGCCGGAGGCACGACCCCGGACCTCATGATCGTCGACAACCCCGACAACGCGAAGTTCGCCGCCGCCGGCGCGCTCGCCGATCTGACCGACAAGGTCACGGACTGGGGTCAGGCCGACCAGTTCCTGCCCGGCCCGTGGAACTCCACCCAATGGGACGGCAAGACGTACGGCATCCCGCTCGGCAGCAACACGGTCGTTCTGTGGATCAATACAGATCTGGCGACGGCAGCGGGGCTCGACCCGACGAAGCCTCCTAAGACCTGGGACGAGTTCGCCACCTGGGCCCAGGCCATGACCAACAAGGATGCAGGCGTCTATGGGACCGCGCTGCTCGCCAAGAAGGACGAGACCGGCACCTTCCTGTTCCTGCCCTGGCTCCTTCAGAACGGTGGCTCGATCGACAAGCTCGATTCCCCTGAGGCCATCGAGGCCCTTGCGTTCTGGACGAACCTGGTCGACCAGGGTTGGGCGCCCAAGTCGGCGGTCAACGACGGTTTCGCCGAGATCTACCAGCAGTTCACGACCGGCAAGGCCGGCATGATGATCAGCGGAACGTGGAACGCAGCGTCCATCGGCAAGGACGCGCCAGATCTCCACTGGGAGGTCGCCGACACTCCCCTACACGAAGCAACCTGCGTCGTCGCTCGGCGGCGAGAACTGGGCCGTCTTCAAATCGGCGAAGCAGCAGGACGGCGCGTGGGACTTCCTCAAGTTCGTGACTGACCCGGCCTACGGGACCAAGCTCACCGACTGCATGGGCTACATCCCCAGCCGCAAGGATGTCCTCGCACAGGTCGCCGCGAGGTCCGCGAACGACCCGACCATGCAGGTCTTCCTCAAGCAGATGGAGTCGGCGGCAGCCCGCGGACCGCTTCCCAACTGGTCCGAGGCTTCGGCCGTCATCCAGGACGCCCTTCAGGCCGCGTTGAGCGGACAGAAGACGCCGGAGCAGGCGATGAAGGACGCCGCCGGCCAGATGAGCACCATCCTTCAGCCCTGAGCGCACGGGACCGAGCGCCACGAGCGTCGTCCGGAAGCGCGATCGGTGTCTGCCGCACCACCTGAGGACCAGCGGCACGCGCCGGTCAGGAAACGGTCCCCCGCAGTCGCCACTGCGGGGGACCGCAGTGGGGAACAGTCCGCAAGCGCGATCGGTGTTGCCGCACCAACAAGGCCGTCGCTGGCCTCGACGGATCTAGCCATGACCGAGCGCCTGCGCCGCCCGGTCGCGTCGAGATCGTCGCTTCATCTGACCTAACACAAGGTGCAGCCCATGTCAGCAACGTTCGAGACCATCGATGGTGGACGTCGGCCTCCTCTGTCACTTCGAAGCCGAGACCGTACTCATCGAACCGTGGGGCCGAGACTCGTTCCGCGTCCGCGCGAGCCGCACCGGGAGGATCCGCGACGACACCATCTCGCGCCCTCCTGCCAGCCGGACGGCGTCGCGGAGGCCCCTGCGGTGGACATCGCCGCGGATGCCGCGACGTTCCGCAACGGCGAGATCGAGGTCCGCGCGACAGCCGTCGGGGTCGCTCTCGTTCCGGAACCGTCGCACCGGCAACGACCTGCTGTCCGAGAAGGCCATCCACGGACTGACCGTGCCCGCTCGCAGCTACACGGACCTCCTGGGCGGGCTCTTCCGGATCGAGGTGTGCTTCCACGCGAGGGACGGCGAGCACCTCTACGGGCTCGGCCAGCACCAGCACGGGCGGTTCGACCAGAAGGGCTGCGTGATCGATCTCGTCCAACGGAACACCGAGGTCAGCATCCCGTTCCTGCTCTCGAGCGAGGGCTACGGCTTCCTCTGGAACAACCCGGCCATCGGACGTGTCGAGCTGGGCTTCAACGCGACGCGCTGGGTGGCGGAGGCGACATCGCAGATCGACTACTGGGTCACCACCGGCCGACGCCGTCGGCGATCCTGCGAACTACGCCGACGCGACCGGCCGCCCCGGGATGCTTCCGGATTGGGCGACCGGCTACTGGCAGAGCAAGCTGCGGTATGCGAGCCAGGATGAGCTCGAGTCCGTGGTCGACGAGCACCTGTCGCGCGGGCTCCCGCTGTCGGTCATCGTCATCGACTTCTTCCACTGGACCCGGCAGGGCGAGTGGCGGTTCGACCCAGGCAGGTGGCCCGACCCGGCCGGCATGGTGGCGCGGCTCCGCGAGCGCGGCGTACGCGTGATGGTGTCCGTGTGGCCGACGGTGAGCCGCCTCGCCTCGACCTGGGACGAGATGTGGCGGTCCGGGCTACATCGTCCGGAATACGCGTGGCGCTGCGGGCCAGATGTACTTCGTCGACAACGGCAACGAGGACGGACTCTACCTCCACTACTACGACGCCACCCATCCCGGCGCACGGGAGTTCATCTGGGACCGGGTGAAGGATGGCTACTACCGCCACGGCATCGACGTCTTCTGGCTCGACGCCTGCGAGCCGGAGATGCTGCCCATGGCACCGGACAACCTCCGGTTCCATGCGGGAAGCGGACTCGAGGTCGCCAATGTGTACCCGCGCGACCATGCCCAAGGGTTCTTCGAAGGGATGCGCTCGGCGGGCGAGGACGATGTCCTGTTGCTCTGTCGATCCGCCTGGGCCGGCAGCCAGCGATACGGGGTCGCGGTGTGGTCCGCCGACATCGACTCCACCTTCGCGTCGCTCCGAAGCCAGGTCCGCGCTGGGCTGAACATGGCGGTCAGCGGCATCCCCTGGTGGACGCATGACATCGGTGGCTTCCGGGGTGGCGATCCTGCGAGCGCCGAGTTCCGCGAGCTCGTGGTCCGTTGGTTCCAGTTCGGCGCGTTCTCGCCGATCATGCGGATGCACGGACACCGGCTGCCGCTGGTGGACGACTTCGCGGGCGGACCCAACGAGGTGTGGTCGTTCGGGGACGAGGCGTACGCGATCATCCGGGACTACCTCGAGCTGCGGGAGCGGCTTCGGCCGTATGTCATGTCCCTCATGCATGCGGCACACGAACGACGGCATACCGCCGATGCGTCCGCTATTCCTCGAGTACCCTGACGACCCTGCTAGCTACCAGGTGGAGGACCAGTACCTCTTCGGCCCTGACCTTCTCGTGGCCCCGGTGCTTGACTTCGGCGCGCGTTGCCGCACGGTCTACCTACCGGAGGGACCGACGTGGACCGATGCATGGACCGGCGAGACCCACGATGGCGGCCAGACCGTGGAGGTGGAGGCGCCACTGGAGCGCATCCCGGTCTTCCTGCGAGAAGGCGCTCAACTGCCGATCTTCGGCGGGGAGGCGCGCCAACCTACGTGATTCGTGTCGCGGGCCGTGATCGATGCGCCCCGGGGTCTCCGAGGCTGGGTGGGCGCCGGCCTTGCGGTTGGACGGTGCGAAATCTGTAGACCACGCCCGCTCCGGCTCTCGCGCCGGTGCCAGACCCAGGCGTGATGGCGCTCGGTTCATCCGCTCGCCGTCTGCGCATCACCCGCCCAGCGCCGCGTCCATCACCTGGGCGACCTCCCGCTGTCGCTGCTCCAGCACGTGGCCATGGGTGTTCGAGGTCAGCGTGATCGAGCCGTGCCCACGCTGGTTCTTGACGTCCTCGAGGCCATGCCATTGGCCAACAGGAAGGTCGCCGTCGCGTGTCGCAGGTCGTGGAACCTGCTGTCTGGAAGGCCAACCGGACCTATGCGCCCACGGCACTCGCGTTCTTGGTCGTCGGTCGGTGCCTCCGATTTCTGGACCGGTCGCGGTGTCGGCGACGTCATAGGCTGTATGCGCGACACGTCGTCGCGTGGCTGGTGGAGATGCGGTGCGCGAGCACGTCGAGGCGGCACAGCGCGGTGATACGGATGCCTTCGAGGCCCTCGTGTCCGGCGCGGTCGACCGTCTGTACGCGATCGCGCGGCTCATCCTGCGCGACACCGATCGGGCGCAGGACGCCGTCCAGGAGACCCTGGTCCGGGCGTGGCACGAGCTGCCCGGCCTGCGTGACCCTGACCGCTTCGGGGCGTGGCTCCACCGGCTCCTCGTGAACGCCTGCGCCGACCAGGGCAGGCACCTGCGTCGATGGTCGATGCAGGTCCGCGCCATCGGCGTGGAAGGTCGGTCCGACGACGGCGCCGAAGCGCTCGCGGACCGGGATCAGCTGGAATGGGGCTTCCGGCGCCTGAAACCCGAGCAACGCTGTGTCGTCGTCCTCCACCACTACCTCGACCTGTCCGTGCCGGAGATCGCCGAGACCCTGGGCATCCCCGCCGGCACGGTGAAGTCCCGCCTGCATTCCGCAATGGCGTCACTCCGGGCCGCCCTGGACGCCGATGACCGTGGCGCCACCGCCCGCGCCGGGAAGCCAGCATGAACCACGAACAGATCACCGACGGACGCATCCGCCACTGGCTCGCGGAGGAGGCGTCGGGCCGGCTGCCCGACGGCGTGTACGCAGCGGCCATCGAACGGATACCGGCAGACCCCCGTCGTCAGGGACCCGACGCAGCCGCATCCCCACAATCCTTCGATCGACCCACGGGGCGCCGCCCCGCTAGGAGGCACCTGATGCTCACCCTTACCCGCGCAGCCGCCACCATTGCGCTCGTGGCCCTCGGCGCCGGCCTCGCCGCATCCCGGCTGGCGCCGGCGACCGACCCCGGCGGGCCTCCCGCCGCCCTCGAAGCATCGCCCTCCCCGGCGGACAGCTCGGCGGGGAGCCTGCCATCGACCGTCGCGTGGGTGACGGGGACGGTGCCCGGGGCTGGCTGCCGGAGCCCGGACACGACGAACATGGCACCGGGCGATGTCACCGAGCAGCGGGGCTGGACCTGCGGACCAAGCGAGATGACGACCGACGACCCAAGGTTCGGCGGTACCGTACGTTCCGCATTGAATGACGATGTCTACCATCTGAACGGCCGAGCTCCGTTCTCGGTCACGTCCTGGACCATCACCATCACCAACGACGGTGGGCGCTGGGTGTGCCACACCCACGATCAGGTCGCCGCCGGGGTCGGCGTCAACGCCGATGCACCATCCATCGGTGATGATTCGTCCACCTGCACGGGGGAGGGTGGATACGCGGGGTTGACGGCCATCAAGGTGGACGACTGGTCGACGGACCCGGTCACGATCACCGCGTTCATCTTCCCGGGTGACGTGCCACCGGCACCGGACCCTCCGCCGGGGGGCTGACCCCGTAGCACGCAGGCCGAACGGGGGCCGGGGCATCGCCTTGCCCGGTCCGTGCATGCTACCAGGAGGTGCATGCCGGGACCTCGACCCTTGATCAGTCAAGGGCCTCGCGGCTCAACGATCGGGCGGGCGGGAAGCCCAGAGCTACCCGCCCAGCACCGCGTCCATCACCCTCGCCACCTCCCGCTGCCGCTGCTCGAGCACATGGCCTCGAAGCGGTCTGGGTCGATCAGGGACAAGAAGAGCTGGAAGTCGGTCTCCTTGCCGTTGTGCGGTGTGGCGGTCAGGAGCAGGAAATGTCGTGTCAGTTCGCGCGCGCGCTCGCCGAGGCCGACTTCGTGCAAGGCGTCCCGCCGCCAGCCGGCAAGGTTAGTCCGCGACGAAGATCCTTACATCCCAGCTCCCGAGCTCCAGCCGATCCCCTGCATGGCTGATCGATCCCGACGGAACGCCCGTGAGGTCGACCGGCGCCGTCACTGTGGTCGTGGTCCAGCTCCAGTTGTGGACCACATGTAGTCGTTGCCCGCCGGCGGTCATCGCGGTCGAGATCGTGACCCCGGAGGGCAGAGCACCCCAGCCGCTGAGGGGTTGCGGTACGAGGTAGGCAAACAGAGCGCGAGCGAGGTCTGGGTTCGGGACCGTCCCGACCATGGTCACTCGACCTGATCCGTGCGCCCGGGTCGTGATCGCAGGCCAACGGCCGAAATGCGGATGCTCGTATGTCGCGAGGGCGTCGGCCCCATCCAAGGTGAGCGCGTCCACCCAACGGGTCCCGCTCGCACTCTCAGGCACCGGGAACGAGGCGTCCGATGAGGTCACCGGGATCGCGTCGAGCGAGGTTGCTGAACTCGTCGTACCAGGTGCCGGCAGCCGAGGCGAGGTGCGCAGGAACGACCTGAGCGCGCGCTCGGGCTTCCTCGTCGCCGTAGGCCGTGCGCGGGCCGATGACGAGATGGCCGCCCGCCGCCGCGTACTCGGCGAGCCACTGGAGCGTATCGTCGTCGGCAACGTACAGGCCGGGGACAACGAGCAGCGGATGCCGTCGCACGGCCTCGGAGAGATCGGGCCGTGCGCCGTCGCCATGCTTCGTGATCAGCTGATCGACATGCATCACCCTGACTTGGCACCCGGCATCGAACGCTCCGCGGTAGAAGGGGTCGAACAGTCCGTGGTACGAGTCCGGATCCCGCTCCCACGTGCGCGTGGCGAGGGGTGGGTGCTCCTGCATGAGCCACTTGCTCGGAAGCGACTGCAGCATGGTCACATCGGCCTCGGGGGCGACACCCGCGACCAGGCCGCCTGCCGCCTCGATCTCGGCACCGAGCGCAGCTAGCTCCCGATAGGTCCTGCCTGGCCGGTCACTGTGCGGCAGGACCCCGCCCCAGTAGGTCTCTGCCCCGTAGCGCAGTGTGTTCCACTGCCAGTACTCGATCATGCGCGCGCCGCGCGCGATGAACGCCCAGGCGACCTGACGCCACTGACCGTCGAACGCGGGGCGGTTGTCCCATGGCTCGCCGATGTTCGACGCGTTCGTCTCGGTGACGAGGTACGGCGCCTGGCGCGACGCGTACATCCGGTCCGCGGCCTTGAACAGCGCCGAGACGCCCTGGATCTTCCAGTTACGGCTGCGCTCCCCGCGCTCCGGGAGCGCGAGCGCATCCTGCATGACGTAGTAGGGGTTGCCACCGATGACATCGAGACGACGACCCAGTGCCTCGTCGTCGACGGCTGGCCGATCGTAGGCCAGACACGTCGTGACGAACTGGTCGGGACGTGCGTATTGCCGCACGATGTCCGCCTGCCACTCGATGAACGCGGTGGTCTCGTCCGCCTGGAAGCGACGCCAGGCGAGGGAGTACTGCGGTTGGGCGTTGCCGTCTGGCCTCCATAGGTCAGCCCAGCTGGACAGGCGGTGGGACCAGTAGACGAGCCCCCAACGCTCGTTGAGCGCCTCGACGGACCCATAGCGACGGCGCAACGAATCGACGAATCGCTGGAACACGCCGTGGTTATGGAAGAGCACGAGCCCGGGCTCGTTATCCACCTGGAACCCGATGACCGCAGGGTGCGCGGCATGACGACCCAGGATCGCGCGAACGACGCGCTCAGCGTGGAACCGAAATGCGGCGTGGGTGAAGTCCACCTCCTGGCGAGCGCCCCAGCCGATACGTTCGCCCGTCGCTCGTTCCGCGGCGATCTCCGGATAGCGGCGTGCGAGCCACATCGGGATCGCGTACGTCGGTGTGCCGAGGATGACCGAGATGCCCCGTGCGTATGCCCCGTCGAGGACCGGCTCGAGCCAGTCGAGCTCGAAGGTCCCATCGTCCGGTTCCCACGTCGACCACACCGATTCGCCGACGCGGATGACGGAGACGTGCGCCTCCGCCATGAGGTCCAGGTCGACATCGAGGCGCTCGTCCGGCCCGTACTCGAAGTAGTAGGCGGCTCCGAAGAGGACACGATCGGGCGATCCAGGCACGTCAGCAGGCCTTCTTTCTGATATGTGCGAGGTCGGACGGTCTGGTGTCACCCCTTGACCTCAACCCGGTCGAGGTCCAGTGGTTCGGCCTCGCTGACGCCAGCGGCCGCGAGGTCCACCGTCGTGATCACCCGGATCTCCGTCGCTTCGACCCCTTCGGCGAGGACATAGGCGTCCGGGCGAGGCGGTAGAGGACGGTTCGAGTACGCGGGTTCCACGAGAGCTGCGTCCCGCAGCGAGATCTCGTCCGGCAGCCGGACGAGGATGCGTGATGGGACCGTCCACGAGGACTGCATGGCGCCCGGGGAGTCGTTGCCGACGAAGATGAGGCGCTGGGAGATGTGTTGGTGGCCGGCCAGGCAGGCTGGACAGGTGCCGCACCACTCGAGGGGCATCACCGTGACGGGGTCGCCCACCGACCACGTGTTGACTCCCGGTCCGATCTCGGCGATCCGTCCGGACATCTCATGACCAAGAACAGCTGGCACGGTGACGCGCTGATCCATGTCCTCGTGCACGATGTGCAGGTCGGTCCCGCAGATGCCGGTAAAGGCCACGTCCATCCGCACCTCTCCCGGTCCTGGGGCCTGTTGAACCACGGGGGCGACGTCGATGGCGTGACCGCCGACGTAGCGGGCAGCCGTGGTCTCGGTCGTCACGACTTCCCCTGAGTCGTCCATGCGCGTCCGTCGGGGAACTGATATTCCTCGAGGGTGGCGGGAAGCATCTGGCTGCTGAACCCCGGCATGGTCGGCGCGACGTAGTGGCCGTGCAGGAGCACCGCCGGGTCGAGGAAGTGCTCGTGGAGGTGGTCGACGTATTCGATGACACGCCCTTCGGCGCTTCCACTGACGGCGACGAGGTCGAACATCGACAGGTGCCGCACGAGCTCGCACAGCCCGACGCCGCCCGCATGCGGGCAGACCCGAACCCCGAACTTCGCCGCGAGCAGGAGAATCGCGATGTTCTCGTTCACCCCGCCGACCCTGGTGGCGTCGATCTGCAGGATGTCGAGGGAGCCAGCGGCGAGCATCTGCTTGAAGACGACGCGATTGGCGACGTGCTCACCGGTCGCAACGAGCACCGGGGCGACCCCAGCGCGGATCGCGGCGTGGCCCAGGACGTCATCGGGGCTGGTCGGCTCCTCGATCCAGTAGGGGTCGAACTGGGAGAGCCTGTTGATCCAGTCGATGGCCTCGGCGACCTCCCATCGCTGGTTGGCGTCAACGGCGATCACGATGTCCGGGCCGACAGCAGCGCGCGCGATCGCCATCCGTCGGACGTCCTCTTCGAGGTCGCGGCCGACCTTGAGCTTGATGAACCGAAAGCCGTCCTCGATAGCCTCGACGGAGAGCCGGGCCAACTTCTCGTCGTCGTAGCCGAGCCAACCCGGGGTGGTGGTGTAGGCGGGGTATCCCGTGCTCAGGAGCTGTGCGGTGCGGGCCGCGCGGCCCGGCTCTGCCCCTCGGAGGATGCCCAGGGCCTCATCGCGGGTGAGCGCATCGCTGAGGTAGCGGAAGTCGACCAGATCGACGATCTCCTCGGGGGACAGGCCCGAGAGCAGCTCCCACAGCGGTTGGCCAGCACGTTTGGCGCGCAGGTCCCACAAGGCGTTGAGCACCGCACCCGCCGCCATGTGCACGACGCCCTTCTCGGGGCCGAGCCACCTCAGCTGGGCGTCGCCGGTCAGCTCACGACCGAGATCTCCCAGTCCGTCCAGCGTCTCCTCGACGTCGCGTCCGACGACCCAGCTGCTGAGGGCCCGGATGGCTACGGTCTGGATGTCGTTGCCACGACCGGTCGTGAAGACGAAGCCGTGGCCCTCATGCCCGTCTCCGGCATCCGTCGTGATGACCACGTAGGCCGCGGAGTAGTCCGGCGCCGGGTTCATGGCATCTGACCCGTGCAGGCCAACGGAGGTGGGAAACCGGATGTCCCGGGTCTCCATGCTGACGAATCGCGTCATCGATGCGGACCCCTCGTGAGGCCGGCTGCGGGGCCGCTGCTGATCGCGCACCCAAGGGCATCGCCTGATGCCCTACGCATGAGCGGCCGGCGGCTGCCGGTCGGGTTGATCTTCATCTGGACTCCCAGGCCCGTGAGTAGACCTCCAGCGCTGTGCCCCGCATGACTCGATCCCGTTCACGGGCGGCGAGGTCCGACACTGAGTCGAGGACGATGGAGACCCACCCCGCGTAGGAGATCTGGAGGCTGGCATTGGGCCAGTCGCTGCCGAACATGCAGCGCTCCGGCCGAAAGGCGTCGACAGCTGCCCGAAGGTACCGACGGATGTCGTTCGTGCCGCGAGTGCCTTCGTCCGCCTCTGTGGTCAGGCCGGACAGCTTGCAGCGGACGTTGTCCAGGCGTGCCATGGCCTTGATGTCTTGGAGCCTCGCGCACGTCGAGCGCTCTGCGGGGACGAATGGACGGTTCAGTTCGCTGAAGCCTCGGAGCCAGGCGGTAGTCGAATCGGCGTCGGTGGTCCCAGAAGTGGATGTGGCTGTCCACCACGGCCTGTGCCGTTGTCACGAGTCGCACTCCGAAGCTAGGACGATGAGGTCGTCGACTGGATGTGTGCGGCTGTGGGTTTCACGGGAGCACGTGGCCCGGCACTCACCGGTAGTGCCGGGCCCTTCGGATGCCCTTTGAGCCGGCGTCCGAAGCGTGCTCCCATGCGGAAGGAGTTACTGCCAGGCTGACGTGAAGTCGGCCGCGTTGTCCTTCGTCACGAGCGTGGTGCCTGTGTCGATGGCCTTCACGTAGTTCTCGCCCTTGAGCGACTTGACTGCCGCCTCGACGCCGAGGTTCGTCATCTTGAACGGCGACTGCGCCATCGTGGCTGTGGTCTTGCCTGCCTCGATGAGCTTGGCCATCTCCGGGTCACCGTCGTAGCCGAAGATCAGCAGCGGGTGCTGCTTGGACTCCGCGACCGCCACGGCACCCATCGCCGGGGAGTCGCACGCCGAGTAGATCGCTGTGAGGTCCGGGTACTTGGTGAGCAGGTCCTGCGTCACCGTGGCGCCGGTCTTGGTGTCACACAGGGTCTGCTGAGCCCCGATCACGACATTGACGCCAGTACCTTCGAGCGCTGCCTTGACACCGTCGATGCGCTGGTCGAGGTTCGGCACGCCACGCACGGCTTCGAGCAGACCGATGGTGTCGCCCGACTTCAGCTGGCTCTTGATGTACGCGCCGGCAGCCTCGCCGCCCTTGACGTTGTCCGTAGCCGCAACCGCATCCGGCACGACACCGGGGATCGTGTTGTCGACGAAGACGATCCGGACGCCTGCCAGCTGAGCCTCATTGAGGGCATCGGCGACGCCAACGCCCATCGGGGAGATCACGATCGCCTGGGCGCCCTTGGTGACAGCGTCCTGGATCTCCGCGATCTGGCAGGGCGTGTCGTCGTTGGTCTTGCACGCGTTGGTCGTGAGCTCGATGTCGTTCGGGTGATCGGTCTCATACTGCTTGGCGCCCGCGATCATGGCATCCCAGAAACCGCCCGTGGCCTTGGTGAGAAGAGTGACCCTGAACTTCTCGTTCGGGGCTCCGCTCCCACTCCCGGACGGCGCCGCGGCTACTCCCGGACTGCGCCGCGGTACTCCCGGCCCGCGGCGATGAGCATCGCCCCCGCTCCGAGCACGATCAACGCCTTCAGTCGAGTCGACATGTGTGTTGCTCCTTCTTGTCGGATCTGCCGCACGTGCCGTGCGTCCAGGTGGTGAAGCTTCAAACGGTTGTACTCCCTCGGGCCCCGACGATCCAGGACACGAGTTGCTCTTGGTTGTCCGCGGTCGCCGGCACCTCGCCGATCTTGCGGCCGCGGCGCATGACCATCGCCCGGTCCGCGACCGCCATCACGTGATCCATGCTGTGAGAGATCAAGATGACCGCGACGCCGGAGGTTCGGAGCCGATCGATCAGCTCCAGGACCCGCGCCGACTCCCGAAGCCCGAGGGCGGCAGTCGGCTCGTCGAGGATGACGAGCTTCGAGGAGAACGCCACGGCTCGCGCGACCGCCACCGCCTGGCGTTGGCCCCCCGACATCAGCGCCACGTCAGCATCGAAGTCAGGGAGCCGGATCTGCAAACGGTCGAGAAGGTCTTTGGTGCGGGTGGACATCTCCTTCTGCTTCATCCACTGGAGACCGCGTGGCAACCAGGTCGGGCCCGCCACTTCGCGGCCGGCGAAGAAGTTCGCCGTCGGGTTGAGGTTGTCGAACAGGGCCAGGTCTTGGTAGACGGTCTCGATCCCATGTGATCGGGCATCGGCCGCCGAGGTGATCTGCACGGGGGCCCCGTCGATCTGGATCTCGCCTCGGTCGAGTCTGTGGACGCCGCTGATGCACTTGATGAGGGTCGACTTGCCGGCGCCGTTGTCGCCGAGCAGGGCGAGAACCTCACCGGCGCGGACCTCGAGGTCGACGCCGTCGAGTGCAACCACGGCGCCGAAGGTCTTGGTGGCACCCCGAACGCTCAGGACGGGTTCCACGTCGGAGGGCACCGCGACGCGAACGGCGTCAGTCATGCGAGCCTCGCATGCATGCTTCGGAACCGGTTCTCGACGAAGGCCCGCAAGACGTCGAGCTCGACCGCGACGAGGACGACGACTCCCACCGCGATGTACTGGAAGTTCGGGTCGAGACCGAGCAGGTTGAGGCCGTTGTGCATGACCCCGAGGATCAACGCACCTGTCAGGGCGTTCAAGACACCGCCACGGCCGCCCAGGAAGCTGCCGCCGCCGATGATCACCGCGGCGATGGCGCTGAGCTCCATGCCCACCCCGGTGAACGGCGAGCCGGCGTTAGCGGTTCCGACGAAGAGCATGCCGCCGATGGCCCCCGACAGGCCGCTCATGACGTAGACCGAGATCAACGTCCCGTTCATCGGCACGCCCGTGCGGACCGCGGCTTCGGGGCTGCCACCGACGGCGTAGATCCATCGTCCCCAGACCAGCTTGTGCAAGATGACGGCACAGACGACCGCGAAGACGATCACCACGAGCGTGGCGTAGGGGAACCATCCGAGGTTGCCCGCGCCCGGGATCAGAGGGATACGTCCGCCGCCGAGCGTGTGCACGATCTCCGGCGAGCCCAGGACGGTGGAGCCACCGGCGATGTAGAGGGCGAGGCCGGCGCAGATGCTCAAGGTGGCGAGGGTGGCGATGAAGGGATGCGGCAGACGCCCCCACACCAGCAGCAGCCCGTTGACCAGACCGACGGACAACCCCGTCAGCAAGGTGACGCCAATGGCCAGCCACGCCGAGTCGGTGTCGCGGTAGACGACAGTCACCATGACGCAGCACAACGACACGACCGACCCGATCGACAGGTCGATGCCCCGGGTCAGGATCACGAGGAGCTGGCCCAAGGCGATGATGCAGATACCGGCGGACTGCTCGAGGACGTTGCCGATGTTCCCGAACGTCATGAAGACGTGGCGCTCGGTGGCCACCCAGAGGAACAGCATCATCAGCACCAGGATGAATAGCGGCCCCGCCTTCAGCGCCAGCAGGACACCCTTGATCGCACGCGACGATCGGTCGTTGGCCGTATCCGGACCCCTCCCGATCTCAGGCTCTGGTGCGACGTCGGCGACGTCGGCAGCAGTGCGAGTCACCGACTCGCCGTCGAGCACGTCGCGCCCTCCCTTGTCCTGCATCGTCGGGGACTATGCCAGCCCGCTATCCTATTGTCTATAGGATAGAGATGATTGGGATGCTGTAACATAGCCGTCCAGTACTCGACACGCGAAGGCCGAGATGGACCGTTATCAGATCGAAGCAATCCATGAGTCCGCCGCAGGACAGCGCCTGGCCCAACGGCAACCGCTGCCCGGCTCGGTCTACGAGATCGTCACCGACATGCTCATGACCCACGCGTTCGAACCCGGCGCCAGGCTCAACATCGAAGAGCTCGCCCGCACCCTCGGCGTGTCGCCGACACCGGTGCGCGAGGCGCTGGCGCGGGTGGAAGCGGACGGTCTGATCGTCAAGCAGCCAGGCCGCAGCTACACCGTGGCTCCGCTCATGGGCATCGAGCAGGTGCGAGAGCTCATCGAGCTGCGGCTGCTCGTGGAACCCGCATTGGCCGCCAAGGCCGCTGCCCAGGCGGAGCCGAACGAGATCAAGGAGCTGCGCCGCGCTGCCCGGGCCGGTGGAGCCGGCGCCGAGATCACGGCTGCGGCGAACCGGTTGGACATGGTCTATGACGCGACCTTCCACGCGATGGTCGCCGACCTCGCGGGCAACCAGATGATCAGCGACATGCTGACCCGACTGCGCAGCCACCTGCACACCTTCCGGCTCTACTACCACGCGGGCCTTCGTTCGGTGACGAAGAACGAGCACCTCGCGGTGGTCGAAGCGATCGCCAAGCACGACCCGGATGGCGCCGAGGAAGCGATGCGCGCCCACCTGGTGTCAGCGCTGGAGCGGCTCGAGACCTTTGTCGACGGTGGGAGCGCGAACGCAGAAGCCAGGCAGATCCCGAAGTTCACCGCTGGGAGCGTCAAGGAGTGACCCGGGCAGTGAACGACGACAGGAGTGGGGCGATGTTGGCCGGTTCCGACCGCGTGTTGTTCGGTGCGGCTTGCTACCACGAGTACCAACCGTATGACCGGCTGGATGTCGATTCTCGACTCTCATGCAGGAGGCGCACTTCGCCTCGACCGGCGCAGCGGCCGTCGACGGAACCAGGCTCCGATTCCTGCAGAACTGGTCCTGCGATCCCGCCTCAGTATCCGTGCCCACCGAGGTGCACGACATTCTGACTGGGGAAACGTTCCACACCCAGCGATCACGTCCAACTCGGGCCCTGGGATGTTCGGGTGCTTGCAGTGAGACAACCGTGACCGCCGACGGTCGGGCCGCCGCGGTCGGCGTCGGCACCGTGCGCGAACGGGACTGGCTGTTTGACGGCCATGCGCGGATCGGGGAGGCTCTCGATGACTGACCCGTTGCCCACGAATTGGATCCGCAGACTGGGCAATACTTCAGTTTCGACCTCGGCGATCATCGCGGGTGCTTCCCCCCTTGGGACCATGCTGTCGATCTACGGCTACGCAGTCGCGGAGGCCGATGCCATCGATCTCGTCCAACAGGTACTGAAGAGTCCGATTCGGGCCTTCGATACCTCCAACGCTTACAGCGAAGGCGAGAGCGAGCGCCGGATCGGCGTCGGCATTGCTGCCGCGGGGGGAGTGCCAGAGGACTTTACGGTGATCACCAAAGTGGACGCACGCCACGGTGACTACTCCGGTGATCGGGTGCGACGCTCGCTTGATGAGAGTCAGGAACGGCTCGGGCTTGGTGTACTTCCGTTGCTCTTCTTGCACGATCCGGAATACCACGACTTCGCCATGATCACGCAGGCAGGAGGAGCAGTTGACACGCTGGTGGCTCTAAAGGACGAAGGCCGGGTGCAACACATCGGCATCGCCGCAGGCAATGTTCACGTTGTTTCACGCTACCTTGACCTGGGCGTCTTCGAGGTTCTACTCACACACAATCGTTGGACCCTTGTCGATCGAAGCGCGGACGAGCTGATCGACCAGGCAACCGCAGCCGGCATGGGGGTGCTGAACGCCGCGATCTACGGCGGAGGTGTCCTCGCCAACCCAGCTGGGTCGTCCAGGTACGGCTATACCGAGGCACCCAAGCTCGTCCTCGATGCCGTCGCTGCCATGAACGACGCCTGCTTGAGAAACGGCACTGATCTAGCCACGGCAGCCCTGCAATTCTCGATGCGTGATCCCCGCGTGCACTCGACCGTTGTCGGTTTCACGAAACCTAGCCGGATCTCGACGCTCATGGCATCAGCCGCCGTCGAGCCGCCGCCTGACCTGTGGATCGAACTTGAGACCTTGGTACCACCCAAGTCATGCTGGCTCGACTTCCAAGCGAAAGGGTAAGCCAGTTCCCGTGGCACCCTGGGCCGTCCACCCCGTGGGCTGCCAAAGGCCGCGTCGCTGGACCGGCGTGCTCGAGCGCGGCCTTGAGCTGATCGAGGAGACGCTCGGGCCGGTCGACATCCTGGTCAACAACGGCGGAATCGCTCTAGAGAAGGATGCGCTCGACGTCTCCATCGAGGAGTGGAGCCAGGTCCTGTCGGTCAACCTCGACGGGGTCTGGAACTGCTCGCAGATCTTCGGCCGCGGGATGGTCGCGCGGGGTCATGGGTCGATCGATCAACATCGGCTCGATGTCCGGGCTCATCGTCAACCGACCGAACAACCAACCGGCCTACAACGCGTCCAAGGCGGCAGTCCACCACCTGACCCGCGGCCTGGGCCGCCGAGTAGGCCCGGCACGGGGTCCGGGTGAACGCTCTCGCGCCTGGCTACGTGAAGACCGACACGTCGCCTGTCGATGACCCGGAGTTCCGTCGATGGTGGATCGAGGACGCACCCATGCGTCGCTACGCGGAGGTCGAGGAGTTCGGACCCGCCGTGGTGTCCTTGGCCGGCGGGGCTGCCTCCGTCGTGAACGGCAGTGTCCTGGTCACGGCCGACCGCGGCACGCCGATCGGTCCGAGCGTTCGGCACTGTCACACCGGACCAGGTCGCGGGACCGTAACCGCAGCGACGTGCGCTGGCCGGACTGGCCATGAAGGTCACGACCGACAAGGCAGCGCAGTGGCCGGAGTGACGGCCTGGCCGGACGACGTACGGCTCATGCGGTGGGGCCGACCGGCCACTCACTCCTTGGTGGCGCCCGCCGTCAAGCCGCTCACCAGGAAGCGCTGCGAGAACAAGAAGACGATCAGCACCGGTGCAACGGAGATGAGCGTCGCGAGCGCCAGTTGGGGAAGCGTGATCACGATGGTGGCGACGGTGGTCGGATTGAACTGCTGGACGTTCGCGAGCAATTCCACCAGACCCACTTGAATGGGCATGGTCTTCGACCCCGGAAACATGACAAAGGGGAGGAAGTAGTTGTTCCAGTTGGAGACGAAGTTGAAGAAGCCCACGAGCGCGACGACGGGCGTCGCGAGCGGCAGCGCGATCCGCCAGAAGACCATGAACTCGCTCGCGCCATCGATGCGGGCGGCGTCGAGGAGCGTCTGCGAAACGCTCGTGGAGAAGTAGATATACGCGAGATAGACGCCGAATGGGAAGAACGCGAATGGGAGGATGACCGCCCACGGCGTCCCGACGAGGTGCACCGCGCTGATTTCGAGGAAGATCGGCAGCACGAGCGCCGTGTTCGGGATGAGCATCACCATGAGGGTCGAGATGAGGATGGCGCGGCGAAACCTGAAGTTGGTCTTGGCGAGCGCGTAGCCGGCGGGAATCGACACGATGAGCGTCAACACCAACGCGACCCCCGCGTAGAACACCGAATTCCCGAGCCACGTCCAGATGCGGCCATCCTGGAACGCGACCAGCTCGTTCCAGTTCGCTTGTAGTTGTCCGAAGGAGCCGAAACTGATGGGCTGCTCGCCGTGAAAGCCATTGAGCTGGGGGATGTCCTTCGACGGCGCGAGCAGGAGCCACACCAAGGGGATGACGAAGAACACCGCAAAGAATGCGGCGATCAGGAAAGCGGTCACGCGACCCAGCCAGCGGCCCGGCTCGAGGTCAGACCGCACGACGGATCGTCTAGTCGCGGTCAAAGAGTCCTCCTCGGAAGACGAGAACCGCGGCAAGGCCCCCCGCCACGACCAGCAAGAGGATCGAGATCGCGGCAGAGCCGTTGAAGTCCGCTTGCGGGCCGAACGCGGTGACGTACGCGAGTTGATTGAGGGAATAGTGGTTCGGGATCTGGTTCCTGCTCGCCTGGCCGAGGATCCTGGGTTCCGCGAACAACTGGCTCCCGACGGCGACCGAGATGACGGCCATGTACGCGATCCACTTCCGCATCAGCGGGATCTGGATGTACCGCGCGGTCTTGATGGCGCCGGCGCCGTCCATGCGGGCCGCCTCCATGATCTCGTCGGAGATGTTGTTCAACGCGCCGTACATGATGATGATCCATCCACCGGCGCCGGTCCAGAACGCGATCACCGTGAAGATCACCGGCAGGTTGTCCACGCCGATGGTTTGAACGAAGCTCGTGTACCCGAACCATTCAGGACGGAGGACACCGGGCTGACGGATGGGTCGAGCAAGAAGAGCCAGAGCATGACGCTCGCCGCACCCGCGAACGCCCCGGGGATGTAGAACAGGAAGCGCGCGGTCGAGGACAGCCACCTGGTGCGCGCGCCGTGGACGATGAGCGCCAGCGGGACGACGAGCGCTATCAGGGCCACGACCCAGATCGCCAGGAAGATCGCGACGTGCTGCACGGCCGGGAAGAACCGGAAGTCCCCGAAGACCCTCACGTAGTTGTCGAGGCCGACGAATTGCCCACGCTTGGTGAATGAGAGGTACAGGGCATAGGCCATGGGCAGGATCCCGAAGGCCAGAAGCAGGACCACGTAGCCACTGGACAACGCGTAGCCGGCGAGCGCCTGCTCGCGGGCTCGGCCTGGCGCTCGCCTGAAAACCCACCGCCGCCCCGTTGCGGGGGCGGCGGTGGGCACTATGGCGTCGGTACGAGAGATGGGTGCTTTCTCCCTACTTCGTCACGACCGTGAAGCCGTTGACTTGGGCGTCGTTCGCCATCCTTTGCTGCCAAGCCTGGACCTGCGAGGCGATGGTCTGGCCGGCAGCCAGAGCCGGAGCCACGATCTCCGCCCAGGGAGGCTCGGAACTGAAGGGGAGCGTGGCTCCCCAGCCGGCCCAGATGTTGTTGGCTGCCTCACTGACGACGTCCTTGAACGTGTCCGAGTTGGCCCAGAAGCCGCTTGGTCTGCGCGTCCAACCACTCGCTCGCGGTCGAGGCGTAGGCCGGGAGGCCGGTGATCAGCTTGACGGACTGGGGTCCGCTCGTCGCGTACTGCAGGAAGGTCCCCACGCAGGCGAGGTTCGCCGAGTGGCTCGACCCGTACCAGAAGCCGCCACCCACGTTGCCGGTGGCGATGGGCTCGTCGGCCCAGTGCAGGGCGTGGCCGGCACCCCACTCGCCCGGCACGCCGGCGAGGTTGTCGGGGTTCTGGAAGAGGGCTCCCGTGAACCACGTCGGGCCAGGGATGGCCAGCACCTTGCCCTTCCACTTCGAGACCCAGTCCGGGGTGAACAATCCGTCGATCGCCAGGGTCTTGTTGGCGAACATGTGGTCCAGCAGGGCGATCATGCGGGTCGTGTGGCTGTCCGAGAAGTCGCTGGTGAAGGTGGTGCCGTCGACGGTGTAGATCGGCGCCTGAGCGGCCCACATGTCAGCGAGCACGGCCGTGAAGGGATCGCCGATCGAGCCCAGGATGTAGCCGGGGTGCTCAGTCGCGACCTTGTCGCCGAGCGCCTGGTACTCCTCCCAGGTGGTCGGGACGGTGTACCCGAACTGATCGAACAGGGTCTTGTTGTACCAGAGGACCACTGGCGCCAGGTTGTCACGGGCGCCGTAGATGTGGCCGTCGACCGTGACCGGGTCGAGCGCGCCCGCCGTGTAGCCGTCGAGCCACTCCTTGGGCACGACGCCCTCGTCGAGCGGCGCGGCGAACGCCTGAACACCGTTCTGCTCATGCGCCGCCCAGCTGGCGTCGTTCACCTGCCCGGACCACGCGATGTCGGGCCAGCCTTCGCCCGCCTGGTCGAGGAGCGAGATCTTGGTGTGGAACGTGCCACTGCCCCCGGCGCTGGCGTCATAGGACTCGACGTTGAGCGGGCATTCGGGGTGGTCGGTTTGGAAGGCCGCGGTGATGGGTGTGCGGTCGGCGTCGACCCAGACGGTGATCGGGGCGGTTGGGTCCTGCGCGACGGTTTGGAAGCCGTAGCTGGCGGCCTGGCAGTCGCGGGTACCGGAGCGGCAGTCGCTGTCACGACCAGCACGACGGCCGCGAACATCGCCCCTCTCCGCGTTGACGGAAGTCTCAGCATTCGATCTCCTCCTCGACGTGTACGACCTGACGACCACGAGCTTGGTCTGGGTCCCCTCCCGCCATGCGGACGGGTCCGTCAGGAAACATTCTCCGATATCATTTCCGGAGCGGAACGGAGTGTAGCGCCCGACCGGCGATCGTCAAGACCGCCACGGCGAGAAGCGAATGCCTGCGACCGTCGATCGGCTCGTCGAAGACCGGTTCGGGGCACGCGACATGACGAACCGTGCTCGCGCGCTTTGTTACGCTGGCCCCGGCGATCGACGGCAGATCCTGCCGAGATGTGACCGTCGCTCGGCCTCGCCGATGGCTGATGAGCGGCTGACAGGGAGCACACATGCCCGCCCGACCCAAGTCTCCGGAGACGACGATCGTCGATATCGCGGCGGCCGCCGGGGTCTCTGTCACCACGGTCTCCCGGATCATCAACGACAAGCCGGACGTCGCCGATGAGACGCGCGAACGCGTGATGCGCCTGATGGAAGAGACCGGCTTCGTGCCTCAGAGCGCGTGGCGCCAGATCCGGTCGGGACGAAGCGGGCTCATCGCCCTGCACGTGCCGGCCGACTTCAACCCGCCGTCATACCGGGTGATCATGGCCGCCGCCCTGGGAGTCGAGGAGGCCGGTTACTCGATCAACATCATCACCAGCCCGCTGAGCGACAACGAGCTCCTGGCGCTCTTCCGCAGCCGCAAGATCGACGGCATCATCCTGCTCGAGGTGCTGGTCGACGACGGTCGTGCCGCCCTGTTGCGGGATCACGGCTTTCCGTTCGTGATGGTCGGCCGCCGTGCCGAGAACACCGAGATGAGCCTCGTGGAGATCGACGTCGACCATGGCATCGGGATCGCGGTCGACCATCTGGTCGAGCTCGGGCATCGTATGATCGGTTTCCTCACCATCGACCCGGTCGCGCAGGACAAGGTGTACGGATTCGTCACCTGGTCACTCCAGGCGTACGAGCGCGCCTGCGCGCGGCACGGGCTACCCGTCCTCTCCCGGACCGACGCGCCGGCCATCGACGCGATGACCGTCGCTGCTCAGCGACTGCTGACCGAGCATCCGGAGATGACTGCGGTGATCGCGCCGCAGGAGCAGTCCGCCATCGGCGTTGTCAGAGCTGCGACAGCCCTTGGCCGGCGTATTCCCGAAGGTCTGTCGGTCATCGCGATGCTGAGCAGGTCGATGGCCGAACTTGCCACGCCCGCGCTCACCACCCTGGACTTCCCCGCCGACGAGATGGGCCGCACCGCTGCGCGGAACCTCGTCGACCGGCTCAGCCAGAAGCAGACCGACGTGCAGCAGGTCTTCCTCAAGCCGACCCTCATCGCTCGGGGGAGTACCGCGGCCCCTGCGCCGGCTGAAGCCGTCGCCGCCGCTTCGCC
>CAVXDU010000005.1:0-115056 GCA_963760625.1 uncultured Chloroflexia bacterium
CCGCGCGGTCGTGGACCGGGCGACCGACGGCGTCACGCACGTCCTCCATCTCGCGACCGTCAAGGAGACCCCAGACCTGGTCATGGATGTGACCATCAAGGGGCTCTTCTGGCTCCTCGAGGCGAGCCGCAGCAGCCCGACCCTGGAGCGGTTCGTGCTCATCGGCGGGGACGCGGGAGTCGGCCATTTCGTGGTCCCGCATCGCCTGCCGGTGACCGAGGAGCATCGCCACACCGCCTACCCAGGCAGCTACGCGCTGTCGAAGGTCCTGGAAGAGGTGATGCTCGAGCAGTACTACGTCCAGTACGACCTGCCCGGGATGCTGCCTGCGAGCGCCCTGGATCCAGGAGAAGGACGACTTCCGGTTCGCACTCTCGTTCGGGACGGACGTGTTCGGCGGGCCACGTTGGCGTGACCTGGTGGGGGCAGATCGGGCAGACGGCTACGTCCGCTCAGGCGCTGTGCCGCTGCTGCTCGACGCGCAGGATGTGCCCATCCGGCGCAACTTCGTCCATGTGGAGGACCTGGTCAGCGCCATCCTGATCGCGCTTGAGCATCCCGGCGCACACCAGCAGACCTTCAACATCGCCATGGACGAGCCGGTGGACTACGGCGAGCTGGCTGCGTACCTGGCCCGCACGCGGGGTCTGGAGGCGGTGCCCATCCGCACCGAATACGTGTCGAACTGGCTCGACAATCGCAAGGCCCGGATGCTGCTCGGCTGGCGCCCCGAATACGACATGGAGCGGATGGTCGAGTCCGCATGGGCATACCAGCGCGCCGGAAGACGACCCGCGCATGATCTGGTACCCAGGCTGACGCTGGCGCGGGTGCGTGCTGGGGCGCTGACCGACCCCAGGCAGGCCGGGCTCGGCGGCCCCAGGCAGGCCGGGCTCGGCGGCCCCAGGCAGGCCGGGCTCGGCGGCCCCAGGCAGGCCGGGCTCGGCGCCCCAGGCAGGCCGGGCTCGGCGCCCCAGGCAGGCCGGGCTCGGCGCCCCAGGCAGGCCCGGGCTCGCGCGACTCACGAGCGGCATCTTCGCTGGTCCACGACTCAAGGGTCAGGTATGCATGGGAGGGATGTTCGGCAGGCCCTGTCAACCTACGTTCTGCCAGGTATCCACCCCTGACTTGGTGGCGGCATCCAGCACCGATGTCCCCTAGGGTTGAGGAGTGCATCGCCTTGACCCTTGCCCAGCATCCCCCGGGTGCATGGCTGGCAGGGACGCTGCACCGCGGCGCGGGTCGTGTCAGGCGCGGGCAGGAACACTGCACGGCGGCGCGGGGTGTGAGGCGCGGGTCGTGTCAGGTGCGGGCAGGAACACTGCACGGCGGCGCGGGGTGTGAGGCGCGGGTCGTCTCAGGGCGTGGAGAGCAGCGGCACGAACGCCACCGAGCCCAGGTCGTCCTGCCGGGTCGACCGACCATCATTCGACCTGGAGATGCGCAGCAGACTCTGGGCATCGTGGCTACCGACCGGCATCACCAGTCGGCCTCCCGGCGCCAATTGCTGCAGTAGCCGCTGCGGCACTGCCGGCCCGCACGCTGACACAAGGATGCCATCGAACGGTGCCTTGTCGGCCCAGCCAAGGGTGCCGTCTCCCACTCGGATCGCCACGTTACGGATGCCCAGCTGGTCGAGCCGCCTGCCAGCCGACTCGGCAAGTGCCGCATGCCACTCAACTGCTCGAACCTCGGCGACCAGGTTCGACAGGATCGCAGTCACGTAGCCGGAACCTGCGCCGACCTCCAGGACGCGGTGCGTCGGGAGGAGCTCCAGCGCCTGAAGCATCACACCGACCACATACGGCTGCGAGATCGATCTGGCCCGCGGCGATGGGCAGCGCCGCGTCGGAATACGCTCGGGCGACATTCGCCTCGCCAACGAACGACTCTCGTGGAACGGCCCGGAACGCCGCCAGGACGCGAGGGTCCACGACTCCGCGGTCCCGCAGTTGGCGCTGGACCATCTGCTCACGCTCGCGTGCGCGTTCCGCGCCGGCTCCCACTCTCGTCTCCTATTCCGGTCGTCGGTGAGCAGGTGAGGGTACTCCCGCCAAGGCGGGTACCAGGACACCGATCGGTCGCGAGCAGGGGTTGACAGGCGGATCGAGACATGTATTATACGGTGATGTTAAATAACAACCTAGTGAAGCAGCCGCCGTGCGCCAGGACCCGCTGAGCACCACCTTCGCGGCCCTGGCGGACCCAACTCGCCGAGGCATCCTCGCCCGTCTGGTCGCGGGCGAAGCCACTGTCACGGAGCTCGCTGCGCCATTCGACATGACGCTGCCGGCTGTATCGCGGCACCTCAAGGTGCTGCAACAAGCCGGACTCATCGAACAGGGCCGTCACGCTCAGTGGCGTCCCTGTCGACTCCGCCCTGAGCCGCTACGGGACGTGGCCGACTGGATGGAGCGATACCAACGATTCCTGGAGCAACGACTCGACCGTCTGGATGCATACCTCGCCGAGGTCCAGCAGCCACCCGGAGACAAGGAGGACGAACTGTGAACGTGTTGAGCGAGACACTCATCGACCGCGGCAGCACACCGACCACCAGCGTGGTCTCGCGCGGGACCGACCTGGTCATGGAGCGGATCTTCGAAGCGCCCAGGGACCTGCTGTGGCGCGCACTCACGGAACCCGACCGTGTCGCCCGATGGTGGGGTCCCCACCGTTACACCACCACTGTCGAATCACTGGATCCCCGACCCGGTGGCACGTGGCGCTTCACCAATCACGGCGCTGACGGGCAGGAGTTCGCCTTCACGGGTACCTACCTCGAGGTCGTGCCCTTCGAACGCCTGGCGTACACCTTCATCGTTGACATGGATGGCATGCGCGACCAGGTCGGGCACGTGGTGGACGAGCTCGAGGACCTGGGAGACCGGACGCGGCTCGTCGAGACCATGCACTTCGGCACCGTCGAGGAGATGGATCAGCAGCTTGGCAGCGGCATGCTCGAGGGTGCACTCGAGACCTGGGATCGCCTCGCCGTGGAACTGGCCAGGGGCTGACCGTCAAAGGAAGCTATCAGTCCACGCCCGCGGCGGATGGATCAGTCAGCCGTGCCGGTCATCGCGATCTCGGTAGCTGGTGTGATCACGGGTGCTGGCGCGACCGCTGGGGCGGGGTCCTCGGCGATCGACGCCGCGGGCGGCGTCGGCAGACCACGCAGCAGCGTGAGGGCACCCAGGTCGGTGAGGATGGTGCGGACCTCGTCCGCAGCGGACGCCGACCCAACATCGTCCGGGGCAAGCATGTATCGCGCCCGTCTGACGATGGCGAGAGAGAAGCGCAGCCCGTCCGCAGTCAGGGTGGCACAGGCCTCATCGATCCGGGCCAGTCCGGCCGGGTCGCCGCCGAGGACCTGTGCTGCTCCCTGAGCGACGATGCTGTGAACTCGAGTGAGGCGTCCGCGCTCGCCTACACGGCCGATGACATCGGCGAGCTCCAGCAGGCGACCGAGGTCGCGGGCCTCGACGGCAACCGCGGTGGCCATCAGGTGCTCGCCGCCGATTCCCAATTCCAGGAGCAATGAATCAGCCTCCCGCCCGAACCGGATGGCGGCCTGCAGGTCGCCCTCTGCGAACGCGACGTGCGCACGAACCGCCAACACGGTCATGCGCACCTGCGGGTCCGGGAAATCCGGGAACTGGCCGACGAACCGATCGAGCAGCTCGTGTGCGTCCGTGATACGGCCACGATAACTGCGCACCACGCATACCAGGGAAGACAGCGCGAAATCCCAGGCGTTGCGCCATTCACCCATCACATCGAGCTCGGTAGACATGTCCTCGATGCGGTCCCACTCACCCATCACCAGTGCGACTTCGGCGGCGTTACCCGCGATGGTGATCGCCCATCCATCGTATCCACGCTCCAGGGCATGACGTGCCCCGGTCCAGGCGACGTCGAGGGCCTCTGCGGGCGACTCGGTCGACGCATATGAGGAGAGGTTCATCCGGCTGCGCATCTCGGCGCTGAACAGCCCTTCGCGTTCGGCAAACACCAGGGCACCCCGCAGCAGGGCGACCGCCTCCATGGAACGTCCGTCGGCCGCGAGTGCCCAACCACGACTGGGCAGAAGCTCTGCCACGACCTCGCGCAGTCCCAGCCGGTCGGCCGTGGGCAGGATGGTGTCGATCAGTTCGCGTGCGGACTCATGGTCAGCCGCTCATCAGCTGGGCGCGGGCAAGTTCCGCCGTCAGCCGGATGGCGTCCGGGTCGGTGTCTGCGACCGCGCCCAGTCGGGAGCGGATGGCGGTCGCCTCGGCCACCGCCAACGCGGGTCGGCCACTGCCGATGACGGCCTGGGTCAGCGTGGTGCCACACCGGGCGGCGCGACCTGTCTCACCACGCTCGAAGGCGGCCTCGATGACCACGCGGGCGACCGACTCCGCCTCCTCGTATCGTCCGGCGCTGTTCAGGGCGTTGGCACGTGCCTCGAGGAGGCCCAGGCGCGAGGTCTCGTCACTGACCATGTCGATCGCATCGGCGAGGTAGGCGGCCGAACTCGAATGGGCGCCGATGGCGTCCGAGCGCGCCGCCGCGACCTCCAGGGCCGAGATCGTGCGGGTCACGAGATCGTCCCGGTCGATGCCTTCGGGGGCGCTCCGGACGGCGCTCAGATAGTGGCTGGCGACCACCCCTGCCAGTTCGTCCCCACCCACTGCCTGGAAGTGCGCCGCTGCAGCCAGGTGCAGCGCCAGCCGGTCCCGGCGGGACAGCCGCCCATATGCCACCTCGCGCAGCAGACCCTGGATGAAGCGATATTGACCGCGCTCCGGCGATAGCGCGTTGTCGTCAAGGAGGAACACTTCGCGGGAGACCAGGCCATCCAGCACGGACCGGACCTCAGCGGAAGGCCTGCTGCCAACGGCGCTCAGCGCATCCACGCTGCAACTGAGCCCCAGTACTGACGCCACGCCAACGAGCTGCCGGGAACGGTCATCAAGTGTGTCCAGCCGCGCTCCGATGAGCGACTGCAAGGAGTCCGGCACGGCCAGTTCGCCCAGATCGATCGCCGAGCCGGAACCGGCCATCAGCCTCCGTCAGGTGGCCTTGGTCGAGCAGCATCCGGACCGTCTCGACGGCGTACAGCGGTATGCCCGCCGCCCGATCCCGGATGAGGCGTAATGCCGACTGCGGGATGCCCGGTACGAGGCCCAACAGCAGTGTATCCATGGCGTCATCGGTCAGCGGCGACAAGTCGAGGCGCGTGTGATTGCGGACCGTGGCGCCGAACGTTGGCCGTCGCTCGATGAGTTCGGGGTGCGCCAGCGCAAGGATCAGGATGGGCTTGTTACGCGCGGACCCCAGCAGACCCTCGATGAAGTCGAGGACTCCGGGGTCGGCCCAATGGAGATCTTCGAACACCAGGACCGTGGGACCGAGGTCTGCGATACGCTCGAACAGCGTGCGCCACCCAGAGGTGAGCTCCTCCACCGAAGCACCCGACCCGCCAAGGCCCAGCAGCGAGGCGACCGCCGGCTCCACCCGCGCCCGCTCGTCCGCGTCGACCAGGTACTCGTTGGTCATGGCAGTGAGCTTGGACCGGGCGACGTCCGACGGGTCGGATTCCGCGATCCGGGCACGGCCCCGCACCATCTCCGCGAGCGCCCAGAACGCGAGGCCGTCGCCATATGCGGGTGAGCGGCCCTGATGCCAGTAGACGGATTCGACCAGCCCGTCGACGTACTTCTCCAACTCCCAGGCGAGTCGACTCTTGCCGATGCCGGGGATGCCCAGCACCGTTACCAGTCGTGCCCGCCGGTCGCGCGCCGTGGCATGCAACGACTCCTTGAGCAATCGGAACTCGTCGTCTCGACCCACGAAGGGGGCCTCGAGCCGGGTCGAGCGTCCCGACCCACCACGTCCCGCCACGACCCGGACTGCCCGCCATGCCGGCACCGGCAGCTGCTTGCCGCGGAGTAGCCGGTCGCCGACCGCCTCATACACGATGGCCGACTCGGACGCCCGAACGGTCCCCTCCCCGACCAGGATCGATCCCGGGGATGCCACCGACTGGAGCCGCGAGGCAGTATTCACCAGGTCGCCGGCGACCATGCCCTGGCCATCGGCGGTCAGCATCACGGCCGCCTCGCCGGTCGCGATGCCGCAACGGGCAACGATCGTCGAGCCGTCCGGGGTGCGCAGGCCTGCGACAGCGTCGAGCAGCTCCACGGCCGCGCGAACGGCCCGTTCCGCGTCATCCTCATGGGCCACGGGCGTGCCCCAGACTGCCATGACGGCATCACCGATGAACTTCTCGACCGTCCCGCCGTATCGGTCGATCCGCTCACGAGCCACCGTGAAATAGCCGTCGAGGAACTCTCGAACGGCCTCCGGATCTCGGTCGTCGGAGATGGCCGTGAAGCCCACGAGATCCACGAACAGGACGCTCACGATCCGGCGTTCCGTGGCGCCGGTCGGTCCCATCGGCTGGCCCACCTGATCGACTCCCCGGCCGGCTTCGGGGTCCACGCTGGCCACCGGGCCCGCGCCGGCCGCAAGGGCACTCCCGCACTCGCTGCAGAACCTTGCGCCGTTGCGGTTCGATGCGCCGCACGACGGGCATCCCGCCTGCAACGCGCCACCGCATGCATCGCAGAACCGGGCACCGGTCGCGTTGTCATTGCCGCAGTTCGCGCAGGTCATCGGGACCGCTCCAGCTCCAGGCGAGACCATTGAGAGTATCCGAAGCGCCAACCGCATTCCAGCGGGGGCCAAAGGGACCGGGCCGTGCGTCATGGGCACACCGAAAGCAGGGGCGAGTCGGCCCGGCCCATGTGTGCCGATGGTCACTGCCGAGCTGGCGGTCGGGCACCCCACGATCTCACCAGGGCATCAGCCCGCGCCAATCAGGGCAACCCGCCGCCACGCGGAGCAGCCCGGCTGGCCAGTCATGCGTCGACAGCAGAGGGGTGAAGGAACCAGATGGAACGCCGACTCCGGATCTTCGGAGCCATCATCGCCGTGATCGGCGTCATCGCCGTGCTCGGCGGCGGGTACGGCTGGATGCAGGTCCAGGCGGGAGCCAACGCCCTCCAGGGATTCAGCGAGGCCGCAGAACGTCACGCTGTCCTACAACGACGAGGGCCAGCTCGTGGACCGCGGCTCGACCGAGGAAGCCGCCGCCATCCTGGCGCTGCTCAAGGACACGTGGAACTGGCCCGTCACCCAGGGCGACCTGAACCCGAATGACCCGCTCGTGAACACGGGCACCGAGTACATGTACCAGATGGCCACGATCGCCCATCACACGCTCGACGGGCTCGACCTCGGTGACCCTGACCGAGCCAGGTCTCGTACGACGGCGACGGCACCGAGGGCATGGCCGCGGACGCGGTGACCTACACCCCCGAGACACTGCCGCAAGGACGCGGCCTACCTCGCCATCCTCAAGTCGGACGCGATCTTCCAGCCCGGCACCTACACGGTCCCGACCGCGGGGCGCTACTGGACCCAGTTCAATCGTACGCATCCGCTCGACGGCCAGGCCCGCGAGCTGGCCTGGAGCGGCACCGTCCACGGCCTGTTCGCAGAGCTCGGTGTCGGCGCCACGTCCTTCTCGGCCCTGCAGATGGGCCAGGCGCTGGCTCTCATCGCGATCGCCTTCGGCATCACCTTCATCATCACCGGTGCAGGTCTCGTCTGGGTAGGCGCCAGCAAGCGGGATCCAATGCCGATGTGATCACCGGGTCGGCCTTGTTCGGATCCGGATCCCGGAGTGGTCTGGCGGGGTCAACAGGACGATACAGTGCACCCGTGGACGACGGGACAGGGACCATCCTGCACATCGACGACATCACGCTTCGTCCATGGCGCGACTCGGACGCGCCTCTGGTCCTGGCTGCGTGCCAGGACGTGGAGATCGGTCGCTGGGTCGCCATACCCCAGCCGTTCCTCGCTGGCGATGCGGAGGTGTTCATCGCCGAGGCCACGACCATGTGGCGTGATGGCACGGGAGCGGCATTCGCCGTGGTGGATGCCGCGACGGACCATTTGCTGGGTGCCGTGACCCGCTTCGGGCCGGACGGTCACCTCGCCACATTCGGCTGCTGGGTGGCGCCCGATGGGCACGTGGACGCGGGGTCGGTCGACGGGCACTGCGAGCAGCTGGCCGACTGGACGTTCACGACCACCCCGACGATGCGCATCGACGGCTACATCATGGTCGGTAACGACGCATCGGAGCGCATGGTCCAGCGTCTCGGCTGGCAGCGCGAGGGCGTGCTGCGTGCATGGCACCTGCGACCCGACGGCTCCACCATGGATTGCGTGGTCTACTCGCTCATCCGCGATGACGCGGTCGGTGGCTGAGGCTGCGGCCTCGCCACGCGGGAGCTAGTCAACCGCCTGCGACACCAGGTCCGACGGTCCCCTCGGCGGTTTCACAGCGATTCGGGAACCTTTCGGGCCTGACTCTGCACATATGCTCCATACGCGGCCAGTCTGGCAGCAGCTGGCCACCTGAGACCCCATGTGCCCGTCGGGACTCGCGCAATGCGGGCCCCCGGATCCTCCGGAGGCCCAGGCCGGTCAGGCAGCCAGCCTGCATCCGACCGCCGATCCAGAGCCCGGCTACGCCGCCAGCAACTGGACCCCATATCGCGCGAACCGTTCGTCCCTGGTCACGATGGTGAGGGATTCGAGTTGCGCCTGAGCGATCAGCATCCGGTCGAACGGGTCCCGATGATGCAGCGGCAGCGACCCGGCCAGGTTGGCGTGCTCGAGCGACATCGGTAGTGGACGGAAGCCCGTCGCCATCAGCGCGTCGATCAGGTCATCTGGTGCTTTCAGCTTTCCGAGCGCCCGCTTGATCTCGATCTCCCAGACAGACGCAGCGCTCGCGAACACCTCGTTGCGCCCGTCGCGCAGTTCATCAACAGCAGCATCCGTGAGATGTCCTGGATCGACCATGGCCCAGACCAGGGCATGTGTGTCCAGCAGCAGCCTCACTCGCCCTCCTCGAACAGTCGGATGATCTCCTCATCGACGTCGTCGAAGTCGGGCGCGATCCACACTTTGCCTTTCCAGATGCCAAGCTCTCGATCCTTGACCGGCGGTTGGTACGCCACCAGCTTGGCCAGCGGCTTGCCGGCGCGCGCGATGACGATCTCCTCGCCGGCCGCGGCTCGATCGACGAGCCGCGAGAGATGGGTCTTGGCCTCATGGATGTTGACTGACATAGGCCAATCGTATCGGACCCGACTTAGTCCAGTCAACACCAGCCAAGCGAGCTAGGCGGACCCAGCTCCGTTGTGAGCCGATGCAGTTGGTCGTTTCGTTTCACCTATCAACCCGGGTGGTACGTTTCGCGAACACCGGGCACCAGAGCGACTTCCCGCGGCCCAGAGCGACCGAAGGACGCGGCGATCCACGCTCAGGCACTGGCTGTGCCGTGTTCAGTGGTGGTCGCGCGCCCTCGACATCGTGACTCTCGCCACCCCGATCGCTACCCGGCAGGAAACGCCTCGACGCGCCCGGATTCCACCCGAATGCGACGGGTGTACGCTGCCTGGTGGAGTCTCGGCCTCATCGGCGCGCTCGGACGAGGAGGACGATGGTTCGTTCCAGGCACGCGAGATCCACCTTGGCGTTCGTCGGGGCGGGGCTGGCCACCTCGATGGCATGGCCGGCGCTCATCATCGGGGGCCGTAACGCCGAGGGCCCCCTCGCGTCTGCAGAGCTATGGATTCCCGTGCGACCCCGCGGCGAGCATCGGTCGCCTTCGGCGGCCAGCCTTGGCGTGGTCCGCTGATCGACATGTCAGACGGGCTGCGGACATGACGGCCAGCGTCGCGTCCGCGCCATCGGTGCCGATGATCGGTCGACCGACCCGGCTGCTGCCACTCAGCCAGCTGCTCAACCTGTCGTTCTACTGGCTGGGCCTGACCGCCATCTGGGCGGGCCTCGACGCCACCGTCCTGCCCAAGCGCATGGATCAGTTGCTGGGGACCACGAACGCGCCGCTGGGCCTCGCGGTCGTGGTCACGGCCGGGGTGGTGATGCCCATCGTGGTGCAGCCGACGATGGGCATGATCTCCGACTACACCACCTCGCGCTGGGGCCGGCGCAAGCCCTACATCGCCATCGGCGCCGTCCTGGACATGGCCATCCTGCTGGCCATGGCAGCCTCGAACGAGTTCCTGGCGCTGCTTCTGTTCTATGTGCTGCTCCAGTTCTCGTCCAACCTCGCCCAGGGTCCGTTCCAGGGCTACATGCCCGACCTGGTGCCCGAGTCGCAGGTCGGCCGGGCGAGCGGCCTCATGGGCCTGATGATCGTGGTCGGCCAGGTCGCTGGGCGTGTTCGTCGCGTCGCTGGGTCTGTCGGCGATGGCCGCCGGTCAACCCGCGAACGAGGCGATGTTCTGGCCCACCGTCGGTCTGGGCATCATCGAGCTGACGACCGCCGCCGTGCTGCTGCTTCCGGGTCGACCGGGGTCCGATGGGCCTCGACCGTGACGGGCGAACCGTGGCGGCGAGTCGCCGGGGCCGCCTGGGGCCGCGATGTCCTCGCAGAACCGCTCGTTCGTGTGGCTGGTCGCGTCGCGACTGTGCTTCCTGGCCGCCACCGGCTCGGTCGTGCGGTTCGCGCTCTGGTACCTGACGCGGTCACTGGGGCTGGATGACTCGGAGGCGCAGGGGACTATCAACCTCGCGCTCATGGCGGTCGTCGTCCCGGCCGCGCTCACCGTGCTGCCGGCTGCGCGGATATCCGATCGCATCGGGCGCAAGCGTGTGATCTGGGCTGCATGTGCCGTCGGCGCCGTGTGCATGAGCGGCGTGGTCGTCGCGCCGACCGTGACGGTCGGCCTGGTGCTCCTGGTGCCGATCGGGGTCGCCGTGGGTGCGTTCCTCGCGGTCGACTGGGCGCTGATGACGGACATCATCCCCAAGGCAAGCGCGGGCCGCTACATGGGCCTGTCCAACATGGGCACGGCCATGGCCGGACCGGTGGCGGCGATCGCCGGCAGCATCGCGGTCGTACATCGTCGGAGGGCATCGACTTCGGCTGGGGCCCGCGGGCCGCCTTCGCGGTCGGGGTCGTCTTCTTCATCCTCTGCGCACTGCTCCTCCGCCCGGTCGACCCGACGCCCCGCGACTGAGGTCCGGCCAGGATGGCCGCTGATGCTTCCGATGGATCGACATCCGACTCGATGATCGACATCAGACCTGTCACGTGTCAGTATCAGGCGATGTTGACAGTACGCTTCGGACCTGACGGACGCGTCCTCGTCCCGGTGGAACTGCGCCGGTCGTTGGGCGTCGTCCCTGGCGAGCCGTTCGCCGCTCGCGTCGACGATGGGCGCCTGGTCATCGAACGTCGTGCAGACGCGGTGGCAAGAGTGCAGGCACGCTTCTCGGTCATCCCCAAAGGCGTGAGCCTGGTGGACGAACTCCTGGCGGATCGGCGACGCGACGTGGAGCAAGACACCCCGTGAACGAACGCTTCGTCTTTGATGCGTCCGCGCTCCTGGCGATGCTGCACGGCGAGCCAGGCAGTGATGCCGTTTCGATGATCCTCGCGGCATCGATGATCTCGGCGGTGAACTGGTCCGAGGTCGTCCAGAAGGCACGTAGTCATGGGGTGGACATAGCGGGCCTGGAGGAGGACCTGGCGGGTCTTGGGCTGGAGATCGTCCCGTTCGCGACTGTCGAAGCGGCCGCGGCGGCAGACCTGTGGCGTCGCGGTGGCCAGGCTCTGGCACTGGCGGACCGGGCATGCCTCGCTACGGCTGCGGTACGCAGATCTGTCGCCGTGACTGCCGACCGGGCGTGGCTGGCACGCGACCTGGGCGTCCAGGTTCGGCTCATCCGCTGATGGCGAGGTCCGCTACCCCGGTGGACACGACCGCAAGGGTGCCGACGCGACCGGCGATCTCGATGTCGCGCGTGGACGATGGATCGGCGAATCCTGCCTGATCCCAGGCCGCGCGGCTGACCAACAGCTCGCCGGGGCCGGCCACGCTACCCAGCCGCGCCGCTATGTTGACGGTGTCGCCGAGCGCCGTGAAGTCGGTCTTGTCGTCACTGCCGACGACGCCCACGAACGCCTCACCGCTGTGGACACCGACCCCGACCATGAGGCCCTTTCGCGTCAGCCCGTCCCGGTCGATCGCCGCCAGGATGGCCCGCCCGGCCATGATCGCCCGCGAGGCATGGTTCTCGCCACTGATGACGGGGATGAAGAGGGCCATGACGCCGTCACCCAGGAACTTGTCCACGATGCCGCCGTTCTCATCGACGGCCACCGCGGCCGAGCGGTAGTAGTCCTGGATCAGACCCCGGTACCGTGCCGCGGAGATCCGCTCAGCCAGACCGGTCGAGCCCCGCACGTCCGCGAACACGACGCTGATGTCCAGCTCTGCACCGCCTGCATGCTTCGACAACTGGCCGAAACATGCCGTGCACAGCAGTGGGTTGCCCTTCATGGGTCCGTGCCACAGGAGGCGGGCCACCGCGCCACCGAACCCGTGAGCCGGCGATGCACACACCTTGCATCGGGGCGCGGCGGGCAGGCGACGCCAGAAGCGGCGGACCTTGGCTAACGACGGGTCGTCACCAGACAGCATGGCCCGCCACTGATCGGTAACCGGATCGGGATCAGGCATCCCCGAGATGGTACGCGCACATGGATGACAGGACGATGACCAGGCCCGCCATCGGACAAGGGCGTATCCGGGCACTAGTCTTGACCCGTCGGGACTCCCGACGAACCCGGTGGAGGTCGATTCATGTCCCAGGGGCCCACGAATGGCAACCCGATCCGGCTCCGCTCGCAGCTCTGGTTCGACAACCCCGACGACCCGGACATGACCGCGCTGTACATCGAGCGGTACCTCAACTGGGGCCTGACGCGGGAGGAGCTCCAGTCGGGCAAGCCGCTCATCGGCATCGCCCAGTCGGGCTCGGACCTGGCGCCCTGCAATCGGTCGCACCTGGAGCTGGCCAAGCGGGTGCGCGAGGGCATCCGGGAGGCCGGCGGCATCGCGTTCGAGTTCCCGGTCCACCCCATCCAGGAGACCGGCAAGCGTCCCGACGGCCAACCTCGACCGGAACCTGGCCTACCTGGGGCTCGTGGAGACCCTGTTCGGCTACCCCATCGACGGCGTGGTGCTCACCACCGGCTGCGACAAGACCACGCCCTCGCAGCTGATGGCAGCGGCGACCGTCAACATCCCGGCCATCGCCCTCTCGGTGGGCCCCATGCTCAACGGCTGGTACAAGGGCGAGCGGACCGGCTCCGGCACCATCAAGTGGCACGCCAAGAAGCTCAAGTCGGCGGGCAAGATCGACTGGACCGAGTACGTCGACATGGTCGCGTCCGCGGCGCCGTCGCCCGGGCTTCTGCAACACGATGGGCACCGCGACGACCATGAACTCGCTGGCGGAGGCACTGGGCATGATGCTGCCCGGCTCGGCCGTCATCCCCGCGGTCCACCGGGATCGCGGCCAGGTGGCCTACCTGACCGGCAAGCGCATCGTGGACATGGTGCGCGAGGACCTGAAGCCGTCCGACATCATGACCCGCGAGGCGTTCGAGAACATGATCGCGGTCTGCTCCGCGATCGGCGGCTCGACCAATGCGCCCATCCACTACAACGCGGTGGCGGCGCACATCGGGGTGCCCCTGGACAACGACGACTGGGAGCGCGTCGGACACCACATCCCGCTGCTGGTGGACCTCCAGCCGGCCGGCCGCTTCCTGGGCGAGGACTTCTTCCGGGCGGGTGGCGTCCCGGCCGTGGTCGCGGAGCTCCTGGCCGCGGGCGCGCTGCCACATCCGGACGCGCTGACCGTCAACGGCCACACCATCCGCGAGAACTGCGAGGGGCGCATTCACGGAGGACCGAGAGGTCATCCGGGCGTATGACGACACCGATGCTGCCGGACGCGGGGTTCCTGAACCTCACGGGCAACCTGTTCGACTCCGCGATCATGAAGACGAGCGTCATCTCCGACTCCTTCCGGGCCCGATACCTGTCCGACCCGGCCGACCCGGATGCCTTCGAGGGTCGGGCGGTCGTGTTCGACGGACGCGGAGGACTACCACGCGCGCATCAACGACCCGTCGCTGGGCATCGACGAGCACACCTTGCTGGTCATCCGGGGCGTGGGCCCGATCGGCTACCCGGGCGCGGCCGGAGGTGGTCAACATGCAGCCACCCGACGCGCTCCTGGTGGCGGGCATCGACGAGCTGCCGTGCATCGGGGACGGGCGCCAGTCGGGCACGTCCGGGTCGCCGTCGATCCTCAACGCGTCACCGGAGGCGGCCGTGGGCGGCGGCCTGGCACTGCTGCGGACCGGCGATCGGGTGCGCATCGACCTGCGCCAGCGGACCGCCGACGTGCTGCATCCCGGACGAGGAGCTGGCGGCGCGACGCGCCGAGCTGGATGCGACGCTGGCCGACGGCGGCCTGCCGTACGTGCCGGCCAGCCAGACGCCGTGGCAGGAGATCCAGCGGGGCATGGTCGACCAGCTGGACCGAGGGCATGGTGCTCAAGCCCGCGGTCAAGTACCAGGACATCGCCCACGGCCCGCATTCGGTGCCCCGCGACAACCACTAGGCGGACCTAGATGACTGACCAGGAGAATGCCCCGTCGGCGCAACGGCAGACATCCGCGCCTCCCCGGCCGCCGCGTCCCCGCATCGAGCGGGCATGGATCATCATCGGCGCTGTCCTGCTCGCGGCCGTGCTTATGGCACTCCTGGGGGCGATCATGGCGCCCGAACGCCACAGCGACATGTGGGTGGAGCTGGTCAAGAGCTCCATCCAGATCATCGTGCTGGCCGTCGCCGGTGGCGTGGTCGGTGCGGTGCTCCGGGATCGCGACGCGGCGCGAGAGGATGGCAGGCGTCGCCGGGCCTATCTGTTGGCGTTCCTCGATGAGATCGAGGTCACCTATGGCCAGGTCAAGAGTGTTCGTCGGATGCTCCGCACATACGGCTTTGGGCAGCCCCGGGACGGTGGCCTGACCCCGCAGCAGGTCGTCGGCTTTCGGACCCAGATGGCCCATCTCAACGAGGCGCAGCTGACGTACGAGATGCACGCCCGCAAGGTGGCAGCGCTGGCGGGCCGCTTCGGCGCTTCGAGCGAGCGTCTGGAGCAGGACCTGGGCCACATCCAGGGATACCTGGCATCCGTGCTGCGCGAATGGCAGGCGGATCCGAGCGTGATCTCGAACGGAGCCGACGCGGCAGTCACCCGCCGATGGGAGCACTTCACCGGGTTCGTTGACTACGAGGAAGCCGCAACAGGCACGTTCCGGGAAGGCGTCGCCGACCCCATGGTCTCCATCGAGCTGATCCTCGGGGATATCGGCGCGCCACAGCGGACGTAGGCGCGCGAGCGTCCTATGACAAGGGTAGCTTCGGCTCCAGCCGTGGGATCAGGTGCTTCACGAAGGCCGGGCTCATGTGGTGGTCGTCGTAGGACACCATGAATCGGCCGATCACCGAGGGGCATGGACTGTCGGGGCAGGTGATGTCAGATAGCCGGACGTACGCTGCACCTGCGGTGGTTGCCGTCGCCTTCTCGTGGGCCTGGCGCCGGGACGAGAGAGCAAACGACCGAGGTGAGTCGCATGGGCGCGTGTCGGATCGGTGCCTTGCGAGACAGGCAGGCACGGGATGGCGGAACCTGGGGGTCTCACCGAACAGCACCACTCGGCCAGCGTGGCCGACCAGGGTCGTGAGCGAGGAGAGCATCCCCGCATCCCACGCGGAGTGGGACGGCTGGCCCCGGGAGCCCTGGCGTTCGATGTTCGCTGCGATCACGAGGTCTGGATGGATGCGGGCGATGAACGCCTGGGCATTCCTGCGCCAGATGTCACAGTCGTTCGTGGAGTGACCCGGCTGGTCGTGCGCGACCCTGGCGACTGGACACGCGGACTTGGTCACCGAATACAACTTCCAGCCGCGGCGACCTGCGATGGAGTCGAGGGCAGGCAGCCACATGGCAGCATGCGAGTCGCCAAAGAGCACGACGGATATCTTGCCGCTCGCGTCTCCGTAGATGCAGGTCTTCACGGTCGTCTGACCATCGGTCCGGTGACACCCATCGGAGTAGCTCCGGGGCTTCGTCCTCGTTGCGGACGTCAGGCTGGGCGTCAGGTTGGAAGGCAGCTTGCGGGGGCCGCTCGCCTGCGTCGGAGAGGTGCCAGTGGCGGCTGGGGATGCCTGACCGGCGGCGCCCCGCGCACCTGGAACGACAAGGCCGATGACGACGGTCAGAGCGAACAGTCGGCGCCACGTGTCGTGCATCCGGATGATCCCTGTACGGCGAGAGACAGGCTGGCACTGCTAGGTGAGGGCGCTCGACGCGATGACATGTGCCATGTGAACCGTCGAGCGTCGGGCATTCTTCTCCGCCAGACTACGCGGATGTCCGCCGACCTGGTGCTGGCTGCGCTCCCATACACCGGTGATGAGCAGGCCGATGCGATGCTGGCCAGCGATCCGCTGGCCTTGATCATCGGCTTCATCCTCGATCAGCGGGTCACGGTGCCCAAGGCCTTTTCGGGTGGGCACGCACTTGCCGGTCGCATGGATGGGCGCCTGGACGCACGAGCGATCGCCGCACTGCCCACGGCCGACCTCGAACTGTTGTTCCGCACACCCCCTGCCATCCACCGCTTTCCGAACATGATGGCGCGGAGGGTCCAGGCCATGTGCTCGGTCATCGTTCGCGACTACGATGGCGATGCCGCCCGGATCTGGTCTCCGCCCGGTGTCTCGTCTGCGACCCAGATCGAGCCAGATGGCGGCGTCGCACCTGATGCGGCCGAGGTGGAGCGCCGACTCTGCAAGCTGTCGGGCATCTCCGCGTTCAAGGCGCGGTCCATCATCGGCATCCTGGCCCGGCGTCTGGGCACGCCTCTGGCCGGCTGGGAGTCCCATGTGCCGGACGAACCGTCGATGGTTGACGTCGTCTCACCTGAGACCCTTCGGGCATACCAGCTGAGCTGAGCCGCTACGGCGCGACCGGTTCGCCCACCAGCGCCACGGCATCGACATATGGCCAGCCGCTGGCGCCAGGACCTGCCGTGATGCGGGATCCGCCGGGTCGCGATATCGGTGGCTGCCAGGGGCGGGCTGAATGCCATCCACTGCTCGGGCGTCGGGTCGGTGCCCTGCCACAGCGTGAGCCATCCTCCCGTGGCATCGTCGAATGCCTCGACACGGACCACGAACCCCGCGCCATTGGCCTCCCAGATCTCGACGGCAGACGGCACGACTTCCATGTCATAGGTCAGCTCGAGCCACTCAGGCTCACCAGGGTCCACCAGGGGCGCCCAGGACGTGGGGTACTGCCCGTATCCGGGGGCGTCCGGCTCGCCGACGGCCTGGGCAGCGGACCAGTCCGTGGACGTGTATTGGCTGCTCGCCGTGGCTTCCGCGGCCCACTGCCTGATAGTCCCGAGTTCATCCGTCGCCGCGGGAGCGGGTGATTTCTCAGCGGCCGATGTCGCATCCAGACGTACCTCGAGCCAGTGGTCGTGGAGGTCAGCGAACTCGCTCTCGACCGGCATCTGTAGCAGGCCGAAGACGAGGTTCCCGTCATCCGTCCACGCCAGGACCGGTCCGTCGGGGCCGGTCGCGCAGGCGACCTGGCCGGCCTCCGTGCCGTCGGTGCCGGGGTAGGTGCCCTTGAACGGGCCCTCCCGACAGGACGCGGCCCCGTCAGCAGGTGGCACGCCGGTGAGTGCGTCGAAGGCCGCCGTGAGACTCGGAACGCCGTCGAAGCTGGCATAGACCACGGTGTCCGCGCCGAATGAGCAGACGACCACGGCCAGCTGGCCATCCAGGGACGGTGAGCTTGGTCGACAGGACTCCATGATGCCGGCCGGTGGAAGGTTCATCAGCCGCAGCGCGGCCATCATCGGGTCGACTGTGGCGGGCGGGCTCTGGGTGTCGGCCGCGGTCTGGGAGGCGGGCGCGGTCTGGATGGCGGCCGCGGTCTGCGTGGCAGACGGGGCGCTCGAGGATCGCGACCTCGGGGGACCCGCCTTCCACAGTTCGGCCGAGCCCAGAACATCACCCGAGGTGCCGCCACCGCCGATGGCCAGGACGCTGCCGTCGGGCAGCAGCGTCGCGGTGTGAACGCTACGGGCCTCCGCAAGGGACCCGGTCGGGGTGAAGGACCCGGTCGTGGGGTCGTAGAGTTCCGCCGAGCCCACGGGAACGAACCCCTCGTCGGTGATCGGGGCGTCGCCTCCGATGACCAGTGTCCGGCCGTCCGGCAGGACCGTCGCCGTGTGGAGGCTGCGGGCCTCGGACAGCGAGCCCGTCGACGACACGGATCCTGTCTCGGCCTCGTAGATCTCGACCGAGTCAAGAGAGTCGTAGTGATAGCCACCCACTATCAGGACACGGCCCCGAGCCAGCGGCGTCGCGGTATGAAGACTGCGTGCCTCGGCGAGCGACCCTGTGGTCGCGAAGGACCCGGCCACGGGGTCGTAGAGCTCGGCGGAGGTCAAGGGAGAATCGGCGGCACCGCCGATGACGAGGACGGTGCCGTCCGGCAGGAGCGTCGCGGTGTGCCATGCGCGTGCCTCGGCAAGAACCCCGGCGGGCTTGAACGACCTTGTCGTCGGATCCCACAGCTCGGACGAGGCGAGGGGGACGGCGCCGTCCGCAGTGCGGGTCGATCCACCCACGACCAGGACGTTGCCGTTCCCCAGCAGCGTCGCCGTGTGGAGGCCGCGGGCATCCTTGAGCGACCCTGCCGGCACGAACGACCCGGTGATGGGATCCCACAGTTCCGCCGACGCCAGCGACCCCTCGCCGAGAGTCCCTCCTATGACGAGCACCTGCCCGCTGGGCAGGAGCGTCGCCGTATGACTGTGACGCGCCTCGGCGAGGCTGCCGGCGGGGCTGAAGGATCGTGTCACGGGGTTCCATAGCTCGGCAGATGCCAAGGCCCGGTCGGCGGCACCGCGACCACCGATAACGAGGACACTGCCGTCGGGCAAGAGCGTCGCGGTGTGGCGCGTGCGCGCCTCGGCGAGGTTCCCGGCCGGGATGAAGGCTCCACCCTCAGGTAGCGGTTCAGTCGCCCCGACCGGAACCACGACCGTCGCAACGAACAGTGCCGCGATAGACGCCGCGATCGCCGCCCTGCGTGTGGTTCGGTGCATCATCGACCGCCCATCCCGCGTGCTGCCCTCCGAGGCACAGCGTACACCCGGGAGGTCGCGCTTCCGGCATCCTCGCCGCTCCTCGCCCGATAGAAAGACCCGCCTCGCCTGCACGCATACTGCGCTGATCACGATCCCCGGACAGAGGTTCCAGCTTGGCCAGTAACACCGGTGACATGCCGGCGAACCTGCCCTCGGTCGACGAAGCAGAGGACAGCGCGGAAGGCGTGTCGATCATCACGCCGACCCAGCCCGTCCACCCCTACCTGCACGTCATCGTGGTCGCAGTGCTTGGAGCCATCGGCGTGCTGGCATGGCTGGTCATCTTCGAAGCCGTGAACAAGCTCCTGTGGGAAAACGACTTCGTGACTGCCAACCCCTGGATGTTCCCGGTCATCTGTCTGCCACTCTCGCTGCTCGTCGGCCTGCTGGTGAAGTACCGTCACGCGCCGACGACCCTGGACGAATCGTTGCTCGACAGCATGAGCGGCGACGTCTCGAAGATCGAGTGGCGGACACTCCCGCTCAACATCGTGATGGCCTGGGTCTCCCTGTTCTCCGGGGCCGTGCTCGGACCCGAGGGCGGCATCGGAGGTATCGCGTCGAAGATCGCTGCGTTCTACGGGGAGCGTGTCGCGATACCCATGGAGCACCGATCGCAGTTGGTGTTCTCGACCATCGCGTGCGGCCTACAACGGCCTCGTCGCCAACCCCCTGTTCACGGGCGTCCTGGGAACGGAGCTGGTCAAGGATCCCGGTGCGAAGGCCCGAAACCTGCCCGCCAACCTCATCGGTGGCGCCATCGGTTTCCTCATCTTCTTCGCCTACGGCAGCACCGGCTTGCAGAACTACCTGCACCTCACGCCGGCCGAGCCGATCCGACCGGAGGATGTCTTCCTGGTGGTCCTGTTCGGTCTGCTGGGGCTGGTCCTGGCGCTTGTCGCGGGTGCGTTCTTTCGCGTGGCGAGCAGCGTATTCGGCCGTTTCGAGGGTCACGAGGTGGAACGTGCGCTGGTGGCAGGAGTCGATCTTCAGCGCGGTGGGTGTCGATCGCCCCGATCCTGATGTTCTCCGGCGAGACCCAGGTCCAGACCGTCGTGGCCGATCCGGCGAGCTACGGTCCCGCAACCCTGATCCTGATGGCCGTCGTGAAGCTCGCGCTGCTCGCGGTCGCGTTCAAGAGTGGCTTCCTTGGCGGGCCGACCTTCCCCGCGATATTCGCGTCCGTCTGCGTCGCACTCGCCATCAGCCTCGTATTCCCAGCACTCCCGGTCAGCGTGGTCATCGGTGGGGTCATGGCCGGCTTCCTCGTCGTCCTGTTCAAGGCACCATTCATGGTCATCCTGCTCACGGTCGTGATGCTCCAGGCGAGTACCGAACTCACCGCACTCATCGTCCTTGCTGTGGCTACATCGATGATCGCGATGCCCTACATCACAGCGGCTATGACGAGCCGTCAGCAGCTGCGCTCCGCGAGGGAGTAGCGAGCCACCTGGCCAGCAGTGTGTGATGCGCCGAGCGGCCCGGCATCGGTCGGCCCCGCGGGATGGTCGGTCTGCTGACCATCACTCCCCCGGCGCCTACGACGCACTCCCGTCAGCGTGCTCGTCCGACGACACGGGGACCTCGAACAGGAAGATAAGCATGATCATGACGATCAGGACGAGGGCGACCGTACCGCTCACGATCAGCGTGGCAAGGAGCGCGATGATCCAGATCACAGGACCAAGGGCGGTGACCGACAGGAAGGTCCGGAGCGCTGACTCACGGATCGTGGGTTTCAGGAGGCGCCCTCCGCGCGCGGCATATAGACACAGGATGTTGGCCAGGATGGCAAGGGCCAGCTGCCACGACACGAAGACGATGATCGCGACCTGCTGTCGGCCGTTGTCCAGGCCGATGTACTCCGCGAGCAGCGCCGTCGCGAAGGGCACCGAAGCGATGACCATGAGGTACAGCAGGCCCAGCACAAGGTACCAATGGTTGACGCCACGCAGCCAACCCAGGAACCGGTTGGTATGGAGCCAGTACTCGCCCAGAAGGAGGAAGCCCAGGACATACGCGACGTAGCGGGGCAACTCCGCTCGCAGGGCGTCGACGAGCGCCGAGCCGCTGCCGATAGTGGTGGCGTCCGGGACTCGGATGTCGAGCACAAGGAGCGTCACGCTGATCGCGAACACGCCGTGCAGGAAGGCCTCCCATCCGGTCAGGCTCAGCAACGGCTTGGAGTTCATCGCGCTCTCCAGGGATCGTCGGTCGCGGCGCGCGAGCGTAGCATCCGCGGCAACTCGCGACGACGCCGCTCGTATTGGCAGAGACCGATCATCTCGCGACGACGCGCGGGGGAGCACGCGGGGTCCGTGCCTTTCGGGCCGACGTCCGTGCGGGCGCCTACCTGGTCGAGTGGTGGCCGTCCGCCGCAGGGAGTGCCGCCGAGCTGGCCGACCGGTACGCTGACCTCGGCGTCGGCCTCACGGATGCTTCGCTCGTGGTCTTGGCGGCACGTGTCGGGTCGGTCGAGATCGCCACCTTTGACGAGCGACACTTCCGCACCATCCGACCGCTCGGGGGCGCGGATGCATTCCGGCTCTTGCCGCTCGACGCCGCCGCGTAGCCCGGTGGGTACCAACCCACGACGACGCGGGCGACACTTGTGCCGCTATGGAGCGATCGTCACACGAGTATGGCTGCCCGCGGACGCCGTCGTCCGTGACGTGCGGTCAGGGCTCCGGGGGGATGACGCCTTTTCGGAACATGAAGCAGCCGTAGAAGCGGGGCTCACCGGTCTGGATGACCGCGTACGACTCGCGGGCCATGTCATAGAACGCGAACCGCTCGATGCCGATCATCGGCCGCGGACGGCCTTCGGCGTGGTCGATCTCGACCTGGACTTCAGCCTGGACCGGCGGGATGTCGTCGGGCTGGCCGGTCACCTCCATACGCCCAGCGAAGTCATCGACGAAGGTGTCTAGTGGCAGTACGGACAGGATGGCCTGTACCGCCTGGGCCGCGGTGAGGTTCTCCATCCTCAGCAGCTGCCCGGTGACCGTCGCGCTGGCCACCGAATCCGCGGGGAAGTTGGCGTCCGCCACGATGAGCACGTCGCCGTGACCCATCGCCTGCAGGCAGGCCAGCACCTCGGCGTTGAGCCGGTTGTCGATCCCCTTCAGCATCCCATCCTCCGTTCGCGCTCCGGATCGACGGCGGGGCCGGCCGCCAAACCCCGACCGACCCAGCGCAGGCTCGAACCTGACCTCATGCGCCGGACGATGGTGGCCCACCCAGGTCGTCGAAGCAAGTATCACGTTCGATCCCAGACGTGGCCCGACGATGTCCGCGCATTACGGGATGACCGAGGGGGCGACCGATACCACGACCGCCGCTGCGATGGAACCGTCACGCGCCATCGCGCCGCTGATGCTCGGACTACTCGAGCCTGGAGTGCGCGAACGTGATGTGGCGGCCCAGGAAGAAGATCCCGCGATGGTAGTTCCAGAACCCATCCCCGGTGTTGCTGAGGATGACCGAATCCGAGATCTCGACATCCCCGGTCCGGTTGTTGCTGACGAAGAAGATGGCGCTTCCACCCTCGTGATTTGACCGGTTGTGCACGATCCTGGTCCCCGCCACCCGGAGCGTCATCTCATTGCCGTCGTTGTAGATCGCGCCGCCATTGCCACCGCCCGGCTTGCCATCCTTGGGCGGATTGGCACCGCTACCGACCGCACGATTGTTGTCGAACAGGCTGTTGAGGATGGTCCAGGACACGCCGATGCTGGAGATGGCACCCCCGTTGGAACACGCGTTGCGCTTCGTGTCCGAACCACCGAAGGTGCTCTTCACGACGTAGACAGGGCGACCCTCGAACTGCGAGAACACCTGGAGGGCAGCACCGCCGACGTCGGGGCCCGTCGAGGCACATCGGTTGCCATAGAACCTGGCGTTGACCACCTTGAATCGGCCGCCGCGCACGAAGATGGCACCGCCCCCGTCCTCGGTAGCGTGGCCACTCGACCGGCCGTGTTTGAACGTGATGTTCTGGACCGTCAGCGTCGGGTGAGCCTGGTTCTGGCAGTGCGACGTGGTCCACACCAGGGTCTGGTCGCAGGTATTGAGGTATAGGATCCGGCGCTCGCCCCCGCCGTCCAGGGTGACCAGTCCCTTGCCGTCGATGACCACGTCGGGCCGGTCGTTGTGCACCTTGGCCGTCGCCGTCATTTGGATGGTCACGGGCCTCGACCCACATCGGAACCGGATGATGCCGCCGCGCGCTACCGCGGCCACGACCTTCTTGGAGGTGCAGCTGCCTGGGGTCCCGTTGCCGATGACCCGGTCAGGATGTGAGGTGTCGACCGCACGTGCCGCAGACGGGACCCTGACGTGACCATCGGGATTACCCGCGGCACTGACAGGCGTCGCCCCAGCCAGCAGCGACAACCCCATGAGGAGGGCCAACGGGAGCGGAAGACTTGAGCGCATCACGGTCAGCGGAACATAGCGAACCGCCGGCGACCTCGACAGACGGCCAAGGGTACTGGCCATGGGCCATCCGGAAGCTCCGTGACAGGGACAGCTGCGTCGATAGCGCCTCAGGCACGCGCCCGGCGGCTGCTCTCGCGGACGATGAGCTGGGGCCGCAGTCGGTCGACCCAGTCGAAGTGGGCTTCTTCGGGTCGGCCTGCGCGAGCCCTGATGGACCGCACCACGACCTCGACCGCGACCGCGCCCGCATCGGCGAGTGGCTGCATGATGGTCGTCAATGGGGGCCAGAAATGCGATCCCTCGGCGATATCGTCGACACCCACCACGGATAGCTCATCGGGGATGAGCAGCCCCAGCTGCTGGGCTGCATGGAGGACGCCGAGGGCCATCTGGTCGTTGCTGACGAAGATCGCGTCGATGTCCGGCGTTCGCCCGAGGAGTTCGCGGAGACCCACGGCACCGCTCGATGGTGACCAGTCTCCCTCGTGGACGAGCGCGTCTGATGGCGTCAGACCCGCAGCGACCAGGGTCTCGCGCCACCCAGCCAGGCGCCCACGCGCCTCGGACCAGTCGAGTGGCCCAGTCACGATCGCGACGCGCCGAGCACCACCGTCCAGGATGTGCCCGGTCGCGAGTCGACCGATGGCACGGTTGTCGATGCCGATCGTCAGGGGCACGTCCTCCCCAGTGCCGCCCCCCACGACCACCAGCGGAACCGGCAATGACGGTGCACTCGCCCGGAGCCAGTCGCGATTGCCCGCGATCTCGGGGATGGCCCAGATGACCCCGTCGACCTGCCGTCCCGCGAGTCCCCTCAGCACACCCTCGACATCACCTGACTCCGGACGGTTGAGCAGGGTGAGGGACATCGAGTACCCCGTGGCGGCCGCCTGCTTCTCGATGCCCGTGAGGATCCGTGACGGCCCGAAGTACTCAAGCCCATAGGCGACGACGCCGAGGACATGCGTGCGGCCCTGTATCAGGCTGCGCGCCAGCATGTTCGGGTGGTAGCCCGTGTCCGCTATCACGCGTTGGACGCGTTCATAGGTCTCGGGCGCGACGTCAGGGCGGTCGTTCAGCACCCGCGAGACCGTCTGGGTGGAGACGCCCGCTGCTCGTGCGACCTCCTTGATGGTGACCCTTCGGCTGGTCACGAGACTCGCCCCCGGTGTGCGTGGCCCACCCATGGTGAAATAGCCTGAGACCGCCCGATCGGCCGCGAATCGGCTTGACAGCGCGCCCGGCCTCATTCACGCTGTTCGTGCGCCGTTATCGATGACGGGAACGATAACAGTTACCCCCGGGATCCTGGCAAGGGTCAATCGCGAGATCAAGAAAGGGCGACTCGATTTGGTCCTGCTTGAGGCGAGCACAGCCGGCACGGCGGTCGCCGTTCCCCCGCTGCTGGAGGCGCGGGGGCTCAGCAAGCGCTTCGGTGGCATCCAGGCGCTGGACGCGGTCGACTTCACGCTGCGTGCGGGGGAAGTGATGGCCCTCGCCGGCGAGAACGGTGCCGGCAAGTCGACGCTCATCAAGATCCTGGCCGGTGCCTACCAGCGGGACGCTGGCGAGATCAGCATCGACGGCCAACCAGAGGCGATCCACAGCCCTGCCGAGTCGGAGCGGCTGGGCATCAGCGTCATCTACCAGGAGTTCAACCTCACCCCCAACCAGACGGTCGCCGAGAACGTCTTCCTGCGCGATCCACAGCGGCGGCGCGGGTTCATGGGCCGGCTGAATCTCGTCGACCAGGGAGCCCGTCGCAAGGCGACCCGGGTGCTCATGGAGCAGGTGGGCAGCTTCATCGACCCCGACGCGAAGGTGTCCGAGCTCTCCGTGGCGCAGCAGCAGATGACCGAGATCGCCAAGGCACTGGCGATGGACGCACGCATCCTGATCATGGACGAACCGACCTCGACCCTGCCGGATGCAGAGGTGGACATCCTGTTCGACATCATCCGGCAGCTCAAGGCCAGGGGCATCGCGGTGGTCTTCGTATCGCATCGCCTCGAGGAGACACGACGCATCGCCGACCGTGTGACGGTCCTGCGCGACGGGCAGTTCGTGGGCGAGGCGTCGGTCGCGGACGTCACCGACCAGGAGATCATCCGCATGATGGTCGGGCGCGCCGTGGACACGCTCTATCCCAAGACGGAGACCACGCCGTCCGACATCGTGCTGTCGGTGCGCGGCCTCAACCGCAAGGGCGTGCTGAAGGACATCTCGTTCGACGTGCGACGAGGCGAGGTGCTGGGTCTGGCGGGGCTCGTCGGCGCGGGACGCACGGAGATCGCGCGATGCATCTTCGGAGCCGATCAATTCGAGCAGGGCACGATCACGCTGGACGGCGAGCCCGCCACCATCCGCTCACCGCAGGACGCCGTACGACTCGGCATCGGCTATGTCCCGGAGGACCGCAAGCGCCAGGGCCTGTTCCTGGAGATGTCGGTCCGGGACAACATCGCGATGAGCGTCGTGCACCGCATGACCCACAGCGGCTTCATCGACCGCGGAGCCGTGACGAAGGTGGCCGCCTCCTTCCGCGACCGCCTGTCCGTGCGCCCGCCGCTGCTCGACGTCGCGGTCGGCCGCCTGTCGGGCGGCAACCAGCAGAAGGTCGCCCTGGCGAAGTGGCTCGCCCTCAAGCCGAGGGTCCTCATCCTCGACGAGCCCACGCGCGGGATCGACGTGGGCGCGAAGGCAGAGGTCCATGCCCTGATCGACGAACTGGCCCATGAGGGCATCGGCATCATCCTCATCTCCTCGGAGCTGCCCGAGGTCCTCAACATGAGCGATCGCATCATCGTCGTCGCGGAGGGCGAGCTGGTCGGCGAGCTCTCGCGCGAGGAGGCCACGCAGGAGCGCTGCCTGGAACTGTCGAGCATCAAGTCGACGCGAGCTGCGCCGCTGGTCCAGTCGGCGGGCATGGCATGACCGACGCAAGCGCCGCGTCCACTGCGGCGCCATCCACCGTCGCACGAGGCATCCGGTCCCTGGTCCGGCGGCCAGAGGCCAGCATCCTGCTGGTGATCGTGGCCCTGGGCGCCTTCCTGGCAGTCGCCAACCCGCGCTTCCTCTCGATCGACAATCTCATGAGCATCGCGCGCAACTATTCGGACATCGGGATCGGCGCCGTGGGCATGACGCTGGTCCTGCTCATCGGCGGCATCGACCTCTCGGTCGCCTCCGTCATGGCATTGGGTGGCATGGTGGCGGCGTTGGCGATGACCTCGTGGGGTTTGCCTATCCCCATCGCGATCCTCCTGGGCGTGGCCGCCGGCGCCGGGATCGGTCTCATCAACGGGCTGCTGATCCAGCGCCTGCGGCTGCCGCCCTTCATCGCGACGCTCGGCATGCTCGGGGTGGCACGGGGCATCGTCGTGGGCACCACGGGTGGACAGGGAGTCAGCGGACTGCCCAAGGATTTCACCGCTATCGGACAGGGCTACATCGGCCCGATCCCCATCCCGGTCGTCGTGATGATCATCGTCGCCATCGTCGTCGGCCTGTTTCTGGCGTACCACCTCTGGGGCACCTACATCTTCTCCATCGGCGGCAACGAGACCGCGGCCATCCTGACCGGCCTGCCGGTCGCACGTGTCAAGATCTTCGTCTACATCGTCTGCGGGTTGCTCAGCGGACTTGCGGGCGTCCTCCTGGTCTCTCGGCTTGGGGTGTCCCTGCCTGGTCAGTCCCTGGGTTACGAGCTCCAGGTCATCGCTGCGGCCGTGATCGGAGGCGTCAGTCTCACCGGCGGCAGGGGTACCGTCCTTGGCGCCGTGCTCGGCGCCATGATCATCGGGCTCATCCAGAACGCCCTCGTCCTGCTCCAGGTACCACCCTACTGGCAGCAGGCATTCATCGGCGGGATCATCATCCTCGCCGCCATCGTCGATATCCTGCGGCAACGACGTGCCTAGCCGCCGTCGGCAGCCATGACCAGCGGAAGGAGGTGACCGTCGCCGAGACAGGCCACGTGCCCAAGAGTCGGACATCAAACCCTAGGAGGAGCATCTCATGAACCCGTACATCTCACGGAGGAGATTCCTCGAGGCGACCGCCGCAACGGCGGGCGCAGCCGCTTTCGCTGGCAGGATGGCGCCGGTCGCGAGGGCACAGGACAAGAAGCTCAAGTTCGTATGGTCCCCAAAGGCGACCGACAACCCGGTGTTCGCCGTGGCCCAGAAGGGCGGAGAGATCCGCGCAGGCGAGCTCGGTGACGTCGAGTTCGTATGGGTCGGCCCCTCCAACACGGATGCAGTGCTGCAGGCGTCACTGCTCGATGCGGCGATCACATCCGGTTGTGATGGCATGGGCATCTCCTGCAACGATGCCACGGTCCTGATGCCGATCATCGACCGGGCGACGGCGGCGGGCATCCCGGTCATCACCTGGGACTCCGATTCACCGGACTCGACGCGGCTGTCGTTCTACAGCATCGACGGCGCCGCAGCCGCGACGGCTGGCGCGACGCGGTTCGCCGAGGTCATGAAGGACAACCCGAGCAAGACCTACGCGCTCCTCTCCGGCAACGCGGGAGCCCCGAACCTCGAACAGCGCATCAAGGACGTGCGAGCCGTGCTCGACCTGCCGGAGCACGGCCTGAAGTACGTCACCACCTTGTTCTGCAACGACGACTCGGCTCTCGGGCAGCAACAGATGGAAGACCAGCTGACGGCGACGCCGGACCTGGGTGGCTTCTTCCTCATCGGCGGCTGGCCGCTCTTCGCGGACACGGCGCCCATGACCAAGTTCCTGGCGGCCACGAAGGCCGGCACGCTCAAGTGCGTCGCCTGGGACACGTTGTCGATGCAGCTCCCGCTGCTCGAGAACGGGACTGTCCAGGGGCTCATCGGCCAGAAGTACTTCGGCTGGGGCTATGACGGGATCGGCATCATGTACGACCACGTCAAGAACAAGATCGAGCTGCCGCCCTTCATCGACTCCGGCTTCGACCTCCTGACCACGCCCGAGCAGGCCACGGAGTTCGCCAAGAAGTGGGAGACCCAGAACTTCGTGCCCGAAGGTGGCGGCAAGTTCGGCAAGGGCGACGCATCGGCGTACGCCGCCGCCGCACCCGAGCCTTCCTGATCACACCGGCGCGGTGGCAGGCCACAGGCCTGCCACCCGCTGCTCGATGGGGTGCCGACGGTTCGCCGTCAGCACCCCATCTTCATTTGGGTCGGCCTGCCTCGGGCCGGGGATACTCCGCCGTCAACGAGACAGATCGAGCCGCGCTCGACGAGTGGTCTGACCTCGCCGATCAGCCGCTCCAGCGTCTCATAGTCGAACGGCGCGAGGACCTCGAAGGTGAAGGTCCGGAAGCCCAGCGCCGCGAATGAAGCTGCACGCTCGGCTATCTCCTGGACCGAACCCGCCCAGAAGCCCTCGTTCGCGAGCTCCGGCCCGACATGGTTCGCCGCCAGCTGTGCTTCGACCAGGGAGCGCGCATCAACAGGGCGATCGCGGATCACGAGCTTGGCGTTCAGGGTCAGCTCGACCTCAGCTGGGTCGCGCCCGACCTCGGCACAGTGCGCCCGGAATACCTCGAGCTTTCGGACGGCAGTCTCGTATCCCGCCTGTAGATTCCACATGTCGGCATGTCGGGCCACGCTTCGCAGCGTCTTCTTTTCTCCGCCACCCCCGACCATGATGGGCAGGTGCGCCTGGACGGGAGGCGGGGCGAGGCGCAGACGGTCGGTGCGATACCGCGGGCCGGTGTGTGTCACCTCCTCGCCGTGCAGCAATGGACGGATGACTTGCAGGGCCTCCTCCAGCCAGTCGAGGCGGTCCCCGAAGCCGCGCCCGAAATCCAGGCCGTATGCGGCGTGCTCGCGCTCGTGCCACGCGCCGCCAAGACCCAGGATCGCCCGGCCGCCACTGATGTGGTCGATGGTGGCGATGGTCTTCGCGACGAGAGCCGGGTTGCGGAACGTGTTGGCACCGACAAGGAGGCCCAGCCGCGCCCTCGTCGTAACCGCGGCCCATGCAGCGAGGCTCGTATATCCCTCGAACACCGGGCGGTCAGGGTCGCCGACGGCGGAAATCAGGTGGTCCCAGGTCCACAGGTGGTCATAGCCAAGCTCGTCGACCCGTCGTGCGGCTGCCAGGTACGACGCCCAGTCCGTGTTCTGGGCCCAAAGCTGGATACCGAGTCCGATGGTCGACATGCCGGAGACCTCGTCGTAGCGTGAAGGTATGTGGAGGTCCACAGCCTACCGGGCCGCGGATCGGCAGGGTGGCTCCACCGACATGCGACAAGGTATAGGCTGGTGCGGACCATCAGACCCACCCGGTGGCACGACCGGGCGAGAGGAGACACCCATGAGCGATCCCACCGAGCAGCAGCTCGCGGATATCGAGGCCCTGTTCGTCCAGAACGCGGCAGCAGCGACGAGCGACGGCGCGACGCTGACCCTCAACGGCATCGGCGCATCGACCATCTACTTCTCCGACCGGCCCAAGCGCGAGGTGGGCCATATGACCTCGGCTCGCTTCGTTGACTATTGGGATGAGGGCGAGAACAGCTTCCAGTCCGACCCACCGAATGCTGTCCTCTCGTACACGGACGGACACCCGGGCGCACCGCTCGAGGACGCCGTGGTCACCATCAACGACCCGCGTCTCGACGGGGACACCCTGACCTACTCGTACACGCTGATGGACGGTACGGTCCCTGCGTCCACTGGGCCCGTGGTGCTGTTCATCGACCCCATCGGCCGGCCCCTGTCGCCGATGTCGGTGGCAGGCGTTCGGAGGCGGGAGCGCCGCCGCGGTTACTAGGCGCCGCCTCCGACGCGACTCGTGAGCTACGCGGACCAGCCCATCCCCTACCCTGCCACGCATGACTACGGCTCCCGCGATCGCTGGCCGACGCTCGCCGTCGCCTGGCACATGGCCGAGGGGAAGAACGTCGCTCAGTACCTGAGCCGCGACCCTGCCCGGGGCGTGTCCGTCCACTACACGGTCGAGCAGGCCACCGATCGCTGGCAGGACGGCGAGGTGGTGCGCTGCCTGCCCGAGGACCGCATCAGCGGGTCCATCGATCCGCGGAGCGATCCGGCGGACCGACGACCCGGGCGGCTACTACGGCGCGAGCCATGCGAAGGCGGCCTGTGGCCGGTACTGGCCCGACACGAGCCCGAACGTCCTCGTCATCAGCGTCGAGGTGGCGGGGTTCGCGAAGGACGGGACCGACCGAGGCGCAGCAGCGTTCGATGGTCGCCCTCTGGGACGAGCTGAAGGCCCGCTACCCGAGGGTCATGCCGCTCGGCCACCGGGACTGGCAGGACGTCAAGCCCTGTCCCGGGAGGACCCCAACGATGAAGGCCGCGTTCAGCGCCATGGGCGGCCATGGCACCGAGTACTCGGAGGTGCGCGACATGTCCACCCGCGACTACGCCAGCGGACAGGTGTGCACCGTCCGCGACGGCAGCAAGCTCTACGACTACCCGGGTGGCCTGGCCATCGGCACGGTCGATCCACCCCTGACCCGCGACTATCTCGGTTTGGATGAGGCCGGCGACCACGCACTCGTCAGTTCCGTACTGGACGGACAGTCGAGGACGGCGTGGGTGAGGGCGAAGGCGGTCTCGAAGGTCCGGCCCGCACCCGTCCCCACACCCGACTGCACCGATGAGGTGGCTGCCGAGCGCGAGCGGGTCAAGACCGCAGCTCTCGCCGCCATCAAGGCGCTGTGATGGATCCTACCCAGCGTGAAGGCCATCGGCCGGAGCGCGGGTGCAGCCGGTCGGCTTGGCGCTCACCCGCAGGTCTAGTGACAGGTGCCTGAGGCGGTGTCGGTGAAGGTCTGTCCTGGGATCGGCACGAACTCCATGCTCCACGTGCCGTCCCCGAGCGTGAAGAGCCCGATCCCGAACGTCTCGTTATCGCGAACGACCTCACCGGTCAAGGGCTCGCGGTCGAAGCGGTGCAGCTGACGACCACCCGTGCCGATGACCACCTCCGTGGTGCCCTCCTCGAGTGGCAAACCGTCGGCGTCGAGCGCCACGAACCGCTCGTAGAGGTGGTTGTGCCCCGAGAGCCACAGGTCGACGTGGGCGCTGACGGCGGCGTCCCCAGAGCGCCTGCAGGCTCGGGTCGGATGGGTGATCCGTGGAGCTTGACCAGCGTGGCCCATGGATCAGGACCATGGTGCAGGCGGATGGATGGGCCGCGAGGTCGGTCCGGAACCACGCCTCCTGGGCCGAGCCGACGCGACGTATCCAACTCGCCGTTGAGAGCGACGACATGCCAGCTTCCAAGGTCGTAGCTGTAGTAGTGGAGTGGAGCATGCGCGGCGTCGCCCCAGTACTCGTTGTAGGCATCAACGCCGGCGGTGTACTCGTGGTTGCCCGGCAGAGGGTAGGTGATCGCCTTCAGCGCGCCCCACTCAGCGTCATAGATCGACCAGTCATCGGTGTTGTTGAGCATGTCGCCGAGTCCCAGGAAGGCATCCGGCTGGACGCTGGCCACCAGCGCCGCCACGTCCGGCGATCTCGGGCACCTGATCGGACAGACCATGTCCCCGACGACGGCGACCCTCACCATCGACGCTCGACGGGGATGCCCCGGGGCTGCTCGAAGGAGCGGCTGCCCCGGATGCCGTAGGGCCATCTGGCGACATGACCGCGGCGTGCGATCGACGGGTCGGGTGTCGCGGCCGCGGTCGAGCCATCGACCAGCGGCGATAGCCCCAACGCGACGCAGGCCAAGGCTCCCAGAGGATGCTCGTGCCTCGGAGCCCGGCTCACGCGATCACGGTGCTTGCATTGCCGCCTCCCGCTGTCGATCTCCTGCGTCTCGATCCAGGACTCGAGCACCACGCGGTGCCGGGTCTGGAGCTTGACCAGGGGTCGCTTGTCGCGCAGGAGGGCCTCGACCTGCGTCGAACGACATCGCCTCGGTCTTCATCAGGTAGGCCGCGAGGACGGTGGCTGATCGCCCTCGACCCTTGGCGCAGTGGATCAGGACCACCCGTCCCTCGTCGACCCGTGCGCCGATCCAGGCGACGGCGTCGGTGAGGACCTCGGGGCCGGGCACCGCGGTGTCGGGCACCCGGTACTGACGCGATGCGATGCTGTGCTGGGCGAAGAATTCCTCGGCGGCATCCCGCTCGGCCCTCAGGTCGACCACGGCCGTGATGCCAAGCGCTAGCACGGCGTCGAGGTCGCGTTGATAGGTCGGTGCACCACCAAGCCACAGCCTGGGCGTGACCTGGGTGAACCATTCATGGCCGAGCAGCCGCTCGTACGTGAACCGTATCGCCGGGTACAGGCGATCGAAACTGCGATGGAACAGCCCGAGTCTGGGTGGTTCGTCAGGGGACGACAACGCTGAGTGCCCCCGGCAGCACGTCAGCCGTCACCGGTGTGCGCCCGACGTACTCACCGTCCGCCCAGACGGCCTGATCGGGCTCGGCCGAGATCGAAGATCGTCCGGCAGCGCCGGAAGTAGCGCGACGCCGTCGCGCCACGAAGGTCGAGGAAGCGCGCGGCAGCGCTCGTGAGCGTGGCGAGGGTGTCGCGGTCGAGCAGGAAGCAGTCGAGCAGCCCGTCCTCGATGGAGTAGCCGGGCATGATCCGCACGCCTGAGCCGGTCATGCCCGAATTGACGAGGTAGATCCGGTTGCCGCTGGGCTCGATCAGCTCGCCGTCCGCCTGGACCCGGTAGCGGTGATGCTCCCCGGCGGCCGCGGGTCGCTTCACGAGGGACACGGGATAGGCAAGGACGCCGAAGCGATCCTTCTCCTCCCGGCTCGTCTGCTGCTCGGGCTCCATGCCCAGGTAGAGCCGCTGGATGAACAGCTCCTCGCGGGTCGCGCCGTCGGCGCTCACCGTGACGCGTCCCACGTCGACGAGCCGCGTCCGTCGGCTGGTGCACAGCAGCTCCGTCGCCTCCCGGAGCGTGCGCGGGGTGCCGACCTCACGCGAGAAGCCGTTGCCGGTGCCGCCGGGAAGGATCCCCAATGGCACGAGGCGACCCGTCTCGCGCGCGGCGCGGACGAGGGCGTTCGCCACCTCGTGCTGCGTGCCGTCGCCGCCGTAGCCGGCCACGAGGTCGACGCCGTCATCGACCGCGGCGCGAGTAAGCCGGCCCGCATCCCCATATGCATGGGTGACCCGGGCGTCCCAATCGACACCGTACGCGTGGAATACGTCGTCCAGGACATTGAGGATCGGCTCGTTCTTGCCCGACGCGGGGTTCACGATGACCTGCACCCGGCCGTACGGCACGTCCGACATTGGACACTCCCTCCTTCACCGGGTCCCAGAAGTTGGCGCCACGATGATGCCACTGTTCGAGCGCCAGTCATACGGTCCGTGAACGCAACGCGTGCTCAAGGCCGAGGCTGCGATCAACGACGTCGGCCCCGTTTCCAGGTGCTCGTGCTGGTACAGTCCGGTGGCCATGCGAGTCGTGATCATCGGCGGGAGCGGACATGTCGGCACCTACCTGGTGCCGCGACTGGTCGCAGCCGGCCACGATGTGATCGTGGTGAGTCGGGGCGAACGGGAGCCCTATCAGGCACACAGCGCGTGGGCAGCAGTCGAGCGACATGCGATCGATCGACCGGCCGCCGAGGCGGCGGGGACGTTCGGCGCGCAGATCCTGGACCTCCGGCCGGATGCCGTCATCGACATGATCTGCTTCACCGTTGACAGTGCCCGCCAGTTGGTGGAGGCGCTGCGCGGCAGGGTGCAGCACTTCCTGTCTACCGGAACCGTATGGGTGCACGGGCCGAGTGCGGTCGTGCCGACGACGGAGGCCCAGCCTCGGGCGCCCTTCGGCGAGTACGGCGTCCAGAAGGCGGCGATCGAGGCGTATCTCATGGACGAGGCGCGACGTACCGGGTTTCCTGCGACCGTGCTCCACCCGGGGCATATCGTCGGGCCGGGTTGGGCGCCCCTCAATCCTGCCGGCCACTTCGACCCCGCGGTGTTCACTCAGTTGGCCGCCGGTCGGGAGCTGGCACTGCCGAACATGGGCCTTGAGACGGTGCATCACGTGCACGCCGACGATGTGGCACAGGGATTCGAGCGCGCGCTCAGCAACTGGAGCGCGGCGGTGGGCGAGAGCTTCCACGTGGTGTCGCCCGCAGCGGTGACGCTGCGTGGCTACGCCGAGGCGGTCGCCGCGTGGTTCGGGCAGCCGGCCCGGCTCGTGTTCCTGCCGTGGCCAGAGTGGCGCGCGACGGTGTCGGAGGCCAACGCGCACGCGACCGTGGAGCACATCTCGCACAGCCCCAGCCACAGCATCGCCAAGGCGGAGCGCCTGCTGGGGTACCGACCGCGGTACTCGTCCCTGCAGGCCGTCCACGAGGCGGTCCAGCTGGCTGATCCAGGACGGGCAGGTACAGCTACCGCAGTAGCACGGCCATTCCATGCTCACGGTCGGCTGACCACCCCAGGCCCGCTGCCCGCTCGATCAGAACTTGATGACGTCCAGCCTGACCGTGTCGGCAACCATCCGGCAGTTGGCGGCACCAGGCTTGCGGATCAGCTTCACGGTGACCTCGAGACGATCGGTCACCTTCCGGCAGCGTGATGGCCGTGAACGCCTTCTTGTAGCTGTTGGTGATATCCATCACCCGCAGCTTCTCCCCGTATCCGTCGGGACCCGAGCCAGTGGCCTTGAGAGTGACGCGGATCCGGTGGTCGATCACGCCGCCGAAGTTGACCTGCAGCCGTGCCCGGAAGTGGAACTGGCCTCGCACGCGCTGGCCATTGAAGGGGACGGTCTGGCGGACGAGCCCGGAGTGCTTGCCGCAGGCGAGGTAGCGCTTGCCGCCGTGATACTTCGCTGCCGTAGGCCGGGTACGGCCAGGCCCTGGTGCCGAACGTCTCGGTGTGCACGTCGCCGTCGACCGTCCAGCCTTTCGGCGACCCGTCGCTGCGGACCGACTCGAACCCGGAGTTGTGGAGGAGGTTCGTGTCCATCGGCGTCAAGGCGGACGGTCGTGTCAGCGGCCTGGATGGCCGCCGCAGGCGCTAGCGCAGATAGCAACAACGGCGAACAGCAATGTCGCAGCGGCCTTCGGGCGGTGACGCACGGGCTATGCCTCCAAGCCGGTCGGTGATCGTTCCCAAGGATAGGGCGGTCGCCAGTGAGGGTCCGCAGGACCCCCGTACTTCGAGCAACGGTCGTTTGGCGCGGTGCGACTCGACCCAAGTGCTCCAGATCACCCCGTACACTGACTCAGATGTCTCACGCGCATCGGAGGACTCCTGATGGGGAGCCCTGATCTACTCGCTGAACGATCAGCGGTCCACGTCGACTGGTCCAAGGGCGAAGACGTCAAGGCGCGGTCACCGGTCAGAAGCGCCCGCCACTCGGCTTCGGCGTTCTGGTGGGGCATGGTCTCGAGTGTACGCGGCGCGCGCCACACCACCGCCCGCGGAAGATCTGGTCGAGACGGTCCTCAGGCTCCGGTGCCGCACGGCCCCGTGGTCAGCGCGCTGGGTCGTGCTGGCGCCCAAGTCTGCTCTAGATGGCTTCTCCGCCGCGTTCGCCCGTCCGGATGCGGATGACCTCCTCGAGCGGCAGCACGAAGATCTTGCCGTCGCCGATGACTCCGTCGCCGTGCCTCGCGGCCGCCAGGATGGCTTCGATCGTCGGTTCGATGAAGGCTTCGTTGACGGCGATCTCCAGGCGGACCTTGGGGATCAGGCTCGGGGCGACCTCCTCACCGCGATACAGCTCCGGGTCCTCCTGACGACCATGGCCCGAGTCACGCGGCCCACCGTGATGCGGAAGATCTCGGCATCGATCAGGGCCTGGTGTACCTCGTCGACCTTGTCCGGCTGGATGATGGCGACGATCAGCTTCATCGTTGCGTCTCCCAGCGCTCGGCTAGTTCAGGTTCAGCAGGCCATAGCCGTGCTCGCCGTGCAGTTCATGGTCCATGCCGGCCATCTCGCCCGTGGTACCCGAGGCGCAGGCCGAAGGCTTTCTGCACGAATACCACCAGCACGATGGACATGATCGCGCCGTACCCAAGGGTCACCAGGACGCCGAACACCTGGACGAGCGAGCTGCGAGAGGGTGTCCTTGCCCGCGGGCATGTCGACCGCGCGGATGAAGAAGGTCAGCAGCACCGCGCCCGCGATGCCCGCGACGCCGTGGACACCGAACACGTCGAGCGTGTCGTCGTAGCCGAGGCGGTTCTTGAGCAGGATCGCCCCGTAGCACAGGACCGCGGCGATGAAGCCCAGCGCCACGGCACCCGCCGGGGTGACGACGCCCGCCGCGGGCGTGATGGCGACGAGGCCGGCGAGGATGCCCGACGCGATGCCCGAGGCCGGTGGCCTTTCGGTGGTGCACGGCCTCGATGCAGATCCAGGCCACGGCGCCCGACGGCGGCGGCGACCTGGGTCACGGTCAGCGCCTGCGCGGTCTTCACGCCGCTGGACAGCGAGCTGCCGGCGTTGAAGCCGAACCAGCCGACCCACAGGAGGCCGACTCCGATGATCACCATGACCAGGTTGTTGGGGTGCATGGCGGTGCGCGGATAGCCGCGCCGAGCGCCCAGGTAGAGCGCGGCGATCAGGCCGCTGATGCCCGCGGAGATGTGGACGACCGTGCCACCGGCGAAGTCGATGTCGCCCGCCTGGAACAGGAAGCCGTCCGGGGCCCACACCCAGTGCGCCAGCGGGCTGTACACCAGCACGCTCCACAGCGCGATGAAGACGACGTAGCCGCGGAACCGCACGCGCTCGGCGAACGCGCCCGCGATGAGGGCCGGGGTGATGATGGCGAACTTGCCCTGGAACATCGCGAATACGAGATCCGGGATGCCGTTGCTCGCGACGGTGCCGTCGATGCTCCGCAGGAGGACGAGCGCCCGGGTCCCAGCCGATCCAGCCGCCCAGGGCGTTCGGGCCGAAGGCCAGCGCGTAGCCGACCACGACCCAGATCACGCCGACGACCGCCATCGCGGCGAAGCTATGCATCATCGTGCCCAGGACGTTCTTGGTCCGTACCAGCCCGCCGTAGAACATGGCCAGGCCGGGGACCATCAGCAGCACCAGGGCCGTCGAGGTGAGCATCCAGGCGGTGGCACCCGCGTCGACGGGGGGCTGCTCCGGCAGCGGTGCTGCCGTTGGTCGTCTCGATCCCGATCCCGATCGAGATGCCCAGGATGACCAGCAACACCACGACCGGCACGATGATCTGGTTACGTTCCGATGGCTGGGCAGCAAGCATCCGCGACTCTCCCCTCGTTCGTGCAAACCAGCCCGGCGCGCTTCGCGGTGGACCGGCAGCGGCGCCGCGCCCACCTCGCGTTCGGCGCACCGCGGGCGATGCTACGGAACCGCAGCGGGCCGTGTCTGGCGCGCTTTGGTTACGGTTGGTTGCGGTTCGGGGTCAAATGCCCGAGACCTGACCTCGCCAGGTGCCTACCGCTTGCGGGTGGTTCGCCCCTTGCCGCTCTTCGCCTTTTTGGCCGAGGCCTCCAGGCCCTCGGCGGTGCCGACCTCCTCCGCACCCTGGGCGACCATGACGACCCCTGCGCCCGCGAGCTGTCGCGTCGCCTTGGCCTCTGCCTTGGCTGCCGACAGCTCGGCGACCCCCATGGCCGCCGATCGGACACCCGCGGTTGCCGTCTCGTCGCGGGCGTCGAGCAGGGCATCGGCCGTGTCGAGTTCGCGGATCCTGCGGCGACCTCGCCGAGGCCCAGTGCGGCGAGGCGGTCGGCCATCGCGTTCATGCCCTCGGCCAGGGCGGCCGCGGCCATAGCCCGTCCGATCTCATTGACCGCGAGGCCTCGCAACTGGCGCCCCTTCAGCCCGAGGAACTCGGACAACACGGGCATCCGCATCAGGTCCACGACGTCGCCAGCGACCCGCAGCTGCCCCGAGAGCGAGGCCAGGAGCATGCCGCGTTCGAGGTCGTCGACGGTGACCGCGGCCATGAGCGCTCCGACGGCAGCGGCATCCTCGGCCGCGCCAAGGGTGATCGCCCCGGCGGCCGCATCCCGGACACCCTTCGCCCCCGCGATGTCGCTCAGGTCGTCGAGCGCCGACGCGGCTTCCAGCTGATCCTCACCACGAGTCAGGTCGGCACTCCCGACCGCAGTGAGGACCACCGATTCACCGGCCGCGTCGGCCGCGGCGTCGAGCAGGCCGGCTCCGGCCTCCAGATCCTCCGACCCGACCGCGCGCGCCACGGCCGCCTTGGAGCTGACCTTCCTGGGTTCCGTTGCCATCATCACTCCTATCGCGTCACATGGCGCGCGGCAAGCTGCCAGCATCGCCACGTCATCGTTCAGAACCGGTCCGACTGCACCGATCCGATGAGGCCAGTGACGATCAGGCCGCATCAAACGAGCCCTGTGACCCCATCATACCCGTGGAGCGTTGCCACTCACGGAGTTGCACCATGGCACGATCTGCTGAGCCAGGGCCGCAGGCATCGACCAGGGGCGTGAAGACATATCTTCCGATCCTGGACTGGCTGCCCAATTACCAGGCGGGATGGCTGCGGTTCGACACCATCGCCGCCTTGTCCGTTTGGGCGCTGCTCGTCCCACAGGGGATCGCCTACGCGTCGATCGCCGGCGTTCCGGCGCAATACGGCCTGTATGCCGCCCTCGGCTCGCTCATCGGCTACGCGTTCTTCGCCACCGCCGGGCAGGTCGTGACCGGGCCGAGCGCCGCGATCGCGGCGGTGTCCGGGGCCGTGATCGCCGGATGGGCGGCCGCGGGCTCGTCGGAATGGATCGCCTACACGGCCACCCTCGCGGTCTCCGCCGGGGTCGTGTACGTCCTGCTCGGACTGTTCCGCATGGGCTGGGTCTCGAACTTCCTGTCGGGCGCGGTGCTGGGAGGCTTCACCTTCGGGTTCGGCATCGGGCTCATCGTCGACCAGATGCCCAAGATCCTGGGCGTGCCCAAGGCGACCGGCAGCTACTTCGACGTGCTCATCGGTGTACTCCAGTCCGTGCCCGACACGGACCGGACCACGCTGGCACTTGGGGCCGGCAGCGTGGCGCTACTGCTGCTCATGCGACGGTACGTGCCGAGGCTGCCCCGGACGATCATCGTCGTCGTGCTCGGCATCATCGTCTCCTCGGCGCTCTCGCTAGGCGAGGAGGGGGTGGCCGTCGTGGGCCCCATCCCGACCGGGCTGCCCTCGGTCGTGTGGCCCGCCCTGCCCGGTGTCGGCCTGTTCGACCTGGTCCTCGCGTCCTTGGCCATCATCTTCATCGGCTTCTCCGAGTCGCTCGCCGCGGCGAAGGCGGAGGGCGCCAAGTACGACTACGAGATCGATGCCAGCCAGGAGATGGTCGCCCAGGGTGCGGCGAACGCCGCGAGCGGACTCCTGGGTGGGTTCGCGGTCGAAGGCAGCCTGTCCAAGACGGCCGTGTCCGACCAGGCCGGGCAGAGGACGCAGCTGGCCTCGCTCATCTGCGCCGGACTCGATCCTGCTCACCGTGCTGTTCCTGGCGGGGGTGTTCGAGGACCTCCCGCAGGCCGTGCTCGGTGCGGTGGTCATCGATGCCGGCATCAGCCTGGTCAAGGTCGAGGTCCTGCAGCACTACCGGCTCAGCCGCCGAGACCTCGCCGGCTTCGCGGCCACGGCGCTCGTGGTGTTCTTCGTCGGTGTGCTCGCAGGTGTCGTGGCGGGCATCGCCGTGTCGCTGCTCCTGCTCATCGTCGCCGCATCGAAGTCTCCGACCCGCCTGATGGCCTTCGACCGGGAGCAGAACGTCTACGTCCATGCCGACCATCACCCCGAGGCCGAGCTGACGCCGGGCATCGTCGTGGCCGGGGTCCACGGGCCGCTGTTCTTCGCGGATGCCGAGGACTTCCGCCGGTCGGTGATGGACCTGGTCCGGACGAACGCGCCGCACACGGTCGTGATCGACATGAGCGCCGTGATCATGATGGACATGGACGGCGATGCGATGCTCGCGAAGCTCGCCACCGAGCTGCACAGGAATGACGTCCGGATCCTCCTCGTGAACGTGGGCACGGACAACCTCGAGCTCATGCGCAAGACGGGCACGCTGGAGACGATCGGGTCGCGGCAGGTATACCGGACTGTTCGTGCGGCGGTGACAGCCGCCCAGGAGCAGGCCGCGGTCAACGAGCCAGCTGCACACGAAGACACAGGCCACGTCTGACACGACCAAGGCCCGCCTCTCCGAGTCACCCGGACGAGTCGACGGCGGCGGAGTGGACGGGGGGATCACGACCCAACGTCATATCCTAGGCCGGCGGGGCAAGCAGCCTGTGTGCCGCGTTGAGTTACAACGGTCGCGTCCCTATCGGAGGCGACGCCAGGTGCGAATCATGATCACGGTCCGGACCGGGATGGGTGCCAACCAGAGCGGCAGCGCGAAGCCGATGCCAAGGACGGTCGCAAACGGTGTCAGCGCCAGGCCCAGGAACGCGCCGCGTCGGCGCCCCTGCACGAGCCACACCCCAGCGACAGCCTCCAATGCACTGACGCCCATGAGCGCGGCACCCAGCAGCGCGAAGCGTCGGCGGCCGAGCCGCTCGAACGGGCCACCGAACGCGCGGAATCCCCACGGCGTCATGGGCAGCTCGCCACGGCGCGCCAGGTATCCCAGCGCTATGGGCATCGAGCCTCCGAAGCCGATGGCCTCAAGGATCAACGACGCGCCAGCGGCCCTCGCCGACCAGGGAACAGGCTGAGCGCTCAACATGCTCTCCACTCGGATCCGAAGCTGGGCGGCAACAGCTCATCCACGCAGATCGATCGCATGGGGCAGGATGGTGGCAGCTTGGGCGTCCCGTTCGCGGTCCTGGCGCCGGCGGCCGCCGTGAGCGCCGTCGCCCGGATCGGGCGTCAGCTCAGGCGGGAGGGCCCTCCGGCACGACGCCGAGCTGCTGCATCATCTTCAGCTGGTCCACGACGCCCCAGTGCTCGTGCAGGAGCCCGTCGGCGCCCATGCCCATGATGTCGATGAGCTGCGCGTCGATGCTCTTGCCGGTCGCGGGCATGCCCATGAACTCACCCTTGTGGGTCCCGGTCGCCCTCGCTCGCACGACGACCTTGTCGCCGCTCGCGATGACGTCCTCCGCGGCCATGCGCAGGTCGGGGAAGGCGGCGCGGTACATCCGGAAGAACCGCATGACGCCTTCCCTCGTCGGCTCGAGGCCGGGCGTCTCCTCGTGCTCGACGAAGTCGGGGGCCAGCAGGGCGCCGAAGCCGTCGATGTCCCCGGCGTTGATGAGGTCGTAGCAGCGACGCACGGTCGCGGCGTGGTCCATCGGGATCCTCCTTCGGGTGGGATGGGCACGGAGTCTACGCCCCGCACATCAACGGACGATGCATACCCGTGCATGCCTGAACGCCGACGAAATTGAATGCGGGTCGCGGGCGCTGATTTCGGCTAGCGCGCCAACCGCTGCCAGGTCACAGCGCCGACGTTGTTCTCCGCCTCGATCGTCATGGCCGGCTCCGCCGCTGAGGCGTCGAGCACCTGGAGGGCGTTCGTGATCGCCCCTGGGTCATCGACGAACCCCAGCAACCGCGTGCCGTCGGGGGACCACGCGAGCGTCCCAGGATTGCTCTGTGTGAAGTCGGGCCCTGGCAGCGGCGGTGCCGTCGGGGTCGACGAGCGAGAACGCATAGCCGTCCGACCCGGGAGCCTTCTGCTCGTAGGCGATCGCCGCCCCCGTCGGGGACCAGTCGGCCAGCCAGTCATCTCCGGGGGTCGCCACGAGGGCGTGGGGGTCGCTACCGTCAGCGCCCACGACCCAGATGTCGTGCGCACCGTCGGGCCCGGCACCGAGGACGATGTGGCTGCCGTCCGCCGACCAGTCGGGCTGGGCGAGGCTCCCCGTCACCGGGGCCTGTGTGAGCTGACGTGGGCCGCTTCCATCGGATGCCGCGACGAAGATCCCAGTGCCGGGGACCGAGTAGGCGATCTGGGAGCCGTCGGGCGACCAGGCCGGCTCTTCGCCTGGCGTGGCGACGACCTGGGTCTGCGCGTCGCCGAGGCCGGTGACGGCGACGTGGCTGGAGCCACCCACCGATCGCGTGTAGGCGATGCTCGTGGCGTCGGGGGACCACGCAACCGGGATGTCGGGGCCGCGGGATGACGCTGTCGATGAGGGTTCTGGCATCCGACCCGGCGTCGTCGATGATGACGAGCGAGGCAGCAGCCCCAGGCGCGAAGACGACATCCGCCACGAATTGCGGGAAGCCCGTCGCGTCCGTAATCCTCGCGTTCGCGAAGCGCCAGAACGCGAGGCGCGAGCCGTCTGGGGACCAGGATGGATCGATATCGATGTCCGGTCCCGAGGTCAACTGCTCTCGCCCGGAGCCGTCGGCCATCGAGACCCAGATGTCGCCGTTGGAGTCGAAGGCGATGAGGCCGTTGCCGACGACCGCTGGCGGTGACGGGCTGGCACCCACCGACAGGAGCGCCGCGCCGATGAGTGCGAGGGCCAGCAGGGTCAGGGCGATGGCCCACATCGGTCGCACCGCGAACAGGAGACGGGGTCGTTCGAGCGGCGGTGCTGAACCAACCGCGACGTTGGTGCTCATGGGAAGGAACCTCGTGATGAAGGGAGGGAGGGTCCGAGCACGCCTCGTGCGGCGTGCCTCGGCGGTGGCCGCGTCCACGACGCGGCTGGGGACGTCCATCGGGCTCGCGTCAGCGAGCCAGTCGAGGATCGTGCGGTCGAAGCGATCGAGCTCGCTCATGACCGGCGTACCTCGGCGACCGCGACAGGTTCGCTCCGTGGCGGTACCTCGGGTGCGCCAAGGACCGAACGAAGCTCGCGCATCGCGTAATGCAGGCGTGACCTGACCGTGCCGTCGGGCACGCCCATGATCACCGCGATCTCCGTCAGCGGGAACCCGGCGTAGTGGTGGAGTGCCACGACGGCGCGGTGCTCCGGTGTCAATCGGATGAAGGCACGTTCGAGCGCGTCGCGAGCCAGCACCGCTCCCGATGGGTCTGCGGTTGTCGGCTCGTCCGATGGCAGCTCCCGGACGTGGGTGTGCCGGCGGCGCTGACGGGCCTCCTCGAGCGAGGCCCGCACCACGAGCCGGTGGCTCCAGGCGTCGAAGCGGTCGAGGTCCCGCAACCGCGGCAGGTCCCGCCAGATACCGACCAGCGCGCGCTGGACGGCGTCCTCGGCGGCGTCGAGGTCGCGCAGGATCCGATGCGCCACCCCGAACAGGGGACGGGCCAACTCCGCCGCCAGGAGCTCGTACGCCTCCTGGTCGCCATCGCGCGCCCGTTCCACCAGACCTCGGTCCACCGGACCTCCACGTGAGGGTCACCGGATGATGACCTCTCACTTGGTATGGATGATCGGGGACCAGTTTCGTTCAAGTCGGTGTCGAGATCGTTCGACGCACACATGCCGCCCGATGCCAACGACGCACAACGCGTTACCCCGAGGGGGCATACTCCAGCTCCTCGGAGCCGGTCGGCATGCCTAGGCTCGAGCCGACTCCAGTCGCCCCGGAAGGAGAGCCGTCATGCCCCAGGTCATCGTCACCGCAGCGGTCAACGATGTCGAGGAGTGGTTGAAGTTCAAGGCGGAGATGGTCCCGGCGATGTCAGCCGTCGCATCGGACGGGTCCAGCTACGTCGCCATGGATGGGAGCAACCAGGTCGCCAGCACATGGGATGTCCCCGACCTGGAGGCCTTCCAGGCAGCCCAAGGCTCCTTCGCGCCGGAATTGGCGGCGACGGCGAAGCGAGCCGGGATGATCCCATCGACGATGGTGATCTACATCAAGAAGTAGTCCGATCCCGTCGACGAAGGTAGCTTCGCGGACCCCGACGCTGAGGATCGAAGCACGGGCCCTGACCCCGAGTCACGCTCGTGCCGGCCGGGCGCAGCTCTCGGCCCACGTTCCCGGCCCAGGCTGTTACGCCGCGCGTGCTCCCGAAGGCCTCGACCTCCGGACGAAGGCCGCGTCGCCGCTGCGGCACCCCGCCTGCCAGTGGACGCCGGTTGGCGAGGCCCGTCTTGGGATCGTCCTGCGACAGACGTCTACCACGTCGGTGGCCAAGGTCCGCGGCCGGAGCCAGGAGCCGGGCAACCTCCAGGGCCTGTGCTCCCACCACCACCAGACCAAGTCGACAACGCAGAGTCGTGAGACATGCCGGTTCGACTTGAGCCATGGGACACTGGAGCGCGAAGCACGCACGAAGCACGCACGGAGGGCGGTGATGGCCGACCAGGATCCCGACAGCACGGCATCTGTCGCCGGCACTCATCACACGTCACCGCGGCTCCCGCCGCGCTGGTTCATCCGTACGTTCTGGGCGGGCCACCGGGCCGTGTATCGGGTCACCGGCGGACGTGTCGGCCTGCGTCGCCCGAAGCCCGACCGCTGGGGGATGCTCCGTCTCCGGTCGGTCGGACGTCGCAGCGGCAAGGAACGCATCGCCATCCTGGGCTATTACGAGGACGGCCCGAACCTGATCACGCTCGCCATGAATGGCTGGGGAGAGGCGGAGCCCGACTGGTGGCTGAACCTCCAGGCGCATCCCGACGCGACCGTCGAGCTGCCCGACGGGCCCCGTGCGGTCCGGGCACGGGTGGCGACCGGCGATGAGCGCCCGCGCCTGTGGTCGCATTGGAACGACCTCGGTGACGACGTCGACGGCTATGCGACCCGCCGCTCCGGCGAGACCGCGGTCGTCGTGCTCGAGCCGGTGGCCGTCACCCAGCCGGGGGCCCATCAGACGTAGCCGACTCCGGGTCCCGACCGTGGCGGCCATGAAATAGGACCGCGATCCTACCGATGACCGTCGTGGAGACCCTGGTGCACCCGGCGATGGGTGGGTGGGGCTACCCACGCAACGGGTCGGTCGTGCGTTGTGACGCCGCGTGTGGCGTCACGGCCGACGGCGTCAAGCTACCCCTGCCGTGAGCGCCCGACCAAGTAGTCAGTCAGCCAGCTCGGTGTCGAAGGGGTTCACGACCCGGATGCCGTCGTAGTCGGTGGTGGCGTCCAGGTCCTCGGACAGGACTACGGCACAGCCAAGCGCCCGACCGGCCTCGAGGATGGCGGCGTCCCAGTAGGGGATCCCGAAGCGCTGTCGCGTGGCCAGGGCCGCTCGCATCACGTCGACGGTCGTCACCTGGAGCGGGAACCGGCACCACGACTCGATCAGGCCCGCCGCCTGGTCGTGCGTGATGGCATCGGCTCGATTGGCCCGCGTCGCCTGGACGTAGAACTCCTGGAGCACCTGGACTGACAGGCCGACGTCTCCAGCGTCCAGGATCTCGTCCGCCCGCGCCGCCTTGCGGCGCTCCGCCGGATCCGCCGAGATGGCGTATAGCAGGATGTTGGTGTCAACGAAGCGCACGGTCGTGAGCCTCGTCTCGTCCCAGTCGGTCCGACGCCCGGAAGCGCGTGATCTGTGACTGGATGCGACGCTGCTGCGCCTCCAGCCGTGCGAACTCGGTCCCCCTTCCGGCAACCGACCGCAGATAGGCGGCCACCATGCCGCTGACCGATCGACCCTCCTCGGCTGCCAGGATCCGAGCAGCGCGGTAGACCTCGTCGGGCACGGAGACGGTGATGTTCTTCATGAGCAGACGATAACACAGTCTCACAGAAACTGTGAATCACAGTGTCGTTGATACAGGTCGGAAAGCCCACACCGAAGCGACCAAGGGCGTGCTTCGTCGCGCTCGCGCCGATCGTGTTTGACAGCGCGCACTGGCTGCCTTATGGTTCACTGATTGGTGAACTATAAGAGGCGGTCGTGACCGACGTCTCAGATGAGCTGGATCGGGTGCTCGGGGCCCTCGCCAATCGGCACCGTCGCGAGATCGTGCGCCTGCTCGCCCTGCATCCTCATTCGATCAGTCGGCTCGCGGAGCTGCGTGGTCTCTCGCTGCCGGCCATCAACAAGCATGTGGGCGTGCTCGAAGGGGCCGGCTTGGTGGGACGGCGGAAGCTTGGGCGGACGACGTTCCTGGCGCTCGGTCGAGCACCGCTCCTCGCTCTCCGGGACTGGCTCGGTGAGTTCCATGCCCACTGGGGGGCCGATGCCGAGAGTCTCGAAAACTACTGGCCATACCTGACCCGAGCAACGGACACCATGAAGGAGGCACCGTGAAGAAGTACCTGCTCCTGTTCCACGACCAGTGGGAGCCTAAGCCCGAGATCCAGGCCTCGTGGCAGAGCTGGTTCGCCACGGTCGGCGATCGGTTCGTCGATAGTGGCAACCCGTTCGGCCAGGGGCTGGAGGTCAGCGCAGCCGGCGATCGCCAGCTGTCGGCGGTGGACGGTGCCGCGACCGGCTACTCGATCGTCTCGGCCGAGAGCCTCGAGGCGGCCCGGGAGTTGCTCGCTGGCTGCCCGTTCGCCTCGACCGTGCGGGTCTACGAAGCGGTCGCGATGTAGCTCAGGTGGGGCTCCTCGCCGTCGAGGCCGAAGGCGACGGCAATCCAGTCGTCCGACCGCTGGTCGGGCGCCCGGCCATCCGAGGCGCGGCGCAGGGCCTCCGGCTGCCATCCGGTCGGCAGGCCCGCCTGGGCATGCAGCCAGGCTTGGCCGAGGCCCTCTGCGTCTGGGTCCAAGCATCGAAGTATGCTGGGCCGGCCGGTGGATACCGTCCGACCCGGAGGGGAGATCGTGGATAACCGTCTCGACAAGCGGATGGCAACGGAGTAAGGAGAGTGCAGCCCTCGCAGTCCTTCGGCTTCCGCAGGCGCCGCCGTGACGTCCGCCAGGCGACGAGCTGCGAGTGCAACGCCTGTGTCCGGATCCCCGACCTCAACCTCAAGTTCGTCGTCCATCACGGTCTGGCGAGCCACCAGAAGATGGCCGGCCGGGACGAGCTGATGGGGTCGGACGTGATCGTCGTCCATCGCCTGCTCAAGAACGATGTCGTCGGGCAGCTCGGCGCGAGCGCCAATGAACTCATCACCCAGTCCTGCATCGACGCGATGGCCATCGACCCGGCCGCACTCGGCATGACCGCTATCGCGGAGACCTACGAGGTCATCGGCGAGGTCCGGGCCTGGGTGCTCGACCTGGAGCGGCGATGGCAGGAGGAGGATGGCCGCCAGCGTCTCCGGGTAACGACGGCCCAGGCGATGTACACCGCCTCGGTCCCGACCTCCGCTCCGCCACAGACCATCGAGTTCGAGCCCACTCCCGCGGGGACGGAGGTCCAGTTCCGGTTCGCACCGCCGAAGACGGCCAGGGAGCGCGCCATCATGCGGGGGGGCGGCCAGGTCTGGTGAACGGGTGGGAACGTGCCTGGGATGTCGAGGGCCCCGTGCAGGCCGAGGTCTACGTGGTCTGGCTCGACGGCGACCGGATCGCATGGACCGGACCCAGCGGGGCCGCGCCGTGGCTGCTCGAGCTGGGCGCCGCCGACCATCCTGTGGAGGTCGTCGATCGCATCGTCCGGGACGTCATCGGGCCGCCGCTGCTGGTGCACTCGACCTCCTGGCGGCGCGACCGTGACGCGGTGATCCTGAGCTTCATCGTGGTCATCGAGCCCGGGCAGGTGGGTACGATGGACAGCGTCACCGTGGACCGCGCCGAGCTGGCGCGCTCGGGCGCCACCACCGCACCGGAGGCGATCGACCACCGACAGGTCATCGAGCACGGTCTGCGTCACCTCGCCTGGCTGGCAGTGGACGACCCGGTCGTGCGGGCCACCCTGTCCGAGCCCTTCAGGGCGGTGCTGGCGCGCTACGCGCCGGAGCCGTTCCGCGCGCTCGCGTAAGGAGATACGGACGTTGGAACGAGCTGCCGGGACCATGATCGTCCGATGTGCCTGCGGCTGGGAGATCCGCGGCTCTGAGAAGGAGGTCGTCGCGGCGACCCAAGAGCACGGCCGACGGCTGCACAACATGAGCCCGACCCGCGACCAGGTGCTGGCGATGGTCGTCGACCGAGGAGAGGAGGCAGATGGTGGAGATACCGAGGCCCACCGACGAGGATAAGGCCTACTTCCGGTCGCTCGTCCCGGATGACCCGCGCATCGAGGTCAAGCCCATGTTCGGCAATCTGGGGGCGTTCGTGGGCGGCAATATGTTCATGGGTCTCTTCGGTGCCCAGGTGGGTGTCCGACTCCCGGCGAACGATGCCGCGGAGCTGCTGGCGATCGACGGCGCGGGCCCGTTCGGCCCCGCGGAACGCCCGATGGGCGGGTACGTCTCGCTGCCGTCGAGCATGCGGCACGAGCCTTCGAGCGCGGTCTGGATCGGGCGCGCCCTAGCCTATGTCGGGGCGATGGCACCGAAGGCGGTGAAGCCCCGCTGAAGCCAGGGGTACCCATATCGCCTGGCCTGGACCCCGCCATGACGCCGCTGGTAGCGCGTGCGCCCGGCCGGGGCGCAGCGGGGTAGTGAAATCGTCGTGCCTATTGACATTGGAGCAGGTCCAAGGTGTAGCGTCCGGCCATGGCTGCGACACCGGAGACCGGATTCCTGGTCATCGCCGACCTAACCGGCTACACCGCATACCTTGCCGGGAGCGAGCTCGAGCACGCACCGGTCATCGCGGGAGACCTGCTCGAGACGATCGTCGGTCGCCTCGACCCGCCGTTCCGGCTGGCCAAGTTCGAGGGGGATGCCGGCTTCCTGTTCGTCGAGGACGGGCGCGCGGATGGCTCACTCCTCATCGACGCGATCGAGGCCTCTTATCTGGCGTTCCGACGCCGGCTCCGGAGCATCGATGCGGCCACAAGCTGTGATTGTGCATCGTGTCGTCTCGCGCCTCGCCTCGACCTCAAGGTGTTCGTCCATCACGGCTCCTATGTCCACAGCCGGATCGCTGGCCGTGACGAGCTGGCCGGGACGGACGTCATCCTCGCCCACCGGTTGCTCAAGGGCGCCGTCGCGGCGGACGCGAGGACGGCCGGTTTCGCCCTGTTCACGGGGCCGGCCGTCGAGGCGCTCGGGCTCGATGCCGCCGCGATGGGGCTCACCGCAGCCGAGGAGTCGATCGAACACATCGGTCGCGTCCGGACCTTCGTCTGGGACCTCGAGGCTCGCTGGCAGGCGGAGAGTGGCCTGCGCCGGATCGATGTCGCCGATCGCGACGCCGTGCTCGACGTGGACGCCACGCTGCCGGGGGACGCATCGGTCATCTGGGCGCACCTGACGAACCCAGCGCTCCGGAGCCTGTGGGAAGGGCCGATCGTCGTCGAGGAGACGTCCGTGGCGGGTCGACGCGGGGTCGGCACCATCACCTCGTGCGTCACCGGCCGACTCGCGACGCTCGAGGAGGTCGTCGACTGGCAGCCGTACGAGCACATCGGCTGGCGCCTCGCGGTCCCCGACGTGGGCGGGGTCCAGGCGACCGCCGATCTGGACCCGGTCGACGGGGGTACCCGCGTGCACCTTCGCTGGGCGGCCGCGGGACCCGGACCCGTGGACGAGGGCGCGTTCGAAACGATCGCGCTCGAGAAGCGCGACGCGCTGGACCGACTCGCACGGCTGATCGCCGCGGGATCGGGCATGGTTGCAGCACAGGAGGCAGGTACATGATCCGGTACTCATCCGAGGTCACCATCGCGCGGCCGCCGCACGCGGTCTACGAGGCGCTCCTGGATTCCGACCGCTACTCCCAATGGACCGACATGGTCGACGTGTCGTTCGACGGCGCGGATACCCCGCGGGTCGGGATGCGCGGACGGTTCCGCCTCGCGAAGGGTCCCATCAAAGGGATGCTGGAGATGGAGCTGACCGAGCTGGAACCCGACCGACGCATCGTCTTCGAGGTCACGCACCCGAGCCTCGACTGGAAGGCGGTGTCGACGCTCGCGGCGTCGGGGACCGGAACACGCCTCACCTATGCTGGGGAGCTCAGCATGCGTGGCTGGCGAAGGCTGCTCGAGCCGCTGGCCGGGCGCGAGGTGCGGAACGGCGAGGCGGCCGAGGCGGTCCGGCTGAAGGCGCTCCTGGAGGCCAGCCCCGATCCTGTGACACCGACGGCTTGAGCGCCAGCTCGGGACTGGTCACCAAACGATGAGGATCGGCGTGCCCGCTCGACAAGTGTGCGTCTTAACCTAGACCGTCCGCTTCTACGAGCGGTCGGGCTGGCTGCCGCGGGCGGCTCGCCGGGACAACGACTACCGCGAGTACGCGGGGCTCCGGGCACTCGGTGACCGGGCTGGTCGTCCCCACCGTTGCGGTCGCCCGTGGTTTGCGTGCACCATGTCGGGCGGAGGGCGCATGAGCGAGCGGTTCGTCACACGGGGGTTCGTCGGGCGTCGCGGCGAGCCCGGCATCGAGGAGGACCTGCGCTCCCGGACCCCGCCGGGACAGTACCTCACGACCGACTTCCCGGTGCTCTCCGCCGGCCCGACACCCCGTACACCCCTCGACCGATGGTCCCTGCGCATCGAGGGCCTCGTCCGGGAGCCGGTCAGCTGGACCTGGCCGGAGCTGCTCGCGCTGCCCGCCCGCGACTGGACGGTCGACATCAGCTGCGTGACGAAGTGGACCAAGCTCGACATGCGCTGGCGCGGTGTCAGCGTCGACACCCTCCTCGAGCACGTCGACCTCGACCCGGCGGCGGCCTTCCTCGTCGCCTGGTCCGACGGTGACTACACCACCAACCTACCGCTCCCAGATGTCCTCAACGGCCAGGCGTTCGTCGCCTACGAGTACGACGGTCGACCGCTCGCGCCCGAGCACGGCGGTCCCGCGCGGCTGGTCGTGCCAGGACGGTACTTCTGGAAGAGCGCCAAGTGGCTCCGCGGTCTTCGGCTGCAGACGCACGACGAGCCGGGCTTCTGGGAGTCACTGGGGTACCACAACCGCGGCGACCAGTGGCGCGAAGAGCGCTACAGCGGCGACTGAGGAGGTCCGACTCATCCCCACGATCGAATGGCGCCTCGCGACGGTCACCGCGATCCGGCAGGAGACGCCCACGGTCCGGTCGTTCACGCTCGGGCTGCCGGCGTGGGACGGCCACCGGCCCGGCCAGCACATCGACCTGCGGCTGACCGCGCAGGACGGCTACAGCGTCGAGCGCAGCTACTCCATCGCCTCCGAGCCCGAGCGCGTCGGTGAGATCGACATCACCGTCGAGCGGATCGCGGATGGCGAGGTGTCGTCGTTCCTGCACGACCAGGTCGTCGTGGGCGACCGGCTCGAGGTCCGCGGCCCCATCGGCGGCTACTTCGTGTGGGAGGCGGCCATGGGCGGTCCGCTCCTGCTCGTGGCGGGCGGATCGGGATCGTGCCGCTCATGGCCATGCTCCGCCATCGGGCACGGGCAAGCTCGCGCGTCCCGACGTGTCTGCTGTCCAGCTCGCGGCACGAGGCGGAGATCGTCTATCGCGGCGAGCTCGACCGGCTGGCCGCCGCCGGCGACCGCCTCGAGGTCGTCCACACGCTGACGCGGTCCCATCCGCCCGACTGGACCGGGTACACGCGTCGCATCGATGAGCGCATGCTGGCCGGGGTGCTCGGTCCCCTCGGGCTCGCCGCGCGTGCCTACATCTGTGGTCCGACGTCGATGGTCGAGACGGCGGCCGATGCGCTGGTCGGCCTGGGGCTGGCGGCCGACCGTATCCGTACCGAACGGTTCGGTCCGACCGGGACATGACGTCGAGGAGGAGCGAGTGATGGACGAGCCGGCGCCCGATCCGGTCGAGGAGCAGGTGGTGGATGGCAACGCGCTCGGCGGGACGCTGGCGGCGGCGTTCGGCACGGACATGACCGACGTACCTGGACGGTGCGCCCACTGCGGCGTGGTGAGCGTCGTGGGCGAGCTGCGGGCCTACGTCCGGGCGCCGGGGTCGGTCCTGCGCTGCCCGGCGTGCGGTGGAGTCGTCCTGCGTGTCGTCGAGACGGTCGAGGCGACCTATGTCGATGCGCGAGGCGCGGCCTACCTGCGCTTCGAGCGCCGTTAGGACGGCCCGATCTCCGGCCACATCATCGGGCGAGCCCGATCGTCAGGACGAGCAGGGGCAGGCGTTCGGATCCGGCCGTCGAGGGTGCGGCGTGCGCGGGAGCGGCCGCACCCCGTACGGCTCGCCGCCTACGGCATCATGCTCGCCGCCGGCATCATGCTCCCGCTCGGCATCATGCTCCCGGCCGGCCCGGACATCATCGCGGCGCCGGTGGTGATGTAGAGCGCGACCTTGACCGTCTTGTCGCCGTTGTCGTGGATGGTCGCGATGCCGGTGTAGCCCGAGTCGTTGAGGGCACCGAGACCGATGGCGATGTCCGTGGCACCCATCTCGGGGCCACCGATGTCACCGCACAGGATGTAGGTCCCCATGTCGGCGGCGCTCTTGTGGACCACGATGCTGTGCGGGGTGGCGAACAGGTCGGCGTAGGAGAGCTGCGGGATCCCGGCCGGGGGCACGACCGAGGTGAAGCTGGCCTCGACGGGGATCGCCGTGGTCGAGCCCATGGCCGGCATCACCGTCGCGGCACCATCCATCATGAATGCGGCCGAGACATCGACCAGGGGCCCGACGACCGCGCCGGGCGCCGGGCACGATCCGTCGTGGATGTGTGCGGGATGCGGGGTCATCCCCTGGGCGCTCGCTCCGCCCACGAACAGGGCCGAGCCGATGAGCGCCATCGTGGCGCCCATGGTCAGGACTCGCTGGTGCATGTGACCTCCTCGTCGGTATCGGTGGCCGGCCGGGATCGGGCGGTCCACGACGAGACGATGGCGACCGTCGTGTGACGTCGCTGATGACACGACCGAATGAAACGTCGGGTGGGATGAGCCGCGCGTACCATGCTGACCATTCCCGAGGAGGACCCAGTGAGCGCCAGCGAAGCCGAGGTAGCCCTCGGTCGATCGCGATCGACCAGGTGGGCGGCTCCTGGCCGCCAGCCGCCCTGTCAGTCGCGACCCGTCACATCACGTACCGCACCCAGACGTAGACACTGGAGATGACGATCGACTCGGCGACGACGACCGCTCCGTAGCGCAGGAACTGGCCGAACCGGATGGGGTGCCCAGCGTGCAGCGCGAGGTTGGCGACGACGACGTTCGCAGAGGCGCCCACGATGGTCAGGTTGCCGCCGAGGCAGGCACCCAGCGCCAGGGACCACCACAGGGCGTCGGGCGGCATGCCGCCCGCGACCAGCTGGTGCACCACCGGGATGGCGGTCGCGGTGTACGGGATGTTGTCGATGATCGCCGATGCCCCGGCCGAGAACCACAGCAGCGCCATCGCGGTCGCCCCCTCGTGTCCCGCGGTGGCATCCGCGATCATGTCCGCCACGCCGCCCACGATGCCCGCCTGGACGACGGCCTCCACGAGGATGAACAGGCCCACGAAGAAGAACAGGGTCGACCACTCGACCTCCCGCAGCATCTCGTGGGGGTCGAGCCGGGCCACGAGCATCAGCGCGGTCGCGCCGAGGAGGGCGATGGTCGCCGCCTCGAGACCCAGTGCGGAGTGGGCCAGGAAGCCGACGATGGTCAGGCCGACCACGATGAGCGTCCGGATGAGCAGGCCGCTGTCCCGGATGATGGAGTCCTCGGTGGCCTCGAGGGCCGCCTCGCGCTGGTGGTCCGGGTACCTGGAGGGTGCCCCGGAACATGACCACCATGGTCACCAGGAACACGCCGAAGATGAGCAGCACCACCGGTCCGAGGTTCACCAGGAAGTCCATGAAGTCGAGGCCCGCGGCCGAGCCGATGAGGATGTTCGGGGGGTCGCCGATGAGGGTCGCCGTGCCGCCGATGTTCGACGCCAGGATCTGGCTGATGAGATAGGGCGCGGCGGAGATGCCCAGCCGTCGCGCCACCGACAGCGTCACGGGCGTCATCAGCAGCACCGTGGTCACGTTGTCGAGGAACGCCGACAGCCCGGCCGTGACGACGCACAGGATGATGAGCAGCCGGAGCGGGTCGCCCCGCGACAGGCGCACCGAATGGACCGCGAGCCACTGGAAGAAGCCGGTCCGCGCGAGCGCGCTGGCGAGGACCATCATCCCGGCCAGCAGGAAGATGACGTTGAGGTCGATGGCCGCGAACGCCTCCTCCTGGTCGATGACCCCGAGGACGATGAGCAGCAGGCCGCCGAGCAGCGCGACCAGGGTCCGGTCGAGGCGCTCGGACGCGATGAGGGCATAGGCGACGAGGAAGACGCCGCCCGCGATCCAGGCGTCCATCAGACGGCCGCCGGTGGGTGCCTGCGGCCAGTACCAGCTCCGGGTTGTGGGCGAGCCGTCCCGCGCGGACCGAACCCGGTCAGCGGATCAGGAGCTGGCGATCGTCGCCATGCGTTCACCGGCGGCCTCGTCCCCGGCCGCCACCACCGGTGACACGGACCGCAGGGCGGCCGTGTCCATCATCTCGTCGTGCTGCATGACACGGGCGATGCTAGCAGCCGATACCCATGCCAGTGCGGCCGAGAAGGGTGCTGCCCGGCGTGGGTCGTCGAGGTGCGGCGCTCGCGATACGGACTCGACATTCAGTAGCCGGCTCAGTAGGTCTCCGGAGGACCGGGCGTCCCGGTGCCCGCTAGCGTCCGCCCGGCGGGCGACCAGGCGGGCGTGAGGGCTTGCCCGGGCGCCCGCGCCAACGTCCCAGTGCGACATCCGACAGACAGGGTCCCGCCGGATGGCTGCCATGTCGCCCATCCCCGCGTCGTCGGCTCCCGGCCTGGCCGAGGAGCTGCGAACCGCACCCGCCATGACGAGGTCCACCTGTCGTCCGAGCAGATCGGCGAGGGAGCCCCGCAGTTCGAAGTGCTCGCGAAGCCTGGGGTAGCCGACCGCCCAGTCGTACTCCACCGGGCAGGGAACCGTTTGGGCCCCTGCGCCCCACATATAGTCTGAACGCGGTCAGATCGGCCGCGACGCAGCGGTGGTGGTCGTGCAGCGAGAGCTCGTGCAACGGGCGATCCAGGGCGACTTCGACGCGTTCTCCATCCTGGTGAGAGCGTCGACGTCACGCCAGCACGCCATCGCCACGCTCATCCTTCGTGACGGAGACCGCGCCCAGGACGCGGTGCAGGAAGCGCTCGTATCCGCCTGGAAGGGCATGAGCGCGCTCCGCGATCCCGACGCGTGGGACGCCTGGCTGCATCGACTCACGGTCCGGGCCTGCTACCGAGCGGCTCGGCATGAGCGTCGACGGACCCTCGTCGAGCTGCACGTGACGCCCGACCAGGAGCCCGCGGGACCGACGGACGCAATGGTGGTGCTCGCGGAACGCGACCGTCTCGAGCGGTTGCTGGGACGCCTGCCCATCGATCAGCGCGCCGTCATCGTGCTGCACTTCTATGTCGGTCTGCCTCTTACCGAGGCTGCCGATGTCCTCGACATCCCGCACGGGACGGCCAAGTCCCGACTCAACCGCGGCCTTGTGGCACTGCGCTCGAGCATGAGCGCCGAGCCCGATGCCAACCTGTCCCTGCTCGGGGAGCGACCGGCATGACCAGCGACGACCGTTTCGAACGACTGCTGGCGGATGTGCTCGCCGACGTCGCGCCGACGCGCGAGCCCGACCGGCTGGTCCCCGAGATCCTCAGGGCCGCGCGCCGCGAGCGTCGCTGGCCGCGCTGGCTCGCCCTCATCAAGGAGCCTCCCATGCGCATCCACTCGCGCGTCGCGGTCGGTTCGCCGATGGCGCGACTCGCCTATCTGGTGATCCTCACCCTGCTCATGACCGTGCTGGCCAGCGCGGCAGTCGTGACGGGAGCGTCCCTGCTGCCGGGCAGTGCCATCGTCGTCGCCCAGGATGGCTCGGGCACCTACAGAACGATCACCGACGCCGTCGCCGTGGCCCAGGATGGGGACACCGTCCTGGTGAAGCCGGGGACCTACCCCGAGAGCGTCGCTATCACCGAGGACATCACGCTCCGAGGGGACGGCGACCCTGGAACCGTCGTGATCGAGTTCTCGGCGGATGGCCCCACCCACCCCTTGGAGGAGGAGCCGTTCGCCTATGGCATCCTGCTGGACGACAGTGACGCACAGGTGGTGAACATCACCGTGCGCGGTCATCAGAATGCGGCGGGGAGCGAGAAGGCGATCAGCGCGGTCATGATCGCCGGCGGCGGACCGGTGATCGAGAAGCTCGACGTGATCCTTGACGGTGACCCGTATCCCGACTATCCGCACCTCATGCGCCGCGCCATCTCGATCACTAGGAGGATCGAGCGCCGTCGTGCGTGACAGCTCGTGGGACGGGTTCACCGAACTGGTCGGCTCCGCGAACTCGCCGAGATTCGAGGGCAACACCGTGACCGCGCAGCGCATCAGGATCGCGGGCGCCGGGCATAGGGTGACCATCACCGGCAACACGCTGCTCGATGGCGCGGGCATCGTCTGGGGGGACCCAGGCTCGACCGGGCTCGTCGAAGACAACGACATCGTCGGGTATATCGTCGGCGACGCCGGTGACGACGTCATCATCCGGAGGAACCGCATCCGGGGAGGCGGCGAGGGAGGGGACGGCAGACCAGGTTCGGCCATCGGGATCTCCGGTTCGGGGAGCGCCATCATCGTGGAGGGCAACGAGATCAGCGACAGTCCAAACGGGATCGATGTCTACGGTTCCGGTGCGACGCCGCGGATCAGCGGCAACATCATCACCGGCAGCAGCGTCGCGGCGATCCTCGTGGACCTCGGTGCGGCCCCGACCATCGACGGCAACACTATCGAGAAGAACGCGACGGGCATCGAGGTCAGAGGGACCGCGAACCCCGTCATGACCGGCAACACGCTGTGCGAGAACGGGTCCAACCTCGTGGTCCCGGACGGTTCGACGCTGACCCTCGACGGCAACACGACCTGCCAGGCTTCCGAAGCGCCCTAGCACGTCTCCAACACGGCGGGTCCCCGCCGCACTCGGGCGACGGGGATCTGGCTGTTGCCGTTCTATCCGGTGGATCAGCTTCTTCTCCCGTATCTGGACGATCTCGTGCCGGTCTCCCGCTTGACCTGGGTCGGAGGGGCTTGCGACCGCCCAGAACGGTGTCCGTGGCTGCCAGCCGGTGGCGTACCCACGTTCCCGGGAATGACCTCCCTGCTGACGCCGCCGGTACCGAGTGCGCGCGGCCGGGTTTTCGCCGTTTTTCCCGGTCACCCCACCCCACCGGCCGGCAAGGCTCCATGTCAGCGGTCGGGCGGGAGCGCGACGTTCCTCAACGACGCCTCGCACATCAACGAGATGCTCGTCGTCGGCGGGTCAGCCGAACCAGGTCATCGCCTCCACATCGCTGATCCTCGGCCGGACCAGCATGGCGATGATCGCCTCGACGGAGAGGGAGGTCCTGTGCGAGACGAGCACGGCGATGCGTCGCGGGTCATGCCCGCATCGTCGCAGGGCCCTCGGGTCGATACGGGGCCACAACTCCAGGGCGCGGCGGTCGATGAGCGGCCCCCACGCCGCATCGCGATCGGCCTGCTTCCTCCTCGCCATGACCCGGACCCCCACGTATTGAACTGCATCATTTGTAGCGGTCGGTGCCGGGGTCGCGCCAGTGCCATTCGTCACCTCTTGGGTTCGCCGGACCACGCCTCACCTGTGGGATACCGACATCGTTCAACCCCAGGTTGCCGATGACGCCGCTGGCAGCGTGCGCGCGTGGGGACTGGCGAATGGAGAACGACGAGGGCCTCCAGCGCCGCAGCCGCACCGCATGGATCGAACCTCTGCCCATCACGTTACGCGGAGGTTGGGCGCAATCGGTAGGTGCGATTCAAGCCCTTGCCCTTGAGCTCGACATCGCCAAGCGCCTCGAGGGTGAACGCCAGGCCACCGACGCGGGCGCCCGAAGGTGCCAGCATGTCGGCCACCGCCTCCGAGACCTGGATAGACCCGGCCGCCGCGGTCGTCTCGAGGCGGCTCGCGGTGTTCACCGCGTCGCCCCAGAGGTCGTAGACGTACTTGCTCGCGCCGATGACCCCCGCGACGACCGGCCCGCGGCTGATGCCGACGCGGACTTGCCAGGGGGGCCCAGCTTCGGCGACAGCGTCGAGCATCGCGAGCGCGAGCTCGGCGCAGGCGGCGACCGGCCGCTCACTGGTGCCCGGGAGACCGGCGGCGGCCATGTAGGCGTCGCCGATCGTCTTGATCTTCTCGACTTCCAGCCGGGCGCAGGCCGCGTCGAACGCGGAGAACATCGCGTTGAGCGACGAGACGACCGCAGTGACCGGCATCTCCGCCGAGATCCGGGTGAAGTCGAGAAAGTCGCTGAAGACGACGGTCACGTCGTCGTAGCGATCGGCGATGAGGCGCTCCCCTGCGTTCAGCCGATCGATGATGGGCTGAGGGAGGATGTTGCGGAGGAGGATCGTCCGATCGGGCTCGCTCTCGGTCGAGGTCGCGCATCACCCGGTCGAGGAGTCGGGCGTTCGTGTCCCGCATCGCTTCGGCGGACGAGAGGATGTTCTCGAGCTGATGGATGCGGCGAGTGAGCCGGGCGACTTGCCGAACCAGGTCGCCCTCGCTCGGTGTCTCGGTCATGTGCCGAGGAGGACCGCCACGAAGGTCTCGTTGAGGAAGCGGCTCGAGGTCGCGCCGCCGATCGGCCCAATCTCCCCAGCGCAATAGAAGCCGGCCAGCGGCATCGAAGCACCGAGCTCCTCGCGCGCCATCTCCACCTCGACCTTCGTACGCGTGCCGAGCAGATACTTGCGGATCATGCACGAGAAGATGAGGGCGGCTTCCGGCTGGGTGTCGCTGGGGAACCCGTCACGCGCTCGAACAAGAGCGTCACGCGTGCCGGCCAGGATGTCGTCCGTCCCTGCCGTCGTCAGCTGAACGGTCGCCCCGACCGGGACGCCGCCATGGACTCGGACGATCCCTGTCGCGGGGTCGGACCCCAGGATGGCCCGAAGATACGAGCGATCGGTGTCTGCCTCCACGACGGCGAGAGGGTTGCCGAACGCCGCCGGCCCGGTCACGTCGAGATAGGGCGCCAGGAACTCGCTCGCGGGCCGATCGTCGATCCGGTCGAGCTGACCACCCTGTGCGCTGGTCACGATGCCTCTCGCGCCGAGAGGCCGCCAGCCGGTGCCGACCGCGGAGGAGATCATGAGCGGTCCGCTGAAGAGCAGGACCGCGATACCATCTTCTGCCACCTGATCGTCGCAGAACTGCAGGGGCGGGATGGTCGATCCCGACGTCGCCTCCGGCACTTCCCCCGCCGACCACGACCACTCCCTGGGGAGCGCCTGCGACACCAGCTCCGCCGTCCGCTGCGGGTCCGCCGAGAAGGCATCGGCGAGCACGATCGCGAGCCGCGGGGTGGCATCGGTCGCGACGAGCGCCTGGCGCGCGGCTGATCGGCATGCTCCCTCGGCATCACGGCCTAGCCCCGAGCCGAAGCCGACCGTCAGCCGGACGGAGTCCGAGGCGAAGACCGCGAGGCTCATCGAGTCCTCGAGGAAGCCCTCGACCGACGAGACCTCCGCGGCCGAGGTCGATCCGACGACATGCACGCCGGGGAATGCTTCTCGGATCGCCGCCACGATCGCCGGCTCGAACTGGGCGAACGCCGTCAGGAGCAGCGCCGCCTGTGGCGAGGCACCGCCGAGGGACTCCCGGCACTGCTCGATCACGATCGCGATGGCATCGAGGGGCTGGAGCTCGTCGCTATGCCCGACGGCCATGGTCAGCATCGCGACGCTTCGAGCGGGCTATCGAACCTGGGCAGCAACGCGCACCCGATCATGGCCCATCTTCGCACGCCGACCAGTCAACCCGCCCATCCTCGTCGCTTGACAGTCGACCCTCGACGGCGGGGGTTGCTGGAGGGAGGGGACGCCGTCGCTCGGGCGGCGCCTGATGACTTCTCACACGCCCGCTGCATCCTTGGATGTTCCTCGTCGTCGCTCGCAGGCCCGCGGCAGCGAACATCGGCGCCCGTGGACGCAGCTGGTAGCGTGGCGCGCGGCCGGGTTTCGCCATTCATCCCGGTCACGCCACACCACCTCTCCGTGCGGGACTCAGGTCGAGTCGCCGCCCCGCCGCAGGCGGTCGAGCTCACGTCGCAGTCGCTTGCTCGGCCGGCCGGCGTGGCGCGTCCACTCCATCCCGGGCGGCGGCGTGTCGGCGGGTGGTGGTGGACTGTGGTCGATGTAGCACGTGAGGGCGACCGGTGCGCCGACCCGCGCCTCGATCACCTCGACGACCTCGACATCCCGCTCGCGCTCGGCGATGTATGCCTTGACGCGATCGCCGACCCGGACCTTGGTGGACGGCTTCGCGTCCCGACCGTTGACCTGGACATGACCGGCGTCGCAGAGCTGCGTCGCGATCGGGCGCGTCTTGACAAGCCGCACCGCGGCCAGCCATCGGTCGATCCGTGTCTCATCCAGCACGCTCCGACTCTACCCGCGCGAACGCTGGCTGAGGCTCGCCGGACCTCGCCGTGGACCGGGGATGTGCACCGACGTTCCCTCCCTAGATGGGTCCATCCGTCAGTCGCCAGGTCACGTGGTTCCGGCGCCGTCGGGATGCCGCGGAGTTCGAAGATGGGCTCGCTCCATCGCGTCGGTGGCCGAGATGAGCGTCGCCCCGAGTGCCACGAAGGCGACGCCAGCCAGCCAGCCACCGAGCACGTCACTCGGATAGTGGACGTCCAGACCGACCCGCGACAGTCCGACCAGGATGGGCACCGTCACACCGGCCGCGATCGCGGCGAGCCGGAGCCGGCGCGGCAGGCTGGTCCGCCAGACCACGACGGCCAGCAGACCGTAGGTCGTGGTGCAGCTGAGGGCATGGCTCGACGGAAAGCTCCAGCCGGAGGTCTCGACGAGGTCGGCACCCGGCGGTCGCGGCCGTTCCACGAGCTCCTTGACGATATCGGTGAACAGGACCGACGCGAGCATCGTGCCGGCAAGGATGATGGCCAGTCGTGGACGACCGACCAGGGCCGCGATGACCACGGACGAGACCCCGACCACGACGACGGTGCTCCCACCAGCACCCGAGAAGAACTCCCAGACCACGCGTGGGACCGGGAGGCCCTGGATGAAGTCGGCGATCGGCTCGTCGAATGGCAGGCCGCCATGTCGCATCACGAGGGCGGCCAGGACGAAGAACGCGAGCGCAGACAGGATGCCCACCACGGGCCATGGGTCGCGTCGCCACCAGGGCACATCCATCCCGGGCAGCGTAACGGGCCGCGTCGCGCGGGCGTCGGGTTCGACGGTCGTGGCTCGAACGACCTCGAGATCGGTGCGGGCGATGTTCCGGCGGAACGCCTCACGCCGCGGCATGCCTCGACCTGCCTGGATGACGCTCACCGGACCCCCGCGTGCGTCCGGTTCGGGTTCCTCCACCCGGATCCGGGTAGGGACCCCATCCGCGCCGTGGGCGCCACGGGGCGCCCACCTGGCGCCGAACCCCGCAGTCGTGCATGGACGCCACCGGACAGACGAAGGCCCCGGACTCGCGCCCGAGGGCCCTGGTGCTGCGCGACCGCGACCTACGCGGCGTCGGCCTCCGTCTCCAACTGCGCCTTGGGGCGTCGCGCCCACGCTGGGACGCCGGGAGACGGTGCTCGCAGTGCAGCGGGTGGCCATCTGATGGGTCGGTTCTTCGGCGCGTCAGACCCGGATGACGACGACATCGGTCGGCGACTCCTTGCCCCTGAGCTCGAGCGACCGCCGCTCGAGCGCGTGATCGAGGCCGGCGGCGTCGGCGGCCGAGACCGTCACGAGGACCTCGCCCGCCTGCGCGACCGAGGCGAGTCGGGCCGTCGTGTTCACAGCGTCGCCGAGCGCGGTGATCTCGGTATGCGCTCCCTCGCCCACGGCGCCGACCCATGCGCGACCGGTATGCACGCCGGCACCGATGGGGACCCAGGGCGCGGCCGGGTGGCCGGTGGCGACGAGCAGCTCGCGGGCAGCCTCGATGGCACGCGCCGCATGGCGCTCGCCGGCCAGGAGCGGGACGAACATCGCGACGAGCTCGTCACCCACGAACTTGTCGACCATGCCGTCGTGGTCGAAGACGGCCGCGGACGCCGTCGAGTAGAAGCGATCCAGGAGGTCGCGGAAGCCCGTGCTGCCCATCCGCTCGGCGAGCGCCGTCGAGCCCCGGATGTCGGCGAACAGGAACGTGCCCTCGATCTCCGCGCCTCCGTGATGACGGGCCATGAAGTCGTTGCACGTGTCGCACCACGTCGGATTGAACTGGGAGCGTCGTTTGCCGATCAAGCGCATCAGCGGGGCGCCGATCCCCTCGAAGGGAGCCGCGCACATCTGGCAGCGTGGACCGTGCGGGACACGCTTGAAGATCCGCCGCAGCCTGCGCTCCCGCGGGTCACCCTTCGTCAGGAACTCGCGCCAGAACTCGTCGCTGTAACGCCCGTGTGGGTCGGGGGCTGTCATTCCCTTCAGCCTATCCGCGACAGCAAGCGACCCGACGGCGAGCTTCCTCGCGGCCGCGCAGGGCTGATGCGGGCGCATCCCTGCCCGGGCTGCCTGCGCGTCACCTCCCGCGAGGGCCGCTGCCTGCCTGGGGATGGAGCACGACGCGGCGCGGGTACGACGCGGACGGCAGCGGCGGCGGACGCACCAATTGTTGCTGCACTCGAGGTGCGAGTGGATGCCGAGCGCCAAGACCCACTCGTGCGGTCGGCCCGCAACGGACGTCGACCACATCGTGCCCAAGGTGCGCGGTGGATCGGATGACGAGCGCAACCTGCAATCCCTGTGTGCCGCACACCATCGCGTCAAGACGGCGAGGCAGAACCGCCAGGTCCTGAGCCTGGATGGTTCCGCTTGAGGAGGAGAGGCAGATCCCCCGACTGCCAACTTTCAGGATATCGAACCGTTCGGGGGGTCTGCGAGCCCCTTTAGGATGATCGAGGCCACGTGAGCCCCGACACATCGGTGGTGGCATGCAGCGAGAGCTCGTCGAACGGGCCAGGACCGGGGACCGCGAGGCGTTCTCCGACCTGGCGCGCGCGTCGATGGACCGCCAGTACGCCGTCGCCTCGCTCATCCTCCGCGACAGCGACCGCGCCCAAGACGCGGTCCAGGAGGCGCTCGTCACGGCTTGGCGTGACATGCGCGCCCTCCGCGACCCTGACGCGTGGGATGCCTGGCTCCATCGCCTGACCGTCCGGGCCTGCTACCGGCTCGCCCGCAAGGAACGGCGACGGAACCTCGTGGAGCTGCACGTCGTGCCGGATCCGGAACCGGCGCGACCCTATGACCTTGCCATGTCCGTGGCCGAGCGCGACCGCATGGAGCGGGAGCTGGACCGGCTGCCGATCGACCAGCGGACCGTGATGGTCCTGCACTTCTACCTCGACCTGCCGCTCACGGCGGCAGCCACGATCCTGGAGATCCCCGTCGGGACGGCCAAGTCCCGACTGCACTACGGCTTGCGGGCCCTTCGCCAGTCGATGGCGGAGGAGCTCGCGGCGTCACCGGACAGGGAGCGGACGGCGTGACTGACCAGCGAACCATCGAACGTCAGACCACGGCCTTGCTGAGCGAGGTCGCACCCACCCATGCCCCCGACCGCCTGTACGCCGATGTCCTGACCTCCATCGGCCGGACGCGTCAACGCACGCGCTGGCTCGCCTACTTCAAGGAGTCCCCCATGCGTACCCCCTCTGGAGTCGCCGTCGGCTCGCCGACGTTCCGGCTCGCTTCGATCTTGGCCATCGCCCTGGGCCTCATCCTCGCGCTCGGGGCAGCGGTCGCTGTCGGCGCCTCGCTCCTGCCCACTCCGGCCATCGTGGTGGCCCAGGATGGGTCGGGCACCGTCAGGACCATCACCGAAGCCGTCGCGATGGCCGCGGACGGCGACACGATCCTGGTCAAGCCGGGGACTTACCTCGGGAGCATCGCCATCACGGAGGACATCACGCTCCGCGGGGACGGGGACCGGAAGGCCGTCGTCCTCGAATTCGCTGCTGACGGGCCCAGAGCACGAATGGGACTTCGCCTACGGGATCCTGCTCGACGGCAGCAGCGCGCACGTGGAGAATCTCACCGTGCACGGTCCCGAGCAGGCCGTGGCGATCCAGATCGACGGCGGAGCGCCGGTGATCGACGGGGTCGCCATCGCGCTTGACGGCAGCTCCTGAACTCCGGGGGATACCGCGCGCGCAGCGCCTTCCAGATCTGGGGTGGATCGAGTGCGCAGATCCGCGACAGCACGTGGGACGGATACACGGCGGTCCAGGGGTCTGGAGTCAACACGCCGACATTCGAAGGCAATCTCATAACCGCCATGGACCTGCGGGTGACAGGTGGCGGCAACCAGCCAGTGATCCGCGGCAACACGTTCCTGCAAGGGACGGTCTATTGGCCCGACTTCGGCTCTGGCGGCATCGCCGAGGACAACGACATCGTCGGGTGCATCGAAGTGGCCGCCGGCAACGACCCGGTCATCCGCGGCAACCGCATCCGAGGCGGTTGCACACCGGATCCGAGTTACGGTTACCGCGGCGCGGCCATCGACATCGACGGTAGTTCGGCCGTGGTCGTTGCCGACAACGAGGTCACCGACAGTCCATACGGGATCCAGGTCGCTGGCTTCGGCGCCAAGCCGATGATCAGTGGCAACACCATCACCGGCAGCATCAGCGCGGCGATCATCGTCGACAGCGGTGCGGCCCCGACCATCGACGGCAACACCATCGAGAGGAACGCGACGGGCATCGAGGTCGTCGGGACCTCCACAGCCCCTGTCATGACCGGCAATACGCTGTGCGACAACGGGACCGACCTCGTGGTCCCGGACGGCTCCACGTTGACGCTCGCCGGCAACACCGATCTGTGGCGTCGCGGTCACGACGGCGCCGTAGTATGTTTCCAGCCCGGCAGGGCCTGTCGCTCTCGGGCGACGGGGCCCTGCCGCTCGCGGGCGACGGGCCCTGCCCGTTGCCATCCATGATCGTGGCGGACCTTCGTTCCGAGCGATCATGTTCGTCTTGTCGGTATCTCGAGCATCCGTTCGGTCTTGCGCTTGACCTGAGTCGAGGACGTGCGACAACCCGTACGTGCTGACGACTGCCGACCGGTGGGGTACCCACGTTCCCGAGGGGTAGAGGCCAGCTGACGCCGCTGGTAGCGTGTGCGCGCGGCCGGGTTTCGCCGTTCTTCCCGGTCATGCGGGCCGGGTCAGCGCATGACGGAGCGCAGCAGCTCTCGTCATCCCCGGGCGGAGTGCAGATGCGCGTCGGCTTGTGATGGGTTCGAGATGGTGCCCGAAGGCCCGACGCGCCTCGCGTTGCCCTTCATCGAGTGCCGGCGCCGCCGCACGGATGCCGCACGACGGTCGGTCATGGCGCCGCTGGCGACGAGGCGCTGGACCGGCCCAGCCGGTCGCTAGAGTGAGACCATGACCGAGATGAGGCTCGCCCACCTACCGACACCGTTGGAGCGGGCCGATCGCCTCGGCGCCGCGCTCGCGCTCCCGCCTGGCCGACTCTGGGTCAAGCGGGATGACTGCACCGGCCTCGCGACCGGTGGCAACAAGGCTCGCAAGCTCCAACTCATCGTCGCCGACGCTCTGGCGACCGGCTGCGACGTCCTGGTGACCGCGGGCGGGCCGCAGAGCAATCACGCTCGCTCGACGGCCGCAGCCGCAGCCAGGGCAGGGATCGGCTGCGTCCTCGTGTTCAACAGCGATCCACCGAGACAGGACGGAAGCGAACCAGCTGCTCGATGTCATCTACGGCGCAGCGCGTCGCTTCGTCGGACCCCTTGCCATGGACGACCTCGATGCCGTCGTCGAACGCGTCGCGGACGAGCTCCGTGCCGCCGGCCGAAGGCCGTACGTGATCCCGGTCGGCGGGTCGTCGCCGCTCGGCGCAAGCGCGTACGTCACCGCCGCCGACGAGATCCTGGCCGATCTCGGCCACGACGACGTCCTGGTGGTCACCGCCACGGCCTCGGGTGGGACCCATGCCGGCCTGGCTGCCAGGCTCGGTCACGAACGGGTGCTCGGGATCGACGCAGGAGCCCTGGCCGACCCGGCTCGCCGTCGTCCGCCGTCTGGCCATCGAGGTGGCCGAGCGCCTCGATCTGCCGGTGCCCACCGGCGAGCCCCGGCTCGTGCGTGACCAGATCGGCGACGGCTACGGCGCCGCGACCGACACCTGTCTCAGCGCGATCCGCGTCGCTGCCCGGACCGAAGGGCTGCTGCTCGATCCCGTCTACTCGGGCAAGGCGATGGCCGGGCTGATGGCCCTGCCCAGGTCCGACCTGCAGGCCAGGTCGGTCGTCTTCCTGGCGACCGGCGGCGTTCCGGCTCTCTTCGCGTCCCGCTATGAGGCATGGCTATCGGGACGCAGAGCCGACACGACCGTCGCCTGATCCCGGTCAGAGTTCCGTGGCGCGTGAGCGCACAGGACGCGGGAGTCGACCCTGCGCACTCGGAGCGACATCGGCGCTCGAGGATGAACCCAAGGCTCTGATCTGCTCACACGGGCGTCGCGACGCGCAGGGACGCCTCCCGGCGATGGCGCGAGTAGCTCGAGCTGCAACGCCTGCAAGGGCCAGCGGCGGCGCTGACCATGAACAAGCGGGGGACATCGCGTGGCAGGGCTTGCTTCGGACCCGGGCGGATCAGCCCTGGGGCGGCACCGAGCGCTGGCCCTCGGGCTCGGGGTCCACACGGGGTGCCCACGGCCCGTCGATGATCAGCGCCTCATCGTCGCCGGGCCAGGGCGGCATGGCCGTGCAGGTGAAGACGAGGGGCGCGCCGCCGGTGCAGCGGTACTGGAACGCCGTGCCGAGCGGGATGTCGATGCACACACCCGGGACGAGTCGGGTGACGCTCTCGTGGCCGTCCGGCGCCCGACGCCAGACCTCTCCCTCACCCGAGAGGACGTACCAGTACTCGTCGATGGTCCGGAAGCGGCAGGCGCGGCCCACCATCCCCGGCGGCACGGTCGAGTGGATCATGTTGCCGTGCGGCCCGTCCATGAGGAAGCGGATGTGAGCCCCCAGGGGCGAGCGGCCGCGCTCCGCGGTCTCGACGGTCGTGGTCTTCACGCAGTCCTGCCCACACCGCAATCGTAGCCCGTCTCCTGACTGGACCAACGCTGTTTCCCGGTACCTGGCCCCGGCCGTATCGCGGCCAGCGTTCCTCCCGTAACTCCCTGAGGCAGCGCGCCATCTCGCGGACGCACGTGACCTCGGTTGGCGCGACCGCACCCCATTCCCGCGATCGCTTGCCCATGCTCGGCCGCTCGGAGACGTCGTAGGCGTACTGCTCCCATCGGTCGACCTCGTCGTTAAAGGAGGGCCCGCCGACCTCCCAGCCCTCGGGCAGGGCGGCATGCAGGTCATCCCAGGCGGCCTCGAGGTCCAACATGGCAAGGATCGTAGCGAACGCCCTTGGGCGAGGGCGGGACGCCTCGAGCCGCTTGGCGCCACAGGGCCATGGCCGCGGGCGGTTCACGCGCCAAGGACCACGGACAGCAGGATCGCGCCATCGACAAGCACGGACTCGTTGATGCCGGGCTCGAGTGGTCGGTGGCCTCGTCGGGCTGGACATCGGCTTGGCGGACGGCCTTCGTGTTTATGGTCGGGACGCGAGGGGTAGCCCCTCTGTAACTCACGTTCGTGCGCGGCCGTCGGTCAGGAGTGTCGCGCTGTGGGCCCTGTCGCACCTGACCGAGCGTCGCCGCAGGGGTGAAGTGGTGGTGCCCGGTTCCGGGTGATCGCTCATGATCGAGGCCCACCGATCGCCATCACGGGCGGCCTATTGGGCCGATACCTCGAGCCAGCCGGTGTCCGGGGCGTAGTCCGTGGCCACGACCCGGCCGTCCTGGATCTCCGAGGCCCAGACGTAGAAGCGACCTGGGATCAGCGCCGGGCCATCGAACCCGTCGCCCGTAGGCCCGTCGCCGGTGGGGTAGTTGCCCGGATAGAACTTCATTCGCGCGTCGGGATCGCCCGGGTAACCACACTGGCAGATCCAGTCGCCCGCCACGCCGGTCTCGGTGACCCCGGTCCGGAGGTCGGTCTTCCACGCGCGGATGATCGATGTCTGGGCGCACCGACTCAGCGCCACGGGGGCGGTCGACCGCCATTCTGCGGGGACGCGGTCCATCCCGAGCCTGACGTCGGCGACACCGTCGAGGTCCATGTCGAAGACCAGTCCGTAGGCGATCCAGGGGTCGCCGGGAACCACGAGTCCAGCGTGGGGCGCCTGCTGCGAGCTCCACACAGACGCCGTCTGCGTTGCTGCAACCGCCCTGCTCCGCGCGAACGATGTCGATCCACGGCATGTCGGGCGACTCGATGTCCCCTCGCGGATCGAGGTATCGGGATCCGTAGGCGAACGGGATGATCACGGGGTCCCCGACGGGCTCCTCGCGGACCGGCGCCGGCCAGTCCTGCTCGATGCTCGCGGGGCTCCAGACCAGCGGCGAGGGCGATGGTGACGGGGAGACGTCCGAGCCCACGTTGTTGGTGGATGGCCGGAGCTGCACGACCCCGATCCCGACGGCCAGGGCGAGCACGGCGACGGCCGCGATCTTGAGTGTCGCGTTCATCGTCTGGAACCTCCCTGGACGTGGGCGAGCGGGAAGCCGCGCCGTCCCCGGGGGGCGGCGCTGGGGGGTCGCGGGCAGCCGGGCGAGGACCCCTGGGAGCACGCGTCCGGGATCGGGATCCGGCAGTGCCATCCTCGAGCTGTCGAGCCACCTCTCGATCCGGGCCATGTCTCGATCGATGCTCATCGCGATGCCTCCGTGGACTCACGGGGGAGTTCACCCGGGCGCTCGTCGGCGGCAAGCCTCGCGCGCAGGGCGCGCAAGCCGTGGTGCAGCCGCGAGTGGATCGTGCCGACCGGGACGCCGAGGACCTCGGCCGCCTCGCGGGGCGACAGGCCCAGGTAGTACTGGAGGACGATCACCGCCCGCTGGTCCACCGACAGGCCGCGGAAGCCGCGCTCGAGCTGGTCGCGGTCGACGATGGCCTGGACATCCTCGGTGGCGGTCTCGGGGGCATCCCAGTCCAGTCGGATCCCAGGCAGCCAGCGACGCGCCTGGCGCGCCTCGGCATGGCACGCGTTGACGAGCAGCCGATAGGACCAGGCCTCGAAGCGGGCCGCGTCGCGGAGTCGCGGCAGCTCCCGCCAGATGGTGAGCAGGGCCTGCTGGATCGCATCCTCCGCCCGCTCCCGGTCGCGCAGGATGCCGTGCGCTATGAGATGCAGACGGCTGTAGGACCCGGTCACGAGGTTGGCGAACGCGGTCTCGTCACCACGCTGTGCGCGGATGACGAGGTCCGTGTCGGTGTGCTGCGACACCCTGGCTCCCTTGCTGGGCTACCGCCGCCCGAAAGGCTGCGGTCTCACAGGTTATGAGTCGCGAACGACCGGAGCGCTTCAATCTTGCTCGTCGGAGGTCCTGGCGGGCCGCAGCTCGCTCGTGGGACGCAGGTACCCCCGGACATCGCTGCCGGACGGTCCCTCGGTCGTCGATGGTCTGCCTCGCGCCGCGGTGCGTACCGCCGCGGCGCGAGGCATGAGGACCCGAGCAAGGTCCCTATCCGGGGAGCCGTTGCCAGCTGGCTGACAGTCCGTGCCGACGTCCTCGATCGTCGCGACGATCGCACCGTCGCGGTCGATGATGACGAGGTCACCAGGCGCGGTGTCCGTCGTCGTCGCGATGAGCAGGCCGTCCGGCGACCAGACGTCCACGCCACCGAAGCCTGCCAGCGTCGTCGGCGCGCCCCCCTCCTCGGAGACAGCCCGCCAGAGCCCCCCCCAGGCCAGGGTCCCGTCGGGGCCGTAGGTCGGGAACATCTGGTCCGTGGGACCCCCGGGCGACGCCTCCGAGACCATCGTCTCCCCGCTGCCGTCGGCCGCGAAGACCCACATGTCCTCCAGGTTTCCATGCCGGCCGTGGCCGCGATGCTCTTGCCATCGGGCGACCAGTCCAGGCGAAGGAATGCCCAGCCGGTACCTGAGACCGTGTCGAGCCGTCGCACGTCCGTGCCATCGGCATCCATGAGATAGAGCCCAGTGCCCTTCTCGGCATCGCCGCCGCCGTTGAAGGCGATCATCGAACCATCCGGGGACCAGGCCGCCGTCCGCGCCGCCAGATCAGGGTCACCGACCTGGACGGCACCGGTGGACCCGTCGGCAGCGGCCACGAAGACGCGCGACGAGCAGAAGCTGGGAGCCACGTCCGACGAGCCGACGCACGCCGTCTGCGGGCCACCGAGCGTCCTCGCGGTGAAGGCCAGCTTCGAGCCATCGGGTGACCAGGCGGGGACGCCATAGCCGGAGATGTCGCCCTCCATCGTCTTTCGAGGCGACCACGATGGGGTTCGTGCCGTCGGCATCGACGACCATGAGCTGCCATGGCACCTGATTCCGCCCCCGACCAGTACGCCAGCCGCGTCCCATCGGGTGACCACGACGGTCCGCGGATATCCGACCCGTCGACGAGAAGCTGCCGGTCGGTGCCGTCCGGCTCGACCGTGTAGATGTCGTCCGCGTAGGCGAAGGCGATGCGGCCATTGCTGTGGGCGCGGACCGTCCGAGCCGATGACGATGGCACCAGCGGCCAACGCCGCCAGCAGGCCGATGGTCGCGAGGATGATGATCAGGCGGGGCACGCCCCCGAGTCGTGCGCGAGTCTCCATGCTGATCCACCTTTCCGTGGTGGCCCAGGCGGGACGTTGACGCGTGCGACCGACGCCGTCGGCGAACCGCATCCGCAGGTCCGTCGGCGCATAGGGCGCAGCCTCATCGTCGAGCCAGGCGGTGAGGCGGCGATCGAGCCCGTCGTTCTGGCTCATGTCGCACGCTCCTCACGAAGGGGCAGTCGGGCGTGAGCGTCGAGGCTCGCGCGCAGCTGCTGGGTCGTTCGGTGCAACCGGGACTTCACGGTGCCGATCGGCAGGCCAAGGGCCAGCGCGGTCTCGTGCATCGGCAGTCCCAGGTGGTAGTGCAGGACCAGGAGCGTCCGCTGCTCGGTCCCGAGCCCGTCGAACGCGCGTGTCAGTGCATCGTGGTCGGCCGCCGCGAGCGCCGGGTCGGCGAACGTCCCGGCCAGCGGCATGACCTGCCCCTCCGCCGCCCACCGGCGCCTGATCGAGCGTGCCTCGCGATAGCACGCGTTGACCAGCAGCCGGCGCAGCCAGGGCTCGAACCGGTCGGGGTCACGCAGGCCCTTGATGTCACGCCAGGCGACGATCAGCGCCTCCTGCGTGGCGTCCTGGGCCCGGTCACCGTCCCGGAGGATGAGACGCGCGGTGGCGTAGAGCCGGTCGATCCAGAGGCCTCCCAGCTCCGTGAAGGCCTCCCGATCACCCACCATCGCTCGCTCGACGAGATCCCGTTGCATCGGGACTCCAGTGAGGCGCGGCACATCTGGCCGCGCGCAGATGATAGGTACCGCTCCTGACCGGTCGGTTCCCGAATCGCGAAAGCAGCAGCGTGTCTCGAACTACGCTTAGAACATCCTTGCGGCGCATGGGTGATCCTGGCATGTGCCAGACTCGCTCGGTGACGATGACCGAAGCAGCCTCATAGGACTCGACGGCTGCGTTGGCTGCCGCGGCGCCACGGAGGGCGCTCCCGTCGAACGACCCGACGGCGACCTTGCCGGGCCGAAGCCCTCGTCACCGACCACGGCCGGGGATAGGGAGGACCTCGCTTGTGGGCTCGCGGCGCGCACGTTCTCTCCGGCGTCCGAGAAACCGGCGACCGCCGTTGACGTGGATATCACCGAACGCCGGACGCGTCCAGCCACCACGCCTGGCGTCGCCCGCCTCGGGCCTGGAAACGGGAGCCATCGTGCCGGTCGACGAGGGTTATACGGCGCAGCCAAGACCCAAGGGCGACCGATCCCGATCCAGGACGCGGCCGGCTGAACGATGTCCGAGCTAGTCTTCCGTGGTGCCACGCTCGTCGACGGGAGCGGTGGCCCGGAACGGCAGGCGGACGTTGCCGTGGACCTCGGGCGGGTCGCTGCGATCGCGGCTCCAGGCACGTTACCCCGCGGTCGCGAGCGCACTGTCGATGCAGCCGGCCTCACTCTCGCACCTGGATTCATCGACATGCATTCCCATTCGGACTTTACGCTCCCGACCTATCCCGGCGCGGTCAACTCGCTTTCCCAGGGCGTCACGAGCGAGGTCATCGGGAACTGCGGCTGGTCGCCGGCCCCGCTTGCGATGCACCCTGGCAAGCGCAGCATGTTCCAGGGCCTCGCCAGTGGACTCGGACCGGACCTCGACTGGACCTGGAGCGGCACGGCGACGTTCTTCGACCGACTGGATGCCGTGAGACCAGCTGTCAACTGCCTGCCGCTCGTCGGTCACTCCGCGCTTCGCGTCGCTGCGATGGGCATGGAGGACCGTGCGCCGACCGCGGCGGAACTGGCAGCGATGCTGGCGCTCCTGGACCAGGCGCTCGACGATGGCGCGTGGGGCTTCAGCAGCGGTCTGGTCTATCCGCCCAGCGCCTATGCGGCCACAGCCGAGCTTGTCGCACTCGTGTCGCTGATCGCGGGCGATGGAGCGCTCTATGCGAGCCACGTCCGCGACGAGGCCGAACGCGCCGTCGAAGCCGTCGAGGAGGCGATCCGGGCCGCCGAGCTGACCGGTGCGCGGCTCCAGATCTCGCATCTCAAGTCGGCGGGGATCGACAACCGGGGCCGTGTGCGCGGGTCGTTGGACGCGATCGCGCGGGCTCGGGGACGGGGCGTAGATGTCCGATGCGACGTCTATCCATACGAGGCCATGAGCACATTCCTGAGCCAGGCCCTGCCGCCATGGATGCTGGAAGGCGGCGTTGACCGGATGGTCGAGCGGCTGCGATCCGCGGAGGTCCGGGCGCAGTTGGAAGGACAGATCGCGGCGGGACTGCCCGGCTGGTCGAACATGATCGCCAGCGTTGGTGGCTGGGACCGTGTCTTCATCACCCACACCGTCGCCCCGGTCTCGGCGGGTGCCACTGGGCGGTGGATCCACGAGCTCGCTGCGCAGCAGGCGCGACCACCACTGGACGTCGCGGTCGAGCTGCTCATCGCGGACCGGGGTGGCACAGTGATGATCCTGTTCGGTTTGGCCGAGGAGGATGTCCGACGGGTGCTGCTGGCGCCGTTCACGGCGGTGGGCTCCGACCAACTCGGCGTGGTCGGGCCCGAGGCCCGGGTCCATCCACGCGCGTGGGGAAGCTTCGCGCGCGTGATCGGACCGATGGTGCGTGGCGGACTACTCTCCCTGCCGGAGGCCGTGCACCGGATGACTGGGCTGGCCTCCGACATCCTGGGCTTGGCAGATCGCGGCCGCGTGGTGCCGGGGGCGGTAGCGGACCTGGTGCTGTTCGATGCCGCCACCGTGACTGATCGAGCGACCTACGAGGATCCGGCACAGACGGCATCCGGTGTCGAGATGGTCCTGCTCGGCGGGAGTGTCGCGCTCGACGGGGGCGTGGTCGTTGACCCGCGTGCGGGACGGGTCCTGCGTCGCCTCCGGGGAGGCGGAGGTGTGCGCCCGATCCGGTCTGTGGGATGACGCCCTTGGGGTTGTTACCCTTGCGCGTACGCCGTGCCTGAGAACGTCGATGCCCCTCCCCCTGCATCGCCGCCCGACCTGATCGAGCTGCGTCGCGACCTGCACCGCCATCCGGAGCTGCGCTTCCTCGAGCACCGCACGGCCGCCATCGTCGAGACACGCCTGCGGGCCGTCGGCTATGCGGTGCGACCCGGAGTCGGTGGGACCGGTGTCATCGCCGTCCAGGAGTCGGGTGTGCCAGGAACCCATGTGATGCTCCGCGCCGACATGGATGCGCTGGCCGTGGTCGACCGCAAGGACGTGCCATACAGGTCGGAGGTCGCCGGTGTTGCCCATGCCTGTGGACATGATGTACACACGGTCGTGGCGCTCGGTGTAGCCGACCTCCTTGCAGTCCGGCCCATTCCCCGTGGACGCGTGAGCCTGGTGTTCCAGCCAGCAGAAGAGCGGCCATTCGGGGAGCCCAGCGGAGCCCAGGCGATGCTGGACGACGGGGTCCTCGATCATGCCCCCGACGCCATCCTGGGGCTCCACTGTTGGCCGGACCTGCCTGTCGGATCGGTCGGGGTCGACGAACGCATCGCGATGGCGGGCAAGGATGCGTTCCGGATCATGTTCCGTGGCAAGGGAGCCCACGCGGCCACGCCGAGCAAAGGACGCGATGCCATCCTGGGCGTCGCGCAGCTTGTGACCGCGCTCCACCAAGGATTCTCGCGGAGCCGCGACGCCGGCGACCTGGCGGTGCTGAACGTCGGGACCGTCCATGGCGGCACATCCCAGAGCGTCCTCGCCGAGCATGCGGAGGTGACCGGGACCCTGCGCGCTGTGGATCCGGCCGTGCGAGGCCGCTTGCGGTCGGAGCTCGAGCGGATCGCGAGTGGTTGTGCGGCGATGCTGGCCCTGGAGATGGAGTTCGCTTGGGCAGATGAGATGCCGCCCATCGTCAACGATCCCCGCCTGGCCAGCCGCGCACTGAGTGTCATCGGGTCTCTGCTGGGAGTCGATGCCGCCCGGAGCCTGCCGGTGCCACCCATGACCAGTGACGACTTCGCCCTGTTCGCCCACCTCGCTCCTGCCCTCTACCTCAAGCTGGGAGTGAGTGGCGGTGAACCATGGCCGACACTCCACAGCGCGTTGTTCGACGTCGATGAGCGTTCCATCGGGGTCGGGATCGCGGTCCTTGAGGGCCTGACCAGGGACCTCCTGGAGCGGCCGCTCGTGGCCGCGATCGTCCGACCGGTGAGCCCTGCGAAGTCACGGCCGTCCATGGAGGGGGGAACGTGACGTTCAGCAAGGTGCCGGCGAGGGGACGGCCACATGTTCGTAACGAGATCTTCCGAGGAGGCCTTCTCGGTGGCGCGGACCCATCGGCCCTCGTGGCCGACTTTGGTACGCCCTTGTTCGTGTACGACCTCCGGACGATCGACCGCCAAGCCCAAACCGCTCGGGCGCAGTTCGATGGGAGGCGTTTCGAGCTGGCCTTCAGCGTCAAGGCCAACCCCAGCCTCGCCATCATTGGTCACATGCGCTCACTGGGACTTGGGCTGTGCGTGTGCTCGGCCGGGGAGCTCGACATCGGGCGGCAGGTCGGGTTCGCAGGCCCCAGCATCACGTTCGTCGGGCCCGCGAAATCAGCGGAAGAGTTGACGGCGGCGGCGGCGCACGGCGTGGTGGTGAGCGTGGAATCCCCCGACGAGCTGCGCCAGCTCTCGGCCATCGCCACTCGGCATCGGCACGCGCGCGAGCGTCGTGCTTCGGCGGTTGGTGCCGGCATTCCCGCCGCTCAGCGAGGCGCGCATCTTTGGGGACTTTCTGCTCGACAAGTTCGGCATGACCGATGACGCACTTCGGACGTGCCTGTCGATGGCCCCTGCATTACCTGGGATCGAGCTCCTCGGACTGCACGCCTTCCGAGGCTCGAACATCCACGACGTGGATACCTTGATATCGCACTTCCACGAGACCATCGATCTCGCTCGGCGACTGTTCGGCGCGGCTCAGGTCCCGCTTCGGGTCGTTAACGTCGGTGGCGGACTGGCGATTCCCATCGAGGTCCAGGATGACGAGCTGGACATGGGTCTGCTCGGACGGCGCTTGGCGGGTCTGGAGGCACGCTGGGATGCGTCCCCTGATATGAGGGGCGTGACGATCCGCCTTGAGCCTGGACGGTTCCTGGTGGGACCAGCAGGCGCGTACCTGGTGCGAGTGCTGTCCGTCAAGGCGCCGCACGGCGAGACCGTGGCCATCGTCGACGGTGGCATCAACCACTTGCTCCGACCGACGTTGTTCGGGCAGGAACATCGGGTGCGCCTGCTGGCTCGCTCGGATGAGCGTCACCGACCACTGGTGTCCGTCTCTCTGGCAGGGCCCCTGACATCGGCCATCGACGTGATCGCCCGTGCGGTCCCGATGCCGCGACCCGAACCCGGGGACCTGATCGGCGTCCTGGACGTGGGGGCGTACGGGTTCACTGAGGCCATGCCCTACTTCGGCTCCCGGGCTGTGCCCGCCGAGGTCGTGGTCCAGGACGGTCGCTTTGGTCTGGCGCGACCGCGACTCGAACCCAGCGGCATCCTCGAGCGACAGTCGCGCGTGGATTGGGACAGCTGAGCCGGGCGTACCTGAGCTCTCCGGGGACGCGAGCTCCGGCCCGTCATATTGGTGCCGGATGTCGCGCTTGTCGATAGCATCGCTTCGCGGCCCTCTGGAGTCCCGTGGGCATCCGCCCCTCGGCATCCGTGGGGACACTCGGAGTAGGAGGCACCCCATGATCAAGGTCATCGGCACTGCATATCGCCGGCCCGACTTCACGCAGGAGCAGTTCTTCGAGTATTGGCGTGACGTTCACGGACCCATTTCGGCCAAGGCCCCGGGCCTCCGGGGGTACGTGGTCACCGAGGTCCTGGACCGCGTGATGGGCGAACTTCAGGCGGATGCCTTCGTGGAGCAGTGGTACGACGACATCGAGTCGTATCAGCGGGCCATGGAGTCGCCCGAGGTCGCGGATGCCTGGGCGGACGTCCCTCGATACGCATTGATGAGCGGCACGTTCTGGACCACTACGGAGCACATCCTGATCCCACCGCCGCGACCAGCGAAGGGCCTGCTCCGCTAGATCCGACCTGCCATCGCGCAGTTCGCCGATGAGGGTCGGGGATGCTCATTCGCTGTCGCCAGGTACATCGTAGACCTGTGCCGTGAGCCCACCGTCCACCACCAGGTTCTGACCGGTGATGAACCTTGCCTCGCCCGAAGCCAGAAAGGCGAATGCGTCGGCGATCTCCTCAGCCGCGACCAGGCGATCCATCGGGATCACCGAGAAGTGCCGTCGCAGGTCGACCATCATGGCCTCACCGACCAGGTCCGTGGAGCGTGGCGTGTCCGCCGGCCCTGGACTGACGGAATTGACCCGGATCCCCAACGGCGCCAGCTCGACGGCCATCGTCTTGACCAGCGCGACGATGCCTGCCTTGGTCACGTTGTAGCCCACGAAACCGCGACTGGCCCCAAGGGCAGAGATCGACGCCGTGTACAGGATCACGCCGCCGCCGGTCTTTGCCATCGCGCGGGCAGCCTCCTGGCCGAGCACGAACGACGCCGTCAGGTTCACGGCAACCTCGATGTCCCACGACGCACCCGTGGTCTCGAGGAAGGGGACCGCCTTGGCCGGGACAGCAGCGTTGCTGACCAGGACATCCAGTCGCTTCCAGTTCCCGATGGCCCTGTCCATGGCGTCGCGGCAGGCTTCAGGCGTAGCGATATCCGCCACGACCTCGATCACCTCCACATCCCGCAGAGCGAAGCTCCGCACAGGCGCTCGCCAGCCGGTCCGCGGCACGGTCGACGATCGCCAGCCGCGCGGCGCCGTCCTGGATGAAGCGTCGCGCTGTGGCCAAGCCGATCCCGCTTGCGCCCCCCGTGATCACCACGCTCTTGTCACTGAATCGCGCGGGCATTCCAGCCTCCTGTCGAATCGCCGATGGTCGGTCTGAGAGTACCGCTCCGGCCGGACCTGGGCCCCGATCCGGGGCACCGTAGCCGGCCAGGCAAATTGGTGTGAGCGCGACATCGATCGTCTATGGTTTGCCCATCCGAGTCGATGTGGTCGTGAGTGTGCATGGGAGGGCGCGAGTGAACGCGAACAGGTTGCGCGCAAGCGCAGAGATCGGCCGCTTGACAGCAGCCCCCATAAGCATCAACAGGCCGGCCGCGCGCTCGCACGGTCCATGCAGCGCTGAGCGCTGGGAAGGACGATCATGCCCGCTCTTGCACACGTTGCGAGCACCACGCCCCACTCGGCGATCCGTACGGTCGGTCAACTGGCGCGGTCCATCCCCGGGGCGCTGCGGCTCGAGTCCGGAGACCCGGACTTCGGTACCCCGGAGCATGTCATCGCCGCCGCCGCGTCCGCGGCACGTGCCGGCTACACCCACTACGGCCCGTCGGCAGGCATCGACTCCCTCCGTGAGGCGATCGCCGCCAAGGCGACGGAGCGGAACGGCTTCGACTGTCATCCAGAGCAGGTGGTAGTCACCGCCGGTGCATGCGGGGCGCTATACACCACCCTGGCAACGCTGGTCGACCCGGGAGCGGAGGTCCTGATACCCGATCCCGGCTGGTCCAATTACCCGGCGATGCTGCACGTGCTCGGTGCCCGGATGGTGGGCTACACCTTGGACGCCAGCCGGGGCTGGGCACCCGACCTGGGGGCACTCGAGGCTGCCATTACGGATCGGACCCGGGCCATCCTCGTCAACTCGCCCGCCAACCCGGGCGGCGCGATGCTCGGGCTCGACGACGTCCGCGCGCTGTGCGACATCGCCGCTCGCCATGACCTGTGGCTGATCTCGGACGAGTGCTATGACGAGATCGTGTTCGAGGGTATCCACCACAGCCTGGCCGCGCACGGGGATCCAGACCGGATCGTCTCGATCTTCTCGTTCTCCAAGACATATGCGATGACCGGCTGGCGCATCGGCTACCTCGCCGCGCCGGTGCAGGTGGCGGGCGCCATCGCGCGGTCCCAGGAGCCGGTCTATTCGTGCGCGGCGACGCTGACGCAGAAAGCCGCCGAGGCAGCCCTCCTGGGACCGCAGGACATCGTCGTGACCATGCGCGACGCCTACCGCGCGAGGCGCGACCGGGCCATGCGGATGCTCGACGCCGCCGGTGTGAGGTATGTGCGGCCGGAGGGTGCCTTCTACCTGATGGCAGCCGTGCCGGACGGAGAGACCTCGCTCCAGTACGCGGAGCGGCTCCTCCAGGAGCAGGCGGTCGCGGTCGTGCCGGGAAGCGCCTTTGGCCCTCATGGGGAGGGCTACATCCGCATCGCACTGAGTGTCGCGGACGGCGTGCTGGACGAGGCGATCGCTCGCATCGTTCGGTCCAATGAGCGCCCGCAGAGTGGCCGGGAGGCACGAGCGTGATCCGATTGACCGATGACATCTCGCTCGTCGGCGGGGGACCGATCTCTGGCGCCGGGCTCACCGACGGACCCGATTCGCACGTCTACCTGCTCGATGGGGGCTCATCGGTGGCGCTTGTCGACAGCGGGCTTGGGACTGCCGAGTCCGTGGTGCGGATCATGGAGCGTATCGGGCGGAGCTTCGCCCGAGCCACGGACCGCGAGCTGCTGCTGACCCATGGACATGCGGACCATGCGGGCGGAGCCGCGGCGTTCCGTGACCATGGGTTCCGGGTCCACGCGTCACGCGAGGTGGCGGCGGCCATCGAGGTGGGTGACGATATCGCCACCGGGACGGCCGCAGGTCGCTCGGCAGGGTTGTTCCCGGCCGACTACAGGCCGACCCCCTGCCCCGTCGATGTCGTGGTGGACGACGAGCAGGTCGTGGAAGTGGGCCGCCTCCGGGTGCGGGTGATCGCCACGCCGGGCCACGCCGCGGGCCATGTCGCGTACCTCGTCGACGGCCCTGCGGGCACCGCACTCCTGTCGGGGGATACGCTGTTCCTGTTCGGGCGGATCCTCCTCCAGCCGGTGCCGGATTGCGACCTGTACGCGCACGTCCGGTCGCTGCGACGCCTCGGTCAGCTTACCTTCGACGCGCTGCTGCCCGGACATGGAGGGTTCGTGCTGACCGGTGGAGGGGGCCATCTGGGGATGGCGCTTGCCGCGCTGGACGGCCTGCGTATCCCGCCGAACCTGGTCTGACCCCGCGAGCCCGACGATCACCAAGGGAACCTGAATCATGGACGAGGGAGGTCGACGTGCCGAAGATCCACGCGAACGGGGCTGACTTCTACTACGAGTTGACTGGGTCCGGCCCGTACCTGGTCCAGATCAGCGGCGCGGTCAGTGGCCATGAGGCCTACGGTCCGATCACGCCGGTCATGGCCGAGCACTTCACGGTCGTGGATTTCGACCATCGCGGATACGGCCTGAGCGACCGGCCCGACCAGGGGTACGACATCGAGGTCTGGTCGCGCGACCTGGTGGCGATGCTCGACGCACTGGAGATCGAGAAAGCACATATCCACGGCGGTTCGATGGGCGCATTCATCGCCATCGATTTCGCGGTCAACTACCCAGACCGGGTCGACCGGCTGATCCTGGGAGGAGGCGCCGCCAAGTCCGGGTACTGGGCCCAGTGTATGTTCAGGATCTGGCAGGACCTCGCCACGGCGTACGGCGTTACCTCGGACGCACTCATCCGGGCCATCCTCGTCACCGGTTTCTCCCAGCCCACCCTGGATGAGCCTGGGTTCGGGGACGGCCTGGTCGAGGGAATGCGAGGCATCATCTCCCGGAACGTGACCCCGGCGATCTTCCAGCAGGCGTGTCAGGCCATGATCGACTACGACGTCCGCGACCGTCTGGACCGCATCACCAGTCCAACACTGGTCATGGTCGGCTCCGAGGACAATCTCACGCCGCTCCACCAGGAACCGTCGGGCGCCGGGATGCAGTACATCGTGGATCACATTACCGGCGCCGAGCTGTCGATCGTACCTAACGCCGGCCACGCGCACCTCTTCGAACGGCCGGCAGAGTCCTGCCAGATCATCCTGGAGTTCCTGCTGCGCGACACAAAGCCCGGCTGAACCTCGATACATCCACGCGGCACAAGAAAGGAGACCGACATGCCCACGGTCAATGTGAACGGCGCGGATATCTGGTACGAGCTGACCGGGACTGGGCCATACCTCGTCCAGATCAGCGGAGCCGTGAGCGGACACGAGGCATATGGCCCGTTGACCCCGCTGATGGCCGAGCACTTCACCGTCATCGACTACGACCACCGGGGGTACGGGTTGAGCGACCGACCTGTGCAGCGCTACGATGTCGACGTCTGGGCGGACGACCTCGTCGCGATGCTCGACGCACTCGGTGTGCACAAGACGCACGTGCATGGCGGATCGATGGGCGCTTTCATCGCTGTGAACTTCGCGGTGAAGTACCCCGACCGGGTCGACCGGCTCATCCTTGGGGGAGGAGCCGCCAAGTCCGACTACATCTCGCGGTGCTACTTCCGCACATGGCAGAACCTCGCCCGAGCGTACGGCCTCGGCAGCGACGAGCTGATGCAGATGTTCATGACGACCGGCTTCTCCAGGGAGACCACCGACGGCCCGGGCGGCGGCGATGCCCTCCTCGAGGGGATGCGCGAACTCACCCTGCGCAATGCCTCGCTGCATGTCTTCCTCGAGGCTTGCCAGGCAATGATCGACTGCGACGTGCGCGATCGTTTGCACCGCGTCGCGTCGCCGACCCTTCTGATGGTCGGGGAGTTCGACAATCTCACGCCTCTCCACCAGGGCCCGGACGGTGCCGGCATGGATGTGATGCATGAGCGGATCGCGGGATCGAAGCTGGCGATCGTGCCTGGCAGCGGCCACGGCCACCTGTTCGAGAAGCCCACGGAATTCGGCGGCCATGATCCTCGACTTCCTCCTCGCCGATGGGAGCCCTGGGCGATGAGTCGCGGGCGGTTCGTCGGCCGGAACATCTTCATCACCGGAGCCGGCAGTGGCTTTGGGCGAGCGACCGCGCTTGCGTTCGCCCGCGAGGGCGCGGGGCACATCCATCTCGCGGACATCCGGCCCGACCGTACGGGGGCGGTCGCCAAGGAGGTCGCAGGCCTGGGCGCGGTGCCCCACGAGCACATCGTGGACATCGGGGACACGGCCCAGGTCGACGCTTCGTTCCAGGCGACGCTGTCCATCCACCCGGCGATCCACGTCGTCGTGAGCAATGCCGCCCTCTTCGCGCCCCCGACGCAGGTGGTCGACCTGACGGATGAGGCCTGGACGCGTGAAGTGTCTGTCAGCCTGGGGGGCGCCTATGCCGTCGCGTCGCGCGCCGCGCGTGCGATGGTTGGCCAGGGGGTGCCCGGGTCGATCCTGTTCACCGCGTCGATGAGCGCGTCCCGAGCGAGCGCCGGTTTCGCGGCGTACTGCGCCACGAAGGCGGCCGTGGTGATGCTGGCCAAGGTGCTGGCACTCGAGCTCGCACCGCACGGCATCCGTGTCAATAGCGTCAGTCCCGGTCCCGCCGACACCGCACGGTCAGTGGAGTACGTGGGTGAGGACGTAATGGTGCGCCTCCGTCAGGGCCACCCCTCGATCCCGCTCAGCAGGTTGGCCAGCGCCGAAGACATCGCCCAAGCCTTCCTGTATCTCGCGTCGGACGACGCCAGCTACGTCACGGGCCAGGATCTCATGGTCGACGGCGGGCTGACCCTGCAGGTCCCCTGGGCGCCGCTCGAATGAGCCGCGCCGGGCACGACCGACCTGATCCGCATCCTCAAGCCAGGAGGTTGCGCGGCACCCCGATCTGACGGAACTCCTCGTCGGCGCGGATGACGTGCCGCTTGCCATTCGCCAGTGAGAACCCCAGGTGCCCCGGCAGCAGGGCGTCGAAGTCGAGCTCGCGGAGCCGCTTGAGGGACTCCGCGTAGTCCGGGATGCTGACATCGGGGACGTTCTGGACCACGATCTTGCCGCCCCAGAACACGCAGTCCCCCGAGAACAGGTACCGCCGGTCCCTTCCCTCCAGTAGGTAGCAGATGTGGCCGCGGCAGTGCCCGGGGGTGTGGATGGCCTGGAGTACCAGCGACCCGATGCTGATGCTTTCGCCGCCGACGAGCTCCTGGTCGACCTCGCATGGTTCCAGCACGTACTCCCGAGGGTAGAAGTCGAAGCTCTGCGCCCAGGCCAGGCCGTTCCAGTACGTGTCCGCCCGCCGGATGGGTTCGGCTGCGTCCTGCCCCACCAGCACCTTGCAACCGAACGCGCGCTTCCAGCCGGCCAGCCCGCCTGCGTGGTCTGCGTGATAGTGCGTGAGTACTACCTTCGTGATCCTGCTGGGATCAAGACCGTCGGCCCGGATGTTGGCCTCGATCTGGGCTTGTGCCGGCCCGAACCCGGCGTCCACGAGGCATAGCTCGTCACCCCCGTCGATGACGTAGACGTGACTGTCCTTGGTGTGGGTCATGTTGAGCCCGTTGTCGCCTCCGCCCACGAGGTAGACATCCTGCGTCAGCTTCATGATCACTCCCTGATGTGTGCGGTCACGGGCGTTCGTTCGTAACCTGCCCGACCTCGTCAGCGGGGCACAGTCAAGTGCCGTCCCGACCCTGGTGACTGGGTCGGGACGGCCGCAGGCGCCGACCGGCGAGCCTGGTGACTCCTCCGGCTACTCCTCGAACCAGACGTCGTTGTAGTACGGGTAGAGGTTGCCCTTCGTAGGCAGCCAGCCGTGGACCTTGTTGGAGTTGACCCACACCGCGTTCGGGGTATAGATCGGGATGTACGGGAGCTGGTCGGCATGGAGCTTCTGGGCCTGCTTCGCCGCAGCCTCCAGGCCCGCATCATCTGCTGCCTGCTGCCACGCTGTGTACGCGGCAACCACGTCCGGCAGCGAGTCTCGGCCCGACGACGATGCGAACGGGTTGACCGCGGTCGCGAACAGCAGGACCACGTCCATCGGGCTGGACCACAGCCACTTGAACGTCATCGCCTTGTGAGGCCCGAACACGCCCTGGTCGCTGAGGAAGACGGCCTGCTCCAGGTTCTTGGGGCGGCCATCGATGCCGACCGCCTTGAGCTGGTCCGAGATCACCTGCATCACGAGGTTGCCGACGGAGTCGTTCATGTTCAGGATCTCGAATGACATCTTGGTGCCATCCTTGGCCACGATGCCGTCGTCCCCGGCTACCCAGCCGGCATCCTTGAGGAGCGCCTTTGCGGCGTCAGGGTCGTACTTGTTGGTGGTCTCGACCTCCGGGTTGTACCAGCGGAATGCCGAAGAGATCGGACCAGGAGTCGCCTCGCCGTGCCCAAATAGCACGGCGTTGACGATGCCCTGGCGATCGAGCGCCTGCGATATCGCCTGCCGGACCTTCAGGTCGTCGAACCCCAGCTCCGTGGACTTGAAGTCAAGCCCGAGGATGAAGTTGGACAGTTCCGGGAACTCGGTCACGGTCAAGTCGGGGTAGGTCCGTGAGCCGCGGGATGTCGGCCCCGAGCGGCGCCTTGATGGCGTGGACATTGCCCGCCTCAAGCTCGTTGGCACGGTTGGCGGCCTCCAGGATCGGGACCCACTTGACAGCATCGACGTAGGCCGTCCCCTTGTTCTCGATGAAGGATGCCGTGGAGCCGGGGTAGTCGGCCCAGCGCTCGACGACCGTACCCTCACCCGGCGTCCAGGACTTCAGGGTGAACGGTCCGGATCCGTCGAGGACTGACGTTCCCCACTTGTCCCCAGCGGCGTCCCGGGCTGCTGGATCGAAGATGTCGGTGTACTCGCCCTTGAGTGTCCATGGGAGGGCGGCGAATGGTGTCTTGAACGTCAGGACGACCGTCGTTGCATCGGGCGCCGTGATCTTGTCCACGGGCGCCCAGAACGGAGGATTCTGGCCCGTCGAGCCCCGGAACAGCTCGAAGTCCTGGAGGATCATCTCCGCGGTGACCGGCGTTCCGGCCTGGGTCTTCAGACCCGCCGGGATCTTGATGGTCAGCTGCTTCGCATCCGGCGAGTATGTGAACTCCGACGCCATCTGGTTGACGATGTTCTGGTCCGGATCCATGGTCACGACGCGCTCCCAGACCGCGTTGTAGGCCGGATCCGCCCACGGGCTGACCACGGGATCCATCTTGGAGACGTCCCGGTCGTAGCCCTCCATGAAGGTTCCGCCCACTCGCGGTGCGGCCTGGTCGGCGGTATTCGCCTCCCCAGCCGTTCCCGATGCGGACGAGGCAGACACGCGCGAGCCCATGGCCGCGAGCATCGCCGCGGCAGCGGCGGCCGACGCGCCCGCGGCGATCGCCCGCTGCATGAACTGACGGCGATCGATCCGCCGGTCGAGGTATCCGGCGATGAGTTCGCCGATACCATCAGGACGTTCGGTCACGGGTCCATCCTCCTCGATTCGCACGCCGGGCTCCAGCGACCCACCGGTAGCGGACCACTCACCCGACGACTCAGTGTGACTGTGCCGTCATCGGATTGCACCAATTTCCTCAGATGCGACCCTCCCTGCCTCCGTGTTCGCCAGCAGGCACTCAGTGTCCGCGGGACCGGGCTGCCTGTCTGGCGAACGCGCGGATGTGCTCCTCGGCGTGCGAGCCCCAGGTCCCGCTCAGCATGGCCGATCCGCGATCGGTCGTACCAGCGTGGACCATCATCCGCCATCCGCCGAGCGCCCGCTGAACGGCGGAGGCGTGCGGCATCCATGCCCTGGACGTGGCATCGACGATGACCAGATTCGGGAGCACGACGCGTTCCGGGAGTGGTGATGCGTCGGGATACGAGGGCGAGACGAGGACCAGCGCGGCGGTCCTCGCGCTCGCTGCGGCGGCGGTCGAGGCAGCCGCCGAGTCCCCAGCGCCGACCACGGTCACTACATCCGCGGACGCTCCCGTCGCGTCGATGGCGGCCAACACGTCGACCGACGTGCGGTCGACCGCGGGCTCGCCTTCGCTCGCGCCGCGTCCGCGCAGGTCGAAGACCAGGACCCGGAACCCTGCGCCAGCCAGCCGCTCCGGCGTGGCCCTCCAGGCATCCAGATCCAGGCCGGACTCATGCACGAGGACGATGGTCAGCGCTCCCGCCCCGGTGATGTCACCGCGCAGCAGGACCCCGTCCGCGGTCGTGAACTCGACCGGCCGGCGGCCCACGTCGGTCATCGATCGTCGGGCGTCAACGGGTGGAAGCAGGCGACCTCACGTACCCCCGTGGTGAGCACCGGCACCTCGTCCCAGCAGCGGTCGGCCGCGCGACTGCAACGAGGTGCAAAGGCGCACCGTGTCGGCGGATCGACGGCGCTGGAATCTCTCCCCCGAGCACCCGCTGCTTCCGGCCGTGGGTACCGAGTATGGGAACGGCATCGTGGAGCGCCGCGGTGTATGGATGGCGCGGGTGCTCGAAGACGTCCGCCGTCGGCCCGCCCTCCACGACGCGGCCCATGTACATCACCGCGGTGCGGGTCGCAAGGTAGCGGACGATCGACAGGTCATGGCTGACGAACAGGTACGTCAGCCCGAGCCGTTGCTGCAGGTCGCCCAGGAGGTTGATGATCTGGCCCTGCACCGACACATCGAGCGCGCTCACTGGCTCGTCGAGGACCAGAAACTCCGGTCCGACCGCGAGCGCACGCGCGATCCCGATGCGCTGCCGCTGGCCCCCTGAGAATTCGTGCGGGTATCGATCAAGGATCGTACCTGGCAGATGGACCATGTCCAGCAGCTCGATGGCACGTCGGCGTCGGGCCCCCTTGTCCCCCACGTCGGGGCGCATACCCTCGCTGACGATGGCGAGCACGTTCATGCGCGGGTCGAGCGAGCCATACGGATCCTGGAACACGATCTGGGTCCGAAGACGGACGTCACGGCTTAGCCGGGAGTCACCGGCGGTCAAGTCATTGCCATCGAACAGGATCCGGCCCGACGTGGGCCGCATCAGCTGCACGATGAGGCGACCGAGCGTGCTCTTGCCGCTGCCGCTCTCGCCAACGAGGCCAAGCGTCTCCCCCCTGAAGATCCGCAGGTCCACCTGCTCGACCGCGTGGACCCTAGGTGAATGACCGCGGCCCAAGGGCCGACCGAGGACGAACTGCTTCGTGAGCGCCTGGGTCTCCACGAGGGGCCTGTCGCCGGGCATGGACATCAGGCGCCGTTGAGTGGATGGAAGCACCGCCAGGATCGCCGACCCGGCGGCAGCATCGGTTCTTCCGCCAGGCACCGTGCGTCCGCCCGGTCGCAGCGTGGCGCGAATGTGCACGCTCGTGCTTCGTCGGTGGGGTCGGGGACGCGACCTGGGATGACGTGGAGGCGCGCGAGTCGATCGGACCGGCTACGCACGCTCGACAGCAGCCCGTCCGTGTACGGATGCGCCGGTGTGGCAAAGACCGAGGCGACCGGTCCACGCTCCACGATGCGGCCTGCGTACATCACCGCGACCTCGTCCGCGACCTCGGATACCACGCCAAGGTCGTGCGTGATGAGGACGACCGCGAGATGCATCTCCCGTGTGAGCGCTGAGATAAGGTCCAGGATCTGGGCCTGGAGTGTCACGTCCAGGGCCGTGGTCGGCTCGTCCGCGACGAGGACGACCGGCTTTAGCTGTAGCGCGAGGGCGATCGTCACCCGCTGGCGCATGCCGCCCGAGAACTGGTGCGGATAGTCGCGCATCCGCCGCCCCGGCTCGGCGATCCCCACGCGCTCCAGCATGTGCTCCGCGAGCTCCTTCGCCTCGGCCATCGGCAAGCCATGGGCACGCGAGGCCTCGATGAGGTGCGAGCCGATGGAGTAAGCCGGATCAAGGCTCGTCATCGGCTCCTGGAACACCATCGACACCCGCCGGCCCCGCACGGACCGCATCTCGCTCATGGGAAGCTGCAGGAGATCCTTGCCCTCCAGAAGGATCGCTCCGGAGCGGACACGCACGTTGGGCGCCAGCAGACGCATGATCGAGAGCGCGGTCAGGGTCTTGCCCGAGCCGCTCTCGCCGACAACGCCGACGATCTGGCCGGGTGCCACGGCCAGGGACAGGTTATCGACCGCCAATAGCTCTCTGGAGCCGGCGCGGATGGTGGTGGTGAGGTCGACGATCTCCAGGACCGGTCGCCCACTGAGCCCGGACGGAGCGGTCGCCCTGGCGACGGGCTCGATCATGTTCCCGCCAGCCGCGGGTCGAGGACGTCACGCAGCCCGTCGCCCAGGGTGTTGAGCGACAGCACGACGAGTGCCAGGCAGATCCCCGCGGAGATGGCCGGCCAGGTGCTGATGCTGAGGAAGTTGCGGCCCTCCGCGATGGTCTGGCCGAGGCTCGGTGTTGGGGGTTGGGCACCCAAGGCCAGGAAGGAGAAGCCCGCCTCCACCACCACCGCGGTCGCCATGAAGTAGGCCGTCATGACGAGCAGAGTGGGCACCAGGTTGGGCACCAGATGGCGACGCACGATGCGCAGCGTCGGATGGCCAAGCGAGCGCGCCGCATCCATGAACTCCCGTCGACGGAGTGCCTTCACCTCTCCTCGGACGATGCGTGCGAGCCCGGCCCAGTTGGTCAGCACGACAGCCAGGATGACGGGTACCAGACCGGGGCCCATGGCGCCCGCCACCACGACTGCCATGAGCAGCACGGGAAAGGCAAGGGCCACGTCGATGGTGGCGCCGATGATGCCCGAACTGAACTGGCCCTCGTAGCCCGCGATGACACCAAGTACGAGACCCATGGCCAGCGACAGTGCCGTGATCACCACACCCACCAGGAGCGAGGTGCCCAGTCCCGCGATCAGCCGCATCAGGATATCCCGGCCGAAATTGTCGCTGCCCAACACGTGGCCCGGGCTGAGGATGGGCTGGAACGAGTGGGTCAGGTCCTGCCCCGAGTAGAGCTGCTGCGTGGCCGGCACCAGCTGCATCACGATGCCGATGGCGCCGAGAGCGAAGAATATTCCGGTGCCCACGGCACCGGCCATCGCCAGCGGGTTTCGACGAAGGCGGCTCAGGGTGGACCGGTCGCCTTGAGCAAGGGGGGCCTCGGCCTGCGTCAGCGGCGGCGACGCGATATCGGACTGCGTCGTCATATGATCGCCCGCTCCCCGAGACGCGGGTCGAGGCGCTTGGCCACCAGGTCCGCGATCTGGCTGAAGACGATGACCACGATGGTCAGGAGGATGGCCAGGAACTGGGCCACCGCGTAGTCACGGCCCAGGATGGAGTTGACCAGCGTGGAACCAAGACCGGGCCAGCGGAAGATCACCTCCACGATGAGGGCGTATCCCACGAATGCACGAAGCTGCACCGCTGAGAAAGCGACGACGGGGGGCAGGGCATTCCGGAGCGCGTGGGTCCAGATGATCCGCTGCTCGCTGATGCCGGCCGCACGCAGTGTGCGCACGTAGTCCTGGTTGATCTGGTCCAGCATCGAGGACCGGACCTGACGGATGGTGACGGCTATGGCCTCCGCCGACAGCACGATGGTGGGCAGGATGAGGTGGCGCAGCTCCGAGGATCCAGAGATCGGCAGCAACTTGAACTGCAGGCCCATCAGCCAGACCAGCACGATGGCCAGTGCGAATGTGGGGACGCCGAGCCCGAGAGCGGAGATGCCCATCGCGAGTCGGTCGATCCAGCTGTCCTTGTGTACGGCTGCGAGAACGCCCAAGGGGATGCTGACCGCGTAGGTGAACACCGCCGCGGTCAGTGCCAGCAAAAGGGTATACGGCGCCTTGTCCAGGATGATCTCGATGACCGCCTGACCGCTCTGCACGGAGTGGCCAAGGTCCAGGCTGAGCAGCGATCGGAGGTACAGCACGAACTGGATCACGAACGGTTGATCGAGGCCGTAGAACGCGCGCAGCGCCGCGATCTTATCTGGTGACGCGCTTGCGAAGTTCACACCGAGGAGCATCGTGGTTGGATCTCCCGGCGCAAGCCGCAGGAGCACGAACACGACCACGGTGGCGACGAAGATGATGGCCAGTGCGTAGGCTACCCGCCGCACCGCTGCAGCGGGCCATCGCGACGTCATCGACTGCATATCCCCACGATTCGGGCGTCATCCACCGACCGCTTCATCCGACGACCTCCGCAGTGCGGACAACATGGCCGGCACGAAGGTCCTCGCTGCGCGCACGCTCCCCGAACGCGGAGACGACCGCCAGGACCCGACCCGCGAACGTCTCGATCGCCAATGCGCTCCCGACCGGCACCACGCACCCAAGGTCGGGCGAGCCCGCACTCGTGGCCAGGAGGATCTGCAGCGTCTCACGTGCCGTCATGAGTCCCAACAGCTCAGGCCCGCGCGCCGACGTGGAACCGATCCCGACCCGTGCGAGATCGGCGGCCATCCAGTCGGCAGCCAGGGGATCGTCGTCATCCCGGGCGATGAGCACCTCACCCAGGCGACCGGCTTCCCGGAGCAGGCAAGCAGTCCGGGTCGTCGTTGCTATGCCACCACCGGCAAGTCTGCTCCCGTCCCCGATGAGGAGCACGTCACGGGGCTCATCCGGCGTGCCGGCCAAGCGGCGGGCTGCCTGCTCCGCTGCGGAGTGGTGCCGGACGGCGACATCGGCCGAGAAGCGCGCGACCTCCGCAGCCAGCTGCTCGCTGATGCTGGCTCCCCCATGCGTACGAGATGACCCGACGAGCTGCCCGAGCCGGTCGAGCGCGACACGAACGGCCGGTCCGGCCACCGCAGATCCCCGTACGGCGTGCACCGCGAATTCGACCGCGTCGGCAGGTGACTGGTGCGCCTCCGACGCTCGCTGCCAGGACAGCGAGACACCCCAGGCAACGGCTATGGCGAGCCCCGGCCCGTCCACGACCGCACCCTCCGCGGCCCGTCGCAGCAGCTCGCTCGTCGAGCGGATCGTGGCGCGGGTACTGCCTGTCGGGTCCCGGCGGTCAAGCATCTCGACATGGTCCGCGTGCGACGTCAGCATGTCGGGTTCCTCTGCGATGGCGGCCGGGTATGCCGCCAGCCGAGCGATCGGGGAGATGGTCGCCGCGACACCGGCGACCTGACCGGCGAACGCGGCACTGCGACGAGCCGCCAGCCCCATGAAGGACCGTCGGCTGCTGTGGTTGCGGGCCTGCCCATCAGTGGAGCCCATCACCGGGGACCTCGTCGTACGTCGTGTCGCGAATCACCCATGGGCGGAGACGCTCGTCCGGGACCATGCCGCATCATCGCGACAGCGTACGAGCCAGATCGCGTCGACGCCACAATTGGGCCCAACCTCGCGGGTTCGGGGAAATTGGGGACACGCGCATCCCTGGTGTCCTAGGCTGGGGCGAGGAGGTGCGCGAGCCCATGGTGGTGGTCCGGGAAGGCTTCGAATACGAGTTCAGTCGCCTGTCTCCTGGGGAAGGGGCGCACATCGACCCCCCGTCGATCGGGGTCTACGAGACCCTCGTGGCAAAGGGCCCGGACCGCGCGCCACACCCGATGCTCTCGGATCATTGGCGCGACGAGGGCGACCGCTGCGAATGGTCGTTCCGGGTCAGGCCGGGACTCCGCTTCCATTCCGGGGCGTCGTGCGACGCGCCGGCCATCGTCGCAGCCCTCGACCATCTGCGCGACATCGACGGCAGCGGCCGCCAGCTCTGGTACTGGGACCCAGTCGACACCGTGACCGCCGTGAGCGACGACACCATCCGCATCCGGACCCACTACCCCTACAGCCGGCTGCCATCCCTGCTGTGGGGCACCCACACAGCGATCCACTGCGAGGCGACCCGTCTCCTGGACCCTGACGCCTTCGGGTATCAACGCATCGACGGGACGGGGCCGTTCCAGGTCGACCGGTGGTCGCCCACGCGGCTGACGGGTCGGCGATGGCCCGCATATACCGGGACTCCCGCGATGTTCATCGCGAACCGAGGGCCCGCACTTGTGGAGACACTGGAATGGTTCGCCATCACCGACGAGGACGGCCGCACACAGGCGCTGCTGGACCGGGAGGTCGACATCGTCCATGCTCCCGCGCTGGCGCGGCTCGACGAGCTACGCGCGGACCCGGGCCTCCGGGTCGAGGTGCTCCCACAGCCCTCCTGTGTCTACCTGGCCCTCGACTGGCGGCATGACCAGCTCGGCTTTGATGACCGTACGACCCGCCAAGCCATCTCCATCAGCCTCGACCGGGAAGAGCTCGTGAGGACCGCACTGAGCGGCGAGGGCGCCCCCGTATGGAACGCGATCCCGGCCGTTGACGAGTACCACGACCCCGGCGCGGCGCCCGTCAGATTCGACCGACCTCGTGCCCAGCAGCTCCTCGCTGATGCCGGCTGGCGACGCGGCGAGGACGGCATACTCATCCGCGGCCAGGCGCGCTTCTCGGTCATCTGCCTGGGTCAGGATGACGCGGTCATGCGACGGATCACCGACGAGGTGGCGCGCCAGCTGCGCCAGGTCGGCATCGAGCTGCGCAACCAGTACGAGCTGCCGTTCCAAGCGTTCTACGATGCCTGCGAGGCCGGTGCCCCGGCCATCGTGAACAAGTGGCTCTGGCCGGATGCCGTCGATGCCCTGATCGGGTTCACGGCCTCTTGGGGTGCTCCCCATCCGAACTGGCAGCACGCAAGCGTCCCGGCCCTCGATGATGCCATCCGGTCATGGCTTCGTGCCGACACGTTCGCCGACTTGGCGCGCGCGGCCAGCCGGGTCCAGTCGATCACGGCGGAGGAGCTGCCACTCATCCCGCTGGTGGTCCCTAACGACATCTGGGCGTACGACAGTCGGATCGAGGGCTACCACCCCCTTCCCGGCGGCCTCTATCCGTTCTACCAGGACGTTCGGCCGAGCCCGCGCGATCGCGATCTACGGTGAGCGAGCCGACGGTTCAGATCGCGGGCGAGCGGCTGGACGGTTGGGTCGATCGTGCCCTCCGGAACCTCGACGGTCGGGACGAGGACCTCCGCTCATTCGCGGCACGTCTGCTCAGAACGCCGAGCCCCAACCCGCCCAACGACACTCGGGCGGTCGCCGAGCTCATCATGACCGAGCTCCAGGGCCTGAACATCACCGATATCCGGCTGGTCGGACCTGATGCGCTCAACATGAACCTGCTGGCAGAGGCGGCTGGTTCGGGGCCTGGCCCGAGCCTGATCCTTTCTGGGCACCTGGATACCAAACCGGTGGGGGCTTTCGACCAATGGGAGCACGGCCCATGGGCGGGCGCCCGTTCCGGCGGCCACCTGCACGGCCTGGGTGCAGCGGACATGAAGGGGGCCATCGCGGCCATGGTCTACGCAGCAGGTGCGTTCCGTGCATCAGGCGCGCCCGGCACCGTGCGCTTGGTCCTTACGGCCGATGAGGAGACCGGTGGTGACGCCGGAGCGGCGTGGCTCACGAGTGAGGGTCTGGTGGCGGGCGACGCGGCGATAGTCGGCGAGCCGAGCGGCGTGCAGGCGGATTGGGACCAGATCCGCATCGTGTCACGAGGCGTGTGCCTGGTTCGCTTCTTCGTTGACGGCGACCAGATCCACAGCAGTCTGTCCGACCAGGTCCCCGCCGTCAGTGCCACCGTGACGATGGCGCGGCTCATGACCCGGCTCGACAAGGAGCGCGCTGGCATCCTGCAGCTACCTGCCGCACCGGATCGGCGACAGCGGCCCGACTTTCAACGTGGGACTCGATGTGACCGGAGGGGAGGGTGCCGGCTTCCTCGCGCAACGGGCCAGCTTCCTGTGCGATATCCGATTGCTTCCGGACATGCGACGGCCGCAGGTCGAGGCTGATCTGCAGGCATTCCTCGACCCGCGCCGCGGCGGCCGACCCGGCGCTCCGCGCCCGCTTCCAGATCGAGCTGTGGCGCGACGGCAGCGAGGTCCCGTCGACGGCGCCCATCGTCGAAGCGATCCAGCGAGCCTCACAACGTGTCCTCGGCCGTGTCCCGCCGCTTGGCGTGTTCCCCGGTGGCACCGATGCTCCATTCTTCCAGGCAGTCGGAATCGACACGGTGCCCGGTTTCGGGCCTGGTCGCCTCTCGCTCGCGCATCGGCCCAACGAATGGATCGCCGAGCGGGGCATCGGTGATGCGGCCCGCCTGTACGCGATCGCCGCGCTCGAGCTCGTGTCGGCGATTGCGTAACGTCCTGGCCGGACACGAGCCCGAACGTCCTCGTCGTCAGCATCGAGGTGGCGGGCTCGGCCAAGGAGGGACCGACCGAGGCGCAGCAGCGCTCGGTGGTCGCCCTATGGGACGAGCTGAAGACCCGCTATCCGAAGGTCATCCCGCTCGGCCGCCGGGACTGGCAGGACGTCAAGCCATGTCCGGGCAGGACGGCATCGATGAAGGCCGCGTTCAGCGCCATGGGCGGACCGAGGCAATGAACGCCGATCACCACGTACCCGGGGGCCCCTCAGCCGCACCATAGAATGGCCGCCTGTCGCTGGGTGGCAGCGACCCCGGCAGTTGGAGGACAGCATGACCGACCCCAGCGGGCGAGCGATCATCGAGCGCTACGCGCGCGCCCTGCAGGACAAGGATCACGACGGTCTGGCGGCTGCTCGTCACCGACGACTACGTCGATGAGATGCCCCAGTCGGGGGAACGCGTCCGGGGCAAGGCGAACCAGCTCGCTCTGCTTCGCAACTACCCCGGTGGGGTCGGCACGATCGATCCGAAGAGCACACGACTCGTCGGCGCGGAGGACCGCTGGGTGACGACGCCGACCTTCGCGGTGCTGCGCATCGAGGGATCGGGCGACGTCTACACCTACGTCGGGACCGCCACGTACGCGAACGGCGAGACGTGGCAGATGATCCAGATCGTCGAACTTCGCCAGGGCAGGGTCGCAAAGACCACGTCCTGGTTCGCCGCACCGTTCGAGGCCCCGGCATGGCGGGCAGAGTACGTGGAACGCTTCTCGCCGCTGGGCGGCTAGGCTAGGCTAGCGCCGGCGCCGCCGCAGGCGCGCTACCGGCTCGTCGGAGCTCTCTGGGGGAGTCCGACGAAGTGGACGTCAATCCCAGGTGCGGGAGTTGTCGAACCCCTCGACTCAGGCGGCGGGCGGCGCCACGCCGAGCAGCTGCGCGAGGTCCGGCCTCGTGAACGGGTCATCCAAGGTGATCCGGCCATCGGCGAGGCGGTAGTAGGTGAGACCTTGGGCGACCAGCTTCTCTCCGCCGGTCGGCGTGACCTCGAGCCTGAAGCGGGCGACCACCGCATCGCCCTCGGCCACGAGCTCAAGGTCGTCGAGGTGCATGGCGGCCCCGCCACGCAGCTGGGTCAGGATCGCCCGGAAGCCGGCCCGGTCGGCGTCCCCCATGGCGGGGTTCACGTAGTCCGGGGCCAGCACCGCATCGAGTACGTCGAGGTCACCGCCTTGCAGGACCTCGGTGATGAACCGCCGGACGACGGCCTTGTTCTGCTCGGTCGACATGTCGGGCTCTCCTTGGGGAAGGGGATGGAGCAGCGAGTATGGAGCGGGTGACTGCGCGGAACAAGGCGTGCGTCATGGACTCGCCGATACGACCAAGCAGACGTCAAGCCCAGGCGCGACCTTGTGGTGCTCGCGCTCAGTCCGCGAGCGCGTCGGCCTCCATCAGGTCCCGGAAGTTGTCGAGGTCGTTCTGGAACTGTCGCTTGGCGGCAGCGACGAGGAGCGGTCCGACCAGCTTGAAGAAGCCGCCCGGCTCCCCATCGAAGACCTGGTTGACGCGTGTCCCGCCGGCCACCGACTCGAACGACAACGCCACCGTCATCGGGAACGGCGTCGTGATCTCGGTGGTGAACTTGCGGTTCGGCTCGAACTCCGTGGTCCTGGTGTCACTCTCGATGCGCCGGCCGAGGAACTTGCCGACGCCGTGCCAGGTCGTGCCGACGCCGATCGGCCCGTCCGAGGTCTTCGTCGTCTCGCTGATACCTGATGCCCACCTCGGGTTCTTCGAGGAGTCGCTCATCACGGCGAAGACCTCCTCGATCGGTCGCTTGACGGTGGTGCTGACTTCCGCTCTGACCATGGCATGACCTCCTCTCGGTCGAGACTCCCGTGCCGCTCGACCAAGGCAGGGAGTATGCGCGGACCGGGGAGCCATGGGAAGCCAAGCGGTCGGTCTCAGGACCCTGTGCGGAGGGAGGCTGGTGACCTCCGGGGTACCCACATGCGTGCGACATCGGCGCCCGTGGACGCCGCTGGTAGCGTGTGCGCGCGGCCGGGTTTCGCCGTATTTCTCCCGGCCAACGCAAGGGCGTGACGCGGCTATCCCGTTCGGGCGACGTGCAGGCGCACGGCTACCGGTGACGCCCTTGAGCTCCACCGGACCGATCTCCGTGAAGCCGACCGGCGCACCGGCCGACGCATCGACGACGGCCTGGCTGACGAGCACCTCGCCGGGTCGCGCGTAGTCGGCGATGCGCGACGCGAGGTTCACCGTCTGCCCGTAGTAGTCGCCGTCCTGGAACAGGACCGGTCCGGCGTGCAGCCCGACATGGGCCGGCGGCAGCCCTGCCGTGGTCACGCCCTCGGCCATCTCGAGCGCCGCGACGACCGCCGGGCCCGGGATCGCGGAACCAGAACATGACGCCGTCGCCCAGCCACTTGACGGGTCGACCGCCATGCTGGACCGACGTCCGCTGGACCAGGCGTCCCAGCTCGGTCGGCGAGCTCGGCGGCCGCCTCGTCGCCGCGCTCCGCCGTGAGGCGCGTGTAGCCGGTGATGTCGAGGAAGCACATCGCCGGGTGGTGTCTCGACCCGGGCGAGCAGGCCGGCCGCGGCCAGGTCTGCTCGAAGCCCTCGAGGATGTTGGCGGTCCAGGCATGCGCCTGCTGCGCGCGGTAGATCGCGAGCAGCGCCTGGTCGGTCGGTCCGGTCAAGCGCTCGGTGGCCGCGGCCGCAGCGGCGCCGATCTCCGCGCCCGACGGTGGGCGACCGGCTCGATGACGTGACGCCCGGAAGGCGTCCGCCTCCGCGAGCACGAAGCGTCCGCAGGCTGTCGCCCATCGTCCGCAGCAGGCGCTCGACGACCTCGGGCGGGTACCCGCTCGCGAGCTCGCGCCTCGATGAGGGGCACGATCGCGCAGCTCGATCTCGCGCACCCGGTCGGTCGGGCCGGGCAGCGGCCGAGCCGATGGCCTCGCGGATGACCATCAGCGACTCGACCGGGATGCCCGGTCGCGCTCGCTGAGGTCCTCGAAGGTCTGTCGGGCTCAGCGCGGAGAAGTGGTCGAAGACCGGGTTATCGAGGAAGTCGAGCGAGAGGTGCCCCCGCCGCATCTCGGCCGCGATCCCGTCGAGGGGCAGCCCGCCGCTCTTGAGGCTCGAGAGGAAGCCCAGCCTTGCGCACGTCCCCGGCCGTGAAGCGGTCGTCCTCGTCGGGACGAGCATCCCGAGGTCGACCATGCGGTCGAGGTCATCGACGCCGACCCCGGCGCGACGCGGCTGCCTCGAGCCGCGAGAACTCGCTCACGGCGGCAGCCTGCGAAGGCCACGGGCGATCGCGGCACGGTCCGGATCCGACATGCGCGAGCGGGCGTTCACGCTGGTGGTCATGTGGAGCCTGTGCCCGCGGCCGGGTCTTCCGTTGTTCCCCGTCGCACTGAACCGTCAGCCGAAGAACGCGGTGATGGCGGCGGTGTCGTCGGAGAAGGCCCACCGCTCGGTGATCTTGCCGTTCCGGACGTGGTAGATCTCGGCGACCCGGTAGTGGAGCGTCTTGCCGCCGCGCGTCCCGATCGCGTCCGCCAGGAGCGACGACGTGATCGTCGTTGGCGAGGATGTCGTGGGTCTCGGCGGTGATGGTGTAGTCGATCTCGCCCATGCCGGCCCGCAGCTCGGCCTTGCCGCGCCGCGGCTCGGCTCGGCCGATCTCATGCCAGACCACGTCGTCGGCCATGACCTCGTCGCCCACGGCCGCCACTACCGCCATGTCGCCCGACACGAAGGCCTCACTCAGCCGACGCACCACGGCCGCGTTGGGATGCTCTGCCATCGTCCTGCCCCCTCTGACTCCGCGCCCGCGTGCTTGGTACGCGGGCTGCGGGTAGGCGCTCAGGCTAGCCTGCCGCGCAAGGGTGCCGATGCGCCGGTCGGTTGGAGGGGGCTTCCGAGTCCGGCCGCCACGGATACCACCGGACAGAGGAAGGCCCCGGACTCGCGCCCGGGGGCCCGTCGTGTGGACTGGCAGGGTGACCTACCCGACGGCGACCTCGGTCTCGGGCTCGCCGCCTTGCGTGCGGCGAGTGCGGCGCTGCGTCGGCGCCTCGATGGGCTCGCCCTCGTCCACCAGGGACGCGGCGAGGGTGTGCTCGTGGGCCGGGGCCACGGGCGCGCTCCTCTGCCCGCTCGTCCGTCCGCGGGCTCCTCCGCCTTCCGCGCCACGGCGGCCTTGCGGAGTGCGTTCGTGTACTGGCGCCAGTGGGTGTGGCACATCCGTCCGAGCCCGTCCTTCGCGCTCGGCTGGGCCGGGAACTCGTTCTCGGGCGCCTCGTGGGCCTCGATGCCGAAGCGCGTCGAGCCGACGCAGCGGCGCATCGCGTGCGTGTGTCCTTCGTGGTCATGGCAATCGTCTCCTTCGTGGTCTAGAGGCCGAACGAGGCGGCGAGCGCCTCGCTCTGCCTCGGGTCCGGCGTCGATGGCGGTGCCGAGCGCCGCGTACATCGCGTCGGTGAACTGCTGGGCGGACAGGCCGTCGAGCGTCGGGTGCTCGTGCGCATCCAGGCCTCGACGTGGCGCGGGTCGATGTCCCGGGTCCGCTCGGCGATGAAGCGCTGGTAGTAGGTCCAGCGGGCCATCTCGCCCATCGTCGGCTCCGGCATCCGGGTGCTCCCTTGGTCGCTCACGCGCGTCCGGCGTGATGCGATGCCATCAGTCACTCGGCGCGCGCCGCGATGCAAGGCCTCTGGCCGCGATGACACCGTGATGACACCGAGGGCGTCGGGCCACCTGCTTTTTCCCGTTCGGTATCCCGAACAGCCGTTCGGAGTCGTGCTTGACCCAGGGATGGGCCGGGTGGGACAACCGGGTCGTGCCGACCGCCACAGCGCCCGAGGCCCCGTCTGGCGCTCGCGTATCGTCGGCTCCGGCGAGGAGGCACCCGACCAGCTGCTCGCGAACCCGGCGAACTGGCGGGTGCATCCGGAGGCGCAGCAGGACGCGCTGGCGGGGCTGCTCGGACAGGTCGGCTGGGTCCAGCAGATCCTCGTCAACCGGCGCACCGGCCACGTCGTCGACGGCCACCTCCGGGTCGCGCTGGCGCGATCAGGCAGGACGCGCCGCTCGTGCCGGTCCTGTACGTCGATCTGTCGAACCCGAGGAGGAGGCGCTCGTCCTCGCCTCGCTCGACCCGTTCGCGGCCATGGCCGGCACCGACGACGAGCAGCTGCGGGCGCTGCTCGACGGCGTGAGCGTCGACTCAGACGCCTCGCGGCGATGCTCGTCATCGCGGACGAGCTGGCGCAGCTGGGCGAGGTCCGCCAGAGCGAACGTCGAGGCGGCGGCCGACATCGACGAGTCGCATGAAGCAGCTGCTCGCCGACGCACCGTCCCGCGCCGAGGCGGAGCAGAAGCTCGCCGCGCTCAAGGCCATCCCCGAGAACCTCGACGGCATCCAGGGCGCCGTCTACGGCTTCGCGGACTTCGCCAAGGGGAACATCCTCGGCTCCGCCGTCGACGGCCTGTTCGGCGCCAACCCGGCGCAGGTCAACGAGGAGCAGATCAAGGCGCTCGAGGACTACCTCGCGAAGCTGCCCGCGGACACCGCGGCGACGGCGGCGCAGGCGGGAGCCGCGGTCGTCGGCGAACGTCGCGGCCGGTGCCGCCGAAGGCGGCGGGCCAGGCCTTCGACCAGGCCGGGCAGGCGACCGGCGCCGCGGCCTCCGGCGCGGCGCTGGGTGCCCGCTACGCGAACGGCATCACCGACGGCATCACCTCCAACGTCGGGTCCATCCAGACCGCCTGGGACGCCGTCGGCTCGGCGCTCGCGAAGGGACCGAAGCTCGAGTCCTACAAGCAGCGCCTCGGCGACTTCCGGAAGGCGACCGAGACGGTCCTGCGCCGGATGCGCGCCGCGGTCAAGGCGAACGACCCGGTCGCCGCGAGCTACTACGTCCAGCAGTACCAGGACATCCACGGCGCTGTTCGCCAGGATCGAAGTGGAGGGGTACCAGAGGATGGAATACGTGCTCTCACCGGAGGCCATCGAGCTGGGGCTCAGCGGGGCACTGCCCGCCATCCTCGAGGTGAATTGTCAGATCGGTGAGTTTGGTCGGGGCGAGAGGATTTGAACCTCCCGGTCCCATCACTCGCATCATCGTGCCCGATCACATCGCCGAGGCCCTGCGCGATGTCGCGTGAGCCCGCGCATCTCTCCTCTCCCATGACCGGCCCAATCGGCCCAACTGAGCGTGAGGGTGGCCGCGAAATGGGCCGTTCGGGCGTCCAGGTGGGCCGTTCCGACACCGCACTGGGCCGTTTCGAGCGCGCGATCCGCTGCTCCAGGTGCTGCCGCGGGTGACCAGCGTGCCCCGGTCCATCGGGTCATGGCGTCCGACGGCTGACGACGTGACGGCCGGCGACATCGCCGAGCTGCGGGCCCAGGGTCTGTCGGTGCGCGCGATCAGCGAGCGCACGGGCATCCCGCGGAGCACGGTCGCCGACCGGCTGGCAGAGCTGCCGGACGCACCGCCCGAGCGGGTCACCGGTCGTGATGGGCGCCACTACCGAGCCGCGCGCCGGTCGTCGGGCGAATCGGAGGCTTCCGTGACGCCGACCGCCGACCGCCGTGGCTCCCGTCTCGACGGTGGGCTCGCACGCGCGCTCCTCCTGGACCAGCTCCGCATGGCTCGATGGCTCTCCGCGGACGCGGACCCGCTCAGGGACGAGGACCGGGCGCGGATCGCCCGGGACCTCCGGGCCATCGCCCGACGCACCGGGGTGCGGCTGAGCGGCGGATCAGCGATCCTGAACGAGGGCCTGCACCGACGCGATCGGCGGATCCCGGACACCTGCGGTTCTGCGGGAAACGGCGAAACTCGTCCGCGTGCACACGCTACCAGCGGCGTCATTGCGGTGCGAAGGCGCGAGAACATGGGTACCCCAGGGCGGCGAGGCATATCCGACCGATGATCGGCAGTTTCCGGACGGCTAGCCCAGACTGCATGAGCAGGACTACGGCGACCAGTGTGCCGATCACGGCGGTCGCTGCCGCTGCTCGCGGTCTTTTGACGAACTCGCGACGGCGGCGCAGGCGGTGACGATCATCGCCGCAGCGAGGGGGCAGGTCAGGGAGCGGGCCGCAGGGGCCAGCGGCGTAACTCCGGGCTGGTCTCGCGTGCAGGGAATGCGGATGTGGTGTCGGGGCGAGGGCGCCTCATAGGCCTCGCCGGACCTCGATCCGGCCGTCGGTCTCCGCCTGCACGAGCGCCTGGTAGTCACGATCGTTCTGATCCGCGTAGGCCACGGCGAACGCCTCGACCGCGCGCTCGAATGCGTCGGTCTTGCCCAGGTAGCCGGCGATCGCAGAGGCCGAGCCGGAGCGGGCGTGGGCGCGTGCGAGTGCCTGACCACAGAATCGCGCGTAGCGCGTGAGCGTCTGCTCAGCGCCGGTCTCGACCTCGAACGACGCCTTCCAGTCGCGAAGCTGGCGCACATAGAAGTCGTACGGCCGCTTCAGCGCGTCGATCCGCAACCAGCCAAGGAACTGGTCACTGGCGGCCTGCATGAGCCGTTGGCCAACCACGACCCGTTCGCCATTGCGTGTGATGCCACTGGCCTCGTGTAGCGCTCGAGGACCGACGGTTGGGCTTCCTTCACCTGGAGGAAGAGCGCATCATCGGTTCGCTGCCCGATGAGCAGGAACACGAACGCCGCGGTCCCGACCGATCCCACGCCGACGACCTTGCGCGCATAGTCGACGAACCGGTAGGACGTGAGGATCGGCTGCAGGTCCGGGCGAAGCGACCGCCGGTAGCCGGCGAAGGCTTCGTGGAGCGCCGCCTCGATCTCCGGTGTGGCGTCGTAGTGCACGATGAGCGGAGGGTCCTCGCGAATCCGCCAACCCGCGTCGGCTCGCTCGGCGAGGCGGCCAAGCGAGCCGAGGTTGGTCTGCGTCGAGGTCTTCTCGACCCACCGCTGCACCTGCTTCTTCTTGCGTGCCGATCCCCGTTGCTCGATCTCCTCGACCATGGCCGACACATCGATCCGCGCGTGCCACGCGTCGAGGAACGACATGGCCGCCAGGTCCCGCATGTCGAGGCGATACGCCTCCACGGCGGCCCGAGCGATCCTGCTCGCGGCCTCCGTCGGATAGCCGGCCCCCCCGGCGGCCACGACGAGGCTGGCGGCCAGCCGCTTGACATCCCACTCGAACGGTGCCGGGTGGGTCTCGTCGAAGTCGTTGACATCGAAGCTCAGACGGCGCTCCGGCGTGGCGAAGACCCCGAAGTTCGAAAGGTGTGCGTCGCCACTGGCCTGCACGTAGATGCCGCTCGAGGGCAGACGCGCCAGGTCGGCCGCCATGCCCAACGCGGCGCCTCGATAGAAGGTGAACGGCGAGACCAGCATCCGGCCGTAGCGGACGGGCACAAGGTCCACGATGCGGGATTCACTCTGGGCCGCAAGCAGGGCGACCGGGTCGGGGCGATCCGCGGGAGGAGTCCACGCGGCGTGAGCATCCAGCGGCACCTTCGCGCGGAGCGACCGCCCGAACTCCCGGTGCTCCGAAGCGGCGTCGCCCTCGATATGACGCCGCCGGACGCGGGGTGGTGTGGGATCGGCTCGGCTGAGGGCGTCTGCCTCCCGGCCCGGTTGCGTCGACGGTGTCATCGTGGGTCTCCCCCTGTCGGTAGCCGTGGCCACCACTGAACCACGAGGTACCTCGCGTCACATCCCCTGTTTTGGCGGAGGCGGAGGGGCAAGTCCCGTGGGTTCGATGCGCGACGGATCTTCTATGGCGACACGGCTGCGTGATCGGGCTTTGGAGGCAACGATGTCTCGACTGGTGTTAGCGCTCTTCCCGAACGAGGCGGCTGCGGATGCGGCGGCCGCAGACCTAGAAGGGTTGCCCCAGCTCCTCACCCGACGGAACCCCGCTCGCCTACGCGGAAGAGGACCACTATGTCGCGAAGGCTCGAACACGTTGGTCGTCACGCGTGGGGATGACGGACAGACGACTTGGCCGCGTCCTCGCGGGCGCCGTCCCCTTCAAGAACGACCGCGTCAGGCGGACTCGGTTGGTGCCTGCACCCGGCCCCGGGAGCGGTGCAGGCGGACCAGTGGCGCGATCAGCAACAGCAGGGTCGCCACCAGGTAGAGCGCGACCGCGACCATCGGAACGATGAGGGCGCACAGGATCGCGATGACCTCGATGCCGATGGCGGCCCAGCGCCGTCGAGCGATGGCCGCCAGCGTCTCGTCTGCGACCTCGTCGACGACCAGCCGCCGGTCGCGCGCGATGTAGACGAGCAGGAAGCTGAGCAGCAGCGACGCGATGAGCACGTTGATGCCATAGACGAGCACCGCGACCTCGACGTCGGGGCCGGAGAGGTTCCTGACCATCAGGCTCGTCGTGAACGGCAGCACGCCGATGAACAGCAGGACGAGCAGGTTGATGCCGAACACGGCGGCGTCGCCCTGCTTCATGAGCCTCGTCATGCGGGCGTGGGTCAGCCACATCCCGCCGATGAACGCGAAGCTGATGAAGTACCCCAGGAACTCCGGCCACTGCTCGACGAGCGCCGACAGGAGACGCTCGGAAGCGACCGGGACGGTCAGCTCGAGGGCGAGCAGGGTGATGGCGATGGCGAAGACGCCGTCGGAGAAGGCGTTGAAGCGGTCGAGCGGCAGGAGCTCCGTCCACCCAGCCGTCGTCCTGTCGTCGGCCCGCCGATCACCGGTCTCATCCATCCCTATCACGATCGCCTCCGAATGGATCCTTGGCCGCGAACGGTCACGAAGACGCGGAGCCCGGGCGTCCGGGCCCGGGCTCCGCGCTCCTCTCCGTAGTGTCCCGGTCAGCCCGCGGACGCGTCCCCGGAGGCCTTGGCGGCCTTCACGACGGCGTCGGCGGTCTCGGCGTCGACGGGTGCCGACTTCACGACCTTGGCGTCGGGGATGGTCTGCGTGACCGCGTCGACGGCGGTGAGGGCCACGAGGGCCACGATGCCCGAGGTGCCGGGAGCGATGACCGGGGCCAGCTCATCGGCCACGGCGCTCTTCTTGATCACGTTGCCGGCCTTGCCGACGGCCGCGCCCGCGATGCCCACACCGACCGCGCCCGCGATGATCGTGGGCGGGAAGATGAGGCCGATGATGGCGCCGCCGATGAGACCCCACTTGAGGCCCGTGCGGGTGGTGTGGTCGGTCATCTTCTGGATGTGGATCTTGCCCTGGTAGTCGGCGTTGGCGACCAGGACACCCTGGATGTCGATGGCCCGCTTGGCCTCGGCGTCGACCAGGGCGTAGTAGGCGTTCTTGGCGCTGTCCATGTCCGCGAACTGGGCCACCAGGAGCGCCTGGTTGCCCTGGACCTGGATGCCCGCCACGGCCTCGATGCCGGCGTCGTCGCCGGCCACGGCCACCACCGTGTCGACCGGCGGCTGTGCTGCCGTCGTGTCCTTCGTCCCGTCCGTCATGTGCGTGACTCCTTCCTCGACCTGGCTGTGACCCATGCGGGTCTGGATGTGCTGCGGGCGGTCTCAGCCCGCGACGGTCTCGTTGATCTCCTGCGCGGCGAGGACCGTGGCGACGGCCTCCTCGGTGGCGTCCTCCTCGATGATCTCGGCGGTCACGAGCGCGGCGACCGCCTCGCGGGCAGCCTCCTCCTCGATGACCTCTGCCGCGATGAGCGCCCGGATGGCGCGCAGGGCGGCATCCGCCACGATCGCGTCGGCCGCGGCGACGGCGTCCTCGGCCTCCTCGGTGGCCTCCTCCTCGACGTCCATGGCCATGGACACCACGTTGGTGGCCTCCTCGACCGCGGCCGCCTCGATGAGGTCCGCGGCCAGCAGGACCTCGGTCACGTCCTGGGCTGCCGCGTCCTCGACGGCGATGGCCGTGGCGATGGCGTCGGCCGCCTCGGAGATGGCGACCTCCTCGATGAGCTCCGCCTCCGCGAGCGTCTGGGCGATCTCGATGGCGGCCGCCATCTTGACCTCCTCCGCGAGCTCGATGGCCTCCTCGGCCTCCATCTTCACCCGCAGCTCCTCGCCGACGAGGGCGAGCGCGTCGGGCGCGATCATGGCCTGCATCAGGGACCGGCCACCGGCCGCGCCGATGGCGTCCCGGAGGTCGGCCGCCCAGTGATGCTCGATGACCAGGATGCCCGCCGCGCCGCCGGGCGGGATGGACTCGGCGAGCTCCTTGAGCCGGTCGACACCGAGGCCGGCATCACGCTCGGCGACCGCGAGGGCACCCAGCTCGGCACCCTCGAGGGCGCCCTCGATGCCACCACCGGCCTCGAGACCGATGAGGCTGCCGGCGATGGCGCCCAGGCGCTCCCGCTCGTTCTCGGACAGGTCGGTCAGGTGCATCGAGTTGCTGATGCCGCCGTGCTTGTCCTTCTGCACGAACAGGATGTCGATGACCCGGATGACGCCGCGCCGCCGGACCCGACGCAGCTCGGCCATGATCGCGCCCGGTGGCCTCGAACCGGTCGAAGCCGACCACGAAGACCTGGACCGGACCGGTGACGTGCTTCTCGCTCATGGCGAGCCTCCTCATGTGCTACTGCGACGAACCGCGCCATGATTGGATCAGCGTCTGTCGGAAGGCGCATCCCCCAATTCAGAGGAGAGCAGAGGCCAGGCTGAGCGCGGCGTCAATCCAGGCGCTCGAGCGCCTGGTCGATGCAAGAACCTTTGAGCCGGAGACAAGACACAGGACAAGCCAGGCGCCCAAGCGCCCGACGTAACCACATGACGGACTCCGTGTTCCGAGGGCACCGACCGGCCACGATGTCGTAGCCCCCGGTCGAGCACGCCAGGTTTCGCCCGCTCTCCTGCGCGGATCGCTGCTCCCGTTCGCCAGCAACGCTCCGCGCCCGCCTCGGGAATACCCCGATCGCCATCGACCCGCCAGATCCTTAACAGCATCGTCGCATGCAGCCGAGAAAGGTCTCACCAAGCGCGCCGGTGACATCGAGGAAGGCCGTCGTCGTCGCGGGCGACTTGGTCCGGCAGGGTCCTCGCACCGTCAGCGATCCAGCTGGGACCAGCCCTAGCGGATGGGGAGCTGCGCCAGGCCGACCAGGCCGAAGCCCAGCACCGCCATGCCGATGATCAGGACGCTGACCCGCGCCGGGCGCCACCTGAAACGGTCGGCGATCGCGGCGAGGAACAGGACCGTGGCGAAGATGACGGCGTGGAGAACGTAGCGGTCGCTCGTCTCATTGGCGTCCTGCCCGGCCTGGATGAGGGTGGCAGCCTGGGCCTCGAGGCCATCGGCCTTCTGGGCGGACGCATCGACGTACTCGGCCATGAACAGGGGGCCCGCTGGCGCGTTCGGGTCGTTGAACGGATCGGTCTTGAGCCAGGCCTGGAAGGCCACCCGGAACTCCGGGCGGAAGCGGCGCTCGTAGATGGCGGCCAGGCGGGTGTTGCCGGCTTCGTCGGCGTTGAGCCACTGGCTGAAGACCTGGCTGTCGTATAGGCGGTCCTGTCCGGCCTGGGTGCTCGCCTTCGCCGACTCCACCCGCAGGCCCGAGCCCTTGACGTAGTCGGCGGCCTGGACGCTGTTCCACCTGGCGGCTTGATAGCCCGTCCAAGCAGCCAGGAGCGAGCCCGCGCCCAGCAGGATGACCGCGATGACCTCGATGACCCGGTCCGAGTGTCGCGCCGATGCGGCTGCCGCTTCCTTGGCTGCATCCGATGCGTGCGCGGCGCCGGCCGAGGCCTCGGTGGCGGTCGCCGCTCCTTGGGCGGTAGTCGAGGCACCCTCGACGCGCGGCTCGTCGGCCCCATCGGGCCTCGCGGCCACGCCAGCAGCGGGCTCGCGGGCAGGAACGCCGGCTGGAGACCCGCTCACGCCGCAGACCGATCAGCCACTCGGAGGCGCCGGGTGGTCGGCGCAGTCATCACGGCTTGGGCGAGGTGGGCGCGGTCGGCACCACAGACTCCGTCGTCGGGCCCGTGGTCCCGAACCTGAGCCCCAGCTCCCGTTCCATCCAGGTGCGCAGCTGCTGATAGACCATCGGAGCGCCGATGAGCGGCGCAAGGTCGAGCTCCCAGTCAGACGGATGGAGCAGGAACGGTCGTGTCTGAGGGCCACCCAGACCGCCGTGCGCCCCGATGAGCTCCTCGAACGCCGCGATCTGTTCGGTGTCGGGGTCGTAGTGGCTGATCACGGCGAGGTCGCCCACGTGCTCGATGGCATCGAGGCGCTTCACGGCCGCGACCGCGTGCTCGCCGTAGACCGCGAGCGGGTCCTTCCCCTCCACCCGGTCCTCGTCGAGGAAGTGGATGCCGTCCTTGCCCACGCAGATGAGCCCGTCGGCCGCCGAGCGGACGATGAGCAGCCCGATACCGGGATGGTTCGCGAGCGCCTGGACCAGGTCCGGGTACAGCTCCTCGATCTGCTCGAGTGTCAGTCTGCTCCTTGATGGCATTGAAGTAGATGAGCGCCAGGTTGCCGCCGGCGACCACGACGAGGTCCGCCGGCTCCGCCGAGGCACGGCTGGTCGGCGCTGGGCGTGATCGAGCTCGATGACGCACCCCGGGCGGTGACATCGGCATCGGGTGGACCGACGCCCACCTGGCCGTCCTTGCTGCCGCTGCGCGTGACGGCACGGGCCAGCGAGCCGGTGACGCCCTTCGTCTCGCCAGCCTCGCCCAGGAACGTGTTGAGCTGGCCCCAGTCCTCGACCTGCGCGGTCGCCGCCTCGACGGACGCCCGGCCGCCCATCAACGAACGGACGACATCCTGGAGCGTCACTCCGTAGCGCTGCAGGAACGTCGCGCCCAGCGTCTGGCCGTGGTCGCTGAGGACGACGAACCGGTACGGGCGCGGGGCGTCATCGGCTGCCTTTCGCAGCGTGCGCAGCTCACGGTCGACGCCATCGAGCGCGTCGAGCGATTCGGCGACGCTCTGGACCGCTGTGGTGGGCGATCTCGTCGTAGTCGGTGTAGTCGATGTAGATGACGGGCGTGCCTCGCAGCATCTCCTGGGTGACCAGCGAGGTCCCGAGGGCACGCAGGGCGACGTTGGTCGCGGCGCGGACCAACGGATACGGGAAGCCGCGATGCAGCCGGGGCACCATGCCCACCCGGGCCTGGCGCCGCGATTGGAGCATCTCCTTGACCACTTCTGCGAGGTAGCGGGCGATCATGTTCATGTAGTTGTAGGGACTCACGAAGAACCAGGCGAAGGCATCGCTCTGGCCCAGGCCGCGTGTCTTGACCTTGATGGTCGACATGACCATGAAGGCGCGCTCGCCGTCGCCCGTGAAGATGTTGCCGATGCTCGCACCGCCGGGACTCAGCAGTCCCTCGCCGTTGGAGATGCGGCTCTCGATGACGGTCGCGTCGTCGGGATGGTTGGCCACCAGCAGGCGCCCCGTCTTCTTCTCCAGCCAGCGGAAGTTGGGGATGCCGTCGTTGTTGCCGTGCAGGATGCCCGCCTGGCTCGCCGGCGTCGTGGACGGCAGCAGCGCCTCCCAACGGCCCAGGCGGTGGCTGCCGCCCTGGATCCAGCTTGCGATGGTCGCGGCGCGGCCGGCACGCAACGAGTGCGCGAGCACGTCGTGGGAGAGACCGTCGAACTGGATGATGACGAGGCCGGGCGCGGTGGTGCGGGTCACGTCCGGCCGTCGGCTCGCGATGGTGCGCACGAGCGCCCCGTAGTAGGAGTCGTCCTCGTTCAGGCCGAAGACCAGACCGATGGCGCCGCTGATGGAACCGAAGACGAACGAGACGAGGAGGGCCCCAAGCAGGCCCGCGTGGACGTCGACCGCGGGAACGAACGGATCCAGGAGCCAGATGAAGAGCGCCTGGAGGACAAGCGTCAGCAGCACCAGGGCCACGATCGACCGGCTCGCCACGAGCGCCAACAGGGCTGGACGGACCAGCAGGTTGAGGGCCGAGATGAAGATCACCGCGACCAGGCCGCCGCCGAGCTCGTTGATGTCGACGAGGCCGGGCAGCAGCCATGCCGTGATGTTGAACGCGATGACGCCTGCGACCAGCGCGATCAGCGCGCGCTTGAGGAGCGCGCCTCGACCGGCTCGCCATCGCCACAGCAGCTCGATCTGGGTCCGATAGAGTCTGACCAGCCGTCGCACCGCGTCTATCTTCCTCTCACCCTCGGGCCCTGGATCCGGCCCTCCGGTTGATGGAGTACCGGGCACACATCCAGTGCGCCCGGTAACCCCTGTTCGACCGTGTCACATGCCCCGACGGTCCCGCCGGCGCTCCCTCCGGCGCACACCGCAGACGGAGACGGGCGACAGCGGCCGGCCGATCGGGTCGATGAAGAGCGAGACAGGACCGGCCTCACGGGGCATCGATCCGTCGAGGACATCGATCAGGTACACCAGGTCGCCGTCAGCAAGACGTGGTTCCTTGATCACGATCACGACGTCGTCGGGCACCGTGTCGCCCGGTCGCAGGAATGACAGCACCGCGTTGGGCGGGTCGGCCTCGAAGCTGTTATCGCCCACGGCCCAGAGGTCGACGAAGTCGGCCGTCGCCATGTGCCCCACGACCCGCTGCGGACGATCGGAGAAGTAGATCGTCGAAGGGGTGACCCCCCGGAGCGCCAGCGACGCTCCATCACTGGTGATGCTCGTTGCCGTCTGCACGAACATCGACTGCTCGGCCTGGAGTTGATCGAACGTGGTCTGGTCCGTCATCGGAACCTCCATCCCTCATGCCTGTCGAGCGGCGACGCTCCGGGCCGCGTCCCATCCGGCATCGAGAGCGGTGTCGGACGCGGCGCTTCTGCCTCAGTCATGGAAGCACGACCATCGGCGCTGCCGCCTCCCCCGAAATGGGGGACCTGGGAGGCGCGCCACTGGCGGCCAGGCCGATGGCAGGGTGACCCGGAGCGTCAGGCGCCTTCTGGCACCGCCGTTGGTGCCATGTCGGGCTTCGGGACAGCCTCGGCAGCTGCGACCGGCGGCGCCAGGACCTCGCTATCGAGGATGGCTTTCCGGAAGTACTGGCGGAAGATGTCGCGAGCGGCCATGGCGATCGGCAGCGAGAGGATGGCCCCGACGATACCGGCGAGCAGGAAGCCCATCGTGATGAGGAAGATCACGGTGGCACCACCGAAGTCGAGCATCTTGCCCTCGAAGTTCGGCACCAGGATCGATCCCTCGATGTTGAACGCGATGAAGTAGAAGACGCTGACGAGCACGACGGCGAGCGGCGATGTCACGGCGGCGAGCAGCACCGCCGGGATGTAGCTGATGATGGGGCCGATCTGGGGCAGCAGCTCCATGACCAGGGCGATCAGCCCCAGCAGCAGCGCGAACGTCACCAGCGGACCGCCACCGCAGATCAGCCCGATGACGACCATGCCGATCGTGACCCCGACGCCCATGATCGCGCCGACGGTCAGCTCGGCCTTGAAGTACGTCGCGAAGTCGCGCTTGAGGTAGTCGAGCGTCGTCCGGACGTCCTCCTTCCAGGGCCCGGGGATGCTGGCATCGAAGCTGGCCGCCATCCTGGGCTGGTCCTTCACGAGGTAGAACGTGAAGAACGGCAGGATGAAGAACGCGAAGACGGTACCCGCGAGGCCCAGGACGCCCTGGACGAACCCCAGGATCGCCGTGCCCTCGTCCACACCGGAGCGGTTGTCGTGCAGCGTGTCGAGCACGGCGTCGATGGCACTCCGGACCTGCGGCGGGAGATCGGCGGCCTGGTACCCGGACTGGAGCTGCGCCTGGTAGATCGGCCAATCATGGACGAGCCTGGCTCCCTGCTCCACGATGACCACCAGGAGGAGGCCCAGGAGCGACGACGAGCACCAGGACGGTGACCACGATCACGACCATGGTGGCGCCGGTCCGCCCCATGCCACGGCGCTCGAGCCGGGCCACGATCGGCACCAGGAACACCGTCAGGACGGCACCGATGGCGAGGACGAAGAGGCCGCCGCCGGCGATCATCAGCATCGCCACGATGGCGATTCCCCCCAACAGCGCCAGCACGAATGGCGAGCTCGGTGGCCTGAGGGGCCGGAAGCCGGCGATGACGGCATCGGGCGATGCGACGGCTTGCTTGTCCTGATCACTCACGATCGATCTCCATGCACTCCTGGCTGACTACGCGGCCGCGGGAACGCGGGGAGCTGTGACCGCCGCCGCGACCTCGCCCGTGTTGACCTTGAGGAACTTCTTCACCTCTTCGACCACGATGAGCGACAGCGCCACGCCGATGCACACGAGCCACTGCTCGCCGGTCAGGCCGACCATGCCGAGCACGCTCTGGAGGATGCCGAGCTCGGTCGCCAGCACGATCGTGACGATCGACAGTCCAGTCGCCTTGAGCAGGGCCGGGTTGTGGAGGATGTAGCCGCTGAAGACCGACCGCGTCTCGTCGGCCGTCTCCAGGGACGAGGCGATGCGGAAGAGCGAGAACGTGGCCACGCCCATCGTCCGTGCGACGGTGTCGTCGAAGGCGCCGCTCGCCCACGCGAGCACGGCGAGGGTGCCGCCGCCCATGACGAGCCCCACGACGATGAGCCAGGTGGTCAGCGGGCGGGGCAGGATCTTCTGGTCCTTCGGCCGTGGCTTCTCCTCCATGAGGCCGTCCCTCGGCTTCCCGAACCCCAGGCCCATCGCCTGGAAGACGTTGACCGTGAAGTTGAGCCACATGGTCTGGAGCGGCAGGAACGGGACGCCGCCCAGGATGTTCAGGAGCGACGAGCCGAGGAAGACGGTGATGTACCCGTAACAGGCCGCCATCTGGAAGCGGATGAAGCGCAGCAGGTTGTCGTAGACGTTGCGGCCGATGCTGATCGCCTTGATGATCGTGGCGTAGTTGTCGTCGGCGAGGATCATGTCGGCGGCGGCCTTCGTGACCGCCGTCCCGGTGATACCCATGGCGATGCCGATGTCGGCCTTCTTGATGGCCGGCGCGTCGTTCACGCCGTCGCCGGTCATCGCCACGATGTGGCCCTGCTCTCGCAGGACGTCCACGAGGTGGACCTTGTCCTGGGGCGAGACCCGGCCGATGACCCCGATGTCCTCGACCTCCTTGAGCACCGTGTCGTGGTCCATCGCCTCGAACTCGGCGCCGGTGATCGCCCTGCCGGGGATCCCCAGCTGCTGGGCGACCACGGCGCCCGTGACGGCGGCGTCACCCGGTGATCATGCGGACGTGGACGCCGGCGCCATGGGCCTCCGCGATGGCGGCCTTCGCGGCCGGCCGCGGCGGATCGGTGATGCCGACGAGCGCGAGGAGCGTGAGGCCGTCGATCGCCTTCAGGAGGTCGCCGGCCGGGTCGAACGTGGCCGCGTCGAAGTCCTTCCGACCCGTGGCCATGAGTCGCAGCCCCTCCTTGCCCATCCGGTCGCTCTCGGCGAGGTAGGCATCGCGCAGCTGCGCGATCGGGACCTCGCTGCCGTCCGGACCGTGGGCGGCCGCCGCGCGCATGAGGAGCTGGTCCTGCGCGCCCTTGATGTAGGCCCGGACGACCTTGCGGCCGCTGTCGTCGGTCCAGTCGTGGAAGGTGGCCATGAGCTTGTAGGCCGCGTCGAACGGCAGGGTCGCGATGCGCGGGTACTGGGCGCGGGTGAGGTCCGCATCGACGCCGCCCTTGGCCGCAAGGACGACCAGCGAGCCCTCGTTCGGGTCGCCGATGAGCGTCGCCGTCCTTGATCTCGGCATCCGAGCAGAGGGCCATCGGCAGCAGGTAGGGCTCGAGCTTGAGCTCGGGCTGTCCGGCGGCCTGGGTGATCTTGCCCTCGGTGGAGTAGCCGGTGCCGGAGATCGAGTAGCGTCGCCCGACGATGGCCATCTGGACGGCGGTCATCTGGTTCATCGTCAGGGTGCCGGTCTTGTCGGAGTTGAGCGCCGAGGTCGACCCGAGGGTCTCGACCGAGCGGAGCTGCTTCACGATGGCGCCGGCCGCGGCGAGCATCTGGGAACCCTTGGACAGGATGGCCGTGTCGATCGCCGGGAGCGCCGTCGGGATGGCCGCGATCATGAACGCGACCGCGGTCAGGAACAGCTCCTGGATCGGCACGCCGCGGGCGATGCCCAGGGCCAGCGACGCCGCGAGCGCGAAGGCGGCGAGGACGAGGATCTGGCGCGTCAGCGCGTTGATCTGCTTCGTCAGCGGCGTCTCCTCGGCCGCGGTCGCCTGCAGCATCCCGCTGATGTGGCCGACCTGCGTGTCCATGCCGGTCGTGACGACGAGGATCGTGCCGGCACCGCGGGTGACCTGGGTGTTCATGAACGCCATGTCCACGCGGTCCCCGAGCGCGGCGTCGGCAGCGACCGCGTCCACCTGCTTTGGGGTGGGCACGCTCTCACCCGTGAGCGCGGACTCGTCGATCTCGAGGGTCGCGGCCGTGAGGATGCGGGCGTCCGCGGGGACGAGGTCGCCCGCCTGGAGGTTGACGATGTCGCCCGGGACGAGCTGGTCCATGGGGACATCGACGAGGTCGCCGTCCCGGCGGGTCTTCGCCGTGACGACGAGCGTCTGGCTGAGGGCATCGGCGGCCGATGACGCCTTGCTCTCCTGGTTCAGGCCCATCAGCGCGTTGCCCAGCGTGAGCAGCAGGAGCATGACGCCGGTGAAGAACTGCCCCGGCAGGAACAGGCAGACGATGCCCGCGACGAGGAGCACGATCTGCATCGGGTCGGCGTACTGACCCAGGAACTGCTGCGCGCGTGACGCCTGCTTCGCCGCGGTGAACTTGTTCGGGCCGACCGTGGCCCGGCGCTTGTCGGCCTCGGCCGAGGTCAGGCCCTTGTCGACCTCGACACCCTGCTGAAGGAGTGCATCCTCGGGGCTGAGCGCATACCAGGTGGTGGTGCTCGCTCCCGGTGGTCGCGGGGGCGCTGCCGAGGTCATGACCTCTTTCCTTCTTCGCGGCCTTCTTGCCCCCAGCCCGCTTGCCCGCGGCTCTTCCCAGCGACTTCGGCCGCGTTCGGGTCCGGCGCGGCACCGGCGGGCGCCTCGGCCTCGAGCGCGACCTTCTGGCGCCTGGAGCGCGTCGCGCGCCTCCTTGCTGACCGTCGGGTACCGGGGATCGATGTCGATCAGGGTGTGGGCGAGGACGGCGGCGGCCGCGACGCGCGCGAACGGCTTGTCATCGGCGGGGATGACGTACCACGGCGCCCACTCCGTGCTGGTGTTGGAGAGCACCTCGCTGAAGGCCTTCTGATAGTCGTCCCAGAAGGCCCGCTCCTTGGCGTCGTTGGCGCTGAACTTCCAGTTCTTCTCGGGCTCGTCGATGCGCGACAGGAAGCGCGCGCGCTGCTCCTCCCTGCTGACGTTGAGGAAGAGCTTGACGAACCGGAAGCCCTGGTCGGTGAGATAGCGCTCCCAGTCGTTGATCTCGCGGAAGCGACGCTGCCAGACATCGCCCTTCTTGGAGGCGGGCGGCATCCTCTGGCCGGCCAGGATCTGCGGATGCACCCGGACGACGAGGACCTCCTCGTAGTAGGAGCGGTTGAAGATGCCGATATCGCCGCGAGCCGGCAGCTTCCTCGCGTAGCGCCACAGGTAGTCGTGGTCGAGCTCCTCGGCCGACGGGACCTTGAAGCCGCTGACCTGCACGCCCTGCGGGTTGACGCCGCTCATGACATGACGGATCGTGCCGTCCTTGCCGGCCGCGTCCATGGCCTGGAGGACCATGACCACGCCGTAGGTGTCCTGCGCGGCCAGACGAGCCTGGTACTCAGCCAGCAGCTCGACGCCGTCAGCGAGGATGGCCTTCGCCTCCGCGTTGGACTGGCTGCGCTGGCCGTCGGTGTCGAAGTCCCTCGGCAGACGGACCCTGCGGCCCGGCTCGACCTGGAACCGCCGGGCGAACTCCTGGATGCGCTTCGGTGACAGCTCGGCCATCGTCCCTCTCCGATGCAGCCACGCCGCTGCCAGCGCGCCGGGCGGGTGGACCGTCGCGCCTTGATCGAACCATCACTGGCGGCGTGGCGCATCCCCCGATTCAGAGGAGAGCGGGGTGGGGGCCGTGGGACCGCGGT
>CAVXDU010000006.1:0-15233 GCA_963760625.1 uncultured Chloroflexia bacterium
TAAGGCGTCAAGCGGGCCCGACGACTTGGTTCAGCAGTGGGCGGAGGCGCAGGGACTTGACTGCCACGCCGGTCACACTCGCACCGCGTTGTGGACCCAGTGGATGGAAGCCGCGCGGGAAACGGACTCAGACTGCCTCGACACCACGCCATGGACGATGGCGCCGGCGACCCAAGGCGGACGCTGGCGATGGGTCCCTGCCCAGACCTCATACTGAGACGGAGGAGGCCAGAAGCATCGACGGGGCTATCGTTCCTGCTACCGCAGCCGTGGGCCGGCCCGGCATGACGCTGTGTCCGCTCGCGCTGCAGGCACGCGGATCGAGGGAGGGACTCGTCGGCAGGCCCGCCGAGCTGGCCGCGATCCGCCAGGAGCTGGCCACCGCGGCTCGCGGCCGACTCGCCTGCGTGAGCGTCGAGGGAGAACCCGGGATCGGCAAGACCCGGCTCCTCTCGGCGGCCCAGGACCTCTTGGCTGCCGAAGGCTTCCTCGTGGTGGCGGTCGCCGCAGACGAAGAGCTCCGCGGTCCCTTCCTGGTCGCCCGTTCGATCTTCGGATGTCGCGCCGTCCAGGAACTATCCGGCACGACGCCAGCAGGCATGGCCATCTGGCGCGCGCTGGAAGCCCTCTCTGGTCGCGACGACCCATCGCTCCTTGGCCTCCCGGCCGACGAGAAGCTCCTCCGGACATATGATCTTGCCGCGGTGGCCGTGGCCGAGTTGGCGATGGTGCGTCCACTCGGCATCCTCCTGGACGACCTCCAATGGGCCGACGTGGATAGCCTGCGCCTCCTCCGCTATGTCGTGCGCAGTGACGCCGACCATCCCATCCTGATGCTCATGTCGCTGCGACCGGAGGAGACGGCCGTATACAACGAGCTTGTCACCCTGGTCGCCGACACTGAGCGCTTGGGCCTATTGCGCCGGCTCCGCTTGCACCGTCTCACCTCCGCGGAGACCGCCGAACTACTACGCCTCGTCCTGGGTGGAGGCCTCGATCCCCTGAGCGGCGCCACGATCCATGGACAGGCCGAGGGCGTCCCGTTCATCGTTGAGGAGCTTGCCAAGGCCTACCGCGAGGCGGGCATGCTCACTGCAGTCGACGGGGTCTGGACGCTGGCGAGGAACGCGGGCCGCCTCATCCCCTCCGCCGTCCAGACACTCATCCAGCGGCGCGCGTCCCGGTTGCCAGACACGACTCGTTCGCTCCTCGCCGACGCGGCGATCTTGGGCCGCAGCTTCAGCCTCCATGATCTGAGTGCCGTGACGGAGCAGTTGGGCGGCTCCGCCGCGGACGAGGCCGATCTCGCGGGGGCGCTTACGCCGGCGATCGCGGCCGGCCTGCTGGTGCGCTACCCCGAGGGCTCGGCAGCCGACTACGCGTTCTCCCACGAGCAGGTCCGCGACTTCGTCGTGGCCTCGCTATCGCAGCAGCGGCGCCGACAGATCCATGCCGCCATCGTCGAGCTGATGTCGGGCTCCGGAGAGCCCTCGCGGGAGAGTCTGCCCATGCTCGCCCAGCATGCGCGTGCCGCTGGGAAGCCGGAGTTGAGCGCCCGGTTCGCCCTCGAGGCCGCGCGGGAAGCGCTCGGTCGCAACGCCCCGGAGGAAGTGCTCCGCTCGGTCGAGCTGGGCCTTCCCGTCATCCTCGAGCCGCGTGACCGAGTGACCCTGCTGCTGCTGCGTGATGACGCGCTCGGCATGCTGCACAGAGCCTCGGACCGCCTCGAGGCGCTCGCCGAAGTGACGGCCCTGGCCGACGCGCTCGGCGACCCAGCCTTGGCGCTCCAGCTCATGCTTCGGCGTGCCGCCGCTCTCCGGGACTCGGGGGACGAGGATACGGCCGCGGAGGTCGCCCGAGAGGTTCGGCGAAGGGCTCATGAGATGGGCGACCGACGCGTGGAGCTCGCCGCTGACCTCGAGCTCGGTCAGGCGCTCCTTCGGAGCCCGCTGGGTGAGGCCTACGTGCCGGTCATCACCGACATCGATCCCGACGGCGCGGCAGAGGCGTTCGGATCGGCGCTGGTGTTGGCCCAGGCACTCGGCGACGATCGCAGCCTCGCCGCCGCGACCCGCGAACTGGGAGTGGTCGCCATGGCCCGGCTTCGCGCCGCCTTCATCGTCGCGGCGACCTCCGGCGATGTCCCGCAGAACGTGCTCCTCTACGAGCCGCTCGCGGTGCCGTACATGGAAGCGTTGGGCCGGTTCCAGCAGGCGATCGAGATCTACGACCGTCTGGGCGACCGCCATGGGCTGATGTCCTCGATCCTGGGCCTCGCCTACACGACTTGGGGCGCCGACTTCCGGTTCTCAGGGGCCATCCGCCGACTGGAGCAGCTGCGCCGGCTCACGGGACGCGTCAAGACGCTCGCGACCGAGAGCGAGCGGACCATGGCCGAGCTCCAGCTCCTCTATGGCGTCCATGTCTACGCCACCGAGTTCGGTGGCCCGGATCTCAGCATCTCCCGCGGCGAAGAGACGTATCGCAGGGCGCGTGCGCTCGGTGAGCGGTCCATTGAGTTCCTTGCCGCAGGCGGCATGGCCCTGGCGCAGCTCCAGTTGGGCGCCACCGATGAGGCGGAGTCCTGGATCGGACGCGCGGCGGAGGCGGCGGCATCTTCCCCGACCCCGTTGAAGGCGCGGCGGCTAGAGATGTGGCGCGGACGCTGGGCCGCGTCGACGGGGGATGCGGAGCGGATGCGCGGGCACCTGACGCGCGCCGTGGACCTGGCGGTCGAGCAGGGCTTGCCGGCGGGTCGCTGCGAGGCGCTCGCCCGCCTGGCGATCGAGGCGGCGCGGCTAGGGAGCGAAGCGGGACGCGACGACCTGCTGGCACTGGCCGAGGGTGCCGCGCACCAGGCGATCGACCTCGCCGCGTCGCTCCCCGGGCACCCACCTTGGCGCGCACAGGCTAACGCCGCCCTCACCTACGTCGCCTCGGCGGGCGCCGATCCCGACCGTATGCTGGAGAGCGCGCGAGCCGCCCTGATTGACCTGGATACGCATGAGCAGACGGCACTCTTCCTGGAGGTCTGGCTACCGTGCGCGCGCGCCATCCTAGGGACCGGCGCGGGGGACGAGGCGGCGGACGTCCGTGCGAGGTTGGGCCTCCTGCTCGGCCGGGTCGCCGAGCAAACGCTCGACGACGAGCTGCGATTGCGCTGGTTCGCGACGATGCCGCAGTCCGAGCTCGTCGAGTTGGTCGGCGGTGTCGAGGCCGCCCGGCTCGCGTTCCGCACGTCGCCGCTCGTCGTGGCTCAGGCCAGCATGCCCGACACGTCCGTCGACCTGAGCGCTGAGGAGGATCAGCTCCTGCGGCTGATGACCGAGGCGCGAACCGACAGCGAGATGGCGACCTCCCTAGGGCTGAGCGAGGAGCAGGTCGCTCGGCGGCTGACGGATGTACTGGCGAGGATCAACGCTCCATCGCGCGCGGCGGCCACTGCCTTCTTCATGCTCCAGCGGCTGGCCTGAGCGGGCATGCTCACCGTGCGCGTAGACCGGACCCGCTGTATCGGTGCAGGCAACTGCATCCTCATCGCGCCGACCGTCTTCGACTGGCTGAAGGGGGATCACGGCAAGGCGGAGGTGGTCGACCCCGCGAGCGTGGAGGAGGAACTCGTCCGCGAGGCAGCGCTCGCCTGTCCCACACAGGCCGTCACCGTCGAGGTCCTGGAGGAGCTGTTGCCCTGGCAGCTACGCCAGAAGGGGCGGCAGGGCCAACGGGTGGTCAAGACGTTCATGTTCACCGACATCGTGGGTTCCACCAACCTCCTCGAGCTTCTGGGGGACGAGGCATGGCACGACCTGTTGCGCTGGCACGATCAGACCCTGCGAGGCCTGTTCGCCGCGTTCCAGGGCGAGGAGGTCGTCGGGACCGGAGACGGCTTCTTCGTCGGTTTCGACTCCCCCGATGCTGCCCTCGCCTGCGCGGTCGCCATCCAGCGCACCCTCCTCGAGCAGCGTCAGAGGCAGGGCTTCGCGCCCCAAGTGCGCATCGGTGTCCATGCCTCGGGGGCGACGCAGGTCGGGCGCAACTTCCAAGGCAAGGGGGTCCATGAGGCCGCCCGGATCGCGGCCCTTGCCGAGGGAGGCCAGATCCTTGCGAGCCGGGACACGGCCGCCGGTGGCAGGTACCCCGCCGGGGACGCTCGAAGCGTCGTCCTCAAGGGTATCTCGGAGCCGATGGAGGTCGTCACCGTGGCCTGGCGGTGACGCGACGCGATCGCCGCCGCGCCGTGGACGGGCCAGGCGTGCAGGGGAATACCCCCGAGGCCAGCCATTGCCCGGTCATCAGGCGCGATACTGGCGGCCGAAGCCAGCCGCCGGGAGCAAGCGCCATGCGGTCATCCGAGGCACGGGTCGTGCGAGCCGCGGTCATCCAGGCGGCCCCGGTCGCCTTCGACCGAGAAGCGACCCTCGACCGGGTCGCGACGCTCACCGCGGCGGCAGCCAATGACGGCGCAGAGCTGGTCGTGTTCCCCGAGGCCTTCGTGTCCGGGTATCCCAAGGGCGCGGACTTCGGAGCCGTGGTCGGCTCCCGCTCGCCCGGGGGCCGCGAGTGGTTCCGTCGGTACCACGAGAGCGCCGTCGATATCCCCGGAACGGCGATCGATCGTCTGGGTCACATCGCCCGCGAGCACTCGGTCCAGCTGGTCGTGGGCGTCATCGAGCGGAGTGCCGGCACCCTCTACTGCACCGTCCTCTTCCTCGGGCCGGACGGCACCCTGCTGGGCACGCACCGGAAGCTCATGCCGACCGCATCCGAGCGGCTCATCTGGGGCTTCGGGGACGGTTCGACGATGCCCGTGATCGCCACGCCACTCGGACGCATCGGTGCCGTCATCTGCTGGGAGAACTACATGCCCCAGCTGCGCCTCGCCATGTACGGCCAGGGTATCGAGCTCTACTGTGCGCCGACCGTCGACGACCGAGAGACCTGGCTGCCCACGATGCGCCATATCGCGATGGAAGGCAGATGCTTCGTCCTGTCGGCGAACCAGTTCGCACGGCGTTCGGACTACCCCGCAGACTACCCGGTGCCGGCGACGGACCCTGGTTCTGTGCTCATCAACGGGGGCAGCTGCATCGTCGACCCGCTCGGCCAGGTGCTGGCAGGGCCGGCACGCGACGGCGAGGCCATCGTTACGGCTGACCTCGACCTCGGCCAGGTCGTACGGGGCAAGTTCGACCTCGATGTGGTCGGTCACTACTCCCGGCCCGATATCTTCCGCCTCGTCCTGGACGGGAGTCCCAAACTGCCGGTGTCCTGGGAGCCTACTGACAACGGCTCTTTGCGAGAAGGCGAGGCGGGATGAGGATCGCGGTCATCGGCGCCGGTGGTCTCGGCGGCTACGCCGGCCAGCTCGGCGCTGTATACCGTCCTGCTCCCGCAGGCCAATGCGGGCCAGACCATTGCCTCGTCGCGGTGAGAGGTTCGCTCGGTGTCGCGCCGCTGCCAATCTCATCGGCGTCGCGCTACGACATCGGCAGCGGCATCGAATGCGACCAGGTCGTGCCGCTCGTCCCTGGAACGGCTGAACGCGCCTGAAAGCCACGTTGACCGCCACGGGCAACCCACTCGGCACCACCCCGTGGACCCGGGGGATGGCGACCGCGCGGGAAACGGACTCAGAATGCCCCGGCACCACGCCATGGACGGCGGACAGGCGGACTCTTGATCTTCGTGTCCCCGGTTCGAATTCAAGCCGGCTCACCAGTAGTCACTCGCAAACTGCGGTGCATACCTAGGTATGTGCTTGGGTCTGCGCGCTTGCCGTGGCGGCAAGCGCCTGCTGACAGCCACGTTGACAGCCACGGCGGTGGTATCGGGTGGATGGTGTGGCGTCGGAGAAACGGGGTGGACGGGCGCACCCCGGCCTCGCCTCGGATTGAGCCGCAGGGCAAGCCGCGCCAGACTCTGCGGCCATTGGCTTCCCAGCCTGGCGGCGCGGCACGCCTACGCAGCACGGCCGCGACCCGGGCGCTGGCGCGCGTCGGCGGCACGTCGTGGTAGCGCACCGTTCTGGCGGCTCGGCGCGGGCCCGGGTCGGTCGGCGGACCGCGCCCGGGACACGATGGTCGACCTATCCACGGCATTCCGCAGCCCCGGCCGAGCCCGATGGCCGGCAGCGACGGACACGCACCGGGTCCGTCGCTGCGGGCCCCAGTTCACCCGGTCGCGCCATGCTCCGGCCGACGTGCCTGCCTCGTTCGTGTCGTCAGCCCGGTGTGTATCGGATGGTCACACCAATGATCCGGAGCTCGCTGTTCAGGACGGGGACGGCGCACTGGGCCAGATAGGCGTAGGAGCGGTTGTTGACGATCGGCCGGCTGATCGTCGTCGTGGCCTTCGTGACGTAGCCCGGGATGTTCCCGCTGCCTCCGACGATGGCGACCGTCACGTACGTGCCGTCGGGCGGGTCGAGCCTGATGCGGATGATCGCGCAGTCGCTGATCTCGCTCGAGGCGACTTCGTCGAATAGCTGGAACCTGACCCCTGTGATGGTCGCTCCCTGGGGGAGGGAGAGACCGCAGTACAACCTCCCGCTGGCGCCCGTGCGGCCTGTCACGACGGTGTCGTACGGGTCGGCGCCATCCTGAGGGTAGAACGCCACGCTCGGGCAGCTCGCCCACGTGGAGGCGGTCGCCCCTTGTGTGTAGCGGATGGTGACGCCGACGATGCCCAGGGCTACATCGGACACCGGGATCGCGCACTGCGCCAGGTAGGCGTAGTGCCGGTCATCGACGACGGCGTGATCGATGGACGTATCGGTCCGCACCATGTAGCCGGCGAATCCGCTGCTGGCAAGAGGACCGGCGAGCGTCTGGTACGTGCCATCGGGCGCATCGAGTTTGATCCGGATCAGCGCGCAGTCCGTGATGTCCGCGCCGTTGTTGGGATCGTTCAGCTGGAACTTGACGGCCGTGATCGTCGCTCCGTGCGGGAGCGTCAGGCCGCAGTACAGCCTCCCGCTGGGGCCACGACGGGTCGCCCCAGCCGTGCTGTACGGGTCGGCGCTGTCCCTCGGGTAGAAGGCAACGCCCGGACAACTGGCCCACCGGGTGTCCCTGGCCGCCGGCGTGTAGCGCACGGACACGCCGACGATCTGCAGGATGCCACTGTTCGGGTACGGGATCCGGCATCGGGCGGCATAAGCGTAGGCGCGATCGTCGACCAGCGCGTGGCTGATGGACGTGGTGCTCTTCGTCACGTAGCCACCCTCGAAGGCGGTTCCCGTGTCCGGTACGGATGCGACCACCTGGGACGTGTCGTTCGGCGGGTCCAGCCTGGAGCGGACGATGGCGCAGCCGTAGATCTGGTAGAACGAGACGCTGTCCTTCAGATGGAACCTGACGGCCGTGATCGTTGCCCTGTGAGGGAGGCTGAGGCCGCAGGAGAACGCGACGCTCTGACCCCCACGCCCCGTTGCCTCGGTGGCGTAGGACTCGGTGCTGTCGGAGGGATAGAAGCCCACGCTCGGGCAGCTGGCCCACCTCGTCGTGGCCCCTTGAGCCGTGCTCGCGACCCTGTCGACTGCCCGCCCAGTCTGCGCGACGAGTACCGCGAGGGCGACGCCGGTCACAGCGATGACGATGGCTCGCCAGGTGGCGCCGGATCGCGTGACGGGGAAGCTGGACATCTGGGGGACCTCATGCGTGCGCGGCAGGTGGTCGCGGGTTCCGAACGATACGCCCCTCCCTGTCGCAACACCACGCCACATTCACCGCGACGGCTGGCCGGTCCCGGATACATCGATGGCCTGTGGGCGCACGAGGCGGGTCGTCGCGTGATCGAGGGTCGCCACCACCGTGAACGGGTTAGCCAACGAGGCTGTCCAGAATCGACCGGAGCAGTCTTAGACGAAGTGAGTGGGAGCCGCGCTGGCAACGGACTCAAATTGCCCTGACACCACGCTATGGACGGCGGACAAGTGGACTCTCGATCGCTCGTGTCCTGGGTTCGAATCCCAGCAGGCTCACTAGTAGTCGCTCGCAATCAGCGTCGTAGACCTAGGTATTCGCGAGAACTTGCGCGCTTTCGGTGGCGGCAATCCGCTTCTGACAGAGAAGGTTCGCGTTCGCTGACTTCGGTCCGATCGCCCGTTACTGCCTCCGATGCATGCCACGAGACGCCCAGGAACTACGGCGTCGACATCCCGAACTCGATGATCCACCTCGCCAGCGAAGCGCATGGCGTCACGCAGCGCGACGGGGGCACAGGGTCCTTCCCACGTCCCGCGTCGGGCACCCACGTCCCAGACGTGCTGGAGCGGCGCGGGTCACGCTTCCTCTGACGATGCCCGACGACACGCCGCGACCGTCCGCCCCTGAAGGCAAGGCCGCCGACCCGGTATGGCGGGTACGCCCCTGCCCGGGACGGCGCCCCTTGACACGGCCTCCCTCAGGGTCTATATATCGCCCTACGATATATCGTCGTTCGGAAGCCCAGGCCATCACGGCCCGGCCCGGTCTCGTCCAGTGAGGGATCCCATGCACCGGTCGATCCGTATCAGCTCGATCCTGGCGCTCCTCCTCACCTCGGTGGTCGCCGCTCCAGCCGCTTTCGCCCAGGACTCCGATTCCCTGCCGTCCGCCGGGCACCCGCTCGTCGGCGCGTGGCTGGTCGACACCAATGCCGACGACTCGAACGACCCGCCCGCGAGGGTCGTCCTGGGCGCCGACGGGTCGCTGCTCCAGGTGCAGCTCGGTGGGATCGCGCTCGGCGCCTGGGAGCCGACCGGTGAGCGGACGGGTGCGCTCACCCTTGCGGCCGAGGTCGCGGACGCTGACGGGGCCGTCACGACCTTCATCGTGCGCGCCTCGCTGGAGGCGACCGCGGATGGCCAGGGCTGGACCGCCCAGGGCACGACGGAGTACATCGGGCCCGACGGTGTCTCCTCGGGTCAGATCGGCCCCATCCCGGCGACCGCGACGCGGATCACGGTCGAGCCCATGAGCCCCGCCGCCAGCCCGGAACCCTAGCGGCGGTCCAGTACTCTGCGATCGATGGAGACCAAGCTCCCGGAGCTCGGCCGGTTCGCCGAGCCCGCGCTGCTCATCCTCGTCAGCCTGGGCGAGGGCCCCAAGCACGGCTACGCGATCATGCTCGACGTGGAGGATGCGACCGGCCGGCCGATGGGCCCGGGCACGCTCTACGCCGCCCTGTCGCGGCTCGAGGAGCGCGGCCTCATCGAAGCCCTCACCCCGGTGGACCGGAGACGACCATACCGGCTCACCGGGATGGGCGCGAGCGTGCTGGAGGCGCAGCTCCAGGAGCTATCGGCGTTCGCGGCGCTCGGCCTGCGCCGGCTGGCGGGTGATCCCCGATGAGCCTGCTCATCCGGCTCTACCCCAGATCGTGGCGGGAACGCTACGAAGAGGAGCTGACCGTCCTGCTCGAGGACCGGCCACCCGGGCCGTCCGACGTGCTCGACCTGGTCCTGGGCGCCTTCGACGCGCACCTGCATCGCCGGGCCGTGGGCAGCCGCCCCGCTGGGCGCGACCGGAGCGTGACCGCGGCCCGCATCGGGGCCATCGCGGCGATGGCCGGCGGAGCGCTCTGGGTCCTCACCCTCGCGGTCGCGGTCCGGGAGGTCCGGGAGGTCCGGGCGACGCTGGACCTCACGATGGTGCTCGTCGGTCTCACCCTGTCGTTGTTCGTCGTCGCGCTGGCGGCGTTGAGCGCGGTCCAGGCCCGCTCCCACCGGTCGCTCATGTGGGCGAGCTTCCTCCTGCCGGCGGTCGGTGTCGCCCTGCTGGTCGGCGGCGCGCTCGCCCAGGTCGTCGTGGGCGATCGACCTCTCGTCGGATGGCTGACGCCCTATGCGTTCTGGATGGGCGGGTTGGTCTTGGCGCTCGTGGGGTCCGTCGTCTTCGGCGTCCTCTCCGCGGTCACGGGCGCACTGCCGCGCTGGACCGCCGGCCTGCTCAGCGCGGGTGCCCTGGTGCAGCTGGTGACCATCTTCGCGACCGACCACGCCAAGGACGAATGGCTGATGCTCCTCGGAGCGGTCACGTTCGGCCTGGGCTGGATCCTGGTCGGGGTGGGGGCAGCACGCGCCGAGCGTTACCGGGTCGCCGACCAGGCTGCGTGACCACGCGGGACCCGGGTTTCCGGTTCTCCCTGCGACGCGAGTCCCACGCATCCGGATCACCCCGCGACCCCGGAAGCGACCTGGATATCGGTCGTGACGTGCCACCTTTCACGGATGCTGCCAGGCTGCGCCACGGCGGTCACACTGGGCACCACAGGGTGGAGTCAGTGGACGGGAGCCGCGCGGGAAACGGACGCGGAGTGCCCTGACACCTCGCCATGGACGGTGGGCAATCGGACTTCTAATCCTCGTGTCCTGGGTTCGAATCCCATCCGGCTCACCAGTGGTCACTCGCAAACGGCGGTGCATACCTAGGTATGTGCCTTAGCGCATCAGTAGGAGGGCTTGACGACAGGTGGGGAAAGACTGATACTTAACATCCGCTAGATAGATAGATTCTATCGTCCAGATAGAATGATTGAGTCTTTCGTACGAGGATTGGTCATGCTTTTCGCCACACCACGACCGACGCCCGACGAGGTCTGGGTCGTGGAGCGAACTGACCAGTTGCGCGAGCAACTGCGCCACCAAGTGGGCGAGCCGCGACGCTGGGTCGGCCTCCTTCGACGCGTGACCCTGGCACGAAACATCCAGGGATCGAACAGCATCGAGGGATACAACGTGAACCTCGATGATGCGGTGGCGGCAGCCGAGGGCGAGGAGCCCATGGACGCCGACACGGAGACCCGTGCGGCAATTCGCGGTTACCGCGAGGCCATGACCTACGTGATGCAGTTGGCAGATGACCCCCACTTCGCCTGGGACGACTCATTGATTCGGTCCCTGCACTACATGATGCTGAGCTACGACCTCTCGAAACGTCCGGGGCGCTGGCGGATCGGCCCGATCTTTGTCCAGAGGAGCGAGAGTGCGGAGACCGTGTACGAAGGACCGGACGCGGCCGAGGTCCCGGCCCTCATCGCGGAACTCATGGGAACGCTTGGCGCAGGCAGTGGGTCACCACTTATTCGGGGGGCGATGGCGCACCTCAACCTCGTCATGATTCACCCGTTCCGGGACGGGAACGGCAGAATGGCACGGTGCCTCCAGACGCTCGTGCTGGCTCGTGAGGGCATCCTTGCCGCGGAGTTCTCCAGCATCGAGGAGTACCTCGGAAAGAACACCGAGGACTACTACGACGTGCTCGGCGATGTAGGCGGCGGGCGATGGCAGCCTGAACGCGATGCACGACCTTGGGTCCGGTTCTGCCTTACCGCGCACTACCGTCAGGCCCAAACGTTGCTGCGCCGGGTCATAGAGGCCGAGGAGCGGTGGAATCTGATCGAAGCGATCGCATCGGACCAGCGGCTTTCCGACAGGACCGTACCCTCCCTGTTCGACGCATCGATGGGCTTTCGTATCCGCAACTCCACCTATCGTCTCAGCGCCGACGTCACGGAGCTGGTAGCGAGTCGAGACCTCCGTGCGCTCGTCGAGGTCGGGTTGCTGGCCGCGCAGGGAGAGCGGCGGGGAAGGTCTTATACCCGTACAGAGACCTTGGCCGATGTTGATCGCAGGGTAAGGGCAAGCAGACCGGCCCGGGCCTCGGAAGACCCCTTCGTCTTGGCCCAACGGGCGCTCGAGGCCCCCACACTCGGGCTAGTGTTTCCCAAATAACGCGAACTGCAGCGACCCGCGACCCGCTACCCGCCCAGAACCGGTACATCACCTGCCGCGAGTCCGCCGTCGCTCCTCCTGGGACACGGTCGCAGGCGTCGAGGTCAACGTGATGGCTGAGCAGCATGCCTTGGATCACAATGCCCGTGGGAGTTACCCGGATCGGCGGGGGACCGCGCGCTCAGTCATGTCACCGCAGTCGACGATCGTGCATCCTGGCTTGACGGCCCGAATGAGTTTGGCCGACCGATTGGGCCTTCCGGCCTGCGATGACGCGAAACGAGGTGGAGCGATCGTGCGACGGGTCCTGCTACTGGGCACCGCGCTCGCCCTCGTCGCCGTGGGCCTGCCCGCAGGGCCTGCGATCGCCGCCACTCCGTTCGGGCCGTTCGAGGTCACCGCGGATGCCGCCCACGCCACCTTGCTGACAGGAGGTCGGGAGGGGTGGCTGGTCCGCTACCAGTGGGAGGTCGGTGACGGACGAGACGACGACATCTGTGCCTTCGCCTATACCACCCTGATCGTCGATCAAGGGCCGGACGTCAAGTCAGGCCGTCTCACCGACTGCGCTGCTGACGGGGTCGATGAGGCACTCGAGTCGTTGTCGAGGGCGACCACAGGCACGCGTATCCGCGCGCTGCGCCTGAAGACCTGTTATGACCTTCCCGACACGGACGACGATCCCTGCGCGTCCCGCACCGTGCCGGTGCCACAGATGACATCGGCCAACCCTGCACTACTCCCTGAGATGGAGGGGATATCGGATCCTCCGGCTCGGCGAGTTCGCAGCGCTGAAGGAGGAGGCGCCCTCTCCCTATGATTGGTCCGACGATGGGTGTAGCTTCCCGGTCAAGGCCTTGAAGCCGGTGACTGACGCCCTCCTCCGCGTCTTCGAGCCAGCCTGCGTCAGACACGACTGGGGATATCGCAACTTCGGCCGACGGCAATTCGACCCCACTGACGACCGTCGCGAGCAGGTGGACCGACGTCTGCTGCGTGACATGGGAAGGCTTTGTGCGATCGAGTTCGATAGGCCGCGGCAGGCGGCACGTCTCGGGGGGTGCCTGGGGGCTGCGACCGCCGTCTTCTTGATCGTGCGCGAGCTCGGCGCACCGTCCTTCTTCGGGGTCGGCGGCGAAAGCTGAGCCCGCTCATCGCCCCGTGAGCCTGCGTGACAGGCGGCTCAGGGAGAGGCGACGGATCCCTGGCGACATCAGAGCACTCCTCTTCTACTGGTCGCCGCAACGGGGGTGACCGTCGCGGTGGGTGACGTTGGTTGGCGGCCGAACCGAACGACCGGGTCCGGGGATTCCACATGATCGACGAGGTCACCTCCGGATGCCTCGATCTCCCTGACGGTGGGGGGCCTGACGAGCCGACCGAGCCATGTGAGACGGGAGCGCCGTTCCCTCGCTGCCTCTCGCACCACGATCCGATCGAGCCACGGGCGGAGTCGCTCGTCGGAACCGAGGGTGCGCCGTGAGCGCCAGGCTCGCTCGAGTGCCATCTGGACGATGTCCTCCGCCGACGCCACATCCCCGCACACGAGGCCGGCCAGCCTGAGGAGTCGATCACGGTGGACGGCCACGAACACGTCCATGGCCAGCGTGTCACGCGCTCCCTCGTCCAGCCCGCTGGAGACCTCGTCGCTTCGCACGCCTGCCATCGCCCGCCTCATGGATCCCGATGACGATACAGACCGAGCGAGTCAGCGAAACGGACCATCTCAGGCCACGAATTGTCGGTGTCAGGCAGATCCGATGGCCAACGACGTGTCCTCACCCGCACGGCACCGCGTCCATCGCCCGCGCCACCTCCCGCTGCCGCTGCTTCGACCTCTGACCCACGGTGCTTGATGTCAGCGTGACGAAGGAACGGCCAGGTTGCTCCGCCGGGGTCCCGGGTACCAAGTGCTACGCTCCGGGGCACGATGGCTTCACCGCACCGGGCGGATGCTTCGGTGACCGTCCGGGGGCTGATGCAGCGACCGGCGGGGTACCTGCCCGTGGCGATGTCCCTGGGTGCGTTCGCGATGATCGTCTGGTACGTGGCGGTGCATGGGGTCGTGCACCAGCCGGACGAGGGCGCCCAGGCTCATCTGTGGCAGCTCCTCGTCGCCGGTCAGGTCCCGCTCATCGGGTACTTCGCGTTCACCTGGCTGCCGAGAGCCGGCCGCCCCGCTCTTGTCGTCCTCGCCACCCAGGCTGCGGCCCTCATGCTGCTGGCCATCGCACCCCTGTGGGCACTCGGCGGCCTGTAGAGGTGACATGTGGCTTCAGGAAGCCACAGGCCAGCCGATGGATATGTGGAGCCTAAGCCGACCGACTACCCGCCCCGCACCGCGTCCATCGCCGGGGCCACCTCCCGCCGCCGCTGCTCCAGCACGTGGCCACACGTGTTCGAGATCACGGGTTGCTCGGACGCCCACGACCCGCCGCCACCCTGCTCCGAGTCACGAGAGCGGCACGAACCTGAGGGGTCCTCCTGGAGCAGCAGCGGGCCAGACCTCCAGGTATCGGCCCCGCAGACCCGACATCGGTCATCCACCTGACCGCTTGGCCGGTTGTACGGACGCCGGATAGCCACCAGGTCCAGGGCGTCGACTGCCGGCTGAACCTCGTCCACGGCGTACCGTGCCGCAGCGTCATGATCAGGGTCCAGCGCGGCAGCGACGAGGTCGGAGGACAGGTCATCCTCGATCATCGGCGGGGCGATGCTCAATGACCATCGACAGGCCGCGGCCTCGGCCAGCGCAGTGTCGAGCAGGAAGCGGGAACCGCAGGTGGTGCAGATGACCGAATAGACGATCACGCGGGACCGATCCGCGGTCCCGGGGTCGGTGTCTGTGTGCCAGGGGTACCGTCGCGCGGCGACCGTGGTTGCCACTGGCATCGCCGCCGCCGGGCCCTGGCGGGCGATCACCCGGGTCGCTACGGCCGCGAGCGCTTGGAACGTAAGCAACAGATGGTTGACCCACGGCTCTTGACCCTCGGTGACGTGGTGCCCATTCGAGCGCGTGATGAGTAGGTCGTAGAACGTCCCGGGTGCGCTTCCCTGGCTCATCCGCCCATAGCCGATGGCCATCTCCGCCGGGGCCGGCAGGTCGAGGACCTTGCGCGTGTTGACTAGCCACCACTCGAGGTCGAGCCGATCGAACAGTGCCTCCATGCCGACGAGACTGGACCGTAGGAGATCGACCGCCAGCATGGGCATCATCGTAGGTCAGCGTGCCACTCAGGCAGCCTGGAGCCGTGGTGTGTGTGGCGCGAACCCTCTCCACCCAGCACCGCGTCCATCGCCCGCGCCACCTCCCGCTGTCTCGTCTCCAGCACCTGGCCGTAAGTGTTCGAGGTCAGCGTGACGGAACTGTGCCCGAGCTGGTTCCTGACGAGCGGCCGCTGCAGTGCCATGAGGTCGGCCCAGCTGCCCCGTAGCCTGCCTGGCTTGGCATACTCCGAGGTCATGGATGTCGCCGACGGTCCAGCCCGGACCGCGTCGAGCGCCACGCTGCGGATGGACC
>CAVXDU010000007.1:0-157860 GCA_963760625.1 uncultured Chloroflexia bacterium
GAGGCTTCGGACCACGGCGAGCAGCGCATTGTCGCACGCTGCCGAGGGCCTGTCAAACGGCCGGGGGTCGTCCGGACTGCCGGGTCGGGATGCCTCTGACCCGGGCTCCGGTGGCCCAACCTCTGTAGCCGGGCGCAACGTCTGGAACAGTACCTCGGCCCCGGCGGGGGTGTCAAACGCAGGGGTTTCGTTCCGGTCGCGACGAAGGTGGGATGTGGTGTCGGGCGGGGGATGTGGCGGCGGTGCCGGACCGGCTCCTGTCTCCGCCGTCCGGCACCGCCGACGCCTTGGAGCCCCCCCTCCCGGATCGTGGACAAGAGCTTGTCCTCAGACTGATCGCCGGGTTGGGAGAGGGCCGTCGCGGCGACATGGGCAGGCTTCGGGCGTATGCAGGGCGGTCGCCAGGTCGGTCACGCTCGGCGAGAGGCTATCCCCGTCAGGCCGCGCGCCTGCGAAACAGATCGCGCACCTGCGAAAGACTGGCGACCAGTCGCCAGGCATGGCTTTGTCCAGGTTCTGGGCCCCCACGCGAGCAGCGGGAGTGGGCGGGCTGACCTTGGCCGCAGCCGCCCCTCGCCGGACTGCGCGGGCCGCTCCACCCCACTCCGGGGCCGTCGATGTCGCGCGGCGGCACGCGGGTGCGTTTCCGGCGGGGCGCTGAGCGCTAGGCGGTCGGAGGGCCGGTACCGCTCAGGGCGAAGCGTTCGCCCACGGCCAGGGAGCCGCCAAGGTGGCGCGTGGTCCTGGGGCGGGACATATGTCCAAGTTGGCCGGTCGCGGCCGACAGCGCTCGGCGAGCCCGAATGGCGTGGCGACCGAGGTCAGATGCATCCCGGTCTCGACTAATTGGATGAAGACACCCGCCGAGATCCAGCACGCAAGACCCAGCAGAGCCGACCCTGGCTCGCCCATCGGCCCGGTGAGGATCCAGTAGAGCAACAGGCCGAGGACCAACGCGATGGCGGGCTTGACGAGACGCAAGAGCGACTCGTTGATGAGGTAGCTCATCGTTCGCCTGCGACCTCGAACTCGCGCCGACCCTGAAGCGCGCGGACCAGGGTCACCTCATCGGCGTACTCCAGGTCGCCGCCGACCGGGATACCACGCGCGATGCGTGTCACAGACCCGACGTGCCCCGCGAGCCGCTCGGCGAGATACATGGCGGTCGCCTCGCCTTCCAACGTCGGGTTGGTCGCCAGCACGACCTCGGAGAACGGCTGGCCCTCCTGCTCTCGCTCGACCACCCGTTGGAGCAATTGGCGGATCCTGAGGCGGTCAGGCCCGATGCCATCCATGGGCGAGATCGCACCGTGCAGCACGTGATACCGGCCGCGGAACGCACCCGAACGCTCCAGCGCGAGCACGTCCAACGGTTCCTCCACCACGCACAGACGCCCGTCATCTCGGGCCGGGTCCAGGCAGATGGGACACTCGGGACCGGTGCTGATGTTGAAGCAGCGGTCGCAGAACACGACCTCGTCACGCACCGCGACGAGCGCGGCCGCCAGAGCCCTGGCCTCGGTGTCGGGCGCGCGGAGCAGGTGATACGTGAGGCGTTGTGCGGTCTTCGGTCCGACCCCAGGCAATCGGGAGAGTGCCTCGATGAGTCGGACGACCGGCTCGACGAGCGTGGTCACCTTGGGATGAGCGGGGCTCGAGTCACAGGCCCGGGATCTTCAGCCCGCCGGTCACCCGGCCCAGCTTGGCTTCGGCGGTCGCCTTGGCCTGGTTGAGTGCCTCGCTCACGGCCGCCAGGACCAGGTCCTGGAGCATCTCGACATCGTCGGGGTCGACGACTCCAGGATCGATGGTCACCGACACCAGGTCCTGCTTGCCCGTCACCACGGCCTTCACGGCACCTCCACCGGCAGTCCCTTCCACGCGCAGGTCGACCAGCTCCGCTTCGACGCGGGCCATGTCCGCCTGCATCTGCTGCGCCATCTTCGCGAAGTTGCCGAAGCCCATGGGTGCCTCCTGCCTGCGTTTGGGTCGTAGCCGGGTCGCATGTCAGCCGATGTCGCCGATATCTGCGAGCTCACCACCGAAGACCTTTCGGGCCTGGGCCACAAGATCCGGTCCTTCGTCCTTGGTAGCGTCCGCCAACTCCACGTTGGCCACGACGCAGCGTACCCCGACCGGACGACCCAGGACGTGGGCGACCCCGTCCTCGAACGCGGACCGGCGGGCCTCTGCCTTCTCGCGAAGGAATGGCTGGTCCTCCGGGAAACCCAGGATGAGGACTCCGTCGCGCACCTCGACGGGGCGGCAGCTGGCGATCAGCGGCTTGTTGAGCGGGTTCCGCCCGACCCAGGCGACGATGGCAGGCCAACTGGTGAGGATGTCTCCAAGCAGATCGCCGGTGGCCGGTGGAGGCGCTGTGACCGCCGCGCGTGCAGGTGGCGGCGCTTCCGCGGCGATGGGGGCAGGTGCGGGCCCCGCCGCGGCCATGGGCGGGTCCTTCGATGGCGCGGTCGGAGCCACGACGGGCGGACGTGCTGGCACGACCGGCGCACGAGTCGGGGGTGTGGGGGCGGCGATGGCCGTAGCACCGGTTGGCACGTTCGCCAGCAGGGCCAGCTCCAATTGCCAGCGATAGCCACCGAGACCGCTGCGGCTGGCGTCGATACCCGTCAGGCGACGTGCCGCGGCCGCGAGGCTCGACCTCTGGGCTGCACCGTCCCGATCCTGCATGGCGGCCACCAATCGCTCTCGGAGGCGTGTGACGACCTGCTCCGCGAACGCGATCACGTCCCGGCCCTCCGCCTCCAACCGGTCGAGGATGTCGATCCCTGCGAGCGCGTCGCCCTCCGCGAGAGCATCCACGAATCCGTCGATCGCCGCATCCGGGGCAAGACCCAGCAGGTCACGCACAAGAGGACCATCGATGTTGGCATCGGAGGTGGCGAGCACCTGGTCGAGCAACGATTCGGCGTCGCGCATGCCACCAGCAGGCGAGACGTGCGATGAGCTCCAGGGCCTCGTCGTCTGCGACCCGGCCCTCCGCGTCCAGGATGCGTGCCAGCTTGCCCCGGATCTCCTCGATGGACAGGGGTCGGAAGGTGAAGCGTTGAAGCCGCGATACGACGGCGGGCCGTATCTGGCTCGGGTCCGTGGTGCAGAACACGAACAGGACGCCGTCGGGTGGTTCCTCGAGCGTCTTGAGCAGGACGTCCCAGCCTTCCTTGATGCGCTGGACCTCATCGATGATGAACACCTTGCGGCGCAGGTCGGCAGGCGCGGTGTATACCCGAGGCACCAGTTCCCGCATGTCGTCCACGCGGTTGTTGGACGCAGCGTCCAACTCCACCACGTCCAGGGCGCGGCCCTCGCGGATGGAGACGCACGACGGGCAGACATCACATGGCTCGCCATCGCGCAGATCGGTGCAATTGACCGCCTTGGCCAGGATGCGCGCGGTCGACGTCTTGCCCGTACCACGGGGACCCACGAACAGCAAGCCGTGGGTCAGTCGATCCATGCGTACGGCGTTCCGGAGGGTCTCCACGACAGCCCGCTGGCCGACCATCTGGCCGAACGTCTGGGCCCGGAATCGACGATAGATCGCGGTGTGGGTCGATACGGCTTCGCTCGGGGGCACCCCGTGAGTCTACGGCCAGACCTGCCGGACGATATCGCGGTCGGTCGGCGTGGGTGGGAGCGCCGGTCCATCCTTGCGACCGTCCCTTGGGCACCCTATCCTCGCGAGGATGCCCAAGCGAACGTTGCCCACCGGGACCATCACGTTCCTGTTCTCCGACATCGAGGGCTCGACCCGGCTGGTGGCTGACCTTGGGCCGGCCGTCTTTCGGGACGTCCTCGAGGCCCACAATTCCCTGCTGAGGGCGGCCCTCCGCGCTCATGGTGGGACAGAGCGAGGCACCCAGGGCGACTCGTTCCTGGTGATGTTCCACGACGCTGGGGCCGCGGTGGCTGCCGCTGTCGACGCTCAGCGGGCGATAACGGGGTATGCCTGGCCTGAGGCAGGGCAGGTTCGTGTGCGGATGGGCATCCATACCGGGATGGCCATCCTGGGCGGCGACGATTATGTCGGGCTGGACGTCAATCGAGCCGCGAGGATCGCGGCCGCCGCGCACGGCGGACAGGTCCTCCTGTCGGAGTCGACGCGCGCGCTCGCCGTAGCATCGTTGCCGCCAGACGTATCGGTCCGTGACCTGGGCGAGCACACACTGCGCGACCTGCCCGGTGCACACCACCTGTACCAGCTCGTGGTCGCTGGGCTACCGGCCGATTTCCCGACGATCCGCACCACGGCCCGGCCGCCGACCGACCTGCCCCACAGGACGATGGACCTCATCGGTCGGGAGCGGGAACTGGACGAGCTGCGGTCGATCCTGGCAACCAGCCGCCTGGTCACGCTCACGGGTCCCGGCGGCACGGGCAAGACGAGTCTCGCCCTGGAACTCGCCCGTGGGGTTACGGACGATTACCCGGGCGGCGTCCACTGGGTACCGCTGGCGGCCGTGACCGACCCCACCCTCGTTGCGGGCACCATCGCAGAGCGCCTGGGTGTCATCCCGAGTGTCGGTCGGACGCCCACCGACGGTATCGGCGAGGTGGTCGCCGATCGACCGACACTCCTTGTCCTGGACAACCTGGAGCAACTGCTCCCGGCCGCGACCGATGTCAGCGAGCTGTTGCAGCGGGCGCGCGGTCTGACGGTCATCGCGACCAGCCGCGCCCCGCTGCATCTCACGATGGAGCAGGAGTATCCGGTCCCACCCCTCTCGGTGCCGCCGCCCGACCAGACGGCCGAGGCAGTGCGCGGTAGCCCATCCGTGCAGCTCTTCCTGGCCCGCGCAGGGCGAGTGCGTCCCGGGTATTCCGTCGACGGTGCCGGGCTTGACGCTGTGGTCGCGATCTGCCGGCAACTGGACGGCCTGCCCCTGGGTATCGAGCTCGCGGCCTCGCGTGTCGGGCTGCTGGCACCTGCCGCCATCGCCGACCGGCTGGCGCATCGTCTTGATCTGCCCGGGGCGGCCAGCCAGGATGCTCCTGAGCGCCAGCGGACGCTCAGCGCGACGATCGGGTGGAGCTTTGACCTACTCGATCTCGAGCAGCAGCGACTGTTCGCACGCCTGTCCGTGTTCGCCGGTGGTGGGCGACTCGAGGAGGTCGAGTTCGTGTGCACGCCAGAGCCATCGGTGGACGTCGACATCCTCGAGGGCCTCAGCGGGTTGGCCGATCACAGCCTCGCGGTGGCCGGTTCCGGGCCCGATGGCCTCCGCATCCGCCTGCTGGAGACGGTTCGGCGGTTCGCCAACGACCGTCTCGCGCTGGATGCCGAGGATACTGGAAGCGACCCGGCGTCGTCATGCATTGGCGTACCTCGGTCTCGCCGAGACCGCGACGAACCACCTGCCGGGGCGCGGGCAGGTCGTCTGGCTCGACCGCCTCACCACGGAGCACGACAACCTGCGCACGGCGACCGCATGGGCGATCGACCATGCCGTGATCGATATCGCTCTCCGCCTGGGGGCCGCATCCTGGCGGTTCTGGCAGCTGCGCGGTCACCTCGACGAGGGCCGTGCCGTGATCGCACGGATCCTGGCCATGCCTGGCGCCGAAGAGACCACGCTTGCGCGGGTACAGGCCCTCCGTGCGGCCGGCAGCCTGGCCTGGTGGGCCGCCGATCTCCCCGTTGCCGATACTTCCTATCGGCAGGCCCTCGAGGCGGCCGAGCACATCGGTGACCGACGGGCCATCGCCGACGCATCCTTCGACTATGCCCACACCCGCTTTGTCGAGGACCCCGCGGCCGCGGGCCGACTGGGAATGGTCGCTCGTGAGATCTATCAGGAGCTCGGGGATGAGCGAGCCACTGCGCGCGTCGACTGGACAGGCGGATTCGCGCTGTTGGGTTCGGGTCAACCCGAAGCCGCGCGCGACCTGATGCTCGGCCTCCTGCCCGTCTTCGAATCGTTCGACGACGAGTTCTATGTGGCCATGACCTCCTTCGCGATCGCCGGTATTGCGCTCCAGCTGGGAGCCCTGGATGAAGCCGCGGCCTGGGGCATGCGATCACTGTTGTCGCAGTACACCATGGGTGACCTGGCCTCGTTCACGCTCGGCCTGAGGGGCGTGTCGTTGTTGTGCATCGCCCTGGGTCACCCGGGGGAGGCCGCGCTGATAAACAGCGCGTTCGAGGGACTGTGTCGGCGCTACGGGATCCGGCCGCCGAGGAATCCCGCGGTCTGGAATCCCGGTCATCGCCGCGCAGGAAGGGGTGATGGCGGAGTTGACCGGTGATGCCTGGAGCGACCAGATAGCGCGCGGCGCCGAGATGACGATCGATGAGGCGATGGAGGAGGTGCTGCGGCTTACCCGAGAGTGGGGTATCACACCACCTAGCGGACAGCTACCGGCAGGGCATCTGGCGCCCGCGCCCGTTCAGCACTGAGCGACCGAGTTCGGCGGCCGAACATCGGCCCACGGGTGCGCCTCCGTTCGCTGCTCCCCGTCCGGCCCGGTGAGGGGCGGCTCATCGCCCTCATGGCCGCCTTGTTCGCGGTCACCGAGATGGGCCGCGGAACGGCCGAGGTGGCGGCAGACACGCTGTTCCTGACCGGTATCGGGGCGGATGCCCTGCCCGCGATGTACGTCGTCCTGGGGTTGGTGGGCCTGCTCGTGGTGCTTGGCTACGGCGCGGCGGTGGGGCGGTTCCCGCGGCGCCGGTTCCTGGTCAGCGTCCTCGTGGCTGTCGCGTGCATCCTGGTCATCGAGCGCCTGGCACTCGTGACCGACTCGCGAGTGATGCTCCCCGTGATGTGGTTGAGCGTGCAGGTCATGGGCAGCCTGCTGCTGACCGTCCTTTGGACCATCGCCGGCACTACCCTCGATGCCCGCCAGGCGAAACGCTTGTTCCCGCTGTGCACCGGCGCCGCTATCGCAGGCGCATTCGTGGGCACGTTGCTCTCCGGACCCATCGCATCGCTGGTGGGGGTCGATGACCTGCTGGTCATCGCCGGTGCCTTCATGGCCGTCGCCGCCGGGCTGACAGCGATCGTCCTTGGAGACGCGCCTCCGATGCCCTCCGCGCGCGCCGACCGATCGGTGAGGGATGACGTGCTGGCGGGCTACCGGGACGTGAAACACTCACCGTTGCTGCGACTCGTCGCGGTGGCCTATGTTCTGTTCGCGATCCTTTTGTTCTCCGTCTCGTTCCCGTTCCTCGGGGCGGTCAAGGCGTCGGTGGATTCCGAGGTCGAGCTTGCAACCGTCCTGGGTCTCCTGTCGGCGGCGGTCACGGCGACTGCCTTCGTCCTCGCCGTGGCGATCGCCAACCGCGTATATGCCCGGATCGGCGTGGCCGGAGCCGCCCTGATCCTGCCGGTGGTCTACGTCGCCGGTTTCGGGGTCTGGCTAGTTTCGTTCGGGCTCCTGACCGCGCTCCTGTTCCGGTTCCTGCAGCAGGTCACCCAGCGGGGATTGTCGAACGCCGCCTGGAGCGCGATGTTCAACGTGGTACCGGTCGAGACCCGCCCACAAGTCCTGGCATTCATGGACGGCGTGCCCGGACAACTGGGCACGAGCTTGTCGGGCGTGCTGCTGCTGGTCGTGACCGCGTGGTTCGCGCCCACCGATGTGTTCCTGCTGGGCCTGGCAGCGGCTGCGCTGTGTGTCGTGGTGGTGACGAGTATCCGCAGGCGCTATGGCGAGGCGTTGCTGGCGAGCCTCCGGGCCGGGCTGGGGGAACAGGTGTTGAGTGCCGGACCAGGCATGGTGGCGCTCGACCGGGATCCCCAGGTTTGGACGCAATTGCAGGCGGCCATGAGGAGCCCGACCCCCGCTGGGCGTCGCCTCGCTGTCGACCTGATCGGTCGCCGGGGTGATCCGGGAGCGGTCGAACTGCTGTTGGGAGCCCTCGATGATGACGACGCAGTCGTCCGCGCCACCGCGATCCGGGCGCTTGGGGCGGCCGATGCGGCATGGGCTACGGACGGTCCCGTGTCGGCGACCCTGGGAGGCCTCCGGGCCGACCCGGATCCGAGCGTCCGGAGCGAGCTCGCCATCGGCCTCGCCAACCATGACCAACCGGACGAGGCGCGGGAGCTGGCGATGCTGCTCCTGAACGCCACGGCGGTCGAGGACAGGGTCGCCGGCCTCCACGCCGTCGCGGGTGGGGCCATCGTGGTCGATGCCGATGTGATCCACGCCGCGGAGACCGATGCGTCCCCGGAGGTTCGCGCGGCAGCGCTCGGCGCGGAGATGGCCATCGATGATCCCGAGGCGGCCCTGCGGAGCCACCTGGCGGCGCTCGATGACGATGCATCCGTCGTCCGCGCGGCGGCGGCGGCAGGACTTCGCGGGATGCCCGGATCAGGGCCACACGTCGTGGCCATCCTCGAGTCTGGGACGCACCGCGCTCAGGCGGCTGCCCTCAGCGCTCTCGGCGACCTTGACGATGCCGTCGTGGCAACGGTCCGGGCGTGGTCGACTGCACAGGTGGACCGCCTCGACATGCTCCGGCATCTCCATGCTGCCCTCCTTGCTGATCGGGCGTCCGAGCTGCCCGAGATCGGGCTTCTGCTGGCCATCCTGGAACGACGGGAGCAGGATGGTATGGACCTGCTACTGCTTGCTGCTGCCGCGCTGGGCAGCCCGGAGGCGAGCGGCTCCATCCGGCGCGCCCTTGGGTCTGGTGACCGCGACGCGCGGGCCCAGGCTATCGAAGCCATCGACACCATCGGTGACCGCCGACTCGGTGGCGCCATCGTTCGTCTCATCGAGACCTCGCCATCGGCCGAGGGGGTCGGCCCGACCGCGGCCCTCGGAGTGTTGCGCCGGGACCCTGATCGGTGGGTCCGCGCCATGGCCACGCGGGCCGCCGCGGCACGCCTGACGACCGATTGGCAGCAACTGATGACCGAAGCCGCGAAGGATGCCGACCCACTCGTGCGCGACTCGATCACGACCAGCTACGAAGGAGGACCCGCGATGCCGGAGACCAGTCGAACCCTTGACGACATCGACCGGATGCTGCTGTTGCGAGGCGTACCGCTGTTCGCACAGCTCGCACCGGAGGACCTCCACCGGCTGGCTGCGAGCGCCACGGAGCGGTTCGTGCCCGTCGGCGAGGCGCTCGTTCGCGAGGGAGAACGCGGGGACGAGCTCATGGTCATCGTCAGTGGCGATGTCCGGGTCGAACGGATCGACGGCCCCGGGGTTCGGGTGTTGCGCTCATACCAGGCTGGCGACCACATCGGGGAGCTCGCGGTGCTCACCGAACGGACAAGGGCCGCCACCGTGATCGCGGAGCATGACGTCCGCTGCCTGGTACTCAGCGGCGCCGGGCTGCGGGCCATCCTCCAGGAGCGCCCGGCTGCCGCCATGGCGATGCTGGCGACCCTCGCGGGGCGCATCGCTGCCCAGTAAGGCAGGGCCGCGTAGCCGGTCCACCGGTGGACACCGATGACCGCGTAGCCGGTCCACCGGTGGACACCGCTGGCCTCGGGGCGGTCTGGTCCGGCGAGCGTTGGCGAGTGGGTTTGCCGTGCACCCTCTGTCGACCGAAGACGTCCGTGGGCCCACCGGATCGATCGGCTCGGACCAGGCCGGTCCGCGGCACCCGGCGAGCAGCGCTTAACGCTGCTTCCTTCCGGACCTGACGTGGTTCACGCGTCGCCGCTGCGCGGGACCCGATCCTCAACGCCGCTCGTTCCGTCGGCTTCCGCGAACGCGGGCCTCGAGAGGGGATTCAGCCCTGCTGGAGCGGATTGCAGGTACAGGGCACCGCTAGTTCCCCGCCTAGCACGGCCCGCGGATGATAGCCGGTCGCGTCGGTACCCGCGCACGGTGAGTTGCCATAGGCGTCAGGCTGGCGCGGTGCACTGGGTTGGCGATCATGACCGCCGGTCACCCAGTCACCCCGGGTGCATGGGGGCGCGCTGGGCTCGGCCCCCACCGGGATGACGGCCTCGCCAGACGTCGATGTGTCAGCTCGCGTACTCGAACTGGATGAGCAAGCCACCCGTCGAAGTATCGGCCTCGCGATACGAGCCGCCCGTGGGGAGCTTGGGGTGAAACACCAAGGCGTCGCCGCTGCTGGAGTTGTGGATGAAGCCGATCTTGGTGCCCTTGACCGCGATGTAATCGCCCTTGCTGACCAACAGATGGACGCGGAAACTCTGGATCTTGTAGTTGTCGCCATCTTCTCCGCCGCAGCCGCCGGACTGGGTGTCCTTGTCGTAACTGAGCGTGGGGCCGGATCGGACGATCTTGGCCTCGTCATCGGATGGATGGGCGCGCGCGACCTGGACGGTGAAGCTGCCACCGATGCACGACACGATGCGCACCTTGCCAATGTAGCCGTTCTTCGGTGCCTTCTCGTGATCGCCATTCTCGAACGCCTCGACGGCAACCCACGTGCATGTGGACGGCTCGGACGTACCGACCGTGTCGCTGCATCGCTCGCGCGGTGTCGGCTGCGTGTGGTGGGTCAGCTTGGCGCCGAAGCGGGTGGGCGAGGCAGCGCTCACCGACATCGGGGCGAGGCTGGCCAGCATCAGCGATACGAGCAGGGCACTGAACCCGATCAGTCGACGGTTGCGCATTAGTAGACCCACCTCGTCATGGACCGGGAATCCGGCATGTCGATCACTGTACAGCTGGCGTCCAGTGATGCTCACGAGCCCGAGGCAGTAGGTGGCGGAGAGGGAGGGATTCGAACCCTCGATGGGTTGCCCCATACCGCATTTCCAGTGCGGCGCCCTCGGCCACTAGGCGACCTCTCCGCGGGCAGGGATCTCTCAGGCCTATCGTGTCCGAGCACAGGGCAATGGCGGAGAGGGCGGGATTCGAACCCGCGGTGCTTTCGCACACCGCTTTTCGAGAGCGGCACCATCAACCACTCGGACACCTCTCCGCCGAGAGCATAGCAAAGGACTTCTGCGGACCCGCCCGTGCGGGCCCGCGGCGCCCCTGCATGGCCTCGTCCTGTAGGGCCGTCCGGCAGGCCGGATGATGGGGTTTCGGCGAGATCAGACGCGGCCGGATGATGGGGTTTCGGCGAGACCTGAGCGCAGCTCGGCCGCCTCCTGGGCGAGGATGCCGGACACGACCCGAAGGCGCCGTGAGCCCTGCCGACCGTCGGTCAGCTGGACCGCCGAGCCGCAGGCACCCTGGACGCTGTCGGCCAGCGCGTACACGAGTCCGTCCGCGTCGGCCTCCAGGAGCGCCCCGACGCACATGGTGCACGGCTCCACGACGCAGAACAGGGTGACGCCCTCGAGGGATGGGCGGCCGAGGCGGCGTGCTGCCTCGCGGATGACGCCCATGACCGCGTGCGCAGTGGGATCGCCGGTCGACCGCAAGGCCGGTCGACCACGCGCAACCATCGCCTCATCGACGACCGCCACGGCGCCATCGGCGGCTTCACCGGATGCGGCAGCCGCCGCTGCCTCCGCCAGGGCGGCACCCATGTACAACTCGTAGTTCACTCGTCGATGCTACATGCCGCCGTGCCCCGGAGTGGGCCCGGAGTGCCCCCCGAACCGTCCATCCGGCAGGCGCGATACCATCTGCCGCGCCTCGCGCTGCCGAACCTGACGGTCGGCGCCATGGCACCTCCACACAGCGACTTCCCAGAGGATCGATCATGGCCCGAACCAGACGCATCGGCATCCTGACCGGCGGCGGCGACGTCCCGGGGCTGAACAGCGTCATCAAAAGCGTCACCTACCGGGGGATCGAGCTCGGCTACGAAGTGCTGGGCATCCGCCGGGGCTGGGAGGGGATGACTCACCAGCGTCCCGGCCCGGTGCTCGATGCGCGATACGTGATGCAACTCGACCGGGTGAACACACGGGCCATCGACCGCACTGGTGGCACGATGCTCCATACGTCGCGTACCAACGCCCGCAAGATGACGCAGTCGTCGCTTCCGGACCACATCCCGCAGGCGCGCCTCGACACCATGACCAAGGACGGCGTGACATGGGACCTGACGCCCATCGTGCTCGAGAACATCGAGCGCCTGGGTATCGACTACCTGGTGCCCATCGGCGGCGACGACACCCTCAGCTTCTCGCAGACGCTCGCCGACAACGGCGTGCCACTCATCGCGATCCCCAAGACCATGGACAACGATGTCCCCGGCACGGAGTACTGCATCGGCTTCTCCACTGCCATCACGCGCGCAAAGGAGCTCATCAACCGGCAACGGACCACGCTCGGATCCCACGAGCGGATCGGTGTGTTCCGGATCTTTGGCCGTGACTGCGGTTTCACCGCGCTCTACACGGCGTACGTCACCACCGGGCGGTGTCTCATCCCGGAGTCGCCCTTCGACCTTGACCACCTGGCGGCGGTCCTGGCCGAGGATCACCGGCTGAACCCAAGCCATTACGGTTTCGTCATCGCGGCGGAAGGTGCCATGTGGTCGGGCGGCAGACTGGAGGAGGTCGGCGATGCCGACGCCTTCGGTCATCGCCATAAGGCGAACATCGCCGAGACCCTTGCCTCCGAGATCAGGCGACGCTCGGGCATCGAGAGCGTCTTCTCGGAACTCACGTACGACCTGCGGTCAGGCGAGCCGGACGCCGTCGACACCATGGTCGCGTTCACGTTCGCCAACGTGGCGATGGACTCTCATCGCTGATGGGGTCAGCGGTCGGATGACTGCCATCCGCGATGGCAAGTATGCCCATTCACCGCTGCCGGATCCAGCCCTTGGGGCGCGCCACGTGGACGTCGAGCAGATGTACAACTCGGACCGCTACCGGCCCCGCTATACCGGGCTGCTGGGTCACCCGCTGCTGCTGGGGCAGTCGTTGGGCGCCGCCGAGGAGGGCTGACGCGCCCGTGGGTGACGGGCGCTTCGTCCGCCTGGAGCGGGTGCTGGTCTGGGCCGGCATCCTCCTCGCCATCAGCCTGGTGGTCGTCATGACCCTGACCGCGGAGCCATTCCAGCCCGATGGCTACGGCCCGGGGCAGGACGCCCGGGCGTACTGGGCTGTGCCCATGGCAGCCCCGTACGCGCCTGGTTCGGTGGGTCACGAGAGCGCGTACCTCTACTCGCCGGCATTCCTGCAGGCACTCGCGCCCATCCGGCTCCTGTCGTGGCCGGTATTCCTGGCCATCTGGACGACGTTCCTGCTGGTGGTGCTGCGGTGGCTGTCCGGGCCGCTCCTGTTCGGGCCGCTCATCGTGCTGACGTTCCCGGAGTTGTGGGGCGGCAACATCACAGTCCTCCTTGCGGCCATGATCGTGGTCGGCTTCCTGAGGCCCGGGGTTTGGGCCTTCGCGATCCTGACGAAGGTGACGCCGGCCCTGGGGTTACTGTGGTTCGCTGTCCGCCGTGAGTGGCCGGCGCTCGTGGAAGTGACCCTCGTGACGGGCGCCATCGTGGCCGTCTCCTGGCTCATCGCGCCGACGCTCTGGCCCGAATGGATGGACCTGCTTGCCAGCAGCACCGGATCCAGCACGGTCTCGGGGTCGGTGCCCGTGCCGCTCGTGCTGCGGCTGCCGATCGCGGCGATCGTCATCATGTGGGCAGCGCTTGGCAACCGTCGGTGGGCGCTGCCCATCGGCGTGCTGCTCGCCATGCCTGTCATCTGGTGGGGCAGCTTTGCCATCCTGACCGCGTCGGTGGCGCTCGAGCGGGACCGCATCGAGGCGCGCATCACGCGCCGGTTGACGACGCAGGGAGCGTAGCGCAGCATCGGGACCATGCCTGGCTCCACGGTTACCTTCCTGTTCAGTGACATCGAGGGTTCCACGCGCCTGGAGCAGCGCATCGGTACGGCCGCATATGGAGTGATCCGGGAACGACACAGGGTCATCCTGCGGGCGGTCTTCGAGCAGCACCGGGGCGAGGAACAGGGCACCGAAGGCGACTCCTTCTTCGTGGTCTTCGGCAGTGCGCGCGATGCCTTGGCCGCGGCCGTGGCCGGGCAGCTGGGACTGTTCGCAGAGCCCTGGCTGGAGGGACAGAGCGTCCATGTCCGGATGGGCATCCACTCGGGTGAAACGGAGACGGTGGGTGGCAGCCTGGTGGGACTGGACATCAATCGCGCATCACGCATCGCGGCCCTGGCCCACGGCGGTCAGATCGCTTGTGTCCAATGCCGCGCAGGGGCTCATCGGATCGGTCCTGCCTGACGGCGCCACGTGGCGGGACATGGGTGGGCACCGCCTGCGGGACCTCGAGACCACCGAACATCTGTGGCAGGTGGACGTGGCCGGCCTGCCCAGCGAGTTCCCGCCACTCAAGTCCAGCGAGACGCTGCTGGGCAACCTGCCTACACGGCTGACCTCGTTCGTGGGCCGCGAGCACGAGCTGGACGAGGTGCTGGCGATGTCGGCGGATGCCCGGCTGTTGACACTCACCGGACCCGGGGGCACGGGCAAGACCCGGCTGTCATTGGAGGTTGGCGCACGCAGCGCGGATCGGTATCCCGACGGGGTCTTCTTCGTGCCCCTGGAACCCGTCACCGAGTCCGCCCTGGTGCCAGCTACCATCGCCCAGCGGCTGAGCATCCCAGACCGGGGCGGGCGCTCTCCGGAAGACCGTCTCCAGGAATTCCTCCGCGACCGGCGCCTGCTGCTCATCCTGGACAACTTCGAACAGGTCATCGATGCCGCGCCGCTGGTCGCTGACCTCCTGGCCGATGCCCCGGGCCTGGGCATCCTGGCCACCAGTCGCGAGGCACTCCGTGTCTATGGCGAGCAGGAGTATCCGGTGCCACCCCTCGCCGTGCCCGCGCCGGGGGAGACGCCCGATGTGGGCCTTGCCTCGCGGTACGGCGCTGTAGCGCTGTTCCTGGAACGGGCGCGAGCCGTGATGCCCAGCTTCGGCCTGAATGACGAGAACCTGGCCGCAGTCGTCGAGATCTGCTATCGACTCGACGGACTGCCGCTTGCCATCGAGCTGGCCGCGGCACGTATCAAGCTGCTGTCCCCCGCCGCGATGCTGGGTCGCCTCCAGAACCGCCTCGCGCTGCTGGCCAGCGGATCGCGGGACCTCCCGGCGCGGCAGCAGACCCTCCGGGGGGCCATCGCCTGGAGCTATGACCTGCTCGACGGTCCAGACCGTGACCTGTTCGGCAGCTTCTCCGTGTTCGCGGCCGCGGTCGACCTGGACTCGGTGGAGGCGGTATGCGGTCAGCCGAGCGTGGATGTCCTGGACGCTCTGTCATCACTCGTCGACAAGAGCCTGATCCGCCGTCGCGACACCGCCACGGGCGAGACGCGCTACCAGATGCTGGAGACCATCCGGGAGTACGCCGCGGAGCGACTGGAGGCGGCCGGACGAACGGCCGAGGTACGCGCCCGCCATGCGGCCTACTACCTTGGACGAGTCCGGGTCGCGGGTGGCGAGGCGACCGACGGCGGCCGCCCGGCACTCGATCGCATCGAGCAGGATCACGACGACCTGAGGCTCGCCATCAACTGGGCGATCGAAACGGGGACGCACCGACGGCCCTCGCCCTCACCGCCGGTCTGTGGCGGTTCTGGCAGAAGCGGGGGTACATCGCCGAGGGCAACAAGCGCCTCGATGCGGCGCTGGCGATGCCCGGCTGCGAGGACGAGTCGCTTCGCCTGGCCGCCCTCGAGGCCGCCGGAGGCCTGGCGTACTGGAACAACGACCAGGAACTTGCCCGAAGCCGATACCAGGAAGCGCTCGACATCCAGCGGGCGCGCGGCGACCCGGTGGGCATCGCTGGAGCCTTGTACAACCTGTCCTTCACGTACGCCTTCCGGGAGGAACCGATCGTTGGCACGGCGTTGATCGCGGAGGCACTGGAGCTGTATGAAGGAGCTGGCGACCGGCTTGGGGTGGCCCACGCACGATGGGCACTGGCAAACGTGCAGTACGTCCAGGGGCCGGAGGGCGCCGGGAGCGCGCGGGAGCTGGCGCTGCTCGCCCTGCCGACATTCGAGGAGTTCGGTGCCCGGTTCATGGTCGGCTGGACGATGTACACCATCGGGCTGGCCGACCTCCGGCTCGAGGACACGGACGAGGCCCTGCCACGGTTCATCGAGGCCCTGCGCATGTTCCAGGAGACCGTCGACGTCTCCGGCTACACCATGGTCCTGGATGTCCTCGCCGCGATGCTGCTTCAGAGGGGAGACAGGGCGGCCGCAGCGCGCATCGCGGGTGCCGTGGATACGCTCGAGCGCACCACGGGGACCGGCCTCAACAAGGCCAACCGGGTGGCATTTGACTACGTGCCGGAGCCACTGCGCACCGATCCGGACACCGCGGCGGCCTTCGCCGAAGGAGCGGCAATGGACACGCAGGCAGCAATCGACTTCGCGCTCAAGGCCTCGACCGAGGCCCCCTGACCCTGCCGACGGACTTGCCGTATCGTCCGGGCCATGACGCGGATCGCGGTCACCATCTGGAACGAATACATCCAGGAGCGGCGTGAGGAGCCGGTACGGGCGGTATACCCGGACGGGATCCATCGCGCCATCGCGTCGGGCATCCAGCCGCTGGGGGAGTTCCAGATCCGGACCGCGACCCTTGACGAGCCGGATCATGGCCTGACCGACGCGGCCTTGGACGCCACGGATGTGCTGCTCTGGTGGGGACACATCGCCCACGACCAGGTCAGCGACGGGGTCGTAGACCGGGTCCAGCACGCGGTCCTTGAGGGTATGGGCCTGGTCGTGCTCCACTCGGGTCACTTCTCCCGGCCGTTCCGGCGCCTGATGGGCACGTCCTGCAGTCTGCGGTGGCGTGAGTCGGGTGAGCACGAGCGTCTCTGGAACCTTCGTCCCGACCACCCGGTCATGGCCGGTATCCCGGACCAAATCGAGCTGGCCCAGGAGGAGATGTACGGCGAGCGCTTCGACATCCCCGATCCGGAGGCCCTCCTGATGATCGGCTGGTTCCCGGGCGGCGAGGTCTTTCGCAGTGTCTGCGCCTGGACCCGCGGGCTGGGCAGGGTCGTGTACTTCCAGCCTGGCCACGAAACGCACCCGACATATCACGACCCGAATGTCCAGCGGATCCTGGCCAACACCTGTGGTTGGACCGCGCGCCGGATGAAGCGCGACATGACGGACGCCTTCATGAGCCCGGCGCTGGAGCCGCGCTCGAGCGGATGAGCGAGGACCACATGGGCGAGCGCTCGCTAAACCAGGTCGCCCGGTGGCTATCGGCGCCTGAGCCACGTCTCCAGCTCGCCGACCACGGCCGCAGCGTCATCGCCAGCGCCGACCACGAGTGCCGACTTGCGAGTCCGCATCCAGGGCAGACCCACGTACCACAGGCCGTCGATGGGCGACCGGCCACCGTCGTGGAGCGGTGCGCCGTCCGCACCTGCCCAAGGCAGGTCCACCCAGGACAGGTCGGCGCCGAACCCCGTCGCCCAGATGACCGTGGTGACACCGGCCGCATCCAGATCCAGGACCTCCGGAGCCGTGAAGCGTTGGGGTTCTGGTTCCGGGTCATCGCCCGGGTCGGCCTCGACCGGTGGCGCCGGGATGCCGTTGCGATCGATGGCTTGGTCCACCAGCTGACGGATCTCCGCCGAGACCCGATCGCCAAAACGGACACTGTCGGCCAGGTCCGGCGCGAACCAGAGCGTTCGTCCGACCACGCCACCTAGCCTGCCCAGCAATCGGGCGCCACGGGCTGCCAGCCACTGGAGGCTGATGGAGTGGCCGAGCGGGCCGACGCCGGACAGGCTCGGCTGCTTGGCGAACCGAAGGCGGGGGTCCGGCAGTTGGTCCGGCTGTGTGTCCAGCATCCCCGACACCATCAACCACTCGAAGATGTCCCGGCCCCGGTATCGCCGCGGACATCGGGGCACGGCGCTTGCCGAGAGGAACACGCTCCGACCGGCGTCCAGCAGGTCCTCTGTCGTACTTGGCCACCCGATTGGCCACTGCCCACTACGAGCACGGCACCTGGGGGCAGCAGGTCGGGCCGCCGGTATTCGCCTGCGTGCAGCGAGGTGATCCCCGGGGGCATCCCGGCTGCGAGCGCGGGCATCACGGCGACGCGCTGGAAGCCGGCGGCGAGGACCACGCTCCGCGCCTCGATGGTCGGCACAGGTGCAGCGTCTCCATCGACCCGGAGCTGGAAGGCCTTGGCATCGGGCGGCCGTCCCAGGGTCGTGACCCGGGTGTCCGTGCGGACCGGCAGGTCGTAGCGAATCACGTACTCATGCAGGCGGTCGACCCACGCGTCGCGAAGCAGGAATGCTTCCCTGGACCCGGCATCGACGGGGTCGCCGGGCAGACGCATGGCCCAGTTGGGCGTGTTGATGGCGAATGACTCCCAGCGGCCTGATCGCCACGACTCACCGACCTGGCCAGCCTCCAGGACGAGATGGTCGATGCCCCGTTCGCGCAGGTACCAACTGACCGACAGACCCGCGTGACCTGCGCCGACCACGACCGTTTCGAGCACCGCAGCCTCCACGATGGGGGCCGTCGCCCCCGGTGATGATGATAGGCGGGCGGGCGCGAGGGATCGCGCGATCACCGTCCCAGTGCGAGAGTCGTGGGGTGTCTCCAAGTTGACCGTTGGCACAGGGCCCGAGGACCGTCCGATCGCGGTCAGAATGGAGGCGAGAAGCTCTCATGGGAGGAACGACATGGACGACCGGTCTCACGATGCGCAGGCATGGATCGACTCCCTGCCCGAACCACGTCGAAGCCAGATCGCGCGACTGCACGACCTGGTGATCCGGGCGATGCCGGACGCCGACGTGGTGCTCAAGGAGTACTCGGGCACCATGATCGCCTACGGCACATACGAGTACTCCAACAGCAAGGGCCCTGCAGGTCGCTGGTTCACCGTTGGGCTGGCCAACCGGAAGGCATACATCTCGCTGTACGCGATGGGTATCGTGGACGGGCGCTATCTCGTCGAATCTCGGATCGACAGGTTCCCGGGAGCCAGATCTGGGAGGAGCTGCCTCAACATCACCCACCCGGAGCTGATCGAGGACGACGCGATCCTCGAACTCGCGCGGGACAGTTGGGCGCAGTTCCGAGGACGGCCCTAGGCCAGCCGGGCGGTGGCCTCGTCGGTCGTGATGACATCAGCGAACTCGTCGTGGAGGCTCGCTAGGGCCGTACGGTGGATGAGATCAGCGGGGAAGATCTCGCCATCCGGACCTGTTCGGTCGAAGGTGGCGCACGCATCACCGACGACCCAGGTTTCGAACCCGAGATTCGCTGACATCCGCGCGGTGGTGGAACCACAGTGATCGGTCGTGATTGCGGCGATCACCACCGTTGTGGCACCGGCGGCATGCAGGCGGTCTTCCAGGTCGGTCCCGATGAACGCGGAGTTCACTCCCTTGGTGATCACTGGCTCATCACCCACGGGCATCGCCTCCGGTTTGAACTCGAACCCGGGATCCCCCTCGTTGAAGTAGTGCCATTCGGGATCGGTCTCCCGATGACGTACGTGGATGACGGGCGCCTTCGCGGCTCGCCAAGCGGCGAGCAGTCGCGCCACGTTCGCCTCGGCATCAGGGTTGTTCCGCTCGCCCCAGAAGGGGTCGTCGAATGCGCGCTGTATGTCAACCACGACCAGCGTCGGCTTCGCGGACATGACGAAACCCTAGCACGTGGTCAAACGCGTCCACGTGAGCAGCACACGCCGTCAGGCTGCTCCGAGGCAGCGTAGCGCCGGTGGAGCACAAAGCGCCGTTATCTTGCCGGCCGCCATCCGCGCCGCAGCCCGTCCTTGACATGGCTCGCGCTCCACTGGACGCTTGCGGCCGTGCAACAGCCATCCGACCGACCCGAGAGAAGCCCGGGACCCGCCGACGAGGCGGAGCTCGCGGCACTGGCACAGGTCGACGAGGACTTCATCGCCCACCTGCTCGAGCTCGGCATCCTGCGGCGAGCCGACGGCGCGTTCGTCGCCGGGTGATGTGTGGCGGGTGCGAATCCTGCGCGCGGTCCAGGCATCGGGCGTCTCCATGGAGGCGATCGCGCGCGCGTCGGAGGCCCAGGACTTCGACTTCTCGTTCCTCGACACCCTGTTCCCCGACCCGTCCCCGCTGAGTGGCCAGCGCTTCCGTGACCTCGTCGCGGGGCTGGGTGAGGAGGGACGCCAGGTCGCACCGATCGCGGAGATGCTGGGTCTCGGCGTGCCCGCCCCCGACACGCCGACGCTCGCGCGCGACGATGCGATGCTCACCGCGTTCGTGCGCCAGTGGGGTGCGGATCCGGACATCGCGCTGCGGGCCGCGCGACTCGTCGGCCAGGCGACACAGCGATTCGCGGAGGGCTGGGCCGGTCTCCACTACGAGCTGTATCGGCCGCTGCTGGGGCCGGACCGCAGGACGTGGTCGCACGGAGGACCGCATCCGGGAGGGGCAGGCGGCAAGCTCGGCGGTGGAACTCGGGCTGGCAGTCCTGCCCTGGATGGTGATGCACCACGTGGAGCGGCGCCTGGCCGCGGACGTGGTGGAGAACGTGCTCACCGCAGTGGGGCCGTTCGCGGTCCGGGTCCAGGATCCGGAGGCGGGTGCCCGGCTGCCGGCGGTCGCGTTCGTCGACTTGACCGGCTACACGACGCTCACGGAAGCCGTCGGCAACGAGGCGGCGGCCCGCGCCGCGTCCCGCTTCGAGCATGCCGTGACCGTGGCGACCGCAGCCAACGCGGGCCGGGTCGTGAAGCTCATGGGTGACGGCGCGCTGCTGCAGTTCTCCGACGCGCGGCCCTGCGCGACGGCCGTCCGCGCGGTCATGGCCATCCGAGACCAGCTCCTCGCCGACGACCTCCATCCACACGCAGGCATCGACCACGGGCCCGGTCACCGAGCGCGACGGCGACATCTTCGGACGCACCGTCAACCTCGCCTCCCGGCTGGCCTCGCTCGCGTCCACGGGCGAGATCGTCGTCAGTGACGCGGTGGCCACGGCACTCCGCGACCCCACATCCGGCGACCCGACATCTGGACACCTCCGCGCAGCCACCTGGAGGACCTCGGAGAGGTGACCCTGAAAGGGATCGACCGTCCGGTTCGGGCGTTCCGCATCAACTGAGGGAATCGGCAGTCGCTCGTCATTCCGGCTCGCAGCGGAGATAGTTGACTTCGCAACTATCTCGTGGCTATCATGACGATCTATTCGCACGTCACTAGCGAAGGCAGAAGGGAGGCAGCCCCGATGAACGACACCCAGAAGCCCGCCAAGGGCTCCACCTTCTCCGCTGCCGAGCGAGCCGCGATGAGGGAGCGCGCCAAGGAGCTGAAGGCGGAAGCGCGTCGCGGCGCGGACAGGGAGGCTGGAGAACGCGACGTGCTCGCAGCGATCGCAGAGATGCCGAAAGCCGATCGTGCGATAGCCGAGGGCATCCATGCCCTGGTCAAGGCGAACGCGCCGGTACTCTCGCCGAAGACCTGGTACGGGATGCCCGCCTGGGCCAGGGACGGCAAGGTCGTCTGCTTCTTCAAGAGCGCAGACAAGTTCAAGTCGAGATACGCGACGTTCGGCTTCGAGGAGGAGGCGAACATCGACGATGGCACGATGTGGCCGACCTCCTTCGGGCTCACGAAGCTGACCGCCGACGACGAGGCACGCATCGCCGCCATGGTCAAGAAGGCCGTGAGCTGAGGGCCATGCAGTTCGGCATCTTCAGCGTCGGTGACGTCACGCCCGACCCGACCACCGGCACGACCCCCTCGGAGCACGAGCGCATCGAGGCGATGGTCGCCCTCGCGCTCCAGGCGGAGCAGCTCGGCCTCGACGTGTTCGCGACCGGCGAGCACCACAACCCGCCGTTCGTGCCCTCGTCGCCGACCACGATGCTCGGCTTCATCGCGGCGCGCACCGAGCACATCATCCTGTCCACGGCCGTGACGCTCATCACCACCAACGACCCGGTGAAGATCGCCGAGGACTACGCGATGCTCCAGCACCTCGTCGGGCGGACGCGTCGACCTGATGCTCGGACGAGGCAACATGGGTCCCGTCTACCCCTGGTTCGGGCAGGACATCCGCAACGCCATCCAGCTCTCGGTCGAGAACTACGACCTGCTCCACCGCCTCTGGCGCGAGGACGTGGTCGACTGGCAGGGCCGCTTCCGCACGCCGCTGACCGGCTTCACCTCCACACCCCGGCCGCTCGATGGCATCCCGCCCTTCGTGTGGCACGGCTCCATCCGCAGCCCCCAGATACCTGGAGCAGGCCGCCTTCTATGGCGACGGCTTCTTCCACAACAACATCTTCTGGCCGAAGGAGCACGTCCAGCGCATGGTCGACCTGTATCGACGGCGCTTCGAGCACTACGGCCATGGCACCGCGGACCAGGCCATCGTGGGTCTCGGCGGCCAGGTGTACATGCGCCACGACTCCCAGGCGGCCATCCGCGAGTTCCGGCCCTACTTCGACAAGGCCCCGGTCTATGGCGGCGGGCCCTCGCTCGAGGACTACATGGACCAGACGCCGCTGACCGTCGGCAGCCCCCAGCAGGTCATCGACCGCACGCTCACATTCCGGGACATCGTGGGCGACTACCAGCGGCAGCTGTTCCTGGTCGACCACGCGGGCCTGCCACTCAAGGCCGCCCTCGAGCAGCTGGAGATGCTGGGCACCGAGGTGGTGCCGGTGCTGCGCGCCGAGTTCGCCAAGCTGCGCAAGCCTGGCGTCCCGGATGCGCCGACCCATGCGAGTCTCAAGGCGTCCGCGACGGGCGCATCTGCGACGCGGACTGACGGCCTGCGAGTCCTCGTCCACACCGACCGCCTCCTCGGCGGCCTGACCATGGCCACGCGCACGATCGCGGTCGTGTCAGCGGGGCTGAGCCAGCCGTCCGCCACCCGACTCCTGGCCGACCGCCTTGCGGCAGCGACGGTCACCGACCTCAGGACGCGCGACATCGATGCCCAGGTCACCGTGGTGGAAGCGCGAGAACACGCTCGGGACCTCGCCGACCACCTGCTGACCGGCTTCCCGAGCCCCAAGCTCAAGACCGCCATCAGCGCCATCAGCTCGGCCGACGGCGTCATCGCGGTGTCGCCCATCTTCAGCGCGTCCTACAGCGGGCTGTTCAAGATGCTCTTCGATGTCCTCGGGGTGGACGCGCTCGACGGCATGCCCGTGCTTGTCGGCGCCACGGGCGGCACGCCCCGCCACTCCCTGGCCATCGACCACGCGCTTCGACCGCTGTTCGCGTACCTGGGAGCCGCGGTCGTGCCGACGGGCGTGTTCGCAGCCACCGACGACTGGGGCGATCCGGACTGGGCGGCGAGCCTCGCGGCGCGCATCGAACGCGCAGCCGACGGAACTCGCCGACGCGCGTCGCGAACCGCGTCACGCCCGAACCTGTCGACCCGTTCGCCGACCCGGTCCCCTTCCACCGTCTGCTGGCCGGACTCGAGTAGTAGCTCTCAGTCGTGACCGTCGCTCGTGCCTCTCCCATGCCCAGAGCCATGATTCGACCGCTGGAGACCACACACGGAGGTTTCGATGTCAGGTGCCCTCGACGATGGTCGTGATCACGCGCGTCGGTGGGGTTGGCTAAGCGCCACCGCGGTTGCGCTGCTCATGGTGGCGACGACCCACACCGCGTACGCCGGGGACCCATCGGCGATCCCGTCATCCCCCACCGGATCTCGGCCGGCCGTCCTGGTCGCCAGCGAGTTCGGGCTTCCCTTCGAGTACGTCGCCCCATGGGCCAGCGACATGCGGGCGGCCGTGACGCGTCAGGACCTGTACGGGTTCTTCCACGGCGAGGAGCCGCCCGAATGGTCCGGCGGGTACGGCAACCTCCAACAGCCTGCGGCTGGCCCGTACGCACGTGGCGTGGCAGTCGCGATCCTGAGTGAACCGGTCACGCATCCCTGTCCCATGGACCAGTACACCACCTCCCGGGTGCCTATCCGACGGACACCCGGCCAGTTGCTGGAGGACCTCCATGACATCGGCGGGCTCGCGATGCGAACCGTCACGAACACGATGCTCGATGGGCGTCCGGCGCTGGCCGCCGACTTCGAGACCGCAGCGGTATGCGGTGGCGGCGATGTCCACATCGCGGGAGCCGGCATCGGGGGTGACTTCCTGGTGCTGGCTGTCCCGTCCCGTCTCATCGTGGCGGATATCGACGGCGTCACCACCGCCGTTCTGATATGGGCGGCGACCCCCGATGGGCTGGCCGGCTGGCTGCCGGAGGCCATGGAGTTCGTCGACTCCATCCACTTCATCCCTCCCGCATCGCCTTCGCCGAGCGCCTCCACGGGTCCATAGGAAGCCCACGATCACGTTCCCGACGAATCCGGCGAACGTCCATGAACGACCAGGTTCCCCTCAGTGGTCGAGAGGTGGAAGCATGATCACCAGGCGGGCTCCGCGACACCGGTGACAACGCCAGCCGCCCGGCCACCTCAGGCCGTGGACCGGTAGCCGTCCCGCTCGGCGGCCGCTATGCATACGTCCGCGACGGCGATCCCGTCCGACGTGTGGACGCTGCGGATGCAGGCCGCCGCGGCCGCAGCGCCCAGTCGCAGCGACGCCTCGACCGGCCATCCTTCGTGAATGCCGAAGAGGATGCCCGCTGCGAGCGCGTCGCCGGCGCCAGTCGTGCTCCGCACCCTGTCGCGCGGCACCCGGACCGAGCCCTGGCGCCAGGTCTGTCCGCCCGGGGCCGCCGCGAATACCCCGCCCGGGACATGAACGACGGCGAGCCGCCGGATGCCGAGCGATACCAACCCGGTTGCCATCGCCTCCAGCGCGTCCCAGGCCACCGGGCCGTCCGGGTCACCCGCTGGCGCGTCGATGCCCGTCAGGGCGCCCGCCTCGAGCTCGTTTACGACGAGGCTGTCGAGGTAACCGAGGGAGGGTCCGACGACGGCCAGGTTGCGCGCCGGCGCGAGGGTCGCCATGTCCAGGTTGGTGTGGATCCCGGCCACCTGAGCGCGCTCGAGGAGCGCAGACCAGCCATTGCCACCGCCCGGGCGCGGCGCGTCCATCCGCTCGGAGAGCCCGGGCACGCCCGCGTGCAGGATCCGTGCACCCGACGCCGCGATGTCCAGATCGTCAGCTGTGAAGCGTGCCTGGACGCCGATGTGGTGGAAGAACGTCCGGCGCCCTCCGTCGCGCTCGACCATGACGTCGGTGAACGATGTGGCCTCACCCGGCACCGTCCGGACCGCGGCGACATCGATGCCGAGGCGCGCACACTCGGCCCGCACGTACGCCCCATTGGCATCGTCGCCCACCACACCCATGAGTGAGACAGGGAACGGCGCCCCAAGCCGTCGCAGATCGACCGCCATGTTGAGCGCCGCTCCGCCCGTGCTGAGCGCGACGGACTCGATGATGGCCAGCCGATCGATGGGCGGATATGCGTCGATCACCTTCCCCGTGTCGACGAGGATGCCGCCGACGCAGACGACTCCGTGGCGGTCAGCGGAACGGATCATTCCGCGAGCAGCACCGCGTCGGTCACCTCGAGGTCCGTCGCAAGCGGGCGCAGTGGAGCGATGCCCTCACGGTGCAACGTGGCGTGGTAGTCGTGGACCGCCGCCTCCGGACCCAGCTCGCGGTCGACGACCTTGCGCATCAGCGCGACCATCGCGCCCTGCGATTCAGCGTGCTGGATCTTGCGGCCGAAGAGCGCCGCCCGCGCGCCGTGTGCCTCCGCCCGACGCAGCAGCTCGAACGTGTCGCGGGTAGTTCCCGCGGAGCCGCCGAGGACGCCGACCACGAGGCTCGGGTCGTGCTCGGTGAGCTCGGCCAAGGCGTCGGCGCCGTTGTACCCCACCTTGAGGAAGATCGGCCGCTCGTCGGACGCGACACCCGCGAGCACGCGGATGATCCAGTCATTGACGAAGGGCCCGACCATCGACGGGTCAAGGTCGGCGGGCGCGTTCGGATTGAACACCTCCAGGAAATGACGGACACCGAGCGCCGCCGCCTCATGCCGGAAGGCCCGGTACGCCTCGACCGTGGCGAGATCCCGCTCGAGATCGTTGTTGAATGTGACCGAGTAGAGGACCAGGTCACAGAACGGGCGAAGCCGTGCCAGGTCGACGGTCCGGAACGGCCGTGACGCCTGGGCCGCGTAACGGGCGCCGCGCGGGTGCCAGATATCCGTCGTGTCATTCCCGCGGACCGCCAGCGTCACGTCCGGGTCGGGCCAGCCGCCCGCCACCAGCTGCTCCCCGTTCGAGGCGGACGTGAGCAGGATGTCGAGGGCACCGCTGAGGATGCCAGATCGCATGGCCTCGAGGTACGCAGGGCGGGTGCGGTAGTGGCCCGGCCGACCGCTGCCCTCGGTGGGCGTGCCCGGTACTGGACCGGGCGCGGCCACGCCGAACGCCATGTCGGCATCCTTGGCGTCCGCGAGGATGAAGTCTGCCGGGGTGTAGCGGCCGGCGGCGATCGCGGCGAGCTTGCGATCGAGGCGACGTGGTCGGACGGGCTGGGCGGGCGAGGTCACGGTCATGCTGGCCTTCCAAATGGCGCCCGGACGACTGCCCGACCGCGGACCCGGAGGCGACCGCGCCAGCGTATCAGGGGAGGCAGGTCAGGGCGAAGCCCGTCAGTCGCCGAGCAGCTCTGCCAGTGCGGCTCGGGCACCGCGCCGGTGTAGCGAATCCAGGGTCCGCGCGTAGGGCGCAGTGAATCGCGGATCGTCGGCGAGATCCCCGAACAGCTCGCGCACGTCGAGGAACGCAAGTGGCTCCTCGCGCCCACGGCGGGCCATGGGCATGAGCGTGTCGCTGAGATGATCCACCACTTCGATCGGCGCGCCCTGTTCATCCGTGCCCTCTGCGTAGCGCGCCCAACTTGCGATGATGCCCGCCGCGAGCGCCACGTCGCGGCCCGCAGCCAGGTTCTCGCGCACGGCCGGTACGATGAACTTGGGGATGCGCTCCGACGCGTCGAAGGCCAAACGCGCCAGGGTGTCCCTGATACCTGGGTTGGAGAACCGCTCGATCAGCTCGTGCTTGTACTCGGCCAGGTCGATGCCGGGAACCGGGCGAAGCGTCGGTGTGGCCTCGCGGTCCATGTAGTCGAGCAACAGCCGGGCGATGAGCGCGTCGCGTGCCGTCTCATCGACCAGCCGGTAACCCATGAGGTAGCCGAAGTAGGCGAGGGCCTGGTGGCCGGCGTTGAGCAGCCGCAGCTTCATGAGCTCGTACGGTTCCACGTCGGTCACCAGCTGCACCCCGACGGCCGCCAGGTCCGGCCGGCCGGCCGGGAAGTCATCCTCGAGGACCCACTGGGTGAAGGGTTCGCAGACGACCGGCCAGCCATCGTCGATCCCGAACCGAGATCGCACCTCCTCGCGGTCCCTGTCGGTGGTGGCGGGCGTGATTCGGTCGACCATGCAGTTGGGGAAGCGGACCTCCTGCTCCATCCACTCCGCCAGCTCCGGGTCGCGCCATCGCGCGAATGCCGTGAACATCCGGCGAGCCACCCTGCCGTTGTGCTGGATGTTGTCGCAGGACAGCACCGTGAATGGGGCGATTCCACGCTCGCGCCGACGCGCCAGGCCAGCGGTCACGAGCCCGAACACGGTCCGCGGGACGGATCCCGGCGTCAGGTCATGGACCACGTCTGGCTGGGTCGCGTCGAACTCGCCGGTCGCCTGGTTGAAGTTGTAACCACCCTCGGTCACGGTCAGCGAAACGATCCGGGTCGCTGGGTCCGCGAGGCGCTCGATCACGGCATCCGGGTCGCCCGGCGCGAACAGGTAGTCCACGATGGACCCGATGACACGCGGCTCCCAGGTACCGTCGGCCGATTTCAGGACCAACGTATACAGCCCGTCCTGCTGCTGCAGGACATCCCGCATCGCCGCATCATTCGGCAGCACGCCCACGCCACAGATCCCCCAGTCCCACGACGCGCCCGCCGCGAGCAGTCGGTCCAGGTACATGGCCTGATGGGCGCGATGGAAACCACCGACGCCGATGTGGACGACGCCCGTCGTCACCTTCGTGCGGTCGTACGACGGCGTCGGGACGTGTCGCGCGACCTCCGCCAGACGGTCGGCCCGCAGCGGGATGCCAGCTTCCTCAGCCACGTCGTGGGTCCTTTCTCGTGCCGTCCTGCTGGGCCCCAAGGCTACTGCCTCGGGCGAGTGCACACTCTGGCAAGCGATGGGGGTGGACCGCGGTGGACGCGATGAGCTGCAACCCGAGCGAACATTGACCGATCGCTTCACGCTCGAGCAGTCCCAGGGGAGTCAGATGACCGAGATCTGGACGATGGGCGAGTTGCTCGCCGAGATCATGCGGCCCGAACGCGACCTGCCGCTCGATCGGGTCGGCCCGTTCCTGGGGCCGTTCCCGAGCGGCGCCCCGGGCATCTTCATCGACACGGTCGCGAGATTGGGACACTCAAGCGGCATCGTGTCGGCAGTCGGTGACGACGCCTTCGGGGCGGCCATCCTTGAGCGGTTGCGGCGTGACGGCGTGCGGACCGACCTGGTGGCGGTGGTGCCTGACAGGTCGACCGGCGTCGCGTTCGTGGCGTATGCGGGAGACGGCTCGCGGACGTTCATCTTCCATTGGGAGGACACGCCCGCGGTGATGGCTGCTGTGCCGCCCGCGAACAGCGGCACAGGGAGCGTCCTACTTCCACGTGATGGGCTGTTCGATGATGGCCGACCACGCCTTCGCCGAGCGTCTGATCGAGACGGTCGAGATGTTCGCGGCGGAGGGTGCGGACATCACCTTCGACCCCAACATCCGGATGGAGCTGGTGGGTGCTCGTCAGGTCGGTGCCATCGTCGCGCCGATCATGCGGCATTGCTCGATCCTCTTCCCCGGAGCTTCGGAGCTCCAGGCCCTGGGTGGGACGACTGACCTGGACCGTGCGGCAGCCACGATGATGCGCCGTCACCCACTGCGGATGATCGTCGCCAAGCTGGGGCAGGCGGGATGCCGGGTCTACACCGGCGACCGCCGTATCGATGTGCCCGCCTTCGATGTGCAGGAGGTAGACCCCACCGGTGCGGGAGACTGCTTCGACGCGGGCTTCCTGTGTGGGCTGCTCGATGGCGAACCAGTCGAAGATGCTGCGCACGTCGCGGCAGCCGTTGGTGCCTTGAACGCCGGGGCCTTCGGGCCCATGGAGGGTGATATCAGCCGGGCGTCGGTTGCGGCGCTCCGCGAGCGGCGGCCTGCGTCCCCGGATCGGGCTCGCACCTGAGCCGCCGCGCAGGATGGTTTCGCCTCGGCACCGTGGTACCGTGAGCCCGCCGGTCGGGTGGGTACGGTCCAGCAGATGCTCGGCGCCACCGCTGGGCCCGAGGGGAGACATGGCACCGTGACGTCCCTCACAGTGGCGCAACGTCGAGCGTACGAGCGAGATCTGCGACCCCTCCAGTGGCCGGATGCTGGTGATCGCGATGGACCAGCGCGCCTCGATGCGGGACCTCATCCAGGTCGCGTCCGGCGAGGCGACGAACGCGGACCTGGTGACCGCGAAGCTCGACCTCGTGCGGTACCTGGGCAACGAGGCGCCTGCGGTGCTGCTCGACCCGAGCACGGTGGTTCCGCAGGTGGTCACGGACGGGTATCCTCGCACGTGACTGCGCACTGATGGTCGGCATGGACGCGTCCGGGTTTGACACCGACCGAAGGGGTCTTCGGGTCAGCCGCATCGTCAAGGGTGTGGATGCCTACCAGGTCCGGGCCCTGGGCGGGACCGCCGCGAAGCTCAACGTCTACATGAGGCCTGACCAGGAAGGCCTCGACGACCACCCCGCCCGGATGATCGCGTCCGTGGTCGAGGACTGCGCGCGCGAGGATGTCCTCCTGGTGGTCGAGATCCTCACGTACGCGCTCGCCGGCGAGACCCCGGCCGACTACAGGGCGGCCGCGCCGGACCTGGTCGTCCAGGCCGCGGCCATCGCTCGGCAATGCGGCGCCCAGGTCATGAAGCTCCAGTACCCCGGATCGCTGGAGGCTTGCGCAGCGGTCACAGAGGCGCTGGACGGCGTCCCGTGGGCGGTGCTGTCAGGTGGGGTCGACCACGCGACGTTCCTGGGTCACCTTCGCACGGCGCTCGCCGGAGGCGCCTCGGGGGCGATCGCCGGGAGGTCCCTCTGGAAGGACTGCCTCATGGGGGATAGCGAGGCGACCGCCAGCCGCCTGCGCCAGATGGCGGTGCCGCGGCTCATGGAGATCCGGGCCGTCCTTGGCGAGGCCGGCTCCTAGGCGACGACCGGCATGATCCAGCCACCCAGTTCCCGGTGGCGTCACGATCGGCGTGGACATCGGCGGCACCAATGTCCGGGCAGCCAGGGTCGACCCCCAGGGCCGCCTGACGGGCCACATCAAGGTGCCCACGGGCTCTGGTCCGACCACGACCGACCTCGTCCGCGACCTTGTCGACCGGCTCATTGACGACGACGTCCTGGCGGTCGGCATCGGCATCCCTGGACGGCTCGACCGCGACGGCGCGTCGATCCTGTCGGCGGGCTACGTGGACCTTGCCGGCCTCCAGCTCGGTGAGCTCATCGGCACCTCGATCGGACGGCCGGTGGTCCTCGACAACGACGCCCACATGGCGCTCGCGGCGGAGCTCGCCCTGGGAGCCGCGATCGATGCCGACCACGTGGTGATGTTCACGGTCGGGACCGGCATCGGGGGTGCCGTGGCGGCATCCCGCGCCGTGCTGCGCGGTCGCGGCAACGCCGGTCAGCTCGGCCACCTCACCCTGGACCCCGGCGGACCCGAGTGCAAGTGCGGGCGTCGCGGTTGCTCCGAGGTGTACACGTCAGGCACGGCGCTGTCGCGCCACATCAGGGAAGCGGGGCTGCCGGACGGGACATCCGCGGAACACCTGCTGCGAGCGCCAGGACCAGGATCCCGTCGCCGCGGCGGTCCTGCGCCGGTGGGCGACATCCTGGCGACTGGCCATCGACACGTGCGTGGCGGTGCTCGACCCGGACCTGGTGATCCTCGGCGGAGGCCTGGGAGCCGCGGCCGCGGCCGCGCTACGACTGTTCTCGCCCGAGACATCCCCGTGGTTCGAGTGTCCTGTCGTCGCCCGCCGGCCTGGGAGATGACGCCGGTGTCATCGGGGCCGGTCTGCGGGCATTCGCGGAGGTGACCCAGGCCGTCCTGGTCAACGGCGTGCCCGCGTCCGGCAAGACGACGGTCGCCCGGGCGATCGGTTCGCGCCTCCGATTGCCTGTCATGTCGCTGGACGTGGTCAAGGAGGCCCTGTACGACGAACTCGGCAACGAGGGTGGCGATCGCGAGCATGGCCGGGCGCTCAATCGGGCGAGCATGCAGGCGATCTGGTCACTCATCGCCGACTTCCCGCCGGGATCGGGCGTGGTGGTCGAGGCATGGTTCAGGTTGCCGCCCCATGACGTGGTCCTGCGGGGCCTGGAGCGTGCGGGCATCGACCGATGGACCGAGGTGTGGTGCCACGCGCCCGCCAAGGTCCTCATGGACCGATATTCGTCACGCGGCCCGGAACCCATCGCACCCGGGGCCTGAGTACGCGACTGAGCTCGGTCGGCTGGCGGAGGTCGCGCGCCCGATGGCGCTCGCACCGGTGCTGGAGGTCGACACCACGGACATGCCATCACTCGACCTCGACGCTATCGCGCGCTGGGTCCAGGAGCAGCTGCAGTCAGGAGGGAGCCACCGTGTCGGCAAACGCTGACCATCCGATCGTCGTCACAGGTCCCGGCCATGGACCGGGCGCTCGACGCCGGCGGAGGCATCGTCCGTCTCGCCCCGACCTGGGTGCCGCGCGCCTTCTGCACGCCGGGGCGGCCGTCTCAAGCTCCACCCGGACGACCTGTTCCCGTTCCAGGAGGGCCGCGGCGGCATCGACGAGCGCTGGCTCTCGTCCACCGTGCGCGCCGACAACGGGCCGCTGACGGGCGAGTTCGAGGGCATCAGCCTGGTCGTGGGGGCCGAGGACGAGCTCATCCCGTTCGATGCCTTCGTGGCGCACCACGGCGCGTCGCTCATCGGCGACCGGCTCTGGACGGAGTACCAGGGGTGGCCGATGTACTCCAAGTTCTTCGACAACCAGGCGCCGCTGCCCGCTGCACGTCCACCACCGGGACGAGCACGCGGCGGCCCTGGGCAAGAAGGGCAAGCCCGAGGCGTACTACTTCGCGCCCCAGATGAACAGCCACCTGGGCGAGCTCGGCATCACCTTCTTCGGCCTGCACCCGGAGACGACCCGGGCACAGCTCGCCGAGCGGCTCGCGCGGTTCGCGGATGGCGGCGACAACCGGATCACCGAGCTGTCGCGCGGCTACCGGATCCAGCTCGGCACCGGCTGGGACGTGCCAGCCGGCGTGCTGCACGCGCCGGCGAGCGTCTGCACCTACGAGCCGCAGCGCGCCAGCGACGTGGCGTGCCTGTGCGAGTCGTGGTCGAACGGCCGCGAGGTGATGAGCGAGCTGCTCTGGAAGGACGTGCCGCACGGATCGGGTGGGCGACGTCGACTACATCGTCGAGCTGCTCGACTGGGAGCGGAACGTCGACCCACACTACTGGACCAGGAACCTGATGGTGCCCGGTCGAGACGCGGACGTCGGCGGCCTCCGGCGACGACTGGGTCGAGCGCTGGGTGGTCTACCTCGCATCGGAGTTCAGCGCAAAGGAGCTCACGGTCCAGCCGGGCCAGCACGGTCACCGTCCGCGACACCGATGCGTACGGCTGCATCGTCGTCCAGGGTACTGGCTCCCTGAACGGCCACGCGATCGCCTCGCCCACGATCATCCGGTACGGCCAGCTGACCGAGGACGAGTACTTCGTGTCCGAAGCCGGTCGCCCGCGAGGGCGTGACGATCACCAACCCGAGCCGGCACCGAGCCCCTGGTGATCCTGAAGCACTTCGGTCCCGAGAACCGGGAGCTCGCCGCGGACACCGCCGCCCTCGGGATACCAGGTCGCGCGGGCTGACCGGGCACCGGGCCTGTCGCTGCCCCTGATCCGTGCCCTCATCGCAACCACTTTGACTCCGGTCTTGACCTTCCGGATGCCGCGCCGTACCGTACCGGCAGCGCTGTCTGACAGCGCAGTCGACGACCCGCGCATCAGCGCAGGGTCAACATGGAGGAGAAGCGATGAAGACGACTCGGTTGGCCTGGACGACAGCCCTTGCGGCGGGTGCGATGGCGTTGGCGGTCGCCATGCCGGCGGTTGCCCAGAGCCCCAGCGCCCCGTCCGCGGCAGGCAAGAAGATCACGCTCATGGTCGGGGTGAAGGGCGACCCGTTCTACGTCTCCATGGAGTGCGGCGCCCGGGAGGCCGCCACCGCAGCGGGCGTCACCCTTGACGTCCAGGGTCCGGACAAGTTCGACGCCACCCTGCAGAACCCGATGCTCGACGCGGTCGGCGCGTCCGCGCCCGGATGCGCTGCTCGTGGCCCCGAACGACGTGGTCGCCTCGCGCCGGTCCGCTCAAGAAGCATCCAGGATGCCGGCACGAAGATCGTCCTCGTGGACACCGTGGTCACCGATCCGACCATCGGCGTGTCGCGCATCGCCACGGACAACAAGCTCGGCGGCAGTCAAGGCGGCCGAGGCCCTCCAGGCGCTCGGCGTGCCGAGCGGCGCGAAGGTCCTCGTCATCTCGACCGACCCGGGCGTCTCCAGCGTGGACGCGCGCATCGCGGGCTTCAACGAGAAGGCGGCCGAGCTGGGCTACGTGCTCGTCTCCGACACGCAGTACTCGCACAACGAGGCCGCGACCGGCGCCCAGGTCGTGAGCGCGGCGCTGGCCAAGGACCCCGACCTCGCCGGCGTCTTCGCCACCAACCTGTTCACGGCGCAGGGCGTCGCGACCGGTGTCAAGCAGGCCGGCAAGTCGGCAACGTCAAGGTCGTCGGCTTCGACGCCGGCCCGGACCAGATCAAGCAGCTCGAGGCCGGCGACGTGCAGGCCCTCGTTGCCCAGAAGCCCTATGACATCGGCGTCCAGGGCGTCCAGCAGGCCGTCGCGGCGCTGACCGGCCAGGCCGACCACCCCGGAGCATCCAGACCGAGTCCCTCGTCGTGACGGCGGACAACATGGCGGATCCGGAGGTCGCCAAGTACATCTACAAGTCCGCCTGCGGCGCTGAGCCCCAGCTGACGGCGTCCGTGTCCGTGCCGCGTCGCCGGACGTGACACGGCACGGGCGCACACGAACCCTCCAGGGGCAGCGCGCCGGCTCATCGCCAGGCGCGCTGCCCTTCGGTTCTCCGGCACCTGGACTGACCTTCATGCGGTCTCCGTCGGAGGATCCGCCGCCGAACGTGGGTCTTCCCGTCCGCCGGGGCCCGCTCGCGAGGTTCTACCAATGAGCACGCCGGGACGTCCGCGGCTCGCCGATGTCGCCGCTCGAGCGGGCGTCAGCCTCAAGACGGCGTCGCGGGCGCTGAACGAGGAGTACGGCGTCGCCCCGGCCACGTCGGCCCGCGTCTTCGCGGCAGCCCGGGAGCTCGGCTTCCGCCCCAACCGGCTGGCACGCTCCCTTGCGGGCGGCGGGCCGAGCGCAGCCGTCGGGCTGCTCATCCCGGATGTCGCCGACCCGTTCGTGGCGGGGGTCGTGGGCGCGGTGGAGCGGGTCCTGGCGCCGCAGCGGCCTCCAGCTCATCACGGCCAGCCACGGCGACGATACCCATCGGCAGCATCAGCTCGCCAGCGCCCTGGTGGAGCGTCGTGTGGATGGTCTCATCATCATGTCCGCCCCGGGCCCCATCGACTACCTGAAGCCGGACCTCGCCCACGGGCTGGTCGTCGTCGCGCTCGACCGCCCGCTCGAACGGCTTGACGTGGACACCGTGACCGTGGACAACGAGGCGGGAGCACGAGGAGCGGTGGAGCGGCTCCTGGCGGCCGGACACCGTCGCATCGCCGCCCTTGCGCTGGACATCCGCATCTGGACCGTCGCGTGTCGAATCGCCGCCTACCGGTCGACGCTCATCGATGCCGGCCTGACCGTGGACGAGGCACTCATCTCCAGCGTCATGGACATCAACGATGCCAGGTCCGCCATGCGGCGGATGCTCGCAATCGACGATCCGCCCACCGCGGTCCTGGCCACGAACCACATGGCAGGGCGCGCCGCTATGCGCGCGATGCGGGACGTCGGCACCACCCTCGATCTGGCGGTATTCGACAGCATGGATGACAACGATCTGCTCGCGACTCCCCCACTGGTCGTCGTCGCCTCCGGGCCGGATCGGATCGGCAAACTCGCCGCCGAACTGATGGTCGAGCGGCTGGCGGGGTTGCAGGCACCCCCTCGGCACGCCATCCTGACGCCGCTGGTGCTCGGTCGCGGTGAACGATCGATCCCGGACGCGGACGTCCGGAACGGGCGATCACATGAGCCGGACACCACTAGCGTCTCGGTCCAGGTCCATCCAACCACCCGGGAGACCGTCGCATGACCAGTAGCCAACCCATGGCGACCTCGCCGGTGCCGGACGCCGATATCCGTCCGCCCGTGCAGGCCCTCGAGGCGCGGTCCATCGTCAAGTCCTTCGGCACGGTCCGCGCGCTGCGCGGCGCATCGTTCGAGGCGTTCCCGGGCGAGGTGACGGCGCTCGTCGGCGACAACGGCGCGGGCAAGTCGACGCTCATCAAGGTGCTCTCCGGGGTCTATGCACCCGACCAGGGCGAAGTCGTGGTGGATGGCGCCGTCGTCCACATGGGCAATCCCACGGATGCCGCGGCGCGGGCATCGAGACGGTCTACCAGGACCTGGCGCTGGCGCCCGACCTGGACGCCGCGTCGAACGTCTTCCTCGGTCGCGAGATCCGCCGGTTCCGGGTCCTTCACGACCAGCGCGGCGATGCGCCGGCAGACCGCGGCGAGCTTCGAGGAGCTCGGCGTCGGCATGGTGCAGGACCTGCGGGTGCCGGTCGCCTCGTTCTCCGGCGGTCAGCGCCAGTCGGTGGCCATCGCCCGGGCCGCGATGTGGGCCGAGCACGTGATCCTCCTGGACGAGCCGACCGCGGCGCTCGGCGTCATCCAGACCGCGAAGGTGCTCGACCTCATCCGCCGCGTCCGCGACCGGGGCCTGGCCGTCGTCTTCATCTCGCACAACCTGCCGCAGGTGCTGGAGGTCGCCGACCGCATCGAGGTCTTGCGCCTCGGCGCTCGCGTCGCCCGGTTCGCGCGCGGCGAGGCCGACGTCGACCGACTGATCGCTGCGATCTCCGGCGCCTACACCAACGAGGTGGGCCGGCATGACGAAGGCAGACAAGGCCGCACTCACCGCCGAGCTGACGGCGGAGACGACCACCGATGTCACGCTCAACGCCGAGCCGCAACGTTCCCGGCTGGCGCCAGCTCGCTGGCCAGCCAGGTGTTCATCACGCTGGGCGTTCCTGCTGGTCGCTGATCGTCGATCTTCTCGCTGCTGGCGCCGGGCAAGTTCGACACCGCGTCCAACCTGTCGCAGCTCGCGCACAACGTCGCCATCCTGACCGTCGTCAGCGTCGGCACCACGTTCGTGATCGCCACGGCGCGGGATCGACCTGTCCATCCCGAGCGGCATCGTGCTCGGCGAGGTCTTCGCGGTGAAGATGCTCAAGCTCATCCCGGTCGGCGACGGCTACGCCGTCGACATCGCGGCCAAGGACACGACCCTGTTCATCATCGTGGCGGCCCTCGTCGGCGTCGCTCTTCGCGGGCCTGCTCATCGGCGCGGTCAACGGGCTCCTGGTGGCGTACATGCGGATCCCCCCGATGCTCGCGACACTCGGCACGCTCGGCGCCGGCCTGGGCATCGCGCTGCTCCTGCAGAACGGCGTCAACGTCGCGACCTACGCTCTTGCCGACGGTCGCCGACAGCGACATCCTGTTCGGGATCTCCAACCTGATCGTCATCGCGGCCTGGTGGTGCTGCTCGGGTACATCGGGATGCACATGTCCGTCTTCGGCCGCCACACGCTGGCCATCGGCTCGAGCGAGGAGGCGGCCCGCCGGGTCGGTCTCAACGTGCGAGCGTCACCTGCTCAAGGTCTACATCGTCGGCGGCGTGGCCAGCGGGCTCGGCGGGTTCCTCGCCGCTCGCGTACTTCACGACGACGTCGGTCGCCGGCCACTCGACCGACAACCTCAGGCGATCACCGCCGTCGCACTCGGCGGCACCAGCCTGTTCGGCGGCGTGGCGACGATCATCGGCACCGTCATCGGCGTCTGGATCCCGGCCGTGCTCCAGAACGGCTTCATCATCGTCGGCGTCCAGCCCTACTGGCAGATGATCGCCGTCGGCGTCGTACTCGTCCTCGCGGTCGCCCTCGACCAGCTGCGCCGTCGCGGTCAGAACCGACGTTGACCGGACCCGCCAGGATCGCCCGACCGTCGATCCAGGACACGACCCACGCCGATGGGCCCGGCACCCATGAAGGCCGTCGTCTACGACCGTCCCCAGAGCTACGAGATCACGGATGTCCCGGTCCCCGAGCCCGGTCCCGGTCAGGTCCGGATCAAGGTCATCCAGGTCGGCGTATGCGGCACCGACCTGCACATCCACAACGGCGAGTTCATGGCGGCCTACCCGCTGACACCCGGTCACGAGCTGGTGGGTGTCGTGGATGGCCTGGGGGAAGGAGCGGACCGGTTCCGGGTCGGCGAGCAGGTGACCGTCAACCCGAACGTCCACTGCGGGCGCTGCGACTACTGCCTCTCCGGGCGGCTGATCCTGTGCTCCGGCCTCAAGGGGATGGGGTCAAACTTCCCGGGCTTCTTCGCCGAGTTCGTGGTGGTGCCGGAGAACCTCGTGTTTTCGGTGGAAGGCCTGCCGCTCGATACCGCCGTGTTCAGCGAGCCGGCGGCATGCGCGACCCATGGCCTCGAGAACCTGCACGTGCGGCCCGGTTCCACCGCGCTCGTGTTCGGGGCCGGCCCGACCGGCCTGCTGCTGGCGCAGCTGCTGCGCACCGGAGGCGCATCGTCGGTGACGGTCGCGGCGCCCAAGCAGTTCAAGCTCGATGTCGCCGCCGGTCTTGGTATCGACCGGACCGTGCTCATCGACCGGGCGGACGGAGCGGCCACGCAGGCGAAGGTGATGGACGCTTCGGAGGGCGAGGGCTACGACATCGTGGTCGAGGCGACCGGCTCGACCACGATCGGCGACATCTGCGTTCCCCTCACCCGTAACGGTGGCACCGTGCTCATCTACGGCGTCACGACCGCCGACGAGCAGGTCCGCTTCCACCCCTTCGACGTGTTCCGGCGCGAGATCACCATCCGCGGGTCGTTCGCGGAGATCGACCTCCTTCGAGGCTGCCATCGCGGCGCTTCGGACTGGACGGGTCCGAACCGACGGCATCATCAGCCACCGATTCCGACTGGATGAGTACGGTCAGGCGCTGGAGACCCTCCGGTCGGACCCCACCGCGCACAAGGTCATCATCGTCGCCTGAAGCTTCCAGGCCTGCGCCCGGCTCACTGCCGGGCCATGTGCGCCCGGAGCTCCGCCTCCTGAGTCGACGATGAGCTCACCGCTCACGTCGACCGTGACCTTGTCGAGGGTCCCGGTGAACCGGAACGGACTCGCGTACTCGGGCGTGACCGGCGAACCGACGTTCGACCCGCGGAGAGCGCACCGGGGTTGATCACGAATGGGGTGGTCGTCGGAGCCTCGACGTCCCGACCAGCTCGCCGTCGATGTAGAGCTGGAAGCGACCTGGCGCTCCGCGGCCGTGCGCCATGTCGGGCTTTCCCGTCGGCTCGAACTCGAACCGCAGCTCGTGCGAGCCGACCGGGACCGGACCTTCGGACGTGACGCCGTAGATCTCGCGTCCCACCCAGTTGTGGACGTAGCGGAGGCGGTCGTCCTTGATGAACATCGAGTAGCCGCCCGCGGCGCTTCCCTGGGCGATCAGGACGCCCTCGGCTCCGCCTTCCGGGATCTCGACCGATGCGGTGATGCTGTGGGGTCGGTTCATGACACGCGGACCGGCGAAGAACGGCACCGCCTGGGTACCCGGACGGTAGGTGTAGCGATCGCGGGCCGGCGCCGCCTGCGGCTTCTCGGCGATCATCCGCTCGAGACCGCTGCCGTCGATCGGCAGGACACCGTTCCGGCCGGCCTCGACGTACCAGAGCGCGATCATCGCGATGAGCCGGTCGCGGTGCTCGGTCGCGAGGTCGTGGGTCTCGGCCGGATCCTCGGCGACGTGGTACAGCTCCCAGCCGGTGGCGTCGAGCTGGGACAGCCGCTCGGACGAGATGGGCTGTCCGAAGCCGACGCCGGCCTCGGCGAACGACGGACCGGGCCACGGACACACCGCGCGCCAGCCGTCGTGGTCGACGGCGCGGTGGCCGAGCATCTCGAAGTACTGGGTGTGGTGTCGGCTGGGCGCCGCGGCATCGTCGAGGGTGTGCGCGAAGCTGACCCCGTCGAAGCGGCGCCTGGGTCACGCCCGGATCGTCGCCGGCGGCTCGATGTCCAGCAGGTCGAGCACCGTCGGCACCATGTCGATGATGTGCGCGTACTGCGTCCGGACCTCGCCCTTCGCCTTGATCCGCGGACGGCCAGGAGACGATGAACGGGTCGCACGCCCCACCACGGTAGGTCTCGCGCTTCCAGCGCCGGAAGGGCGTGTTGCCCGCCCACGTCCAACCCCACGGGTAGTGGTTGAAGTGCTTCGGGCCGCCGATCTCGTCGATGACCTTGAGGCTGTCCTCGAGCGGCTCCTGGGCGTTGTTGAAGAACTGTGCCTCGTTGGTGGTGCCGGTCGGGCCGCCCTCCGCGCTCGCGCCGTTGTCCGAGACGACCATGATCAGGGTGTTGTCGAGCTGCCCCTGCTCCTCGAGGTAGTCGAGCAGGCGACCGAGGTGGTGGTCGGTATGGCTCAGGAAGCCGGCGAAGACCTCCATGTAGCGGCTGTACAGCCGGCGTGCGTCGGCCGGGAGCGTCGCCCAGTCGGGGACGTCAGGGTCGTGGCGGGACAGCTCCGCGTCGGCCGGCAGGATCCCGAGCTCCTTCTGGCGCGCGAACGTCCGCTCGCGGTAGGCGTCCCAGCCGTCATCGAACTGGCCGGCGTACCGGTCCGCCCACTCCTTCGGGACGTGGTGCGGCGCGTGGGTGGCGCCGAAGGCGAGGTACAGGTAGAAGGGCTTGTCGGGGTCGATCTGCTGGGCGTCGGTGATGAACTCGATCGACTTGTCGACCAGGTCCTCGGTGAGGTGGTAGCCCTCCTCCGGGGTTCGCGGCGGCTCGACCTGGTGGTTGTCGTACACGAGGTCCGGATACCACTGGCTCGTGTCGCCGCCCAGGAAGCCGTAGAACCGCTCGAAGCCGCGGGCCAGGGGCCAGCGCGTGTACGGCCCCGCCGCCGTCTCTTCGTTGCTCGGCGTCAGGTGCCACTTGCCCACGGCGTAGGTGTTGTAGCCGCGTCCGAGCCAGGATCTCGAGCAGCATCCCGTTCTCGAACGGCATGACGCCGTTGTAGCCGGGATACCCGGAGGCCAGCTCGGTGATGGCGGCCATGCCGTTGCGGTGGTGGTTGCGGCCGGTGATGATGCAGGAGCGGCTCGGCGAGCACAGCGCGGTGGTGTGCATGTTGTTGTACCGCAGGCCGCTGTTCGCGATCCGGTCGAAGTTTGGCGTCGCGATCGGGCTGCCGAAGCAGCCCAGGCTGTCCGAAGCCGGTGTCATCGAGCACGACGAACACCACGTTCGGTGCACCTTGGCCGGGCGGACAGGGGCCGGCCAGGCGGGGCTCGACTCGTCAGCGGTCCGCCCGATCACGCCCGGGAAGGTCGCACCGGCGGGGTATTCGACGATCGGCATGAGTATCACCTCTCAAGGATGTCCCAGGGTCTGGGCCACTGCGGACCAGGAATGAGCGCAGGTCGCTGGCGGTCAGATCCTAGCCGAGTCGCGACGAGGGCACATGGCAGCCGCGATCATCGAGATCCGAGGAGCGGCCATGGTCCCTTTCTTGCCCAGCCGGTCATGGGGCTCGATGACGGGCTGTCGGAGGACCAGGCTGTTCCGAGATCAGCTGACGGGGCCGCCCGCATCCGGGGCGGAGGCAACCTGACGCTGAACCCACTCGGCGTTACGGGTCGCCAGCCACATGAAGTTCGGCCAGTAGATGCGGTCGAATCCCTGGCTTGTCAGTGGCGAGGTCGGGGAATGCGCGCCCGGCTTGTTCCATGATGTGCGCGCGGATCGGCTGGAAGGTGTGCCAGTCCGCCATGACCTGCGCCGACAGGGCCTCCATCACATCGGGGAGGTCGACGACACCCTCCTGACCAGGAGTGCCAGCTGTTCATAGATGTTCGCGAAGCTCCTCACCTCGAAGTCGTCGAGGCTGCGGTCGAAGTCGGACCAGTCACCTGCGGAGTACTTCGCTGATACCTCGTAGAGTCGATGCCGCCGAGCCGGGAACGATGGATCGGTCACCCGGCGATGAGCTCGAATGCGGTGCTCTACGCGGCCTGCCTCGCGTTCATCCGGAGCTGGATGACCACGAAGACAGTGCCCGCGATGACGCAGATGGAGCCGATCAGGCCGAGCAGCGGTTCCAGGTCGGTCAGCACGGCTTCAGCTCCACGATGCCTCGGGGCTCTCCGGTGTCCCTCCAGCTTGGCCGGAAGGCTACCATCGTGGCGAGCAGGCACGAACGCAGGAGCCGCCGTGTGACCCAGCCGCAAGACTCAGGCGAGCTACCCAGGGGCACCGTCACGTTCCTGTTCACCGACATCGAGGGATCGACCCGACTCATCCAGGAGCTCGCCGACGGGTATCCAGCGGTGCTCGGCGATCACCGCGACCTGATCGGGCAAGCCGTCCGTGGCCATGGCGGGCATGTCTTCGGGTCCGAGGGCGACGCTCTCTTCGTGGCGTTCGAAGAAGCCACGTCCGCCGTTGGGGCGGCCGCAGAGGCCCGTGCCGCCCTCGACGGTCATGCGTGGCCCGACGGGCGACAAATCAGGGTGCGGATGGGCATCCACTCGGGCGAGGCCGTCCAGACCAGCGGTGACTATGTCGGCCTCGCGCTCCACCAGGTCGCGCGTATCACGGCCGCCGGGCACGGTGGCCAGATCCTGCTCTCCGAGGCGACCCGGGCACTCCTGGGTGGCTCACTGCCTGCAGGGCTGGAGCTGCGCGACCTCGGTTCCCACCGACTGAAGGACCTCGCGCGCCCCGAGCACCTGTACGAGGTGACGGGGCCCGGGCCTGCGCGCTCGTTCCCTCCCCTGCGCACCCTCGAAGGTCGGCCCAACAACCTGCCGGTCCAGCTGACGAGCTTCGTGGGGCGAACCGACCTCGCGGAGGCACGACGACTGCTCGAGACGAGCAGGCTGCTCACACTGACCGGACCGGGCGGCACGGGCAAGACCCGACTTGCCCTGCAGCTGGCTGCCGAGGTGCTCGATGAGTTCCCGGACGGCGTCTTCTTCGTGCCGCTGGACGCGATCCTCGACCCAGGCCTGATCCCTTCCGCTATCGTCGAGGCAGTGGGCATCGATCCCGGTACCGAGGCCCCGCTCGCGAAGCTCGTGGGCTACCTGGGCGACCGTCGAGCACTCCTCGTGCTCGACAACTTCGAGCAGGTGGTGGACGGCGCCGGCGTCGTGGGCCAGCTGTTGCGCGATGCTCCGGGGATCAAGATCCTGGTAACCAGCCGGATCGTCCTTCGGACGTATGGCGAGCAGGAGCTGCCGGTGCCGCCACTCCGACTTCCCGGGACGGGCACCATCACCACTGCCGCTGAGGCGTCCGCGATCGAGGCGGTCCGGCTGTTCGTCGAGCGTGCCATGGCGAGCCAGCCGTCATTCCGGCTGACCGACGCGAATGCAGCCGCGGTCGCCGATGTCGTGGTCCGGCTGGACGGTCTGCCGCTTGCCATCGAACTAGCCGCGGCACGCGTCCGGGTCCTGCCCATCGAGGCCCTGCGTGCCCGGTTGGTGGAGCGGCTCAAGGTCCTCTCCGGCGGCTCCCGGGACCTCCCTGCCCGGCAGCAGACGCTTCGGGGCGCCATCGACTGGAGCTACGACCTGCTTGCCGACCCGGATCGCCAGCTCTTCGTTCGCCTGGGTGTCTTCGCCGGGGCTGCCTCCCTGGAGCAGATCGAGGCCGTCTGCGGCCCGCAGGCGGAGCTTGGGCAGGATGCCTTCGACGGCCTGACATCCCTGGCCGAGAAGAGTCTCCTGCGGCCCGTGGCCGGCGACGACGGCCCTCGCTTCGCGATGCTGGCCACCATCCGGGAGTACGCACTCGAGCGGCTCGACGTGTCCGGGGACGCCCAGATCGATCCGCCGACGTCACGCTGAGGCCTATGTCGCGCTGGCCGAGGCAGGAGCTGGCGAACTCACTGGCCCGCTCAGCCGGCAGTGGCTCGACCGCCTGGAGCTCGATCATGACAATCTTCGGGCCGCCCTGGACTGGAGCGTCGAGGCAGACGAGGCCGGACTCGCGCTGCGGCTGCTCGCTGCGCTGTGGCGGTTCTGGCAGCTCGGCGGGCATCTCCACGAGGCACACGAGCGGGCTGGGCTCGTCCTTGCCCTGCCATCTGCGGCCGCGCAACCGCACGATGTGCGAGCTCGAGCCCTGGGTGCGGCGGGATCGATCGCATACTGGCGGAACGAACGCGACGAGGTCCAGCGCCTATACATGGCGGCCCTCGAGGACGCCCGGGCAGGCGATGATCTGGCCACCCTCGCGGAGGCGCTGTACAACGCCGCCTATGGGTTAGTGCCCGATCCCACGACGGACGGGGCCGGCTTCGAGATCGCAGGGGAGCTCGTGACGGAGGCCCTTGCCCTGTACCGGCAGCTCGGCGACCAGCGCGGCATCGCAAATACCAGCTGGGCCCTCGGGCTTGCCGCCATCGCGCAGCGTGATTGGGCCACCGGCCGTGGATTCATCGAGGACAGCCTGCGCATGCATCGAGCGCTGGGCGATTCCTTCGGCGTGCGATGGGCGCTCCACGAGCTCGCCCTCATCGAGCTCGTGAGCGGGGATCCGACGGTGGCGGAGGGACACGCGCTCGAGGCTCTGCGCCTGTTCCGGGATGCCGGCGACCTGTCGGGTGCCACGTTCATCCTGCTCGACCTCTACGGCGTCGCCCAGAGGACCGACCAGGATGGGCGGGCGTTGCGGCTGGGAGGCGCAGCCGAGGCGATGCGCCGCAGGACAGGCACCGATCTTGCCGGGGTGGCCCCGTGGCAGGAACTGTCGGTCCCGGAGCGGCCGACCGGTGATCCGGCGGCGGAACGCGTCTGGGTCGAAGGCGAGACCATGTCCCCGGACGCCGCCATCGCCTACGCCCTGGGCGAGACTGGATGATCCATCAGCCCTTGATCGGCGAGCCGACGCGCCCTATGTAGGAACGAGAATCGGAGGCGCACGTCCGAGACAGGCCTCTTGCGCGCAGGTCGGACCTGGCTACGGTGTCAACTCGCCGGGGGTCCGATCTGCTGCTGGAGGTCGATCAGCGGCTGCTGGTTCACCTGCAGGAACCCGTCGCGCGGCCGGTCGAGATCCACCACGAGGGTGATGACCGCTCCCAGGACGACGATCATCACGATCGCGCTCAGTGGGCTGCGCCGCCGGCTCAGGCCCGCGCTGTAGCCCAGCATGCCCAGGGTGAGTGCGGAACCGATGATCAGCAGGAGCAGGACCGTCTCGGGCACTCTGGAATACAGACCAGCCGTGATCCTGGTCTCGTTCAGGTCGATGGTGTCGTTGAGCGCCTCGATGTAGATGGACAGGACATCCGAGTCCGGCGTGGCTCGAGCCAGGTCCTCCGCGGTCGCCCAGAGCTCGTTCTGGATCTGGACCGACCGGGCGACTCGAGCTCGAACCTCCGCGAGGTCGCCGCTGGTGGTGCGGAGGGACGCGTACTCACGCAGCAGCTCCTGACTCTTGCTCGCAGCCGGCTCTGGTAGATAGCCAGCCCGCAGGAATGTCGTGCCGATCGAGTTCGCTTCGGCAAGCACGAGGCCGCGGCGCGTATCAAAACGATCGGACGCCATGCCCATGGTGATCGCCAACAGGAACGCCATCAGTGCGAAGAGCGAGCCCACGAGGACACCCGTGGGACCCTCCTTCTCATCCGGTGTGCGCTCCTGCCACCAGCGTCCGACGCGGAAGCCAACCTCGTAGGTAAGGAGGGCGATGATCGCGAACGTGATGAATACCCCAATGATGGGGAGCGAATCGAGGAATTCCTGGAAGCTCATCGTCCACAACCTTCCTGGGATAGAGGCCGACGTACGGCCCGGTGTCACTCCCCGGCGTTGCCGAACGTCGCCCGCCCGGCAGGTCGATAGGTCTGGATCATCACGCCGGATGGCGTCGATCGCGACTCGACCAGCGCAAGCGCGTGCGTCAGGCCGCGCTCTGGGAACAGCCGAAGCCCGTCGCCCACCACCACGGGGACGAGTCGCAGGTTGAGCTCATCGACCAGGTCGCGGTCGAGCAGCCAACGGAGCAGGTCGCCGCTCCCGTGGACCTGGAGCTCGCGGCCGGGCTTCGCCTTGAGGTCGCGCACCGCCGCCTCCACGTCACCTCCGATGACGTGGGTGTTCTGCCACGCCGGGTCCGTGAGCGTGGTCGAGGGTACGTACTTGGGCAGCACGTTGACGCCGTGGGAGACCGGATCGCCCCCATCGTGGTACGGCCAATACGCTGCCCAGATCTCCCATGTCTTGCGTCCGAGCAGCAGCGCATCCGCGCGCTCGAACATCGAGGTCACGAATCGCCAAGATTCCTCGTCGGCGAACGGCGCTGTCCAGCCGCCGCGCTCGAACCCGCCGCGCCGGTCCTCATCGGGGCCTCCGGGGCCCTGGTACACGCCGTCCACGCTCAGCATCATCGTGGCGATCAGCTTCATGGTCGTCGCTCCTTCGCATCGGGGTCGGGACGCGCGGGCGATGACCGGCGCCCCTTCGGGAAGTCGTTGACGGTTCAGTGAACCACCAGTAGCATCCACCAAGGATCTGACTCCCGGCAGCTTGAGGGGACTCGGCGACCATGTTGATACGCCTGAACAGGGACGACAACGTGGTGATCGCGGCCGACTCCCTCGCGCAGGGTCAGATCGTCCATGAGGGCGCCGAGGACCTGACGGTCAAGGAGCCGATCCCGTACGGTCACAAGGTCGCCACCGCATCCATCGGGCGAGGGAGCCCCGTCCGCAAGTACGGCCAGACGATCGCACTCGCAACGGTGGACATCGAACCGGGGGCGCATGTCCATCTGCACAACACGCGCCCAAGTCCGCGTTCCAGCGATTACGAGTACGCGGTGGCACGCTCTGAGCCGGTACCGACCGAGCCTCGAACATTCGACGGCTACCGGCGCCAGGACGGCCGAGTGGGGACGCGCAATTACGTCGCGGTCATCAGCACCGTGAACTGCTCCGCTTCGACCAGCCGGTTCATTGCGAGCGAGGTCGGCCGTGATGTGCTGTCCGACTTCCCGAATGTCGACGGAGTCGATCGCCCTTGCCCATAAGGGTGGGTGCGGCATGGCCGCTGATGGCGTCGATCACCATCTGCTGAATCGGGTCCTTGGCGGGTTCGCTCGCCACCCGAACGTCGGGGCGTACTTGTTCGTCGGCCTGGGCTGCGAGGACGCCCAGTTGACACACCTCACCGCCCACGAGCCGCTGCCGCTCAGCTCCACGGGCTCCGGGTCGGGGCTTGGGCCCGTCCCTGCCTTGGTCATCCAGGAGCGCGGCGGGATCCGGAAGACCGTCGAATCAGGCGTGGCTGCGTTGCGAGAATCCTGCCGGAAGCCGACCGCGCGCGCCGCGAACAGGTTCCGGCATCATCGCTCGTGTTCGGGACGAATTGCGGTGGGTCCGATGCCTTCTCCGGGATCACTGCGAATCCGGCGGTGGGAGCCGCGGCGGATCTCGTGGTGGCACAGGGAGGCAGCGTGGTCCTCGCCGAGACGCCCGAGATCTACGGAGCGGAGCACATCCTCACGAGGCGTGCTGCGTCGCGAGAGATCGGCGAAGCGCTGATCGAGCGGATCCGGTGGTGGGAGTGGTACACCGCGACATTCGGTGCCACCCTCAACAACAACCCGTCCCCAGGAAACAAGGCGGGAGGCCTGACGACCATCACCGAGAAGTCGCTGGGCGCCATCGCGAAGGGCGGCACGACGACGCTTCGCTCGGTCATCAACTACGCGGAGCCTGTCACCGAGCGAGGCCTCACGGTCATGGACACACCTGGGTACGACCCCGTGTCGATGACCGGGATCGTCGCAGGTGGTGCGAACATCTGTGCCTTCACGACTGGTCGAGGCTCGGTGTATGGATGCAAACCGGTCCCTTGCCTGAAGGTCGCCAGCAATAGCGTCGTGTTCCTCCGGATGATCGAGGACATGGACGTTGACGCTGGCGAGATCCTGAACGGCACCACCGTGCAGGAGCTGGGACGGTCGATCTTCGAAGAGCTCCTGGCAGTGGCAAGCGGCAAGGAGACCAAGAGCGAAGCCCTCGGACTTGGCGAAGACGAATTCGCTCCCTGGGTGATCGGTCCGGTGCTCTGAGCGGCCCGGACTCCCCGTCGTGCTTCCTAGTGCCGTGCTTCGAGGAGGTCGAGCATGCCCGTCGATCCATACCAGCTGGTCCCACTTGGGAGGACCGGGCTCCAGGTCACCAGGCTTGGCTTTGGGATGGCCCCCTTGGGTGGCTTGTACGAAGCGGTACCCGAAGCGCAGGCCGCTGAGGTCCTCGATCGCGCGTGGTCCCTGGGCATCCGGTACTTCGACGTCGCACCGATCTACGGGTATGGCCTCGCCGAACTGTGGTTGGGGCGCATGCTGGCGGGCAAGGATCGGAGTGAGTTCGTCGTCTCCACGAAGGTCGGCAAGTTGCTCTATCCCCTCGAAGAGGTGCGGGCTCATCCGGAATGGGATCGCGACTGGCAGAGATCGCCCTCCGGAGACATCGATGATTGGTTATGGCGGGGCGTGCCCGACGTTCGACCCGTGTTCGACTACAGCCATGACGGCGTGATGCGGTCGGTCGAGGCGAGCCTGAAGCGCACGGGCCTGGATCGCCTCGACATCCTGTGGATCCACGACCCCGACACCCACTGGGAGCAGGCGATCGGGGGCGCCTATCCGGCGCTCGCCGAGCTGCGGAGCCAGGGCGTCGTCTCCGCCATCGGCGCCGGGATGAACCAGGCCGAGATGCTGGCACGCTTCGCTCGCGAGGGCGACTTCGACGCCTTCATGTGCGCCGGCCGCTATACGCTGCTCGACCAGGCCGCCTTGACCGACCTGCTGCCGCTCTGCGTCGAGAAGAGGATCGCGATCGTCATCGCCGGCGCGATGAACAGCGGTCTCCTGGCCAACCCGGGCCCGGAGTCCCACTTCGACTACCGTCCGGCCCCAGGCACCTGGATCGACAAGGCTCTGCGTCTCAAGGCGGTCTGCGAGCGGCACGGCGTGCCCCTGCGCGCGGCCGCCCTCCAGTTCGTCTTCGCGCACCCGGCCGTCGCCGCCGTCGCCGCCGGCGTACGAACGATCGCCCACCTCGACGACACCGTGGCGATGCTCCAGGTTCCCATCCCGGACGACCTCTGGGACGACCTCCGGGCGGAAGGGCTCCTTCCGGCCGAGGCGCCGACGCCGAAGGTCACCGTCGTCGCATAGGAGGCTCGTGCCATGGCCGTCATCGATGCCCACCATCACTTCTGGGATACGACCTCGACCGAATACGACTACTACTGGATGACCGACGACCTGGCGGCCATCCGGGGGCGGTACGGACCGGCCGAGCTGGCTCCGCTCCTGCCGAGCGCGGCGTGGACCGGACGGTCGTGGTGCAGGCCTTCCCAGCGTCGCGAGACCGAGGGGTTCCTCGAGACGGCGGCCGCGACCGACTTCGTGGCCGGAGTGGTGGGCTGGGTGGACCTGACCGACCCAGCCGTGGCCGAGACGCTGGCCCGACTCAGGCTCGACCGGACGGGGACATGCTCGTCGCTATCCGCCACCAGGCCCACGATGAGCCCGATCCGGACTGGCTCTCGCTCCCCCAGGTCAAGCGGGGCGTCGCCGCCGTCGAACAGGCCGGGCTCGCGTACGACGTGCTCGTCCGATCCCGCGAGCTGCCGGCAGCCTGGGCCCTCATCCGCAGCCAGCCCGGTTGTCGGTTCGTCGTCGACCACATCGCCAAGCCGAACATCGCGGAGCACGAGATCGAGCCATGGGCCTCGCGCATGAGACAGCTCGCCGACCTGCCGAACGTGTGGGTCAAGGTCTCGGGGATGATCGAGGAAGCCGACTGGAAGACATGGCGCTCCGACGACCTCCGACCCTACGTGGACAGGGTCCTCGACTGGTTCGGCCCATCACGGCTCATCTTTGGGTCGAACTGGCCGGTATGTCTCGTCGCCGCCAGCTATGCCCAGGTCCATGACGCTCTGTCGGAGGCCCTCGGGGGCATCAGCGAGGATGAGCGCAGCCTGATCTACGGTGGCAACGCCATCTCAGCCTACCGGCTGGCTCCCTGAACACGCTCGAGGACAGAGAGATAGCGACCGATCAGGCAGCGAACCGCCCGCAGGGCGAGATGGCCACCATGCGCGCAGTGCGGTTCGATGCCTTCGGCGACACGCCGTACGTGACCCGGGTGCCGATGCCTGAGCCTCCGCGCGGCGGCGCGGTCGATCCGCGTGGAGGCCACTGGCCTGTGCCGCTCAGACTGGCACGGCTGGAAGGGCCACGACCCCGACATCGCCGTGCTTCCGCACACCCCCGGCCATGAGTTCGCGGGCATCGTGCACTCCGTCGGCGACGGCATACAGCAGGTGCGCGTCGGCGACCGCGTCGTGGTGCCCTTCGTGTGCGGCTGCGGATCGTGCTCCTGGTGCCAGTCCGGCAACGCGCAGGTGTGTCCCGACCAGTGGCAGCCGGGTTTCAATGGACCGGGCTCGTTCGCGGAGTTCGTGGGCATACCGAACGCCGACTTCAACGTCGTCCAACTGCCGGCCAGCATCACCTTTGGGGTGGCGGCGAGCCTCGGGTGTCGATTCGCCAGCGCCTATCGGGGGATCGTCGATGTCGGCGCCGTGAAGCCAGGCGAATCGGTGGTCGTGTTCGGGTGTGGTGGTGTGGGCCTCGCGGCGATCATGGTGGCGGCGTCGCGTGGTGCGCGCGTCATCGGCGTGGACGTCAACCGCGAGGCGCTGGCGCTCGCGCGCGAATCGGGCGCAGCAGTGACACTCGACGCGAACGTGGACGATCCTGCCGCAGCCGTCTGCGCAGTCGTGCCGACGGGTGTCGACATCTCCGTCGATGCCGTCGGCAGCGCGGCGACCGCCAGCGCCGCCGTTCGCAGCCTCCGAAGGCAAGGCCGACATGTCCAGATCGGCCTCCTGCCGCCGGCGAAGATCGGCGATCACGCGACGGTGCCGATGCACACGGTCATCGCGCGTGAGATCAGCGTCATGGGCAGCCACGGTATGGCCGCCGGCGCCTACCCGCGCATGCTGGCAGACATCGTGTCCGGCGCTCTGGACCCGGGCCGATTCATCACACGCTCGATCACCCTGGACGACACGCCGGCCGCGCTGGTGGCGATGAGCGCCGGCACGCGACCGGGCGTCACGATCATCCTGCCCTGAGGGCGGACGCAACGCTGGCCGGGAAAGCGTGCGCGCTCGGGGCAACCTGTGGATAGGCGACGGCGCCCGACCCATATGGGATCGGGCTCACGAAAATGAACGTGAGAACGGACGAACGGCGAGCGAGCCTAGGGCTCGACGGATCGCAGGGCTGGATCAACTCAGGACGATTCGAGCTTGCACCGCATTGGTACCTTCCACCTGGATGCTGGAAAGCTGGCGGCCGGTCGAGGGGGGCGATACCGTCGGTTCGTTCGCCAACATCGTGGGCCCGGTCGTGCTCGGCTCCGCGGCGGTGGTCGCCGGGATGTTCATCGGGAGGGTAGTGTGATGGTGGTCCAGGGACCCGCGCTGATGGTCCACATCTACCTGGGGGATGCCGATCGCTCGGGCGGCAAGCCGTCGTACCGGGCGATCGTCGAGCTGCTTCGCGAGCGAGGCCTGGCCGGCGCCACGGTCCTCCACGGCATCGAGGGCTTCGGCGCCAAGCAGCACCTCCACACCGACCGGATCCTGTCCCTGTCGCTGGACCTGCCCGTGGTCATCGAGATCGTGGACCGGGAGGACCGGGTGCGGGCGATCCTGCCGGAGCTGGATGGCCTCGTTGGGGATGGGCTCATCGTGGTCCACCCGGTGGAGGTCATCGCCCACCGATCCGGCGCCGACGCCCACTGACGAGGGCCGCGGTCAGGTCTGCCCCGACCATCCGGGATAGGACCCGGACCCCTGTTCGCGGGCCGGATGACGGACTTCGACGGCTCCGCGGGCTGGGCTGCCGGGTGATACGGAATCCGGATGCTGGCGCGCCCCGGCGAGGGACGGGCGCCTGCACACCACCCTCGTGCGGGCCTCATCCGCGGGCGAGCGGACCGGTTGACCCGCCACCCGTTAGCTTTCCGCCTCTTGGATCCGGTCCGCGAGCGTCCCACCCCGTCGCCAGCCTCGAGGTCCTGCGGGAGAATCGTCGTTCATCGAGCCCCGCGAGCCGGAGGAGGCGCCCGTGGTGGGCCGTGAAGAACGCCTCCAGCGCCGTTCGGTCGTCCTCCACGGCGTAGTGCCCGATGCTCATGTCGTCGGCCAGTCCTGCCATCGTCCCGTCCTGAGGGATGGTTGATGACAGTACAGACCGAACGAGACGCCGAACCAGGTCATTATTCGTCGAATCTGTCGGGGCGGTCCTGTCCTGTCTGTCCGCACGACATCTCGAACGTCCGTTTGATCTCTCGCTTGACGCTGGTCTGGCCCTCCCACAGACCAGGGACGTTGCCCGCTGGTGGCCGGGCGTCCTAACCGTTCTGCTGTCGTCGCGCCCCACTCGATGCGGGCCCTCGCATGGGCGTCCGCAGGACATGCCCGGGCCTTGACCTCGGTCGCGGCGACGCTACACTCAGCCGGTCCGGTAATGATACCGGTCATGATTTCGGAACTCGCTCCGGACCGGTCGCGGGTCGCCCGGGGCCTCAGGGGAGGTGGCATATCGAGCACGCTGTGCATCAGCGTCCCACCGGTCCCTGCGACCGGGTCCAGGCCTCAGCAACAGAGTGTGGAAGGCGGCACCAATGTTCAAGAGGACAGTCAGAAGCGCGCTCCTGGGCATGACGCTCGGCGCGGTCGTGGTCGGGACGACCACGCTCACGGCGGCGGCGGCCTCACCGGCCAGCGACGTGACGCTCACGGTCATGGCCAGCCAGGAATGGATCAAGCCCGCCGAGCAGGAGCTCGGCAAGAAGTTCGAAGCAGCAGACCGGCATCCACGTCGACTACCAGATCATCCCGGCCGACCAGTACTTCAACGTCCTGAAGACGAAGCTCAACGCCGGCGAGGCGGCCGACATCTTCGGCGGCCAGAGCGGCAAGTCCGATCTCAAGCTCCAGTACGACGTCGAGAAGAACGCGGTCGACCTGACGGGAGAGGAGTGGACGACCCGGATCGACCCGGCTGCCCTCGACCAGTCCAGCCTGAACGGCAAGGTCTACGGCGCGGAGATCTGGGACATCATCGCGTCCAACTACTTCGTGACGGTCTACAACAAGGACATCTTCCAGCAGCTCGGCATCAGCGTCCCCACGACGTTCGACGAGTTCGCGGCTGCATGCGAGACCATCAAGGCCGCCGGCATCACCCCGATCTACGAGCCGATCGCCGACGGCTGGCACCAGGTGCTCTGGTTCCCCTTCGTCAGGCCCGAGCTTCGAGCAGGCAGAGCCCGGTCTGGCGGACAAGCTCAACGCCAACACGGCCACCTTCGCCGGTGACGCCAACATGACCACGGCGATGACGCAGATCAACCAGCTGTACCAGAGCGGTTGCTTCGGCGACAACGCGCTGTCGGATACCTTCGCGGACACCGACAAGGCGATGGCCAGCGGCAAGTACGCGATGACGGTGTCGCCCTCTCGAGGAGGCCGGTCGCGATCGAGACCGACTTCCCGGACGTCAAGGCGAGCACCTTTGGGTTCTTCCCCATCCCGATCTTCGACAACCAGCTCCAGCCCGTCCATCCGGCAGGCCCGACCAAGTTCATCTACTCGAAGTCGCCAGCACGTCGACCAGGCCAAGCAGTACCTGGACTTCCTGATGCAGCCCGAGAACCTCCAGTACCTGCTGGACAACGACGCCCCGAGTTCGCGACGCTGCCGTTCACCGGCGTGAAGGCCAAGTGGGACGACGCCCAGACGGAATTCCTGGACACCTACCCCGCCAAGGCGACCTCGGTCTACCAGGACGTGGTCAACTACCTCAATCCGCAGTGGATCGACATCGGCAAGGACATGGTCAGCATGTTCACCGGGAGCATGACCCCGGCGGACGTGATGGCAAGCATCGATCAGCGGCGGACTGACCTGGCGAAGACCGCCAGCGACCCGGCCTGGCCGAAGTGCTCTCCGTCTGACGGTCGCCGGTCGCAGGATCGCGTCCCGCGGGCTGGCCGACACCACGCCCGGGGCGCGATCGGCCCGACGACAGAGGGAGGGACAGCGACCACGATGAGGGCGCGAGCCTACCCGACGCTGGTTCGCCTGCGGGCGCCCTGTTGCTGTACGCGGTGTTCATCCTGCTCCCGAGCGTGCTCGGGATCGGCTACTCGTTCACCGACTGGAACAGCTACACCAACGACCTGCACTGGGTCGGCCTCGACAACTTCTCCAAGATCCTGTCGTCGGGATCCGACCTATCTCCGGTTCATCCTCAACACCGTGGTCTTCACGGTCGCCACCATCATCCTCAAGACGGCGATCGCCCTTGCGTTGGCCCTCCTCCTGACCCGGGGCGTTCGCCGCTCTGTCCTACCTCTACCGCGCCGTCATCTTCCTGCCCGCGGTCCTCCCGATCCTGGTCATCAGCCTCGTCTTCCGGTCGGTGCTCAATCCCGCCACCGGTCTGCTCAACGAGACGTTGCGGGCGGTCGGCCTGGGCGGCCTGGCGCAGCACTGGCTGACCGATCCGTCCATCGCCCTGTGGAGCGTGATCGCGGTCGACACCTGGCGCGGCGTCGGCTACATCATGGTCATCCTCATCGCCGGCCTGATGGCCATCCCGGTCGAGTACTACGAGGCCGCCGCGCATCGATGGCGCCTCCGGCTGGCGAGCGTTCCGGCACATCACGCTGCCACTGCTGGTGCCGGTCCTGATGGTCACGACCGTGCTCAACCTGCTGTACGGCCTCAAGGTCTTCGACGTCGTGTTCGTGCTCACCAACGGTGGGCCAGGGCGAGCGACCGACACGGTCTACACGGCCGTGTTCGATGACTTCTCCAAAGGGCGGTACGGCATCGCCACCGCACTCTCCACGCTGCTGTTCCTGGTGATGATCGTGCTCGGCTATCTCACCATCCGCGTCATGCGACGCGACGAGGCAGAGCTGACGATGGTCGGCGCCGGTCGGCTTCCGGGGTGCGGTCAACAACCTCTTGGCGAGCGGCAGCGCGGCTCATCGTCCTTGCGCCCATCTACCTCGTGTTCGTCAACGCGCTCAAGACGCGCGTCGAGGCGAGCTCGATGGGCATCGACCTCCCCTCGGACCCGCAGTGGGGCAACTTCGCGACCGTCATCGAGCAGGGCAAGCTTGCGTGGCGCGTTGTTCAACAGCGTGCTGTATTCCGTTCGGGGCCACGGCGCTGTGCGTGACGCTGTCCGCGCTCGCGGCCTGGGTGCTGGCCCGGACATCGGTCGCGCCGACACCGGGTCATCTACCTGCTCCTGATCATGGGCATCGCGATGCCCACGAACTTCGTCACGCTGACGAAGGTGATGCAGTGGACGCACCTCGATCAACACCGCAGGCGGGCATCATCCTGCTGTACGCGGCGACCCAGATCCCGTTCAGCGTCTTCCTCATCTACGCGTTCATCCGGACGCTCCCGCGCGAGCTGGACGAGGCCGCGCTCATCGACGGGTGCACTCCGCTCCGGGTCTTCCGTTCCGTCATCTTCCCGCAGCTCACCCCGGTCGTGGTCACGCTCGGGGTGCTCACGCATCCTCAACATCTGGAACGAGTTCCTGCTGCCGCTCTACTACCTGAACCGCAGCTCGGCGTGGCCGATGACCCTCGCCGTCTACAACTTCTACGGCCAGTTCCAGGCGGACTGGGGGCTGGTCTCGGCGGATGTCGTGCTCACCATCCTGCCGGTCATCTTCATCTACCTGGTCGCCCAACGCTGGATCCTGTCCGGGGTCTCGGCGGGCGCGGTCAAGGGCTGATGGACCCGATGTCGCGGGGCACACCCATCAGCGTGCTGGCGCACGAGGTGGACGATCGTGCGCTCACCATCCGCACCGAGACGGGCCTGTTGGTCGTCGCCCCCCGTACCGCACGGACGGTTCGGGTGCGATACAGGCTCGGGACGGAGCTGAGCCGACAGGCGAGCCTCGCTGTCGACACGGACCGAATCAGCGCCCGACCCATCCCGTTCACCGTTGAGGAGCAGGCGGACACGCTCGTGTTCTCGACCGAAGCGCTGATGATTGAGATCGACCGGCACACCGCCGCATTCACGTACCGCGCCGCGGACGGCACCCTCCTGACCAGGGAACCGCGGCGCGGCGGGAAGCACCTCGATCCGATCGACGTCCGCGTGTCCGTGTTCGATGAAGCCACAGTGACGGAGAGCCGGCAGAACGCCGATGGTGTCCGGGTCGACGCCCTGAACGTACGACAGGTCGTCGATCGGCGCGCCTTCCACACGAAGATCGAGTTCGAGTGGGTGGACGGCGAGGCGATCTACGGTCTTGGCTCACACGAAGAAGGGATGCTCAACCTGCGGGGCAAGCATCAGTACCTGTATCAGCAGAACATGAAGGTCGCCGTCCCGGTGATCCTCTCCACACGGGGATACGGCATCTTCCTGGACTGCACTTCGCTCGTCAGCTTCCACGACGATCGATTCGGGTCGTACCTCTGGGGGGACGTGGACGAGGAACTCGACTACTACTTCGTCGTCGGTCCGCAGTTCGACGACATCATCGCCGACCTCCGCGATCTCACCGGTGCGGCACCGATGCTACCGCGCTGGGCATTCGGCTACCTGCAGTCCAAGGAGCGATACAAATCGCAGGCCGAGTTGCTGGAGGTGGCGAGGGAGTACCGGGCGCGCGAGCTGCCGCTGGACTGCATCGTCCTCGACTGGAAGTCGTGGACCGGGGAGTATTGGGGCCAGAAGTCGCTGGACCCGGCACGCTTCCCGGACCCGCAGGGCATGGTCGACGAACTGCATCGTCTGCATGTCCGGTTGATGGTCTCCATCTGGCCGATCATGCGGCCGGGCGGCGATGATTGGCGCGAGTTCGCCGAGGCCGGTCACCTGCTCGGGAATCAGGCGACATACGACGCCTTCGATGGGGCGGCCCGAGCGATGTACTGGCGACAAGCCGAGCGTGGACTGTTCCGATATGGAGTCGACGCCTGGTGGTCCGACTGCACGGAACCATTCGAGGCCGACTGGTCAGGAGCGGTGAAGCCGGAGCCTGAGGAGCGCATGCGCATCAACACCGAGGAGGCCAAACGATACCTGGATCCCGAGGTCATCAACGCCTACTCCCTGGTCCACTCGGAGGGCATCTACCGCGGCCAGCGGAGCGCCCGGACCGACAAGCGGGTCCTCAACCTGACCCGATCAGCCTTCCTGGGCCAGCAGCGGTTCGGCACGGTGACCTGGTCCGGCGACGTCACCGCAACGTGGGATACGCTGCGGAACCAGATCGCGGAGGGCCTGAGCTTCTGCGCGACGGGCCTGCCCTACTGGACCACGGACGTCGGCGGGTTCTTCGTGGCGCGGAAGCCCGAGCTGTGGTTCTGGTCCGGGGATTTCGACTCCGGCGTCCTGGACCTCGGGTACCGCGAGCTGTACCTGCGGTGGTTCCAGTTCGCGGCCTGGCTGCCGATGCTCCGACCACACGGCACGGACACCCCGCGAGAGGTCTGGCGATTCGGGGAGCCGGGTGACGTCGTGTACGAGGCGCTGGTAGCTGCGCTGCGTCTCAGGTACCGGCTGCTGCCATACATCTACTCGCTGGCCGGCTGGACCACGCATCACTCATACACGATGCTCCGAGCCCTGGCCTTCGACTTCCGCGAAGACCAGCGGGTGCATGATGTCGCGGACCAGTTCATGTTCGGCCCGGCGTTCCTCGTGTGCCCCATTCACCGACCCGGTCGGTACGGCCCCGGGTCCCTGCCGATCGACGGCCCGACAAGCCGCCCGGTATACCTGCCCGCCGGCACGAGCTGGTTCGACTTCTGGACCGATCGACGCTTGGACGGCGGGAGATCGATCGAGGCGGACAGCCCGCTGGAGTGGATACCGATCTTCGTCCGGGCAGGGTCGATCGTCCCGATGGGCCCGCCCCGACAGCACACCGGAGAATGCCCGGGCGCGGCGCTCGAGATCCACGTGTATCCGGGCCTCGCGGCCTCATTCACGGTGTATGAGGATGAGGGTGACAGCTATGGGTACGAGTCCGGTGCGTATGCCACTGTCGAGTTGCTCTGGGACGATGGCACGCGGTGCCTGACGATCGGCGAACGCGTCGGGTCATATCCGGGGATGCCTACTGAACGGGAGTTCAGCGTGACCATCCACGGCGGTCCCCGGTCCCAGGCCGCGGTGGCCGGTGACGCGGGGGCCCACCCGAGCCGCCACGTCCGCTACGCCGGTTCACGGGTGGTGGTCGAGTGCTGACGGCCACGCCGATTGCAGACACCACAGGGTCCCCCACCATTTCGCCATTCACGAGAGGAGGCTAGCCCGCTTGGCAGCGCGACCGAACGCCCGCAAGACGACCATCATCGATATCGCGGCGGCCAGCGGCGTCTCCGTGACGACGGTGTCGAGGATCCTCAACAATCGGCCGGACGTCGCGGATGAGACTCGGGAACGCGTCCTGCAGGTCATGGACCACATCGGGTTCGCACCGCAGAATGCCTGGCGCCAGATCCGTTCGGGTAGGACGCGACTCATCGCGGTGCACGTGCCCCCCGAGTTCAACCCACCCGCCTATGGGCTCGTAATGGCGGCCGCCCTTGGCGTCGAGGATGCCGGTTACTCGATCAACATCATCACCCGTTCGTTGAGCGAGGGGGAGTTGCTGGCCATCTTCCGGGGCCGCCAGGCAGACGGGGTGATCCTGCTCGAGATCCTGGCGGAAGATCCCCGCCCGGTGATCCTGCGTGACCACGGGTACCCGTTCGTCATGATCGGCCACCGCGCCGACAGCGATGGCATGGACTACGTCGACATGGACATCCAACACGGCGTTGATGCCGCCGTGGACCACCTGGTTCAGCTCGGCCACCGCCGGATCGGGTTCCTGACCGTCGATCCGGTGGCCCAGGAGAAGACATACGGCTTTGCCACATGGGCGCTGCGCGCCTACGAGGAGGCCTGTGAGCGGAACGGGCTGGGCACGATCACGTCCATGGCCGAGCCGACGTCCGAGGCCATCGCGGCCGCGGCGATCCGGCTGCTCGAGCCGCAGCGCGTCTCGGCGATCATCGCCCCACAGGAGCGATCGGTCATCGGCGTGCTCAAGGCAGCGCAGGCTCGCTCCATCCGCATCCCGCGGGACCTGTCGCTCATCGGCATGCTCAGCGTGTCGACGGGTGAGCTCGCCACCCCACCGCTGACGACGATCGATTTCCCGGCAGATGAGCTGGGCCGGGTCGCTGCCCGCATGCTGCTCGAACGCCTGGAGGGAAGACAGGGACCCGCGGAGCAGGTGCTGGTGCGACCGGAGCTGATCGTGCGCGGCACGACCGCCAAGGCGCGCTCCTAATCTACCCCGCCACGGACTCGCTCAGCGAATCAGCGCAACGGCGGCCGGAGCCTGCTCTGGCTCAGGGATGGCATACAGCCTGGCAGCGTTCTGACCGAGCATCGCGGCACGATCGGGCCCGCTGACCCCGAGCGCATCAAGGACCGCGTTCGTTTCCGTCCAGACCTTGGCGTAGCCACCGGCCAGGATGGCGACGGGCCAGTCACTGCCGTACATCAGCCGGGTCGCCCCGAACGCCTCGAGCGCGAAGCCGACGGGCTCGATCAGGTCCGCTGCAGACCATGTCCCCCAGTCCGCCGCTGTGCTAAGGCCCGACACCTTGGCATGCACGTTGGGGAAGTCCGCTGCGGCACGCAGCTCCGCCTTCCAGCCCTCGAGGCCCCCGGTGCGGATGGGAGGCTTGGCCAGGTGGTCGATGACGATGGTCAGGTCGGGGCAGGTCCGCGCCAGCATCGGCACGTGTCGGAGATGCAGCGGGTACGTCGAAACGACCTCGAAGACCAGGCAGCGTTGCTCGAGCACCTTGAGCCCCTCGAGGACGGCTCGACGGACGAGCCAGTCGGGTATCCGGCTCGTTGTGGTTGAGATGGCGCACACCCCGGAACCACGGATCCCCCAGGTAGGTCGTATCGAGCACCTCGGCCGCATCCCCGGGTCGCTCGAGTGGCACCCAGCCGACTACCGCACCGATCCAATCATGAGCGGCGGCGTGCCGCAGCATCGACTCGGTGTCCGCACGCGAGTTGGCCGACTGCACCAACACGGAGCGATCCACGCCGGCGGCCGCGAGCTGCGGTCGTAGCTCGTCCGGTGTGAACGTCCTGTGGATGGGCCCGTGCTCGGGTCCGAGCCAGACATACTCGACCTCGTCGAGATCCCAGAAGTGCTGGTGGCTGTCCACGATTATCTGATGGTGTTCACTGTGGGAGGACCTGGGCGACCAGCGGCTGTGGACGTCCACGAGCGGCCGGTCCGCCCAACTATCGCCCCGTCTCTTTGCGACGAAGCAGGACGATACACGAAACTTCACCGGATTGGTAGTGATACCGGAAACTCTTCCGACCGACGACGAGGCCGCCCAGCGGGCTGGCGTCAGCCTGGGATCAGGACCCTTCGGCCCAATGAGTTCGACTGGGTATGCCGGATTCCGCGAGCCCCGAGTCGGGCGAGCGCCGATAGCCCATTCCCAGGGTCCCCGGTGATGGCCGGTCGACACCATGCTCGGCGAGACGCTCCTCGTCGAAGATGAGCCCGATGCCGGGTGTCTCGCCGAGCACGATCTCGCCGCCCTCGAGCGTGTGGCCCGTCGTGAACACCACATCGCGCCCCACGTCGAGGACCTCCATCATGAGGTGGTTGGGCAGGACGGCCGCGATGTGGGCGGCATACCGGCCGGGACAATTGACCATCGCCACTGGCAGGCCGAATGTGTCGGCCACCTCCCCGATGCGGAGCGCGCCGGTGATGCCGACGTTCCCCACACCCATCTGGAGGACGTCGGCCGAACCGTTCAGCACCAGCGGCGCGAACTGGATGGGGGCTGTGAGGTTCTCCCCGGTCGCGACGGCGGTGCGCACCGCGCTCGATACACGAGCCAGGCCGCGGTGATCGTCGCGGCGCACCGGCTCTTCCGCCCACACCAGGTCGAATTCGCGCTCGATCGCCGTGATGTGGCGGACGGCCTGCTTGGGCGACCAAAACTCGTTGGCATCGATCATGAGACTCGGCCTGGAGCCGTCCGACCCGGAGGACAAGGCGTCGCGGACGATCGCAAGGCGTACGAGGTCCCGGTCCAGGTCGCGGCCCACCTTGAGCTTGCCGGCCCGGATGCCGCATCGCTCGGACATCCCCCGGTAATAGGTCCGAAGCTCTTCGTCGGACAACGCCATATCCAGGCCGCTCGCGTAGGCTGCGACCCGGCCTGAGCTTGCGCCCAACTCGCGCCACAGTGGCACGCCGTTGACCTTGGCGCGCAGGTCCCACAGGGCGCAGTCCAGGGCCGCGATGGCGCTGGCGATGGGACCGTGCGGCCCGGCCTTGAACGCGATCCGCTGCATCAACTCATACATGGCGCGGACCGCCCTCGGATCCCGGCCGACCAGCTCCGCCGCTAGCGCATGCACAGCTGCTGACGCCCCGGCCCCCGCGATTGCGACCCCGACCGGCTCGTCGTCCGTCTCGAGGAACACCGCCAGCTCCGCCATGCGCCGCATCCCGTGCGCCTGGACGTCGCCGATGGGACGGCGCAGTGGGTACTCGTACAGGAAGGTTCGGACGCCCCTGATGCGCATGAGTCGCTCCTCTCGCCCGCGGTCTTCCTGGTCCCCTTCCGCTGGGCCCGTCGACTGCCTGGACAGAGCACCTGATGGCACGGTCTCGGGCGATCGGAAATGTTACCGGCGATCAAGGATAGGGGCCCGCTGCTGATAGACCGCGGCACAGGGCGCGACGGGAACCGGATATCTGGCGCGCCCGGCGAGGCTCGAACCTCACGACCTGCAGGTCATCCGGTCTGCACGGCGAGGGCTGTGACGCTCCTGTCGGTGTCTGATCAGGCTCTGGTCGACGTTGACGTCGCCTCCACAACCACTGACACCGTCCGGGCTATAGGTCGACCCCAGGCGATACCACCTGCATTCCTGCCTCGCGGGCAGCATCGGCCAGGCGGCGATCGTATGTGATGAATGCCTGGAGGCCAGAACCCAGCACAGAGGCCGAGGCCATATGAATCGCATCCAGTGATCGCAACCGAGGCGGACGGAGTCGGGCGGCGAGACGGGCGATCTCGCCATCAAGGCCGATGACGTTGACCATCCTGAATGCCTCGTCGACTCGGGCCACGAGAGCAAAGTCGGCCCGCTCAACGGCCCTGCTCGCCTCCACCACGGATACGATGCTGGTCGCCAGACTGCCGGGGTCATCGACAAAGGAACGCAATTCCAGCGAACCTGGCTCCGCGATGACCAGCTTCACGATCGCCGACGAGTCCAGGTACAGGAGTCCGTCGCTCAATACCGCTCCTCGTCGCGCATCTGTATCAGAATCTCCGTCACGCTCGGTGATCCCTCCGGGAGGGCGACGGGTGGATGTGCCGCGAGGTAGTCCGACAGGTCCCCCTTGGCAGGCGTGACCCTTCCTTCCGCGATGAGTCGTTCGAGGCGAGACATCGCCTTGGGTGGAGATCGGCGCCAGGTGTGCTACCGACCGACCGTGCTCGGTCACCTCCAGCGTCTCGCCGTCCTTGACCCGATCGAGGTAGACGGACAGGTTCTGCCGAAGTTCACGGACACCCACCTTTGCCTGGCGCTGACCCATCTCGCTCACCGGTCGTCCTCGTCCCGCACCTGGCCTTCATGGTCCATGTAGCACACGGTAGCATAATCGCCCTCCCACGCGCGGGCCATCGACGGGTAGCGCGTTCGAGCCCTGGGACTCGGGCCTTCGACCCGGGCCCGGATGGAGGCCGTCCCGGGCGACCCCGACCCGAACTCCGCGTATATGAAGAATGCCGCCGCAGCGCTGGACATCATCCTTCGTGACCTCCCCCAGATCGACATGCTGGAGGAGCTTCACGTCGTGACGTTCAACGACACGTACTGGACCGGCTGGCCTGGTGCCTCCGGCCCACATGTGGCTCCGTACACGCCGTGGAGGCGTTCAACCTGGTCGTCCACCACCTGAAGCCGGCCGCCGCGCGGTGACCCACGGTGCGGAACCTAGTCCTCGAGGTAGCGCTGGCTCTGCGGTGACCAGCCCAGCAGCTCACGTGCCTTGGACAGGTTATGGACCTGCTCGTGCTCATCGCCCGCGATGAAGACCGCGTCGTAGCGTCCATGCCCGACCTGGACCCGCTCGAGCGCCGCGAGGTACGCTGTGGCCAGGTCCTCTTCATCGGTGACGTACAAGCCCGGGTAGATGGGCTCACGCCGCTCGGCCAGGTACCCTTCGCGTGATCGGGGTCCGGTGATTCGGAGCGCGATGATGTGCATATCGAACCAGCGTGCGAAGTACTCGCAGATGATCTCGCCGAGCGCCTTGGTGACGCCATACGCGCTGGGCGTATCGAGCGGCACCATCTCCTCGGCGGGATACCAGGTCCGCTCGCGGTAGTGGACGCTCATGGTGCTCGTGTGCACGCCGGCCTTGATGCCCATCCCCTGCGCGGTCCACAACAGGAGGTGCAACCCGAGCGTGTTGACCTCGTAGTTGTTGATGATCGTCGGGAGGTCCTGGTCGGTCGTGTTGCCACCCTGGGCATTGCGCATCACCATGTTGATGAACGTGTCGACCCCGTGCAGGGCCCGTGCGACGTCGTCCGGGTTGCTGATCGACCCCTGCATGTATTCCACCATGTCGGCACGCGGCGGCGGCACGACGTCCAGGACCCGCAGGTCGTGGTGCTCGCGCAGATAGGGCGTGATGTGCGTGCCCACGAGCCCGGAACCGCCGACAAGCAAGACCTTCACCGTGCCGCATCCTCCCTATGGTGGTCGGTCAGTATAGGAAGGCAGACCGCGGCGCAGGAAGGCAGGCGGCAGGCTCAGAGGACGGCTGATGATCATCGACAGCCACTGCCACGCGTGGACCACCTGGCCCTACGACACACGCGTGCCGGACCCCGGCTCCCGGGGCCGGATCGAGCAACTGCTGTTCGAGATGGACCGGAACGGGGTCGACCGAGCGGTGGTCATCTGCGCCCGCATCGATCACAACCCCGACAACAACGAGTACGTCGGGAGGGAGGCGGCGCGCCACCCCGACCGCATCGTCGCCTTCCCCGACATCGACAGCGTCTGGTCTCCTGAGTACCACACCCCGGGCGCGGCGGACCGTCTTCGGGCGGCGGCCGACCGCTGGCCGATCGTCGGATTCACGCACTACCTGGGTGACATCGACGATGGCTGGCTGACGAGCGATGAGGGCAAGGCGTTCTTCTGGGTCGCGGCGGAGCGCGAGCTCATCGCATCGCTCACGGGAGCGACGACGTGGCTGCCCGACATCCGCCGGGTCGCCGCGGCGTTCCCCTCGATGCCCATCCTCCTGCACCACCAGGGGATGGCGCGCGCCGTCGACGGTGTCGGGTCGAGCGGCCTTCGTGACCTGCTCGCCTGCGCCGACCAGCCGAACGTCCTTGTCAAGGCGTCCGGCTTCTATTACGGGTCGGGCCGATGGCATGACTACCCCTGGCCGGCGCAGCAGGAGGTTTTCCGCCGGATCCACGACGCGTTCGGTCCCGAGCGGCTGGTCTGGGGCTCCGACTACCCGGTCTCGCCCTGGCTCGCCTGCACCTATGCCCAGGCACTCGAGGTGGTCCGTGAGCACTGCGCCGACTACATCCCGCCGAGCAGGATGGCGGATGTCCTGGGCGGGACGCTCGAGCGGCTGCTCCGGACCCGTCACCCGTAGGTCGGCGTCGCCCCGCGTCAGCTGCGCTTGGGCGGCTCCGTGCCCATCCGGTTCGCGATGGTGCGCGGCAGCAGGTCGTAGCGTGTCTCGTGTCCGGCCAGGAACCGGGCCAGCTCGTCCACCATCAGACGGAAGAAGCGCGGACCGCTCGCCGCGGTGACCCCCGCGATGTGCGGCGTCAGGAACACGTTCGGCAGGTCGCGTACCGGGGAGTCAACGGGGATGGGCTCAGGGTCGAAGACGTCCAGTGCCGCGATCAACCGGCCCTGGCGCAGCTTCGCGATGAGCGCATCGGTATCCACGATGGCACCGCGTGACACGTTGACGAACACGGCCTCGTCGCGCATGAGGTCGAGCTCGCGGGGGCCCAGCATGCCACGGGTGGCGGGCGTGATGGGCGCGAGGCAGATGACCACGTCACTGGCGGCGAGCAGCCGGTCGAGGCTGGTGAACGTCACCCCGTAGATGTCCGCGAGCTCGCGTGGAACGTACGGGTCGTAGACGAAGACCGTGCAGTGGAACGGCTCCAGGAGCTCCAGCAGCCGTCGGCCGATGATGCCGCATCCGATCAATCCGACCGTCTTGCCGGTGAGCTCGCCATTGCGGAAGCCGACATCTCCGGAAAACTCGGGGTGGAACCGCTCCTGTCGGTCGATGACGATCTTGCGGAACCAGGCGCCCGTGTTGCGGAGCCCGATCATGGCCATGGCAAGCGCCCACTCCGACACGCCGTAGGACGACCCGTTCGTGGTGTCCACGGTCCTGATGCCACGTTCCCAGGCCGCCTCGACATCGATCCTTCGAGCGAACCGGTCGCCCTCCAGGTCCCCAACGAAGCGAAGGCGTGGACACGCGTCCATGATCTCGGCCGTGACCCGCGGCGCCCCGGGCGCCAGGACGAGCGCCGTCGCGTCCTGATCTCCGAGATGAGCCGTCGGTCCGTGTCGGGATCGGGCGGCGGAGGTTCGTCCCAGCTTGACGGGCGGTCGAACTCGACCGAACGGAACGTTGCGAAGGACCTCAGGCGGGCGACCTCCGCATCCGTGACGAACCGGTCGTTCGACTCGCGATCGCAGGCGAGCACGACCTCGGGCGTTGGAATAGCCACGGTTGATCCTCCCCTGCCGCGGATGCGGTCGTCGATGAGTCGACCGGGGCACATCACACGCCATGCGACCACTGCTAGACTCCGCCGCCAGCGGACGCAGGATACGGGAGTGGCGGGGATGAGGATCGAGAAGGTCGAGGGCCTGCTCATCGGGAGCGACCTGCTGGGCGCCAACTACGTCGTCCGGATCACCACGGACACGGGCATCACGGGCGTCGGCCAGTCGGGCGCGTGGGGCTTCCCGGACGCGACCGCAGAAGGTCGTGGAGCAGTACACCGGGTACCTGGTCGGCCAGGACCCGATGCGCATCGAGCACATCCAGCAGTACCTGTACCGGATGCGCCCGTTCCGCGGCAACATCGTGTCCGGCGCGCTCTCCGCCATCGACATCGCGCTCTGGGACATCAAGGGCAAGCACTACGGCGCGCCCGTCTGGGACCTGCTCGGCGGCAAGGTGCGCGACAAGGTCCGCCTGCACCTGCTGCTCAACGGCTGGCAACCCCGACGAGATCCGGGCCAACGCGAAGATCGCCGCCGAGGAGGGCTTCACCGCCGCTCAAGTTCGACCCGCTCCAGACCGGCTACCAGGACCAGTCGCTGGCGCGCCTCATCGAGGGTGCCCGCGACATGGCCGCGGCCGCGCGCGAGGCCGTGGGCCTGGACGTGGACCTCATCTTCGAGCTCCACCGCAAGCTGTCGCCGATGCACGGCGTCGCGGTCGCGGACGCGCTCGCCGAGTTCCGGCCGCTGTTCATCGAGGACCCCATCCAGATCGACTCGATCATGCTCCAGGGCGAGCTGGCGAAGCGCTTCACGCTTCCCGCTCGCGAACGGCGAGCGGATCAACACCATCTGGGAGGTCCGCGACCTGCTCGCCGCGGGCGGCCCCCAGTACGTGCGGCCGGACCTGGGCGTCGCGGGCGGCATCACGATGGTCAAGAAGATCGCCGCGCTCGCCGAGTCCTATCACTCGGCGCTCGTCACGCACAACTTCCAGGGTCCGCTCATCACGGCCGCGGCCGTCCACGTGGACGTCAGCATCCCCAACTTCGTCACCCAGGAGTACCTCCAGCTCGACGAGTCACCCCGGCCCGCGGACGCGGTCTACAGGACGGCCTGCAAGCGCGTCGGCGGCTACATCCCGGCGCCCGAGGTGCCCGGCCTCGGCGTCGAGCTGGACGAGGAGCTGCTGGGCAAGGCGCCGCCGGCGTACCTGCCCACGACCAGCCTGCTGCGCAACGACGGCTCGCCCGCGCTCGCGATCTGACACCTGACGGGCCGCGACCGCACGGCCGCCGCGGCTACACTGTGGAAGCCAGTTGACAGGGTCTCCCGTCCGCGAGTAGCGCCGCGTCGAAGCGCTTCGACGCGGCTCACTCTCGTAGCATGCCAGTCAGGTTGGAAGGGTTTGCCGATGCCGACGATGCTCGAGGTCGCCAAGCGGGCGGGCGTTGCGTTGAGCACGGTCTCGTATGCCCTGAATGGGACCCGTCCGATCTCGGACGAGACGCGCCAGCGGATCCTGCAGGCCATGGACGAGCTGGGCTACCAGCCTCACGCGATGGCGCGCGGCCTGGCCAGCAAGCGCACCCGGATCATCGCATTGTTGTTCCCGGCGTCGGGGCGAGGACTGGGCGCGACCGCGCTGGAGATCGTCACGGGTGCCGCCGAGGCCGCTCGCGCGATGGGCTACCATCTGGTCGTGTGGTCGACCGAGGCCCACGGCGTGGATGAGTTGCGGTCGCTCCTCAGCCAGGGCTTGGTCGATGGCGTGGTGGTCATGCGGGTGCGGTTGAAAGATGACCGGATCGACCTCCTGCGGACCGTGGGGGTCCCATTCAGCATGATCGGCCGAACCGCCTCCACCGCCGACGTCAACTTCGCGGACATCGATTACGACCAGACGACCCGCGAGGCGGTCGAGCACCTGGTGGGGCTCGGGCACCGGAGGATCGCCTTCCTCAACCACTCCCGCGAGTCGTTCGAGGCGGGATATGGCCCGTCCGTCAGGGCAGCTGCGGGGTTCGAGGACGCGATCCGGAGCGCCGGGCTGGAGCCGATCATGTGGCTGTGTGACGACGCCCCGCAGGCAGGCCATCAGGCACTCGAAGAGCTCCTCGTACTGCACCCGGACCTCACCGCATTGGTGGCCATGAACGAACTGGCCATCGTGGGCGTGATGCACGCCATCCGGGAACGCGGCTGGCGAGTCCCTGACGACCTGTCGATCATGTCCGTCGTGTCTGCGGTGCAGACGGCCGAGATGACGATGCCGCCCCTGACCGCCATGACGCCACCATATGACGAGCTTGGACGGCTCGGTGTCGATGTGCTCATCGAGCGGTTGGAGAGACAGGAAGGAGGCCGCCCGCGACCACTCCAGGGATTGTTGCCGTCTCGTCTGGTGGTGCGCGGCAGCACCGCGGCACCGCGCACCGTGACCGCGGCGCCTGATGCGAGTGTCGGCTAGCGGCCACATGGCCCGGCTCATACAAGAGGACGCCTGGGGGAGTCGTCGCCTGGCAGTCGGCGTCATTCGGACGCGCGTCGCACGAGGCTCATCGAGGCATGAGGAGGAACGTCATCGATCGCGACGAGGATGACGATGACGGCCAGCACCGCCCCAGGTGTCACCATCGAACTCGACCCGGTCGGGCGCTGACACCGCAGCACCCCTTGACATACCCCTTGACATCACCTTCGTCGCGCGAGTAGCGTGCCCGCGAAGCGCTTCGACGGAGCGCTTCGACGCGACGACCCGGTGGGAGGAGCCGGTCGATTCGCCCGGTCCGGAATCCCCGGGACAGCGTCCCCGTGCACCCGTCTCCTCACGGTGGCATCGAGGAGGGAAACCATCGGCGAGCCGCATCACGGACGACCTTCGACCGACGATTCTTCGCGCGCTACAAGGGAAACCACGATGATGAAACGCTTGTCCCTCGGCACGGCGATCGTGGCGGTCGCGGCGCTCGCCGCCGTACCCGCCGTCGCGCAGTCGCCCTCAGCTCCGGCACCAACGACCATTCGCTTCGGCACATACAACGAGCCATTCGTCGCGGCCGTCAACCAGATGCTGGTGGACAACTTCAAGGCCACACATCCAGGCAGCGACGTGCAGGTCGAGTATATGCCGAGCGATTCCGCGGCCTACTCCGCAGCGCTGGCGACGCAGGCGGCGGCAGGCACGCTGCCGGACGTCCTGTTCACCGCGGACCTGTACGTCGGTGCCCTTCGCGCAGCAGGGCATCACGATCGACATGCAGCCGCTGGCGGATGCCGATCCGACGTTCGACCTGAGCGACGTCTACCCCAACATGCTGGACCTCGGCCGCGTCGACGGCGAGGGCCTGTACATGATCCCGTCGTCGTACGACGTGGTGACCATGTACTACAACAAGACCATGTTCGAGGCGGCCGGCGCGCCGCTGCCCAGCCGCGGACTGGACCTGGGACGACTACATCGCCTCGTGCAAGATCATCAGGGAAAAGACCGAGAACTACTGCTTCACCACGGCGCGAGCCGCCGACGGGCCTCAACTCGGTCGCCTGGTGGGCGTACTACGTGCCCTGGATCGTGGGCTACGGCGGCAAGATCCTGTCGGATGACGGCAAGACCGCGCTCCTCAGCTCGCCCGAGACGCTGGCCGGCCTGCGAGGCCTACACCAACATGTGGACCGTGGATGACATCGGGCAGCCGCTCGACTTCGCGTCCGGGCGGCGAGCTGCTTCGTGGTCGGCAAGTGCGCCACCTGGTTCCACATCCCGGCCATCATGAGCGCGATGCGAGCGCTCGACCCGCAGCCGTTCGAGTGGGACGTGCAGGTCATCCCGTCGCACGCCGGCTCGGGCAAGAAGGTCACGGGCATGGGCACGTACGGCTATGCCGTCTCGCAAGGACGCCAAGAACCCCGCGGCGGCGTGGGACTTCGTCAAGTACCTGGTGTCCCCGGAGATCCCAGCTGGCCATCATGAACAACTACGCCGGCATGCCGCTGCTCAAGTCGCTGCGCGAGGACCCGGCGGTGACCGAGCTGCCCGGCCCGCCGGACAACATCACGGCCTTCATCGAGAACGGCGAGAACGGCATCCTGCCCACGTACTTCCCCGGCGACTGCGGCAGCCTGTACGCGGGTCAGATCAACCAGGAGATCAATCGATCGCCTTCGAGGCGGTGCTCCGCAAGACATCGTCGGTGACGGACGCCTTCACGACCGCCAACGACAACATCCAGGCCTGCCTCGACAAGGGCTAGTCCCCGACCAGAGCGCGATAGCGACAGGACGTTCGGGCGAGGGCGCAGGTCCTCGCCCGAACGGTCCTCTCGGTCCGTTCCAGTCCACGGACACCAGGAGCGGTCATGGCTGCCATCGCGGCCACCAGGCGCCGTCGCGATCCGACGTTCTGGCGTCGGACCATCGTCGGCTACGTGTTCATCTCGCCGGTCGTGCTGGGCCTGATGATCTGGACCTTCGGACCGATGGTCGCGTCGTTCTACTTCAGCCTCACCGACTACAAGATCATCAAGCCGCCCGAGCTTCATCGGCCTCCAGAACTTCATCGACCTGTTCACCGCAGGACCGCCAGTTCCTGAACTCGCTGGTGGTCACGTTCAAGTACGCGGTCCTGTACCTGATCGTGGGACAGGTGTTCGCGCTGTCGCTGGCCGTGCTGCTGACCCAGAAGGTGCGCGGCATCCCGCTCTTCCGGACGCTGTTCTACCTGCCGGTCGTGGTCCCGTTCGTGGCCTCCGCGCTCCTGTGGCGCTACCTGTTCAACAAGGACTTCGGCCCCATCAACGCGTTCCTGGAGTGCGATCGGCATGCCGGGGCGTCAACTGGCTGGGCTCGACCGACTGGGCGCTCCCTTCGCTGGTGATCATCAGCGTCTGGGGCGGCGCGGTGTCCACGATCATCTACGTGGCCGGCCTCCAGCACATCCCGGAGCATCTCCACGAGGCGGCCAGGATCGACGGCGCGAACGGCCGGCAGCAGTTCCGGCACGTGACGCTGCCGCTGCTCACGCCGACCATCTTCTTCTGCGGTCGTGACCACCGTGATCGCCTCGTTCCAGTTCTTCGTCCCGGCCTACGTCATGACCGCGGGCGGCCCGGCGCAAGTCGACCTACGTCTACAACCTCAACCTGTACGACAAGGCCTTCAAGTGGCTCGAGATGGGCTACGCGTCGGCGATGGCCTGGGTGCATGTTCGCCATCATCATCGTGCTCACGCTGCTCATCTTCCGGACATCCAACCGCGTGGGTGTACTACGAGGGTGAGGAGCGCGCGTGACCGCGGGTGCCCAGGTCGGCCGGGACTCGGCGCCGCTCGGCGGAAGCCGTTCAAGGCGTCGGTGCGCGCTGACTACACGCTGCTGGTGGTGGGCGCGGCGGTGTTCGCGATGCCGCTCATCATCATGGTCACGACGTCGTTCAAGTCGTACACCGAGATCAACAGCTTCCCGCCGACCATCCTGCCCAACACATGGTTGCCCGCAGAACTACCCGGACGCCTGGAACTACCAGAACACCGACTTCCCGCGCTGGACGCTCAACACGCTTGTTCATCCTCGTCGCGACCCTGCCGGGCGTGATGCTGACCTCCTCGCTGTGCGCCTATGGCTTCGCGCGACTCCGGTTCCCGGGCCGCAACATCTGGTTCGTGCTGGTGCTGGCGTCGATCATGCTGCCGCCGCAGGTCACGCTCATCCCGCTGTACATCTTCTTCCAGAAGCTGGGCTGGCTGAACACGTTCCTGCCGCTCATCGTGCCCGCCTGGTTCGGCGGCGGCGCGCTGAACATCTTCCTGATGCGCCAGTTCTTCCTGCAGATCCCGCATCGAGCTGGATGAGGCGGCCATCATCGACGGCGCCGGTCACTTCACGATCTGGTGGCGGATCTACATGCCGCTGTCCAAGCCCGTGCTGATCACGGTGGCGCTGCTGACCACGCTCGCTCATCTGGAACGACTTCTTCGGGCCGCTGATCTACCTGACGTCGCCCAGCAACTACACGCTGGCGCTCGGCCTGAACCTGTTCCAGGGCCTGTTCGTGTACGCGGATCGACTACATCATGGCCATCTCGACCCTGATGGTTCTGCCGATGATCCTGCTGTTCGTGCTTCGCCCAGCGCTACATCGTCCAGGGGTTCGTCTCGAGCGGCATCCGGGGATAGACCAACGGCCATCCACGTCGTCACGCGCCGGTGACGATCCACATCGGAGGAACGCCAGCCCATGGCTCTGTATCTGACGGAAGCCCAGATCGGCGAGCTCATCACGATGGACGACACGCTCGCCATCCTCGAGGAGATGTTCGCGGCGCGATCTCGTGGTGAGGTCGTCAACCGGCCTCGGATCCGCGTGCCCATCGAGGCCGGCTCGTACAACCTGATGCCGGCGGGCTGGGTGGCGCGCGGGGTCGTCGGCCACAAGTCGTACACGGCGTCAGCGAAGGGAGCCTCGTTCCATATCGTGCTGTACGCCGCCGATGGCAGCGGGTTGCTCGCGGTCATGGCCGGCGGGCGCATCAGCGGCCTGCGCACGGGGGCGGTCACGGGCCTCGCGGCACGCGTGCTCGCGGCTTCGGTCGGCGGGCCGATCGCGGTCATCGGCGCCGGCTTCCAGGCGACACAGCAGGTGCATGGACTCGTGGCAGCGACCGGTGCGACCGATGTGCGCGTCTGGAGCCGATCCGCGGAGAAGCGGGAGCCATTCGCGGCCCGCCTCGCGGACGCGACGGGCACCGGTGTGCGCGCGGCGGCTTCCATGGATGACGCGCTCGATGGAGCACCGGTCGTGGTGACCATCACCAACTCGGCCGAGCCGGTCCTGAGGCCGGAGCAAGTGCGCCCCGGCGTCACGGTCATCTCGGCCGGCAACAACACCTGGCTTCGGAGCGAGGTCGACCCAGGCATCGCCAAGGCCGCCGACCTTGTCGTGGTCGACGACATCGACAACGCGAAGGTCGAGGCAGGGGAGCTCATGCGTGCCGCTGAGCTGGGCCTCGTGAGCTGGGACCGAGTCGTGGCTCTCGGCGACATCATCGGCCGTGTTCGTCCCGGTCGGACAAGCCCGGAGCAGATCGTGCTGTGCGAATTGCAGGGGATCGGAATCGAGGACGTGGCCGTAGCGGAGCGGGTCTATCGGATCGCGTTGGAGCGTGGTGTCGGTCTGGAGCTCCCGGCATGAACGTCCGGGTCGTGTCGGAATGCAGGAGGACCTACGGTGGCTAGTCCCATCATCATCCAGAAGCGCTTCGTGCCCAAGGTCGGCGAAGGCAAGAACCTGCGTGTGGCGCTCAGGCAGATGTCCGAAGCGCTCGTCGCGAACGGGTTCCCGGAGATGGAAATCTGGGCTCCCATCCACGGCGGGCACAACGTCCTGGTGACCGTCGAGCGGTATGCGACGCTGGCAGCCTGGGACGAGTACAACGCCACCGCGACCAGCTATCCAGAACTGGTCTCGGCTGTGTTCGACGGCATCTACCCCACGACCCTGACCCCGTACGACACGGAGATCCTGCGCGTGGTCGACAAGAGCGAGATCATCTGAGCATGAACACCATGAAGACAGCTGTCACTCCCGGGACACCGACAAGCTGGAACTGGCCTCATCCGCCGCTCCCCAACCGCTATAACGCGTCCGTGACGGAGGTCATGGACCTGGCCGCTGATGGCCGCCGTGTTGCGGTCATCGAGGGATCGGTCTGGCCGGCGATCGGTAGCCAGGTCACGGTGTACGAGGACGAGGCCCATGTGCGGCGCGGCGTGGTCACGAGAGTGGAGCTGGTACTCGGGTATCGCGCCCCTGCCCGGATCCTGGTCTGGGCTGAGCTGGAGCAGGAGTCGGCGTAACGAGCCGCTTCTGGCCGGCAAAGGCTCAACGCCCAGAGTACCGGGGAGGCCTGTTCCGGCCACCCGAGTACCGACCGAGCGGCGGCCAGGATCCTGGCTTTGCGCCAGCGATCGGCATCGGCGCGCGTCTAACTGATCTTCGGCCCGCTGGCGATCTGAGGGGGTGGGCCAGCCCCACGACCTCGTTGTGGTCAGAGGATCGCGACCAGATTGGTGAGCAGGAGCCTCCTGGAAGGCACGAAGAGAAGGCCTCATCGGACATTCGATGAGGCCTTTCGCATCCGCCCCGGCCGCATCGCCGCCACCACGGTGGGTCAACCTTGACACCGAGGTTCCGCCGCCGATATCCTGTATGGATAGTCGGAGTTGAATGGACATGCAGAGGAGGCCGCTCGGTGTACGAGTACGGCGCGGGGATCTGGCTCTTCGGACAGTTCGTCGATCGGTACGCATCGGACGCGTACGGCCCGCCGGTGTCAACGGTCGAGGCCATCGAGAAGGCCGCCACCGTCCCGCGGCCTGACGTGGCTCGACATCAACTACCCCTTCAACTCCCCCGACGAGACCGTCGCGGACGTCAGGGACGCGCTCGAGCGCACGGGCCTCAGGGCGATCGCGGTCACGCCCCACATCTACATGCGCCAGTTCGCGAAGGGCTCCTTCACCAACCCCGACCCGGCCACTCGCCAGGCAGCGGTCGACCTGTGCAAGCAGGGCATCGAGGTCGCGGACCAGCTCGACGCCTCCTACCTCAAGTTCTGGCCCGGCCAGGACGGCTACGACTATCCGTTCCAGGCCGACTACGCACGTCTCTGGGACCTCCAGCTCGACGGCGTCCGCCAGGTGGTCGAGTCCGCGCCCGAGCGCCAGTTCGCCATCGAGTACAAGCTCAAGGAACCGCGCAACCACATGTCCTTCAGCACCGCGGCGCGGACGCTGCTGGGCATCGAGGACATCGGCGCAGCCAACCTGGGCATCGTGCTCGACATGGGCCACTCGCTGTTCGCCAAGGAGACGCCGGCCGACGTCCTCCAGCTCATCCATCGGCGCGGTCGGCTGGTCAGCGTCGAGGTCAACGACAACCTGCGCGAGTGGGACGACGACATGGTCGGTGGGCTCGGTCCACCCGGTCGAGACGCTGGAGTTCCTGTGGGGCCTGCGGCAGATCGGCTGGGATCGGCCGGTGCTGCTCGACCAGTTCCCGTTCCGCGAGGACCCGGTCGGTGCAGCGACGCTGTCAGCATCCAGGCCATCGAGGGCATGGAGCGGTTGCTCGACCGCGTCGATGTCGACAGCGCTCAAGGACGCGCAGGAGCGCCAGGACGCGCTCGCCGCGCAGGCGCTCGTCCTGCGCGAGCTGGTCGGCGCGGGCGCCTGACCGGACGACGCGCGGGCACCATGACACCGAGGAGCGGTCGTGAGCGCCGACGAGGTGCTCGGGCTGCGCCGCCGCGCGACGCGCATCCGTCTGCGGGACCTGCGCATGGTCTACGAGGCCGGTCTGGGTCACCTCGGCGGCGAGTTCTCGCGCCATCGACATCCTGACCACGCTCTACTTCGGCGTCCTGCGATACGACCCGCAACCACCCCGACGACCCGGAGCGCGACCGGTTCGTGCTCAGCAAGGGCCACGGCGCCGCCGCGCTCTACGCGACGCTCGCCGAGGCGGGCTTCTTCGACCCCGCCGAGCTGTCGACCTTCATGGCGCCGCTGTCCCGCCTCAACGGCCACCCAGACCGCAACAAGGTGCCGGGCGTCGAGACGAACACGGGGCCGCTCGGTCATGGCCTTCCGGTCGCGGTGGGCATCGCGCTCGCCGCGAAGCTCGACGGGTCCGATCGCCGGACCTTCGTGCTCACCGGCGACGGCGAGCTCCAGGAGGGCTCGATGTGGGAGGCGGCGATGGCCGCCGGCCACTATCGGCCTCGATGGGCTGACGGTCGATCGTCGACCGCAACGGGCTCCAGCAGGGCGACCTGCACCGAGTCGACGATGCGCCTCGAGCCGCTGGCGGACAAGTGGCGCGCCTTCGGCTGGAGCGTCCGCGAGGTCGATGGCCACGACCACGCGGCGCTGCTTGCGACACTTCGCGGCGACCCCGTTCGAGACCGGACCGGCCGAGCTGCGTCATCGCGCACACGCACAAGGGTCACGGCGTCTCGTTCATGAGCGACCAGGTCGGCGTGGCATCACCACGTGCCCACCGACGACGAGTACCGACGGGCGATCGCCGAGCTCGAGGCGAAGCTCGACCAGTCGATGGCGGCGACATGAGCGCCGCCATCGGCGGCGACGCGCTGTACGACTGCCGCGACGCGTTCGCCGAGACGCTGCTGGAGCTCGTCGCCGCCGACGACCGCGGGTCGTCGCGGTCGTCAACGACTCGCGTCGGCTCGACCAAGGTGAGCGAGGTCCGCAAGGTGTTCCCGGACCGCGTCATCAACGTCGGCATCGCCGAGCAGGACCTCGTCGGCGTCGGTGCCGGGCTCGCCAACGGCGGGCGCATCCCGTTCGTCTGCGCCGCCTCGCCGTTCCTGACCGGCCGGGCGCTCGAGCAGATCAAGGTGGATGTCGCCTACTCGCGCGCAAACGTCAAGCTCGTCGGCGTCAGCACCGGCGTCGCATACGGTGAGCTGGGCCCGACGCATCACTCGATCGAGGACCTGGCGTGGACGCGCGCCATCGCCGACCTGACGGTGGTCGTGCCGGCCGACCCGATCGACACCGCGGCGAGCATCCGCCTTGCGCACGACGACGACCGGGCCCGGTGTACATCCGCACGAGCCGGATGCCCGTCCCGATGGTCCACGAGCCCGGGCTATCAGCTCCGGTTCGGGCCGGCGGCAACGCTTCGGGACGGCACGGACGTGACCTCATCGCGAACGGCGTCATGGTCCACCGGGCGCTCGAGGCGGCCGACGCTCCTGGCCGCCGACGGCATCTCGGCCCGGGTACTGGACATGGCGACCGTGAGCCCCATCGACGGAGCCGCGATCGTGCGCGCCGCGCGGGAGACGGGCGGCATCGTCACCGCCGAGGAGCACACGGTCCGCGGCGGGCTCGGCGGCGCGGTCGCGGAGGTGGTGGTGACGCATCACCCGGTGCCGATGCGGATCCTCGGCTTCTCCGGCATTTCGCTCCTACGGGCTCGGCCGAGTTCCTGCTGGAGCACTGTCGGGCTCACCGCGACGGGAATCCGCGACGCCGCTCTCGCCATCGTCCACGACACGGCCGTGACCGCCGACCTCATCCTGGCCATCGACCAGGGGACCACCAACACCAAGGCGTGTCTCGTGGATCGCGCCGGGCAGGTGGTCGCGTCCTCGTCGGTGCGGGTCCCGGTCAGCTTCCCGCGGCCGGGCTGGGTCGAAAGCGACCCGCTCGAGCTGTGGGACACCGTGGCCCGGGCCATCGACGAGTGCCTCGGGCGGGCCGACGTCGCCCGGGTGGCAGCCGTCGCGGTCGCCAATCAGCGGGAGTCCGTGCTCGTGTGGGAGCGCGCGAGCGGCCGACCGTTGGGCCCCGTCGTCGGCTGGCAGTGCCGCCGCAGCACCGAACTGTGCGAGCGGACTCCGCGGCGAGGGCGGCGAGGCACTGGTCCGGGAACGCACGGGCCTGCCGCTCGACCCGATGTTCTCGGCGACGAAGGCACGCTGGCTGCTCGACCAGGTGCCCGATGGCGCACGCGCGGGCCGAGCAGGGCGAGCTGTGCGTCGGCACGGTCGACACCTGGCTCGTCTGGAACCTGTCGGGCGGGACCGTGTTCGCGACCGACGCCACCAACGCGTCCCGGACGCTGCTGCTCGACCTCGACCGACTGGCCTGGGACGCCGAGCGCTCCTGGAGCTGTTCGGCATCCCGGCGGCCGCCCTGCCCGACGTCCGCGGCTCGAGCGCCATCGTGGGCGAGACGCGGGCGCTCGGCCGCGCTGCCGGCGGGCCTACCCATCGGCGCCGTCATCGGCGACTCGCACGCCGCGCTCGTGGGGCACGGCGTCCCCGGGCCGGGCGCCGTCAAGGCCACGTTCGGCACCGGGACGTCGGTGATGGCACCGCTCGCCGTCGCGGATCCGGAACCCGCGGCTGTCGGCGACCGTCGCCTGGTCGACGGAGCTCGCGGGCGACTCGCACGGGGCGATCCGTGCGATCGACGCGGTCCAGGCCCTCGAGGGCAACATCACCGCGACCGGCGCCGCCATCGCGTGGGTCGCCGGGATCGTCGGACACGAGGGTCACGAGCAGGAGCTCGAGGCGCTGGCGAGCAGTCGTGCCGGACGCCGGCGGCGCGTATCTCGTGCCGGCGTTCACTGGCCTCGGCGCTCCGCACTGGGATGCCGACGCGCGGGGCCTCATCTGCGGCATGACCCGCGGCACCGAACGCCGCCCACCTCGCGCGTGCCGCCTTCGACGCGGTCGCCTACCAGGTCCGCGACGTGCTCGAGGTGCTTGAGGCCGCCCTGGACACGCCGCTCACCGCGCTGTTCGCGGACGGCGGCGCGATGCGCAGCGACCTGCTCGCGCAGATCACAGCCGACGTGACCGGGCTGCCGGTGATCCGTGACCGCTCCGATAGCCTCGCGGCCGTCGGCGCCGCGTATCTCGCCGGGCTCGCGATCGGGACATGGGTCGTCGGTGGACGAGGTCCGCGCCCTGGCCCGGGTCCAGACCGGGTCGATCCGCGGCCGTCTGTCCGCTCGGCCGATGATGGCTATGCCGGGCTGGCAGGTGGCTCTCCGGCGCGCCGTCGGCAGGCTGGTGGCGTGACGTGGCGCGCATCGACGAGCTGCGACTCATGACCCGGGTTGCGCGGCTGTACCACGAGTCGGGCGTCAAGCAGCCCGAGATCGCCGCGCGCCTGCGCCTGTCGCAGCCCAAGGTCTCGCGGCTCCTGCGACAGGCACAAGCGGAGGGCATCGTGCGCATCACGGTGCGGGCGCCCACCGGCACCCACCCCGACCTGGAGGTGGCGCTCGAGGAGCGATTCGGCCTCCAGGACGCGGAGGTCGTAGACGTCAGCTCCGACGACCCGGACCGGATCAACCGGGAGTTGGGGGTCGGCGGCCGCATTCCACCTCGAGCAGACAGTCCGCTCGGGGGATGTCATCGGCGTCTCCTCGTGGAGCGCCACGCTGCTCGCGATGGTGGACGCGATGCACCCGGTCCATGGGCTCGCCGACGTGCGAGTCGTCCAGATCCTGGGCGGTGGCGGCGATCCCGCCGCCGAGGGGCACGCGACACACCTCGTGCGTCGCCTCGCCGATCTGCTGCGTGCGGAGGCGACGTTTCTGCCCGCGCCCAGCTCGTCAGCTCCGCGCAGGCCCGGCGGGTGCTGCTCGACGAGCCGTTCGTGCGGCGTGCGACCGCGCTGTTCGAGCAGCTCACCGTCGCGCTCGTGGGCATCGGTGGCCGCGAGCCATCGGGGCTGCTCGCCAGCTCCGGCAACGTGTTCTCGACCGACGAGCTGGCCACCGTGCGGGACGCCGGGGGCGTGGGCGACATCGGCCTGCGCTATCTCGCCGCCGACGGCCGGCCCGTGGATACGCCGCTCGACACGCGGGTCATCGGCATCGAGCTGGACGCAACTGCGCCGGGTGCCTCGCGCCATCGGCGTCGCGGGTGGTCCTTCCAAGGTGCTGGCCATCCGGGCGGCGCTCCTTGGAGGCTGGGTCAACTGCCTCATCACCGACCGGTTCACCGCACAGCAGCTGCTCGACCCGACGGAAGAGGCTGCGTTGCCCGATGTCGCCACAGCGTGAGCGATATCCGACCGATCGAGACGACCAACCTCGACCGCTACGGGCACCAGCCACTGCTCACGGCCCGGTACAGTGCGCCCAGCGCCGGGCCGCCGCCCTGGCAGGTGTTCCGGCTCCGATTCGACACGGTGTTCGGCGTCGCCACCGCTGAACCGAACGGGGCGACGAGGTGGCGGTTCTCGGTGTGACTGCATACGCCACCGGCGGTACCCTTGCGATATGGGTCCCCTGCGGTACTCCATCAACGTCACCCTGGACGGCTGCTGCGATCATCGTGTGGGCATCGTGGACGAGGACTTGCATCGTCACGCGGTCGAGAATCTCGCCCAGGCCGATGCCCTCCTCTTTGGCCGGGTGACGTACGAGATGATGGAAGTCAGCGTGGCGGCTGCCGGCGCCGACGGAAGCGACGACCTGATTGGATGGAGCCCTTCGCGCGGACGATCGACGCGGCAAAGAAGTACGTCGTGTCGAGCACCCTGGAGCAGGTCGATTGGAACGCGGAACTCGTGCGCGGGGACCTGGGCGAGGCCGTTCAGCAGCTCAAGCGGGAGTCGGGCAACGGACTGTTCGTGGGAGGTGTGCAGCTCCCGCTGGCGCTGACGGAGCTGGGATTGATCGATGAGTACGAGTTCGTGGTGCATCCCAGGCTCGCGGGCCACGGGCCGACGTTGTTCGCGGGGTTATCGAAGCATGTCGACTTGAAGCTCGTGGGCCGGCTGGAGTTCGCCTCGGGGGCAGTGGCGATGCGGTACGAGCCGAGAAGGTAGCCGTCCATCGCCAGTGGGCGGAGCAAGCGTGGGGGTACCGGGCGACTGGGGCGCACGTCGGCGCAGACTCGATGATGTGACCTCGCGACCTAGCGGATGGAACTGCGCCATTGCCCGGCCTGCTGCTCCGGGTCGTGCGGCCTGCTCGATGCTACGACCCTTGACCGGAGGCCATCTCGCCCGTCTCGACATCGCCCGCCGGTTCCAGCACCAGGGCCAGCACCCCGGTATCGAACACCTGCGCCGCCTGCGCTGGGCGGAAGGTCACCGGCACAGTGCCGGTATCGAAGAGGCGCTTGCCGGTGCCGAGAGCGATGGGATACATCCACAGGTTCAGGCGATCCAGCGAGCCCTTCCCTGAGGAGGCTCCGCAGCAGCTCGCCGCTGCCCCAGGTGTGCACCTCGTCGAACCGGTCGCGCAGCGACCCGACGGCCGCGGCGTCCTGCAGCACCGTGGTGCCGGCCCAGCTCGGGATCGATGAGCGTGCGCGAGACCACGTACTTCGGGATGGCGGCGAACTTCGCCGCGACCGGGTCGGTCAGCGGCTGGAACGGCCAGAACGACGAGAAGATGTCGTACGTGCGGCGGCCCAGCAGCAGCGCGTCGGTCCGCTCGATGCTGGACATGATCGATGCGCCGATCGCCTCATCGCCGAAGGGCGCCTGCCAGCCGCCGAACTCGAAGCCGTCCGAGCGGTCCTCGTCCCGGCCGCCAGGTGCCTGATAGACCCCGTCGAGGGTGATGAACAGGTCGGCTGCGATGATGCCCATGCCGGTCTCCTTTCGCTGGCGAGGGTGCGGTTGACTCGCGACGGTCATCCTGGGCGGATCAACGATACCTTCCGGACCCCGACCACCCCGAACAACGCGTCGGGGCCATTGAGGTTGGGCATCAGGTGGCAACACGCGCCCGATCGCGCAGCTCCCTATCGCATGAGCGTCGTGGCCATCATGAGGCGCGGCCCATTGGCGCGCGCCCATTGGCGCGGCCCGGGCACGGTCGTCAGGGGACCCGGATGACAGGAAAGGAATAGCGCCCAGCATCAGGTCGTGCTCTTCGTCCGGGTCTGGACCGCCGGAAGGAGCTGCGAACTCCAGAAGATCCCGAAGCGGCATCGCTCCGAAGTAGCTGTGGACTTGGGGATCGAGGTCGTCCGGCTGCTCCACCGCGTCGCCGAAGACGCCCCCGAGGATCGGGGCGAGGTCGAGGATAAGCCTTATCGTGCACCGATCCGCGGCCTCGGCCTTCACGGGTGACGCGCGGCGCCCCAGCCCGCCCAGCCGAGCTCGGGTGGCCCCACCCGCCCGCGGCTCGAGGCCCGCCGTCGCCTGCACGGATCCCGTCGTGGTCTGACACTGGCTCCAGCATCGGATCAGATGGGAGGCCAGACTCTTGGGTGAACTCGTCGGGATCGCTCGCTTCCGGTTCCATCCCGGCAAGGTGGCGGAGTACAAGCGACTGTCTGCGCAGGCCATGGACATCGTCCGAGCGAAGGAGAGCGGTACGCTGGAGTACGCGATCTACTTCAACGAGGACGAGTCGGAGGCCGTCGTGATCGAGCGGTTCGCGAGCTCCGAGGCGCTGCTCGAGCACGGTGCGAACATGAGCGAGATCTCGGCGAAGGTCCTCGAGACGGGCGACCGTCGAGGGCGAGCTCCTCGGTGAGCCGAACGCAGAGCTCCGCTCGAAGCTCACGGGACCCGAGCCGCAGCTGTTCACGCCGTTCATGTCGCTCAAGCCGCGGTAAAGCTCCTGGGCGGGAGGTTGGCTGCCCGCCTTGAGGGCCCGCTCGACGTCCTCTCGCACCAGGTCGGCGTTGATCGCGATGGCTGCCACGGACCCTGCTCCGGCTGCGGCGATGACCTGGAGGCGCGGGTCGACCACATTGCCCGCCGCCCAGACACCTGGAGCGCTGCACCGACCGGTCGCGTCGACCAGCGGGAAGCCCTCCGCGTCGAGCTCGCAGCCGAGCCCTGCCAGGAGGCCGTCCGCGTGGGGCACGTTCACCGGTCGGATGAACACGGCGGCCCGGGGGAGCACCCGACCGTCGCCCAGACCGACCAGGCTATTGATCTTGTTGGCCATCGAACTGAACACCACCAGCGCCCAGATGCCGATGGTGTTGCCGATGATGGTCAGGTCCGTCCGCAGCTTGCGCCGGGAGAACTCCCGCAAGAGTCGCATGCGTGTCCTCGTCAGAAGGCTGGGATCGGTGGCGGATCAATCGCGTTCCACACCGGACAGCGAGCGTCAGATGACGTTCGCTGTCCGGGAGGTCGCTTGACTGGCGCGCGGTCAGGCGGCGCCAGGCTGGGTGGTGAAGCCCGCGCGGGCCTGTGCCGCCACGGCCGAACCCGAGGCGCCAGCCGCCTCTGCGGCTGCCGCAACCATGATCGGAGCGGACGCCTTGAAGCCCTTGAAGGTCAGGTACAGGCCGAGCGAGAACTCCCAGACCGCGATCGGTAGCGCGGCAAGCCCGCCCAGTGCCGAGTACTGCTCGACGGCGCCGAAGATCGTGGCGACCGTGGCGATGATGAGGATCGGGGCTCCGATGAGGCCCACCGTGGGCAGGACACGCGGTACGAGGCGTGAGCGGTACAGCAGGGTGCCCAGCAGCAGTGCGTTGAACGCCGGCATGAGGCTCTGGCCTACCGTGAACGCCCAGTTGTAGGTCGCAGTCAGGGATGCACCGGTGGTCACGAGGGAAGGTGCGTCCGAGGCGCTGGCTGCTGCGCCCAGGTCTTGTCGCAGCGTGACGAGCGACAGCAGGCTCACGACACCCGTGAAGATCATCGCGGCCTCGACGATGCGGGTGGTGACGAAGCCGAGCGCGAAGCTCTCGTTCTGGCGCCGGACCACCGGGAACAAGGCGACCGCGGTGCCGATGCCGGCGAGGGCCACGATGAGCTCGAGGACGGTGCCCAGGAGCACGCCGCTGTCGTTGCCGGAGCCCAGGATCCACGCCGGATCGTTCTTGAGGGTGCCGTACAGCGCGAGTGTGGGGATGGAGATGAAGGTGATGATGTAGAACAGGCCCGCGACGAGCGCGTGCTTGCGCATCGCGTCCATGGGGGCGCGTCCGGTGGCTGTGGTCCGTGTGGTGTTGGCCATGTCAGTCTCCTTGTCGTGGGGTGGTGCGCGCTCGCGCACCTGAGGTCGCCTGATCGGCTGGGGCAGCGCCGATGCGCTGCACCGAGATGAGCGGCAGGCCAAGGTCACGCACGCGCTGGAGCAGACCGTGGAGTGCCGCCTGGTCGGGCACGAAGCCTGTGAGGACGGTCACGCCGTCGCTCTCCTGGCTGATCGTCGAGCCATCGAACCAGGCTGCCCATCGCCCGCCGAGGTGGCCGGCAAGCCGGATCTCGTACCGGCCGGCGTCATCGCGATCTATTGCCTGGTCGTGTCCCTGGGTCATGTCGCTCCTCTTGCGTGTTGCCAGCTGGTGCCCCGGTCGGCGACACCGACCCGAGTCACTGGACACAAGGTGGGAGCGGGTGTGATGAGTGCGCATCACCACATGTGATGAGCGACCTGATGATTCTTCGCCGCGGCCAGCGGGCCGCAGGCATGGCCGAAGCGTCGCCTCACGGGAGCGAAGGGGTCCGGGGCTGCGGGACTAGCCGGTGGTCCGCGTGCCCCTGGTGCGCGACAGCAGGCCGAGCTCCGAGGCACGGCGCACGGCCGCCATGCGGCTGTTCACGCCGAGCTTGGCGTAGATGTTGCGCGTGTGCGTCCGCACCGTGGCCAGCGAGACCACGAGCTCGCTCGCGATGGCGGGGCCGGTGAGATCGCTCTCGAGGAGACGGAGCACCTCGAGCTCGCGCTCGCTCAGCGGCTCGATGAGCAGATCGAGCTACAGGCTGGGGACGATGGAGCGGGACCGGACCCGACAGCAGTCGGCGGGCGTAGGTCGAGGCTCGCGGAGCCCTGGCCGCCACCTCGAGCAGTGCCATCATCGGCTGGCCCTCGTCGAGGAAGGTGCGAACATATCCCTCCGGCTCGGCCAGTCCGATCGCACGCACGAGCGAGGTGACCGCAGCCCCGGTGTCGCCTGCGGCGTGATGGGCGAGGGACCGCGCGACCAGGATGTCGATGACGCTGCCCGCCCGACCGCCCTCCTCGGCAGCTTCCAGGAGGCGTTCGAGGAACCCGAGGACCCCCGGCAGCCCGACGTCCACCGGTTCCCGGACTCCCTCGGCAAGGAGCAGCCTCGCGAGCGTGAGGTGCTCGAACTCATGCAGGTACGACAGCTCGTCGGTGGCCGCGAGGCCGCGACCGCGCGCCCACGCACTCGCCTCCGACAGCCGTCCCTGGGCGATCCAGAGGCGTGCCCGGGTGGCGGACACGGGACGAACGTCCGGGGAGTAGTCCCCTTCGTACAGGCGCTCGGCATCGCCGAGGAGCTCGAGCGCAGCGTCGAGGTCCCCCTCGGACCGCCGGATGAGGGCCAGGGCGACCCGCGAGCGATACGGGTTCTGGGGTAGGGCGCTCTGCTCGCCCAGCTCGCGGCTCTCGTGCAGGTGCGTCCGAGCGGCATCGAGGTCATCGCGCTCGCGGCAGATGGTGCTCAGGCCCACGAGCATGTCCGCGGTGCCGCGTAGCGGCGGTGCGCCGTGACCGCTCGAGGCCTGCAGTCCCCGCTCGTACGTGGCGAACGCGTCGCCGAGCCTCCCCCGCGCCATCAGGATGTCGGCCAGCTTGATGGTGAGCCCGAGGGCATCGGAGTGGAAGCCGGCCCGCTGCAGGTCCGCCATCGCGTCGGTGCAGTAGCGCTCTGCTGCGTCCAGATCCCCGATGGTCCAGCACGTGATGCCCAGGAGTGCCGCGGCCGCCCCCCGCGCCTGGTACCCATCATCGCCGGCGAGGGCCAGCGCCCGGCGCGCGTGTGCCATCGCGCCGGCCTGGTCGCCCAGGAGGCTGGCCTGTCCTGCCCGGTGGATCGCGACGCCGGCGGGCAGCTCCCGGTAGGCCTCCTCATCCACGACGACCATTCCCGCCGGTCGCTCGGCGTCCGGGGCATCCGCTGCGGCATCGAGCCATCGTTCCGCGTTCCGTAGGTGCTCCTCGATGCCATCGGTCTCGCCCCGGACGAGGAAGGACCCGGCATACGCGTTGCTGAGCACGGGACGCATCCTGACGAGGTCCGCCGGCAGCGCCTCGAGCCACCGGCGCAGCGTGGTCTCCTGGCGGATCCGGCTCGTCTCCGGGATGGCGAGCTCGATGAGGTCGGCCGCTCGCTCGAAGCCACCGGCGGCCAGTGCGTGCCGGATGGCCTCGGATCGTTCGCCGTGCTCCTCGAGCCACTCGGCGGCCCGCTGATGCAGGCGCGGGACCTGCTCGGGTCGCTCATCGAGCAGGCGCGCCCGCAGCACGTCAGCGAACAGGTGGTGATACCGGTACCACTGGCGGCGGTCGTCGAGCGGCACGAGGAACAGGTTGCCGCGGTCGAGCGACTCGAGCGTCGCCCGGCCGCCACCCTGCCCGGTGACGGCATCGGTGAGCGCGCCTGTCAAGCGGCCGAGGATCGACGTCTCCAACAGGAAGCTCCGGACGCGCTCGGGCTGACGCTGCAGGACCTCCTCCGCCAGGTAGTCGACGATGTAGCGATCGTCGCCGGCGAAGCCCGCGATGAACCCTGCGATGTCGTCGCGGCCCTGCATCGAGAGCGCCGCCAGCTGGAGTGCCGCGATCCAGCCCTCGGTGCGCCCCTCGAGCGTGGCGATGTCCTGTGGGGCCAGCTCGAGGCCCATCGCCCGGTGCAGGTACTCGGTCGCCTCAGCCGATGTGAAGCGCAGGTCGGCGGCGCGGATCTCGACGAGCTCGCCCCTCGCGCGGAGTCGGGCGAGCGGTAGCGCGGGGTCGGCGCGCGTGGCGATCACGAGACGCAACTGGGTGGGCAGGTGCTCCAGCATGTACGTCATGCCGGGCTGGAGGTCGGGCCCATCGACCGTGTGATAGTCGTCGAGGACCAGCTCGATGCCGCGCTGGAGCGCGGCCACGTCGTTGAGCAGGGTGGCGACGATGACCTCGATGGGCTGGGGCCGGGCCTCCCGCAGCAGCGACAGCGACCGGAGGCCCACCCCCGGCGCCACAGTGTCGAGAGCCGAGAAGACGTACGCCCAGAAGGTCGCGGGTGCGCCGTCCCCCTCGTCCAGCGACACCCAGGCCACGGAGCGCTCGGCGTCGGGCGAGAGCGCGACCCACTCGGCCAGCAGCGTCGTCTTGCCGAAGCCCGCCGGGGCCGAGACCAGCGTCAGCCTGGGTCCGGCTCCATGAGTGGAGCTGCCCGATCAGCCTCCCGCGGGCGACTGGTGCCCGTCGCAGCCTCGGTATGTAGAGCTTGGTCTCGAGCAGCTGGTCGGTCACGGGTAGTAGCTGCGACCCGCGGCACGCAGGTCCCGCGCGACGGCCTCGATGGCCCTGCCCGCCGAGGCGGCGTCGGTCTCCCCCTGCACGAGGGCCTGGACCTGATCGCCCATCTCGGCGTCGATCTCGGGCTCCCACAGCCAGTTCAAGGGAGTGATGGCATCCTCGAGCATCGGCAGGAACTCCCGCGCCACGCTGTCGTGGATCGCGGCGTTCGACTCCGCCAGGGGCGAGTAGGACTGGCTCGCCTCGACCACGCCATGGTCGACCTCGGGCCGGCTCGCGTATTCGAGGAACGCGATGACGCGGTCGGCGCTCGCGGACGACCGCGCTGGGAGCGCGAAGCCGGTCCACGCCAGGATCGAGCGCGCCCGGTACGCGCCGTCGATGACCGGGAGTGGCGCGACGTGCAGGTCGAAGGGGACCGTCGGGGTCCCGGCCTCGAGCTGGGGCAGCATCCACGACCCGTTGTAGGTCATGGCCGCCCTGCCCTGGAGGAACAGCTGCTGCATCGTGGCGTAGTCCACGGCGCCGGACCCCTCGAGCAGGATGCCCGACGTCGAGAGGTCGGCGATGGCCCCGAAGGTCTCGATCCACTCGGGGCTGTCGTATCCCACATCCCCGCGAACGGTGTCCTCCACGAAGGCCAGCGGGTCGCCCAAGCGACCGGCGATCATGGGCAGCAGCCACATGACGAGCAACGGGTCGAACGGCACGTCGCCGGCGGGGTGCACCAGCGGCGCCGCACCGAGTGCCGCCAGCGGCTGCACCATCGACCTGAGATCCGCGATCGTCGTGGGGGACCCGAGTCCTGCCTGGTCGAGCAGGGCCTTGTTGTAGTACATGCCGGTGGTGTGGACACCGCGGCTCAGCGCGAGCGGGAAGGCGCGGGTCGACTCGTCGAGACCTCCGAGGTGGAAGGGCTCCGGCACCCGCGCGAGGATCCCGGCCATGCGTGGGTCCGCCCCGAGGTCCGCCAGCAGGCCGTCACGGGTCCAGGCACGGACGAACAGGCCGTCGAGCATCACGAGGCCCACCGGCTCGCCGGAGGCGATCGCGGCACGTGCGAGCCGGTCGAACTCGGGACCCAGTCCGGGGAGGGCGCGGATGTCCCACTCGATGCCGGGGTGCAGGACCCGGAAGTCGTCGTAGACCTGCTGTATCGCGGGCTCGGATGCCAAGTCGCCGCCCTCGAGCAGGACGGTGATGGGACCCGACACCGGCGCCGTCCCGGGAGCCTCGGAGACCCCGGCCTGCGGGGCGGCGCGTGCGACCGTCGGCGAGCACGCCGCGAGCAGCGGGCCGACCGCCGCACCACCGGCGAGCCCGGCAGCTAGTCTCAGGACGCTGCGACGATCGAACGTACGCGGCGGACTGCTGTCGCTCGTCGGCAGGGTTCGCGACATCTGGCTCCTTCCTCGTCGACTCCGTCGTGACGGAAGGCAGACCTCCATTTCACATGCGGCGGGTCGAGGGTAGAGGCAATTCTATGGTTCCAGCGTGACCCGGGACGATGACGGGCCGGGGCTGACGGGCGCAGCCGGGCTGCACCAGGGCTCGCTCGCGTGATGCGCTCGCGCCCTGGCCTGCGGTCGCGGCACCAGCGGCGGCGCGAGGGCGCCATCGACCTGCTGTTCGTCGTACCGGTGCTGGTCGTCCTGGTCGCCTTCCTGGGCTACCCGCTCGCCTACGGCCTCGTGCTCAGCGTTCATGACACGCAGGGCTTCGACCTCGCGGCCTTCGTGGGCCTCGACCACTACGTGCGCGCGATCCTCGGCGACGCGGTGTTCCATCGAAGCGTGGTGAACACGATCCTGTTCACCGCGGTCGCGGTCGTGCTCCAGACGGGCCTCGGGCTGTGCCTGGCCGTCCTGGTCGCCGAAACGAGACGCGGACAGGGGTTCTTCCGGGTCGTGTTCTTCCTGCCCGTGATCCTCGCGCCGGTGGCGGTCGGGGTGGTCTGGAAGTTCCTGTACGCGCCCTTCTTCGGGATCGTGGCGACGGTCGGCGCTGCTGTCGGGCTGGACACGCGGACGGTCGCGCCGCTGCAGGATGCGGACACGGCCCTGTGGGCGGTGATGGTGGCATTTCTGTGGCGGTTTACGGGCTTCACGATGGTCGTCTACCTCGCGGCCATCCAGTCGCATCCGCGCGAGTACCACGAGTTCGCGGTCCTCGAGGGTGCCGGCAGGTTCCAGCGGATGCGGCGCATCACCTGGCCGTTGCTGTGGCCGCAGACCCTCGGACTGGTGCTCCTGACCACGCTCGGTACGCTGCGCATCTTCGACCTGGTGTGGACCATGACCGCGGGCGGTCCCTCGCACGCCACCGAGACCGTGGCGACCGACGTGTACGTCACGGCGTTCCGGTTCCTCGACGTCGGCTACGCACAGGCCATGGCGATGATCCTGATGGTCATGGTGCTGCTGCTCGCGGTCGTGGAGTACCGGTTCCTCGATCGACGCGCCGAGGCGGTGCGCTCGTGAGCCGGGCGCGGCGACTGCGCTGGTCGACGGCCTTCCTCGGCGTCCTCGCTGTGGTCTGGCTGTACCCGGTGGTGTGGACGCTCACGAACGCGGTCAGGCCGACCGCCGACATCTATCGGGCCCCATGGGACATGCCCCGGCCGCCTGCGATCGGGAACCTCGGCGAAGCCTGGGCTCGCGGGCAGCTCGGCGTGGCGCTCCTGAACTCGGCCTATGTCACCGCGCTCACCGTGGCCATCGTCGTGGCGCTGTCGGTGTCCGCCGCGTATGCCTTCACGCAGTTGCGGCCGCCGTGGCGGGCCGCGCTCTTCATCGCGGTCCTGGCGCCGTTGATCGTCCCCACCGACGTGCTCATCGTCCCGATGTTCTCGATGTTCCGGACACTCGGTCTGATCGACAGCCTGCCGGGCCTGGCGCTCTTCAACACGGTGGCCTACGTGTCGTTCGCGACCCTGATCCTCGCGGGATACATGCGGACGATCCCGCAGTCCGTGATCGATGCCGCGCGGGTCGACGGCGCAGGCAGGCTGGACGTACTCCTTCGTATCGTGGTCCCGCTCGCGCGACCCGGCATCCTCGTTGTCGCGGTGCTCGTCGCGATCTTCTCCTGGAACGACTTCGGCGGAGCCCTGGTGCTCATCCAGCAGCCCGACGCGTTCACGGTGCAGCTCGCCATGAGCCGCTTCTCGACGTTCTACGCCACCGACCAGGGGCTCACGTTCGCGGGGATGACCATCGCCATCGTGCCCCCGCTGCTCCTGTTCATCGTGCTCCAGCGAAGCTTCTTCCGAGGCCTCACCCCGGGTCGGCTCCGGAGCTGACGGACAGGATCGCTCGGCGCAGGCCGCGGCAATCACGAGTTCGAGGTCGGCCGCCAACATGCCGTCGGCTGTGGACGCGGTGGGAATCTCCGCGTGTGCTGGGCTTCCCGCGGTCCTCGTGCCCGTGAGGTCATACGGTGATGACTATCTTCCCCCGAGCCTGCCCTGCCTCCAGGTAGCGCAGGGCGGCTGGCACCTCCTCGAGCGGGTACGTCCGATCGATGACCGGGGTGATCTTGCCGGCCTCGATCAGCTCGCTCAGGAAGGCCACGTCCTCCTGCTTGAACGGCTTCCATCCCATCTGAAGACCCATCTTCCTGCTCCCGGCCAGCGAGATGAGAGGTCCCAGCAACAGGGCCGCGAAGATCCTGCGCATCGGGCCCCCGATCAGGACGTAGACGCCTCGCGGCTTCAAGGCGCGTCGGCACTCAAGGAGCGAGTGGTTCCCGGCGATGTCCAGGATCCAGTCGTACCGCTGCCCGCCGCGGGTGTAGTCCTCGACGGTGTAGTCGATGACCTCGTCGGCGCCCAGCCCGCGCACCAGGTCCAGCTTGCTGGTGCGGGAGACCCCGGTCACATGCGCTCCGAACGCCTTGGCGATCTGGACCGCGAACGGGCCGACATTTCCCGACGCCCCGTTGATCAGGACCCTGTCGCCTGGCCCGATGCGCCTCCCGCCCCTCAGGTTTTGCAGCGCCAGGATGCCCGACTGCGGCACGGTCGCCGCCTCCTCGAGGCTCATGCTGGGCGGCTTGTGGGCCCACGCACGCTCGACGGCACAGGCGTACTCGCCGAACGCGCCGTACCCGAACTGCGTCAGGTCCCCGAAGACCTCGTCACCGGGCAGGAATGCCGTCACGCCACTCCCGACCGCTTCGACCTCTCCGGCCGCGTCCAACCCGAGGCCCGGGTTCCTGGGTCGGCGGAACCCGGTGCCCATCCGGGTGAGCAGGGGCCGACCGTACAGATAGTCGAGGTCGGCCTGATTCAGGGATGCCGCTCGGACTCGGACCAGCACCTCACCGTCGTGGACCGTTGGCTTGTCGACCGTCCGGAGTTCCAGGACATCGGGCGAGCCGTAATCGTCCCGGATGAATGCCCTCATGGCATCGTCGCGCCCGTTGCCGCGGGGCGGACCGGCATGCCGACCAGATCGGAGCTCACCTGCCATAGCCGCGCGGCGACGGCCTCGTCATAGCTCGCGGTCGAGGACCGCTTGGGTTTGCTGTCGGAGTAATACCCGCCCGTCCTGCCAGCGAGGTCAGGAGACGACGCCAGGTGGATCGACGTGGTGGCGCCCCTGGCAGGGCTCCGCATGAACGGCCGGACGAACGGGACGATCAAGCGCTGGACGACGCCGGGGTCATCCGCCCCAAACGATGTCCGAACCACACCCGGATGGAGGGCATTCGCCGTGACATCGGTGCCCTGCAGTCGTCTGGCCAGCTCATAGGTGAACAGGACGTTCGCCAGCTTGGACTGGCTGTACGCCCGCGCGCCCGACCAGGACCGCGTCGCCTGGAGGTCATCGAAGTCGATCCGGCCGGTCGTGTGCGCCCCGGACGATACCGTGACCACTCGCGCCTGGCCGCTCTCCTTGAGTCGATCGAGGAGCAGATCGGTCAGCAGGAATGCCGCGAGGTGGTTCACCGCGAAGGTGCGCTCGAGCCCGTCCGCGGTGACGTGGCGGGTGTCCCAGGAACCGCCGACGTTGTTGATGAGCACATCGATCCGCGGCAGGCGATCGAGCACCTCGGTGGCCAGCCTGCGCACCTCTGCCTGGGAGGACAGGTCGCCCAGGAACAGCTCCAAGTCAGGGTCGGCCGACGCTGCCGCCATGGCCGCCGCCGAGTCGGCTGTACGCCTCCTGTCGCGCCCGATGACTCCGACCCGAGCGCCCATCGACGCCAGGCCGGTGGCCGTCGCGTAGCCGATGCCGCCGGTGCCGCCGGTGATCAGGACGGTCTTGCCGGCCATGGGCCGTAGCGAGGTCACGGTGTTCCCGTGGTATCGGTCCGAAGGCCCACGATCCTATCCAGCCTGGATTACGTCAGGGCTGCTGCTTCCGGTCACCTCGACGCGCGCCCGGAGGGCCTCGTTCATGCGGACGAAGGCCTTGTCCGTGTCCCCGAGCACCGAGCCGAAGAACGGGACCAGGAGGCCCGTGAAGCGCTCGCTCTGCGTGAAGCGGCACGATCCGCCGGGTAGTGGCTCCAGCACTAGCTCGTGGTCCCCATCGAACAGGCCGCGGACGAGCAACCGTCCGCGCCATTCGAGTCGCTGCTGCGGCACGACCCTGAGCACCGTGGGTGAGAACGTCATCGTCCGGGTGCCGGGCCGCATCACGATGCGCAGGCGCGAGCCGACCTCGACCTTGCCTGAGGCCTCGATGAGGAACGGGTTCCAGTCCTTGTACGCAGGCAGGTCAGCGAGGACACGCCACACCTCATCCGGACTCGCCGCGATGTCGATGGTGTGGGTGATCGTCCGCATCATTGATCTCCGATCGTTCGGTCTTGTGTGCGCCTCAAGCGCGGGGGGAGTTCGAGTACGGACCGACAGGTGTCGGCTGGGCCAGGGTCATCGCCTTCGCGGAAGGGATAGCATCGACCGACGCCTCGGCCACCGCGATGACGACTGTGCCGCGCGCATGCCCGTCCCCGACATGGCCGAGTGCCTTGGGGGTGTCGTGCAACGGATAGGTCCCATCGATGACCGGGCTGACCTTGCCTTCGGACGCGAGTCCTGCCAAGGTGACGAGATCCTCGTGGTTCTGGAACTTCACGGACGGACGTCCCTGCGCACGCACGACGAGCGATGTGACCATGGCCTTGAGCAGGGTGCCCATGGCACCACCCGAGTGTCCTCCGCCATTCGGCTGCAGTAGCCCGCCGGGAGTGAGCACGCGTCGCGAGGACCCGAGCGAGTGGTTCCCCACGTTGTCGAGGATGAAGTCGTAGCGGGCAGTGCCCTTGGTGTAGTCGTCCGTCGTGTAGTCGATGACGTGGTCGGCCCCGATGGACCGGACCATGTCGACATTGGCTGGCCCGCACACCCCGGTCACCTCGGCCCCAAGGGACTTGGCGATCTGGACCGCGAAGGTGCCCACGCCGCCCGACGCACCGTTGATGAGCACCTTCTGCCCCGGCTTGACCTTCCCCTGGTCGCGGAGCAGCTGGAGCGCGGTGGTGGCAGATACACCGACCGCGGCAGCCTCCTCGAAGGTGAGATTGTCAGGCTTCGGCACGAAGTGGTCCTCGATGCCGACCGCATACTCGGCGAAGGCCCCCGCGCACCAGCCGAAAACCTCGTCACCGGCTCTGAAGCGGGTGACATTGGCGCCGACGGCCTCGACCGTCCCGGCGACATCCGTACCCGGGACCCGATTCTTGGGCTTGCGCAGACCGGTCGCCATTCGCATCACGTACGGCCTGCCGCCCATGAGCATCCAGTCACCGACATGGACGGACGCCGCCTGGACGCGGACGAGCACCTCGTCGTCAGCCATCTCGGGCCTGTCGATCTCGCTGAGCTCGAGCTCCTCCTGCGACCCATAACGGTCCTGGGTGATCGCCTTCATGGCCGTGCCTCCTCGTCCTGTACGATGTACAGCGTACGGCGTACAGTACCTGTACGGTGTACAGAACGTCAAGCCCGCCGACAGTGCCTCTGGGTCGCGATCAGGTCACGATGAGGAGCCGATGACGACGCAAGACGGAACCACGAAGACACGTGTGGGCCGCATCCCCCTGAGCAGGGAGCGGGTCCTGCGCTGCGCGGTCGAGCTCGCCGATCGCGGCGGGATCGAGGCGCTCAGCATGCGCAACCTGGCCAAGGAGCTCAGCGTCAGGCCCATGGCCCTCTACTACTGGTTCAAGAACAAGGACCAGCTGGTGGACGGGCTCGTGGACCTCGTCTTCAGCGAGGTCGACATGCCGTCCCCGGGTGTCGGATGGCAGATCGCCATGCGTCAGCGGGCGGTGTCGGTCCGCCAGGCGCTCTCACGGCACCCGTGGGCGGTCGGTCTGATGGAGTCGCGCCGCAACCCGGGTCCCGCGACCCTGCGACATCACGACGCGGTGCTCGGCAGCCTCCGTCAGGCAGGCTTTTCGATCGGGATGACCGCACTCGCCTATTCCCTTATGGACAGCTACATCTATGGGTTCGCACTCCAGCAGCAGAACCTGCCGTTCGACGTATCCGAGGCGCCCCCGGCGGTGGCGCAGGACTTCCTTGACCAGTTCCCAGCCGACGAGTACCCGTACCTCGCCGAGCTGACAGTCGAGCACGTCATGCAGCCGGGATACGACTACGGAGCCGAGTTCGAGCGGGGACTCGACCTCATCCTCGAAGGCCTCGATCGCGCCCGTGACAGCACCTGACACCGACGCATGCCCGAGTCAGTGGGCCCTACCCGACGCTTCCCATGTGTCACACTCCCAGTCGCTGCCTGATGCGTTGCTGGTATGTCCCCGGCGACTGTCCGAGGTGACATCCATGCGCGCGACCTCTGGCTGATCGCGATTGGCGTCATCCTCCTCGTCTGACCTGTAAGGCGACGCCAGACATGGACATCGTCGAGATCGCGGCCCTTGTCTACACCGCAGCATCTGTCATCGTCATCGCGTTCCAGGTCCTCCTGGCCCTCGGCGTACCGTGGGGCGCCTACGCGATGGGCGGCACCTACCCCGGCCGGTTGCCGCCTGCGATGCGAGTAGTGGCCGCCGCGCAGGCGCTGGTCCTGGGCGTATTGGCCATCGTGGTGCTGTCCCGAGCGGGCGTGACCGCTCGCGAACTCACCGCTGGGTATCCCTGGCTCATCTGGGTCGTCGTGGCCATAACCGCGCTGAGCGTGGTCGTGAACGCGGCGAGCCGGAGCCCCGGCGAGCGCAAGCTGTGGGTGCCGGTGGGACTGGTCATGCTTGGATCGAGCCTGGTGGTCGCGATCGGCGCGTCATGATCGCCGTCCCGCATCGCATCGTCCCGCAAATGGGGCGAGTTATGGCGGGTCACGCCGCTCATCGAATCAAGCACTCGCACAGACCGAATGAGCCCGAAGTCGGAGTCGTCGAGGGGGGGCCTGACGCCGTGTCCCATTCTGCTTGGCGGCGCCCCGCATCGGCTAGCTCCATGGTCGTCCGTTCGGACCGAGCGGAATTGGTGAGAAGCCACCGTACTCCGATCTTGGCTCGTCCTGGCAAGGCCTGGTCGTTCGGGAGACACGACCCACGAACCGGCGCACGGTCGACGCACTTCTGACCCCAGCGGGCAGAGATGCCTTCGCGCGGACGCGACCCGTCTTCTTGGGCGTCATCCGGGACCGCTTCGGCCATGGTCTTTCGGCCCAGGATGCGTCAAGAGCTCCGTGGGTCCTCCGGTCCATCCTCGCGGGCCTTGGCACGCAGGAAGAGGTGCCGTGGGCGTCGGATGCCGACCTGCCAGGGGCGGGCGCCTAGTGGCTCAGCCGATGCAGTCGTTGGCGATCCGAGAGCCCTTCGACCATCGTGACCAGATCATGACCAGCAACCCTCCGGAGTGCATGAGAAAGGCGTCACCGGACGCCCGATGAGGCCATTCTGAACTCGGATGTTGGCGCGCCCGGCGAGGGACGGGCACCCGCGAACCACCCTCGTGCGGGTCCCCATCCGCGGGCGAGCGGAGTGGCTGGGGACCAAGACGCGCCGGCGGTCGGCGTCATGAACCTAACGTTCACGGGTGGTCGGGGCGAGAGGGATAGCCCCTTCGTAACTCACGTTCGGCCGCGACCCCCATTGACGCTCGTGAACCGGACGCGGACGGCGGCCGGGCCGAGGCTCGCCGTCGCGAGGAGCGCCTGATGGCGGCCACTGTCCGCCAGCGTCCGACCCGGCGTCAGCTCGAGGTCCTGCGCGCCTACATCGCCAACGGCTCGATCACAGCCGCAGCGCACGAGCTGGACATCGCGGAGTCGACCGCACGGCAGCATCTGTCAGGGCTGTACCGGCGCACCGGATGCCTCAACGTCGCGCAGGCTGCCTACCTGCTCGGCAGGAGCGAACGACGGCTGGGTCTGCGGCTCGTCCCGGACGGTCCATCGCAGACCCAGCGGACCGGGCCGTGGACGTGCGGGACGCGGGCGGTGTGAGCACCCGCGTCCCGTCACACGTGCTCGATCGGCCGGACCGACTACGGAGCCGGCGGCGGCTCCGGCATCTCGCCGGGGAAGATGATGCCGTTGAAGGGCCTGCCGGGCGTTCCCCAATCCACGGTGAGGTAGGCCGTCAGCCCGGCATAGGCTCCATCGCCCGTCAGGATCATCGTCTCCGAGGTCGCCCCCCCGTACCCGAGCTGTACTCCGTCCCGGTGCCCACCCACGCACCGTCATCGCTGCGGATCTCGACCCGGGACGCCCCCACCCCGATGTCCCCTGGGAACGGGACCTTGGTCTCGACGTAGGTCAGGATGCCCCCGAGGCGCGGGTCGCTGGACGTGACACTCTGGGCGGTCCCCAACGGTCCCGGACCGATTGAAGTCCACCGGGCCGAGGGTGCCGGTCACGGCCGCGGCGGCCATGGGATCCGGCGTCGGCGGGCTGGCGTCCGGCGACTGGGCGCTGGTGCCGAGGACCGTCCCGGCGACCATGAGGGTCGCGGCCGCGAGACCCGTCGCGAGACGTCCGATGGTGCGCATGATGGTGTTCCCTTTCATCCGTGGACCCGACGAGGGTGGACGGCGGCGCGGCTCCCGCGCCGCCCGTGGCGAGGACGTGCCATCGACCGATCCGGACCGGCCGCCGATGGCGGACCGCCGCCCTCCGGGGAGCGCTCCCGCCGTGGCGGTCGGAGGTGCTCTCGCGTCATCCGGTTGCCGCGGAAGGCGGCTGGCTGTGCGTCGCCGCATGGGTGGCTCCTCAGCTCAGGGCGCGAGGGTGCCCAGCCAGAGGGACGGGACGGGTTCCTGGACCAGCCGATCCCTACCGTCGTCGCTATACACAGGCGCGGACCACGTCAGGACAAGCACGGAGTCCTCGCCGACGGCGACGGTCTCCGCCCCGCGGACGCCCTGCGCCATGTCGTCGGGGAGCGGCGCGATGCTCCAGGCGCTCCCGTCGGGCGAGAACAGGACCTCGTCCTGGTCGAACCACATGATGCCGAGCGGCCCGACGCTGACACCCGACGCGTCCGAGGATCGAGCCGGGACCTCCGTGCTCACGGGCAGTTCCCTCTTGCCCGCGCTGTCCCACAGGGCGAGGTGTTCGCCTTCGGCGTAGAGGACGCCGCCGGCCCATGGCCCGACGGGGTCGTCCTCCCAGGTCGTGGGGCCGATCTCGCGCCATGTGAGGCCGTCGGGCGAGTGCCACATCGCGCGGTCGTGGCATCGGTCGCACGAGTCCCCTACCCCGTAGCCGTCGGGGCATCCGTCGCACCGCGACGCCGAGGCACGCGCCACGAAGCCGTCGGACACGCCCACGACCTCCTCCACACCCGGGGGAAAGCCTGGGATGGGCGTCCACTCGGCGCCGTCGGGGCTGAACCAGCCGAAGGGGCTGAAATCCGCCCCCTCGATGCCATACTCGGCCAGGACGATGTCCGCGGACCGCCCATCGTCGGTCCTGATGTGGATGACCCCGTCGCGCCGCTCGTAGCTGGTCATGTGCTCGACCCAGTCGGGACCGATGACCGAGGTGACGAGGGCGTCATGGTCGAGGTAGGACGTGGCAGTGGCCACGATGCCGGCCGGTCCGACGCCGGCGCCCGGGTTGACCTTCCCATCGAAGGTGGACAGGGTGATGGGCTCGTCGGGGGGTCGGACGATGTGCAGGCCGGGCGGCCCGGCCTCGGGTTGGTTCCAGCCGACCACGCGGTCCTGCCAGATCGCGGTCTCCTGCAGGAGCAGGGGCTCGAAGTAGTCCTGACCGGGGCCCTCGGGATCCTCGACGACCCAGCTCGCGCCGTCGGTCGAGGTGCTCACCGCTCCGGCGTCCTCGTCCACGAGGACGAAGCGGTCACCGAGCCACGCGATCCGCTTCGTGGTTCGATCGACGCGCGCTGCAGGGTGAGCAGGGTCAGGGAGCTTCAGCGAGCGCGGATCAAGGACCAGCTTCGTCCAGGACAGCACCGGGCCCTGGCCGAGCCTGGCCGATGGTGCAGCGGCCGGCGATGGCGAGGCGGGGCTGACGGTGGGCACCGGCGACGGGCCCTGCCCGCCGGCGAAGAACAGGGCACCGGTGCCGAGGGCCACGATGGCGGCCGCGGCGACGAGGCGGGTGGCGGAGAACATCGATCCGAAGCGGCGCACGGACAGGCCCCAGCGGCGGTGTGAGCCACCGGGTCGCTCGATCGGGATTGCGAGCACCCGCGATCGCAGGACCGGAGGTTCGGAGGCCGCGGCCGCATCGCGATGGATGGCGCGCAGGGCGGTGGCGAGGTCGGTCTCGTTCATCGGGTCCTCTCCCCACGTGAGGTGTCGTCCAGCACGGTCCGCAGCCGCTCATGGGCGCTCCGGAGGCGGGAGGTGGCTGTCCCGGGCGGGATTCCGAGGAGCCCGGCGATCTCGTCGACCTTGAGGTCTCGGTAGTAGCGGAGCGCGAGCACGATCCGGTCGTCGGGCCCGGAGGCGACCAAGCGCCGCCACGACCTGCTCCCGGTCGTGGACCGCACTCGCGGCGTCGGGGGTGGACAACCCGACCTCGTCGGAGATGTCCGTGAGGCGCCATCTCGTGATCTGGCGCAGTCGGTCGCGACACGTGTTCACGACGATGCGTCCGAACCATGCCTCGAACCGGCCCTCGTCTCGCAGGCTGGACCAGTGGGACCAGGCGGTGACGAAGGCGTCGTGGACGGCATCCTCGGCGTCGCTCGGGTTCCGCAGGATCGCATTTGCGAGCCGGTACGCGTGCCCGATGTGCTCGTCGGCGAGTCGCTGGAAGGCGGCCGCTTGGGATGTCCCCGTGCCGACCTCCGCATCTCGACCAGTCGCCGGCGACTCGCTCACGTGCCTCCTCGATGTCGTGGCCAACGACGGCTCGGTCTCGACTCGCTGCTCGGCGCCCATGATGACCTGACGAATGAGCCGCTCGAAAGATTCACCACGTCCACAGATTCGGATGAGCGCCGCTGCGACGAGCTCCCTGAGGGTCGACACGGACGATCCGGTCGGCGGATCCGACAGCCCGCACGGGTCCTTCTGTACGGCTTTCCGAACATCCGTACGGTATCGCGGTTGACGCCCGGCTGACCGCCCCGTAGACCGGGGACGTGCACGGACGTCCCCTCCTCCATCACCACGCGCCGGGCCGGGTCGGTGCCCTGCGCCCGGCCGACGCGGCCCGCTCCGTGAGCCTCACGGAGCTGCTCCTGTTCGGGACCCTGTGCTACGTCCTCGGCGTGGTCACCGGCGCCAGGCTCATCCCCTGGCTCGTGGACCACGGCCTGTTCCCGGTCCGTCGACATCGATCCCCGTGAGCCGTGAGCCCTTCGCGCCCGACGACTACCACTGGGCCCGTCAGGTCGCGGCCCTGCTGCTCATCGGGGTCATCGTGGTGATCGTCCTGCTCGATGCCGTCGTCGACGACTACGACGCGAGGGCCTCCGTCCTAGTCCCATTGCTCCTGACCGTCGCCGGCCTCCTGTCGGTGGACCTGCCGAGGCTGAAGGCGTGACCCGTTTCGCCGACCAGCCCATCCCCTACCCCGCCGCCAACGACTACGGCTCCCGCGACCGCTGGCCGACGCTCGCGGTCATCTGGCACGTCGCCGAGGGGCAAGAACGTCGCCCAGTACCTGAGCCGCGATCCGGCCCGGGGCGTGTCGGTCCACTACACCGTCGAGCAGGCGACCGACCGGTGGAAGGACGGCGAGGTCGTGCGCTGCCTGCCCGAGGACCGCATCAGCGGGTCCATCAACCCGAGGACCATCCGCCGCGACCGACGACCCAGGCGGCTACTACGGCGCCTCCCACGCGAAGGCGGCCTGCGGGCGGTACTGGCCCGACACGAGCCCGAACTGCCTGGTCATCAGCGTCGAGGTCGCGGGGTTCGCGAAGGAGGGTCCGACCGAGGCCCAGCAGCGCTCGATGGTCGCGCTCTGGGACGAGCTGAAGGACCGCTACCCGAGGGTCATCCCGCTCGGCCACCGCGACTGGCAGGACGTCAAGCCCTGCCCCGGCAGGACGGCAGCGATGAAGGCCGCGTTCACGCGCGATGGGCGGCCATGGCACGGAGCTACTCGGAGGTGCGGGACATGTCCACCCGCGACTACACCAGTGGCCAGGTCTGCACCGTCCGCGACGGCAGCAAGCTGTATGACTACCCGGGTGGCCTCGCCATCGGGACGGTCGACCCGCCGCTGATGCGCGACTACCTGGGCCACGACCCGAGCGGTGACTACGCGCTCGTCAGCTCCGAGCTCGACGGCAAGTCGCGGACTGCCTGGGTGAGCGCCAAGGCGGTGCTCGAAAGTCCGATCGGGGCCTGTCCCCACACCCGACTGCACCGACGAGGTCGCCGCGGAGCGCGAGCGTGTCAAGGCGGCGGCGGCTCGCCGCCATCGAGGCGCTGTGATGGATCGCTTCCTGCGCGTTCACCACGCAGAAGGAGCCTGCCCTCACCGCGAGCTTCCTCGCGGCCGTGCTCCTCGCCATCGTCGCGCGCTACCTCGCGCTCACCGACGAGGACCTCGCCATCCTCGGGCCGGTCGCGCTCATCCTCGCGGGCGTCGTCATCCGGGCCGGTGTGTTCAGCCCCGCGACGGTGGGCGGGCTGATCGAGGACGAAGGGCGGCCCTGACATCGGGGTCCCGGGCACGCCGTGACCCCTCGAGGGTCCCACCTCCCCTGCCGGAGCGTCCGCCTAGGGGAGGCGACCACGAGTGATCGGTCAGGCGCCTGGCGCGCGGTAATCGGGCCCGAGCTTCACGGCGCTGTCCAACTCGTCGGGGGTGAGCAGCACGACCGTACGCGCGTTGGTGCCTCCGGCCGCGGCCACGGCCAGCATGGCCGCCGCCACGGCGGCGTTGCTGGGCGCGTCGACGGTGACGTAGAAATCGTCGCTGCCGAAGCCGAAGTAGAACGACTCCACGCTCCCGCCGACCGAGGCCAGCAGCTTGGTGACCGAAGCGACCCGGCCGCTGCCGCCCTCGGCCATGACGCCCGTGGCGCCCTGGGCGGTGTAGCTGCCGGTGATGAGGTACTTGGGCATGGACCCCTCCTGCCGCGGGGCATCCAGGGAGGACGCGCTCGGGCCGCGGTCGGGCAATCCTAGTGGCTCCCGACAGACCTCGTCAGGCGATCGCGATGCCGCCCGCGGCATCCCTGCCCTGGCTGCCTGCGGGTCACCTCCCGTCACGGTCGGTGCATCGCCTGCGGCGGCGGGACGACGACGCAGCGCGGGTACGGCTCGGACTGGCAGAGACGGCGGGCGCAGCAGCTGCTCGCGTCACCCGGCGTGCGAGTGGGCGGTCGCGGGTTCGACGTGCTCGCGGACGCGGCCACTGATGTCGACCACATCGAGCCGAAGGTCCACGGCGGGAGCGACGAGCCGTCGAACCTCCGCTCGTTGTGCGGTCGGCACCACAGGCTGAAGACTGCGACGGAGGACCGGCGCTGGGCCTGCAGGGTCTAGGCACGTCCTTGTGGCGCTGACGGCCACTGCAGCGGATCCGGCGTCGGCGGCCCTGAGTTCAAGAACGGACAAGGCCCGCATACCTATCGCGAGCGCGACGATACGCGGGCCTGCTTGGTCGACGGGTTCAGTGCGAGGAGCGTCTTCCCGCGCGAACCGTGGCGAGTCCTGGGACCGGTCTCGGTCAGCCGGCCGCCGACGGACTAGTCGACGGCGAGGGACTGGTGGCAGGGAACTCGAAGCGCATCGACGCGATGAGCTGCTCGGCCTCAGCGAGGTCCGCTTCCGAGGCGTCCGGCGTGTACAGGGTGTCGATCACGGCCCGCATGTCACCGACGTCGAGGATGTACACGATGTTGCGCTCGTCGGCTCAAGTCGGGGCGGCCAGCCGCCTTTCTCGCCCGACTCATCCCACCATCTGAAGAACTCCCCACCGTCGCACGTGGCGATGTCGAGCCCGACTGGTAGCGACAGCTCGACCCGCTTGCCGGGGTAGCCACCGACCGTCACATCGGTCGGGGCCGACGCGTTCCCCGCCGCCTGCTCCACCAGCGCGGTCGCAAGGTCGTCGGCGGTCGGTCCCACGGGTGGATCGAGCTCGCCCCCGCTCCGCCAATGACATGGATCGGCGGTCAGGTTCCTGGCCCTCCACAATGGGCTGATCAAGACCTCCGCATGAACGCCACCGACCGGTTCAGCGATGAGGCCTTTCTTGAGGTTCGCGCCATCACTGGACCACCCGGTGGCGGGCACGGTGAGGATGAGGTCCGCCGAGCCCACGTACCAGAGGTCATCGAGGAAGTAGGTCGTCCCGGCCTCGAGGTCCCCGGTCGCACCGTCGCGCCGACCGGCAGGGCGATCGGCGAGGCTGTGGGAGAGGGCGACGGGCTGCGCCAGGTCGTTGCCGCCGGGACCGGTGGTCCTTGGCACGATGCCGACGACGACGGCGAGGACGCCGATGGCGGCCGCCGCTGCGGCGAACTCGGATCGGGGTAGCCATGGTGTTCAACCTCCACGCCGGCCGTCGGGCACGGCGCTGTGGGGTGGCCGGAAGCTGGTCGAGCACGGCGTCCAGGACGCGGTCCGGGAGCGCCGTGACGCCTTCCTCCAGCCAGGACTCGACGATGCGGGTGACGTCGCGATCGGTGCTCACTTGGCGACCTCCCGTTTCGTCGGGCGCGCGTCGGCCTCGAGGGCCGCGCGCAACCCGCGCATCGCACGAAGCAGACGGGAACGGACCGTCCCGACGGGCACGCCGAGCGTCTCGGCGACCTCGTCGAGCGGCATGTCGAGGTAGTGGTGCAGCACCACCACCGCGCGATGGTCGATGGACAGCCGCCGGAAGCCGCGCTCGAGCTGGTCGCGATCGACGACCGTGCCCGTGCCGTCCGCCACCTTCGGCTCGTCAGCCGGCAGGAGGCGGATGTTCGGCGACCATTGGCGCGTCCGGCGTCCCTCGGCGTAGCAGGCGCGCACGAGGAGCCGGTACGACCAGGCGTCGAAACGCGCCGGGTCGCGGAGCTGCGGAAGGTCCCGCCAGATGGCGAGCAGCGCCTGCTGCGTCGCGTCCTCGGCCAGCTCGATGTCGCGCAGGATCCTGTGCGCCACCCGGTGGAGTCGGTCGCCCACGGCGACGGCGAGGCTCGCGAAGGCCTCCTCGTCACCCCGTTGCGCCCGTCCGATCAGGTCGGCATCCACGCTTGCTTCCGCCCTTGTGACGCCCGGTGGGTCCGTGCGTTCACAGGGTATGGGGGCAATCAACGCGGGCGCAGCACCATCTTCGTGCCTGGCGGTCGCCCCGTCGGATGGGACCGACCAGATCGTGCCGGGACGACATCGCCGGTGGGGTACCCACATCCGCGGGTCCTCGACCGCCGTGACGCCGCTGGTAGCGTGCGCGCGCGGACGGGTTTCCCGTTTTTTCCCGGCACGCGGTCGGAGCGTGCTCCGCCCTCCGGGACCTAGGCCAAATCCGCCTCAGCTTGACCGATGCCCGGGTGGGCGGCCTGGCGGGTGAGCAGCCAGCTCCCCCAGCGACCTCGCCGACCTCCGCGCGCGCTCGGGCTTGAGCACGGAGCAGCGGATCTACACCGCCGGGCGCGCGGCTGGCTCATCGGTTCGAGCCTCGAGCCCAGCTGAATTCGCACCGGCCGAGCGCTGGGCTACCGCGACGCAATCGCCGCAGTGATCACTAGTGCCAGCAGGTAGTAGCCGTCCGTCGGCGCAGGCCGGGACCCGCCGTGGGCCCGGCCCGCTTGACCGGTCGCCCGGCGATCAGGCTCCCGGCAGGACCGGCCCGATGGCGTCGAGGATGAGGTCGAGCCCGAACTCGAACTCGTCGGCGTAGTCGAAGCCGGACGCGAGCAGCTCACTGCCGACACGCGCGAGGTTCGGGTACGCATCCGCAGGCACCTGTGCGACCACCGCTGACAGCTCCTCGGCGTTGCTGAACTGCAGGTTCACCTCCTGGAGCGCGAACCCGAGCACGTAGCTGTCGATGAGGTTGTAGGCGTGCGTCGCCATGACCGCCGAGCACCCGGCGTCGAGCAGGACGGTGATGGTGTCCTCGTGGGTGCGGAGATTGGCCGGGCCGGGCCTCATCCGCGATTCCATGAGCGTGATCGCCCAGGGATGCCGGCGCAGGGCCGCGCGGGTCGAGATCGATTGGGCACGGAGCGCCGTTCGCCAGTTCGAGCGATCCGCCGGCAGCTCGATCTCGGCGAAGACGAGGTCGACGATCCCGTCGAGGATGTCGTCCTTGTTGCGGACGTGTCGGTAGAGCGACATCGCCTCCACGCCGAGCCGCCGCCCGATCCGCTGCATCGTCAGCGCCGCCGGTGCCGCCCTCGTCGGCGAGCTCCAGCGCCGCGCGCAGCACGCGCTCCCGGGTGAGCGGCGCCCGCTTCTGGGTCGTTCGGCGTGTCATCAGTGTTCTCCTCGAGTGCCCTTGACGCCATGATAGCTTATGCCATACGCTTATGTCATACGCTTATGCCATAAGCGCGAATCGACGTACACGCGGAGAGATCATGCAGGCAAGGAGCCAGAGATGACCATAGAAACAACCAGTGACCGCGACCAAGCCCTGGTCGGCGACGCCTTGCCGGCCGAGGCGGGGATGAAGGCCGTCGTGCAACGCCGCTACGGGCCTCCCGAGGTGCTCGAGTACACCGATGTGGGCCGGCCGGTCGTGGGGGACGGCGACGTCCTGGTCGGCGTCCGCGCCGCTTCGGTCCACCCCGGCGACTACTTCGTGATGACCGGCGTGCCGAGCATCGTGCGGCTGGCGTTCGGTCTGCGTCGGCCGCGCCATCCCATCCCCGGCAGGGACCTGGCCGGCGTGGTGGCGGCCGTCGGCAAGGACGTCACTGATCTCCAACCGGGCGATGAGGTGTTCGGCTGGAGCACCACCGGGACGCTCGCGCGAGTACGCGTGCGTCCCGGCGGACCAGCTCGTGCGCAAGCCCGACAGGCTGACGATGGAGCAGGCGGCCACGGTGCCAACGTCGGGGATCACCGCACTGCAGGCTCTGCGCGACATCGCGCACGTGCAACCGGGGCACACGGTGCTCGTCACGGGCGCATCAGGGGGCGTCGGGACGTTCGCCGTGCAGATCGCCAAGGCGTTGGGGGCAGAGGTGACCGGGGTGTGCAGCACCCGCAACGTGGAGCTGGTCCGGTCCCTGGGCGCCGCGCACGTCATCGACTACACGCGAACGGACTTCACCCAGGCGGGACGGCGCTACGACGTCATCCTCGACAACGTGGAAGCGCAACCGCTGCAGGCGGTACGAAGCGCGCTGGCACCGACCGGCACGCTCATCCCCAACAGCGGCCGAGGAGGACGCCGGATCGGCCCGTTGGGCCGGTTCGTCAAGGCCCGCGCGCGATCGCTGGTCACCCGCCAGACCCTGAGGCCGTTCACTTCGGTCCAGAAGCAGCAGGACCTGCGCACACTCACCGACTGGCTTGAGGCAGGGGAGCTCACCCCGGTCATCGACCGCACCTACCGGCTGAGCGCAGCAGCCGACGCCCTCCGCTACGTCGGAGCAGGCCACACCCGCGGCAAGGTCGTCATCACCGTCTGAACGTCGGACCAGGTGTCACGACCCACCACAGCGCCACCCGTGCACCAGCCACCGCTGTCTCGCGGACCGGCTCACCAAGCGAACGAAGGAGCAAACCATGAACAAGACACGACCTGTCCCCATCAACAGCGCTTTGACAGGCCCGCCGATCCCGGTGCAGGCCAAGATCGCCGCCGCATGGACCAGCTTCATGTTCCTCGACATCTACGTCGACTACTTACACCTCTACACCTCGCCAAGTGCGCCAGCGACCACGCCGGCCGCCGGATGACGACCGAGGCCTACCTCGCCGAGCACGCCCGGCTAACGGCAGAACTCGACGCGCTGGCGGACGCGAAGCCTGATATGGCCATGACGGATGACGACGACATCGTCCGCTTCCTGCGCGACTTCAAGAGCGCATGGCAGCGGGGCGGGGAGGCGGAACGGGCGGGACTCGTCGCGAGCGTCTACGACCGCATCGTCGCCACGGACCAGGGCATAGTCGAGGTCGAGCTGACGGAGGACGCGATGAGACACGGACTGGCCATAGCACTGCCAGAGCGAGTGATGGTGGAACTGGCGCGCCCGGCGAGACTCGAACTCACGACCTTCAGGTCCGCAACCTGACGCTCTATCCACTGAGCTACGGGCGCACGCGCTGCGATCGGGCTGGACTGGCGGAGAGGGGGGGATTCGAACCCCCGGAGCAGGTTACCCCACTCAGCGGTTTAGCAAACCGCCGCACTAGGCCTCTATGCGACCTCTCCGTGCCCGATGCGCGGCCGATCATACCATCGGTCCCTGTGTCGCCCGACCTGGCCCGAAAGTCGGGTCAGGCGACGTCGGACGCACCCATCCGCGACCCGATGGCGAGCTGGCGCGCGCCCCGGCAACGCGATCCTGCTATGTCGTCGAGCGCGGTGTCGTCGTCGGCCAGGAGCCGATAGAGCGACCGGCGGCATTCGGCCAGCAGCTCGTACGCCCGTGTCTGCATGGCAGGATCGCCGCCCCTGCGCGACCTGCATCGTGGCCGCCATCACCTGGACCGCCACACGTCGCAGGTCCGGGCTGACCGTCCCTGGACGCGCTCTGCCAGGGCGGCACCGCCGACCGCGACCGTTCGGCCTCGACGCGCCCGGCTGTCGGTCAGCTCGTACACCCGTCGACCGTCGCGCTCCTCGTCGCGCACGAGGCCCTCGTCGGTCAGCTGCTGGAGGGTGGGATAGACCGACCCGGCACTCGGGCGCCAGTCACCGCCACTCCGCTCGGATAGCTCGGTGATGATCTGATAGCCGTGCATGGGGGTCTCCCAAAGCAGGGCCAGGATGGCGGTGCGGATCTCGCCTCGCCTCGTGGACCGAGATCGGCCAAGGAAGGGCATCCTGCCGGGGCCGAAGCCGGTCCGAACCCCGCGCGGCGGCCGTACGCGCGCTGCGTCCGAGGTCGCCTGGCTCGTCGCGGTGATGAGATCGATTGTGTTCGCGACGACGGCCCATGAATGGCCGGTCGGTGCGGATGTGCTGGTGGGCGGTCATGCCACACCTCCTTGTGAGTGCTCGCGGTGATGGTGCGACCCGTGGCGCGCGTCCTATCGCGTTGCTTCACGATATATCGCGATACAACCGGACGTCAAGTGTCTCGGGCGCTGCCCAGGCGATCGAACCGGGAATCAGTCGACCGGGTTCGCTCGACCGCGGATTCCTGGCCGTTCTCGGGGTTCCCGCGTCTCTTGACTCGCCGGGTGAGCCATCTTGGGGCGGCACCAGCGGGCCATGCCGGGAACGGCACGAGCGAGCCCCGCCGGGGACGGCAACGGTGAGCATGTCCGCGTCGGCGGGACCCGGTCCGCCGCCCGCGGTATCATCGGCACCCAACGCGCTGAGCGGGGTGGGCGCCGTCGTGCGGTGACGCGTCCGGGTGCAACCAACGTTGATCGCGGCCCGTCGACCGCTCGCAGGAGTTCCCGCATGGCAAAACGTGTCGCCCTGATCGGGCATCCGGTGACCCACTCGTTGTCTGGCGTCCTGCAGCAGGCCGCGTTCGATGCTCAGGGCATCGATGCCCGGTACGAGTTGGTGGATCGGCTGCTCATCGACCTGCCGGAGACGATCGCGGGGCTGCGCGACCCTGACACGCTGGGTGCCAATATCACGGTCCCCTTCAAGGAACGGGCCGTGCCGATGATGGACCGCCTTGCGGAGGATGCCCAGGCAACGGGTGCGGTGGACACCGTCACCCGAGAGGGAACCCGGCTCATCGGCCACAACGCGGACGTGCCCGGGTTTCCGCACCGCGCTCGAGACGCTCATCGGCAAGCAGAAGATGCCCAAGGCGGCGGTCGTCCTGGGCGCCGGAGGGGCTGCACGGGCCGTGGTCCACGCACTCATCACCTCGGGTTTCCAGCACGTCATCGTCTTCAACCGCCACCTCCACCGCGCGGAAGGCCTGGTCCGTCACTTCGGCAAGAGTGCCGCGCACATGGAGTTGCGCGCCAAGCCGTGGCACGAGTCGGTGTTGGAGGCGGAGCTCGCCCGGACCAAGCTGCTGGTCAATGCCAGCTCGGTCGGCCGAACGCCGGACGAAACGCCCATCCCCGCCGAGTTGCTGCCGCCGGAGCTGCTGGTCCTGGACCTGTTGTATACGCCACGCGAGTCGCGGCTGCTCCGCGAGGCGGCCGCGGCCGGTGCTGCGGCGGTCCTGAACGGCGACGTGATGCTCATCCATCAGAGTGCGGCGGCCTTCGAGTTGTGGACCGGCCAGCCGGCGCCCATCGACCTGCTCACGAAGACCCTGGAGGCCTATCGAGACACGGATGGCACGGCCGAGGCAGGGGCCGTCGGCGCGTCCGCCGCCAGCCGAGTCGGCGCGGTGGCCGATGTGACCGACGAACTCGACGAGACCGAGGCGGGCGCTCCGGACGCGTGACCCGGGAACGAACGGTCGCCATCGATGCGGTGACGTCGGCCGTCCGCCTCTGCCGCTCGGTGCGCGACTCCTTCTCCGACGCATTCGCGACCGAGAAACCCGACAGGTCGCCCGTGACCGTCGCGGACCTGGGTTCGCAGGTGCTCATCAGCCTGGCGCTCGCGGATGTGTTCCCGGACGACCCCGTCATGGGCGAGGAGGACGCGACGCCACTCGCTTCAGAACCGGGTATCAGGGCGGGCCTGTCCGGGCAGCTGGATGCGATCCGGCCGGGGCTGGATGAGGATGCGATCGCGCGGGCACTTGGTCGATGTAGCTCGGCAGGAGGACCGACCGGGCGATGGTGGACGCTCGACCCCGTTGATGGCACGAAGGGATTCCTGCGCGGTGGCCAGTATGCGGTGGCGCTCGCCTTGGTCGAGGATGGCCGGGTGGTGCTCGGAGTCCTGGGTTGCCCCAACATCTCGCGGGTCGATGGCCGGACCGGCAGCCTGTTCGTCGCCGAGCGGGACGGCGGCAGCTGGGAACTGGCCATCGACGGAGACCCGGCGCCCGAGCCCATCTTTGTCGCCGCCGTCTCCGATGCCTCGTCGGCCAGCTACACGGAGTCCCTTGAGGTCGCCCACTCTGGCCAGCGCGAGGCCGGTGCCATCGCGGCCTGGCTGGGCATCACGGCGCCACCGGTGCGGATCGACAGTCAGACCAAATACGGCCTGGTCGCACGCGGCGACGCATCGATCTATCTGCGGATCCCACAGGATGGGTACCTTGAGAACGTCTGGGACCATGCCGCTGGGACCATCATCGTGGAGGAGGCGGGCGGGGTGGTCAGCGATGTCGACGGATCGAAGCTCGACTGGGCCGCGGGACGGCGGCTGGCCCACAACCGAGGAGTCATAGCTGCCCCGGCTGCCATCCACGGAGCCGTCGTGTCCGCCGCGCGGCATGTGTTGGGCGACCAGTGACCAACGCCGCCCACATTCATGCCTGACCGGGCAGGCCGCCGAGGAACCCGATGACAGCCTCGTTGACCACCTCCGGGCGCTGCTCGGCGGGGTAGTGGCCAGCGCCGTCGACCTGCACGTGGTCGACCCGGGTCGCCACTTGTGCCCAACAGTCCTCGACTGCGCGTCCCATGCCGAATTCGCCGCCGATCGTCAATACCGGGACGGTGACCTGACTGCTCGCACGTCGGGTGACAGCATCTGCGTCGGCTGACGCTGTCCTGTAGTAACCGAGCGTCGCTGCAAGCAGCGACGCGTCCCGGTAGGCGCCCAGATACGTCGCCATGGCATCGTCCGACAGCTGCTTTGGGCCGGCACTCTGGCGCAGGAATGTGCCGTAATAGGCATCCTCGCGATCCGGCACAAGCGCTTCTGCCAGGCCAGGCGATCGATTGAATGGGCCGTGCCAGACCGGATACTGACCGCGCGCGGCCTCACGGGCGACCACGTCGATTCCTGGCAGGATCTCCTCCTCGACGACGAGTGCCTGTACCTGGTCGGAATGGTCGGCCGTCATCAGGTAGCCCAGCGTGCCACCCCAGTCGTGACCCACGATCGCGAACCGTCGCACGTCGAGCTGGCCGAGGGCCCTCATCACCTCTGCGGCCAAGGTCTCCTTGTCGAACGGGCCCGGACCCGATGATGCACCGCCCAGTCCGCGCGGTTCGACGCAGATGGCCCGAAGCCCAGCCCCGACGAGCGCCGGCACGAGATGACGCCAGTGATAGGCAGTGACCGGCCACCCATGTAGCAGGACCACAGCCTCACCCACACCCTCATCGGTGACGGCCAGATGACTCCCGCCCTCAAGGGCGACCCGTCGCACGGACTTCACGCCCGGCGAGTCGCCTCGCGCAGGGAGGTCAGGAGGGTGGTCATCCGGACGATGTCGGAGCCATCCGGTCCCAGGGCGTCGACGAGCGCACTGGCCACGATGATCCCATCGGCATGGGGGGCCAATTGGCGCGCATGACTGGGTTTCGAGACGCCAAAGCCGACCGCGACCGGGACGGGACTGACCGTCCGCACCTGGTCCAGGAACGCGCCGACCCCGGGCGGCAAGGAGGTCCGCGCACCTGTGACACCGGACAGTGAGACGGCGTACAGGAAGCCACCCGTCTGCGATGCGATGTACACGCGACGATCGAGCGTGGTGGTCGGGGTCACCAGGTAGACGATGGCCACGCCTTGCGCAGCGGCATCTGCCTGGAGTTCGGCGCCCTCATCGGGCGTCAGGTCCGCCAGGATGAGCCCCGTCACACCCGCCTGGCCCAGTCGGCGGAGGATCGAGCCGCCGTCCCGTCCACCCAACAACTGGTTGACGTAGCCCATGCCCACGATGGGCGTGCCGGGCCGGGCGTTGGCCACCCGCTCGATCAATCCCAGCGACCGATCGAGGGTCGCTCCAGCGGCCAGGGCGACACCGCTTGCGCGCTGCAGTGTCGCGCCGTCGGCAAGGGGATCGGAGTACGGCAGCCCGAACTCCAGCAGGTCCGCGCCGGAATCGATCAGTCCAAGGGCGATCCGTTCCGACCGGGCGGCGTCCGGGTAGCCTGCGACGGCGTACGGGATGAGTGCCGCACGTCCGTCCGATGCCGCCACCTGGAATGCCGCGCCCATCCGACGCGCGCCGATCGTGCCGCCCGCCACGTGGGTGGCCACCGCATTCATGTGCCGAAGCCCAATCGGTCTGCGATCGCAGCGAGGTCCTTGTCACCGCGTCCGGACAGGCCCAGGAGGACGATCGCGTCATCGGCGAGGGGCATCAGCGAGGACCGGCCCGCGAGCCATGCGCCCAGCGCGGCAATCGCGTGTGCGGGTTCGAGCGCGGGCAGTATGCCCTCCGTGCGCGTGAGCATCCGGACCCCGTCGAGTGCCTCCTCATCGGTAGCCGACAGGATCTCCAGCCGACCCGCCTCGTACAGCGCCGACAGCTGCGGCCCGATGCCCGGATAGTCCAACCCGGCCGAGATGGAGTGTGCCTCCAGCACCTGCCCATCGTCGTCCTGCAACAGATACGAGCGGGAGCCGTGCAGGACACCGGGAGTGCCGCCGGCCAGCGCCGCCGCGTGCCGTCGCGTCAGTCCCTCCCCGGCCGCCTCGACACCCACCAGGCGCACCGATGGCTCGCCCACGAACCGCGACAGCAAGCCGATGGCGTTGGAGCCACCGCCGACGCACGCGATGGCCACGTCCGGCAGCCGCCCCTCGATCTCGCGCATCTGGGTGGCCGCCTCGTCCCCGATGATCCGTTGCAGGTCCCGAACCAGGAGCGGGTACGGATGGGGACCGACCGCCGATCCCAGGACATAGTGGGTCGTCGCGACGTTCGTGACCCAGTCCCGCATCGCCTCATTGACGGCGTCCTTGAGCGTGGCGCTGCCCGATGTCACCTCGCGCACCTCCGTGCCCAGGGCACGCATCCGGAGCACATTGGGTGCCTGGCGACGGACATCCTCCGCGCCCATGTACACGACGCACTCCAGGTCCAGCAGCGCACAGGCCGTGGCGGTGGCCACGCCGTGCTGTCCGGCGCCGGTCTCCGCGATCACCCGGGACTTGCCAAGGCGGCGAGTGAGCAGGGCCTGCCCCAGCGCGTTGTTGATCTTGTGGGCGCCCGTGTGACCCAGGTCCTCGCGCTTCAGGTATAGCCGAAGATTGCCGGGGTTTCGACCCGCCCGCCGCTCCAGTTCCGCGGCCAGCCGATCCGCCCGATACAGCGCCGTGGGGCGCCCGATGAACCGCCGGCCGAGTTCCCGAAGCTCCGCCCAGAACGCGGGCTCATGCCTGATGGACTCCACCGCATCCTCGAGCGCCAGAAGCGCCGACATGAGGGTCTCGGGCACGTATCGACCACCGAACTCGCCCTCCCTCCCCCATCGACCGTGGGCGTCGGGATCGAGGATGCCCGGATCGCTCGGCTGCGGGCCGAATGGCAACGCCGGGAGGTCAAGCCGGGCGGCCCGGGCACGCTTGACGAACATGCCGACCCGGACCGGATCCTTGGTCGGGCGGGCCGTCCTGGACGTGGTGCCCTTCCTGGTCGGCGGGGCCACTCCCGCTGGTAGTGACGCGCTCCCGGGGAGTGGCTCCACCCCGCCCGCGGTGTCGACACCCATGGCCGGTACGGCCAATAGCGAGGCGCCGACATTGCTCGCGTTGAGGCCGCCAGCGAGGATGACCGGGATACGAGCCGCCACCGCAGCCGCGACATCGGTGGCGGCTCGCTTGCCCGTCCCGCCGGGGACCGACGGATCGGCCGTGTCCAGCATGATCGTCCACAGGTTGGGTTTGGCCCGGTACCGTTCAGCCTGGGCAAGGACCGTGGCGGCGATGGCTGCGGCGTGTTCGGCAGCGTCATCGGCGGCCGGGACGTCCGCGGCGAAGTCAAGCTCGCCCATCGGCGGCAGATGAAGCGCCTTGATGACCGGTACGGGGATGACATCGAGCGCATCAGGTGGTTCGGCACCGTGCAACTGGACCGCGTCGAGACCGGTCCGGGCTGCGATGGCGGCCACCTCTCCGGCATCCCGGTCCGCGAAGATACCGACCAGCCTGGGCCCATTTCCCGGGGCGCTGATGGCACGGGCATGGTGCACCAGTGCCGCGACCTCGGACTCCTCGAGGGCACGCCTGGTGCCCGGCACCATATTCAGGCCGACCGCATCCGCTCCAAAGGCGATCGCAGCATCGAGGCCCTCCGCATCCGTCACGCCGCAGATCTTGACCAGTGGTTGCCGCCCGTCCGCGGCGGGGTCCTGGCCAGGACGCGGGACAGCGCCCGCGAACACGAACGCGGCGACCCGCGCCGAGACCGCGGCCGAGTCCGACCCCGCGCGCATCAGGTCCTCACCGATGAGCGCCGCGTCAAAACCGAGCGCGCGCCATCGACGCAACAGCGCTGGCTGTTGAACGCCCGATTCGGCGATGACGATCCGGTCGTCGGGGATCGACACCCGGAGTGTCTCCGCGGTCGATGTGTCGACGACCAGCGTCCGCAGGTCCCGATTGTTGATGCCGATGAGGCGCGCATCCGTCGTCAACGCGGAATCCAGTTCCCGGGAGTCGTGAACCTCGACCAGCGGCTCCAGGCCAAGGTCACGAGCGCGTCGCACCATGCGTGCCAGCCGGAGTGCGGGGTGCAGGGCGGCGAGCAGGAGCACCGCATCCGCGCCTGCTGCGCGAAGGACGGGCAACTGACGCGGGTCGACCACGAACTCCTTGGCCAGGATCGGCACCGAGGTGGCAGCACGAGCCGCGGCCAGGTCATCGAAAGAGCCACCGAACCAGTGTGGCTCGGTCAATACGGAGATGATCGACGCACCGCCAGCGGCATACGCTCGTGCACGGTCGGCGACGTCCAGACGGCCTTCATGGAGTGATCCCGCCGACGGGGATCGGCGCTTGATCTCGGCGATGACATGCAGACCGGGGCGAACCAGTCGAAGGGCCACGGAACGTGGCTCGGAGGCGGCCGCGGCGAGACGACCCAGCTGCCGAATCGAGGTCCCCGCCAGTTCGGCAGCGATGTCCGCGCGACGCCGGTCGGCGATCTCCAGGAGCACGGATCGACCTCGGGGTCGGCGTGCGGTCCGGGCGATGGTCACGCTCACGACCGTCCGCCGGTTTCGTCGGGGCTCCACGCTCGTGCCTGCAGGCGGCCCAGCAGGTCGGCGGCGGCGCCCGACCGGATGGTTTCGCTGGCCAGCTCCACGCCCTGTCGGAGCGTGTCGGCACGGCCCGCGACCATCAGCGCGGCACCAGTGTTCAGCGCCACGACGTCTCGCCTCGGACCGTGCTCGGTCCCGTCGAAGATGGCCCGGATGATGGCCGCATTCGCTGCCCCGTCGCCACCAGCGAGCCTCGAGGTCTCTGCGCGGCGCAGGCCGCCGGATTCGGCCGTGACGGTGCGCCGTTCGATGCCGTCGGAGGTCACCTCAAAGACCACGCCGCTGTCGTCCAATGGCAGCTCGTCGATCATGTCGCCATGCACCACGAACGCCCGCTCGATGCCGATGGCGTGAAGCACCTGTGCCACTCGTTCGGCGGATACCTCATCAGGCACGCCCATCAACTGACGCGTGACCAGGGCCGGGTTGGCCATGGGACCGCACAGGTTGAACGCAGTCCGCACCCCCAGCTCGCGGCGCACGGGGCCCGCGTGGCGCATCCCGGGATGGAACGACGGGGCGTGGAGGTACGCGTACCCCGTCTCGCGCAAAGACGCCTCGGCCGCCGCGGGATCCTGCTCCAGCGTCAGGCCCAGCGATGCGATGGCGTCTGAGCTGCCGGACTGGGAGCTCACTGCGCGATTGCCGTGCTTGGCCACGGGCACGCCCGCGGCAGCGGTCACGATCGACGTCGCGGTGGAGATATTGAACGTGCTCCGGATGTCGCCCCCTGTACCGCAGGTATCGATGGCGCCCTGGGGGGCAGCGACCACGAGAACACGAGCACGCATGGCGTCCACGAACCCTGCCAGCTCATCGGTGGTCTCGCTTCGGACGCGGATGGCCAGCAGCACGCCGCCCAGCTGGGCCGGCGTCACGTCGCCGTCGAGCACCGCCGCCATGAACGCACGTGCCGCGTCGCGGCTCAGCGATCCACCGCTCGCAACAGCAGCCAAGGTGGCCTGCGGGGTGTCTGGGCCGGACGGGGCGACCTGGTGCACGGTCCTCGGGGCTCCTGCGATATGTCCGACCGTCCAGTTCGGGTCCGGCGACCGAGTCTATCGGTGGCAGCATGCGAGCGCAAGCGCAGCCGATCGAGCCCATACGACCCGTCGACGCTGACAGGCGCGTAGTCGCCCCTGCTATGGTCGCTGCGATGACCACTCCCACGGCCACGGCCTCTGCGGTGCGGGACACCCCCAGTCCGCCGGGGGTCGAAACCGCTTCTGCCGACGCGGAGACTGTCCGGCTCGCATTCGCCCGTGCATGGGGCGCCATGGGGACCGCCTGGGGCGTGCAGCCGTCCGTGGCCCTGGTACACGGTTACATGCTGGCGCGCGCCGATACCCTTACCGAGCGCGACCTTCGCGAAGCCCTGGACCTCAGTCACCGAGCCGCAAGCCTGGCGCTCACCGAGATCGAAGGCTGGGGGCTCATCGAGCGCGTCCCGGACCCACCACGACCCGGCGGCCGTCGGGGTCCATCGGCCACGGCATGGCGGGTCGCCGGTGACCGCTGGCTGTGGTTCCAGAGGGTAGCCGAGCAGCGCAAGGAACGGGAGGCCGATCCGCTGGTGCCCCGTGTGGAGACATGTCTGGCGCTGGCCGAGGAAGCGGTGCTCGCATCCCCTGCCAACATCGAGGCGCTCCGCTTGCGGGACTGGATGGCCGAGCTGCTGGGCTTCCTGCGGCTGTTCGAGCGCGCGGTGGGTGTGCTGGCCCGTGCCGAGTCGACCCAGATCGCGCGTGGCTTCTCGGTGCTCGCGCGGATCCCCGACGAATCGCTCGACCGTCTCCTCCGGCTCCTGGGCACGTTGCCGGAGGATGATCTGGCGGTTACCATCGAGGCAGTCTCGCGAGTGTCGCCAACCGTGGCGCGGCGGGTGCTGGCGGCAGCGGAGAAGGTCGCGCGGTTAGCGCGGTAGGAGGGCGATCCGGAGTGACTCGTTCGCGCCGTGCTTCGCTGTGCCTCGCCCTGATGGTGAGCCTGTCCATCGTGGCCAGCACGAACCCGCTCACCGCCGCTGAGCCGAGCACCATGCCCCCGGACCTGGGCGCGGCCGCCGGTACCAGTTCCGCGTCGCCGACGGCGGCGACCGTCCGGGACGGAGCAGAGGCCCTCGCCGACATCGGACGCTCGATGCTCCGAGGCGGTCTCGGAGCCACGCTGGACGACGCGATCGCGTCGTCGACCTCCAACCCGTGCAGCGGCGACGGGCCGCTCAAGCGCTCCCACGATGGCAGCCTGACCGTGCTGCTGCTGGGATCCGATTACCGACGGAAACCCTACATCGGTGAACGGACAGACACGGTGATCGCCCTCAACATCGCCAGGGACGGCCGCGTGTCGATGGCGGCCATCCCGCGTGACACGGTGCGGATACCCCTGGCCAAGGGCGGGACGAGCGGCGCCCGCCGGGTGAACGCCCTGTACATCGGCTACAAGCGCACGAAGGTCGGCCCGCACGGGGTCGACTGCATCGCCCTGGACAAGGTCCGTCGGGACATAGCCAGGACCCTGGGTACGTATATCCCGTACTACGCGCTCATACGGATGGACGAGTTCCAGTGGCTCATCGACAGCATCGGGGGTATCCGCATGGACATCCGGATGACCCTCATCGACTACCACTACTCCAGCAACCGTCGCAAGATCTATGTGCCAGAGCGAGATGACTACCGGATGAACGGCGGCGGCAACTGCGGCCGCAAGCCAACATTGTGCAGGAGCGCACTGCGCTACGCCCGCAGCCGGTACGGCACGGAGGGCGGCACGTCCAACTCCGATTTCAGACGCGTCCGCCGGCAGCAGGAGATCGTGTTCTACGCCATCCAACGGGTCCTGGCGCGGGGCAATGGACTCAACCTGATGCGGCTGGTCGCCGCCTCGAAGACGCGCATCTTCACCAACCTGCCCAAGAACGCGACCGGGGCGCTTGACCTGTACGCTGCGGCAGTCGGCGCCAGGTTCCGGGCTTCAGACGGGAAGGTGTTCGGACCCACGCGCTGGGCCGCCTACACGGGCAGATACACCTTCCAACTCAGGCTCAGCGAAGTACGCGCCTGGGTGGACCACCACTTCCGGGCGATGCCGGACTGACCCCCGGGGGTGGCCGGACTCATGGCGTTGGGATGGGGATCCACCCGACTCAGTATCGACAAGGCGGAGACACAGCCCAAGCTCGAGTGGACGCCTGCGCTGACGGCCCGTTTCATGCAGGTGGCTGGAGCTCGATCACCCGGTCGGCCCGGGCCGCGACCTCGACGCGGTGCGAGACGATGAGAGTTGTACGCGTCGACATGAAGGGGGCGAGGGCGTCCATCAACCGTCCTTCGGTGTCCGGATCCAGGTTGGCCGTGGCCTCATCGAGGATGAGGATGGGGCCGACCTTCAGGACGGCGCGCGCCACGGCCAGTCGCTGACGCTCCCCGCCGCTCATGAGCACCCCGTCCTCGCCCACCCGGGTGTCGTATCCCTCAGGCAGGGAGAGCACGAAGTCGCGGATCTGCGCCACCCGGCACGCGTCGTCCATCTCCTCATCTGTGGCGTCTGTACGAGCGACCGCGAGGTTGTCCCGAATGGTGGCGTTGAACAGGTGGACGCGCAGGGGCACGACAGCGATCATCGACCGCACATCCGGGAACGAGTAGTCCCGGATGTCCTTACCGCCGATGCGGATCGACCCCGCGTGGCATGGCTCGATAGCCGAAGTTGGGTAGCGACCTCGTCTCGTCGCGGCGGCCACGAGGCGGCACGGTGGCGCCGCGTGGGACAACGACTGCTAGGCTCGTCGTTCTGCCCGTGGCGCCAACAACGGACGCCGCTCGGTCCGAGGAACGCGTTGCTCACGTACTTCATCGTCCGGTCGATCCGCATCCTGCTGCTGACACCACTGTTTCTGGTCGTGTTCGTGCCGGCGGCCCTGTTTCGTCGCCCGGTCGCCCCGTCGATATTGCGGAGATACCTGCAGACATGCGGCGGGGTCTTCACCAAGCTTGGCCAGTTCCTCGCCATGCGTTATGACCTGCTTCCGGTGGCGTATTGCCAGGAGCTGGCGCGACTGCTCGACCGACTGCCACCCATTCCCCTCGCCCACATCATCCCGGTCATCGAGCGCGATCTCAGGCGTCCGCTGACCGAGGCGTTCGCCAGCCTGGACGCAGAAGCCATCGGCTCGGCATCGCTTGCCCAAGTGCATCGGGCGACACTGCTAACTGGCGAACAGGTGGTCGTCAAGGTCATGCGTCCCGACACCATCAAGCGGTTCCGAACCGATTTCCTGTACATGCGCGGCTACGCGTGGATCCTCGGCCACATGCCGTTCATCGACCGCGGCATCGCGGACATCATCCGTGAGGTCATTGACCTGACGAGCCGCGAGCTGGATTTCCGGCGTGAGGCCCAGAACCTGGAGGAGATGCGCCAGCTGATGATGGAAGACGACATCGACCACTACGCGCCGAAGCTCTACCCGGCACTTTCGGGGACCTCCACCATCACGATGGAGCATATCGACGGAGTGTCGGTCAGCCAGCTACTGCGCGCGGTCGACGAGCGAGACCCAACTCAGCTGGCCGTCTGGGCCACCGACCGCATCACGCCCAGGCGGACCGCGCATCTCATCCTGCGCTCCGTCCTCGAGCAGACGATGCACCACCGCCAGTTTCAGGCCGACCCACACGCGTCGAACATGATCGTCATGCCCGGAGGGACCCTGGCCTGGGTCGACTTCGGTGTCATGGGTTGGCTCGACGAGAGGCTGTGGATGCAACAGCTCTCACTACGAGTCGCCATCGCGGAGGGACGGCTGCAGCGCGCGGCGGAGATCCTCGTGACGATGTTTGCGCCCGTCTCCCGCTCACAGCTCGAACGGTTCGAGCGCGATGTCAAGGAGTACCTGCGCGACTGGATGCGCGCGACCAGGAGCCCGATGGCCACGATCTCCGAGAAGAGCACCGGGCTGCTGTTCCTGAACGTGATGCGAGCCAGCCAACGAGCGGGAATGCGGATCCCCAGTGCCCTCACGAGTCTCATCCGGACCATCATGGTCGCTGACGTCATCACCCTCCGGCTCGACCCAGACCTCGACTGGCTGCCATCTATGCAAGCGTTCATCCGCGAGGAGCAGAACCGCCAGGCCGCGTCGCTCATCCGTGAATCGCTGAGCCTGTCCTATGCCAGCGACCTGATGCGGCTGTACCTCGGTGCGGCACCCACGGCGTTGATGCTCATCGACGCGGCGAACGCGACCGTGCCGCGACTTACACGCCTGTTTGGCGACGAGCCCTCGCGCCTTGAGCAGGCCCTCCTCGTGCTGCTCCGTTACCTGCGCCTGGCCGGCCTGCTGGTTGCGGCGGGAGGCGTCGTCGCCTGGGTGACCGGAACCTGGTCGGAGCTGTTCGCGGCCGGACTGGTGGGCATGGGTTTGCTCACAGCCTGGGTGCTCGACCGGATCATCCGCCTGTACCGCTGAGCAGCGGCAGGGCCGCCCTGGTCGCGAGCGCACCGGCTGCGGTGCAGAGGGCCGGATGGGCTCAGGCCTTGTGTTCCGCTCCTGTGGCCGTCGCCGGGGCAGCCTCTGCCGACTTGCGCATCTCCTCGGCGACCTTCTTGGCCAGCTTGTCGTAGTCGATTTCAGGTGTTTGATAGCCGGCCATCCGGCGACCTTCGTCCATCATGCCGTCGAAGAACCGGCGGGACTGGGTGGTCACGTCCTTGACGTACTGGCGGTTGGCCGCGATCGTCGCGTCAGCCAAGTCATCCGCGAAGTCTTCGTCCCCCGTTACCTCTGGGTCAACGGCATTGGAGAACGCCCGGAAGCCGTCGGCGGACGCAAGGGAAAGGCCGCGGAAGAGCTCGCTGGTCATGAACAGTGCTCGGCGGACGGGCCCAACAGGTAGCCGTACCGGACGCACCGGCGGTGTGTCCTTCTTGACGTTCAGGTCCTCTTCGTCTGGGTTCCGGTCCGTGTCCTGCTGCGTCATAGGACCTCCACTTACGTCTGCTGGGCTCGACGCCTACGAGTCTAGCTCGACCACCAAGAATCGCGACCGATCCCTGCCCTTGGTCCGTTCAGGCCGCCTCGCGCTCCATCCGGGACAGGTCACTCGTGGCATTCGAGTGAATTTCCCCTCGTCTAGCGTCGCCCCCGGGCACTGTCGAACTACGCGTGCCAGCCTGCCACTCGTGAGCGATCCGATGCGTAAGCGGGCCTATGCATGGCCTTCGACACGGAGCGGGGCCGCCATGCCGCTTCGCTGTTCACGGTGTCCCGAGAACGCGATTGACGACCGAAGGGGCAACGGGTCCCGGGCTTCGGTCGTCTCGGTCGTCTTGCGTGGCACCATCGCGTGGACGAGTGGCACGGCGTACAGAGCCCGACAGGCATCGACTCCTCGCCCCGGTTGTCGCTCCACGCTCCCAGCAGCGGCGGTACCGGCGTAGGGCTCGGTGTCGGCGTCCTGGGTGGCGTGCCGTAGAAGGTATTCGGTTCGGGACTCGGGTCAGCCGGTCCCAGCGGACCTGCGGATCCGTCCACGCAGTCGATGCCCGCGTTGCCCCGAAGGTCGTTGCTGCTGATGGTGTAGGGCGTGGCCGATGCCTCTTCCTCGGCCCGCACCTCGTCGTCCGTGTATGGCCCACCCGCCACGAGCCCGGGCCCCCCAAACCCACTCACGACGTTGTCCGCGACGATCAGCGAGTTGCCTGAGACGTAGATCCCCTCGCCGGCCAGGGCGCCCGATCCGACCAGCACGTTTCCCGTCACCTCACCAGATCCGACAGACAGGATCTGGAGCCCGGCGGTCACGCCGCTCATCTGGTTACGCTCGACCTCGACCTGGGTGGAGTCAAAGTCGTCGCCATAGACGACGATGCCGCTGGCGGCCAGCCCTCGCCCGACGTCCACGACCGTGTCCGTCACGACCGCGCGAGCGCCCCAGAACTGCACCGCGAGAGCCGGCTCGCCGTCTGACCCGCGGGTCGGCCGGGTGACCTCGAACCGACTGTCTGCGATGTACAGCTCGTTCGGCTCCCCGTGCCCGTACGCAGTGATCGCGACGCCAGCAACCTCGTAGTCTCGGACGAGCACTCGCTCGAGCCGGATGACGGTCATGTTCCCGTCCGTCTCGCCCAGCACCGCGTGGTCGTACCCCGAGCAGGTGCCGGAACCACTCGATGCGGTGAACGACGTGTCCCGCACCGTCACCGACGTGCCACCCCATGTGTGCAGCAGGCCAGACGGTCCGTCCTCGCCCGCCACGAGGCTCTGGCACCTGCCCGACCCACCGTGCGGCCGGAGCGTGAACCCCTCGATGGTCACCCGCTCCGCCTCGACGTGGATCAGGTGCATCGGCCCGCCAAGGTCGGCGAGTCCCGAGTCGGGAGGATTGCGTGGAGGCCGGATGACCGGATGTTCGGCCTGTGCGGCCTTGAGGGTCAGGTCGTCGCGGCCGCCGCCGATGGACAACAGCTCCGTATACGTGCCGGGGCAGACCAGGATCGTGTCGCCAGGACCGGCTGCGCGGATCGCACGCTGGATGCGCTTCGGCACCGTCCTGGCACCGTCGCAGCCGGTTGCTCCCACCGTTCCGTCGTCGTCGACATACCGGGTTGCCGGACTGCTCGCCGCGACAGGGCCACCCGGTGCGGACAGGGCCACGGCAAGGCCGACGAGCGAAATGGCGAATCCGATGGCATTCATGACTGCTTACTTCCTGGAGTGGCCATCATGCCGGGGTTCCGGTCGAGCGTCGAGGTCACGAGAGCGTGGCGTCCGCCGACCTGGTCCCCGAACAGCCGCCGCCGGCCGCGACGACGACCCAGGGCCGCGGTGCCTCGTCCGTACTCCCGGGCCTGGCGGACGACGGCGGTGGTGGATCCGAGCAGCATCGGCATCCTCAGTTCGGTGTCTTCATGACCCGTTCGCGGGCGAGGATTGCGGCACCCAGGCATCCGGCCCTGTCGCCGAGGGTCGCGGTGGTGATGCGTGGGACTGGCACGAACGACAGGTGCCCGGAGACGGCGGCACGCAGGGGACCCAGGAGCTGCTCGCCCGCAAGCGACAGCCCGCCGCCCACGACCACGACCTCCGGAGCCAGGAGCGCGACGCTGACCGCGATGGCAAACGCGAGCGCATGAACGGCCTCAGTCCAGACCGCGATGGCCGTCTCGTCCCCCGCCCGACAGCGCGCCGCCACCTCGCGCGCATCGACGCTTGGCCCATCTCCCTGGCCGCTCCGCTGCGCGTAACGACGCGCGATGGCGGAAGCGGATGCCACGGTCTCCAGGCAGCCTCGACCACCGCATCCGCAGGGGTCGCCGCCCGGCTCCACGACCAGGTGCCCGATCTCCCCGGCATGGCCCTGGGCGATTACGAGGCGTCCGTCGGCCACGATAGCGGCCGCGACGCCATAGCCCAGGGGCAGGAAGAGCATGCCGTCGAACCCGCGACCCGCCCCCAGTCTGTGCTCGGCCAAGGCGCCAGCGCGCACATCGTGCCCGAGCGCAACCGGCAGTCCCACAGCATCCTCCAGATGCCTGGCGAGCGCCACGTCACGCCATCCGAGGTTCGCGGAGGACCGCGCGATGCCGGCCGCCTCATCAACGATGCCCGGAACAGCCACCCCGGCTCCAAGGGGACGACCGACTGGGGACGGGAGCCGCGCTGCCGCCGCCAGGAGTTCCTCGAGGAAGGCCTCGATCGCGCGGACGACCGCCTCTGGACCCGCGTCCCGGGGCGTGGGTCGGCGGGCCTCATGGATGATGCGCTGGTCCGCACCCACGAGCGCACCCTTCATGCTCGTGCCGCCGACGTCGATCGCCGCCACGAGGCCCGTGGCAGTGGTCTCCGGAGGCTGGTCTGGGACGGTCGCCGTGTGGACAGGGCGGACGCCGCCGCTCACGTCAGACCGTGTCCAGGATGACCGATCGCGTGAGATGCCGCGGTCGGTAGGATCCAGCCCACGCCGGCGGGCGAACTCGATCTCCGAGCTTGGGAACGCCGTATCCATGCCAACCTTGACGTTGATGATTGGAACTGCCTGTCGAATCGGAGTATGACGCATGAATGCTCATCCTTGCGTCGATTCAGCGCATCCGTGACGGCCGGTGTTGGTATCATCAAATCACCCATAGGCGCGCCCGCATACCGTCCGTCGGTGTCACGAGCGCTCGTGCCGGAGGCAGCGTGCATCGTCATGAACGCCTGACCACCATGCTCGAACTGGTGGCGGAGCGCGGCCACATCGAGGTGGACGAGCTCAGTGTCGAGCTGGGCGTCTCGAGCGCCACTATCCGCCGCGACCTGGATCAGCTGGCGCATCAGCAGCTGCTCACTCGTACACGTGGCGGAGCCGTGGTGAACAACGTGGCGTACGACCTGCCGTTGCGCTACAAGGCAGCCCGGCGGGCATCGGAGAAGTCGCGCATCGGGGCAGTCGCCGCAGGGCTTGTGGAGCGTGGCATGGTGGTCGGCTTCAACGGAGGGACAACGGTGACCGAGGTCGCTCGTGCGCTCGCCACTCGTCCGGACCTGGTCGGCACCGGCACCTCGCCGTCCGTCACGATCGTCACCAACGCGCTCAATATCGCGCACGAGCTCGCCGTCCGCCCGCACGTCAAGATCGTGGTCACCGGAGGCGTGGCGCGTCCCCAGTCGTACGAGCTGATCGGCCCACTGGCGGGTCGGAACCTGGACGAGATCTCGCTGGACATACTGTTCCTGGGCGTGGACCAGGTGGATATCGTGGCGGGTGCCACGGCGCATCACGAGGGCGAGGCGGCCGTGAATCGCCTGTTCGTGTCGCGGGCGCACCGGGTGGTCGTGGTGGCCGATTCGTCCAAGCTGGGTCACCGGGCGTTCGCCCGCATCTGTGCCACCTCGGAGCTGAGCGCGATCGTGACCGATTTCGGCCGCCGACCCCGAAGTGGTGGCGCGCTTTCGGGAGACGGGCGTCGAGGTGCTCCTGGCTTGACGCGCGGCGGGTCGGGGTCAACCGACTGCCCTACTTCACGCTGCCTGCCGTCAACCCACCCACAAGCCAGCGCTCGATGAATGCGAACAGGATGACCACCGGCACGATCGCGATGAGGGACGACGCGAACAGGTAGTGCCACTGGATCTCGTACTGTCCGACGAACGTCGTGACACCGACCGTCAGTGGCTGGATGTCGGGCGAGCTGGTCAGTGTCAGGGCGATGACGAACTCGTTCCAGGCGGCGATGAACGTGAAGATGACCGCGGTGATGATCCCTGGGAGGGCGAGCGGCAGGGTGACCCGCCACAGCACGCCAAGGCGCGTGCAGCCGTCGATCTCGGCGGCTTCCTCGAGTTCCACAGGGATGGTAGAGATGTAGCCGCTCATGATCCAGATGGAGAAGGCCAGGTTGAAGGCGGCGTTGACGACGATCAGGGTGAGGTAGCTGTTCACGAGGCCGAACGACACGAACTCGCGATACAGGCCGATCACCAGCGCGGTCGGCGCGAACATCTGGGTGACGAGCACCAGCAGCAGGAAGGCCGTCCGCCCGCGGTAACGGTTGCGCGCGTGTAGTAGGCCGCCGGCAGCGAGACGATCAGCGACGACAACCGTGGCGACAGCCGGCGATGATCAGGCTGCTCTTGAGGTAGTCGGCGACGGGTGCCTCCTGCCACACCTTGATGAAGTTGTCCCACTCGAAGACCGATGGCAGGTAGTCGGTCGGGCTCCTGAACAGCTCGTCGTGCGGCTTGAGCGCTGTCAGCAGCATCTCCAGGTATGGCGCCAGGAACAGGAAGGCGACGAGGTAGGCGGTGCCGGCCACGAGGGCCTTGCGCATCGGCGTGCTGGTCATCGCGTCACGTCCGTTCCCGCCAGTTGACCGTGCGCAGGTAGAGCAGCTACGAATACCAGGACGATGGCGAAGTTGACCACGGCCATTGCCGACGACTGGCCGATGTTCTGGCTCCGGAACGCGAGCTTGTACATGAAGGTCGTGGTCGTGTCCGTCTGGTATCCGGGGCCGCCCTTGGTCATGACCCAGATGATCGGGAACGAGTTGAAGACGTTGATCATGTTGATGAGCGTGGCCACGAGCAGGGCCGGTTTCAGGAGCGGCAGCGTGATGTCACGGAAGGTGCGCCAGGCGGCGCGCCATCGACCTTGGCGGCTTCCAGCACCTCCCCGGGGATCGACTGGAGGCCGGCCAGGATGACGTACGTGGTGAAGGGCAGCGACACGAAGACCGCGACCCACATGACCCAGGCGAAAGGCGATGTTCGGGTTGCCCAGCCAGTCCACCGGGCCGCCGATGAGGTGCAGGTCCAGGAGCACCCGGTTGACGAGGCCGTAGAAGCCGTCGAGCATCCAGCGCCAGACCGTCGCGGTCATCACCACCGAGGCTGCCCACGGCACTATGAGCGCCCAGCGAACGTACCTTCGCCCCGGGAAGGCGGCGTTGAGAAGCTGGGCGAGGGCGAGCGAGATGACCACGGTCACCACCACCACCCCCACGACCCAGATGCAGGTCCGTCAGGACGACTCCGAAGAGCTCCGTGTTGGCGGCCAGGGCCCGGAAGTTGTCGATGCCCGCGAAGCCCTTGGTGACGCCGGAGATGCTGATCTTCAGCAGCGAGGTCCGGATCATCTCGACGGCCGGCCACAGGACCACGCCGAAGATGAGCAACAATGCCGGGCCGATCCACGGCAGCGGCCCCAGGTGAGTTTCCTCCGGCGACGCGGACGGCGCGCTCCCGCGAGCTTGTCCGGTTTCGGCTTCTGTGCCGACGAGCGCGTCAGTCACGGCTGCGGTCCCCGGGATGCGATGTGGGGGTCCCCGCCATGATGGCAGGGACCCCCACAGTGGATTTGCGGGTTGCAGGGTGGACGTTACTGCGTAGCGATCGCCTGGACTGGAATCGAGCACCTGCTTCGGATCCGCGCCCTGGACAGCGGTGCCGATCGTCGTCTGGACTGCGCCCAGCACGGCCGGCCAGTTCGCCTGGTCGCCCGGGTAGAAGATCGCGCTCGGCAGGACATCGATGAACGGCTTCACCGCCGGATCGGTCGACATCTGGGCGCCCGCCGACTTGGTCGCCGGCAGGAAGCCGCCGGCAGCCTTGAGGAAGGCGGCGTAGTTGTCGGGTTGATACAGGAAGGTCAGGAACTTCTGGACGGCTGCCTGGTTGCCTTCCTTCTTGAAGCCGAAGAAGTAATCCTGCACACCCAGGGTGATGCTCTGCTTGCCGTCTGCCGCCGGGAACGGCGCGACGCCGTAGTTCACGGTGCTGTTCTGCTTCTTGAGCTCACCGGGCAGGAAGATGGCGCCATTGACCATGGCAGCCTTGCCCTGCGCGAACAGTGGCCAGGCATCCTTGGTGCGGTCGGTCGATGCCGGGCTGGGCTGGGTGTAGCCAGCATCTACGAGCGTCTTCAGGTACTGCAGCGTGGCGACGTTCTCCGGGTGAGTTGACCACCCACTGGCCGTCCTTGAAGTAGGAGCCGCCGTTGCCGCCCGCCCAGATGGCGAACTCGGCCTGGGCCTCTTCCGAGCCCAGCGGGAGTGCCAGCGGGATGATGTCCGGCTGAGTCGCCTTGATCTTCTCGGCGGCGGCCGTGACCTCGCTCCAGGTCGCGGGCGGCGCGGTCACGCCTGCCTTCTCCAGGATGTCCTTGTTATAGAAGAACAGGCGGTCGCTGGCGAGGTCCGGCACCGCGTACTCGACGCCGTCGTACTTGGAGTTGTCGCGGAACGTCTGGATGAGGTCGGCGAGCACCTCCGGCGAGACGATCTGGTCGGCCGTGTAGAGGAGATCGTCGGCTGCGAAGCTGGCGAAGTAGTTGAGGTTGGCGATATCGGGCGCCTGCCCGGTCTGGACCAGGGTCTTGATCTTCTGGTCGAGAGCGTTGTCCGCCCAGGACACGACCTGCACATCGACCGTGATGTCCGGGTTCGCCGCCTCGAACTCCTTCGCGAGCTGGTCGAAGTAGGGCTGCATGTCGTTGGTGTACCCGGCAGCGATCATGGTGAGCGCCGTGGGGGACTGGGCGTGGGCGACCGGACTCGCGCTCATTAGCAACGCGGCTGTCGCCCCGACGGTCGCCATTTGAACGAATCGCTTGTTCATGGTCCTCCTCCATCTCCTCCTGTGCCGCCGGTCCCTGCACGCATCTGGATGTGCGGACTCACCCGCCACCATGATCAAAGATGCTCGCAGTCGTTCCGACTCGGCTACTATGCCGCAACAACGAGCAACTAGCAACCCAATCAGCGACTCCAGGGAGCTCCCAGGCGGCCGGGTAGCAGGTACGATGCACGGCAATCACGAGTCCCTGGGTCCAGCTGACTCCCGCTCGCACCCTTTGGCCTGTGCTCACGTCACCCGACCCAACCGGTGTGGCAGGGAGGACACGAGGCGATGATGCGCGGTTCGGCCAGGATCACCTGGATCGTACGATGATGCCCGCAATCGTATGCGCATGCCCGGTTCGGCCAGGATCACCCTGGATTCCGCACGATCGATCGGCAAGATCTCCCCGCTGCTCTTCGGTGGCTTCGTCGAGCACATGGGCCGCGGCGTGTATGGCGGCATCTACGATCCGGGCTCGCCACTCGCGGATGCGGAGGGATTCCGTCGTGACGTCGCCGATGCGATCCGAGAGCTGGGGATCACGGTCATCCGATACCCGGGTGGCAATTACCTGAGCGGCCACCATTGGATCGATGGGGTCGGGCCGCGCGGCCTGCGACCCACCCGACGCGATCTCGCTTGGCGGTCACTCGAGTCCAACATGATCGGGACCGACGAGTTCATGCGATTCTGCAGGCTTGTCGGTGGACAGCCCATGTTGGGCGTGAATCTCGGGACGGGCACGATCGAGGAGGCGGGCGGCCTGGTCGAATACGTGAATGGTGCGCCGGGCTCCTACTTCGCGGACATGCGCGTCGCGAACGGCAGCGTCGATGCGTATCACGTGCCGTACTGGTGCCTCGGCAACGAGATGGACGGACCGTGGCAGATCGGGCACCTGGAGATGCATGAATACGGACGGAAGGCCAGTGAGGCCGCCAAGGTGATGCGGCTCCATGACCCGTCCATCACCACCATCCTGTGCGGTTCATCCAATACTTCCCTGCCCACGTATCCGGAATGGGATCGGGTCGCACTCGAGGCCTGCTGGGAACAGGTGGACTACCTGGCCATGCACTATTACGCCTCCAACGAGTCGGGCGACACCGCGAGCTATCTGGGTCTCGCGGCACAGTTCGAGTCCCATATCGACACGCTTGCCGGGACGCTGCGATATGTCAAGAGCAAGCAGCGCAGCCAGCATGACGTGTACCTGTCCTGGGACGAGTGGAATGTGTGGTACAGGAACAAGGTCATGGATGGGCGGTGGGAGCACGCTCCACACCTGCTCGAGGAGGTATACAACCTCGAGGACGCCCTGGTCGTGGCTCAGTGGCTGAATGTCTTCCTGCGCCGGTGCGACGTGTTGCAAATCGCATGCCTGGCACAGCTGGTCAATGTCATCGCACCCATCATGACCACGACCGATGCGATGTTGAAGCAGACCATCTTCTACCCGCTGATGCTCATGGCCAGATATGCCCGCGGTCGGTCGCTGGCGGTCTCGACGCAGGCACCCATGGTCGAGTCCGGCTCGTTCGGCGATCTGCCGGCGCTCGACGTCTCGGCATGTCATGACCCCGACACCGGAGCGATGGGCGTCTTCATCGTCAACCGGAGCCTGACGGACACGCTGCCCACGGAGATCGTCTGGCAGGACTCAGTTCCGAGCGAGGTGTTGGTGGCTTACCGCGTGACGGGCAGCGACGTGCAGGCGAGCAACACATTCGAGCGCCCGGATACGATCACCGCACACGAGGTGCCGTGCGGACGGATCGATGACGGCAAGCTGTTGCTGGTGATCCCGCCGCTGTCGTTCACGGTGGTCAGCGCCCGATAGGCACGCTAGGGGCGCCGAGCCGCTCGCCCGGAGGGCATTCAGCAGGTCACGTGGAGGATGGCGTTCGTAGTCTGGAGATTGGCGTCAGACAGGAGATCGCACGCCTCCTCCGTGGGCACAGCGACAAGCTCGACCCCCCGCCGGCGGGCCTCGGCCATGACGTCGGGGTCGATCGGGAGGGCACCGTCGGCCCCGATGCCGACGATCAGGCGGCGGCAATCCCACGGAATCGGCTCGAGCAGGCTGAGCGGCGTGTGGCCGTACTGGTCGCGCAGGGCCCGTGACGACTTCTTGTGGCGCTTACCCACGCGCCCGTGCTCGACCACAACATCCCGGTCGAAGCGCTCGCCGTCTATCTCGAGGACCCCGAACCTGAGCAAGCTCGCCTGCATCACCGTTCGCCTCCAAGCGCAGTGTCCCGGAGCACGGCCGACCCATTGGCGATGGTACGCCAAGACCGCTCTTGGCCGGATCTTGCGTCCTGGCACGAATCGGGAACCTTTTGGCCCTCGATCGGACCATCATCACGAATACGGCGACATGCGCCGTAGTACCAGCCGAGGGACCGATGACGCGGGACCTGGTGCAGCGGGCGATGGCACACGATCACGAGGCGTTCTCGGAGCTTGTGCGCCTCTCGATCGACAGGCTCTATGCCGTCGCCCGACTCATCCTGTCCGACGCCGATCGGGCCCCGGACGCCACGCAGGAGACGCTCATCCTTGCGTGGCGCGACATCTCCGCACTCCGGGATCCTGACCGCTTCGACGCGTGGCTTCGGCGGCTGCTGGTGAACGCCTGTTACCGGGAGGCCAACCGGGCCCGGAAGCGCTGGTCGATGGAAACGGACGTCCTGCGGGTCGACCCCGGGACACCTGACACGAGCCGTGTCGTCGCCGAACGCGACGAGCTGGAGCGTGGCTTCGCACGCCTCGATCCCGACCAGCGGATCATCCTTGTCCTCCACTACTACCTCGGCTTGCCGCTTCAGGACACAGCCGAGGCACTCGGACTCCCGATCGGGACGGCGAAGTCCCGGCTCCATCGGTCGACGCAAGCCCTGCGTGCGCGGCTCGAAGCCGACGAACGACCCGGCTTCAGCCTGGAGCAGACGACATGACCGACCCGAGTTTCGACCGACAATTCACCGCCTGGCTTGACGAGCGGGCAGACCCGAACGCCCCGGCCGGCCTCGCCGCCGACATCATCGGGCGAACGGCACGGTCCCGACCTCGTCGGGCCTGGCGGATACCCGAAAGGTGGTTCTCCATGCCGACCACGATCCGGCTCGCGTTCATCCCGCGCAGCCTCGTGCTCCTGCTCATCACGCTGTGGCTGTTGCTTGCCCTGGCGGTCGGCGCTGCGACCGTGGGCGGGCGGCTCTCCCTGGCACCGGCAAGCGTCCTCGTTCCGGCGCCCGTGACCGGGCCGGCCGTCAATGGGCTCATCGCGTTCGAGCGGAACAGCGACATCTACGTGGTCGGGCCCGATGGCACGGGCCAGCGCCCGCTCATCACAGCGCCGGGCGTCCAGGTGGTACCGGCATGGTCCCGTGACGGGACGCGCATCGCCTACTGGTCCGCACCGGCCACTGGCGCGCCATGGATCCGAATGGACCTCGTGGAGGCCAACGCGGACGGGTCGGACGCGCGGACGGTCGCGACCAACGTCATCGAGACCGAGGACGCGTTCGGCCCGGACTGGTCGCCGGAAGGATCGACACTGGTGTTCTCCGCACGGACGATCCCGCGGGGACAAGCGCCCTGCACGGATACCGCAACGGAGGGCGAGCTCTGCTCCATGCGCATCTTCAGGGTGCCGTCGGACGGTTCGGCCGAAGCCATGCCGATCGGTGATCCGGACCTGGATGCCCGGAGTCCGGCCTAGTCGCCGGACGGCACCCAGATCGCCTTCGGTGGCGGCGACGCGCGTGCGTCGACGATCCGACTCTACGTGATGGCTGCGGACGGCACGGGCGTCCATGCGGTCAGCACCTCCAGCGGGAACGGCTGGTCGTTCGTCCGCGAGGGCTGGTCGCCCGATGGGTCAGGTCGTGTCGCAGGTCGGCGTCAACTACTGGGATGTCGTCCTCGTCGAGGCCGGCGGAGGCGGCGAGACGATGCTGACCGGACCCCGACCGACGAGGTGTTCCCGACCTTCGCGGTCGATGGGTCGATCGGCTGGTGGGGCGAAGGCGAGGATCCCTGCTGCCTCCAGGTCCTCGGGCCCAACGGTGCCCGCTCGGCGCTTCCGGGTGATGACCTGCCGGTCTGGTCGCCCGATGGAAACCTCATCGTGACTTCGCAGACCTTCGGCTCCGGGTCCTTGATCGTCGTTGACCGGAAGGGCACGCTCCGGGCGACGATCCCCAGCTCGAGCAGCAGCTCGGCCTCGTGGAGCTGGCAGCGACTCGCCCTCTGAGGTCCGGCCGGCACGGGGCCGAGGGGCGGCGGGCTGCGCGTCCGCTCTCACATCCGCATCCACGGCACCCTCTATCGTCGCGTCCCAACGAGGATGGAGGGTGCCCTCGATCGTCCGGTCTCGGATCGGGGGAGACCGGTTCGTCGTAGGGGTGAGCGGACGCTCCACCAACCCAGGGGTCAGGAAGGCCGTCGAGTGGCGGAGAGGGTGGGATTCGAACCGATCGCGGGCGCGTGGCAATCGCTGGGGGGAGCATTCCAACAGCCGTGGCGGGCCTGTACGACCCGGCCCGGGGCGCGTTCCGGACGCTCATCATGAGCACTAGTGCCACCTGGGACCAGACAACGATATCGCTGGCGGACAACCGCCTACTCCTCACCGGGGGGCAGAGCGCGCATGGCGCGTCCCGAAGCAAGGGTTTCGAGATCCAGCTTCCGGCGACCTCGGTGGCCGACGTCTTCGATCCCGCGACGGACACTATCCATCGCACCGGCTCCATGGGCATTGCGCGCGATGGCCACACGGCCACCCTGCCACCCGATGGTCGCGTTCTCGTCACTGGTGGCACTGACGACACCGAGTCCGTCATCGCGGATGCTGAGCTCTACCGTTGACGAGGGCGGACCCACGTGCGGGGAGCGCCGCGTTGCGGAGCCCCGCCGAATTGGCTTCCGCAGGTGGGGGTGCGCCCCGAACCGGCTCGCTGACAGTGCCGCCGAGGCCGCTCCTCTCTTCGCTCAGGTCTTCGCGAACAACAAGCCCGGCGGGATCAGGACCGTGGCTCGGCCACGACTGGGTGCAGAGGGTGACCCTGGTGCTCGAACGCCGTGATGTTCGCGAGCGTCGTCTCGGCGATCGCGCGCATGGCCTCGTCCGTGAAGAACGCCTGGTGTGCCGTCACCAGGACGTTCGGGAACGTGAGCAGCCGAGCGAACGTGTCGTCCTGGATGACCTCCGCCGAAAGGTCCTCGAAGAACAGGACATCCTCCTCCTCGTAGACGTCGAGGCCGAGGTAGCCGATGGTCCCGTCTTTGAGCGCGTCGATGACGGCCTCGGTGTCCACGAGCGCACCCCGGCTCGTGTTCACGATCGTTACGCCGCGCCTCATCCGCAGCGATGCGCCGCGCGGTCCACCAGGTGGTAGGTCTGGGACGTCAGCGGGGCGTGCAACGAGATGATGTCGGAACCCGCGAACAGCTCGTCCAGCGACACGTACGTGGCCAGCGCGCGGATGTCGTCGTTGGGGTATGGGTCGTAGGCCAGCAGTCGACAGCCGAAGCCGGCCATGATCCGCGCGAAGACCTGCCCGATCCGGCCCGTGCCCACGATGCCGACCGTCCGCCCGTGCAGATCGAAGCCGAGCAGACCGTCCAGCGAGAAGTTACCGTCCCGGACACGCGCGTGCGCACGCGGGATGTGCCGGACAGTGGCCAGGATCTGCGCGACGGCGTACTCCGCCACGGCATGGGGCGAATAGGCGGGCACACGGCACGACCATGATGCTCGAGGTGCCGCCGCGACGGCCAGGTCGACGTTGTTGAAGCCGGCCGAGCGCAGAGCCACCAGACGTACACCAGCGGCCGCCGACGCCGCGAGGGTAGCCGAGTCCAGGGTGTCGTGGACGAACGCGCAGACGGCTGGAAAGCCGTCCGCGAGCCGCGCCGTCTCGAGGGATAGCCGCGGCTCCAAGAAGACCAGGTCGTGCCCGTGGGCCGCGTTGGCGGCCATCAGGTACGTCCGGTCGTAGTTCTTGGTGCTGAAGACGGCGACGCGCATGGTTCCTCCGATGTCTGGTCGTGACCAGGATGGTCGCATCGAGGCGCATCGAGGCGTCTGATCGCCCCGACCCACGCCGACACGAGCGCCACCCATGCGAGTATCGGCTGGGGCCGCGCCGCGTGAGGCCTACTTCGGGCCCGGCCACTCCGGGACCGCGGATGCCAACATCTCAGGGGCCACGTGGTATGGCGTCGTCGCCGATCGGGCGAACGTCACCGTGACCGGGAGCCAGATCCACGAGATCGGCGACAAGCCGTTCAACAGCGTGCAGCGCGGCCGTGCCGTCCTCGATATCAACGGCGCGACCGGCACCATCAGTGGCAACGAGGTCTACGACTTCCAGAAGAACGGGATCGAGATCAGCGGGCAGAACGCCGATGCCAGCGGCCTTTCGGATGTCAAGACCTCGGTCAAGGTCCTGAGCAACGTCGTCACCGGCGAGGGCCCCATCGAATACATCGCCCAGATCGGCATCGTGATCAGGACGTCGCGAGCGCCACGGTGATGGACAACAAAGTCAGCGACCTCTGGTACACACCAGACGACACCGAGGCCACCGGCCCTGAACTACGAGGCCGACAGGGTCACGGCGTCGGGCAACACGTTCGCTCGCACCGAGGTGCCCGTCGACGGCCCGGTGAAGGCGATCCGTAACGTCCGCGGTAGCTACACCGCGACCATCCGCTCGCACCGAGCCCGCATCCACTTCATGAGCGAGGCGCAGCCGACGAATACCGTCATCGGCAAGCTGCTCCACTGGGTCGTCAAGGTCGACGGACGGAAGGTCGTTGACCTTCGGCAGCGCTTCAGCGACCACGACGACTACGCCACCCTACTTCGCCACCGGTAACCACCGCGTCCAGATCTACAAGAACGGCGACCTCGTCAGGACCCTCATCGTCAAGGCCGGACCACGGCTGACCCCCCACAACCAGGAAAATCGAACCCCGAGCGACAGCTTGGGGTTCTCCGATTCGAGGCACCTTCTTCGGCGACGTCGCCATCAGGTTGGATGGCCAAAGCCATCGTGAGCACGATCCAAGTGGCGGAGAGGGTGAGATTCGAACCCACGACGCTTTCGCCCGGCGGTTTTCAAGACCCGCACCCGACGTCTACTGGTGTCTATCCACGCTCAGTACCGGCCCGTCAGCGGAGTCTGAGCGGCGGTCCGTCTACCGACGTTGCGCCCACTATTGCGCCCACGTGCGACCCGCCACGCTCAGGATGCGCCGTCCCGGTCGATGCCGGGTCCCCGGTCGGCGGACGCGGAGGGCGGGCCGCTGGTCAGAGTGTGGCGACGGCCTCCTAACGCGCCGAATGTGGACAACTTCTGGTCCTGTCGCGTTTCGAGGCAGTACCGGAGGTGTACGGTGCACGCTGCTCGGCACCACAGGGGCCCAGCCCAGACTTGCGACTCCGCGCCGGCGAGGAGGGACTGGCCATGCGGCAAGTCGTTAGTTCGTTCCAACGCGGTAGGAGGGTTCCATGCGTCGTATGTCGGTAACTTGTGGAGTGGTTTGGCTCGCCCTGATCGCGATCGCCGCGATGGGGTCTGCGACGCTCGCTCAGGATGCCAGCCCCGCAGCGATGGCCGGCCATCCCTTGATCGGGGCGTGGATCGTGGACAACAACACGCGCGACGACCGCAGCCCGGCGAACGTGGTCACCTTCGGAGCCGAGGGCAACGTCCTTGACAGCAACCCAGGCGGCACAGGGGCCGGCTCGTGGGAGGCCACCGGTCCCTCGTCGGCCACCGTGACATTGGTCTCGTATTACCTGGCCGATGAGAGCGGGGCGATCTCGAGCACGATCATCCGCGCCGATGTGGTGTTGTCGGACGATGGCCAGAGCTTCACCTCCACCTACACCCTCGAGGTCATCGAACCAGATGGCACTAGCTCGGGCCAGCTGGGCCCTGTCGATGCGGCCGGCACGCGCCTGGTGGCCCAGCCCATGGGCTCGCCGGTCGCACCGCTCCCGGTGCAAGCCCCTGAGCCGAGCGCCGAGGCCAGCCCCACGTCGTAATCGAGACCCGGCAGCACACGTCATCGGGCGCGCCACCGGGAGTGCTCGGGTCCCCGGGCTCCGGACCGGGGAGCACCCCTCACCGGTCGGGCGACCGGTCGGCTGCGCCTGGTGGCGTGGGGCTACCGACGGATCGCCAGCCGCCGTGACCGGAGTGCCTCGTAGTAGTCCAGGACCTCGCGCACCTGGGCCTCGGTGAGCATGTCGTCAGCGCGGAGCGCGCGTGCCACACGCGCGGCCGGATCGTCATCCGGTCCCGTGATCAGGCCCAGATAGTCCGGAGCGCCATCGTCCGCACCGAGGACCCGGAGCCCGGATGCCAGCCTGGTCGCGGTCCGCAAGGTCGGTACGCGGTCGCCGTGCACCATCCGCGAGATGGTCGAATGATCGACGCCCGACCGATGTGCCAGCAGTCGCTGCGAGATCCCCTTCGCCTGGAGCTGCGTGCGCAACCACCTTGTGAACGCCGGACCATCGTGCGTGCTCATGGGCCTCCGGGGGGACAGGACGCACGGGGGCGACGGCACTAATGCATCGGCTGTCGAGCGTCCATGTGATGTCTGTGATGAGGCAGTCGGCCGGCCGATCGGTTCGATCGGCGGGCCGATCTCCTTCAGGCAGCTGGACACGGGGTGTATGAAGGCCTCTGGCGCGTTCTGGGCGCCGCCGTGGTTGAGGTCGAGCGCGGTCGATCGGGCTGCGCTCCCTCTACCCCACTTCGGACGCGCATACTCCGCCGCAGTCGATACCGCTGCGCGCCACCCAGAGCGTGCGCCCGGGTCGGCGGAGGAGGGATCGGCCATGCGGCGTCTCGCAGGGCGGTGGTATCCGGTTTCCTGGTGCTCTCGGTCGTCGCGGCACCCGTGGCGGTCGCCAGGACGAAGGTCGTCGACTGCGGACACGGGGCCAGCCTCCAGGCGGCCATCGATGCCGCCCGACCCGGCACCACGCTCGAGGTGCATGGCACCTGCCGGGGCAACTTCGTCATCACCAAGGACCTGCGGCTCACGGGCCGGGGACACCGGCCCACCCTCGACGGGGGTGGCTCGGGGACGGTCGTGACCGTCCCTCCGGGACCGGGCGGCCCCCCGGCTCCCAGAGACCCGCAGCCGACGGGGGCCACCGTGCTCATCACCGGCCTGACCATCAGGCGGGGCGACCGGGGCATCTCGACCGGGGCACGGTGACCCTCACCCGCTCGACGGTGCGCGACAACGGCATGGGCATCGACGTCCTCCTGGACTTCAGGGTCGCAGGCGGGCTGACGCTCGACCACTCCCGGGTCCGGGACAACACCGGCAACGGCATCAACAGCGGCCGCGGCCCGCTGCTGGTCAAGGACTCCGTCATCGCCGACAACGGGGGCGTCGGCTTCGAGCAGCGACAGTCGCCACGGTCCTGCGCTCCACCATCCGGGACAACGGCGGCGCCGGCATCGATAGCATCGGCGCCCTGCTCGTGCTGGACTCGGTCGTGCGCGGCAACCAGCGCGGCGGCATCACGAGCTACGGCTTCATCTTCTAAGAACTCCACAGCAGGACCTACGTGACCATGCGCCGCTCACGGGTGGTCGGCAACAGCACCCCCGGCAACGGGGGTGGCATCCGCAGCTGGGGCGGGGCGGACCGGACAGGCAGCTCAGCATCTCGGACTCCGTCATCGCGGGCAACCACGCCGCCGGTGAGGGTGGCGGCATCTACGCCTGGGGTGATGGCATCAACCTCGACCTCGACCACGTCGTCATCCGGGACAACATCGCCGCGGCCGGTGGCGGCATCTACGAGGCCGGTGGCTCCTCCAGTGCCGGAGCCGGCCGCGCCTCCCTGACCGACGTGACGTTCTCGAACAACACCCCCGACGACTGCTATGGCTGCTGAGGGACCGGGGCCGGCCCCGGTCCTGCGGCCCGCCACGCCCGGATGCGCCGTCCCGGTCGCTGCCGGGTCCTCGGACTCCGGACTGCGGAGGGCGGGCCGCGCATCGTGTCACGATGGCTCCTCCGATTGTGTTGGGAGAGGAGGGTTTGTGGTCGGTTCGGACCGAGTGAAGGTGTACCGAGACCCGGTCGCCCAGCAGCGGGACGAGGCAGAGGCGGCGGCGCACGGCTGGGCGGTCGTCACTCGGGAGTTGCTGGCCGACGGCACACTGCGTGTCCTGTTCCGGTATGGGTCACCGGGCGGCGAGGTGGCGCCACCGGCCGGTGCGACTGCGCCTGCACAGCAGCCTTTGGTAGCGCCACCACCCCAGGTCGAGCCGAGCCGATCCAGATCTCCGAGCCTCGGGGTGTTTGCCGCGATCGTGGTGGTTGTGATCGCGGCGATCGGCGTGGTCGGCATCGTGTTGCGTCAGGGCCAGTTGTTCGGACCTCCGGGGCTGAGCGGCCGGTATATGACGAGCCCCGGCTCAGGCTACGGGTTCGAGTTCGTGGATGGGCAGAAGGTCTACGGCATGACCGGCAGCGGCCCGATCGGGGTCGGGACGTACACGGCGGACGGCAGCCGGGTACGGGTCTGCTTCTCGTTCCTGTGCAACGACCTGACCATCGAGGGGGACTGCATCGTGGACGACGACGCCGAGGACGTGGCCCGCTACTGCAAGGAACGATGAGGACATCAGGACCGAGGGAGACCCCAGGTCCTGTCGGGCGTTGGTCGATCACCCGACGTGCGACCCGCCTCGCCCGGATGCGCCGTCCCGGTCTCGGCCGGATCCCCGGGGTCCCCGGGCTAGCGCGCTCTGCTAGCCGGAGTCCCACCCATCGGGCAGGGTGAACACCAAGCGGCTACCGGGGACCGGACCCCGGCGGCTCCACGTAGATCGAGCGTACGATGGCCTCTGCCTCGGCGACCAACTCGGCCGACGTGTCGGGATAGGACGTGATGGTGACCACCACTCTCGTGCCGTCGACGTCCATGATCCAGGTCTGCACGCGCTCATCTCGGACGCGCTCGGGAACCTCGGAGTAGGGGCCACCCCAGGCCACATCCCCGTCTGCGTCCCTCTCGTCCATCGGGAAGCGGTAGGTCGGCTTGCCGTATTCATTGTCCTCGAGGTGCGCGGACCGGAACGTGATCTCGACCGGCTCCGAGCCTTCCACGGAAACGTTGTGCACCCAGGCTGATCCCGCGCCCACCGTGAATGAGTACAGCCCGGCGGGACCACCCCGAGCGCCGATCCAGCCATTGATGACCGGGGCGCTCGCCGACGGCATCGCCGACGGGTCCTGGGCGAGGGATGCGGACGCGGTACCCGAAGCGACGACGAGGGCGATCGCGACGGCCAGGGACGCGACACGCATCGCGGGGCGACGAGGCCGGGTGCTCAGCACGTTGTCGGTATCCATCACCCCTCCATGCTCGACACCGTGGGATACCTGCCAACGGACAACCCGGAGGACGTCGTCAGAGTGTAGAGGCCGCGCGTACGTCCGGGCGACTCGATCTTCGGTGCGGCCCGCCTCGCCCTCCGCGCAGTCCCGGTCGATGCCAGATCCCCGGGCTCGGGGGTGGAGGGCGGCGCCTGCTAGCAGATCGAGGCGGAGTCCCGCTACGGCCCCGGCGAGCAGATGCCCGGCGGGTCGCTCGTGTCGCCGAGGTTGTCGATCCAGGTGCTCGGTGCCCCATCGGCGCTCAGGCCGTCGTCGTGGCAGTCGAGGCCGCGGTTGCCGCGGAAGTCGTTGCCCCGGAGCGTGGGGACCCGTTGACCGTTGTACCCGGCCGCCACGTACACGCCGATGCGTCGTAGCCGCTGACCCGGTTGCCGGAGTACGTCGACGCATCATCGTCGATGTACAGGCCGGTGCTGCCGGGGGGCCCGCCGGTCATCACGTTGCCCCGGACGATGGCCCGGGGCGCTGGGGTCGAAGTCCCTTCGGTCGCGATGCCGAGTCGCGCGCGATGCACCGTGTTCCGGGCCACCACGCTCCCGTCCCCAAGGGGAGGTCCATCCCCGTGTCCAGCACGGGCGTCGGCCAGCCGGGGCCCGGACCGCTGCGGACGACGTTGTCCCGGATGGTCACCAGCGGCCCGAGATATGCCCGATGCCCTCCCACAGCACTAGACCCGTCCGCGTCCGGAGCCTCGGCGGCATGGAGGTAGCGGATCGAGTTGCGGTACACGGTGGCGGTCGTCCGGGCACCGTAGACCCAGATGCCCGCGCCCGTGAAGTCCCGGATCAGGTTGTAGCCGACGAACGCCGATGCACCCCGGTACACGACGATGCCGTCCGGTAGCCGCAGCGGCCGATGGTGTCCGAGCCCAGCGGCTCGATGCGCAGCGAGCGGACCTCGGCATCGTGCGCACTCCGCACCCGCACACCGTAGTGGAGCCTGTCGCAGGGCGCCGCTGTCCGGATGGCCAGCCGGAGCGACGCCACGCGGACCCGGTCGACGCCGTCGATGGTGATGAGCGACCTGGGTGAGCGGTCAGGCTGACGGTGTCCGGATGATGGCCGTCCACGGCACGACCGCCTTGACCGTCAGGCCGTCGCGGGCGCCCTCTGATCGTCAGCTGCTCGGTGTACGTGCCCGGGCAGACCAGGATGGTGTCGCCGGGACCGGCTGCCTTGATGGCGCGCTGGACCCTCCTCGGCACCGACCTCGTGCCATTGCAGCCGGGTCGGCCCGCCATGCCGTCGTCATCGACGTAGCGCGTCGTCGGGCTGGCCGCCGCGACCGGGCCACCCAGCACTGCGAGGGCGATGGCGATACCCGTGAGCGTCGCCGTGACCGTGTGCCTCGAAGGATCTGGGCGCTCATGTTCGAGTCAGCACGCCGGTGTGCCGACGCAGTCGTCGGGCGCGTTGCCGGTCACCGACGAGGTGGCGTCGATGGCGAGAGTGCCGACTGGGTCGCCGTCGAGCCCGCCGTTGTAGATGCCGCCGCCGGCTTCCCGCGCCCGGTTGTCGCGGACGACGGTGTCGACCAGGGTCAGGTCTCCCAGGTTCCCGATCCCGCCACCCCGAAGTAGCTCCTGTTGCCGACGATGCGGCTCCCTGTCACGACCGCGGTGCTCGCCGGGCCGGGATCGTTCCACAGGCCGCCTCCTCGCTCATCGGCGCTGTTGTCCCGGATCACCGAGTCCACGACGGTGAGCGTGCCGTCGTTCCAGATGCCGCCACCGCCACCATCAGTCTTGTTGTTCCGGATCACCGAGTCCACGACGGTGAGCGTCCCGTCGTTCCAGACGCCGTTCGATTTCGTTGGCCCGGATGTCCGAGCGGATGAGGGTCAGCGTGCCGGAGTTATTGATGCCGGCCGCGTCGTCACCCCAGTGGTTCTCCGCAACGACCGAGTCGACCAGCCTCGCGACACCGCTGTTGAAGATGCCCCCCTCGTCGTTGTCCCGCACCCGTGAGTGCCGCAGGGTCATGGTGCCGCGGTTGACGATCGCAGCATCGCTGCAGTCCTGGTCGTCGTTCCGCCGTACGACAGAGCGACGCAGGATGAGCGTCCCCCCGTTCCAGATGCCGAGTCCGGCGACCAGCAGGCCGCCGTTCCCCTGGACGACGACATCCGTCAGCGTGAGCCGCCCCTTGTTGAGGATGCCCGCCCCTTTCGACTGGCCACAGGGAGAGGTGCTGCACGTCAGCCAACCGCCCTGCACGATCAGGTCTCGCAGGGCGACCCGAGCTCCGTCCGGACCCTGAGCACCCGGCGTCCGCCGAAGTAGCCGCGCCCTTGCAGCGTTGCACCATCGCCCACGCCCTGGATGGTCAGGTCCTTGTCGATGACGACGCCGTTGGAGGTGCAGGTGCCGCGCACCCGCAGCCGGTCACCGTCATGGGCGGCCGCCACCATCCTCTTGAAGGAGCTGCCCTGCGTGTCCTGGGTGACGTTGTGCACCTTACAGCCGGTGCTGCTTCCGGCCTGGGTGACCGCTGCCGGGACCGCCGTCAGTGCTAGAGCGGCAAGCAGAAGGAACGAAGCCGTGGGCACGGCACGATGACGCCAGGACATGGTCCACGTCCCTTCTCGCACATCCGCCGCCGCGATGCGGCACCGCGGGCGCGCATCGGGGAAGCATGCTCCGGGTGTCAAGGACCATTGACACCGCGGGACTGGTGAGCGGGCAGGGACGTGATCGGAGCCGATCGACGCGTGCGATGAGCGCCAGCGGAGCGAAGCCTCTGGCTACAGGGCGGTGGCCGTCGTACCGTCGTCGAGTCGTCAACGTCGGGCTGGTGGTCCTCGCCTCGACCCTGTTGCTCCCTACCGGCGCCGAGCACAGTTCTCCGCGCCGGTACCCATCTCGGCAGCCGGGCGACCTCGATCTCGTCGCCCTCCGGTCCGGTCGCCCGCAGGATGAGGTCATCGCGCTCGCGGCGCGGGTCCTCGAACAGCCAGCCGATGGGCAGGTTGGCGATGGCGGCCAGCGTGGCGGCGCCCTCCCGGTCTCTCATCCGCGCATCGTAGTGCCGCTGCCGGCGCTCGAGGATGCCCACGAGCCATCGGAGACTGTCGTCCTCGGTCATGGCCGGGAGTGTGGCGACGACGACCTACCGCGCGCTTATGCACGGGCTGCAACGGGCATGCGAAGGCCCCCGCCTCGCGACGGGGGCCGGTGGGTGCGCTGTGGGGACCGACCAGGGCCGGACCTTCATGCCGTCCTCGGGCTCGATGCCGGCCGCGTCGTCGTCGCCCTCGGTCTAGCCGTGGGTGTTCTTCCCGCCCTCGGGCTGGATGTCGGTCGCCTTGATGACGTGGGCCTCGGTGTCCGGCTCCTCGGAGAAGCCGCGGGTGTTCTTCGCGCCCTCGGGCTGGATGTCGGACTGGGCGGGTTGGTCCTTGCTGCTCATCGTGATCTCCTGTGGCCTCTGGGTGGTCCGTCGCGGCGATCACGGCGGGTTCGATGGGGACACCGTAGCGGTGGGGGCGAGGCAGCGCGGAGCACACACGGGACACCACCGGTGTCCGCCGCGCGACACGAGCGACCGCGAAGGCCCGGCACCCTTCGTCATCGCGCCACGTTCGCGACCCGCCACGCTCTGGATGCGCCGTCCCGGTCCCGACCGGGTCCCCGGGTTCGGGGTTGGAGGGCGCTCGATCGACTGCAAGACTTCCGGGGCGGGCGTTGTCCGGGGGCGCCGGGCTGCGATCCGGTCGCCTCGTCCTCGGTGAGCCCGATGACGCCCGTGCGGGTCGGCGATGTTGCCCAGCGGGATGCGTCGACCCCGGCAGCAGGCCAGGGTCGACGGTCAGCGATGAGCGAATCAGGATCGCGGCGACGCCGCAACCGCTGGTGCCAGAGGGAACGGCACAGCGAATGGTTGCCACGATCCGCCGCCGAGGTCGTTGTTCACTTCCACGATCACCAGAGGACTGCTGGCATCCACGGTGACGAAGTACAGGCCGAGCCTTGCCGAGTCTTGGGTTGGCCCAGCACCGGAGATCCGAGTGCCGTCGGGTGACCACAGGGGTGGAACCGGATCTGGCCCGAAGCCCTCGAGCCGCCGCTCGTTGCTGCCGTCCGCGTCGACTACCCACGTGGACGTCGTGCACGGACGATCGTTCTTCCACTCGGCAGGGTCCACGAGGCGCGTGAACGCGAGCCGTTCGCCGGTCGGTGACCAGGTCGGGATGTACTCCTTCGCGGCCTCGGCGGCAAGGGCGCGCTGACTTGACCCATCAGCCCTTACGGTGAAGACATCCAGCGTGCCAGAGTCGTACTCGACGCAGTTGTCGTTCGTCCCTGCGGATGCCGCCAGTTCCGTCCCATCCGGAGACCACCGGGGTTCCATCCAGTCCATGCCCGCGGATGCATCGGTGATCCGGCGCGCCTCGAGCCCGCCGGCGAGGGCGCCGGCGGGTCCCACATCGGCCACGTACAGCCCGGCGCCCCCAGTCGCCTCCCGACCCACCAGGGCGATCGTCGAGCCATCCGGTGACCAGGCGGCGAGCGCGCCGTTCAGGCCCGGGGTCAGGAGTCTCGTCGCGGTCGACGAGCCGTCGGTCGCGACGATGAACAGGTCGTACCGATCGTCACAGCTGGCGCTGGTCGGATAGATGAGACTCCGACCGTCCGGTGACCAGGCGGGGTCGCCGCCCCACCCGAAGTCGGCGCCGAGGCAATCCGACCTGGGTTGGCTCGTCGTCGCCAGCACCTTCACGTTCCGGCCGTCGCCGTCCATGACCTGGATCGAGTCCGTGCCGTCCCAAGCGCGGTAGGCGATACGTCCTCCATCCGGCGACCACGAGGGTGCCGACTCGCTCGTCTGACCGCTGGTCAGTCGTCGTTGGTCGGTGCCGTCGGCACGGACCGTGAAGATGTCGCCCAGCGAGTGGTACGCGAACACAGCTGCGCCGCCCTGGGGGATCGGGGGCGCCGTCGCCCCAAATAGTCGCGAGCCGACGATGGCACCGCCCGCGGCGATGGCCAGGACCAGCAGCGCGATGAGCATGAACCATGCCATCCGCAACGGAGGCGCCAGCGCGGGGCGCGTGATGACAGCCATGGGAAGCCACCTTTCGGGGAAGGTCCAGGCTGGCCGCTGCCGCGTGCGAGCGACCTGCCGGAGGATGTCGTCTTCATGGTCGGACGTGCTGGTACCGGCAAGGTCCGTGAGACCCTCGGTGAGCTGCCGCCAGAGTCGATCGTCGGACGTCATGCGTATCGCCCTTCGGATGCCGCGCCAAGCGTCTCGCCGTCTTCCGGCCAGGCGGCGATGCGCATCGCCGCGAGCGCCCGGTGGAGGCGGGACTTGGCGGTCCCGAGCGGGATGTCGAGCGCCTCGGCTGCCTCGGGCAGCGTCAGCTCCAGGTAGAAGCGGAGGACGATGATCGCGCGCTGTTCCGGGTCAAGCCGGGCGAGAGCGCGGTCGAGGAGGTCGCGATCGGCGACGATCGCGGAGGCGTCGGCGATGGGCACGTCATCGAGGGGCGTCAGTTCCACCTCGATGACCCTTCGGCGCCGGCGCCGTGCCATATCGATGCAGGAACGTACGGTCAGTCGGTGGAGCCAGGCATCGAACCGGTCCGGGTCGCGCAACCCGGGCAGGTTCCGCCAGGCCAGCACCATCGCCTCCTGGACCGCGTCTCGCGCGAGTTCCGAGTCCCGGAGGATGAGTCGGGAAGCCGCGTCCAGTCGCGCGAGGGACCCGTGGACGAGCAGGCGGAAGGCTTCATGATCGCCTTCGCTTGCCCGTTGCACGAGTCCCCGCTGGTCCACGGTCACCCTTCCGTTCGAGGCGACAGCAGTGGTCGCCCCTCACAAGGTTTGACGTCCCGGGGACCGCCAATCGTTCCCTCGCCTGCGAAGCCTACTCGCGCCTCGACGCGGTCCCCCAAGACCTGCCGTCCCTGCTACCGGATCAGCCGTCCCTCGCCCATCGCCGCGAGCGACTCCGCCATGGCCCGCCAGGCTTCCTCGGCCGTCGCACCGGCGACCTCGATCTCGCCCTCCGGTCCGGTCGCCCGCAGGATGAGGTCGTCGCGCTCGCGGCGCGGGTCCTCGAACAACCAGCCGATGGGCAGGTTGGCGATGGCGGCCAGCCTGGCCGCGCCCTCCCGGTCTCGCATCCGCGCATCGTAGTGCCGCTGCCGGCGCTCCAGGACGGGCAGGAGCCAGTGGAGGCCGTTGTCGCCTGTCATGGCCAGGATCGTACTAAGCGCCGCTCACATCGGACTTATGCGTTTGCGCCCGGAGTCGGCGATCTCGGACGCGCATACTCCGCTGCAGTCGATACCGCTGAGCGCCACCCAGTCTGCGCCCGCTGTCGGCGTGGGAGGGTCTTGGCCATGCGCCGCATCCTCGGCGTTCTCATCTCCAGCATCCTGATTTTGACGGTACTCGCCGTGCCGACTGTCGCCCGGACGAGGACCGTCGACTGCGGACACGGGGCGGACCTCCAGGCCGCCATCGATGCCGCTCGCCCCGGCACCACGCTCGAGGTCTGGGGCACGTGCAGGGGCAACTTCGTCATCGACCATGACCTGACGCTCGATGGCACCGGGGACCATCCGACGCTCGGCGGCGGACAGCGCCGCTTGCTCGCGTTGAAAGCAGCGACGACCGTCGGTCTGACGGTCACCTTGGCCCTGCCCGCAGCGGGAGGGCCGTCCCCTGGACCATCCGGTCGGATGGCCGTGGTGGGTGAAGGCGGCCTGAGGGTCATCGACTTGGCTGACCCAAAGCGGCCCGGTCCCGTGATCGCGAGCGACGCGGCTTCGGAGTTCTCCTGGTCGCCCGATCGCGCATGGATCGCCTACTACGGCTCCGATGGCCTGTGGCTCGTCCGGCCGGACGGGCGCGAGAAGCACTTCCTCGCAGAGGGCTACGAGGTCGATGGTGCCCAGGTGCCCGAATGGTCGCCCGACTCGACCAGGATCGCGGTATCGCGGACCGACGAGGCGGCCGGGGAGATCGCCATCGATGTCATCGCCGTGGCGACGGGCGACGTGATGACGGTCACGCCACCTGGGTGGAGGGCTGGCGGGCCACGCTGGTCGCCCGACGGAATGCGGATCCTCTTCGGGGCCGCCGCAGATGCTACGAACCTGGGGGACCTGTACGTCGTCGGAGCCGATGGATCCGGCCTTCTCGACCTGACCGACGACCCGACCGCGAGCGAGGACTACTGGGCGGGCGAGTGGTCCCCCGATGGTGCGAGCGTACTTGTGAGCACCGGGGGCACCGTGGGCGTGATCGACCCGCTCGGCTCGCCTCCCCGCCCGCTGGTGCCGAGGACACGCGTCTCGCCGGGCTTCGTGACCTGGTGGCCGAACGGTGGTCGGGTCACGTTCGGGGACTACGGGCGGACCTACGTCGCGGACCTCTCGTCGGGCACCGTGGAGCTGCTGGTGGACGCCGGGCCGATCCAATGGTCCCCGGACGGGCGCCAGTTCGCGTTCATCGATCTCCTTCCCGGCGAGACGGTCCCGAAGACACGAGGAGGGCCTGCCGCCCGGCAAGGCTTGTACGTGGTGGCGTCCGACCAGGGTGGGCCGCCTCAGCTCGTCGCAGAGGACATCAACGGGTTCGCCTGGGAACCCGTGGGCTAGGTCGAGCGCTGCGTCAGCGGCTAGTTCTGGCGGAGGATGCGGTGGCCACGAGGCAGTTACGACGGGAGCTGACAGCCCAGCGCGGATCAAGACCCCATGCGTTGTGAGGCCGCTCCCACTCCGAAATCACTCGAAGAATGGGACAGGTGACCCACTTCGGAGGGGCGAGCTTCCATTCTGGTAGACCCTCCAGGTGGGGGTGCCTCGGAGGACGGGGCGAGCCGGCGACAACCTCACGCGCCCTCCATCAGGGGACCAACGCGGCGTGACCGCAGTCAAAGTGGGGCTGGTGCCTGTCACAGGGTCCGCGATGGGCTCGACATCTCCGGGGGCCACACCATCCCTCTAGCCGAGACGTACCCAGGCTGCATCATGCCGACGTTGCCGTCCTCCCCTGGGAAATGCGTAGACATGCGCTCGCCGGAGCCTGGAGTGCCGGGGACACAACCCCATCGGGACCATCACTCGGTGGAAGGCGCGACTTCGGGGCGGATGACGAACGTATCCACGGGGAACGGCTCTGGCTCCTCGAGGGTGTCTTGCCAGGGGGCGTCTCCTGCCTGCACCCACACGGTCCCATCCGTCGCGATGTCGAACCCGTACACGCATCGCCCGTCCAGGTAGCGGACCCACGTCTCACCATCGAAGTTCGCCAGACCATCGCAACCAGATGTCTCCTGCGGCGTCACCCAGACGCTGCCGTCCGGCCCGGCCCTGAACACCGTTCCCGGTGCCCCTCGTGTCCATCCCAGGTCCGGCACGCCGTCGGGCCCTCGATACACCGTGAAGGTCGGGCCGGTGACGTGGACGAGGTAGTCGATCGTGTCCGACGGAGCCACCGTGCTGGTGATGCCTGGCCCGGCACGCGGCACCTCGAGTCGCTGGTGGATCCAGTGGTCGCCCTGCTCGCCCATGTCGACCCGGTCGAGTCTCGGCCGGCAGCAGCCCAGCGGGGTCGCCATGGGTTTTCCCGGGCTCGGGTGCGAGCATCCAGACGGTCAGCCCGCACCCGGGGCAGGAGTCATAGTCGTCGTGGACGAGGGCCTCGATCTCGTCACCCGGTACCTGCGTCCCGTGCATGACCGGGCTCATCCAGAAGTCGGCGACCTCGAGCCACCAGCGGGATCTGCCAGCCATCGCGGAGTCGGATGAAGCGACCGTCCGCGTTCACCCAGACGGTCCCATCGTTCTCGAGGTCGAACGCGACCACGTCCTCGCGCTCGGTCGTCCATGCGTCGCCTTCGAACGAACGGAGCGGCGATGGCTCGACTGAGTCGGGCTCGGAGCCGACCCGTGTCCAGAGCCTGCCGTCCGGGTCGACCTCGGCCTTCTGCCCTGGGAAGCCCGGCGTGTCGTCCGTGACGGGATAGCTCTCCGGCTGGCCGACGCGATACCACTCGTCCGGTCCGAAGACCCAGACGCTGCCGTCGAGTCCGGCGATGAGGTTGGTCGCGGACCTCCGAGGATCCTGCGGGGTGATGCGTCGTTCGGTCCTTGGGGTGAGCGTCACCGTGAGGTCACGGTAACCGTCGTTCAGGACCTGGTGGACACCGGGCTCGACCACTTCGGTGATCAAGTCAACGCCCGGCAGGATGTCGCCCGTCTTGGTAGCGGCCTCCTGCTCGTCGGTATCCGTCGTCGGGTTCCGGTCGAGGGTGGGCGCTCCGGTCAGAACGGGTCGGCCCGAGGCCGATGCTGCCACTCCTGCTGGCAGCTCGTCAGTCGGCTTCGTCGTCAGGACCCCGGCCACGAGGAAGCCGCCGAACAGGGCCACGACGACCCCGGCCACCAAGTACTTCATGGCACCGAACATCGGCTGATATCTCCACCTTCGGGACCGAGCGGGGTTGATGGCTGCGAAGATCGCGGCGTCATCGACCGGGTGCGAATGACCCATCAAGCCGTTGAAACCGTCTGCTAGCCGTCGCTCGAACGGGGTCAGGTCATCCATGGCTGAGGTCCTCTCGAAGCCGATCGACCAGGCGCTTGATGCGCTGACGGATGGCTGCTGGTGTCGCCCCTGTGGCGATCGCGAGTTCCGTGGAGTCGAACCCGGCTCCGTATCGCATGGTGAGGAGGGCACGGTCGTCCGGTTTCATGCGGCCCACCGCTGCCCAGAGGTCGACGAGGTCGATCCCGGCAGCGGGGTCCCCGCCTGACACTACGACCGAGATAGGAGTCGAGCCTTCGAACTCCGCTCGCCGGCGGCGCTTGCTCATGAGCTTCTTCGCTTCGTTGACCGCGACGGAGACGAGCCAGGGGCGAAGATGGTCGGGGCCGTTGACCTTGTCGAGCTTCCTCCAGGCGACGACCCAGGCCGCCTGTGTTGCCTCTTCGGCGATGGCGTGATCACCGCTGATCGCTTGGCAGACCCGGCGCATGTCGTTGTGGTGCGTGGAGATGATGCGGCGGAAGGCCGCCTCGTCACCTGCCGTCGCCGACGCGAGCAGATCGGTCTGCTGACCCACCGTCATCCGGGTCACCGCTTCCATACCTCATAACCCCACGGTGTCGGCCTACTGTGACAAGGCGGGGCAACTCTTCAGGGTGTACGGCGTTCACCGGCTAGCAGACCACGCTCGCCATCGACCCGATTGCGTCCCCGACGAAGGCGTCGCCCGCCAAGTCGATCTCGTCGCCCTCCGGGCCGGTCGCGCGCAGGATGAGGTCATCGCGCTCGCGGCGCGGGTCCTCGAACAGCCAGCCGATGGGCAGGTTGGCGATGGCGGCCAGCTTCGCTGCGCCCTCCCGGTCCTTCATCCGCGCATCGTAGTCCGCTGCCTGCGCTCGAGGATGGGCAGGAGCAGGTGGAGCGAGTAGCAGTCGTCCATTGCCGGGAGTGCGACGACTGGCCCTCATCGCGGGCTTGTGCCCTATCGTTCGTCAGTGGGCGGAAGCCCAGCAGCCCACCGACCGTTCTCGGCTCGGTCCAGCACCCACCAATACACGTCCATGATGACGTGGTCGCCGCGATGACGGACGCTGATGATGTGGGACTCGCAAGTATCGAGGAGCTGCCTCAGGCACGCTTCCCTCGTGCGCCCCCTGAGGGTCTGCCGGTAGACCCCTGCGGGCCAGGATGAAGGGGGCTGTACAGCACCCGACGGGTCGTATGGCTGCGAAGCACCCTGTACCATGGTTGGCGAGGGTCTGACCCCGTTCACGGCAGGAACCTCCTTCTGCTGGATGGCCACATCCGCTTTGACGTCATGAGGCCCGGCAGCCTGCGGCGCCGGCCCCGGATCATTCGGTCGCCTGCCCTGGGGTGCGCGCCCGGACCGGCCATGTCGCGAGCCGGATGCGCATCCCCCGGGGTCCACCGGATCAGCCGTCCCTCTCCCAGCGTCGCCAGCCGCGTCCGCCATCGCACGCCAGAGTCCCTCGGTCGTGTCGACACGAGACCTCGATGCCGGCGCCATCGGGCGCGGTCGCCATCAGGACAAGCAGGCCGTGGTCACTTCGTGGTCCCTCGAACGCCCAGCCGACGGGCAGGCTGGCGACGGCCGTGAGCCGGACAGCGTCCTCCAGGTGCCGCGTGGCGGCGGTATCCGCCTGATGGGCGGGTCCTTGCAGGATCGACCTGAGCGAGTACATGCCTCAGCCAGAGCCCCGTCGGGCGTCAGCGAGGGCCGCGGATGGTCGCGATCTCGGTCTGGTACTGCCGGCCCGCGGGTGTCCGCCGCAGCCACTCGAGGTAGTCCGGGTCGCGCATCGCGATCTGGCGCAGCGACCAGCCGGCGTATCGGCCGAAGTCGAGCACACCCGCGCGCAAGGTGGTCGTCGCGGATGCGCGCTGTGCGGCAGGGACAGGGGGACGCTGCTCCACCGCACTGGCCACCGCCGGCGCGTCAGGCTGGTCCCGCGTCGCGGCGGGGTCGGCAGCCAGTCGGAGTTCGGCGTCGTATCGGCGACGCCGGAACGGGTCACGCAGCACCGCGTACGCCTGCTCGATGGCCAGCAGCTGGCGCGTGGCCACGCTGCTGACGCCAGGGGTCGCGGGCAGGCGCTGGACATGCCGGCGGTAGACCGCCGTCAGGACGTCCGCGTCGACGCCTGGGTCGACCATCAGGACCTGGTAGTGCGTGGGTGTCGGGACGGGCATCGACTGACTCCTCCGCGTTCAGCTGGTCGGCGGACATGCAGGACGTGGCAGGCGGCGGCAGCGGTGCGGGCAGGTCGCACCATCCGTCCCTATCCATGAGCCGGTGCCGATGTGGCTACGTTGCACGAACCCGAGGGTACGTTCGTCGCCCCTGGCCCAGCGACCCGCAAGGTCACCGTGCCTCGATGTCATGGCTCTGGCACCATGCCGTGCGGGGACGTCGAAGATCGTACTGGCACGCATCGGAACCGGCCCTGCGACCCGCCTCGCCCCTCCGTGCGCCGTCCCGGTCTCGGCCGGGTCCCCGGGCTCTCGTGAGCCGCGGGACCTCGGTCAGGGATGCCAGGCGTACTGGTAGGCGCTGTCCGGCAGCGTCCAGAGCACCCGGCGGTGCGACCCATCCGGCGCCACGAGCCACAGGGATGTGCTCGCCGGTCGGTCCACGTCCGGACCGAGGAAGAGGACCCCGGTCCCATCCGGTGTCCAGGTGGCGCTCTCTGCATCGACGGATGGATCGAGCAGCACCGTTTCGGTACCCGACGCGACGTCGATGACGTGTCGGGCGTACGCGAAGGTCGGGCCGTTGGGGACGCCGGGCATGCCTCCCATGGCCAGGATACGTGCGCCGCCGGGCGCTACGGAACCCGCCGGGAACGGCGCGACCCATTCCACGTCATGGGTGTCGACGTCGGACACCTCGCGCGCCTGGCCGTCCCGGGCGTCGAGGCCCTGGACGAGGATGCCCTCTCCGATGATGCCGGATGGATTTCCGTACGACGCCACCAACAGGGTATGCCCGTCCGGGAGCCACCCGATCGTCGCGGGCACCGTAGGAGCCAGAGGCGGAGCACCAGCTCGTGGACCGCTCCGCTCACCATGTCGTAGGCCCTCGCCGAGCCTTCGCACCGCACCCCGAGGTAGCGCCCGTCCGGCGACCAGATCAGCCGGTCCGCGTTCGCCCCAGTCCCCTCGCAGAGCGTCGCCTCGATGACGCGGGAGCCACCGGTCGGCTCCCGGACGACCAATGCCCGAGAGCCTGCGATGTCCGACCATTCGGCGCTGTCCGCCTCGTAGGCGACGGACGCGCCGTCAGGCGATACGGCCCCGGCATTCGCGAACGATCCGACGGCGTCGTCCGAGAGGGCTGTGACGCCCGTGCCATCGGCTCGGACGAGATAGAGGACCGAGCAGTTGTGCTCCACCCTCCTCGAACCCTTCTCGAAGTGCCCGCCCCTGACCAGCAATGACGAGCCGTCCGGGCTCCAGCCGAGGATGTCCAGATAGCCGGCAGTGGACGCCAGCTGTCGGGGCCCCCCGTCCGCATCCCCGGCGAGCCAAAGGCCATCGTCCGTCGTGTAGGCCACGACGCCGATGGCCGGCGCGGCCGCGGAGGTCGACTCCGTGACGGTCGGCGGCGGCCGGAGGCCGCCCTCGCATGCTGGCGCGCTCGTGGCGTCCGAAGCCTCGGCCGGCGCAACGATGGTCATGGCAACCATGAGTGCCAGTGTGGGGACCACGGCACAAGCATGAGCCCGCTTGCCGATCACGTCGACCGATACCCGAAGCATTACTCTCGCCTCCGTCGGCGGGCTCGCCCGTCGGTGGCCGGAGGCAGAACCTTGCCTCCGGGGAGGGCGCGTCCCGGTGAGAACGTACCCCGCGGACCGGGGATGTCAAGTCCGTATCGGGCAGCGGCGGATACCCGACCACTCACCTTGGGGCTTCCCATCAGCCGTCCGGCTTATGGCCCTCTCTCAGCCCGTCTCCCGTATCCCCACCACCGGTGCCCGCCAGCCGTTCCCGTCCACCGTCACCATCCCGGTGACCTCCCACGCCACGGCATCCTTGGCCACGCCCGAGTGGCGGTGTCACGGCGTCGACCTGGTCCGGCAGCAGGATGACACCCCACGTCGGCGCCCTGCCCTGACCACTGGCCTCGCGCTCGGTCTGGCCACGCACCATCGAGCCGTTCGCCAGGCCCGCACGGATGGCCCCGAGCTGCTGTGCTGCCATCCGCCCCGCGATGCCCGAGTTGCTGTCCACCGTCCGTCCCATCGTGGCCACCTCCATGGTCACCGATGGTAGAACAGATGTTCTAGTGGCTGCCCGTCGCTCGAGGATGGGCAGGAGCAGGTGGAGGGTGTCGTCGTCGGTCATGGGCGGCAGTGTGGCGAGAGGCCGCTTATCGCGGGCCTATTGCAAGGACCAGCTCGATCCATGCGACCGGCCGCCGTCTCGCGGCGGGGGCCGGTCTCCGTTGGGGACGGGAGGCTAGCAGCACCTCCTGGCGCCGCCGTCCGGCTCGATGCCGGTCGCGTCGTCGTCCTCGGTGTACGGCCGGGCCTTCACCGCACCCTCGGGCTCGATGCCCGCGTCCTCGGTGGCCTTGATGACGTGGCCCTCGGCGTCTACCGTCTCGTCCTCGGTGTAGGGCCGGAACTTGGTCGCGTCCTCGGGCCCGATGTCGGACTGGGTGGGCTGGTCCTTGCTGCTCATCGTGATCTCCTGTGGCCTCTGGGTGGTCCGTCGCGGCGATCACGGCGGGTTTGATGGGGACACCGTAGCGCTCGGGGTGAACCAGGGCGGACACGCACGGGACGCCACCAGTGTCCGCTGTGAGACACGAGCGACCGCGAAGGCCCGGCACCCGGGCTCCGGACTGCGGAGGGCGGGCGGCCGGTGAGAGGTTAGGGGACGGGCGCTTACCCGCGGCTTATCCAAGTAGACACCGCTCAGGCCGCGGAGCAGACTCCGGGACTGACCGGGCCGGAACCCAGTCGCGGCCCGGGCGAAGGAGGGTCCGACATGTCCGGTTCAGTGGTGGCACGCGTCCGGCGAGCCACGGTCCTGTCCCTGGCGGGCGTCCTTGCCGCCAGTGCCCTGTCATCGAGCGTCGTCGCGGCTCCCGCGACCGTGGCGAGTACGCTCACCCGCGTCACCAGCTGTGCAGGCCTGAACTTCCACCCCATCGACAGCAGGACGGTCTACAGCTGGCGGCACCGGATGATCAGCCGGACCGACAGGGGCGGTGATGGCTGGTTCCTGTGCGACGCGAACCTGCCCGACGGGGCGGTGGTGACCAGTGGTGCGCTTCACGTTGTACGACAACTCCGACCTGATCAACATCGCCTACTGCGCCCTGGTGCGGGGCAGCCTCGGCACGGGGACGGGCGACGCGCAGGCGATGGCCGTCATCGACCAAACGGGCATGGCCGCCACGCCGGGGAGTGTCCGGCGGAGCGACACCACCATCGTCCACGCCACGGTCGACCAGGCCGCGTACGGATACTGGCTCCAGTGCCAGATCATCTACGCGGACACACTGGTGGCAACCGACGAGAACGGGATCATCGGTGCCACCGTCACCTACCGGATCAGCAGCGCCGACGGCTGAGGGACGAACGGGCCGGTGCCGCCCGGCCGCTGTGCCTGACCGATCAGCCACCTGGTAGACCGCGGGTGTGGACAAAGCGGTGGATGATTGGCCCGGCGCGTCTGGGACCCGCCGTGGTTTGAGGTCGAGCGCGGCGCCCCGCGTACTGCGTCTCCCTCCACCCCATCAGTCAGGCCGCGGTGCCGCCCCTCTCCCTACCGCGACCACCGGCACCCGCCAGCGCGTCGTCGCGGCGGACCAGCGATAGCCCGGGCCGACCACGAGCCAGCCGACGACCTCGCGACCCCTGGGCATGGGCACAACCGTGTCGACCTCCCCGGGCAGCAGCAGATGACCCGGTGGTGGCTTGTCACCGCCACCCTCCGCGGTCCGCTCCGAGATCGCCTTACGTGGTGGTTATTGTTGACCTTAGGCCGCTGACGACCCGCCCACGCGACAGCCGCTTGACCTCGTACCATTTCGGGGCCGCGCTGGCAGACCGCGGACGCGGGCTACCGACCGAACACTGCCCGGCTTGCCATGGACGACATCCAGGCCCTAGCTTTCCCCGGGACGGCGGTGCTGGCCGCTTCATGTCCTGCACTGCGGAGGGATGATCGATGCGCGGGATGCGGTCCGCTCGAGCGGCACTCGTGGTGGGCCTGGCACTCGGTGGGGTGCCGGCGGCCGCACAGGTGGCAGCTGCGGGTCGGGTGACATCGCCGGGGCCGTCCCCCGTGCACGTCGGCCAGCCCGCCGATGACGGGGCTCGCATCGTCAAGGTCGACACCCTCGCCCCACGCATGCGCGACCTGACCATCGAGTCGCCAGCCGTCGGCAGGGTGATGGTCCGCCTGCTCCTGCCGTCGACGTTCGAGACGCAGCCGGCCACGAGCTGGCCGGTGCTCTACCTCCTGCACGGCGCTGGGGGCAGCCACGCGGAGTGGACGGACAACACCGACGTGCAGGCGGTCACCGCGCCGACGGACCTGCTCGTGGTGATGCCTGATGGTGGCAGCGACGACAACGGCACCGCCGGCTGGTACACGGACTGGTACAACGACGGGAACCATGGGGCGCCCGCGTGGGAGACGTTCCACATGACCGAGCTACCGCAGCTGCTCGAGCGTAACTGGCAGGCGGGCGACCGGCGCGCCGTGGCCGGGCTCTCGATGGGCGGTTACGGCGCGATGCTGTATGCGGCACATCACCCTGGGGCGTTCCAGGCGGCTGCATCCTATAGCGGCGTCCTCGATATCAAGGTGAACCCGGACGACTTCTCCGATCCGACCGCCATCAAGCGATGGGGCGACCCGGTCGACCAGGCCGGCGAACTGGGCTGAACACGACCCCATCAGGGTGATCCCCCAAGCTCTCGGGCATCCCCCTGTACATCTCGTACGGCAACGGTGAGCCCGGGCCGCTGGACACGGCTGGCACGGAGCACGATGGTGTCGAGGAGTGGATCGGCCAGGGTGGTGACCTGTTCGTGGCCGCCCTGAAGGATGCGGATATCCCCGCCACGGTGGAACGCATACGGCCCGGGGACGCACTCCTGGCCGTACTGGGAGCGCGGGGCACTCCGTGCCTCGCTGCCGATGCTGCTCCGAGCTGTTGGGGAGAGCGATATCCTGCCGTCCCAGTCGCCATCCCCATAGGGCGCTCCCCATCGCCCGTGGCGCTCGAGGTTGGCGCGCGGGGTAGGCGCTCCTGCGATTCCCTCTGCTGGCGCCCGCCAGCCCGGCTGCTACCCTCGGATCTCCAACTGGTCGACGGTCGCCGCTCCATCGCCCCGGTGCCCGATGCCGAACGCATCATGAGCGAGCAGCTCCTGGACCACGCTGCCGCGGTCGATGGTCAGGGTCGGCCGACTGCTGATGGCCGGTCGTGCGGTCGGCTCCCGCTGGGTGACGCTGACGGTGCATCAAGCACGCTTTCTGTGGAACCGGCGGCGCAGGCGGGCCTGATGAGCGAGGATGAACCGCGATGAGCGTTTCCCAGGTGGACCTGTCCGGTGGATGTGAGTCTCTATGTCGCGGGACCGGATGGCGAGTCCCGCCCCTGCGATGCGCCCGCCGAGGAACGCAGTGTCAGTGACGGCGATGGAGCGCCGGTGCAGGTCGCGCTCTGCGACGAGCACTTCGACTACGTGTCGGACAGGGCCAACGCCCACTACTGGTTCATCGACCGTGCAGGGAAAGGGGCGAGGGTATTGATGCGACTGGGGGGTGACCTACCTAGCTCGCCATGGGGTGCGACACGTCCTGTGTCGCGAGGGTAGCAGCGCGGCGCTGAGGAAAGAAGCCACTTGCAGCAGGGCCAGCCATCCTCGAGGCCCGAGCGGAGGCTGCCCGGGCGAAGCCATCACGACGCCGTCACATCCTATGGGTCACCGCCACCCCGATAGGTTCCATCGCCTGCGGTTAGGCCAGACCCCTGCCGCGGTGCCTCCCGTATCCCACCACCGGCGCCCGCCAGGCCCTGCCCTCGATCGTGACCCGGCCGGTGACCTCCCACGCCACGGTATCCTGGCCTGTCCCGAGTGACGGCATCACGCCGTCGACCTGATCGGGGAGGTCCGGCACCCCGCGGCACCCGGCCCGGGCGACTCACGGTGACCGTGCGGTCGACACATGTGGAATCCCGGCCACCACCACAGGCCGCCCTGCCTCATCGACCTCCGGAGCGCGGCGTGCTGCCACTGGACAGCGCCAGTATCGGACGGTAGGATGAACGTCCCCCGGCGGACCATGACCGGGTGTCCGCTGCGGCGGTGAGCCATCCCGGTTGGCGCAGACACCGTCCCAGCGAGAGGTGGCCCACGATGCGGTTCCGTCCGATGCCCGGCATGCTCGCGGTCGCAGCAGCGAGCTTGGCCTTCGCAGTGCTGGCGCCTCTGCCGGCCCTTGCCGACGGCCCGACGAGCCTGACGCTGCAGCTTGGCAGTCGGTGTCTTACCGGTCACAAGCCGAGCGACCTGCCCGTCAAGGTCAGGCTTCTGCGTTCGGATGGGACGGTCATCGAGACTCGGCACGACGACACCATCGACCTCAACTGGTCGATCGTTTCGGCGCGATCACGCCCCGGTCGCGGGCAACAGCATCCGGCTCGTCAACGGCAACCAGGACCGGACCGTCAGTGTCCCTGATCTGACGGTCGTGCTCGACCGCGTCACGAACGTAGTGCATGGGCATGCCCCAGCTGGCAATACCATCCAGCTCACATATGAACCCTGCGATTTGGCGGGGCTATGCCGGAAATCACCGGCGACCACAGTGACCGCCAACACGCATCGACGCTATCGCAAGGACCTGTCGCCGTCCGTCGATATCGACGGCTCGGACCAAGTACGTGCCCTCTACACGAATTCCAACGACGACCGCTTCTATCGCTTGGGCCGGGCGCCATTCATGGAGATCACCAGCCCGGATCGGCTGTCTCTGTCGTGCCTGCCGCTGGCACGACGACCGTGCGGCTCCTGAGCGCGACGGGCGTGCTTCGGACCAGCAAGGCATTCCACACCCGGCGGGCCTGCGGCACTGGTGTCGGGCAGGTTCCGCATGGATGGCCACGCCGTCCATATCCACGCTGGGGACCGCATCACGTCCGACTTCGCGAACGACGCGAAGCTGGTCTGGCGGCACCCTCCGTTGCCGCCTCGGGCTACACGTATTCCGTGCGCTGTTTCCCGAATGCACGGTGGGATCTGATGCATCGTCGACGAAGGCCTCGTCATCGGATCGTACTCGGGCATGGCGGATGCCGATGGGCGGTTCTCTCGTACTGGGGTACGAACTCATCCCGCCAGGTGCCACACTGCGGGTCTCGTGCGTATCGAGCTGCGGCGATGGGTGGCCGCATCAGCGAAGGCTTCTTAGCCATGACCGGACGGCGCCCTCCAGCCCCTGCCCTCGACCCTGACCTGGCCGATGATCTCCCACGCGACGGCAGCCTGGCCACGCCGAGCGGTGGCGCTACGGCATCGACCTGGTCCGGCAGGAGGATGGCTCCCCACGTCGGTGCCCTGCCCTGGCCGCGGGCCTCGCGCTCCGTCTGGCCCCGCACCATCGAGCCGTTCGCCAGGCCCGCCCGGATGGCCCCGAGCCGCTTGGCCATCTGCTTGCCCGCCAGGCCCGACCACTGGTCGACCGTCCGTCTCATTGCCCACCTCCATGCCGATGCCGTCATCCGGTACGGTCGCCGTGGGGGTGCGCCGCGTAGCCTGTCGCGAGGGAAAGACCGCTCGAATGAGCCGATGGGATCAACACCGGACTTGCCGGTTGCGGAAACGCCTACCCGGAAGCTCTCGGCCGTGGTGCGAGGAGCGTCCTCGGTCGGGCCCATGGCGGGAACCGGCGCGGCCGGGACTTCCGCGTCGCTAGAATCTGGGGGCCATTCCGAGTTCGCTGCCGCCTGGGACCAGGCGCATACGGCGACGCCGCCGGGCTGGCACGGCTACTGACCGTCAGGGTCGAGCGTCCTGTCCACAGCCCACGTAGCCGGCGGAGCGGAGGTCTCCGCTTCAATCGGGCCCTGCGGTTCCACCTCGAACGGCAGGGTGAGGTAGACGCCCAAATACTCGTCGTGCTCACCCACCGGGAAGCACATGACCGCGTACGTGCCCGGCGGCATT
>CAVXDU010000008.1:0-12500 GCA_963760625.1 uncultured Chloroflexia bacterium
GCTTCTGCGACGATCGCCTCGCTCACGGTGGGGTCGTCCCGGAAGGCGTACGTGAAGGACAGGTTGTAGAGCGACTCCGCGATGGCCGTCGGTTCGCCCGGACCCTCGCATGGCGAGCGCCTCCTCGTGTAGCGGTCGCGCGTGCTCCTGGTCATCGTTCCAGTAGGCCAGCCCACCGCCGCGTCCAGCGCCTCGAACGGAGTGTCCTCGTCCTCGCAGCGGGGCAGGGTGAGGGCGGCCGTTGTTGCTCGCAGGCCCTCCGCGCAGTAGCCGCGCATCTGCCAGAACCGCCACAGGCCGAGGCAGGGCGAGCGCGGTCGGCGCATCGCCGGACTCGACCGCCCACGTGATGGCTGCCCGCAGGTCGTCGTGGTCGTGCTCCAGGCGATCGAGCGCCGCGTTGCCGCCGCGCCGCGGACACGCGCCCGGACCGCGGCCGCGAAGAAGTGCCGCGTGCCGCGTCCGGAGCTCCGTCGGTCCGGCGTGCCTCGGTCAGGCGCTCCGCGGCGAACGCGCGGATGGTCTCGAACATCGCGAACCGGGGCTCGCCGTCGGCGGTGTCCCGACGCCGCACGAGGCTCTTGTCGACGAGCGACGCGAGCCCGTCGAGGACGTCGATGCCCGGGTCGAGCGCAGACCTCCTCGACGGCCTCCAGGTCGACGCGCGCCCACGAACACCGAGAAGCACGGCGAACAGCTCGCTGGTCCGGCGGCGTCGAGCAGGTCGTAGCTCCAGGCGATGGCGCCCCGCAGCGTCTGCTGGCGCGCCGGCAGGTCGCGCGGAGCCCCCGCCGAGCAGGGACAGGCCGGTGCTCGAGCGCGCCAGCATCGCCGCGGCGGCGACAGCAGCCGGATGCGCGCGGCGGCCAGCTCGATGGCGAGCGGCAGGCCGTCGAGCCGGTGGCAGATCTCGACCACGCCGCCAGGTCGTCGTCGGTCAGGTCGAAGTCGGGCATCACCGCGCGGGCGCGCTCGAGGAACAGCGCCACGGCCTCGGACTGCGGAGCGAGGCCGACGTCGCGGAACCGTCGCCGGGTCGGGCACCGCCAGCGGCGGCACCGGGTACTCCTGCTCGCCGGAGACACGCAGCGCCTCGCGGCTCGTGACCAGGACCCGAGCCCCGGCGCAGCCGCGAGCAGCTCGCGAGACCAGCGGCGCGGCGCCCATCACCTGCTCGAAGTTGTCGAGGACGAGCAGCAGTCGCGGTCGCGCGAGGTGCTCCTCGAGGCGCCGACGGGCGAGGCCGCCCCGGTCGGGGAGCCTCAGGCGCTGGGCGATGGTCGCCGCGACGAGCGCCGGCTCGGTGATCGCCTCCAGCGGCACCAACCAGACGCCGTCCGGGAACCGGCTCGCGCGCCCGGGCGCCGACCTCGAGCGCGAGGCGCGTCTTGCCGGTGCCGCCGGGTCCCGTGAGGGTCAGCAGTCGGCGCCCAGGCGCACGGCCAGCACCTCGACCTCGCTGCGCGGCCCACGAACGTGGTCAGGCGCGCGGCAGGTCGCCGCGCCTCGGCGCCGCGCAGCGCGGCGGGAACTCCGCACGGCAGCCCCTCGAACGAGCTGGCCACAGGTGCTCCGGCGCCGTCGAGGTCCCGCAGCCGATGCTCACCGAGGTCCGCCACGACACGCCTCGGGCAGGCTCGCCGCCGCGAGCGCCCGCGTCACCGCCGACACGACGACCTGGCCACCGTGCCGCAGGCCGCGATCCGGGCCGCTCGGTTGATGTCGATGCCGACGAGGCTGCCGCCGACGAGGGACGCCTCACCGGAGTGGATGCCCATGCGGACCGCGACCTGGGCGTCGTCGGGCCACGGCTCGGAGGCCAGTGCGCGCTGCGCCGCGGCCGCGGCCGCGACGGCATCGCGCGCGCCGGGGAAGGTCACGAAGAACGAGTCACCCTCGGTGCCCTGCTCGGCGCCGCCCGCGGCCGCGAACGCGGCGCGCAGCAGCGCCCGGTGGCGCTCCCGCACGGTCGCGTACCGTGGCGTGCCGAGCTGCTGCTCGAGGCTGCGTCGAGCCCTCGATGTCGGTGAACAGGACGTGAGCGTCGACCGTCGTCGAGCCGGCCGGATGGGTCCCCTCCGATCGGCTGCGCTCACGCCTCCCTGCGTGCGTCAACCGGCCGACCCTCGGCGTGAGCCGACCCAGCCGGGCCGAACAGGCCGCCCTCGAAGCGGTCCCGCTCGAGGGCCACGCACGCCACGAGCAGATCGCGAGGCTGCCCCACCAGATGACCGGCATGGCGAGGAGGACGCCCGACGGGCAGCAGCCAGCGCCAGCCGCGGAGCGCGGCCCACGCGATGACCACGAGCGCGACCGGCAGCCGCAGCAGCAGCGGGATCGGGCACCGACCCGGGCACCGTGCACGAGCCCGTGCTCGAGGCGAGCAGCTCGACCCAGGCCGACCACAGCGCGGGTGCGAGCAGCAGCGAGACGGCCACGATGACCAGCGTCACGACGCCACCTCGACCAGCGCGCGCCACTCGCGACGCACCGCGAACCACAGCAGGCCCAGGGCCGGGCGTGACCTTGGTCAGCAGCGCGAACGCCCACACCCCCGGTCGTGCGGAAGCCGACCACGATCATCGCCGCGAGCAGGATGGTGATGTTGCCGCCCCACAGCTCGGGGAACGTGAGCACGATGAGCGGCCCGAACAGGAGCGGCCCGGACAGCCAGCGCAGGACGAGCAGCAGCAGGCGTCGTCCAGACGGCCAGGAACGCGGGCCACGGCAGGACGCGCAGCGGCGCGAGGACCTGGAGGAATGCCGGCGAGTAGAGGTACGCGCTCTCGTGGCCGACCGATCCGGGAGCGTACGGGTCGTCCAGCGGCACGGCCCAGTAGGCGCGGGCGTCCTGACCCGGGCCCAAGCCGTCGGGCTCGAACGGCTCGGCGGTCAGGGTCATGACCACCACCAGCGCCGACGGCCAGGACGAGCCCGGACGACGATCAGCACCCGGCGCAGTCGGAGCCGTCCCGGTCGTGCGCCCATGGGCGGGTCAGCCTCCCGGGGCGCCGCCCAGCGAGTGCCCAGCAGCAGCGGCTGGCCCAGCAGCCCCGTGTAGCGCGGCCGGTAGCGCTCGGTGTTGTACATCACCTCGACGTCCACGTGCCGGGCCCCGAGGGCCGGGTCGGGCAGCGGTGAGTGGGCGTACTGGCCGTCGCGGATGGCGGTCATGCGACCGCTCACGCCGTCGGCGATGAGGTCCATCGCGATGTTGGCGAAGGTGAAGGCCACGATGGTGTCGATGGCGTCCGGCTCGCCCGAGCGGAGGTCGTAGGTCAGCTCGGAGAACACGGTCTCGATGCCCGAGCGGCGCTTGATCTCCGCCGCCAGCGTCTCGGCGATGTTCGCCTTGTGCCGGTGGCCGAACATGTCGGCCTCGCCGACCTCGTCGAGCGTGCCGCCCGTCCACATCGCGCCTTCGGCCGCGATGACGAAGGCGTAGTGGCTGGGGTTCAGCCGGTGGTCCTCGGCGAGCACGGCCACGAGGTGGTCGAGGTCGAACGGCGACTCCGGGATGAGGCAGCGGCCGGCGGTCACGTACGCCGTGTACAGCGCCGTGAACCCGCAGTCGCGACCGAAGATCCGGAACACGCCGATGCGCTCGTGCGAGCCGAGGGTCGTGCGCTGCCGGTTGATGAGCTCCTTGGCGCGCGTGATGGCGGTCGAGAAGCCGATGCAGTACTCGGTCCCCTGGACGTCGTTGTCCATGGTCTTGGGGATCGCGATGAGCTGGCACGCCGTTGTCCGCGAGCGTCTGCGAGAAGCTCAGCGTGTCGTCGCCGCCGATGGGCACCAGGTAGTCGAGGCCCAGGCGCTCGATGTTCTCGAGCACGATGGGCGTCAGGTCCTAGGTCTGGCCGTCCGTGGTCATGGTGGCCAGGCGCGCCTGCGGGATGTGGCCGGCAGCGACCCGGCTTCATCTTGCGGGCGTTGGTGCGCGAGGTGTGGAGCATCGTGCCGCCCGTGCGGTCGATGGTCCGGGTGTTGACACGGTCGAGCGGCATCACGTAGCGCGGGTCGGGCGACCGGCCCGGGCGCTGGTGGGTCAGGCCCTCCCAGCCGCGGCGGATGCCGATGACCTCGTACCCGAGCTCGGTGGCGCGATAGGTGACGCTCTTGATGACGCCGTTGAGACCGGGGACGTCGCCGCCGCCCGGTCAGGATCCCGATGCGTCTGGTGCGGGCCATGATGTGCCTCTCGGAGCGGGTGAACAGGCGGTCCCCGTGGCCTCCGCCGCGAGGGCGCGGCGATGGTAGCGCGCTCCGAGGATGCGCGGTCGTGACGGGTCCGTCGGGCCCACCGCGCGCCATCGGCGGGATGTAGCATCCGCGGCGTGAACTACGAGCTGTACATGCGCGCCGCGCTCGCCGAGGCGGCCGCCGCGGCAGCCGCCGGCGAGCGGCGGACGGCGCGGTCGCGGTCATGGACGAGGCGATGGTCGCGCGTGGGCGACCGGGCACCGCGCTCGCAGCGGCGACCCCACCGCCCACGCGGTGATGCAGCGCCATCCGCGAGACCGCCCGTCGCCTCGGTCGGCCGTCGCTGGCGGGCGTGACCGTCTTCTGTGTCGTGGAGCCCTGCGTCGATGTGCGTCGGGGCTCTGCTCGAGGCGGACGTCGACGGCATCGTGTACGCCCTGGCCGACCCGCTCCAGGGTGCCTGTGGCTCGGTGCGTCCAGCAGGCCGACCGGGGCAGCGGGTCCCGGGCGACTCTGCGGGTCGTGTCGGGCATCCTCGCCCAGGAAGCCGCCGACCTCCGGCCCGATCCGCGTGGCGCCGGCACCGGGTCGCGCCTGACGGCTCCTCGGCGCCTGCCGCCGGGCGGGTCGGCAGGCACCTTTGCTATCCTCTCGCGCGGAGAGGTGTCCGAGTGGTTGATGGTGCCGCTCTCGAAAAGCGGTGTGCGAAAGCACCGTGGGTTCGAATCCCACCCTCTCCGCCATCGCCCTTCGACTCGGACACGATCGGCCGAAGCAGCTCACGCCCGCGGAGAGGTCGCCTAGTGGCCGAGGGCGCCGCACTGGAAATGCGGTATGGGGCAACCCATCGAGGGTTCGAATCCCTCCCTCTCCGCCATCTGCCCCTCCGCATGGCGCTGTCCAGCAGCGACGGCCCAGCGCCCTGCGTCGGATGGCTTGACAGGCGCGGTCTGCAGACGTATTACCTGTCTGTCCGCGGAGTCGCCGGCTCCCGACGGGTCGTCCGTCACATGAACCAGGGCGCGGTCACGTCGGACACATGAGCGTGAGGTGATGACCCATGCGTGATCGCAGGTTGACGACGTTGAGCGCGCTCCTGGTGGCGCTCATGCTGGCCGCCATGCCCGCTGCACCGACGAGCGCGGCCGGACACGCGCTTCGGCGCGAAGCTCACGCAAGACCACCCAGGCCGACCCGAGTCCCGCAACTGGTGCCGCGACAGCAACCACTCCACGACGTGCACCTGGGTGGCGGTCGAGGCGTTCGAGAACGGCGGACAAGTACAAGGCGCCCAGGAACGGCACCATCCGCAAGGTCCGGCTCATCTCCTGCGTCGCCGGCAGCTTCACGGTCCAGGTCGCGCGGGCCAAGCCGCAGCGAGGACAAGGCGAAGATCGTCCGCCCGGGCCGACCATCAGCTACGTCAAGGACAACCAGTCCGGCAGTGCGGCGGCGAGGACGGCGACAACTACAAGATCCAGTCCTTCAGCGTGAACTTCCACGTCGAACAAGGGCGACTTCATCGCCGTCAAGGGCAACAAGGTCGGCTTCATGCACAGCTCGAGCAGCGGCCCGTCCATCGAAGTTCCGGCCGCCGCTCCCGGTCGGCGGCAGCTACCAGGTCGCGGACGACGACGAGAACAGCCTGCTCATCCAGTTCGAGTACGCCTCCTGACCGTCGACCGAGCCGCGGCCCGGCCGCGGCTCGTTGCCCCGGACGGGCTATCATCCGCGGGCCGTGCTAGGCGGGGAACTAGCGGTGCCCTGTACCTGCAATCCGCTCCAGCAGGGCTGAATCCCCTCTCGAGGCCCGCGTTCGCGGAAGCCGACGGAGCGAGCGGCGTTGAGGATCGGGTCCCGCGCAGCGGCGACGCGTGAACCACGTCAGGTCCGGAAGGAAGCAGCGTTAAGCGCTGCTCGCCGGGTGCCGCGGACCGGCCTGGTCCGAGCCGATCGCTCCGGTGGGCCCACGGACGTCTCGGTCGACAGGGGGTGCACGGCAAACCTCTCCACATCGTGCCGGCGGCGCGGCCTCGTCGAGCCGCGGTCGCGCACGGCCCGCCAGCGTGTTCAGACCTGCGGCGGGTCGATGCCGGAGGCGCCCTGTGTCGCCTCGGGGCAGCTCCTTGAACCGCCGGACCGTATCGGTGATGGCCGCCTCGGTCGGCAGCCGCTCCATGCTCGATGCACCCAGGAAACCGGCGACCCCGGTCGTCCGCTCCAGCACGTACCGCACGTCCTCGACCTCGGCGATGGGGCCGCCGTGGCACAGCACGGGGATGGTCCGGTCGACCCCGGCGACCGCGTCGCGGATCCCCTGGACTGCGCCGCCGCGTCGTCGAGGGTCATCGCCGTCCGCGCGCCGATGCGTCCCTTCGTGGTCAGCCCCACATGCGCCACGATCAGGTCCGCGGGGACCGCCGCCATCGCGCGAGCCTCATCCACGGTCACGCAGTAGACCACCGTCAGCAGGTCCAGGCGCCGGGCCTCGCGGACCATCGCCACCTCGAGCTCGTAGCCCATGCCGGTCTCCTCGAGGCCCTCGCGGAACGTGCCGTCGTACAGCGCCACGGTGGGGAAGTTCTGGACACCCGCGAAGCCCAGGTCGCGCAGCTCAGCCAGGAACCGGGGCATGCTCCGGAACGGGTCGGTGCCGCAGACCCCGGCCAGCACCGGCGTGCGCCGGACGACCGGCAGCACCTCGCGCGCCATGTCCACCACGATCGCGTTGGCATCGCCGAACGGCATCAGGCCCGCCAGCGAGCCGCGCCCGGCCATACGGAAGCGGCCCGAGTTGTAGATCACCAGGAAGTCGGCGCCACCCTCCTCGGCGCACACCGCCGACAGCCCGGTGCCAGCTCCGGCCCCGATCGATCAGTCGGCCCGAAGCAGCGACCGCCAACAGCCGTCGGCGGGCCTCGGCGCCGGTCATCGGGCCATCCTCGGGGCCATGAGCTGGTGTAGTCGCTGCGCCATCGCCCGACCGAACGACGGGTCGTTGATGTCGACCGGCGACTCGACCAGCTCGATGCCCGGGTCGAGCGATGCCCGGAGCGCCCCGAACAGGGCCTGGTCGGCCGGAGGGTCGTGGAACGGCTTGCCCGGGACATCGATCGCCGAGACGCCGCCCAGGGGCAGGAACACGCTCACTGGGCCCCGGGCGGCATTGACCTTGCGTGCGACCGTGCGGCCGAGCTCCTCGTTCTCATGGGGCGTGGTGCGCATCAACGTCACGGCGGCATTGTGCGCGTACAACAGGCGGCCGCGGAACCGCTCCGGCACGCTGTCGGGTGTCCCGAAGTTGACCATGTCCAGCGCACCCACCGACACCACCTGGGGCACTCCCATGGGCACCCGCGGCCTCAAGCCGGTCGGGCCCCGCGGAAAGCACGCCCCCGACCAGGTGGTCCGCGAGCTCGGTGGTGGTCACGTCCAGCACACCTTCGACGACACCCGAACGCACCAGCGCCTCCATCGACCGCCCACCGGTGCCGTTCGCATGGAATACCAGCACCTCGTAGCCGAGGTCTTCCAGGATCTTGCACGCCGATGACACACAAGCCGTGGTGACACCGAACATGGTCGCAGCGATGAGCGGCCTGGCGCCATCGTTCGGCTGCCATCGGCCGGCCACACCCGCCATGCCCGCGATGGCCCCGGCCGCGTTGGCGAGGATCCGTTCCGAGACCCGGTTGAGCCCGGCGATATCGACCACCGGGTAGAGCATCGCGATATCGCTGCCACCGACGTACGGGCGGGTGTCCCCAGCAGCCATGGTCGACACCATCAGCTTCGGAACGCCCATCGGGAGTGCCTGCATCGCGGGCGCGGCGAGCGAGGCTGCGCCGACTGCCGCCGAGCGCCACCACGGCATCGAGCCGACCCTGGGCGCGCAGATCCGCCAGGACCTGGACGGCTCCCCGGGCCATCGCCGCGATGGCGGCTCCCCGATCGCCGCCGCGGCCGCCAGCGCCACGCGATCGGCGCCCGCAGCGCGAGCCACCTCGTCCGCCGAGACATCGACCGGATGGATGAGCTGTCCGCCGATACCGGCATCGACGACCACGACCTCGCAGCCCAGCTCCCGCAGCCGCTCCCGAACGAACTCGTACTCGAGGCCCTTGGTGTCGAGCGTCCCCAGCAACACGACGGTGGCCATCAGGCGTCCACGATACGATGCCGGGGAGCCGGCGACTGGCCCGGCGACGCGAAGAGGAGCGCGAATGCCTGGGTCCGAGGCACCCGGCGCCCGACGGTTCGTCACCGCCGGGGACGTCGAGACTTGGTGTTCGACTGGGGCACCATCAAGTGGCTGTCGGAGGTCCGCATCACCGGTTCGGGTATCGCGGCCGGCGTCGTCATCCTGGAGCCCGGCAAGGGCCACACCCGGCACAACCACCCCGGGTTCCGAGGAGGTCCTGTACTACATCTCGGGTGAGGGCGAGCAGATGGTCGAGGATGCCGAGGGCCAGCCGACCTGGCGCCACGTCCGAGCGGGCGACATGACCTACATCCCCGACGGGGTCTATCACGGACACGGAGAACACCGGCGTGGGAGCCGCTGCGGCTGCTGGCGGTCTACTCCGCCGGGCGGGCCGGAGGCGATCCTGCGCGAGCTGCCCGATTGCGTGATCGTGCCGCCCGGCGAGCTGCCCGCGCGCTGACGCAGGCATCCGGTCCCTCGGACTATCCTGACCACGATGCCCTCCAGCCCTGAGACCGCGATGCCTGACCGTCGACCCATGTGGCGGCCGCGACCTCGTCACACCAGGCGATCTACCGCCGGTTCCGCGCCCAGACGTTCGGCCAGATGGTCGGCCAGCGGGCGGTGGTCGAGACGCTCCGGAACGCCGTCCGACTGGACCGACTGAGCCACGGGCTGCTGTTCGTCGGTCCCCGCGGCACGGGCAAGACATCGATGGCCCGCATCCTGGCCAAGGCCGTCAACTGCACCGACCTCCGGGACGGCGAGCCGTGCGACGCCTGCCCGTCGTGCGTCTCCATCCGCGAGGGCCGCGCGCTGGACGTCATCGAGCTCGACGCGGCCTCCAACAACCGGGTCGATGACATGCGCGAGCTGGTGCCGCGCGTCTACACCGCGGCCGCCGACCTGCGCCGCAAGGTGTTCATCATCGACGAGGTCCAGCGCATCAAGGAGGGCTGGGACGTCCTGCTCAAGACGCTCGAGGAGCCGCCCGACGGCGTCCTGTTCATCTTCTGCACCACCGACCCCAGCCAGATCCGGCCCGCGGTGGTCTCGCGGCTCCAGCGCTTCACGTTCCGACCGCTGTCGAGCGACGAGATCGAGGGCAAGCTGGCGCGCATCCTCGACGCGGAGGGGCGGGTCGCCGACCCGGATGCCCTCGAGCTCATCGCGCGGCTCGCCGCAGGCGGCATGCGCGACGCGGAATCGCTGCTCGACCAGGTCCTCGGCGACCTCGGATGCGGTCATCGATGCCGACGGCGTGCGGGACCTGCTGGGCCTGGCGCCGGAGGCGGCCATCGACCGGTTCGTCGATGCGCTCGCGGACGGCGACGCGCTCGCTGGCATCGACGTCCTCGACCAGCTCGACGCCGAGGGCCGCGACCTGGTGGCGTTCTCGGAGCAGGTCGTGGCACGCCTCCGCGAACGGCTGGTCGGCGTCCATGACCGACGCGGACGGCTGGCGCGCAGACCGCGACCCTCGCCGCCGCGGCCCGTCGACTGACCGGCATCGACGCCAGCCGCAGCGGCCTGGGCGGATATCGCTGGCAGCTGGAGCTGGCGCTGCTCGGCGCGGCGTGCCGTCACGCGTGCACGACCCTGCCGCGCCCCGCGTCGCGCCGGTGCGGTCCGACCAGTCGCCGCCGGCGCCGCCGCGCCACCGTCGCGATCGGCCCCGACGCCCGTCGCCGGTCAGCCGCGATCGCACCCACCGCGCGTCGCCGACCCGACCGCCGTCCCGCCGGCCCGTCGACGGCCAGGCCGCCGGCAGCCGGTCGCCCGGCCGCGGCACCCGGCCGGGCACGGCCCACCGGTCCCGTCGAGCGCCCGTCCGGAGCCGGCGCTCCGGCGGACCTGCTCGCGGCCGTCACCGGACGGCTGGCCCGAGATCGTGGCCTGGATCGGCCGCAACCCGGCCAACAAGCCGCTGGTCGCGAACTGCCGGCCGGTCGAGGTGCGCGACGGCATCGTCATCCTCGGCTTCCCGGAGAACCAGCCGTTCCTGCGCGAGAAGGCGGAGCAGCGCCGCACGGCAGCTCGAGGACGGCCTCGCCCACGTGCTCGGCCGCCCGGTCGGGGTACGCTGCGTCGTGGCCAACGTCGAGCTGGCGGAGGACCGAGCGACCGCGAGGACCTCGACCTCGTCGCCCAGGCACGCAAGGTCTTCGGGGGCGACCTCGCCGACGTCGAGCGACGATCGGCTGACGTCCGGCCGCCGCGCGACCTCGAACATGGCCAGAGCAGGAGGGAGCCATGGGCTTCGGCAACCTCGCCAAGATGGCGCAGCAGATGCAGGCGGACATGGCCCGCGTCGAGGCGGAGCTCGTGGAGCTGCGCGTCGAGGGGAGCGCGGGCGGCGGTGCCGTGAAGGCGGTCGTGACCGGCAAGCAGGAGCTGGTGTCGGTGACCATCGACCCGGGCGTCGTCGACCCGGATGACGTGGAGATGCTCCAGGACCTCGTGCTCGCGGCGGTCAGCGAGGCGCTCGAACCAGGCCAAGGCGACCGCGGAGGCCAAGCTCGGCCGGGTGACCGGCGGCCTGAAGATCCCGGGCCTGTGACGCCAGCCCGGTCCCAGCGCCCGTGACCGCCCTCGTCGAGCCGGTCGTGCGCCTCATCGAGGCGCTGTCGCGCGCCTGCCCGGCATCGGCCCCAAGACCGCCCAGCGGCTGACGTACCACCTGCTGCGCGCGCCCGATGCCGAGGCCCGGACGCTCGCGGCCGCGCTCATCGCGGTCCGCGACGAGGTGGTGTTCTGCGACGCGTGCTTCAACATCAGCACCGGCCCCGAGTGCCCCATCTGCCTCGACCCGGCTCGCGACGACGCCCGCCTGTGCGTGGTGGAGGAGCCGCTCGACGTCCTCGCCCTGGAGCGATCCGGCGCGTTCCGCGGCCGGTACCACGTGCTCCACGGCGCCATCTCGCCCATGGACGGCATCGGACCCGACCGGCTGCGGATCCGTCAGCTGCTGCAGCGGGTCGTCGAGCGGGAGCAGCGAGGGCGAGCCGTACGAGGAGATCGTCCTCGCCACCAACCCGACCCTCGAGGGTGAGGCGACCGCCATGTACCTCGCGGAGCGGCTCGCCGGCCACGTCGGCTCCGTGACCCGGATCGCCCGCGGCATCCCGGTGGGCGGCGACCTGGAGTACGCCGACGAGGTCACCCTGGTCCGGGCGCTCCAGGGCCGCCGCGAGTTCGAGGTCGCGCGCGAGCGATGAGCTACCTCATCAACGAGGCGCTGCTGCGGCTCATCAAGCCGCCATCGCGCTGGTCCTCGGGCTGCATCCTGTACTGGGTCCTCACCGGGCCGATGGGGGAGCCTGGCTCGGCGCTCCTGGGGCTGGCCTGCTGGATCTCGGCCGGCGTGTTCATCCAGCTGGTCGAGACGGGCGTCATCTAGGTCGTGGCCTGCCTGCCGCCGGACCGGCGGCCGGTCCCTGGCCTCGCATGCGTCGAGGCACTGAGCCGACCAGCGAGCCGCCTGCGAGGTCCTCGGGACGGCTGTCAGTGCGTCGCTCGATGCACGTGCGGCGACCCACTCGACCAGTGCAGCGACCGGTTCGGGCCTGGACGACCGGGACCAGCCCGTCGGCTCGGTCACGCGTCCAGGCGACGGAGCGCCGTCGCTGGCCGTCATCACCCCGACCTGCGGTCCGATGCGCCCCGACGCCCGCCACTGCCGGACCAGCCGTCGGCACGCGCTGCAGCGCGTTTGACAGTCACGCGCGGCGCCCGCTAGTGTTCCACCTCGTTGCGCTCGACCAGCGCGGTCGGGCCACCGGCGCCCGGGTCACTTTCCCGACCCGCAAGCCCGGTACGACCCCCGGTCGTTGACAGGTCCACGGCAGCGTGCGACAATGCGCTGCTCGCCGTGGTCTGAGACCTCGGCTTGGGCTGCACCTTAACAAGTGAAGAGTGGCAGATGATCCTGGTAAGCGAGCGGGGCAAACCCCGACCTTTGAGGACCGATCGCAAGGTCGATCCTTCTATTCGGAGAGTTTGATCCTGGCTCAGGATAAACGCTGGCGGCGTGCATGAGACATGCAAGTCGAACGGACGATTCGGGCTTGCTCGAATCGTTAGTGGCGGACGG
>CAVXDU010000008.1:15000-178054 GCA_963760625.1 uncultured Chloroflexia bacterium
CCTGCATGATCCTGCTGGAGTTACAAAGTCAATCGTGAGTCGAACCCGTCAGGAAAGGCGGGCCATAGAGGGTGACAGCCCCGTAGGCGAAGCGATTGACCTCCAGGTCTGACCACCTGAGTACCACGTGGAAGGTCTCTCATGTGGGAACCTGGGCGGACCACCGTCCAAGGCTAAATACTCCTGGCGACCGATAGCGAACGAGTACCGTGAGGGAAAGGTGAAAAGTACCCCGGGAGGGGAGTGAAATAGCACCTGAAACCACGTGCCCACAAGCAGTCAAAGCGTGTTGCCGGTCGCAAGGCCGGTAGCGTGATGGCGTGCCTTTTGAAGAATGAGCCGACGAGTTACTAGTCTGTGGCGAGGTTAAGTCCGCAAAGGACGGAGCCGAAGCGAAAGCGAGTCTGAATAGGGCGTCCAGTCGCAGGCTGTAGACCCGAAACCGGGTGACCTACCCATGGCCAGGTTGAAGCGGGAGTAATGTCTCGTGGAGGACCGAACTCACTAGCGTTGAAAAGCTAGGGGATGAGCTGTGGATAGCGGTGAAATGCCAATCGAACCCGGAGATAGCTGGTTCTCCCCGAAATAGCTTTAGGGCTAGCCTCGGGCGTTCAATCACGGGGGTAGAGCACTGAATGGGCTAGGGGGCTTCCCGCTTACCAAACCCAATCAAACTCCGAATCCCGTGATTCCAGAGCCCGGGAGTCAGACTGCGAGGGCTAAGCTTCGTGGTCAAAAGGAAAACAGTCCGGACCGTCAGCTAAGGTCCCTAAATCCAAGCTAAGTGGTAAAGGTTGTGGAGTCGCATAGACAACCAGGATGTTGGCTTAGAAGCAGCCATCATTGAAAGAGTGCGTAACAGCTCACTGGTCAAGTGATTCCGCGCCGAAGATCCAACGGGGCTCAAGCTTGGTACCGAAGCTACGGGTCTGTGGTCCGGTTCGCCGGACCTCGGGCGGTAGGGGAGCGTCCCGCTCTGCTGTGAAGGTCGATCGTAAGGACGGCTGGAGCGTGCGGGAGTGCGAATGTCGGCATGAGTAGCGCAATGTGGGTGAGAAACCCACACGCCGTAAGCCTAAGGTTTCCTGAGGAAGGCTTGTCCGCTCAGGGTTAGTCGGGCCTAAGCCGAGGACGACACGTCGTAGGCGATGGACATCCGGTTGATATTCCGGAACCACCGGAGATCGTTTGCACCGCAAGGTGTCGCCTGGTAGCGGCGATCCGCGGTTGACCCGATGAAAGTCGGGTCGAAGCGGTGAGTCGAACCCAGGTGAGAGCAAGGGCATGACCCAGCATGGTAGTTCGAGCGCGTTTTGGCTATACGCGTCTAAGCCGGTAGGCGGGGGAGACAGGTAAATCCGTCACCCCATTCAACGCCGAGAAGCGAATGAAAGCGGCATCTGCTGCGATTCGGGTGAGCCAAGCTGGCAAGAAAAGTGTCTAGCGAGATCAAGGGTGACCGTACCGCAATCCGACACAGGTAGGCGGGTAGAGAATACCAAGGCGATCGGGAGAACCCTCGTTAAGGAACTCGGCAAATTGGCCCCGTAACTTCGGGAGAAGGGGCGCCTCGCGGCTCGTGCTTGCATGGGTCGATCGAGGCCGCAGTGAAAAGGCCCAGGCGACTGTTTAGCAAAAACACAGGTCCGTGCTAAAGCGAAAGCTGACATATACGGGCTGACGCCTGCCCAGTGCCGGAAGGTTAAGAGGAGGGGTGCAAGCTCTGAATCGAAGCCCCGGTAAACGGCGGCAGTAACTATAACTGTCCTAAGGTAGCGAAATTCCTTGTCGGGTAAGTTCCGACCCGCACGAATGGCGTAACGATCTGGGCGCTGTCTCAACGAGGGATCCGGCGAAATTGAAGTACCAGTGAAGATGCTGGTTACCCACGATAGGGCAAAAAGACCCCGTGGAGCTTTACTACACCCTGTCATTGGATCGGGGTTCTGCGTGTGTAGGATAGGTGGGAGGCTGTGAAGCTGGGGCGCTAGCCTCGGTGGAGCCAACGGTGAAATACCACCCTCGCTGGATTTTGACTCTAACCGCGACCCGTTATCCGGGCGCGGAACAGTGGCAGGCGGGTAGTTTGACTGGGGCGGTCGCCTCCTAAAGTGTAACGGAGGCGCCCAAAGGTTCCCTCAGGCTGAATGGAAACCAGCCGAAGAGTGCAAAGGCATAAGGGAGCTTGACTGCGAGACCTACAAGTCGAGCAGGGACGAAAGTCGGGCTTAGTGATCTGGTACCTCCGAGTGGAAGGGGTATCACTCAACGGATAAAAGCTACCCCGGGGATAACAGGCTTATAGGGCCCAAGAGTTCACATCGACGGCCCTGTTTGGCACCTCGATGTCGGCTCGTCGCATCCTGGGGCGGAAGTACGTCCCAAGGGTTTGGCTGTTCGCCAATTAAAGCGGTACGTGAGCTGGGTTCAGAACGTCGTGAGACAGTTCGGTCTCTATCCATCGTGGGCGTAGGGAACTTGCGAGGAGCTGCTCCTAGTACGAGAGGACCGGAGTGGACGAACCTCTGGTGTGCCAGTCGTCCTGCCAAGGGCGCCGCTGGGTAGCTATGTTCGGTCGGGATAAGCACTGAAAGCATCTAAGTGCGAAGCTCGCCTCAAGATGAGGTTCCCCACCGGGTCAACCGGGTAAGACCGCAGGGAGAACACCTGCTTGATAGGCGGCATGTGGAAGCCGGGCAACCGGTGCAGCTGAGCCGTACTAATGGTCGAGGGCTTGACCGCTTCAGCAGCCCACCCATGGGCGACTGAGCGGTCTCGGGAGACGTGCGTCACGGCGTCGTGACGCAGCGACCCCTGGAGATCGAAGTTACAGAGACTCGAGCGTCCGTCCGGGCCACGCGTGTGGGCCGGACATCGCGACGTCCGATCGCGTCATCACACGCTAGGATCCTGGTGACTCAAGCGGAGAGGCCACACCCGTTCCCATCCCGAACACGGCAGTTAAGCTCTCCAGCGCCGAAGATACTGAGGGGGCAGCTCCTCGGGAACATAGGCCGTCGCCAGGATCTTTGCGTTCCCGCGACAGGCCGTGCGCGCGGGTTCCGAGCGGTCCTGCTGACCTATCATGGGTCGATGGCAGCGAAGGCAGGGTCTCCACCCGACTCGGCTGGTGTGATCGGGGTTCCCGAGGAGGGTGGCGAGTGGCCGTCGGCGTCGGTCGCGGTCGTGCCTCGGCGTGTGGAGGCGGTCGCGTCGGTGCCACTGGCCGGCCGATTGCCGTGGCTGGACGCGATCTGTCCCTACCTGCGGGCTGCGGACGGCGTCCTGGCGCTCAGCGTTCGCCCACGCGCGACCATCGCTGCTGGGCGGTCGAGCCGCCCTCGACGCTGCCTACCGCGACACAGCAGCAGCTGTGCCTGTCGGATGCCCATGGCGGGTGTGAGCGCTTCCTGCACAGCCAGGAACAGCGCGCCGCCGCGCTTGCCGCGGATCGAGATCGACATCGGCACGACTGGGTGCTGCGCGCTTCGGGCCGTTCGTCCGCGCCATCCCCGTCGCGGTGGACCCTCGCCCGGCGCTCGGGGACACTGGCAGCGCCTCAGGAACCAGTCGGCGACGCTGGTCTGCCGTGCTCGTGGGTGGCGGTGTCGTCCTCGCCGCCGCAGCGGCGCTGGCGGCTGTCGTGGGCGGGAACGGCGCAGGGGCGTCGCGGTCCTCCCTCCCTCGCTTGATCCACTGGCGACTGCCGGCGGCGCTTGGTGTCGCGACGGACAGGCCGAGGGCGACCGTGCTGACCAACCCACGGCCGTCGGATCGCGTCTCCAGGTCCGCAACGCACATCGAGCCCGAGGCCAGTTCCGACCGTGCGGTCCACCCCTACCCCGACGGTCGCAGCATCCGCGGGCCCGGCCGCCCAGCCGACCCCCCCGGTGCGGATCGCCCGAAGGTACACGGTGAAGTCCGGCGACACCATCAAGTCCATCGCCGGCCAAGTTCGGCCTCAAGCCGCGGGACCTGCGCGCCGTGAACGACATCGGCAAGGATGTCGAGCCTGGCCAGCGCCTGCGCATCCCGGCCGGTCCAGTGCCGACGGCTGCAGCAGCAAGCGAGACCCCGCTGACCCGACAGGCTCGTCCCGGTTCATGGACCGCGAAGGACAGCAGGACCATTGCCCGACGCGCTCAGCGCTGGCAGCCGCGACACCAACTGGTCACGAACCCACCGGGTGAGATCTCGCTGATCGTGGTGCCGCATCGCGGGCACGGCTGCCGCCCTTGCGGTGCACCCGCAGGAAGTCCCGCACCTCCACCTCGAACCGCGGCGGTACCCGCGTCCGGAGCTCGCCGATGGCCCACGCCGGCACGGTCCTGACGGCCTCGTAGAGCGCGTCGACCTCGTCGGCGGCCAGCGTGGAGCGCTTCCGGAACGGGGCCAGGCGGGCCTCCCACAGGATCTCGTCGCGTAGCCGTTGCCGATGCCCGCCACGAACGCCTGGTCCTTGAGCAGGTTCTTGAGCTCCCCGCGATGTGGCCGGATGCGCGTCGCGCCAGGCATCGAGCGTCAGCGCCGGATCATCGGCATCCGGGCCCAGCTCGTCCCAGCCGGCGACGGGACGCGTGACACCCGCTGGCAGCAGGTACACCTTGCCCATCTTCGTGGCGTCCCGGTCGCGCAGCTCCGCTCGGCGGTCGTCCGGTGGCAGCCATGACGCATCGCGTGTCCAGGCCGCCGCGTCCGGCGGCGGGCCGGCCCGCGGACCGAAGCGTCAGCACGAAGGCCGTCTGGGGTAGCGCCTTCGCACCAGGAGCCGCCAGACCCAGACGACCAGTCAGCATCAGGTTCATCACGATCCGGTCGCGGTCGAGCTGGAACACGAGGAACTTGCCGCGTCGTCGGACGCTCGGAGCACCTGTCCGTCGAGCGCCGCCAGCTCGGCCGCGGTGCCCCGCATCACGAGTGGCTGGACCACGTCCGAGCCGATGACGGCACGTCCGGCGAGCGCGGCGTGGGTCGCGTCCGCGAGGATGTCCAGGTCGGGGAGCTCGGGCATCGCGCCCATCGTACGTCGGTACTTGCCGCCCACAGGCGTGTGGTAGGCTACATGGGCACTGCCCGCAGGAAGGCAGAGCCGCGCGCGCCCCGGAGCGGAGGAGTCTGTCGAGCCCACCAGCCACACGGACGACCAGCCGATGCAGGAAGCCCGGGCGTGTGGCCCGGGCTCTGTCGTCCCCGGGGCGGGAGCCTCACCATCCGAGGAGATGCAATCACTTGACCGAACGCAGCAGGGCGAGACCAGCACCGAGCCGTCGAGCCCGACCAGAGACGCTGAAGCGACCGTGCCTGAGATCACGGACGTCCCGGAGCCCGTCGCCGAAGCTGTCGCCGAGGCCGCCCCGGAGCCCGTCGCCGAAGCGTGCGGTCGCCCGAGCGTCGCCGAGCCGCCGAGGTCGACGCCGAGCCGTCGCCGAAGCTGTCGCCGAGGCACGCCGAGCCGCGCCGAGGCCGTCGCCGAGGTCGCCCCGGAGCCCGTCGCCGAAGCTGTCGCCGAGGTCCGCCGAGCCCGTCGCCGAAGCCGTCGCCGAGGTCGCCGGAGCTGTCGCCGAGGTCACCCCGGAGCCCGTCGCCGAAGCCGTCGCCGAGGTCGCCCCGGAGCCCGTCGCCGAGGCTGTCGCCGAGGCCGCCGAGCCCGTAGCTGCCCAGGGCGCGGAGCCTGCGGTCGCGGTAGCCTCGCCGGAGCACGGGCTGTCGGACGACGACCTCGCCGCAGCGCCCGCCGCCGAACCTGAGCACGAACCCGTCGTGGACACGCGGCCCGAGCCGACCACGATGGAGGAGCTGCTCAACGAGCAGGATGGCGAGATCCGGAGCCTCAAGCATGGTGATGTCGTCGAAGGCACCGTGGTGCGCATCGACAAGGACGAGATGCTCGTCGACATCGGCGCCAAGTCGGAAGGTGTGGTCAGCAATCGCGAGCTGTACGGCCGCAACACCGAGACGCAGCCGCAGCTGAGCATCGGCGACGTCGTCCTGGTGTACGTGCTGCAGCCGGAGTCGAACGAGGGCCACGCGGTCCTGTCGCTCCGCCGCGCCGGCCTCGAGCGCAAGTGGCGCTCGATGCAGGAGCAGCTCGACGCGGGCGTCATCATCGAGGCGCCGGTCATCGACCACAACAAGGGTGGGCTCATCGTCGACTGCGGCATCCGCGGCTTCGTGCCCATCAGCCAGATCGTGGACTTCCCGCGTCGGCCCCAGAACGAGCAGCCGCGTGACGCCGCCCAGGAGATCGCCGAGAAGCTGCAGCCGTACGTCGGCCGCAAGCTCCGGCTCAAGATCCTGGAGGTCAACCGCAAGGCGAACCGGCTCATCCTGTCGGAGAAGGTCGCGCTGTACGAGGAGCGCCGCGAGAAGCGGGACGAGCTGTTCAGCAGCCTCCAGGTCGGCCAGCACGTCAAGGGTTCGGTGCGCTCCATCGCACCCTTCGGCGTGTTCGTGGACCTCGGCGGCATCGACGGCCTGGTCCACAAGAGCGAGCTGTCATGGAACAAGGTCAACAACCCCGAGTCCGGCTACCACGTCGGCGAGGAGGTCGAGGCCGAGGTCATCGACATCAACCACGAGCGTGGCCGGATCAGCCTCTCGATCCGCCGCCTCCAGCCCGATCCGTGGAACTCCACGGTGGCGGACCTCAAGGTCGGCGACGTCATCGACGGCACCGTGACCAAGATCGTGAACTTCGGTGCGTTCGTGCGGGTGCGCGAGGGGCTCGAGGGACTGATCCACATCAGCGAGCTGTCGCATCAGCGCGTGGCCCATCCGGGCGATGTGGTGCACGAGGGCCAGACCATCAAGCTCAAGGTCATCTCGCTCGACTCCGAGCGACATCGCCTGGGCCTCAGCCTGAAGCAGGCCGAGGAAGCTCCCGTCCGCACGGAGGCTCCGCGTGAGCGACGACCCCGCCCGGAGCGCGCCTACGACGCGTCTCAGGCGGTGCAGGAGCCCGAGGGTGGGATCGACAACACACTGGCAGCGGCGTTCGCCCAGGTACGGGCACAGGTCGCCCAGCAGGAATCCGCTCGGGCGGCGACCGAGTCGGATGTGGTCGAGGATGCGGTCTCACTGGCCGTGGCGGAGGATATCGCCGAGTCCGCCGTGCCCAGGACATCGTCGCCCTGGGCGAGACCGAGGATGCCGCCGAGTCCGCCGTGGCCCAGGACATCCTCGAACTGGCGAAGCCGAGGATGCCGCGGAGGCCGCCGTGGCGGACGACATCGCGACGTTGGCAGAGGCGGAGGCTGAGGCAGAGGACGAACTCGAGGCAGCCGCGCCGGGCATGACCGACGAGGAGTACGCAGCGGCTCGCGAGGAGTTGTCCGCCGCGGAGGCGGAAGCCGAGGCGCTCGTCGCCGATGAGGTCGCGACCCTGGAGCAGGTCGAATCGGAAGCCGAGGAAGCGGTCGCGGAGGAGGTCATCGTCCTGGCCGACGCTGAATCGGCGGCCGAAGCAGCGATGGCGGATGAGGTCGCGACCCTCGTCGAAGCGGAGGACATCGCCGACGAGGCGTTGGCCGCCGAGGTCGAGGCCGCCATCATCTCCGAGGAGTCCCTCGGTCTTGCCGAGGAGCTGCGAGGCACGCTCGCGCGCGACATCGGGAGGTGGAGAGCGTCGGTGCCAGGGACGCTGGGAAGTTGCGGGATGCCGGGGTCGGCTCCTTGCTTGAACTGCTGATGCGGGTGCCTCCCGCAAGGGCCGCCAGGAGATCGCCGAGGCCACGGGACTGGATGCGTCCGCGATCCGCACCTGGGTCAACAACGCGGACCTGCGCAGGATCAACGGCGTCGGGACACAGTACGCGGACCTGCTGGAGGCCTCGGGCGTGGACACGGTGGTCGAACTGGCCACCCGTCGACCGGACAACCTGCACGCCAAGCTCGAGTTGACCAATGCCGAGCGTGAGCTCGTCCAGCGACTGCCGACCGAGTCGCAGGTCGAGGACTGGGTAGGTCAGGCGAAGGACTTGCCGCGGGTCGTCAGCTACTAGGCCCCGCCTGGTATCGCAGGAGGGTACGCACGACCCGCCCTGACCTGGCAGGTCGTTCTCGGCGGAGCATGCTCGACCGGATCATGCCGCTGGGTGTGCCCGCGGACTCGTCGATCACCAGGATCCGGATGTGATCGCTCCCCTCGCCGCAGGCGCACAGCACCGGGCGAGCATGGCCGGCCTGGCAGAGCCTCCTTCGGGGGGTGTTAGCATTGGCGCCGGTGCCATCTGGCGCCGCACGAGTTGGAACGGATGTTCGGCTCGATGGATCGGTTCGACAAGTTCACTGATCGCGCACGCAAGGTCCTGACGCTGGCGCAGGACGAGGCGCAGCGGTTCAACCACAACTACATCGGCACGGAGCATCTGCTGCTCGGCCTCGTCCGTGAGGGCGAGGGTGTCGCTGCGCGCGTCCTCGAGAACATGAACGTCGAGCTGGCCAAGGTCCGAACCGCGGTGGAGTTCATCATCGGCCGCGGGGACCGTCCGGTCGTGGGCGAGGTTGGCCTGACACCACGGGCCAAGCGCGTCATCGAGCTGGCCATCGACGAGGCGCGACGGCTGGGTCACAACTACATCGGGACGGAGCACCTGCTGCTGGGGCTCGTGCGCGAGGGGGAGGGTATCGCGGCGGGTGTCCTGGAGTCGCTGGGCGTCAACCTCGACAAGGTCCGCCACGAGGTCATCCGGGTGCTTTCGCAGTCGAGTGCCGCCGCGCCCACCCAGGAGACCAAGCGTGCCAGCAAGACCCCCACCATCGACCAGCTGGGGATCAACCTCACCGAAGCCGTTCGGGCGGGCAAGATCGATCCCATCATCGGCCGCGAGAAGGAGATCGAGCGGGTCATCCAGATCCTGTCGCGCCGGACCAAGAACAACCCCGCGCTCATCGGCGAGCCGGGCGTAGGCAAGACGGCCATCGCGGAGGGGCTCGCCCAGCGGATCGTGGCGGGCGACGTGCCGGAGACGCTCGCGGACAAGCGGGTCCTGACCCTGGACATCGGGTCGCTTGTCGCGGGCACCAAGTATCGCGGTGAGTTCGAGGAGCGCCTCAAGAAGATCATCGAGGAGCTTCGCAGCACCAGCGACGCCGTGCTGTTCATCGACGAGTTGCACACCCTGGTCGGTGCGGGCGCAGCCGAAGGGCGCCATCGATGCCGCCAACATCCTGAAGCCACCGCTCGCCCGCGGGGAGCTGCAGTGCATCGGCGCCACGACCCTCGATGAGTATCGCAAGTACATCGAGCGTGATGCCGCCCTGGAGCGCCGGTTCCAGCCCGTGATGATCGAGGAACCGACGGTCGAGCAGACGGTGGAGATCCTGTTCGGCATCCGGGACGGATACCAGCAGCATCACAAGGTCACCATCTCGGACGACGCGGTGCGTGCCGCGGCCGACCTGTCCGTGCGGTATATCACCGATCGCCACCTGCCCGACAAGGCCATCGACCTCATCGATGAGGCGTCCAGCAGGGTGCGCCTGCGGCACAGCTCCGCGCCACCCGAGTTGCGTGCCGCCCAGAAGGAGCTGGCGCGCATCTCCAAGGAGAAGGAGTCGGCGGTCAGCGACCAGGAGTACGACCGCGCCCAGCAGCTCCGCGACGCTGAGACATCGGCACGCGCCACGATCGACCAGTTGCGCAGCGACTGGCAGGCGCAGCTTGCCGACTACGTCCCCGTGGTGGGCGAGGAGGACATCGCCCAGGTGGTGTCGATGTGGACGGGTGTGCCCGTGACACGCATCGCCCAGGAGGAATCCGAGCGACTGTTGCACATGGAGGACGCGCTCCATAAGCGGGTCATCGGGCAGCAGGAAGCCATCGACACCATCTCGCGTGCCGTACGCCGGGCGCGGGCGGGCCTCAGGGATCCCAAGCGGCCCATCGGTTCGTTCATCTTCCTGGGCCCTACGGGCGTGGGCAAGACGGAGCTGGCGAAGGCTGTGGCCGAGTTCATGTTCGGCAGCGAGGACGCGCTCATCAAGATCGACATGAGCGAGTTCATGGAGCGCCACAACGTCAGCCGACTGGTGGGTGCGCCTCCTGGCTATGTGGGCTTCGAGGAAGGCGGCCAGTTGACGGAGGCCGTCCGCCGCAAGAGCTACTCCGTGGTCCTGCTCGACGAGATCGAGAAGGCGCACCCGGAGGTGTTCAACATCCTGCTCCAGATACTGGAGGACGGGCATCTGACCGATGCCAAGGGCCGCCGAGTCGATTTCCGGAACACGGTCATCATCATGACCAGCAACGTTGGCGCGAAGTCCCTGCTCAAGGACACCACCCTGGGCTTCCGGCCGACCTCGAAGTCCGATGAACTCGAGCGGGATCGCCAGTACGACCGCATGAAGGACAAGGTCCTGGAGCAGCTCAAGTCGCAGTTCAGGCCGGAGTTCCTGAATCGTGTCGACTCGTTCGTGGTCTTTCGGTCGCTCAACGTGGAGGAGGTCCGGCAGATCGTGGACCTGCTGCTCGCCCGCGTGCGGGAGCAGTTGCGGATCCAGGAACTCGACCTGGACATCACGCAGGAGGCCAAGGATCACATCATCAAGCTGGGCTATGACGTCGACTACGGGGCAAGGCCGCTGCGGCGCGTGATCCAGACGATGGTTGAGGATCCCCTCGCCGAGGCGCTGCTGCTGGGCAAGTACAAGCCCGGCCAGACCATCGTCGTGGATCGATCCCCTGATGCCGGCCTGACCATCGAAGTGGTCGCCGAGAAGACGCCCGTCGAGGCCATCTAGACGCGTGGCGCGGCCGGGGAGCCGCTACGTCTGCCAGTCCTGCGGCGCGGTCTCGGCGGCTTGGGAAGGCCGCTGCCACGTGTGCGGCACGTGGGACTCGCTGGTCGAGACCGTCGTGCCGGGTCCATCGCGGACCGGTCGGGTGCGACGTCCTGATGGTCGCTCCGGCGCTCCCGAGGTCCCGCTCGCCCTGCGGGATGTGGCTGCTCGACCGGCTGCCCGGCTGAGCGTCGGGGTCCGCGAGGTGGACCGTGTGCTGGGTGGGGGTCTAGTGCCCGGAGCGTTGGTGCTGCTGGGTGGCGAGCCGGGTATCGGCAAGTCCACGCTCGTGCTCGAGATCGCGGCGGGTGTCGCTCGCTGTGCTGTGCCTGGCAGGCGGAGCCAGCGCAGAGGATCTCGGTGACTCGCGCAGGAGGCACGGCGGTGCTGTACGCCTCCGGCGAGGAATTGGCCGACCAGTTGCATCTGCGCGCCGATCGACTCGGACTCATCGACGGGCAGCCAGGCTCCCGGATCCAGGTGCTTGCCGAGACGGAGCTCGATGCCATCCTGGCCGCGGCCGACCGCCTCGATCCAGGGTTGCTGGTGGTCGACTCCGTCCAGACGCTGACCGCGTCAGGTCTGGAAGGACCTGCGGGCTCGGTGGGGCAGGTGCGGGAGTCCGCAGCGCGTCTGGCTGCCTGGTCGCACGAGCACGGCACCCCGGTCGATCCTCGTGGGTCACGTCACCAAGGACGGCAGCCTCGCGGGTCCCCGGACCCTGGAGCATCTGGTGGACGTGGTCCTCGTATTGGAGGGCGAGCGGTATGGAGCCCTGCGGCTGCTGCGCGGCGTCAAGAATCGCTTCGGCTCGACCGAGGAGACCGGTGTACTGGAGATGACCGGCGAGGGGCTGCGGGACGTGGCCGACCCCACACGGGCGTTCCTCGGAGCAGACAGCGGCGAGGCGCCGGGCGTCGCGGTCGCGGCCATCCTGGAAGGCACCCGGCCCATCCTGGTCGAGGTCCAGGCCCTGGTCGCTCCGGCGGGCATCGGCGTACCCCGGAGGGCTCTCGTGGGCGTGCCGTCGGACCGACTGGCGTTGCTGGTCGCGGTCCTTGCCCGACGCTGCGGGCTGGATGTCTCCCATCAGGACCTGTATGTCAGCCTGGTCGGTGGCGCCGCGGTGCAGGAGCCGGCCCTGGACCTTGCCGTTGCACTTGCGCTGGCATCCACGTCACGGGACACGGCCCTTGCGCCAGGCACCGTTGCCTGTGGCGAGGTGTCCCTGCTCGGCGGCCTGCGGCCGGTGCAGGGGCTGGAGCGACGCCTGCGTGAGGCTGCCAGGCTGGGGTTCCGCCAGGCGATCGTCCCGGCAGGTGCCGACGTCGTCCGGCTGGGCGATCACCTCGAAGGGCCCGGCTCGACCACCCTGCGGATCATCGCAGCGGAGTCCCTGCGTGATGCGTTGACTCGGTCGATCGGGGCGGGTCCGGTACCTTCGGGGTAGGGTGTCCGCCGGGGCTCGTCTGGTAGCCTCGAGCCGATGCACCGATTTGTGCGAGTGCTCGGGGGTAGCCTCGGCCTCATCCTCGCCATCGCGCTGACCGGCTCGGGTGCTACGGGTGCCGTGTTCGACCGCTCCGTGGCCGGATACCTCCTGCTGCTCGCATGGCTGGCAGCCTGGTTCGTGGCTGGGTACTCCGTCATGCCGCACATCACGGTCCAGCCCGCCAACCGCATCATCGCTGGGGTCTCAGACCTCTCGGCGGGTGAGTTCGTGGCGGCCATCCTCGGGCTGACCATCGGGCTGATACTGGGTCTGTTGCTGGGGCTCCCGCTTGCCAACTTCCCCGACCCGTATGGCTGGCTGCTGCCGCTGGGGGTGTCCGTCGTCCTTGGGCTGGGCATGATGGGTCTGACGGTCGCCAAACGCGACGACCTCCTCGACGCCGCCCGGGATGTGGGCCTGCTTCGGACACCCGAGCCACGGATCGCACCGGAAGGTGGGACCGAGGTGAGTGGTCCGCCGACGTACGTCGACACCAGCGCCATCATCGACGGCAGGCTCGTGGACGTGGTGGCTTCAGGGTTCCTGGCAGGCACCCTGGTGGTTCCCCGGTTCGTCCTGGGGGAACTCCAGCACATCGCGGACGACAGCGACCCGGCGCGCCGAAGCCGCGGACGCCGCGGACTGGACGTCCTGTCGGTGCTTCAGAAGGATCACCGCGTGGACCTCGACCTGAGTGACGAGGACGCACCCGACGTCAAGGCAGTCGACGCAAAACTGGTCGCCCTGGCGCTCACTCACGGGGGCGTCGTCCTGACCACCGACTACAACCTGAACCGGGTCGCGCAACTGCAGGGCGTCCGGGTCATGAACCTGAACCAGCTGGCCAATGCGATGAAGCCAGCGTTCCTGCCGGGCGAGGCATTGCGGGTCAAGGTCATCCAGGAGGGCAAGGAACCCGGTCAGGGCGTTGGGTACCTCGATGATGGGACGATGATCGTGATCGAAGGCGGCAGCTCCTACCTTCAGCGCGAGCTGGAGGTACATGTCACCCGGGTCCTCCAGACGGTGGCGGGCCGGATGGTGTTCGCGCAGCCCATCGCCTGACTCCCGGGCGACCTCGGGACGCCCGGCCCGCCGCGCCGGATGACCCGACAGTAGGGCACCATGTGCGGATGCTCCCACCCACCGGCGAGTTCGCCGACGCTGTCATCGTTGCCGCCGGATCCAGCAGCCGCATGGGGGGCCGTGACAAGTCACTGGCGCTCATCGATGGCCGTCCAGCGTTGAGGTGGGCCGTCGACGCTATGCGGGGTGCGTCGGCGGTTCGCAGTGTGATCGTGGTGACTGCTCCCGACCGTCTCGCGGCCGTCCGGGCGGAACCCTGGATCGCGGCGGCCCTCGTGACCGTCGTGGCCGGCGGTGCGCGGCGTCAGGACTCCGTTGCCCGTGGCGTGCGCGCTGCGGCATCGGAGGTAGTCCTGGTCCACGATGCGGCACGCCCACTCGCGACCTCGGGACTGGCCGACCGTGTTGCGCAGGCAGCCGCCGAGCATGGTGCAGCCATCCCGGTGGTGCCCGTCGCTGATTCACTCAAGGTGGTGGCCCATGGGTTCGTGACCGCGACCGCCGACCGTTCCACGCTCTTCCGCGCCCAGACGCCGCAGGCCGCGCGGCGCACGCTCTTGATGGCCGCCATCGACAAGTTCGCCGATGGTCCGGAGCTGTTCCGGGACGAGCAGGAACTGCTGGCGCGTCATGGGCTCCCGGTCATGACCGTTCCGGGCGAGACCGGTGCCCTCAAGATCGACCGAGACGGCCGACCTGGAGCTGGTACGGGCCATCGTGCGCGGCGGTGAGCCGGTCCGGATGGCCTGGGGGTCCGACACCCATCCTTTCGGCAGCCTCGACGGTCTTCGCCTCGCGGGACTGGAGATCCCGGAGGCGCCACGTCTGCACGGCCACTCGGATGGGGATGTCGCGCTGCACGCGATCTGCGATGGCCTCCTGGCCGCAGCCAGGATGGGCGACCTGGGACGCCTGTTCCCGGCTGGCGATGCGGCGACCCGAGGCGTGGACAGCCGTGACCTCCTGCGCGGGGTGATGAGGCGGCTGGCGGACGATGGTCTGCGGCCCGATTCGCTGGTCCTGACCATCCTGGGTGCCCGTCCCCGCCTTGGCGGCGTTCGGCTGGACCAGATGCGCAACCTGCTGGCCGAGCTGCTGGACCTGGATGCCTCAGCCGTGGTGGTGCAGGCGTCGACGGGTAACCTGTCGGGTGACGAGGGGGCCGGTCGCACCATCAGTGCCACCGCCTTCGTTGGCGTCGCCCGGGCGTGACACTCCGCTTTCGCAACACGCTTGGTGGCGCGCTCGAGACGTTCGAGCCGATCGACCCCGCCAACGTGCGCATGTATTCCTGCGGGCCGACCGTGTACGCCCCGGCCCACGTGGGCAACTTCAGGAGCTTCCTGTTCGCCGACCTTGTGCGACGATACCTGGCCTGGAAGGGCCATCCCGTGACATGGGTCATGAACATCACCGACGTAGATGACAAGATCATCCGCGATGCGGCGGCCGGCTCGGTCTCTATCGGCGAACTGACAGCGGTGCACACGGCCGAGTTCCTGGCCGAACTGGGCCGGTTGCGGGTGATCATGCCGGACGTGCTGCCACGGGCCACCGAGCATATCCCCGAGATGGCGTCACTCGTCGCCTCGCTCCTGGAGCGGGGGCACGCGTATCGCACCGGCGAAGGCTCGATCTTCTTCAGCATCGCCTCGTGGCCGGCGTACGGCACCCTCGCCCGGCTCGATCCGTCGCAGCAGCGAGTCGGAGGGCGCGTCGAAGCAGACGAGTACAGCAAGGACGATGTGCGTGACTTCGCGCTGTGGAAGGGCGCCAAAGCCGGTGAGCCCAGCTGGTCGACCGAGATCGGGGATGGCCGGCCTGGTTGGCACATCGAGTGCTCCGCCATGAGCATGCGCTATCTGGGTCCCGCGTTCGACATCCACACGGGTGGCAAGGACCTGGTCTTCCCCCATCACGAAGATGAGATCGCCCAATCCGAAGCTGCGACCGGACAGCGATTCGTGCGCACCTGGCTCCACTGCGACCACCTGCAGATGGGTGGCGAAAAGATGGCCAAGCGGACCGGCAGGCTTCGCCGACCCAGTGAGGTATATCAGGGGGGCTGGGCGCCAAGGGCCCTGCGATACGCCCTGCTGGCGGCGCATTATCGGGCGCCCCTGGAGTTCAGTGACGAGTCACTCGCTTCCGCCACCTCGGCGGTGGAACGTCTCTCCTCCGTGCTGGCGGCCCTTGATGCCTACCGCTCCGAACAGCCCGACGATCCGGATGTGCCCGTCGCCCTCGAGCGTGGTCGCGGGGCGTTCGAGACCTCAATGGACGAAGATCTGGCCATCGCGCCCGCACTCGGCGCCCTGTTCGAGCTTGTTCGGGACCTCAACAGGCGATTGGCGGACCGGTCCATGTCCACCGCCGATGCTCGCGCGGCGGCGGCTGCGCTCAGGGATCTGGACCAGGTGCTGGGTGTCATGGAGGCGGACGAGCCGGTCGGCAGCAGGGCCCCGTCATTGGAGATGTCCTCCCTTCTGGAGGAGCGTGTCGCTGCCCGCGCGGCGAGGGATTGGGCGCGCTCCGACGCGCTCAGGGATGAGTTGGCAGGGCTGGGTATCGTTGTCGAGGACACCCGGGATGGGCAGCGGTGGAAGCGGATGGAGCAGACCGATGGCGCGTCCTGAGGACGACGAGCGCGACCGCCGACAGGGGCAGCAAGGCGATCGAGGTCCGAGCGGCGCCCCGCGTGAGGATGGACCATCAAGTCAGGCCGGACGCGGACGACCCGGGCCGGGCCCTGACCGGGACCGGTCCGGCGGACCATACCGGCCGAGCCCCGAGGGGGCGCATCGGCCGAACTACGGGGGGCCGTATCGGCCGGGCCCAGGAGGGCCGTATCGGCCAGGCCCAGGAGGTCCGTATCGGCCGGGCCCAGGAGGTCCGTATCGGCCGGGCCCAGGGGGGCCGTATCGGCCGGGCCCAGGAGGTCCGTATGGGGCGGGCCCCCAACCAGGCAGGGCGCGCAACGACCGCGGCAGGCCGCCCGCAAGTCCTGGTGCCTATGATCGACCCAGGCCGCCCGGCGGCCCGGGTGAGTACGCTCGTGCCAGGCCACCCGGCCCGTACCGGCCCCCGAGGGATCGCCAAGGCCCGGGCCCAAGGCCGTGGCCGGGCCACGGTCCGAGAGCCGCCGACCATGCAAGTCCCGGCCCGGGCCCCCGGCCGGCTGGTCGGTCTCCAAGGGGCTGGCCTGGCGACGCTGAAGGACCCGTGTGGTTGCCGGGCCCGGATGCGGGCATGATGCCTCCGGAACGGATCGCCGATGACGAGGAGCTGGTGGCGGGCCGTCGGCCGGTGGAGGAGGCATTTGCCGCACGACGGCCGAGCCGTCGCTTGCTGGTGGTGCCTGAGCGCCGCGCGGCTCTCGACCAGTTGGTGCTGCACGCGACGGCACTGCGGATCCCGGTCGTGGAGGTCGAGGGTGGCAGCCTGACGCAGCTGACCGGATTCGACGGTCATCAGGGGGTGGCACTCGTCGTCGAGCTCCGGCGGTGGGCGACCCTCGACGATGTCATGGCGCGGGCGCGCGAGCGTGGCGAACCGCCATTCGTGCTGGTGCTCGACTCCCTTGAGGATCCGCAGAATGTGGGCACGCTGCTGCGAAGTGCCGAGGCCTGCGGCGTCCATGGCGTCCTGTTCCCGGTGCGGCGCTCGGCACCCATCGGGCCCGCGGCCATCAAGGCGTCCGCTGGCGCCGTGGAGCACTTGTTGATGGTGCCCCTCGACGATCTCGCTGGCGGCCTGACCGACCTGCACGGCCGGGGCCTGAGGCTTGTGGGCGCCGAGGAATCAGCGCCGCTTGCGTTCCGTGACGCGGATCTGCGTGGTCCGCTGGCTCTCGTGGTCGGCAGCGAGGGCCGTGGCATCTCTGGGCACATCCGTCGGCGCATCGACCTGTCTGTGCGGATCCCGATGCGGGGAAAGGTCGGATCGCTCAATGCTGCGGTAGCCGGATCGGTGCTGTTGTTCGAAGCGGCCGCCCAGCGTCCTGTGACTGCGGATGCTGGCTCGGATCCGCCCCGGGTGAGACACAGTGCGGCGGCAGTTGCCTCGAACGAAAGCGTTGAGGCTACGTCGGCTCCTGACCACCCGGCCGAGCGACGGGCAACCCCGCCTGATGGCGACGAGCTATTGCCGGGATAGTCGGCCTGAGTCCTGGTTCGAACGCGGGTCATGTCCGGCGAACATGAAACTCCGTCTCGGACGCCGGACTGGCGCTCTACGGACGGTCACCGATCACGTCGGCGCCCGGTTCGATGTCTGCGGCGCATGGAGCTGCCGTCGAAAGGTCGTCGCGGTCGCTGATCATGCCCGGCATGCATGGCGCGGCGATAAGGGTGCCGACAAAGGCGCTCCGGGCTGCCAGGACAGGTGCGTCCCCGCGGGGAAGGCCCGGATTTCATGTCCAACGGACATCGCAGACTCGCTGGGCTGTCCCCGCCCGACGGCTGCTGGCCTGCCCGATCGGCGGACCGCGTCTCCCGATCGGCGGACCGCGTCTCCCGGGTCCGCCGCCGGCCTCTCCGGGTCGCCGGCCTCCCGGGTCCGTGCCGCCATCGCCCCGCCGACGCGGGCACACACTGCGGCCCGCCATTGCACGCTTTCGCTTCAGTGCGGTATCCTTCCACGTCGCCGCCGACGTAGCTCAATTGGTAGAGCAGCGGTTTTGTAAACCGCCGGTTCCGGGTTCGAGTCCCGTCGTCGGCTCCAACAGAAGAGGAACTGCGCAGGTCATTCTCTTCACCACGAGGCAGCGCGTCTCGGAGGGTAGGCGCAGTCCGTGGGTAGGTTGAGCAGGTGGTGAGCTCCGCTGACTGTAGATCAGCCGTCTTCGACTGTGGGGGTTCGATTCCCTCCCTGCCCACCACCCCTTCGATCCGGTCCATGACCGCCGGGCCCACATAGCTCAGCGGCAGAGCACTTCCTTGGTAAGGAAGAGGTCTTGGGTTCAAATCCCAATGTGGGCTCCATCCCCAGCCCCAAACGGCTGGCGAAGCCCTGCACAGGAGTCGTCAGACAACCACGATGGCCAAGAAGAAGTTCGAGCGCACCAAGCCCCACGTCAACGTGGGCACCATCGGGCACATCGACCATGGCAAGACGTCGCTGACCGCGGCCATCACCAAGTACCTGGCGCTCAAGGGCGAGGCGGAGTACCGCGCCTTCGACACCATCGACAACGCACCCGAGGAGCGGGAGCGGGGCATCACCATCGCCATCGCCCACGTGGAGTACGAGACCGACTCCCGCCACTACGCCCACGTCGACTGCCCCGGGCACGCGGACTACATCAAGAACATGATCACCGGGGCCGCCCAGATGGACGGCGCCATCCTCGTGGTCGCGGCCACCGACGGGCCCATGCCCCAGACCCGCGAGCACATCCTCCTGGCGCGCCAGGTGGAGGTGCCCTTCATCGTGGTGTTCCTCAACAAGGTGGACATGGTCGACGACCCGGAGCTGCTGGAGCTCGTGGAGCTCGAGGTCCGGGAGCTGCTGTCCAAGTACAACTTCCCGGGTGACGACATCCCGGTCATCCGGGGCTCCGCGCTCAAGGCCCTCGAGGCACCCGACGACCAGACCGACCCCGCCTACGTCTGCATCCAGGAGCTGATGGACGCGGTCGACTCCTACATCCCGACCCCCGAGCGCGCCGTGGACAAGCCCTTCCTGATGCCCGTCGAGGACGTCTTCGGCATCAAGGGCCGGGGCACCGTGGCCACCGGGCGCGTCGAGCGGGGCATCGTCAAGGTCGGCGAGGAGGTCGAGATCGTGGGCGTCCGGCCCACCCGCAAGGTGGTCGTGACCGGCGTCGAGATGTTCAAGAAGCTGCTCGACGAGGGCCGCGCCGGCGACAACATCGGGACCCTCCTGCGGGGCATCGAGCGCGACGACATCGAGCGCGGCCAGGTGCTCGCCAAGACGGCCTCGGTCAAGGCCCACACCAAGTTCAAGGCCCAGGTGTACGTGCTGACCAAGGAGGAGGGCGGCCGGCACACCCCCTTCTACAACGGCTACCGGCCCCAGTTCTACCTGCGCACCACCGACGTCACGGGGGCCATCGAGCTCCACGGCGGCGCCGAGATGGTCATCCCCGGCGACAACGTCGAGATGACCGTCGAGCTCATCACCCCCATCGCCCTCGAGACGGCCCAGCGCTTCGCCATCCGCGAGGGCGGCCACACCGTGGGTGCCGGGGCCATCACCGAGATCCTGGAGTAGCCTCGACGTGGCCAAGGTAGACCAATCGGCCGGTCATCCAGCTGGCGTGCACGGAGTGCCGCGAGCGGACGTACACGACCGAGAAGAACAAGAAGAACGACCCAGGGCGGATCGAACTGCGAAAATACTGCCCGCGCTGCCGAAGGCATACCATCCACCGCGAGGCCAAGTAGCGGCGGCCGTTCCCAGGGGTGTAGCTCAATTGGCAGAGCACTGGTCTCCAAAACCAGCGGTTGTAGGTTCGAGTCCTATCGCCCCTGCCACTCCCAGCCCATAAGCCACGAGGGATCCACAGGATCGTGATCGAGCGGATCCGACGCTTCGTCGAAGAGTCGTACTCAGAACTCAAGAAGGTCGTCTGGCCGACACGCGAGCAGGTGCGTAACCTGACCGTGCTGGTGTTCGTCATCAGCGGGGTCATCGGCGTGTACATCGGCTTCTTCGACTTCCTGTGGTCAGAGGTGCTCCAGTTCCTGGTCAACGTGACATGAGCGACTTCCTCGACCACTTGACGCAGAAGGCAGCCCGAGAAGCGCTGGTACGTCATCCACACCTACTCCGGCTACGAGAAGAAGGTCAAGACCAACCTCGAGCACCGCATCGAATCGATGGGCATGGACGACAAGATCTTCCAGGTCCTGGTGCCTGAGGAGGACGAGATCGAGATCCGCGGTGGGCAGCGGGTGACAGTCCAGAAGAAGGTCTATCCCGGATACGTGCTGGTCGAGATGGTTCTGGACCCCGATTCCTGGTTCGTGGTCCGCAATACCCCTGGCGTGACCAGCTTCGTGGGCGGCGGCAACATCCCCGGCAGCCGGAACGAGCCCATCCCGCTCGAGGAGCACGAGGTCAAGCAGATCCTGCGCCAGATGGGCGTGGAGACGCCCCGCTATCGGGTCGCGTTCCAGAAGGGTCAGAGCGTGCGCGTCACGGACGGCCCGTTCGCAGAGTTCATCGGCACTGTCGACGAGGTCAATCCGGAACGCAACAAGGTCAAGGTGCTGGTCAGCATCTTTGGCCGAGAGACGCCCGTGGAGCTGGACTTCCTCCAGGTCGAGAAGCTGTGAGCACCGATCCGGCGGTGCCCGGTGGCGTTGCCGGCAGCGCGCACCCACTCACGGACGAGAGTGCATTCGTTCGGGTGCTCGCCTCCGCCCTGCCGGGCAGGCGCCGGAGCGACGCCCATGCAATCGAAAGGTACGACTGAACATGGCCAAGAAGATCCGTTCCGTGGTGACGCTCCAGCTGCCGGCCGGCAAGGCGACCCCCGCTCCGCCGGTGGGCACCGTGCTGGGACCGCATGGCATCAACCTGGTGGAGTTCACCAAGTCATACAACGAGAAGACAGCAGCCCAGAGTGGCCAGGTGATCCCTGCCCAGATCACGATCTTCGAGGACCGCAGCTTCACCTTCATCCTCAAGACACCGCCGTCGGCGGACATGCTGCGCAAGGCGGCCGGAGTCGAGAAGGGGTCATCGACGGCCAGCCGGGAGACGGTCGGGTCGATAACACGGGCGCAGTTGCGGGAGATCGCCCAGGTCAAGATGGCCGACCTCAATGCCATCGACATCGAGGCTGCATCCAGGACGGTGGAGGGCACCGCCCGATCCATGGGTATCGAGATCACCGGATAGCCCACAACCTTCCGGCGCGGCCAGTGCTCCGGAAGATCGAATGGAGCCGGATGGCTCCGCTGGCACGTCCACCCCGCGTCCCAGGGGGAGGCCCGATCGGGCCGAACGGAGGAACACACCATGCCCAACCACGGCAAGCGTTACCGCGAGCTGGCGCAGCTCGTCGACCGAACCCAGGTCTACGCACCCGACGCTGCGATGGACCTCGTGCGTGAGACCGCCAGGGTCAACTTCGATCCGTCCATCGAGGCGCACATCCGCCTGGGTGTCGACCCCCGTCACGCGGACCAGATGGTCAGGGGCACGGTGGTCCTGCCCCACGGCGTGGGCAAGGCCATCCGGGTGCTGGTCTTCGCACAGGGCGACAAGGGACAGGAAGCGCTCCGCGCGGGTGCCGACGAGGTCGGTGGCGAGGACCTCGTCAAGCGCATCGAGGCAGGCTGGCTGGAATTCGACGTGGCACTCGCCACGCCCGACATGATGGGCATGGTCGGCAAGCTCGGGCGGATCCTGGGTCGACGGGGACTGATGCCCAATCCCAAGTCCGGCACCATCACATTCGACATGGATCGGGCAGTGCGCGAGGTCAAGGCTGGACGCGTGGAGTTCAAGGTCGACAAGGGCGCCATCATCCATGTCGCGTTCGGCCGCGCCAGCTTCGAGCCCCGGTTGCTCATCGAGAACCTCGCGATGCTGGTCGACGCGGTGAGTCGCGCCAAGCCAAGCGCTGCGAAAGGGCAGTATTTCAAGAGCCTGACGGTCGCCTCTACCATGGGCCCTGGCATCCGCGTGGATGTCCCGGCCGTGCTGGCACGAGCGGTAGCCTGACGGCGGTGGGGCGGTAGCCCCGCGATCCATCCGCCGGCTGACACCGGCGGCCACACACCAAGAACGTTCCGCCACAGACAGCGTTGCGTCCGAGGGATCCAGGCAGGGTCCCCGGGCCGCCGATGGGCTCCACCCACCGGTCGGACCGGACCGAAATCGTCGACCGGACCTGGCATCGTGCCGGGGGACGCCGACGGGCACGCCGAGGCAGGGTCGACCTACCGGGCTTCCACCCGGGTCGTGCTGCGACGCAGCAAGGCAGGTCCCTGCGCGGGACACGCAGCAGGGATCGCCGGCTGACCGGCGCCCGACGGGAAAGGAGGCACACATGCCTACCGAAGCCAAGCAGGCCGCGGTGGCCGAGTTGGCGGAGGCGTTCGCCGCCAGTCGCTCTGCCATCGTCGCCGACCATCGTGGCCTCACGGTGGCAGACCTGGGACGCATCCGGGGGGAGCTCCGTGGCAAGGGCATCACCTACCGGGTCGTCAAGAATCGGCTGGGCAAGATAGCCGCCGACCAGGCTGGCAGACCGGAATTTTCGGCATTGCTCAAGGGCCCCAGCGCGGTCGCCCTTGGAGGCGCCGACGAGGCAGCATTGGCAAAGGGCGTCCTCGACGCGCTCCGCCCGTTCCGCAACGTGGCGGTCCGTGGTGGTGCCATCGGCGGCACGACCATCGACTCTGACGCGGTCACACGTCTGGCCGCTCTCCCGCCGCGTGAGGTGCTCCTGGCCCAACTGGCCGGAGGATTCGCGTCCCCCTGAGCACCATGGCCGGGCTGCTGGCAGCGCCGCTACGCAACCTGGGTTATGCACTCGCGCAGGTCCGGGACCAACGCGAGGCCGCCTGACGCTCTCGCACTCGGCCGAGCCACGAGCCAGCTGCCCGTTGGTGGCCGTCCCACGTACCCACCCTCAGATCCACCAGTTGACAAGGAGATCATCCCAATGGCGACACTGACCCAGGACCAGATCCTCGACTCCATCGACGGCATGACCGTCCTCGAGCTGTCCGAGTTCATCAAGAAGTTCGAGGAGCGCTACGGCGTGACTGCGGCAGCTCCCGCCGCCGCCGCGGCAGCTCCCGCCGCCGCTAGCCGCGGCCGCGGCTCCCGACCGAGGAGCAGACCGAGTTCAGCGCGGTGCTGACCGAGGTCGGCCCCAACAAGATCCCGGTGATCAAGGTGGTCCGCGAGCTCACCGGCCTCGGCCTCAAGGAGGCCAAGGACCTCGTCGACGCCGCCCCGAAGCCGGTCAAGGAGGCCGTCTCCAAGGAGGAGGCAGACAAGGTCAAGGCAGCGCTCGAGGAGCAGGGCGCGAAGGTCGAGATCAAGTAGCCGATCGCGTTCCGCGCTGAGAGGGCCTGCGCCGGGTGACCGGGCGGGTCCTTCTCGGCCCAGGTGCCGGGCACCTGGGGCCGCCTGGTGCTCCCTGTCACCACATCCTGTTGGGGAAGGGGCTGGTCATCGGCGCCGATCTGCGGTACCCTGCCGCGTTCGGCTTCGTGGCACCCGGTTGACAGACTCGGCGGCCGGCGATACCATCCCCGTTCGGTGAGCGTGGCCCCCTGTTCGTTTGTCCCTGCCCGCAGTGTGCCCCTGCGCCGTGTTCTGTCCTGCCCGTTCCCCGAGTCTCCCGCATCCCCTCTCCCCGCCAGGAGCTGACCCATGCTGCCTCTCACTGATGTCGTCCGGCGCACCGCGACCGTCGTCCCCGATCGGAAGCGCTACAGCCGGATCCCGGAGGTCCTGCCGATCCCCGACCTGATCGAGCTGCAGCGTGATTCATTCCGCTGGTTCATCGATCACGGGTTGCGCGAGCTGTTCGACGAGATCAGCCCCATCGCGGACTTCACCGGCAAGGTGATGGAGCTGCATTTCAAGGCATACGAGTTCGGTGAGCCCAAGTATTCGGAGCTCGAGTGCCGCACCCGGGACCTGACCTACTCCCGCCCGCTCTACGTCAACGTGGAGCTGCGCATCAAGGAGACGGGTGAGATCCAGGAGCAGCGCGTCTACATGGGCGACTTCCAGACGATGACGGACCAGGGCACGTTCATCATCAACGGCGCCGAGCGGGTCGTGGTCAGCCAGCTGGTCCGGTCGCCGGGTGTGTACTACACCGCTGTCGAGGATCCGGCCACGGGTCGCAACTTCTACAGCGCCAAGGTCATCCCGAACCGGGGTGCCTGGCTGGAGTTCGAGACGGCTGCCCGTCACCTGCTGTACGTCAAGGTCGACCGCAAGCGTAAGCTCGAGGCCACCAAGCTGCTGCGGGCAGTGGGCTACGAGTCGAACGAGGAGATGGTCTCCCTCTTCGCCAGGGTGGACACGGGCGACGTCCCCTACATCGCGTCGACCCTCGAGAAGGACACCACCAACACGCGCCAGGAAGCGCTCATCGACGTCTACAAGAAGCTCCGCCCGGGTCGATCCGCCCACCGGCGACAACGCAGAGAAACTCGTCGAGAGCCTGTTCTTCAACTTCCGCCGGTATGACCTGGGGCGCGTGGGCCGCTACAAGTTCAACAAGAAGCTGGGTCCCATCGCGGAGCGCATGGGCATCGAGTTGTCGAGCACCCAGCGCACCATCAGCCGCGAGGACATCGCGGCTATCGTGGGCCAGCTCATCGAGCTCAACAACGGGACGGGCCAGGCCGATGACATCGACCATCTTGGCAACCGTCGCATCCGCGCCAACGGTGAACTGATCCAGAACGCATTCCGGGTCGGCCTGTTGCGCATGGAGCGCGTGGTCAAGGAGCGCATGACGATCCAGGAGGTGGACAAGGCCACCCCCAACGCGCTCATCAACATCCGGCCCGTGGTCGCGGCCATGAAGGAGTTCTTCGGCGGCAGCCAGCTGTCCCAGTTCATGGACCAGACGAACCCGCTGGCAGAGCTGACCAGCAAGCGGCGATTGTCCGCGCTCGGACCCGGTGGACTGTCGCGTGAGCGCGCGGGCATGGACGTGCGCGACGTGCACCACAGCCATTACGGCCGCATCTGCCCCATCGAGACCCCTGAGGGGCCGAACATCGGGCTCATCGGGTCGCTCGCCACGTACGGTCGCATCAACGAGTACGGGTTCATCGAGACCCCCTATCGCAAAGTGAAGCGGAGTGTTGGCTGGAACGACGCGGACATCACCGGTGAGACCGCGGACGCCGACGTGGCGACCAAGGCCGGCGAGGTCGTGCTCAAGAAGGGCAAGCGCTTCACGGCAGACGCCGTCGCGGAACTCAAGAAGCAGAAGTCCAGCGCCTTTCCCATCCGCCCCCGTGTGACCGACGAGATCGTGTATCTCGCGGCATACGACGAGGAGGAGCGCTATGTGGCGCAGGCCAACGCGGCCCTGGACGATGAGGGCCACTTCACCGCGGAACTCGTCCCGGCACGCCACCGGGACCAGTTCCCGGAGGCGCGGCCCCAGCAGATCGAGTTCATGGACGTCAGTCCCAAGCAGGTCGTCTCCGTTGCCACGGCGCTCATCCCGTTCCTGGAGCATGACGACGCCAACCGCGCCCTGATGGGCTCCAACATGCAGCGCCAGGCGGTGCCCCTCCTTCGCCCGCAGGCACCCATCGTGGGTACCGGCATGGAGGCGCGTGCCGCCCAGGACTCCGGCCAGGTGCTGATCTCAGCGCGGGCCGGCACGGTCCTGTCCGTGACCGCGGAGCAGATCCTCGTGGAGCCCGACGCGGGCACCCCGGGGGAGCTCGATACCTATCGCCTCGAGAAGTTCGTGCGTTCCAACCAGGGCACCTGCATCAACCAGCGGCCCATCGTGGACGTTGGCATGCGCATCGCGGCAGGGGAGGTGCTGGCCGACAGCAGCTCGACCGATCATGGCGAACTGGCCCTGGGCCAGAACATCCTGGTCGCGTTCATGAGCTGGGAAGGCGGCAACTACGAGGATGCCATCGTCCTCTCCGACCGCCTCGTCCGCGAGGACCTGTTCACCAGCATCCACATCGAGAAGCACGAGCTGGAATCCCGGGACACCAAGCTGGGGCCCGAGGAGATCACACGGGACATCCCCAACGTGGGTGAGGAATCGCTCAAGGACCTCGACGAGGACGGCATCGTGTACGTCGGTGCCGAGGTGCAGCCGGGAGACATCCTGGTGGGCAAGATCACGCCCAAGGGCGAGACGGAGCTGACCGCCGAGGAGCGGCTGTTGCGGGCGATCTTCGGCGAGAAGGCACGCGAGGTGAAGGACTCCAGCCTGCGTCTGCCCCACGGCGAGCGGGGCAAGGTCGTGGACATCCGCGAGTTCAGCCGCGAGGAAGGCCACGAGCTGCTGCCGGGTGTCAATCGGCTCATCCGGGTCAGCGTGGCCGCCAAGCGCAAGATCTCGGTCGGCGACAAGATGGCCGGCCGTCACGGCAACAAGGGGGTCGTGGCCAAGATCCTGCCCCAGGAGGACATGCCGTTCCTGCCCGACGGCACCCCCGTGGACATCATCCTCAACCCGCTGGGCGTACCCAGCCGCATGAACATCGGCCAGATCCTGGAGACGCATCTTGGCTGGGCGTTGCACGAGCGGGGCGAACAGACCGGGCAAAGCGTCCGAGCCGCGACGGCCGTCTTCGATGGTGCTACCGAGGCGCAGATCCAGCAGGAACTGGAGGACGTGGGCTTGCCCCGGACAGGCAAGGTGGAGCTCCGCGACGGCCGTACCGGCGAGCCCTTCGACCGCGAGATCACCGTCGGCTACATCTACATGCTCAAGCTCCACCACCTGGTGGAGGACAAGATCCACGCCCGTTCGACCGGGCCCTACAGCCTCATCACTCAACAGCCGCTGGGCGGCAAGGCGCAGTTTGGCGGTCAGCGGTTCGGCGAGATGGAGGTGTGGGCCCTTGAGGCCTACGGCGCGGCCAACATCCTCCAGGAATTGCTGACCGTGAAGTCGGACGATGTCATGGGACGTGTCCAGACCTACGAAGCCATCGTCAAGGGGGAGGACATCCAGGCACCTGGCGTGCCCGAGTCCTTCAAGGTGCTCATCAAGGAGCTCCAGTCGCTGGGGCTCAACGTGGAGATCCTCAACGAGAACGAGGAGGAGATCCATTTCGCCGAGGACGCCTCGGCGTACCCGCTGCCTGACCTGGGTGGCATCAACCTCGCCGGGTTCGAGGACTGACCCGGCGGGGTGACCCCGCTCGAAACGGAGCCGACGCCGGTCGGCTCATCGCCCCTGTGTGCCGCGCCCGCACGGTGCACGAAGGAGGACCATGCTCGAGGTCAACAACTTCAACGCGATCCGCATCTCGCTCGCCAGCCCCGAGCAGATCCGTGACTGGTCAAAGGGCGAGGTAACCAAGCCCGAGACCATCAACTACCGAACGCTTCGGCCCGAGAAGGACGGCCTGTTCGACGAGCGCATCTTCGGCCCGTCCCGCGACTGGGAATGCTACTGCGGCAAGTACAAGCGCATCCGTTACAAGGGCATCATCTGTGACAAGTGCGGCGTGGAGGTCACGCGCGCCAAGGTCCGCCGGGAGCGGATGGGCCACATCCAGCTGGCCAGCCCGGTCAGCCACATCTGGTACTTCAAGGGCACGCCCAGCCGGTTGGGGATCCTGCTGGATATCAGCCCACGCAACCTGGAAGCGGTCCTGTACTTCGCCAAGTACCTCGTGACGTGGGTCGACGAGGACGCGCGCGCACGCCTCCTGCAGCAGCTGGATGAGGAGGCCGAGGGCCGGGGCAAGGGCGGCAAGGTGCTCGCGGAGCGAGAGGACCAGCTGCGGGCCGAGCTCAATCGCCAGTCCGACATCCTCAACGAAGGCCTCGCCACCTTCAAGGGCGAGCGCGAGGAGGAGCGGGGTTCCCGGACATCACAGCTCGTCGAGGCGCAGCAGGCGGCAGAGGCGGCCATCACCGCCCTCGGTTCCAGCAAGGCCGAATCACCCATCCTGTTCGGTGATCAGGTCATCGTCGCCGAGGGTGAATCGGCCGACAAGAAGACCGTGGCCGCGTTGCGCAAGGCTGCCCAGGACGAGGTCGAACGCGTCAACACCGAGATCCAGGAACGCGAGGCTGCGGAGGAGGCATCCGTCGGCCAGCAGATAGCGGACCTGCGGCTGCAGGTCGACGCCGAACTCGAGGCCGAGAAGGAGCGATTGCGCACCGAGGCGGATGGCCTCAAGGAGGAGATCCGCAAGGCCAAGGACGAGATCAGCAAGCTCAAGGCGGGCGACCTGTTGCCCGAGTCGTCCCTTGATGGCTGGAATTTCCGGGAGCTCGACCGCAAGTACGGCAGTGGTGTGCGGGGCGCGCCACGCCTGTTCGCCGCCGGCATGGGTGCGGAGGCTGTCCGCGACCGGGTGCTCAAGATGGACATGGAGCCACTTGCGCGACATCTCCACAGCGAGGTCCGGACGACGTCCGGGATGCGGCGCAAGAAGGCCATCAAGCGGCTCCGACTGATCGAGGCGTTCCGGCGCTCGGGCACCCGCCCCGAGTGGATGATCCTGTCGGTCCTGCCCGTCGATCCCGCCCGACCTGCGACCCATGGTCCAGCTGGACGGCGGCCGGTTCGCCACGTCCGACCTCAATGACCTGTACCGGCGCGTGATCAACCGCAACAACCGGCTGAAGCGACTGCTGGAGCTGGGTGCGCCTGAGATCATCATCCGCAACGAGAAGCGGATGCTCCAGGAGGCGTGCGATGCGCTTATCGACAACGGCCGCCGAGGCCGGGCGATCGCGGGCACCGGCAACCATCGGCTCAAGTCGCTGAGCGACATGCTCAAGGGCAAGCAGGGTCGCTTCCGCCAGAACCTGCTTGGCAAGCGGGTCGACTACTCAGGTCGTTCCGTGATCGTCGTTGGTCCCGAGCTCAAGCTGCACCAGTGCGGTCTGCCCAAGAAGATGGCCCTCGAGCTGTTCAAGCCGTTCGTCATGCGCCAGTTGGTGGAGAAGGGCTTCGCCCACAACATCAAGAGCGCCAAACGCATCGTGGAGCGCGTCCGGCCCGAGGTCTGGGACGTCCTGGAGGAGGTCATCAAGGACCATCCGGTGCTCCTCAACCGCGCTCCTACCCTCCACCGCCTGGGTATCCAGGCGTTCATGCCGGTCCTGGTCGAGGGCTCGGCCATCCAGATCCACCCGCTCGTCTGCTTCGCGTTCAATGCCGACTTCGATGGCGACCAGATGGCGGTCCACGTACCGCTGTCCCGTGCCGCCCAGGACGAGGCGCGCCGGATGATGCTTTCGACCGCGAACCTGCTGTCACCCTCGGATGGTGGCCCGGTCGTGGCCCCGACCCAGGACATGATCCTGGGCTGCTACTACCTCACCCTCGAGCGTGAGGACCTCGTCGCGACGGAGCCCATCCGGTTCTCGGACGAGCAGGATGCCCTTCTCGCGTACGAGGTCGGGCGCATCGACACCCGCGGTGACGTTGACAACATGCCCAATCACAAGGTGGCGAAGCTGGGTCTCCACACCCTTGTCCAGGTGCCCGTGCGCACCTGGGACGAGGAAGGCGAGCAGTTGGTCGAGCGTGAGGTCCGGACGACCATCGGTCGGCTGCTGTTCAACCAGATCCTGCCCGACCGGCTGCGCTTCCTCAACGAGACCATGGGCCGCACCCGGCTGCGCGAGACGGTTTCGCGCTGCTACCAGACGCTGGGCTCGGCCGAGACGGCGCACCTGGTGGACGGCATCAAGTCCATCGGGTTCCGCTACGCCACCCGGGGTGGCATGACCATTTCGGTCAGCGATATCCCCGTGCCGCCCAACAAGGCCGTGATGCTGGCCGACGCCGAGCAGCAGATCAAGCGTATCGACGAGCAGTTCCAGCGTGGCCTCATCACCGACGATGAGCGCTATACCCAGGTCGTCGCGATCTGGCAGGCCACGACCGCCCGCGTGTCCGAGGACATGTCCAAGATGATGGAGCCGGGCGCGGTCGATGCCGACGGAAAGCCGTCATCGGTGTCGGGCGGTTCGGTATGGATGATGACCAGCTCCGGTGCCCGCGGCAACAAGGGCAATATCGGTCAGCTGGGCGGCATGCGTGGCCTGATGGCGGACCCGACGGGCCGCATCATCGACGTGCCAGTGCGCTCCAACTTCAAGGAAGGCATGACCGTCCTGGAGTACTTCATCTCCACCCATGGCGCGCGCAAGGGTCTCGCGGACACCGCCCTCCGGACGGCCGACTCGGGATACCTCGACGCGGCGGCTCGTGGACGTGGCACAGGACGTCATCACGCGTGACGACGACTGTGGCACGGGCGAGGGGGGCTGGATCACGCGCCGCGAGACGGAGGAGTTCGCAGGCAGCGAGCCCGACGCATTCCGGCGCCGGATCGTCGGCCGATTCGCCGCCGGCCCCGTGTACGACCCGAAGGCCAAGAGGAAGAAGGACGCGCTCATCGTTGAGCGCGACCAGGAGATCACCGAGGCCCTCGCGCGGCGCCATCGATGACGCCGGTGTGGACGAGGTGCTCGTCCGCTCGCCGCTCACCTGCCAGTCACGATACGGCGTCTGCCGCACCTGCTACGGGCGCAATCTGGCCACCGGTGAGCGCGTGGGCATCGGCGAGGCGGTGGGCATCATCGCGGCGCAGTCCATCGGTGAGCCCGGTACGCAGCTGACCATGCGCACGTTCCATACCGGCGGTGTCGCCGGTGGTATGGACATCACCGCCGGTCTGCCACGAGTGGAGGAACTGTTCGAGGCACGGATGCCCAAGGGCAAGGCCGAGATCAGCCATATCGACGGCGTGGTGGAGATCATCCAGACCGACAACGGCGGGCGGCGCGTCAAGGTCACCAGCCGGGAAGCGTTCGACGTGCCGCTTCGGATCATGGGTGACCACGAGCTGCTGGCAGCCGAGGGCGACCTCGTCGAGGTCAACCAGGTGCTGGCTCGTCGGCAGCAGGATGCCGCCGTGGAGGAGATCCGGGCGCCCGAGCGCGGGCTGATGGTCCGCACCGACCAGGGCCTGGGCGTCCGCAGCGAGGATGTGGTGGAGCGCGAGTACGCCATCCCTCACAACGCCAAGCTGCTGGTCGAGAACGGCCAGGAGATCCGGGCCGGGGACGCCATCACTGACGGACCCATCAACCCCCAGGAGTATCTCGAGACCCGCGGCCGGGAGGCGGTCCAGCGCTACCTCGTCAAGGAGGTCCAGCGCGTCTACCGCAGCCAGGGCGTGACCATCAACGACAAGCACATCGAGATCATCGTCCGGCAGATGATGCGCAAGGTGCGCATCGACCAGCCCGGTGATACGGAGCAGCTGCCGTTCGAGCTCATCGACCGCTTCGAGTTCGAGGAGATCAACAACAAGGTCCTCGCGGAGGGCGGTGAGCCGGCCACCGCGGAGACCGTCCTGTTGGGGGTCACGAAGGCGTCCCTCAACACCAGCAGCTTCCTCGCCGCGGCTTCGTTCCAGGAGACCACCCGGGTGCTGACCGAGGCCGCCATCAACGGCGCCAAGGACCGGCTCGTTGGACTCAAGGAGAACGTCATCATCGGCAAGCTCATACCGGCCGGCTCGGGCGCACCCGCGAATGTCGCATTGCGCCGGGAGACGGAGCGTCGGGAGGCGGCCGAGGCCCTCGCGGGTGGCGAACTACCCGAGGGGTTCGGCGATGACTTCAACCCGTTCGCAGAGGGCTCGACACCGCTCGACGGCGGCGATGAGTTCGAACCGGTCCTGGGCGCATCGGGCGAGGCAGCACCCGTGGTCATCGAGATCAACCCGTTCCTCGAGGACCTCAGCGATGGGGACGTCGCGGTCGATGACGAAGACCTCACGGTCGACCTCCTGCTCGACAGCGACGACTGACGGCCGTCGGCCGTCACGCTTGCGCGTGAACAAGACCCCGGTCGTCACGACCGGGGTCCTTGTGCGTCCGCGCCGGATGACACAGGTCGGGCCGCCACCGCCGAGCGTCTACCCGGGCTAGCGCCGCCGCTCGCAGGACGTCGGATCTGACATTCGAGTCACTGGGCGATCGATAGCGGACCGGCCATCGCGACCACGGTGCGTCACCACGCTCAGGCTGGCACCCGTGAGGCGCCAATCCGGCAACCAGTGATTCGGATCGTCAAGGAATCGGCATAGGGATCCGGCTCCGCGACGACCAGTGGTGCGGATCGTCAGAGTCATCGGCGGATGGGCGGCGGGGGGCGCAGGGCGGCCTCGGGCGGCGGAGGCGGCCTCGGGTGCAGGCGGCGGGGCGGCCTCGGGTGCAGGCGGCGTGGGCTGGGCGGCCTCGGGCGAATGGGCGGCCTCGGGCGAATGGGCGGCCTCGGGCCCCGACGAGCACCCCGGTGCGAGCCCTGACCGGGCCCGACCAGCCCCGACCAGTCCCGACCAGCCCCGACTTGCCCCCGCCGGCTGCGTCCTGGGTTTGACGCACCAGGAGCCCACTGATACACTCCGCGTTCGTGGCCGAAAGGCTGCGTGCGTCCAGGTGAGCGTGGCCCGACCACACCCGCGGGCCGCCACTTGATCGACCGGCCCGGCCGACATCGTCGACCGGACTCCCGGCCCACCAGTCCAGCAGATGACAGTCCTTCGTGTGCCGCGCCGCGGACACGGGGGACCCGGAGATCGGCGCCAACGTCGAGGCCGGGACCACAGACGACGCACCGAGGAGTCCGCGTTCGTGCCGACCATCAGCCAGCTCGTCCGCAAGGGCAGGCAGCCCAAGCAGAAGAAGGTCAAGGCGCCAGCGATGCGCAAGAACTGGAACAGCCTTCGCCAGAAGCAGGAGGCTATTCCGGGCGCTCCGCAGAAGCGAGGCGTCTGTCTTCAGGTGCGCACAATGACGCCCAAGAAGCCGAACTCTGCGCTGCGCAAGATCGCCCGCGTGCGGCTCTCCAACATGATGGAAGTCACGGCCTACATCCCGGGTATCGGCCACAACCTGCAGGAACACTCGGTGGTGCTCGTTCGTGGCGGCCGGGTGAAGGACCTGCCGTCCGTGAAGTATCACGTCATTCGCGGGACCCTCGACGCGGCCGGCGTTCGTGACCGAAAGCAGAGCCGATCGCTCTATGGCGCCAAGAGGCCCAAGTAGATGCCCCGTCGAACCGGAACCCCGCGCAAGGACAAGTACGCACCCGCCCTGACCCGCACGACCGACCGGTTCGTGGTCAAGCTGATGAAGGATGGCAAGAAGGGTCTCGCGGAGCGGATCCTGCGGCAGGCCCTGGCCCGCGCAGAGGCATCCTCGCACCGGCCCGGACTTGAGGTCCTGGAGCTGGCGCTCCGCAATGCGACGCCCATCATCGAGGTCAAGCCCCGGCGGGTCGGCGGTGCGACGTACCAGGTCCCCGTGGAGATCCGGGGTGATCGGCGGATGTCGCTGGGAGTCCGATGGCTCGTCCAGTCGGCCCGCAAGCGGAGCGGCAAGTCGATGAGCGAGAAGCTGGCCTTCGAGTTCGTGGACGCCATGAACGGATTGGGCGCCGCGGTCAAGCGGCGCGAAGACACTCACAAGATGGCCGAGGCCAACCGGGCCTTCAGCCATTTCAAGTGGTAGGACAGGGAACCCGTAACCGTGGCTCGTGAGGTTTCGCTCGCCAAGACGCGAAACATCGGCATCATCGCCCATATCGACGCCGGCAAGACCACGGTCACCGAGCGCATCCTCTTCTACACCAAGAAGATCTACAAGATCGGCGAGGTGCATGAGGGCGCGGCCACGATGGACTGGATGCCCCAGGAGCAGGAGCGCGGCATCACCATCACGGCCGCGGCAACGACCGCATTCTGGGCCGACCATCGCATCAACATCATCGATACGCCCGGGCACGTGGACTTCACCGTGGAGGTCGAGCGGAGCCTGCGCGTGCTGGACGGCGCGGTCGTCGTGTTCGACGGTGTGGCAGGCGTGGAGCCCCAGTCGGAGACGGTGTGGCGACAGGCCGACCGGTACGGCGTGCCGCGCTTCTGCTTCATCAACAAGCTGGACCGTACCGGCGCCGACTTCTGGCGAGGCGTCGAGTCCATCCGCGACCGCCTGGGCGCGAACGCGGTGCCGATCCAGATCCCCATCGGTCAGGAGGACGGCTTCAAGGGCGTCATCGATCTCGTGGGGATGCAGGCCATCTACTATCGCGACGACCTGGGCAGGCAGATCGACGTCATCGACATCCCCTCGGAGTTGCTGCCTGAGGCCCGCAAGCACCGAGCGGCACTCGTCGAGGCGGTCGCCGAGATGGATGACGAGCTGACCCAGAAGTATCTCGACGGCGAAGAGTTGACCAACGATGGAGATCCGGCGGGGTCTCCGTGCGGGCACGCTGAGTACCCGGATCATCCCCGTCCTGACCGGCTCGGCGCTCAAGAACAAGGGCATCCAGCCCATGCTCGACGCGGTCATCGCGTACCTGCCCTCGCCCCTGGACGTGCCCGCGCTCACGGGCACCGACCCGCGCAATGGCGAAGAGCTGCCGCGCGAGGTCAAGGACGACGCACCATTCTCGGCCCTTGCGTTCAAGATCGCGGCAGACCCGTTCGTGGGGAAGCTCGCCTTCTTCCGGGTCTACTCCGGGACGCTCAAGGCTGGTTCCTACGTCCTCAACGCCACCAAGGGCAAGAAGGAGCGCATCGGACGCCTGGTCCAGATGCACGCCAACCACCGGGAAGAGATCGACGAGGTTTACGCCGGCGACATCGCCGCCGCGGTCGGCCTCAAGGAGACCTTCACAGGGGACACCCTGACCGACCCGGAGCATCCCGTGATTCTGGAGTCGATGACCTTTCCCGAGCCGGTCATCGAGGTCAAGGTCGAGCCCAAGACGAAGGCCGACCAGGACAAGCTCGCGGTCGCCCTCCAGCGGTTGTCGGAAGAGGACCCGACCTTCCGGGTCAAGACCAATCCCGAGTCGGGCGAGACACTCATCGCGGGCATGGGGGAGCTGCATCTGGACGTGCTCGTTGACCGGATGACCCGCGAGTTCCACGTGGCAGCCAATATCGGCAAGCCCACCGTCGCGTACCGTGCGACGGTCCGGCGAGCCGCGCCTGGCAATGGTCGATTCATCCGCCAGACAGGTGGCCGCGGCCAGTACGGACATGCCGTCATCAAGCTGGAGCCCAACGAGCAGGGCAAGGGCTATGAATTCATCGACAAGATCGTGGGTGGCATCATCCCCCGCGAGTACATCAAGTCCGTGGACGCGGGCATCAAGGAGGCGCTCGAGAGCGGCCCGTACGCGAACGTCCCGATGGTCGACGTCAAGGCGACCCTCCACGACGGTTCATTCCATGAAGTCGACTCCTCCGAGATGGCGTTCAAGATCGCCGGATCGATGGCCCTCAAGGACGCCGTGGCCAAGGCCGATCCGACCATCCTCGAGCCGGTCATGAAGGTGGAGGTGACGATGCCCGAGGAATTCATGGGCGACGTCATCGGCGACCTCAACTCCCGGCGTGGGCACATCGAGGGCATGGACAACCGGGCCGGCACGCAGGTCGTGCGGGCGCTGGTACCGCTGTCCTCGATGTTCGGCTACGTCACGGACCTGCGCAGCATGACCCAGGGCCGGGCGAGCTCCTCCATGGAGTTCGCGCACTACTCCGAGTTGCCGCGCAACCTTGCAGACGAGCTGGAGCAGCGATCCGTGGGACCTGACCGGTCACGGGAACACAGCCGACCTTCGATCACCACGACGGCAGACAGGAAGCAGCAGAGGTAGCCCACGATGGCCAAGAAGAAGTTCGAGCGCACCAAGCCCCACGTCAACGTGGGCACCATCGGGCACATCGACCATGGCAAGACGTCGCTGACCGCGGCCATCACCAAGTACCTGGCGCTCAAGGGCGAGGCGGAGTACCGCGCCTTCGACACCATCGACAACGCACCCGAGGAGCGGGAGCGGGGCATCACCATCGCCATCGCCCACGTGGAGTACGAGACCGACTCCCGCCACTACGCCCACGTCGACTGCCCCGGGCACGCGGACTACATCAAGAACATGATCACCGGGGCCGCCCAGATGGATGGCGCCATCCTCGTGGTCGCGGCCACCGACGGGCCCATGCCCCAGACCCGGGAGCACATCCTCCTGGCGCGCCAGGTGGAGGTGCCCTTCATCGTGGTGTTCCTCAACAAGGTGGACATGGTCGACGACCCGGAGCTGCTGGAGCTCGTGGAGCTCGAGGTCCGGGAGCTGCTGTCCAAGTACAACTTCCCGGGTGACGACATCCCGGTCATCCGGGGCTCCGCGCTCAAGGCCCTCGAGGCACCCGACGACAAGAACGACCCCGCCTATGTCTGCATCCAGGAGCTGATGGACGCGGTCGACTCCTACATCCCGACCCCCGAGCGCGCCGTGGACAAGCCCTTCCTGATGCCCGTCGAGGACGTCTTCGGCATCAAGGGCCGGGGCACCGTGGCCACCGGGCGCGTCGAGCGGGGCATCGTCAAGGTCGGCGAGGAGATCGAGATCGTGGGCGTCCGGCCCACCCGCAAGGTGGTCGTGACCGGCGTCGAGATGTTCAAGAAGCTGCTCGACGAGGGCCGCGCCGGCGACAACATCGGGACCCTCCTGCGGGGCATCGAGCGCGACGACATCGAGCGTGGCCAGGTGCTCGCCAAGACGGCCTCGGTCAAGGCCCACACCAAGTTCAAGGCCCAGGTGTACGTGCTGACCAAGGAGGAGGGCGGCCGGCACACCCCCTTCTACAACGGCTACCGGCCCCAGTTCTACCTGCGCACCACCGACGTCACGGGGGCCATCGAGCTCCACGGCGGCGCCGAGATGGTCATCCCCGGCGACAACGTCGAGATGACCGTCGAGCTCATCACCCCCATCGCCCTCGAGACGGCCCAGCGCTTCGCCATCCGCGAGGGCGGCCACACCGTGGGTGCCGGGGCCATCACCGAGATCGATCGCCTGATGGCCCGGCAGCGGATCAGGATCCGCCTCAAGGCATACGACCACCGGTTGCTGGACCAGTCGGCGCTCCAGATCGTGGAGACCGCCCAGCGCACCGGTGCGGACGTTGTCGGCCCTGTGCCGCTGCCGACGCGAATAGAGAAGTACACGGTCCTGCGTTCTCCGTTCATCGACAAGGACAGCCGGGAGCAGTTCGAGATCCGCACCCACAAGCGGCTCATCGACATCCTCGACCCCTCGTCAAAGACGGTCGACGCCCTGATGCGACTCTCGCTTGCGGCGGGCGTCGACATCGAGATCAAGATGTGATGAACGATCGCACGCTGAGGCGGCCGGAGGCCGCGATGTCGAAGGCCCCGATGCCGAAGGTCGCGATGCCAAAGGTCGCGATGCCAAGAGCGCGCGCTCATTCACGCACGATCTGGGAAGTGACCAGACATGAGTAAGCCCGGGGTCGGCCTTCTCGGGCGGAAGGTCGGGATGACTCAGCTCTTCCAGCCCGACGGCACCATGGTGCCGGTCTCGGTCGTGGCCGTCACACCCAACACCGTGACCCTGCTACGCACCCCGGAGCGCGACGGATACACCGCGGTGCAGGTCGGTGCGGGTACCGCCCGGAAGCTGACGAAGCCCCGTCTCGGTCAGCTGAAAGGCCTGCCACGCGTGCGTGACGTGCGCGAGTTCGTGGTCGACGACCACACCGCATACGAGGTCGGCCAGACGCTCGACGTGAGCCTGTTCGAGGCCGGCGAGAGCGTCGACATCACGGGCGTGTCCAAGGGCAAGGGCTTCGCGGGCACCATCAAGCGCCACCACTTCAAGCGCGGTCCCGAGACCCATGGCTCCGACTCCCACAGGCAGCCGGGCTCCATCGGCGGCGGCACCACCCCGGGCAAGGTATTCAAGGGAACGCCGATGTCGGGCCACATGGGCAACGATCGCATCACCGTGAAGGGCGCCACCATCCTCAAGGTAGATGCCGAGCGCGAGCTGCTACTCGTCAAGGGTCCGGTCCCCGGCGCCCGCAACGCGCTCATCCTGGTCAGGAAGGCCTAGACATGTCGGTCACCTCGACGCTGTATACCAAGGCCGGTGCCGACGCGGGCACGGTTGACCTGCCCGATGCGCTGTTCGCGGCGCCCGTGAACACGGCCGTCCTGCACCAGGCCGTCGTGGCCCAGTTGGCAGGCCGCCGAACCGGAACCGCTGACACGAAGACGCGCGGCGAGGTCCGCGGCGGTGGCCGCAAGCCATACCGCCAGAAGGGAACCGGCCGTGCTCGCCAGGGCACGCGCTCGGCTCCCCACTTTGCGGGCGGCGGCGTGGTCTTCGGGCCGCACCCCAGGTCCTATGTGCAGCGGCTGCCCAAGCGGATGCGTCGCCTCGCGCTCCAGGGCGCCCTGACATCCAAGTTCACCGACGGCGCCATCAAGTTCGTGACCGACCTGGATATGGATGCCATCAAGACCCGCGAGCTCGTGGGTTACCTCGCTGGGCTGCAGGCCCGGGGTCGGGTGCTGCTGGTGGAGGCAGGCAAGGATGAGCGGCTGGAGCTCTCGGCGCGCAACCTGCCCGGCGTCCAGGTCATCCGGGCCGACTCGCTGAACGTGGTGGACATCCTCAACGCGGACACGCTGGTCATCACCCAGCCGTGCATCGGCACGATGACGGAGGTGTACGCATGACGCTGCAGGCATCCCAGGTCATCTTGCGTCCGGTCATCAGCGAGAAGTCGATGGACGAAACGCAGCGGCACAAGTACACGTTCGCGGTGCACGACGATGCCAACAAGCTGCAGATCGCGGCGGCCGTTGCAGAGTTGTTCAAGGTCACGGTGGTCGATGTCAACGTCTCGAACACGAAGGCCAAGGAGAAGAGCCGGAACCGGAAGCGGGGCCGCATCAAGGGATACACCTCACCCTGGAAGAAGGCAGTGGTGACCGTGAAGTCCACGGACAAGATCGAATTCTTCGAGGGGGTGTAGCAATGCCGCTGCGGAGTTACAAGGCAACCTCCCCCGGTCGGCGGTTCATGACCCGATCGACCTTCGAGGAGATCACGACCACTACGCCCCACAAGCCGTTGCTGGAGCCGACCAAGCGCGGCAGTGGCCGCAACAACCAGGGGCGTCTCACGGTCCGCCACCGGGGCGGAGGGGAGAAGCGTCACTATCGCCGGATCGACTTCAAGCGCGACAAGGTAGGCGTGCCCGCCAAGCTCGCGACCATCGAGTACGACCCCAATCGGTCAGCACGCATCGGCTTGCTCCATTACGCGGATGGCGACAAGCGCTACATCCTGGTGCCGCACGGCCTGAAGGTGGGCGACACGGTGGTCGCTGGACCCGATGCTGAAGCACGCGTCGGCAACGCTCTCCCACTGTCGTCGGTACCACTCGGTACCCAGCTCCACAACATCGAGCTGGTACCCGGCAAGGGTGGCCAGATCGTGCGCTCGGCAGGTGCTTCGGCGCAGCTGCTGGCCAAGGAAGGGGACACCGCCCAGATTCGGTTGCCCTCGGGCGAGGTGCGCCGGCTGAGCATCCGCTGCATGGCCACCGTGGGCCAGGTGGGCAACCTCGACCACGAGAATCAGAGCATCGGCAAGGCCGGCCGAGCTCGTCACATGGGCAAGCGACCGGAGGTGCGCGGCGTGGTGATGAACCCGCGTGATCATCCGCACGGTGGTGGCGAAGGCAAGTCGCCCACCGGCATGCCGCCAAAGACACCATGGGGACAGCCCGCGATGGGCCACCGGACCCGCCGCAACAAGACCTCCGGGCGCCTCATCGTGCGCTCCCGGCACGGCAAGAGCTAGGGAGGAGGAGAGCGATGTCGCGTATCCCTCAAGAAGGGACCGTTCATCGAGACCCGGCTCCTTGGCCGGGTCCAGGCGATGAACAAGAAGAACGAGAAGAAGGTCGTCAAGACGTGGTCGCGCGCCAGCGTGATCTTCCCGGATTTCATCGGCCATACCGTGGCCGTCTACAACGGCAAGAAGCACATCCCGGTCTACGTGACCGAGAACATGGTCGGCCACCGGCTGGGTGAGTTCGCCCCGACCCGCACCTATCGCGGGCATGGCAAGCACACCGAGCGGTCGACGTCACTGAAGTAGGAGGCCGCGCATGCGAGTGTCCGCGACGGCCAAGTACATCGGCCGATCGACACGCAAGACACGTCTGGTCACCCGGGTCATCGTCGGCCGCACGGTCGATGATGCCGCCGCAGTCCTGAGATTCATGCCTCAGGGTGCCGCCAAGGACGTGGCCAAGGTGCTCAAGAGCGCCACGGCCAACGCTGAGAACAACCATGACCTGTCCGCGGAAGACCTGGTGGTCGTCGCGGCCATCGCCGACGAGGGTCCGACCATCAAGCGGTTCCGTCCCCGCGCCCAGGGGCGCGCGTTTCCCATCCACAAGCCAATGACCCACGTGACGATCGTGGTCGAGAGCCGGGAGGCCTGAGCCATGGGTCACAAGGTCCATCCCAACGGGTTCCGACTGGGTGTGTCGCGCACCTGGAACGCCAAGTGGTATGCCGATCGCGACTACACGGACCTGCTCAAGGAGGACATGTCCATCCGGTTGCTGGTGGGCAAGCGGCTGGCCAATGCCAGCGTCAGCCTGGTGGAGATCGAGCGGGGCATCAACCACGTCACTGTCACGGTCCATACCGCCAAGCCGGGCATCGTCATCGGCAAGGGTGGCGCCAACGTGGAGTCACTGCGTCAGGCGGTGGGCAAGCTCACGACCCGCAAGGTCAAGTTGGAGATCAAGGAGATCCGCCAGCCCGAGCTCGACGCGGTGCTCGTGGCCGCCAATATCGCCCAGCAGCTGGCTCGCCGCATCGCGTTCCGGAAGGCCATCAAGCAGGCCATCCAGCGGACCATGAAAGCAGGCGCCAAGGGCGTCAAGATCTCCGTGTCGGGCCGCCTGGGCGGTGCCGAGATGGCCCGCCGCGAGTGGGACAAGGAAGGCCGTATCCCCCTCGGCACGCTGCGTGCCGACATCAGCTATGGCCAGGTCCTGTCTCGGACCACCTTCGGTGCCATCGGGGTCAAGGTCTGGATCTACCGCGGCGACGTGCTCCCCGAGCGCACCGCGCCGCACGAGACCACAGCCCCCGCGGGCGCCATCGCGGGAGGGGCATGACACGATGTTGATGCCCCGTCGCGTCAAGCACCGCAAGCAGCAGCGCGGTCGCATGAGTGGGCCCGCCAAGGGTGGTACGACCATCGCCTTCGGTGACTACGCATTGATGACCGAGGAACCCGCCTACATCACCAGCCGTCAGATCGAGTCGGCCCGTCGGGCGATGACCCGATACGTCCGCCGTGGCGGCAAGGTCTGGATCCGGATCTTCCCGGACAAGCCCGTGACCAAGAAGCCGGCCGAGGTCCGGATGGGATCGGGCAAGGGCGCGCCCGACCATTGGGTCGCGGTGGTCCGACCCGGGCGCATCCTGTTCGAGATGGCGGGTGTCCCGCAGTCCGAGGCTGCCGAGGCGATGCGCCTTGCGAGCCACAAGCTGCCAGTCGACGTCAAGTTCCTGGTTCGCGAAGGAGCCGGTGATGGACATCAGTAAGGCGCGCGAGCTTTCCGACCAGGAGTTGCTGGCAGAACTGGTGTCGGCCCGCCGACACCTGTACGACCTTCGATTCCAGCTGGCGACCCGCCAGTTGTCCGATTACAGCCAGATCGCGCAGACGAGGCGTTCCATCGCCCGGCTGTTGACCGTCCAGACCGAGCGCGAGTTCGGCAGTGTCGCGTCGGCAGGTGTTGGCGCGGGTCGCGGAGGGAAGTCATGAGCGCGGTACAGGCGCGCAGTCCCGGAAAGCGGAAGACCAAGGTCGGCCGCGTCGTGTCCGACAAGATGGACAAGACCATCGTCGTCTCGGTCGAGCGACTGAGTCGCCACCGGCTGTACAAGCGGGTCATCCGCCTGACCACCCGGTTCAAGGCGCACGACGAACGCAATGAGGCGCGCATCGGTGACACGGTGCGCATCGAGGAGTCCCGACCCCTGTCGGCCACCAAGCGCTGGCGGATGGTCGAGGTCGTGGCACGCGCGACCGCGGGGAGCACGGAGGCGGTCGCCGCTTCCGAACCTGCCACCGAGGAGGCCATCCACGCGGTGGCACACCCCGGCCGCGACCATGGCTCGGATGCCGTCGCGGAAGAGGTGCCGGCGTGATCCAGACCTCGACGCGCCTGCGGGTCGCCGACAACACGGGCGCCCGGACCATCGAGTGCATCCGGATCCTCGGGCGGTCACAGAAGACCACCGCGGGTGTCGGCGACATCATCGTCGCGGCGGTCAAGCAGGCGATCCCGAATGCGGCGGTCAAGAAGGGCGATGTCGTCAAGGCCGTCATCGTCCGGACCGCCAAGGAATATGGACGCCCCGACGGCAGCTACATCCGGTTCGACGAGAACGCGGCCGTGCTCATCAACAACCAGGGCAATCCCCGCGGGACCCGCATCTTCGGGCCCGTCGCGCGAGAGCTGCGCGACCGGAACTACATGAAGATCATCTCGCTCGCGCCAGAGGTGCTGTGATGCCGCCTGCAACACAGCCACAACGTCGGACCCGCGTCCTTGACGTCCGCGCCGGCGACCAGGTCCTGGTCCTGACCGGCAAGGACGCGGGCAAGAAGGGGACCGTCACCAAGGTGGTGGTGAACTCCCAGGGCTGGAAGAAGTCGACCGCGAGGTATGGGGCCGGCTGGCAGCGAACCTCGCCCCTGGCAGGGGCCGCAGTGGTCGTGGATGGCATCAACATCGCGAAGCGCCACACCAAGCCCCGTTCGAGCGCAGGTCGGACCGACCGCCAGCCGAGGGTCCAGCAGGGCGGCATCCTGGACATCGCGATGCCCCTCGACATCAGCAACGTCATGGTCATCTGCCCGGCGTGTTCGCGTCCGACCCGGATCCGGCACCTGGAGGCCGCCGATGGCCGCAGTGTCCGGGCGTGCGCCCATTGTGGTGAGCCCCTGACGCGAGTGGAGAAGAAGCGCAAGTGAGCGAACTCCGCCAGCGGTACCTGACCGACGTCGTTCCCGCGCTCCAGAAGGAGTTCGAGTACGGCAACGCGATGCAGGTGCCGCGGCTTTCCAAGATCGTGGTCAACATCGGCCTGGGTGAAGCGCTCCGGGACGCGAAGGCGATCGACGCTGCCGTGCGGAGACATGACCATCATCACCGGCCAGAAGCCGGTCGTGACGCGCGCCCGGCGTTCGATCGCCCAGTTCCGGCTCCGGACCGGCAACACCATCGGCGTGATGGTCACCCTGCGCGGTGAACGCATGTGGGACTTCCTGGAACGGCTCACGAGGGTGGCGCTGCCACGCATCCGTGACTTCCGGGGTGTTCCGGGCAAGTCGTTCGATGGCCGGGGCAACTATTCCCTGGGACTTCGCGAGCAGCTTGCATTCCCGGAGATCGACTACGACCGGATCGACCGCCTGCGCGGTCTCGAGGTGAGCATCGTCACGACGGCGACCAATGACGAGGAGTCCAAGCGTCTGCTGGCGCTCCTCGGCATGCCCTTCGCCAACTGACGCAAGGAGCGGATCGATGGCCAAGAAGTCCCTCATCGCAAAATCACAGCGCAAGCAGCGGTTCGACGTGCGGAGCTACAACCGGTGCTCTGTGTGTGGCCGGCCGCGCGGCTACATGCGCCGGTTCGCACTCTGCCGCATCTGCTTCCGGGAGCGCGCCCTGATGGGTCAGCTACCGGGCGTCACCAAGTCCAGCTGGTAGCCCCATGAACATCTCCGACCCCATCGCCGACATGCTGACGCGCATCCGCAACGCCAGCAGCGCCCGTCATGAGGATGTGCTGGTGCCCAACTCCCGCGTGAAGCTGGCCATCGCCCGCATCCTCAAGGACGAAGGCTTCATCGTGGACTTCACGGAGCATCAGGAGGGTCCGCCGGAACCTCCTCAAGATCCAGCTGAAGTACGTCGGCCGTGTCCCCGTGCTGAGCGGGCTCAAGCGGATCAGCAAGCCCGGACTTCGGGTCTACGCGGCGAAGACCGACATCCCGAGGGTCCTCGGTGGCCTGGGACTCGTCATCGTCAGCACCAGCCAGGGGATCATGACCGGACAGCAGGCCCGCAAGGGTCAGCTGGGCGGCGAGATCCTGGCGTACGTCTGGTAGGTCGCAATGTCACGAATCGGCAGACTCCCGATCCCGGTGCCGTCCGGCGTGGACATCACCATCGATGGCACCCACGTGGCGGTCAAGGGCCCCAAGGGGCAGCTGGCGCGTGACATCTCGTCCGAGCTGACGATCGTCCGCGAGGACGGCATCCTGCGTGTCGAGCGGCCCAACGATGCCAAGCGGTCGAGGGAGCTGCACGGCCTGACCCGGACGCTCATCGCCAACATGGTCGTGGGTGTCACCACCGGGTACCGCAAGGGTCTCGAGATCACCGGCGTCGGGTATCGTGCCCAGTTGGTCGGGCGGAAGCTCCAGCTGAGCCTGGGCTACAGCCATCCCATCGAGATCGATCCTCCCGAGGGTATCGCCTTCGAGGTCGAGAACCCCACCCGCCTCGCCGTCACAGGTATCGACAAGGAGCTGGTGGGGCACGTCGCCGCCCGAGTCCGACAGATGCGCAAGCCCGAACCCTATAAGGGCAAGGGGGTCCGCTATGCGGGCGAGGTCATCCGCCGCAAGGCCGGCAAGTCCGGCAAGATCGGCGGCAAGAAGTAGTCCCCACGGCGCGTGCCCATCCGGGGTCGCGTCGTCACCGACGGGTCGGGTGTCATCGCCCGCCCCGAACTGCCTGAAGGAGAAGCACGAGCACCATGGCCAAGGCCGCCGACAGGGGCGCAGCGCGCCGCAAGCGCCACGCTCGGATCCGCCTGCACCTCGCCGGTACGACCGAACGGCCGCGGCTCGCTGTGTTCCGGAGCATCGAGCAGATCTATGCCCAGGTCATCGACGACACGACCGGTCGCACCGTCGTGAGCGCCTCGTCGCTGGAGGCTCCCCTGAAGGGGGTTGCCGGCACCAAGGTGGAGAGCGCTCACAAGGTAGGTACCCTCATCGCCGAACGCGCACGGGCTGCCGGCATCGAGCAGGTCGTGTTCGACCGTGCCGGGTTCCGGTATCACGGGCGGATCAAGGCGCTCGCCGACGGCGCGCGCGAATCCGGCCTCGACTTTTAGCAAGGAGCCACGATGGCACGGATCGATCCGAGCAAGCTGACCCTCGAAGAGCGGGTCGTCCAGATCAACCGAGTGGCCAAGGTCGTCAAGGGCGGTCGACGGTTCAGCTTCAGCGCCGTGGTCGTCGTTGGCGACGGCAACGGACATGTGGGCGCGGGCCTGGGCAAGGCCGGCGAGGTACCGGAGGCGATCCGGAAGGGTGTCGAGGATGCCAAGAAGCATCTCATCCGGGTGCCCCTCGTGGGCACCACGATCCCGCACGAGGTCAGGCAGCAGTACGGCGCATCGACCGTCCTGCTCAAGCCGGCGTCACAAGGCACCGGCGTCATCGCTGGTGGTTCCGTGCGTGCGGTCGTCGAGGCCGCGGGCGTCCGCGACATCCTGTCCAAGTCGCTGGGCTCCACGAACCCCGTGAACGTGGTCCGGGCGACCCTCGAAGGTCTGCGCAGCCTCCACAGTGCCGAGGAATTGAGCGCTCGTCGCGGCAAGCAGCTGTACTCGTTCATCCCCGGGCAGCCACGCCCGGTCACGGAGGGCACCGATGGCCGGTAAGCTGCTGGTCACGCTTCGCAAGAGCACCGTCAGCACGACCCAGCGTGCTCGAGGAACGGTCCGGGCTCTCGGCCTCGACCGCATCGGTGACTCCGTGATCCATCGTGACGACGCTGTGACCAGGGGCATGGTCCGCACCGTGCGCTACCTGGTGACCGCCGAGGCCATCCCCGACACCGACGCGCCGAAGGGTGCCTCAGCCGATGCCCAGGAGGGCAAGTGAGTGAAACTCCATGATCTGAAGCCCGCCGAGGGCTCGACTCACCGGCGGATCCGTGTCGGTCGCGGCATCGCCGCTGGCAAGGGCAAGACCGCAGGTCGAGGCACCAAGGGGCAGAAGTCCCGCTCAGGCGTCTCGATTCCTGCCTGGTTCGAGGGTGGCCAGACACCCATCCACGTCCGGGTACCCAAGCTGCGCGGCTTCAAGCCGCTCGGACGCATTGAGTACCAGGTCGTCAACATCGGCCGCATCTCGGCCTACGCCGAGGCCGGGCGTCTGGGGGAGCCGCTGACCGCACGGGCGCCCTACACCGTGAACCCCGAGATCCTGCGTGCCGCCGGGCTCATCACCAAGGAGCGCGTGGCGGTCAAGATCCTGGGCAACGGCGAGGTCTCGGTGCCCATGTTCGTGCTTGCGGATGCGTTCACGGCGAGTGCCCGGGCCAAGATCGAGGCCGCCGGTGGCACCCTCCAGAGCCTGATGCCGGAGAAGCCGAGCCGCAACCGGTCCGAGGCGGCCATGGCCACCGAGTCCATCGCGGCCGCGGATCCGGCCGCCGACACCCAGGCCGCGGCCGGGGACGATCCGGTGGGGCTCGACGGCGGTCCCGTGGACGCGGCCCCTCAGGACTGACGCCCGGTGTTCGACGCCCTCGTCAACGCCTTTCGCGCGCCGGACATCCGGCGCCGGATCCTGTTCGTCCTGCTGATGTTGGTCGTGGTCCGTGGGCTTGCCCACGTTCCCGTACCTGGAGTCAACAAGGATGCCCTCGACCAGGTCATCACGGGCAACCCCTTCCTGCAGTTGCTGGACCTGTTCTCGGGTGGTGGACTCGCCTCATTCTCGATCATCGCGCTGGGCGTCAACCCGTACATCAATGCCTCGATCATCATGCAGCTCATGACCGGAGTCGTGCCGCGGCTCCAGCAGCTGCAGCGTGAAGGCGAGTACGGCCGCAACAAGATCAACCAGTACACCCGATATCTGACCGTGCCGATGGGCCTGCTGCAGGCGTACGGCTACCTCATCCTGCTGTCCAGCCAGAGCCCCGGTGGGACGCAGGTGATCCCGGACTTCGATCTCGCGAGCCTCGCGACGCTGACCATGATCGCGTCCCTGGTCGCAGGCACCATCCTGGTGATGTGGATCGGTGAGCTGATCACGGAGCGGGGCATCGGCAACGGCATCAGCTTCATCATCTTCGCGGGCATCGTGGCCAAGGTGCCCTCCGGTCTGGCGACCTTCCTGCGCACCCCGGACCTGGCGGCGGGCATCGCCTTCGCGGCACTGGGCATCGGCGCGGTCGCGGCCATCGTGTACATCCAGGAAGGACAGCGGCGGATTCCGATCCAGTACGCCAGCCGCGTGCGGGGTCGCCGGATGTATCAGGGTGGCGCGACGTTCCTGCCGCTGCGGGTCAACCAGGCGGGCGTGATCCCGATCATCTTCGCCGTCAGCATCCTGTTGTTCCCCGTCCAGCTGGCGACCTACTTCCAGAGTTCCACCGAGGGTCTCATCGCCCAGATGTCGCAATTGGTGATCAGGCTGCTGGACCAGCACGCGCCGCTGTACATCCTGCTCTACTTCCTGCTCACGGTCGGCTTCACCTACTTCTACACGGCGTTCACCTTCAAGCCAGATGAGACAGCTGATCAGCTGCGCAAGAACGGCGGCTTCATCCCGGGCATCCGGCCCGGAGCCCCGACCCGGGACTACCTGTCCAAGGTCGTCTATCGGATCAGCCTCGCGGGCGCCTTGTTCCTGGGCATCGTGGCGGTCAGCCCCATCCTGCTCTCGGCGTTCTTCAGTGGCAGCGTGGTGGGGTCGTTCAGCCTCGGCGGCACCGCATTGCTCATCGTCGTGTCCGTGGTGGTGGAAACGATGAAGCAGCTCGAGGCCCAGTTGATGATGCGCAACTACGAAGGGTTCATCAAGTGATGTGGTGCCAGACGACGGCGAGGCGACATCCGGTGGGTGGCGACCCCGAAGGCTTCGACCAGTGACCCAGGCAGCCCGCGTGGATGGGCCGAGCCAGGTCCCAGGGGAATCCCAGCTGGTGTTCGTGATGGTCGGGGCCCCCGGCGCCGGCAAGGGTACCCAGGCGCTGCTATTGGCACGTGACCTGGGACTGCCGCATGTCTCCACCGGCGACCTGTTCCGCGCCGCCCTGCGAGATGGCTCACCCCTCGCCAGCGAGGTCCGCCGGTACGTCGAGAAGGGCACCCTGGTGCCCGATCCGGTGACGATGCGGGTGGTCGAGGCTCGCTTCGCGATGCCCGATGCACGCAAGGGTGCGGTCCTCGACGGCTTCCCGCGAACCCGCCCGCAAGCGGAGGCGCTGGACAAGCTGCTGGCCAGCAACGGCACGCGACTGGCTGCCGCGCTCTACATCCAGGTGGATACCCCGGAGCTGATCCAGCGGCTAGCCGGTCGGAGGGTATGCACGGGGGTCCAGCAGCACGTATTCAACCTGTCAACGCATCCGCCACGTGTCCCTGGAGTGTGCGACCACGATGGTTCCCCCCTGGAGCAGCGGCCCGATGACCGACCTGAGACCATCGCCGCCCGGTTGGCGCGCCAGCTGCCCCCCATGTACGACGTTGTCGACCACTACACCGAAACGGGCGTCCTGCACGCGATCCGGGGCGATCGCTCGATGGCCGAGGTCACGGCGGACCTGTTGAGCGTCGCCGAGCGGGCCGCGAAGCGGATCTGACGATGGGGTTTGGCGAGCGGCGGGTGACCCTCAAGAGCAGCAGCCAGATCGAGCGGATGGCCGTGGCAGGCCGGTTGGTGGCTGATGTGCTGGACACAGTGGGTGCCGCCATCAAGCCCGGTGTGACCACCCTGGAGCTCGACCGGCTGGCCGAGGACCTCATCCGCTCCCGTGGTGGCATCCCGTCATTCATCGGTGAGCCGGGCACCAGGACCCCGTACCAGCACTCCCTGTGTATCAGCATCGATACCGAGGTCGTGCACGGCATCCCCGGCAAACGCCGTATCGTGGATGGCCAGTTGGTGTCCGTGGATGCCGGCGCCATCGTGAACGGCTGGCATGGTGACGCCGCCAGGAGCTGGGTGGTTGGCGAGGCGCCCCTGGCGACCCGTCGACTGGTCGACATCACCCGGCAGGCGATGCTCGCGGGCATCGCGGCCGCCAGGCCGGGCGCCTTCCTGGGCGACATCAGCGCGGCCGTCGAGGACATGGCGCTGGCTCACGGGTATGGCGTCGTGCGCTCATTCGTGGGCCACGGGATCGGCACCGAGATGCACGAGGAACCCCAGGTCGCCAACTATCGCACCGGTAGCCGCGGCCGTCGCATCGAGGTGGGGCTATGTCTCGCCATCGAGCCCATGTTCACCCTCGGCAGCCATGAGGTGAGGGTCAAGGCCGATGGCTGGACCGTCGAGACCTTCGATGGCAGTCTCGCGGCGCACTGGGAACACACCATCGCCGTGACCGACGCCGGCCCGCGCATCCTCACCGACAACGGGTCGCCCGAGAGCGCCACGGCGCCCCCGATCGTGGCTGGCACGGTCTCGTGACGCCCGCCAGCGTGAGCCGGCGAGTCGAGCGCTTGCCGGGGCGACGAGCATTCTGGTACACTCCCCGTTCGTGCGCCGGGCATGGTCCGGCGCCTGTCGACGCCTGCCGCTCGGCATTGCCGTGCGGGTCCGCGTCATCCAGACCAAACCATCGATAGCGGAGCCGCGGTCCGCTTGTGGCCATGCGAGAGGCGATCGAGGTGGAGGGAACGGTCATCGAGCCGCTACCCAACGCCATGTTCGCGATCGAGTTGGAGAACAAGCACCGGGTTCTCGCCCATATCAGCAGTCAGCTGCGGATGAACTTCATCCGGATCCTCCCGGGCGACCGGGTCCGCGTCGAGTTGTCGCCGTTCGACCACTCGCGGGGACGGATCACGTACCGCCTCAAGTAACGGAGTCCACGTGAAGGTCTCGGCGTCAGTCAAGACGCGTTGTGAACGCTGCAAGGTGATCCGCCGTCACGGCACGGTGATGGTCATCTGCACCAATCCCAAACACAAGCAGCGTCAGGGGTAGCCGTGGCACGTATCGCGGGCATCGACATCCCGCGCGAGAAGCGCGTGGAGATCGCCCTCACATATGTCTTTGGCATCGGGCTGCCGACAAGCCAGAAGATCCTGGCCCAGGCCAATGTCAACCCGGACACACGTGTCCGGGACCTGACCGAGGAACAGGTGAATCGCCTGCGCGACATCATCGACCGTCGGTACAAGGTGGAGGGTGACCTGCGCCGCGAGGTCGCACTGAATATCAAGCGACTCCAGGAGATCGGCTCCTATCGGGGTCTCCGACACCGGCGGAACCTGCCGGTTCGGGGGCAGCGCACCAAGACCAATGCACGCCAGCGACGTGGTCCCAAGAAGACCGTCGGCGTCAGGCGCAAGAAGTAGACCAGGCACCAGCCGAAGCCAGCCCCACGGTGACGCGCTAGCGCCCGGACACCGGACACGACCTACAGGAGCAGGACCCCAGCATGGCGGAACGCAAGCGCGCGACCAAGACGCGGCGAAGGGAACGCAAGAACGTGCCGTCGGGCCACGCCCACGTCCTGGCGTCGTTCAACAACACCATCGTGACCATCACGGACCTGGGTGGCGCGACCATCGCCTGGGGCAGCGCCGGGGTGGCCGGTTTCAAGGGCTCCCGGAAGAGCACTCCGTATGCGGCGGCGCAGAGCGCGGATGGCGCGGCGAAGCGGGCGATGGAGCACGGGATGCGCCAGGTCGAGGTCTTCGTGAAAGGACCCGGCGCGGGCAGGGAGCAGGCGATCCGCTCGCTCCAGGCCGCCGGTCTGGAGGTCACTGCCATCACGGACGTCACTCCCATCCCTCACAACGGTTGTCGCCCGCCGAAGCGGCGCCGGGTCTGAGGAACGCATCATGGCTCGCTACACTGGCCCCGTCTGTCGCCTCTGCCGCCGGGAGGGCATGAAGCTCTTCCTCAAGGGGAGTCGCTGCTACACCAAGAAATGCGCCTTCGAGCGTCGCCCGACCCCACCCGGCCAGCACAGCGTCCGCCGGCGCAAGGTTTCGGAGTACGGCGTGCAGTTGCGCGAGAAGCAGAAGATCCGTCGTGTCTACAGCGTGCTGGAGCGTCAGTTCCGGCGCTACTTCGAGGCCGCCGAGGTCAAGCCCGGGATGACCGGTGAGAACCTGTTGCGCCTGCTTGAGGTCCGGCTGGACAACGTCGTGTTCCGGATGGGCTTTGCCACGAGCCGGGCCCAGGCACGTCAGCTGGTCAGCCACGGTCATTTCGCGGTCAATGGCCGCGCCACGACTGTGCCTTCATACCAGGTGCGTGATGGCGACCGGATCGAGGTCCGGGAGACGAGCCGCAGCACGGAATACTTCAAGCAGGTCAAGGACGCACTTCGTGGTGCCCAGCGACCTGACTGGTTGAACGTCGACGCGGACAAGCTCGCGGGGAACGTGGCCGCGCTTCCCCGCCGGGACCAGATGCCGCTCGAGCTGAACGAGCAGCTCGTGGTGGAGTACTACTCGAGGTGACCGTCCACTCATGATCGAACTGGAGAACGCCCAGCTCGAGCCCGTCGAGGAGCTCGAGACATACGGCAAGTACGAGGCGAGTCCGCTCGCGGCGGGCTACGGGGTGACCATCGGCAACGCGCTGCGACGCGTGCTGCTGTCCTCCCTGGAGGGGGCCGCTGTGACCTCCATCCAGGTGCGCGACGTCTATCACGAATTCGCCAGCATCGCGGGCGTCAAGGAGGATCTCGACCCAGATCGTCCTCAACGTCAAGAAGCTGCGCCTGAAGAGTTACTCGCCTCATCCTGTCCAGCTCAAGCTGGTCAAGAACGGTGCCGGCACGGTGACCGCTGCCGACATCGTGGAATCGGCGGATGTCGAGATCGTCAATCCCGAGCAGGAGTTGATGACGCTCGATTCCGATAGCGTGACCATCGAGCTGGACCTCACGGTCGAGCGCGGGGTGGGCTATCTGGCCGCCGAGCGCGCCGAGCAGATGCCCATCGGGGTCATTCCCGTGGATGCCATCTTCACGCCAGTGCGCAAGGTCAACTACCACGTGGAGAACACACGCGTGGGCCAGATGACCAACTATGACAAGCTGACCATCGAGGTCGAGACCGACGGCACGCTGTCGCCCGAAGAGGCCCTGTCCCGGGCGGCGGAGATCCTGGTCGCGCAGTTCAGCCTGTTCACCTCGGCGGGCAAGCAGCTTGCGAGGACGGCGGGTGCAGTGACCACCGCGGGAGCGATCCCGCAGAACATGCTGGACATGCCCATCGAGGAACTCGATCTCCCGATGCGCGCCTACAACTCGCTCAAGCGCAACAACATCGTCAAGGTCGGCCAGGTCCTGCAACTGCAGGATGACGACCTGCTGCGGATGCGCAACTTCGGCAAGAAGTCTCTCGACGAGATGAAGGAACGGCTCCGCATGCGTGGGTTCTTCCCACCGGAGGACGCGACCACCGAATACGCCGAATCGGTGGACGTCGACTTCGATGAAGACGACGACGAGGGGGAAGGCTGAGCCATGTCCTCGCACCGCGTCGATGGGCGCAAGCTGGGCAAGAAGACCGGGCCCCGCATGTCGCTCTACAGAAACCTCATCGTGTCTGTGCTGCGGTACGAGCAGATCAAGACCACCGAGGCACGCGCCAAGGAGGTCCGCGGCCAGGTGGAGCAGATGATCACGCTTGCCAAGCAAGGCACCATCGCCTCGCGGCGACGGATCATCGCCGAGTTGCCCAACGAGCCACTCGTCATCGACAAGCTGATCAACGATATCGCAGCGCGATATGGGGACAGAAGTTCGGGATATACCCGACTCACGAAGATCGGCCTTCGGGCCGGTGATCGTGCCCCCATCGTCCAGCTCGAGCTCGTCTGATCGACCCACCCGAGAGGGTGGCCTCGTGCGGTTCGCTGCGCGGGTGGAATACGACGGAACGGACTTTGCCGGGTTCCAGGTGCAGCCTGGGAAACGGACCGTCCAGGGAGAGCTGGAGGCGGCACTCCGCAGCATCGGCGGCGGGGAACGCATCCGGATCGATGGGGCGGGCAGGACCGATGCCGGGGTCCACGCGAGCGGCCAGGTGATCGCATTCACTTGGCGCGGGCGGCGGGTCGCGGCAGGGGTGCTGGGTCAGGCCATCCGGGCGGTATTGCCGCCGGATGTCTCGATCGGGCCGCTGCGCCGGGTGGATATCGGGTTTGCGCCACGCCGCGCTGCGGTGCGACGGGAATACCGGTACACCATCTGGAATGGGCCCCGGAATCCGCTTCGGGAGCGGTACGCCCTGGGTGTCAGGGAAGCGCTCGATGTGCCGGCCATGGATGGTGCCGCAGAGGTGCTGGTCGGTCGGCACGATTTTTCCGCATTCGGCGGCAAGCACAGACAACCGATCCGGACCCTGTATGGGGTGCGGGTCCGCAGGAAGGGTCGTGTGGTCACGATTGACGTGGCAGGCGACGCATTCCTGCGCCAGATGGTGCGAAGCATCGTGGCAGCCCTCCTGCGCGTCGGGCACGGGGAGGCCACCACGGCAGATCTGGAGGCCGCGCTGCGGTCGCCGGACCGGGTCTTCGCCGGACAGGTCGCCCCGCCGCATGGGCTGTGTCTCAGGCGGGTCGTCCTCGGCGGCGGCCCACCAGTCAGTATCGGAAAGGCACGAGGATGACGACCAGGACGTACACACCGCGGGCGGGCGAGATCGAGCGCCAGTGGTTCGTCGTTGACGCGAACGGCGAGACCCTGGGTCGCCTTGCCACGCGCATCGCGACACTGCTGGCAGGCAAGCACAAGCCATCGTACGCGAGGCACATGGACACGGGTGACCACGTCATCGTGATCAATGCCGCAAAGGTCACGGTGACCGGCGACAAGCTGGCCAGCAAGTCGTACGCCCGTCACAGTGGGTATCCGGGTGGCTTCCGTCAGGAATCCCTTGGTGACCTGCTGGCGCGCCGACCGGAGGAGGTCCTCAGGCGCGCCGTCAAAGGCATGCTGCCGCACAACAAGCTGGGCGTCCAGCAGCTGCGCAAGCTGAAGGTGTATGCGGGCCCCGAGCATCCCCATGAGGCGCAGCAGCCCGCGGCGCTGTCGACCACAGGAGTTCCCACGGCATGACCACCACTCCCGCGTATTTCCAGGGGACGGGCCGCCGCAAGACGAGTGTGGCCCGCGTCCGACTCATCGCCGGCGAGGGGCAGGTCGTCGTCAACGGCCGCAGCCTCGAGGAGCACTTCGGCAACGCGGTCAGCCTCAGCGATATCCTGATGCCGTTCCGCGTGACCAATACCGAGGGACGATTCAACGCGATGGTCAAGGTCGAGGGTGGCGGGTCGCAGGGCCAGGCCGGTGCCATCCGACACGGGATCGCCCGCGCACTACTGGAGTCAGATCCCGAAGCCGCCCGCGCGCCCTTGCGCCAGGCCGGGTTGCTGACCCGCGATCCGCGCATGAAGGAACGCAAGAAATACGGCTTGAAGCGCGCCCGCAAGGCGCCGCAGTACACCAAGCGCTGATGACGGGCGGGAGGCCATCGCTCCCGCCGCTCACGCTCCGCTTGGGACCCCGGCCCGAGTCGACAGCCCGACGCGGGTGGCGGCGGATCCCCATTCGCTCCGGGAGCGACGCCGCTCCCGCCCCTGCACCTCCGTACTACGTCGCCCATCGGCCGCGGGGGATAGAGTAAGGGGATGCCGGACCCGGTATTCGAGCGATACAAGGAGGCCCTGAAGCAGGGCCACGTGGCAGTCTTCAAGGGTCAGCACAAGGAGGCGCTGGCCCGATATCAGGAGGCCGCGACGCTGGCCGGCCATCGGCCCCTGCCGTTCGTGAGCATGGGTTCGGTGCTCCTCCAGATGGGCCGAGCGGCCGACGCTATCGCGGCATATGACGAGGCACTCGCCCGTGCTCCCGATGACCCGCAGGCCCTATCTGGCAAGGCGTCGGCGCTGCTGGCGGCGGGTAAGCGGAACGAGTCCGCGGAGCTGGTCCAGCATGTCGCACGCCTGGAGGCGGACCAGGCGCGTCGGCGGGTCGAGCAGCAGGCCAGCGCCCATGCGGCAGCCTGGGCCGGAGGACCCGAGCGGTTGCTGGCCATGGCGGAGGCGTCGAGACGCGACAACAACGCGCTCGCCGCGATAGACGGGTTCGTGGCGGCCGCTGCCGGCTACCAGCAGCAGGGTCACCTGGATGCTGCGCTGGACGCATGCCAACGGGCCCTCGGGGTATCCCTCGGAGCGCCTGCCGCGCATCTCCAGATGGCGCGCATCTACTTCCAGCGTGGGTGGTCCGATCGAGGCGTCGAACGCCTGCTGCTCCTGTCGCGGCTGTTGACGCTGGAGGAGGATCCACTGACGCGGGAGGGCGTCATCCAGCTAGCACAGCAACATCAGGCGATGGAGCCGCGGTTGGTGACCATCGCGGCGGGTGGCGTCGCGTGATGCGCCACTCCCGCGCATGACGCCGCCGGATCCGGGCCCATGGGAAGGTGACCGACGAGTCTGTGGGGGTCCCGCGAACATGGGCCAACTGAGCGAACTCTTCGAGGGGGTCTCCATCGAGCCCACGGCACTCCTGGATATCGCGCTCACGGCGCTGCTGCTCTATGGCCTGTTCAGCCTCATCCAGGGCACCCGCGCTGTGCGGCTGATCATCGGTGCCATCGTGCTGTACGGCGTGTATGCCCTGGCGCAGTTCCTGGACCTCCGGTTGTTCTCGGGCATCATGCAGACGGGTGCCGTGGTCGGATTGCTGGCGCTGGTGGTCATCTTCCAGCCGGAGTTGCGACGGGCGCTGGAGCGTATCGGGCGCGTCGGGTCCCTTGGCTGGGCCTTCGCCCCGTCGGGTGCCGCTGCGGTCGCCGAGGCGGTTGCGAGGACACTGGCCAGGACCTCGTTCACGTTGTCGGCCAGCCGGACGGGTGCGCTGATGGTCATCGAGCGCGAGACCGGCCTGGAGGACTCGGCCGAAACGGGTGTGATGTTGCATGCCGACCTGAGCGAGGAGCTGCTGGTCTCGATCTTCGCTCCCCGAACCGCATTGCATGATGGCGCAGTGATCATCCGCGGTGGCCGCATCCTGGCCGCCGGCGCCGTCCTGCCGTTGTCGGAGATATCGGTCCACCAGGAGCGGTATGGCACTCGGCACCGCGCCGCTATCGGCATCACCGAGCAGACGGACGCGGTCGTGATCGTGGTCAGCGAGGAGACCGGCACGGTCGGCCTGGTCGAGCGGGGCCGCATCGTGCGAGAACTGGACGAGGAGCGGTTGCGGGGTGCGCTGGTGGCACTCCTGCGACCGTCGGGTGGCGCCGGGCGTGCGGCGGCTGGCATCTCGGCACTGGGCGCGCCGTTCGTGCGGGGTAAGCGGCCGCGGGTGTTGCGCCGACGCAGGCCGACTCGCGTCGACGTCCCCGGCAGTGCCACCACAGACGTCGCCCGGTCCGAGGGTGGCGTCGAGTGACCGGTGTCCTGGAGTTCATCCTCCGCAACTGGCCGCTCAAGCTGGCCGCCATCGGCCTCGCCACCATGCTCTATGCCGGGGTCTCACTGTCGGGCAACGAACGGACGTGGCCAGGCGCCGTCCCCATCGAGATGCTGGACCCACCCCCCGGCGCGGCGGTACTGGACCTGCCGGGGTCGGTCACCTCGATCCGATATCGGGCGCCCATCGAGGCGGCAACGGCACTCTCCAGCGGCTCGTTCGTGGCGTCGATCGACCTGGGTGATGTCCCGGCCACCGCTGGTGGCCCGCCGGTCCCCGTGAACGTTCGGCTGTCGGCTGTCGATCCGCGGATCCAGATCATCGACTTCACGCCACGTTCCGTGAACGTCCGCGTCGACCAGGTCGATCTCCCGCCCCATGATCGTGACCGTCGAGCGGGGCGCGGTGCCGGACGGCCTTGCCCTGGGGACACCAGTGGTGAGCCCGGCCACGGTCATCGTCCGGGGCGCCAGTTCCCGGGTCGCGGCCGTGCACCAGGTCGTGGCGCCCGTGGCCATCGATGCCAGCGGCCTCAACGTCGATCAGGACGTGGACGTCGAGCCCAAGGACGAGACGGGTGCTCCGGTCCCGGGCGTGGAGCTCATCCCGCAACGGGTCCATGTCCACATCGATGTCGCCCGCGAGCTGGCCTACGCCACCCTACCCGTAGCTCCCGTCCTGACAGGAGCGCCTGCTCCCGGTTATCGGGTGGAACGCATCGATGTGGAGCCGGAGGCACTCACCGTGAGCGGTGAGGCGTCGACCGTGGAACAGATGACCTCGATCCCCACCCAACCCGTGGACGTCACCGGCATCACGGAGCCGACCGACCTGGTGGTGGACGCCGTGTTGCCCGCAGACGTCAGCCTGGTCAGTCCGGTGAAGGTCCGGTTGGCGGTGATCGTCGGGCCGGATACCGGTTCCCGCACCTGGCAGGTCGGGGTGCAGACGCCTGGCGCGCGTCCCGGACGGCAATACTCGTTGTCCGCGGCCACCGTTTTGGTGACCTTGGCGGGGAGCCAGCCAGACCTCATGGCACTCGACCCGTCTACCATCGTCGCGCAGGTCAAGGTGGCTCGGCTGGCCCCCGGTGTGCATGAGGTGGACGTGGTTGTTGATCCGATCGATGGCCTGGACCTGGTCTCCGTCGCGCCATCGAAGCTGCTCGTCACGGTGTCGGCGACCGAGCCTTCCGGGGGCCCGTCGCCCGTGGCCAGCGATGGAGTGCGTCCGTGACCCGCCTGTTCGGTACCGATGGCATACGGGGCATCGCCAACGTCGACCTCAAGCCCGCGCTAGCGTTCGCGCTCGGCCGGGCGACCGCCTCTCGCCTTCTTGGCAGCGGGAGCCATCTGCTGATCGGCCAGGACACCCGCCGTTCGTGCGACATGCTCGTCGCGGGTCTGGCCTGTGGGGCGACCTCGATGGGGGTCGATGTGCATCGCCTGGGAGTCTGCCCGACCCCGGCGCTTTCGTACGTGACAGGAGCCCTGGGTTACGGTGCCGGGATCATGGTGTCGGCATCCCACAATCCAGCCGACGACAACGGACTCAAGGTGCTCGACGACCGTGGCCTCAAGCTTGATGACGAGTCCGAGGAGGAGCTCGAGGCGCTCCTCTGGCGAGCCGATGAGCTGGTCAGCCCGACCAACTCGGGCATGGGCCGTGACTGTGATGGGCGAGCGGGCCTCGAGCGATACCGGGAGCATCGGATGTCCCTCGCCCGGCGCAGCCCGACCGGGCTGCGGGTCACCCTGGACTGCGCCAACGGCTCGGGTGGCAAGCTGGCTCCCGAGATGATCGAAGCTACGGGTGCCACAGTCAGCGTGCATTTCGACGATCCCGACGGCAGCAACATCAACCTCGATTGCGGGGCCACGGCACCTGCGGCGTTGGCCGCGCTCACGGCCAGGGAGGGTTCCGACGCGGGGTTCGCCCTCGATGGTGACGCCGACCGATGCGTGGCCGTGGACGAGCGCGGTCAGGTGGTCGATGGCGACCAACTGCTGGGTATCGTGGCCCTCGACAGGTTGCATCGAGCGGCACTCGCCGAGTCGACATTGGTCGTGTCGGTGCTGTCGAATGGCGGCCTGGCGGCGATCGTGGAGGGCGCCGGCGGCCACATCGTCCGGACACCCGTCGGCGACAAGTACATCCTCGATGCCATGCTGGTCTCGGGCGCCGGAGTAGGCGGCGAGAAGAGTGGCCACGTCATCATCCGGGAGCACACGAGCAGCGGCGACGGCATCGTGACCGCCCTCGAGATCCTGTCCATCATGGGTCGCACTGGCCGCCGCCTGTCCGAGCTGGCTGCGGACGTGCCCCTGTACCCACAGCAGCAGCGGGCCGTCACGGTCCGCCACAAGGACCAGTGGGAGGCTGATCGCCACCTTGCGGCAGCGGTCCGAGCCGCCGAGGCGGAGCTCGTGGGCCGGGGCAGGATCCTGGTCCGCCCTTCGGGTACCGAACCAGCGTTGCGTATCATGGTCGAGGGAGAAGATGCGGCACGCGTGCTCGCGTTGGCGGAATCCCTCTCGGCGCTCGCCGCGGAACGCTTGAACCAGCCAGGCTGAGGAGAGATCGAGCGAATGTGCGGGATCGTCGGATACATCGGGCCACGTGACGCGGCCCCCATCCTCCTCGATGGGTTGGCGCGCCTGGAATACCGCGGTTATGACTCGGCAGGCATCGCACTCGTGACCGCCTCGGGCGACCTGTTCGTGGAGAAGCGCGCCGGCAAGCTGTCGAACCTGCGCACGGCGCTGCTCGACGCGACGCCAGAGGCGGCTGTCGGGCTTGCCCACACACGCTGGGCGACCCACGGGCGCCCGAACGACCTCAATGCCCACCCGCACGTGGACTGCACCGGCAATGTCACGGTCATCCATAACGGCATCATCGAGAACTTCCGGGAGCTTCGGGATGGGCTTCTGGAGCGAGGCCACCGCTTCGGTTCCGAGACCGACACGGAGGTCCTGGCGCACCTGGTGGAGGAAGCCTACGCGGGTGACATCGCGGATGCGGTGCGATCGGCGCTGCGCCAGGCCAATGGTGCCTACGCGGTCGCCGTGCTCCATCGTGGTGAGCCCGACCGGTTGGTAGGCGCACGGCACAATGTGCCCCTCATCGTGGGCCTGGGCGACGGCGAGAACATGCTCGCCTCGGATGTCGCGGCCGTGCTCACACACACCCGCCGGGTCGATCTTCCTCGACGAGGGTGACGTAGCCGACCTCCGGAGTGGGTCGGTCGTCGTCACGGGCCTCGACGGCGTGGAGCGCCAGCGCCCGGTCCACCGTATCGAATGGTCGATCGCGTCGGCAGAGAAGGGCGGCTACGAGCATTTCATGCTCAAGGAGATGCACGAACAGCCGGTGGCCATCCGATCGGCCATCACGGGTCGCATCCACGGCGACGAGATCAGGCTCGATGAACTGGAGCCAGTCATGGACGCCATCCGGACCGCAGAGCGCATCGAGCTCATCGCCTGTGGCAGCGCCGCGTACGCTTCGGCCATCGCGTCCCGACTGTTCGAGAGCTGGGCCGGTCTGCCGGCCCGCTGGAACATCGGATCCGAGTTCCGGTACAGCCCGCCCCCGTTGGATTCGCGGACCCTTGTCGTCGCCGTGACCCAGTCGGGCGAGACGGCCGACACCCTCGCCCCGGCCCGACTCGCCCACCAGGCCGGTTGCGGGCTCGATCGCGGTCACCAACACCGTCGGCTCGGCCATCACCCGGGAAGCGGACGCGGTGTTGTATCTGCAGGCCGGCCCCGAGATCGCGGTCGTGGCGACGAAGACGTTCGTGACCCAGGTGACGACACTCGTATTGCTGGCGGCCGCGGTGGCCAAGGCACGCGGCAGGCTGGATCGGGAGCTGGAGCGACAGCTCGTGGCGGCACTTCGCAGACTGCCCGACCAGGCCGAGGAGGCGCTGGCCCTCGCCGCGCCCGCGGCTGAGCTTGCCCGGCGATACGTCAACTCCCGCGGCTTCATGTTCGTGGGACGCGGTGTGACCTACCCGGTCGCGCTGGAGGGTGCTCTCAAGCTCAAGGAGGTCAGCTATGTCCACGCCGAGGGCTACGCTGCGGGCGAGCTGAAGCATGGTCCCATCTCGCTGCTCGACGCCGAGGTGCCGCTGGTGGCCATCGCGACCCGGTCGACGCTGCAGGACAAGCTCATCAGCAATGTCATGGAGGGCCGGGCACGAGATGCCCGCGTGCTGATGGTGGCGACCCTCGGCGATGAGGCGATCCGGGAGTTCGCTGATGACATCCTGTGGGTCCCCGACACCATCGAACCGCTCAGCCCCATCCTGGCCATCATCCCCTTGCAGCTGTTCGCATATCACACCGCGGTCGTCCGTGGCACTGATGTGGACCAGCCTCGGAACCTCGCCAAGTCGGTCACCGTGGAGTGAGGTCGCCCGGGGTGAGCGAGGGCTGATGGATGCTCCGGAGGGGACCACCGAACTGGGCATCGACATCATCAAGGTCGACCGCATCAGGCTCGCACTCACGCGGCACGGCGAACGGTTCCCCAGACGCATCCTGACCGACGCCGAGCGTGCATATGTGCGCGATCGACCCGAGAACCTGGCGGGTCGCTGGGCGGCCAAGGAGGCCGTGAGCAAGGTCCTCGGCCTGGGGGTCCGAGGCGTGGGCTGGCGTGAGATCGAGATCGTCCGCCTGCCGACCGGTCAGCCCACCGTGCGACTCCATGACCGGGCTCTGCGGCGTGCCGACCAGCTGGGGATGAGCCGGGTCGCGGTGTCCATCAGCCACGAGCGGGAGTACGCGGTCGCCATCGCCTTTGGTATCCGCACCCAGGGCGGCACGTTCGTATTCCCGGTCGATATCGAAGCTCGTCTCGACGACCGCGAGCGTCAGGTCCTGGCCCGGATGCGCACTCTCCGGGATCTGGAGGCCGCTGCGGGTGGTCAGATAGTCCCGAGCCAGGATTCCCGCGCCCCTACCGCGAGTGCCGACGGGTCATGAGCCGCCCCGGCCAGCGGTCGCCCACGACCATCCGGCTCGATGGGACGCTGGTCGCGCCGTACTTGCCGGAGCGTCCGGCTGATGGACACAAGGGCACGTTCGGGTCGGTCCTCGCCCTGTGCGGGTCACTCGACTGGACCGGGGCGGCGCTCCTGACGGGCGCCGCCGCGCTACGCGCCGGGGCCGGCCTCGTGACCCTGGCTGTGCCTGCGTCCCTGCAGCCTATCGTCGCGGGCCGGATCCCGGAGCTCATCACGATGGGCCTGCCCGAGACCGAGCCGTGGGTCGTCGATCCAGCGGGCGCAGTGGCCGCGATCGCGGCGCGCCCACATACCGGACTCGTGGTCGGACCCGGTCTGAGGCCAGGTCCAGCGACCACGGACGTGGTGATGCGCCTGGTGGAGGGGCAGGGCTCGACCGAGCCTTCCGATCGCGCGGGTACCGATACAGTGCCTGCGCCCGTGGTCATCGATGCGTCGGCCCTTGGGGCCCTCGCCGACACCGAGGAGTGGTGGGAGCGGCGGGTCCGATTGTGTGTACTGACGCCGCATCCGGGGGAGTTCGGGCGTCTCGACGGATCGCCCGTCGGTCCCGATGGCGGACAGCGTGTCGAGCGAGCCAGTGCGGCCGCCACCAGGTGGGGGGTCGTGGTGGTGCTCAAGGGCGCCCGCACCGTGGTGGCGGCACCCGACGGCCGGGTAGCCACGAGCCCGTCCGCCAACGCCGCCTTGGGTTCGGGCGGCACTGGCGACGTCCTGGCGGGCGTCATCGGGTCGCTCCTGGCGCAGGGCGTGCCGACCTGGGAGGCAGCGTGCCTGGGTGTTCATCTCCACGGGATCGCTGGTGAGCACATCCGGGAGCGGCTGGGCGATGCCGGGCTGATGGCATCCGACCTGCTGGTGGAGATACCCCGCGCGCGGCGGGAGCTCCAGCGGCATCGCTCGACGGGAGAGCGGCGTATCGGCTTCACGCCCCGGTGAGCATCGACGAGCGCCTGCGGGCGGCCGGCCTGCCACCGCTCTATCGACCGGTATGGCTGGAGATCGATGTCCCGGCACTCGTCGGGAACCTGGGCGTCATCCAGGACCGGGTGGGACCACAGGTCGAGGTCTGGCCGGTCGTCAAGGCTGACGGTTACGGCCATGGCATCGAGGTCGCAGCACGCGCGTTCCTGAGCGCGGGAGCCGCAGGTGTGTGCGTTGCCACCCTGGACGAGGCGCTCGCCGTGCGCAAGGCGGGCATCGAGGGCCCGGTGTTGATCCTCTACCCCATCCCCGTGGACTCGGTCGAGGATGCCGCCCGACAAGGCTTCCAGCTCGCGGTGTCGACCGGTGAAGATGCGTTGGCCCTGGCCGACCACTGGGTCGCCACCAGTGCGACGACTCGGGGCTCACCCTGCGTCTCCACCTGGAGGTCGAGACCGGACTCGCACGGATGGGAGTCCCGACCGATGATGCCCCCGCTCTGGTGAAGCGACTCTCCGCGTCCGGTTTGGTCACCTCGGCGATCTGGTCGCATCTCGCGACACCCGAGGACCCGGCGACCTCTGCCGACCAGGAGAACCGGCTGACCGGGGCTGTCGTGGCCACATGGGGTGTGCACCCTCATCCGGCTGCCAGCCATCTTGCGGCGACCGGCGGATTGCTCCGCGACGTGGGCACCGGCGCAGCCCTCGTCCGTCCCGGCCTGCTGACCTACGGCGTCCGGCCCAGTGCCGATGCTCCCATGTTCCCGGGGTTGCGCCCGGCGATGCGCCTGAAGGCGCAGGCGCTCAGGATCGTGGACGTGCCCGTTGGCACGTCCGTTGGATATGGTGGGACGTGGGTAGCCAGGCGTGCGTCGCGGATCGCGACCCTGCCCGTGGGCTACGGGGACGGGTATGCCAGGGCTCTCTCAGGCTCGCCCGCATTGGTGCGCGGCGTCCGGGTCCCGGTCGTCGGAGTCGTGTCCATGGACGCACTGATGGTGGATGTCACCGACGTGCCGGACGTGGATCGGAACGACGAGTTCGTGCTCCTGGGTCGCCAGGGGACCGACGAACTGACTGCCCTGGAACTGGCGCGATGGCGCACCACGATCCCATGGGAGGTGGTCACCGGGATGACGCGCCGTCCGACCCGGGTGTACGATGCGTCGGTCGGTCTTCTGGGCGTGCGGACGCTGGCCGGCGAGACCCTTGTCCAGGATGCGTCGTGGTCGTGACGTGGTCGGACACCTCGCGGCCGATGGCCGTGACCGGGTCCGGTGGATGTGTCGGTTTGGATGGAGGATGGCGGGTTCCGTGGCCCGGCATGATCCGCTGCGAGGTTGACCGTGCACCAGGGATGGCGCCGCCCGTATCCGTGGCCGACGCCTGTGAGCGTATCGCGGCGTGATCACCGGGCGCATACCCGAGCAGCAGACCAGTGACGAGCTGGTGGAATTCGTCGCGCGCGAGATCCAGCTCCGGGGCCTCACCGGGCCCGCCGTGATGTTCCTGGAGTCGAGCCGAACCTATGGGCCCCTTGGCGGTCAGGCGATGCTGTTCTTCGACCCGGTATTGCGAAGCATCTTCGGTGGCGACCTGGCCGAGGCGCAGCGGGTACTGGCCGATGACGACGGTATCGAGCGGCTCATCGAGCGGCTCGAGGAGGTCGATGAGGACCAGGTCCTCGACGCCTGATCTGGGATCCTGGCCGACGCCCCCGGCTCGTGATGACGTCTACCATGGCCGCGTGAGCCCCGTCTCGCTCGCCTTCTTCACCGTCGACCATGGCACGGCGTCAACATCGGCCGCCCTGGTCGCGCCGCTCGATGGCCACTTCCGGCTGCTCGCGTCCGGGGTGGCGCCGGCAGGCACCGAGCTCGACGCGCTCCTCGAGGACCTGGTGGCGCGGGTCGAGGCGGTGGAGCCAGGACTGTTGGTGGATGCGCTCGGCTGGCAGGATTGGGCGCGTCTGGAATCCGCGACACGACCCGCCCACCGGGTGCTGCTGTTGGGACCGTCCAATGACCCTGTTGACGATCTGGGTCGGGTATTCGTTGGTGGCGGCTGGGAGGTCGCCGGCCGCGTCAGCGCGGAGCGTCTCGATCCGCTGGGCGCCGTGGCGGCGTGCCTCGACCCGGCTCTCTCGGCGATCGCGATCGCGTCACCAGGCCCCGAACAGGTCGGCGGCCTCCAGGACCGCCTGGGACCACTCATCGGCTCGATCATCGCGGCACGCCCCGGGCTGCCGGTGCTCCTGTGCGGACCGACGGCGGGCTGGTCGGGCCTGCCGCTCGAGTCGCTCATCCACCTGCCACGCGCGGACCAGACCTGGGAGCCTGCCGGAAGCGCCTTGCGTGATGCCCTTGCGCGACTCGACCTGCCACCGCCACACGAACGATGGGAGGCATCGGTGCCCGGACCCTCCCAGGCACGGGACCTGCCGGATGGGCGCCAGACTGTCGGACTGGCCCTGCAGACCCTCGCCGATCTGCTTGACCGGCGTATCGAGGCCGTCGACGTGGGACACAGCGGTGGGACACGGACCCTTGCCGACAATTCGGGCATCCTCGGTCACCTGGTGTCTGCGGAAGGTGCGATGGTGCCCTCAGACGCCCTTGACGGACCCAGCCGCGCGGACGAGATCGCGCGCTGGAGTGCCATCCGCTCCGATCCATTCTCGGTCTCCGACCGACTCCGGAACCTGCGGCTGTGGCCGTGGCGCGATCTGGGTGGTGACGGAGGCCGGTTGCGACTTGCGGCATTGCGCGCCGCACTGGCCCGTCTCGACGGACATTGGCGAGAGCGCCAGCCGAGCGGTGGGGTTCCTGTCGCGGACATGCTCATCTGCGCGGGCGGTGGCTTTGCCGCGGTGCCACCTCCGGCCGCAACGATGGCCGTGGTCGACGGCATGCGCCGAGCCGGGGCCCTGACCGTCTTCCACGATCATGCTCGACTCCTGGGGCCGATCGGTGCCTTACCCGATCCAGGCGACCGGCGACGGCTGCTGGTGGACCTGCTTGATGATGCCCTGCTGCCACTCGGCAGCGCCCTGGTCACGGGTGAGATCAGGACCGGCCCGAGAGCCGTCGCGATGCTGCGCGTCACCAGTCGGCTCCAGGAGCACGACCTGGAACTGGCGCCCAATACGGTTCGATTGGTCGACCTGCCGCCAGGAGTCACTGCGCGTGTCGACCTGGAGGTCCCGGATGGTCAGGCGCTGGGTGTCCGTGCGCACCGGATCTCGCTCGACGTCACGGGTGGGCTTGGGGGGCTGCTGGTGGACACCCGTGACGTGGCCCTCCGGTTGCCGGAGCGGGCAGAGCGTCGCCGGGCTCTGCTCGAGTCATGGGAACGACCGGTCTGGGGAGCCGAGGCGTGACGCTGGCCCGGCACCGGACGCCCACCGCCGCGGGCGCCATAGCCCGCCTCGTGGCTCCCGCCGAAGCCCTGGCGCCTGCGCCTGTCGCGCGCCTGCGGTTCCGGGTCGGCGACCGGGCCCTCGTCGCGCCCGGCGAGCTGGTGTCCGTAGGGCAGCCGGTGATGGAGCAAGCCCAGGACACGACGCTGTTGGAGACGTCACTTCGGGGCGAGGTGGACGCGCTCGTCCCCGGGGCCGAGATCGACCTCGCGCAGCTCCAATCGAACAAGTCCGGGCGCGCCGGGATCCGCCCTGGCGAGCGTGCCGTCCTGCTCTACGTGGGCGTGGACCGCGTGGCGCGCATCGCGCTGGTGCGACACTCGCTGGTGGTGACGTCTCCCGTCGACGGTGTGGTAGAGGAGGTCGCCGCCAGCCATATCTCGCTCCGCGCGGCCGGTATCGGGTTGCGGGGTCCTGTCGGGTGGGGGCAACCAGTCGTTGGGCGGGTCATCGTCGCGGTCGCCGCGCCGGACGCGGAGCTACGCGCTGGCGCCGTGGACATCAGCGCCGCGGGCGGCATCCTCGTGGCCGGTGCGCGCCTGAACATCGAGGCGCTCACGCGGGCACGAGCGATCGGTGTCGCGGGCATCATCTGCGGCGGGGTCGTCGGCCGCGAGCTCCAGCAGTTGGAGGAATCCGATGAGCGCCAACGGGCATCGATCCATGCCGTCACGCCGTTCGCGATCCTTGCCCTGGACGGGTACGGCCGGAGGCCAATCCCGGCCCGGGCCTGGGACCTCCTGATTGCCGCTGCCTCCGATGACCGGCTGATGGCGATCGTGCCCGATGCTCGCCTGGCGATCGTTGGTGGCGACCCCGCGACCCTGTCCGTCACCCGATGGCCCCGCGATGCGGTGCGCATCGCTGCGGGAGACGGCGCCGGCCGCATCGGTCGGCTCGCCGGTCTCGCCGGTCCGGTTCGTCGACCGGGCGGTATCTACCTGGCATCCGGTCACGTAGGCCTGCGGGCGACCCCGGAATCGCCCGCGGTCCGTCGTGTCGTCGCCCTCGCCGACCTGGAGCGTCTTGGGTAACCTAGCCTGATGACGACGGCTCCTCGCGCCGTGACGCCTACCGCCGACGGGCTCGCGATCCGCACCACCTCCGCCGCCGGGACTCGTGCACTGGCGGCGTGGCTTGCGGATGTCGCGTTCCCGGGCGACCGGATCGCACTCCTGGGTCCGCTCGGGGCGGGCAAGACCCAGTTCGCCAAGGGGTTCGCAGTCGGACTGGGTGTGACCGAACCGGTGACCAGCCCGAGCTTTACGCTGATGTCCGAGTATCCGGGCCGGTTGCGCCTGTTCCACCAGGACCTGTACCGGCTCTCCGGAGCCGCGGAGGCATTCGACGGCGGGATGCTTGATGAGCGTCAGGATGCTGGGGTCACCCTCTCGGAGTGGGCGGACCGCCTGGATGCACCGATCGACATCGACCGCCTCGAGGTCCGTTTCACGCTTGACGAGGACCCCACGCTCCCCTGGGATGCCATGGCAGCCGACGACCCGGGTGTGGAAGGCGGCCGCGTGCTGCATCTGCAAGGGTCGGTGCGGTACGCGCGCTACCTGGACAGGGCCGAGGCCTGGTCCGGCGTTCGGCCATGACTTGGCGACTGGTCATCGACACCGCGACTCGCCGGACCATCGTCGCGGTCGGCCGGGAACGCACGCCGGCGGCAGTAGTCGCGCACGACACGCCAGGCCGTCGTGGGTCACGGCTCATGTCCCAGTTGAGCGAGGTCCTGGCCGGGGCGGGCATCGGCATGGGCGACATCACCGCGATCGGTGTCGGGACCGGACCGGGCAGCTTCACGGGCTTGCGGGTCGGCCTCGCGACTGCCAAGACGCTGGCCGCCATCCGGCAACTGCCTTTGGTAGGCGTGCCCACGGACACGGCCCTCCGGCGGGCCGCCGCTTCGCACGACCCTGGCACGGATGCCACGGATGCGGTCGTGGTGCTGCCGGCAGGTGCGCGTGATCACTACCTCGGGATGCCAGGTGCCTCACCCGTGTTGATGCCGCCAGGGGCGGACCTGTTCGCTGCCATCGGCGCCCGACCCGTGATCGCGGTCGACATCGAGGAAGATGCGCCGTGGCTCGCGCCCCTCACGCTGGCTGCCAGCGACGCCGGACGGCCAGGGCCTGTCGAACTTGGCCGAGCCGCCAGCGACGGCCTGCCGCTCGCCCTCCTGGAGTTGCTCGACGAGGCGCTGACGCATGGTGCTGTGGCCGACATCGCCACGCTCGTCCCCAGCTACGTTGCCCTCCCGAGGGGGATTCCCGCGGCAACGGCGGGAGCCGCGGACTCGGTCGATGCCATCCTTGCGGGGGAGGGGACGTGGTAGCCCGGCTCCCCCTGACCGTCCGCATCACACCGATGGACATCGCCGACATCGACGAGGTGCACGCCATCGAACGGGTCAGCTTTCCGGTCCCCTGGCCTTCGTATGCCTTTCGCCAGGAACTCGAGACGAACCGGATGGCGCACTACCTGGTCGCCCGGATCGAGCGGGAGCTGGTGGCGTATGGGGGCGTGTGGCTCATGGTCGACGAGGCCCACGTGACCTCCTTCGCCGTGACGCCGGCATGGCGTCGCCATGGGGTCGGTGGCCAGCTCCTGCTGGCGCTCATGGAGTCGTGCCGGGACCTGGGAGCCCATGTGGCCACGCTGGAGGTTCGCCTCAGCAACGAGGCGGCGCGGCTGCTGTATCAGCGCTTCGGCTTCCGGCCCGTGGGCGTGCGGCCGCACTACTACTCGGACAATGCCGAGGACGCCCTGATCATGACCAGGAGCCGCTGGATTCGGGACCGATGCGCCAGCGACTGGCAGACATGGCGGCGCGCTATCGCGCCACTCCGCCCATTTCGCGCGTCGGCAGCGCCGGTCCGTGACGGTTCGCCTGCTGGCCATCGAGAGTTCCTGCGACGAGACCTCGGTGGCGGTCGTCGAGGACGGTCGCCGGATCCATGCCAATGTCGTGGCCAGCCAGACGGCGCTGCACGCCCGCACCGGGGGCATCGTGCCCGAGGTGGCCGCCCGGGCGCACCTGCGATGGATGATCCCGGTGCTTTCAGAGGCATGCACCGCGGCCGGCGTCACCGACCTGCGCAGCCTTGACGGTATCGCCGTGACCCAGGGCCCGGGTCTCGCCGGGTCACTGCTGGTGGGTATCACGATGGCCCGGACGTTGGCCTGGGACACGGGTCTGCCGCTGGTACCCGTGAACCACCTGGAGGGCCACATCTACGCCGCCTGGCTGCTCGACCCCCAGGAAGCGGAGCGACCGGCGCCGGAGTTCCCCATCGTGGCGCTGGTGGTCAGCGGGGGTCACACGTTCCTGGTCGAGATGGCCGATCACTTGGAGTACCGGCTGCTGGGACAAACCGTTGACGATGCCGCGGGCGAAGCCTTCGACAAGGTGGGCCGACTACTGGGGTTGCCATATCCTGGCGGCCCGTCGATCATGGCTGCGGCAGCACGGGCGACACGCCGGGACCGTAGATTCCCGAGGGCCTGGATGGCCGACAGTGGCGACTTCAGCTTCAGCGGCCTCAAGACCGCAGCCCGTCGCGCGGTTGCCGCTGCGGCTGGTCCGGATGCCGACGCTGCAGAGCCGAATGGCACGGACTTGCCACCCGACGTCATCGCGGAGCTGGCTTGGGGGTTCCAGGATTCCGTGGTCGACGTGCTGGCCACGCGCACGGTGCGTGCGGCAGCGGAGGTCGGTGCCCGGACCGTGGTCCTGGGGGGTGGCGTTGCGGCGAACTCGGTGCTGCGTGAGCGCATCGCAGCGGGGCTGAGTGAGCGGGGTATCCTGCTTGCCGTGCCACGTCCGGGCCTGTGCACCGACAACGGGGCGATGATCGGCGCTGCCGGATTCCGACGGTTCCTGACGGGCGACCGGGCGGATGCCGACCTGGAGGCTCGTCCGTCCTGGAAGCTCACGTCGACCGGGCCTGCGACGGGAACTGGGTGAGCGGGTCCGACGGCTCCCTGCCCGCGGTCCCGGATGCGCTCCTCGAACTCGACTCGGTCCATCTGGGTCCGGAGCAGGTCGAGCGCTACCTTCGGCGCCACGGCCTTCGCGCCCGGAAGAAGCTGAGCCAGAACCACCTCGTCGATGGTGCCGTCCTGGAAGCCATCATCGAAGCGTCGGGTGCGGGGCCCGATCGACCAGTCCTTGAGATCGGCCCGGGTATCGGCATCCTCACCGCGGCGCTGCTGCGGGCGGGGGCGCGGGTGACCGCGGTCGAGGTCGATACCCGGTTGTTCCTGCATCTCTCGGAGCGCTTCGGGGGACTGGACGCGCTACGGCTGGTCGAGGGTGACATCCTCGATACGCCCATGGACGGTCTGGTGTCGGCCCCCTGGGACCTGGTTGCGCAACCTTCCCTATCACGTCACCAGCCCGGTACTCCACCAGGTGCTCGATGACGAGCCGCGTCCCGAGCGCTTCACGCTGATGGTGCAGCGTGAGGTCGCCGAGCGCATCGCATCCCCCGCGGGCGGCATGAGCTACCTGTCGGTGTTCGTGCAGTACCACGCGGACGTGCGCATCGTGCGCATCGTGCCGCCGTCCGCGTTCGAACCAGTTCCGGGGGTCGACTCCGCGGTCCTGACCGGCCGGACACGGCCGCGCCGACTCCCCAGGGAGTCAGAGGACGACCTGTGGCGACTCGTTCAGGCGGGCTTCCGGGAGCGGCGCAAGATGATCCACAACGTGCTCGTGCGTCAGCTGCCCATGGTCGGACGCGACCGCCTGGACGCGGCGCTCCTCTCCGCATCGATCACGCCGGACCGGCGACCCCAGACATTGTCGGTCGATGACTGGTTGACCCTTTCGGCCGCACTGGGGCCCATCGACGGTCGACGCCGATGACCGGAGCACTGCTCACCGGGGTTGCCGCCGAGGCCAAGGTCAACCTCGCGCTGGCGGTGACCGCCCGACGACCCGACGGCTATCACGAGCTACGTTCGATCTTCCTGCGGATCCGGCTCGCGGACACACTGGCCATCGCGGACCGGGACGGTGCGCCCCAGGGGGCAGATGAACTCGTCATCGAGGGCGACCCGGGCTGTCCCGTGGATGACAACCTCGTGCTGCTGGCTATCCAGAGGTTTCGTTCCGAGGCCGCCACTGGCATCCCTGCGTTGCATGCCAGGCTCTCCAAGCGCATCCCGATGGCCGCCGGTCTGGCGGGTGGCAGCAGCGATGCCGCAGCCACGCTTCGCCTGCTGGCCGAGAGATTTCCGGGCGCGATCCCGGGCGCCGAGATGGCCGTGTTGGCGAGCAGCATCGGGGCTGATGTGCCGTTCTTCCTCGAAGGTGTCGGCGCGGCGCTCGTGAGTGGGGTGGGGGAGGATGTGGAACCACTGCCATCGCCCATCGAACCGCTCGGTGTGCTGCTGCATCACGCCGCCGGTCGGTTCACCGACTCCGCGCGTCTTCGAGGTGTGGGATGCCATGGGCGCGGATCCCGATCGTGGCACTGGCGCATCCGCCAGTGCCGTCGATGCCCTGGCACATCTGCTGCGCTCAGGTGCGCGGCCGGCGGATGTCGTGGCCCTGGCGCCGGACCTCAGGACCGCGAACGACCTGTGGAACCCGGCGGTCCAGGTCACGCCCGCCCTCCTGGCGTTGCGCGACGCACTCGAGGCCCGGCTCGACCGCCCGATCCTGTTGACCGGGTCAGGCTCGACCCTGTTCGCCCTCTATCCTGACCCGGTGGGAGCCCAGGATGCTGCTACCCACCTGCTCGCCGAGCCATCACTGAAGGACCTGCGCATCGTGGCGACGGCATCGACCGGCTCGACCGTCGCACCCATCACCACCCGGAGGGGATCATGACCAAGTCCCGCATCGCGACACCTGGCGCTCCAAACGCCGTCGGGCCATACAGCCAGGGCATCGATACCGGTGACATCGTGTACTGCTCGGGACAGGTGGGCCTGGACCCCGCGACCGGGGAACTGGTGGCGGGAGGACTCGCGGCGCAGACCAGGCGGGCGCTCCAGAATCTGGGTGCAGTGCTGGCGGCTGCGGGACTGGGGTACGGCGACGTGGTCAAGACAAGCTGCTTCCTGGTGGACATCGGCGACTTCGCTGCATTCAACGAGGTCTATTCCGGTTTCTTCCCGGATCCGCCCGCCGGCGCGCTCGACATTCGCGGTCGCGGCCCTGCCCAAGGGCGCCCGGGTCGAGATCGAGGCGGTCGCGCAACGGCCAGCGGCGTGAGGCGTCGAGCCGTTTGACACCCTGACAGCGCCGAACGTACAGTCTCGACACCCCATGGGCACCTTCCCTCCATCAGCCATCGGCGGCGCGGCACGCTCGTGACCAGCGCTGCCGACTCTGGGCCGATCGCGGTCATCCTTGCCGGGGGGCTTGGGACGCGCATGGTGTCCCACCTGCCAAAGGTCCTCCACCACGTGTGTGGCCGGCCGATGCTCGACTATGTCATCGATGCCGCGATGGAGGCCACCGGGCGCCCTCCGCTGGTGGTCATCTCGCCCGCCACGGAGTCGGTCCGGGAAGCGGTCGCACCGGGCACCGTGTTCGCCATACAGGACGTGCCGCGGGGGACCGCGGACGCGGTTCGCGCTGCGCTCGAGGTGTTGCCAGCGGATGCGACCGAGATGGTGGTCCTGAGTGGCGACGTGCCCCTGGTCACCGCACTCCACGTGTCGACGCTACTGGACCTGCGGCGCGTGGAGGGGGCTGTCCTGTGTCTGGCCACGGTGGACGCCATCGATCCGACTGGCTTGGGCCGGGTGGTGCGCGACGCCAGCGGCCGGGTCGAGCAGGTGGTCGAAGAACGCGACGCCACGGACTCGCAGCTCGAGGTCACCGAGATCAACGCCGGTCTGTACGCGTTCGATGTCGCGTGGCTGCGCCGGCGGCTGCCGGATGTCGGTCCGTCACCCGTCACGGGCGAGTTCTACCTGCCCTTGCTCGTTCCCCTGGCGCGCGCGGATCGACGGCCCGTGGCCACGCTCGAGCTCCCGGACGACGGCACCCTTGGCGGCATCAACGACCGGTCGCAGCTCTCCGACGCGGAGCTGGCGATGCGGATGCGAATCAATGACGGGCTGATGCGGGCGGGCGTGACCATGGCCGATCCGGCCACGACCTACATCGATGCCACGGTCGAGCTGGCCCCGGATGTGACCCTCGAGGCCAACGTCATCCTGCGGGGCGCGACGAAGGTGGGTCGGGACACTGTCATCCGGGCCGGATCCCAACTGGTCGATTCCATCGTCGGCGAGCGCTGCACGGTCTGGGCCAGCGTGCTGGAGTCGGCGACCATCGAAGACGACGTGCGTGTGGGCCCGTTCTCGCACCTCCGGCCGGGCGCACGGGTCGGGGCCGCTGCGGAGGTCGGCAATTTCGCGGAGATCAAGGCCGCGACGCTCGGCCCGGGGTCCAAGCAGCACCACTTCAGCTACCTCGGTGATGCCCAGATCGGCGCGGGCGTCAACATCGGGGCGGGTACCATCACGGCCAACTACGACGGTCGGCGCAAGTACCGGACGGTCATCGGCGATGGCGCGTTCATCGGCTCGGACAGCATCCTGCGGGCGCCAGTGACCATCGGGGAGGGCGCCGTCACCGGTGCCGGCTCCGTGGTCACGCACGACGTGCCGCCGCATACCACGGTCCTGGGCGTCCCTGCCCGCGTCCACAGGCCATCGGAGACCACGACCGACGGCGACACCGGCGAACGCTGATGGGTGCCCTTGTCGAGCTGCTCATCATCGGCGTGCTCATCCTCGTGACGGGAGTGTTCGTGGCCGCCGAGATCGCGCTCGTCACGGTCCGCCGCAGCCGGCTGCAGCAGCTGATCGACGAAGGCGACAAGCGGGCTCGCCGGGTGGACCGGCTCATCAGCCAGCCGGGGAGATTCCTGGCCGTCCTCCAGTTGGTCATCACCTTCGTCGGCTTCCTGGCTGCCGCGTTCGCGGGCCAGAGCATCGCCCAGGCACTGGCGGATGGGATCACTCCGTTCCTGGGTGCCAGTGCCGCAGGTGGTGTCGCGATCGTCGTGGTCACGCTCGGTGTGGCGGTCGTGACGGCGGTGTTCGGCGAGCTCATCCCCAAGACGCTCGCTCTTGCGCACGCGGAGCGCTATTCGCTGGTGCTCGCCCGCCCGGTGGAGATCGTGGGCAGGATCCTGGCCCCGGTCGTGTCCATCCTCGACGGCATCACCGGTGGGTCACTCGCCGACTGGGTGTCACCGCCATCGACCGGGACCGGATCTCCCCCGAAGAGTTGATGATCCTCGTCGAACGTGGTGGAGAACAGGGGGTGATCGAGGCCGAGGAGGAGCAGATGATCGGGGCCGTGCTGGGCCTGGGCGAGCGCAAGGTGCACGAGGTGATGGTGCCCAGGATCGCCATCGTGGCACTGCCGTCGACTGCCACCCTGGACACGATGGTGGACACCATCGTGGAGGGCGGCCACTCGCGGATCCCGGTATACGAGGACTCCGTCGACAACATCGTGGGCATCCTGTACGCCAAGGACCTGCTGCCGTACCTCAAGGGGGTCGACCAGCCGCCACCAGTCGGCCGGCTCGTGCGGGCGCCGCTCTTCGTGCCCGAGTCGATGAGCGTCGACGACCTGCTCCACAGTCTTCAGCGGCGGCGGGTGCATATCGCCATCGTGCTCGACGAGTATGGCGGCACGGCCGGGATGGTCACCATCGAAGACCTGTTGGAAGAGATCGTGGGGGAGATCCAGGACGAGTACGACACCGAGGAGCCGATGATCGTGCCCTTGGCGGACGGCCAGGCTCGGGTCGATGGCCGGGCGGCCATCGAGGACCTCCTGGAGCACTTCGACCTGCCAGTCGATACCGTGGAGGATCGCGAGGAGTACGACACGGTGGGCGGCCTCATCTATCACCGGATCGGAGGCATCCCCAAGGCCGGCGATGAGATCCGCGTTGGAGAAGGTCTCCGGCTCACGGTGGAGACGACCGATGGGCGGCGCGTGAGCAAGATCCGTCGTGGGGCGGGTAGTCCCAGGCGAAGCGACCGCCGAACCGATGGACGTCTGAACGGGCGGACTCGCGTCGCTTGCCTGGACGTTCTCCGGTGAGACGGTCCGTCCTGGTGGATGGGGCTCCATCCGGGCGACCCGGTCCGTCGGTCAGGCCGTGATCACCGACCCGACGATCCGCTGCAGGCGCTCCATAGCCTCGCCGTCGATGATCCCCGACCGATCCAACTGCATGATGGCCTCGTCGCGGTACGAGGCCGCCCGGGCCCGCGTGGCGTCTCGTGAGCCGGTTCGCTCCAGGATGCCCCGCGCCTGGCGCAGGCTGTCCGCGGATGGCGCTGATCGAGCCAGGATCGCCAGCAGGTCCGCGCGGTCGGCCCGGAGTGGCATGCTCGAGCGCATATAGCAAGGGAAGGGTCTGCTTCCGGGATTCCAGGTCGGACGGTTCCTTGCCGGTGGCCTGCTCGTCACCCCAGATGCCCAACAGGTCGTCGTTGATCTGGAATGCCATGCCCAGTGCCCAACCGAACCGGCGATACGCCTCGATGACCGCACCGTCGTCGGTGGCAAGCATGGCGCCCGCCTGCACCGAACCCGCGATCAGCGCCGCTGTCTTGCGCCCGATCATGTCCAGGTAGTACTCAACGGACATCCAGTCCCTGCCTTCGGATGCCCGGATGTCCAGGAACTGGCCCTCGCACAGGGCCAGACATGTCTGGTCGTACAGCCGCATGAGGTCCAGCACCTTCCGGTCACTGAAGCCGAGGCCGGAGAGCCGATGCAGGGCAAGCCGGGAGAGCGTGAACAGGGTGTCCCCGGCATTGATGGCCTGGGGGACGCCCGTCATCGTCCACAACGCGGGTCGATGACGGCGTTCTGCGCTCGCATCCTGGATATCGTCATGGACCAGGCTGAAGTTGTGGCCCATCTCCACCGCAGCCGCGCCGGGTAGCGCCCGCTGGTGTTCGCCGGCGATCGACTGGTAGACCAGCAGGCCCAGCAGGGGGCGGAGTCTCTTGGCACGGCTGGCATCCGCGTCCAGGCCCAGATGGAACCGCACCCAGGCGTACAGATCCGCGGTCCGCGCGTCCTCGGCAGCGGCGATGACGCGCGCCATCTCCGCCTCGGTATCGGCGATCAGGACGTCGAGATCACGGCTGCGGTCAACACAAAAACATGATACCCGCCGTTAGCAAGTTGTGAAGGTATGAGGCGTCGCGGGCGAGTCGCGCGTAGGCTGGGTCGATGCCCGCACCCCGTGCCTATCGGACCGCCGCCATCGTGTTGTCGCGGTTCGACCTCGGCGAGGCGGACCGGGTGCTGACCCTCCTCACCCCACAGGAAGGAAAGATCCGGGCTATCGCAAAGGGGGTCCGTCGGCCGGGCAGCCGCATCGGTGGCGCCGTGGAGCCCTTTGCCGAGCTCCAGTTGCTGATCGTTCGCGGCCGGACATTCGACGTCATCACCCAGGCCCAGGTCTCCGAGGCGTGGCTGCGGCTTCGCGACCGCCTGCCCTCCACGGCCACTGCCTGGTACCTCGCCGAGCTGGCCCAGCGCGCGGTAGAGGAACGGGCAGGTGCCTATCCCGTGTACGCCTTGCTGCACCGGGCGTATCAGTTGCTCGATGACGGCATGGGGCCTGACCGGGTGGCGCGCTGGTTCGAGTTCGGCCTGGCCGATGCACTGGGGGTACGCCCCGAGGTGGAGCGGTGTGTGGAGTGCGATCGCGTACCGGAGGAGACCGAATCCTTCCGGTGGGCCCCGACGATGGGTGGGCTGCTGTGCCAACGACATCCGCGCCCGCCCACCGAGACCGACGCCCTGTCGCTCCGTGCCCTCAAGGTGCTTCGGGGGTATCGTCGGCTGGACATCGAGGCGATCGCGGCACTGCGCCTGCCGGCCGATGTCGAGGCGGAGGTCGAACGGCTGATGCGCCGCTACGTGCGTCACATCCTGGAACGTGACGCCCGTTCCCTGGCCTTCCTGGACGAGATCCGAGCCTGAAGCGGGGCACCCGCGCGCCAGCAGGTACGCCTGCCCCTTTGCGGCGTCGCTCGTGGGATGCATCATTGGCGGCGCGGAGCGGAGCCCTGCGGCTCGCACGCGCCGACACGGGGACAGGGCATCAGGTCCCGACCCTGGCGTCGGCCTTGGATACAGGAGGATGGGATGATCCGAAGGATGTCTCGACCGGCCGCCATGCTCGGGCCGGTGATGATGGCACTGGTCCTTGCCGCACAGCCGGCGGCAGCCGCGCATGTCACCAGCACCACGGGTCATCCAGGCCCGTATACGATCCACGACAACCATGACACGACCCGTGGCGCGAACTGCGACTACAAGACCAATCAGTCGTCGAACGGGCACTATCTGCTCAAGGACATCAGCGTCCGGGCACCGTCCGTGTACGCCCGGAACACCGGGCCCGGCAACCAATCGCAGTGGGTCGGCTGGCAGTTCAAGATCGACCGCGATTCGGACACCAACGGGTCCTACGAAAACGTCTTCACCAGTGCCGTGGTGAAGGAGATCGCGACCGAGACGACGAAGGCCGACTTCTCGCGCCGGAGCTGGACGCCTGCGAGCACCCCCCAGGGGAACTTCCGCGCCCGCATCGTCATCTACTGGTACACGCATGCCAGCAAGACGAACGAGAAGGGCAGGGTCAAGGCGACCATCGAGTATTACCACGTCAAGGGTGGCGGCCCAGACATCATCCGAAACAACAACTGCTATCGGGAGAACTAGACCGCATCAGGCACACACAGAACGCGGTATCAAGGCGAGGCCCGGCGACCAGCCGCCGGGCCTCGCCACGTCCACCAGACCGATCCCGCTACCATCCTCGTCCACGACCGGCCCTGCCACCGCCGGCGCATCCGAGGAGTCCCCAAGCACCATGACCACGACCGCTGCTGTCCCGCGCCCCATCGACCCGTCCGACCCCGGAATCGACCCAGGCCCCGCCGTGGCCGCCCTCGAGACCATCGTGTCGCTGTCCAAACGGCGCGGGTTCATCTTCCCCAGCAGCGAGATCTACGGCGGTATCAACGCCGTCTGGGACTACGGGCCACTGGGCGTGGAGCTGAAGAACAACGTCAAGAAGGCCTGGTGGAAGGCCATGATCCAGCAACGGGACGATGTCGTCGGGCTGGACGCCGGCATCCTGATGCACCCCCAGGTGTGGGTCACCTCCGGCCACGTCGCATCCTTCAGCGACCCCATGGTCGAGTGCGGGACATGCAAACGCCGATACCGCCTGGACGAACTCCCGGGCGCGGGCGAGCTGACCCAGACCGAGCTCAAGGATCCGGATATCGTCAGCCGCATCGGCGTCAAGTGCCCCAACGACGGGGGTCCGCTGTCGCCACCCCGGCGTTTCAACCTCATGTTCCAGACGTACATGGGTCCGGTCCAGGACGACGCATCCATCGTCTACCTGCGGCCGGAGACGGCACAGGGTTCGTACGTCAACTTCAAGAACGTCCAGCAGTCCATGCGTCGCAAGTTGCCATTCGGCATCGCCCAGGTCGGCAAGAGCTTCCGGAACGAGATCAGTCCCGGCAACTTCGTGTTCCGGATGCGCGAATTCGAGCAGATGGAGATGCAGTACTTCGTCCGGCCCGATGAGGCCGCACGCATCTTCGAAGAGTGGCTGCCGCGTCGCTGGGATTGGTACGTGGGTCTTGGGGCGAACCCAGAGCGGCTGCGCTTCCGGGAACATGCCCCGGACGAGCTTGCGCATTACGCGAAGAAGGCGATCGACATCGAGTACCGATTCCCGTTCGGGTGGAAGGAGCTGGAGGGGATCCACAACCGGGGCGATTTCGATCTCGGCAACCACCAGCGCGCGTCGGGCGAGAACCTCGAATACTTCGACCCTCTCACCAACGAGCACTTCGTGCCCTTCATCGTGGAGACGGCGGCAGGGGCCGACCGGGCGCCCTTCACGTTCCTTATCGACGCGTACCGGGAGGAAGAGGTCCGGGGCGAGACGCGTGTCTCGCTGGCGCTTCACCCCGACCTGGCGCCCTACAAGGTTGCCGTCCTGCCCCTGCTGAAGAAGCGGTCCGAGATCGTGGAGCTGTGTCATCGCATCAGGGACGACCTGCGGCGGGACATGATGGCGGTCTATGACGACACCGCGGCCATCGGCAAGCTCTATCGCCGCCAGGATGAGATCGGCACCCCATGGTGTGTGACCGTGGACGTGGATTCTCTGGACGACGGCGCGGTGACGCTGCGCGACCGCGACACGATGGCCCAGGAGCGGGTCCCGGTCGAGGGCGTCAAGCGCGCCATCCTGGACAGGCTCGAGGCCGCTCGTGGCTGACAGGGCACCTCTGCCGTCGACCCGGCCACGCCGGGGGGTCAGGCGTTGGCTGCCGTTGTCCCCGTGATCTCGGCGACACGCGTCAGATAGCGCTCGATGGCGCCCGCCGCACGCTTGCCGTCGCCCATCGCGAGGATGACGGTCGCCGCGCCGCGAACGATGTCACCACCCGCGAATACTCCCGGCAGACTGGTCATGCCGTCCTCGTCGACCACGAGGTAGCCCCATTCATTGACGGCGAGGTCGGGCTCGCTCGAGGTCAACAGTGGGTTGGAGCGGGTCCCGATGGCGACCACCACCATGTCGCAGGGGATCTCGAACTCGGAGCCTGGCACCGGTTCGGGCCGCCGTCGGCCGGACACGTCCGGCTCACCCAGTTCCATGTGCTCGCAGCGTAGCCCGCGGACCCATCCGGCGTCGTCCCCGATGACCTCGACGGGAGCCGACAGGAAAGAGAACCGGACACCCTCCTGTTCCGCGTGATGGACCTCTTCCGCGCGCGCTGGCAACTCGTCACGGCCACGGCGATAGACGACGATGGCCTCGTCGGCGCCCAGCCGCAGGGACGTCCGGACCGAGTCCATGGCCACGTTGCCGCCACCGACCACGGCCACACGATGTCCATGCAGCACAGGGGTGTCTGCCGCTTCCCGGTACGCACCCATGAGGTTGACTCGCGTCAGGTATTCGTTCGCCGAGTAGACGCCCTTGAGATTCTCGCCGGGCACGCCCATGAACACCGGCAGGCCGGCTCCCACCGCGATGAATATGGCGTCGTACGTGGTGCGGAGCTCGTGGAGCATCCAGGTCTTGCCCACGATGGCGTTGACCTCGATCTCCACCCCATCCGCCTTGAGCCGGTCGATCTCCGCCTGGACGATATCCTTGGGCAGGCGAAACTCGGGGATGCCGTAGATGAGCACCCCGCCGGCGGCATGGAAGGCCTCGAAGATGGTCACGTGGTGACCCGTCTTGACCAGCTCACCGGCGGCGGTCAAGCCCGCCGGTCCAGAGCCGACGATGGCTACGCGCTTGCCGCTCTCGGGGTGGACGGTGTGCAGCAGCTCGGTCCGGTGCTGCATGGCCCAATCGGCCACGAATCGCTCGAGGGAGCCGATGGCGACCGGCTGTCCCTTCCTGCCGCGCACGCAACGACCTTCGCACTGGTTCTCCTGCGGGCAGACCCGTCCGGTCACGCAGGGCAGCGCGTTGTCGTCCAGGAGTGACTCTGCGGCGCCGCGCAGGTCGCCCTCGGCCACCAGGTCGATGAAGCGCGGGATATTGACCCGGACGGGGCAGCCCTCGATGCAGGTCGGCTTCTTGCACTGGAGGCAGCGCTCAGCCTCGGCGGCAGCCAGCAGATGGCTGAAGCCGAGGTTGACCTCGGTGAAGGAGTGTGCCCGTATGGTCGGGTCCTGCTCCGGCATCGCGGTCCGGTCGATGGCCATCCGCTGCCGCGGGTCGAGACGTGGTCGTTCGCTCATCGCGCGGCACCCTCGGCCGCCCGCACCGCGAGTCCTGGGATGAGGCACGCCCCCCGACGCTCGACTGCCTGTTGCTCGAAGTCCCGGTACGTCGTCAACCGGTCCGCCAATAGCCCGAAGTCGACCAGGTGCGCGTCGAACTCGGGCCCGTCCACGCAGGCATAGAACGTGTTGCCACCCACGGTAACCCGGCATCCGCCGCACATGCCGGTACCATCGACCATGATGGCGTTGAGCGACACCAGGGTGGGCACGCCCGAGCGGTCCGTGACCGCTGACACGGCGCGCATCATGGGCACCGGTCCCACCGCGTACACCTGGTCGACATCACCGGCCGCCAGCAGGTCGCCCAGCGCATCGGTGACGAACCCGGGTCGCCCATAGCTCCCGTCGTCGGTGCACACGACCACGTCGCCATACCTACGCAGCTCCTGCTCCATGATCACCCACTCCCGGGAACGACCACCGATGACCGACGTGACGCGGACACCGTTGGTGGCCAATCCCTGGGCGATGGGATGGACGACCGCGGTACCGACTCCACCGCCGACGCATACGGCGTGCCCCGACTCGAGGAGTTCGGTCGGCTTTCCCAACGGTCCTGCGATATCGGTAATGGAATCGCCCACTTCCATCGCACACAGGTCCATGGTGGTCTTTCCCACCGCCTGGATGACCAGGGTGATGGATCCCCCAACCGGGTCGGCATCGGCGATGGTGAGCGGGATGCGCTCGGCGCCGGGCCCGAGCCGGACGATGACGAACTGGCCCGGCTTGCGAACGACGGCGATACGTGGTGCCGTGACCACGAGCCTGGTGACGTTCGGCGAGAGCTGTGTGCGCTCGAGGATGCTATGCATATCGACCCACGTGCAGATGGGACCTCATGGTCGCGCCCCGACCATGCCCCGCGGCCTGCGGGCGCACTACCCGCAACCGGACCCTTCCGGCAGGCCGTAGGTCACATCGTGCGACGTGCGGTCTCGGTCAGCCGTCGGCCGGGAGACCCGAGTCCTTGCCCTTGGGCCAGTACAGCTCCTTCTTGACATGGAACTCGGGATAGTCGTCGTCCATGAGGATGCCCTCGACATTGAGGATCATGTCCGGGTTGCCGCAGATGTAGACGACAGTGCGATCGGGACGCAGGCCAAGGTCCTTGCATACGTCGTGGATGACGGCTTCTGCGCGCCCGGTGCGCCCTGTCCAGCCGGCATTGCGCGGGTCGTTGGGGCGGGAGATCGTGGGCACATACGTCAGCGGGTAGTGACCCCCGTCCTGCCACCCCTCCAGCAGGTCGCGGTAGCCTAGCTCCTCGACGTGGGAGCACCCGTGAAGCACCACCGTGCGGCGTGGTTGTCCCTGGGTCATGGACTGCCGGATCATGGATATGAACGGGGCGATGCCCGTACCTGTGGACACGAACACGTGGGTCCGCCGGTCGTCGGGCTCGAGCAGGAACTTGCCCTTGGGCCCGATGATGCGCATCCGATGGCCGATCGGCAGGCGCCAGAGCAATGTCGTGAACCGCAGGATCGGCACCAGCCGGACGTAAAACTCGTAGCCATCCGAGTCCGACGTGCCAGGCGCTGATGCCACCGAGTACGGGCGCTGCACGAGCCTCCCATCCGCATATACCCCGATGGTCAGGTACTGTCCGGGATCGAACGGGATGGGTGGGCCGTCGGTCTTGACCCAGAACGTGGCCAGGTCACCGGTCTGATCGACACGCCGCACGAGCCTCGCGTTGTACTGGTCCGCGTCCGCGGCTGATATCACGCAGGTCATCGTCCGGAAGGGTCATGAGCACGGATGGTAGCGGTCACGGCCGGGCGGCGCGGCGCCCGTGATGGAGTGCGGTCGCTCAGCCGTCAGTGATGCGCAGGCTGTGGGCCGTGGCGCGTACGGTCTCCCGCGCGCCTTGGATATCGATGGTCAGCGAGAAGCCGTGCGGCGTGAGCAGGATGTCGCCGACCCTGACCGGTGGTCGGGCCGATCCAGTCCCCGATCCGAACGGGGCAAGAAGCGTCAGGTATCGGACCTCACGACCACTGCGCGTTCCCTCGATGACCGGGGCCGCGGACCTCTGGCCGTACGAACGGGAGATCCAGCCCTGGATTGGATCGGTCTCGCCCGTCCGGACCCGGGTGGTTCCGCCGCCGATGAGCTGCTGGATGAGCAGGTTCCCGTGAGCCCGGCGGGTCCAGGTCCTGCGTCCATCCACCAATGGCCGGGCGTCCTCGGTGAGGTGCCACAGTTGCCGCCACTGTCGGGCCGTGGCGGAACTGATGGTGTCCTCCACGATGAGATAGCCCAGCTGCCGTGAGAAGATCACCCTGCGGTGGAGCGTCACGCCCGGGTAGACCCGGACCTGTACGTCAAGGTCCACCGACCGCGGCTCGATGGAGCTGTGCCGCAGGTGACTGGCTCGACCGGCTACCGACACGAGCCCCGGTGCGACGACCACATTGTGGGCGGCACGGGAAACGAAGTACCGGTGCCAGATGGAGCTGTTCTGGTCGCCGTAACCCGGGTCGACCAGCAACTGTGCCCCGTTGCCGAAGAAGGTCAGGCCGCCCGAGTCATCGTGACCATGGTGGCGTAGTCCCGGGCCGTATCGCAGGGAGAAGAACATCTCCTCCTCGAACGCCCGCTGTTGGCTCCCCCAACCGGTCCGGCCGAACGCATACCCCCGATGGAAGAGTGCCACTGTCTCGATGGGAGGCTCGCCGCGCAGCCCCGCACTGGCCGTGAACGTCGTAGGGGTCGCCGCGATCGCGGCGCCCCGTCGGTCGTCGGAATCGCCGATCGTCTCGTAGTGCCCGTCGGGACGCGTTGCCTGGGCCAGGAAGTCCGGGATGCGCTCCACACGATGGAAGGCGGCCGGGACCGGCAGGCCACAGCGCTGGAGATGATCCCGGACAACGATGAATCGGTCGTAGTCATAGCGATCGTATTTGATGGCTTGCTCGTCCGACACGCCCTGGCTGTCGATGGCGCGCGCCAGGAATCGGTCGATCCGTCGGCGCGCGAGTCGCTGCCAATCGACCCGACCCACATGACAGCCGACGTCAAGGAGGCCGAGGGACTGGTTCAGGGCGTGATTGCCCGCCACCACGTAGAAGCGTCGGTCGGCCAGCACCGCACCGTGCAGCCGGATGGCCCGCTCAAGCCAGGGCAACCCGGGCACCATCTCCGCGATGCACACGAGGGTCATCGCCCGCCACGCCGTCACCTGGTCCTTCCAGGCCGAATCGGACGCGGGACTCGATCTCGGGTTGGCCCTGATCCATGACCGGACGAGCGAGAGCCCCCGGTCGCGGTAGCGGACCTGACCCGTATCCCGCCAGCGATACATGAGCGCCATCACGAAGCGCAACTGCTGGAACTTCTGGCGCCACTGCCGATCGTGCAGAGGATCCTCGGTCCAGCGCGGGTGGTGTGGCAGGGTGACGGGACGATGCTGGGCCAGGTGATAGCGATCGCGGAGCAGGTCGTCCGCTGTCTGCTCCAATGAGATCGGGGAGTCGTAGTTGCACTCCTCCGGCGTGCCCGATACCACGTCGGGCGTGGGCGCCGCGACCGGCGAAACCATGGGCAGGCCTGTCGGGTCGCCCGTCGTCGCCGACGCCGGCCCGTGGCACACGACGGGCGATCCCCAGGGACGCCACCAGCACGCATCGACCGACCTTTCGCCGCACTCACGCCTCCGCTCATCGAACCGGCCCCGCATCATACGTGCCACCGCCGGGATCGCGACCCTGGATGGTACGATCGGCTCGAACATCCCTGACCTGTGAGGCAGTCGCGGGCGCATCCGACGCTTTCGACCGCCGGAGGAGCCCACCCGATGTCCCACAACTCGTCGTCGACCCGCGCCCATCAGGCTGCGGCCAGGTATATCTATGCCTGGGGTGGCGGCCGCGCCGAAGGCGACGCGACCATGCGTGACCTGCTGGGTGGCAAGGGTGCCGGCCTCGCCGAGATGACCATCGCCGGACTGCCGGTACCGCCCGGGTTCACCATCACCACCGCCGCCTGCAATGACTATTTCGCGGCAGGGGAGCGGTTACCGGACGGGCTATGGGATGACGTGGTGGAGGCCGTCCACGAAGTCGAGAGCGAGAGCGGCAAGGGATTTGGAGACGTCGCCAACCCGCTCCTGGTGAGTGTCCGCTCGGGTGCCCGGTTCTCGATGCCGGGGATGATGGACACGGTCCTCAACCTGGGCCTCAACGAGCGGACGCTTCAGGGATTGATCGCCCTGACTGGAAACGAGCGCTTCGGTTGGGATGCATACCGTCGCTTCATCCAGATGTTCGGGCGCATCGTGCTGGGCGTGTCGGCAGAGCGCTTCGACCATGCGCTGGACGCCAGGAAGGCGGCGCGCGGCGTCACCCTGGATACCGAGCTGACCGCAGCAGACCTGCAGGATCTGGTCGGCGAGTTCCTGGCCATCGTTCGCGAGGACACGGGCGCCGACTTCCCGGTCGACCCCTACCAGCAGCTAGACCTGTCCATCAAGGCGGTGTTCGCCAGCTGGTTCGGCAAGCGCGCGAACGACTATCGCAACAGCCAGAAGATCGCCCACGACCTGGGCACCGCCGTGAACGTCGTGACCATGGTCTTCGGCAACATGGGCGACGACTCCGGGACCGGCGTGGCCTTCACGCGAGACCCGAACACCGGTGAGAAGGTGCTATTCGGCGAGTACCTCACCAACGCCCAGGGCGAGGACGTCGTGGCGGGCATCCGGACCGCGCCCCGCATCTCGCAGATGGAAACCGAGATGCCCGAGGTGTACGCGGAATTCGTGCGCATCGGCCAGCAGCTGGAGCAGCACTACCGGGACGTCCAGGACCTGGAGTTCACCATCGAGCGGGGCAAGCTGTACATGCTCCAGACGCGCTCCGCCAAGCGGACGGCGGCCGCGGCCGTTCGCATCGCCTCGGACATGGTGGAGGAAGGGCTCATCACCAAGGAAGAGGCCGTCGCGCGCATCGAGCCAGCGCAGGTGGACCAGCTGCTGCGTGACCAGTTCGACCGGACCGCGCTCGCGTCGTCACCCCGTGTCGCGACGGGCCTGAACGCGTCGCCCGGTGCGGCGGTGGGTCGAGCCGTGTTCGATGCCGACGTGGCGGTCGAATGGGTCGGCCGTGGTGAGCAGGTGGTGCTCGTGCGTATCGAGACGTCGCCCGACGACTTCCACGGCATGGCCGTTGCCCAGGGCATCCTCACCGCCCGCGGTGGCGCGACCTCGCACGCCGCGGTCGTGGCCCGCCAGATCGGCAAGCCCTGTGTCGCGGGATGCGCGGAGTTGCTCATCGACTACCGCACCGGCCGTGCACGGAGCTCCGAGTCCGGGCTCGAGTTCGGCGAGGGCGACTGGATCTCGGTCGACGGTTCGACAGGCGAGGTCTATCTCGACGCAGTGCCCACGGTCGCGGCCCGTTTCGAGGACCAGCCCGACCTGCAGCGGATCCTGGGTTGGGCGGACGAGATCAGACGCATGGGTGTCTGGACCAACGCAGACAAGCCCGAAGAGGCCGCTCGCGCCCGCAGCTACGGTGCGGAGGGCATCGGCCTGTGCCGGACGGAGCACATGTTCCGGGAAGGTGACCGCCTGGAGATCGTCCGGGACGCCATCCTCATCGCCAACCAGGCGACCCGTGCCAAGGCTCGCCGCGATGCAGGTGAGACACCCAACGCGGACGACGCAACGCTCATCGCGGAGTTCGACGCGGCGATGGCCAAGCTGGAGGTGCTCCAGCAGGGTGACTTCGAGGGCATCTTCACGGCTATGGACAGCCTGCCCGTGGTCATCCGACTCATCGACCCGCCGCTCCATGAGTTCCTGCCGAACCTCGAGGAGCAGTTGGTCAAGGTGACCAAGGCTGGCGACGCTGCCTCGGCCGGTGATCGGCGGCTGCTCGCCACCATCCAGTCGATGCACGAGCAGAACCCGATGCTGGGTCTGCGCGGCTGCCGGCTGGGACTGATGATCCCCGACTTCGTCAAGATCCAGACCCGGGCGATCCTGAACGCCCAGATCGCGGTCAAGCGGGCGGGTGGCAACCCCATCGCCAAGATCATGATCCCGCTCGTGGGTCACGTGAACGAGCTGGCCCGCACGCGTGAGCTGCTGGAGGCCGAGGCGACCGCGGTCGAGGCCAAGGCCGGGCGTCCACGTGGACTACAAGTTCGGGACCATGATCGAGGTGCCGCGCGGCGCCCTGACCGCGGACGAGATCGCGCGCGAGGCGGACTTCTTCAGCTTCGGCACCAACGACCTGACGCAGATGACGCTTCGGCTTCAGCCGTGACGACGCGGAGGGCGGCTTCCTGCTCAAGTACGTGGAGGACAAGATCCTGCCCGTGAACCCCTTCCAGACCCTCGACGACGCGGTCGCCGGCCTGATGAAGGTGGCCGTGGACAAGGGACGCTCCACCAAGCCGGACCTGGAGCTGGGCATCTGTGGCGAGCACGGCGGTGACCCGGAGTCGATCTTCAAGTGCGAGAAGATTGGCTTGGACTACGTCTCCTGCTCGCCGTTCCGGGTCCCCGTGGCTCGACTTGCCGCCGCGCAGGCCGCCTTGTCCAACGCTGCCGAACGCGACAGGTAGGCCAGGGGCGGCGAGGGCCTCGCGAGTCTGCTTCGGGCTGGCTCTTGGCAGCGCCAGACGACGGCATGGTGGTTCAGTCGGATGGATGCCGGCCAGGGCCGCCGACGGGCTTCAGCCCGTGTAGTGCTGATCGGGGCCTGGATCGATCGACGTGAACGACGACGACACCCGCCGACGGGCCTCAGCCCGTGTAGTGCTGATCGGGGCCTGGGTGCCGACCCCCACGTCGGATCCGGGCGGACCGACGGCGCAGGTGTTCGCCCGGACGGTTCGCCAGGGGCTGGCGCCGAGCGTGCGACAGTCCCGACCCGTCGCCCACTGACCTGTCCGGGTCCAGGTAGTCCTTCGGATAGCACTACACCGGCTGCGATGCGCGCGATCGTGGTCGAGGACGGATTGCTCATAAGCGATGGTATCGTCCCCGGTCTGGCGGTGCTGGCGGTGCTGGCGGTGCTGGCGGTGCTGGCGGTGCTCGCAGCGACGTCGCCCAGGCAGCGACACTCGACCAGGAGGGTCGCGATCTTCCCGATCTTCCGCCGAGGGCCGCAGCTCAGTCGAAGGTGACTTCCACCAGCGGCGACGCTGCGACCATGCGCGCGTGATCCATCCCCCACAGGGTCGCGATGGGGCGCAGGAGACGCTCCCGCTCCTCCTGGTCCTCGATGACCCGGGCGGTTGCGGACAGGTCGGCCGTGACAGCACCCTTGAGGTGGAAGGTGAACCGTGGATCCGCCCGCAGGTTGGCCAGCCATGACCGGGGATGGCCGGGACGCCCGCTGATGATGACGTGCCCGTCCACGACGTGATAGACGAGTTCGATGCGTCGTGGCTGGCCGCTCCTTCGACCGACGGTCGTTATGTCCATTCGCTGGCCGTGCCGAAGGGCCTCGCTGACTTGCTGGTCGATGACCATCATTCGGTCACCCGGACGCTGATCTCGTCGACACCGCGGATCAGCATGATGTCGAGGGTACCGGTGGCAACGAGAGCGTCGAGCAGGTCGTCCGCGCTCGTGATGGGCGCTCCGTTGATGGCGACGATGAGGTCCCCTTCGGCGATGCCGGCCGCCGCGGCCGCGGGAATCGTCTTCCACCAGCCGCACCAGGACGCCGTCACGTTCGGGCAGGCCCACGGCCCGACGCAGTCGTCGCGCGGCATGGTCCGGCGCCAGTCCAACGCCAAGTCGCCGCTGCTCCGTGGCTTCGCCCCGACCAAGGGCCGCGACCCTGTCACGCAACGCGACATCGGTCGCGATGGCGAGGTAGAAGCCATGTCCAAGGCGGTTGGTGTTGATGCCGATGAGCCGGCCATCGATGTCCATGACGGGTCCGCCGGATGAGCCCGGCATGAGGGGTGCCGTGTGCTCCACCGCTCCCGTGACGCGGCGTCCACGAGGCCCGCGGAATGATCGACCGATGCTGCTGACGAACCCAAAGGTGGCCCGGGAACCATTGCCGACACCGCTCCCGAGCGCAACCACCGGCGTGCCGATCCCTGGCAGGTCGGCTCCGAGTTCGAGAGTGGGAGCGCCCAGGGTGGCCGCCTCCAGGACTGCCAGATCGCCATCAGGGTCGATGCCTGCGATAGCGGCGTCGGCCGTCCGGCCATCGGCGAAGGTGACGGTCACGGTGTCATCGTGGACGTTGTGGGCATTGGTGAGGACCCGGTCCTCGCCGACGATGACACCCGATCCGACTCGCCATCCCCCGCCGATGCCGACGACCGATGGACCGGCGTGCTCCGCGATCTGGCCGATCTCGCGGCCCAATTCTGCCAGGGCTCCCATCTCGATCTCTCCCGCTAACATGCGACTTGCAATGTGCAAGTTACACCCTGGCGTGCCGGTGTCAAGGCCGATGCCGTACGATCCCCGGATGTCACTCTCGTCAGCACCCCTGGCCGCGGCACTGGAGCGGGTCGGCGATCGATGGAGCCTGCTGCTGATCGAGGCGATGCTGGACGGACCGCGCCGGTTCAGCGAGCTGTCCAGCGTGGTCGGCGGGATCGCGCCCAACATCCTGTCGGAGCGGCTCCGCCGGCTGGAAGGGGAGCTGATCGTTCGCGCCACGCCCTACCAGGAGCGCCCGCGACGGCTCAGCTACGCCCTGACCGGCGAAGGCCTGGAGCTTGCCGGCGCGCTCCGTCTCCTGGCTGACTGGGGTTCGCGAGGGTCGGCGCAGGCGGAGCCCATGCGCCACGCAACCTGCGGCACGCCGGTCGAGGCACGGTTCTGGTGCCCCACATGTGCGCGAGCCGTGGAGCGGCTGGAGGTCGACGAGCTCCGCTTCGTGTGATTGGGATCAGGCGCCAGTAACGGTCACCACACCCACCATGCCGTACGCCTCGTGGCCCGGCAGGTGGCAGATGTAGCGGTAGGTGCCCGGGGTCGCGAATGTCACGGTCGTGCGCACGGTGGAGAGTGCCGCGACCGACTGCTCCGTGGCCCGCTCGCCGTGGTGTGGCTCCGTGCCCCGGCGATGACGGCGGTGGGTGGCCTCGTCGCCCACGATCCACTCGTGGTCGATGGGGTCGTCATTGCGAAGCACGAATGTGACGGGCACCCCTGCGGGCACCGAGACGGCCACGCGGGTCGAAGTGCGAATAGTGGATGCCGATGGTGACGGTGGTGCGCCGGCTAGCCGGCACGACCGCAGAACGGACACGAGGATCACCCAGTGCAACGCCGAGCGGCAGCGACAGGCCACGCACCAGGCGCATCGAGTGACCCTCGCCTGGATCGGCTATGCGTCCTGCTGCGGCGCCTGGCGGGCACGGCGAGACCATGCCCCGACCCCTGCCGCGCTGGCCAGCGCGAGACACAGGGCAAGCAGCCACAGCGATGGCCTGCGTGGGTGGTTGGGGCGCATCGGCAGGGCGGTCCAACCCGGCCGCGATCCGCGAGGCCATGCCGCGACCCGTCGCATCGACCGCCAGGTCGTAACTCAGGTCGGCAGCCCTCGAATCGACCCGGACCTTCATCAGCCACGCCGAGTCGGGGACCCATTCCATGCCCCGGTCGGACCGAAGGTCATCGAGCAGCGACGTACTGGCGGGGGCCGTGTGGTCCAGCACCAGCCCGTCACCCGTGGCAGCTGGCAGCAGTGTCGGGGTGCGGTCGGTGAGCAGGTAGACGTCGGCGTCCACACGATCGTTCGCGCTCTTGCCCAGGGACAGGATCCGGAGCGGTACCCATGGAGCGTCGGTGGGGATGGTGACATGGACGGGCGTCCCGTCGCCGATCGCCTGCCCGCGCTCGACCGCGGCATCGGCGTCGAATGCGGCTGCGAGGAAGATGGGGCTGCGCTGGGCGTAGAAATCGAGCACCTCGGGCGCGTCCGGTGGCAGGCGGAAGCCATGGTCTGCAGCCCATGCACCGACATCATCGCCGCCGCCCTTGAGGACGGTGATGTCGAGGGCATCGATGGTCGTCTCGAGCAGGATCTCGACACCTGGGGCGCTGGCGCGCTGGACGCGCGTCGGACTCGAACAGCACCTCGGGCGGAGGTGGTTCGGTCTCCCGGATGAGTCGCTGGAGCGTCCAATCGCCACCCTTGTCGACGGCCGACGGGATGCCGGGCAGGGGAGTGATGGAACCGAAGGCGCCACCGCCTCCATTGAATGCGAACGCCGTCACGTAGTGCTCGATGCCCTGGTGGTAACCGACGAACGTGGTCGTGCGCAGCAGGTTCACGGCACCGTTGGGACCGATGAGCCCACCGCATGCGATCGTGGGTGCGGCAACCAGGGCGCTGGTCACGATGGAGGCCACCAGCGCGGCCTTGACATGTGGCATTGGTCGGACTCCGTCACGGCCGGACCAGTCGCAGGCCGGCGATGCCCGTACCGGACGTTCGAGTGGGCCTTCATGGTTCCCTGGGACATCGAGCCGTGCTCAAGCGGTGAGGCTCGGCCCTCCCGGACGTTGCTCGTGGAGGGTCTCCCCGTCGGAGGCGCCGTGCTCGTGGGCCTCGGCCAGTTCGGCGCGCGCGGCGGCGAGGATGTCCGCCGCGGAGGCAGCAGGATCGTCGCGGGCGGCGTGCTCGGGACTAGCGTGTAGACCCAGCTCGGCCGTGTCCCCACCCGCCCGGGCGACGGGCGTGGTCGGCCGGACCTGGTCGAGCCAGGCGTTGAAGAGCGTCGCGCCCACCGCCGCGACGGGAACCCCGAAGACGCCACCAAGCACGCCTGCGACCTGTGCGCCGACGAACACCGCGGCGAGCACGAGGATGGGATTGAGCCCGACGGCGGAACCAAGCACCCTGGGCGAGATGATGTTCTGGATCAGCAACAGGCCAGCAACGAGCACCAGCGTGACGGGCACGATGGCGGTCGGCGCGAAGACCAGGGTGGTGGCGAAGAGGGGCAGCCACGAGATCAGCTGGCCGAAGTACGGGATCGACTGCAACGCGGCGGTAAGGACTGCGACGAGGGCCACGAACGGCACCCCGAAGATGAACGCGATGACCCCCACCACCACGCCGTACAGGCCCGCGATGCCGAACTGACCCCGGATGAAGCCACCAAAGGACTGGGATGTGGCGACCGTGATGTCATCGAGGAGGGTCTCGCGACCGCTCGGCAGGAGCCGCTGACCGAAGCGCAGGAAGCGACCCTTGTTGGCGACCATGACGATGGCGATGAAGATGATCGCGGTGCCCTGCGTGAACAGGATGACCCCACCATTGAGGACGTCCTGGAGCAGGTCCGTGCCACTCTGCTGCAGCTGCCCGATGGCCGAGTTCGTGGCGTCCGTCGAGGTTGATGTCGATGCTCATCGCGTCCAGCTGTGACTGCAGCGGCCCGATGAGTCGATCCACGGCCTGGGGCACGCTCGTCGTGTCGCCCAGGATCCTCGCCAGCGAGGACAGCACGGAGCTGGCGATGGCCACCAGGCCGATGATGGCGATGAGCATGAGTGCGAAGAAGACCAGGGCCGCGGTCACGCCCCGTGGCAGGGTCGGCACCCGACGCACGATCGCGGTCACGACGGGATCCAGCAGGAACGCCAGGATCCAGGCCAGGAAGAACATCGAGAGGATGGAGAAGAACGGCTGGACGACGGTGGCCAACAGGATCATCGCCGCCAGCGTGATCACGACGGGCAGCACGGTGATCGTCCAGCGGACGGCGAGACGCTCCTGGCGCGACAGCTGCAGGGTCACCACGGCACGGTACAGCAGTCGCGGGTGCGGTTGCTGCTCGATGGCAACGGATGTCGTATGCTTCGGTCCATGCGAAGTATTCGGTCCGACCGAACCAACGGGCCCGCCGGTGCCCGTGCATGACGGACCCGGGTCGCCGCCGCGTCACGACCAAGGTCCTCGCCGCGTTCGAGCGACTGAGGCAGCTCGCGGCCCAGGTCCATGTGACCGAGTTCGTGCGACTGGACGTGACCATGCAGCAAGCCAAGGCGCTCCATCTCATCGGTTGCATGCCGGGCGTTCGGATGTCGTCGCTCGCGGCACGTCTGGGTGTGGGACTATCCACCGTCAGCGGCAGCGTCGACAGGCTGGCCGAGATGGGGCTCGTCGTCCGACATGGTGATCCCGACGACAGGCGCCAGGTCGTGGTCGACCTGACGGAGGAGGGGCAGGCCGTGGTCGATGGGTTCCAGGACCTGGGGCCGCGCTTGATGCTGGACCTGCTCGACGCGCTGGAGCCGCGCGAACTGGCCGGGCTCCAGCGTGGCGTTGCGGGCCTGGTTCGCGCGCTGGAGCAACGCCAATCACCCGCCGAGGCCGGCCGGCCCCCATCCCCATCGACACCTTCCCGTCCGACCAGCAAAGGAGTCCCATGATCCGGCTCACCGAGATCGCGCTGCGCAACAAGAGCATCGTGATCCTCCTCTCCGCGGCGCTGTTCATCAGCGGGCTCGTGGCCTGGGGATCGCTCCACCAGGAGCTGTTGCCGGACATCGAGCTGCCATTCATCACGGTCATCGCCGCCCAGCCGGGCGCGGGCGCGGAGGACGTGGCACAGCAGGTGACCGTGCCCATCGAGCAGGCCATCAAGAGCGTGCCGCGACTCGAGGCCCTGTCGTCGACGTCCGCCAATTCGCTGTCACTGGTCATCGCCCAGTTCGAGTACGGCACCAACATCAAGGACACCCGCGCCGCCATCGAGACCGCGATGGGCCAGGCGACCCTGCCCGTTGGCGTGGAGCCGCGCGTCTCGGCGGTCAACATCAACGATCAGCCGGTCATCGTTGCGGCGGTCGGCCCCGCCGCTGGATCAACGACCCCGGAGGCGGCCACCGACGCGGCCGACATCGCCCGCAATGAGTTGCTGCCGCTGGTCCGAGCCATCCCCGGGGTCTCGGCCGCCGACCTGACAGGTGGCACGACGACGCATCTGGTCATCACCCTCAAGCCGGCCGCGATGGCGGACGCGGGCGTCAGCCTCCAGCAGGTCCAGGGCGTGCTGCAGGCGAACCAGCTGACCGTGCCCGCAGGCAGCCTCGTCGATGGCACGACCCAGCTGCCGGTCACGGCCTCGCATCACTTCCTGACGCCTGCCGAGCTGTCCGGGCAGATCGTGACGGTCAAGCAGCCGGCCGCTCCGGGCGAAGCGCCCCAGCCGGTGACGCTGGGCGAGATCGCGACCATCGCGCCCGTCGACCTCAATACCTCGGGCTTTTCGCGCACCAACGGTCAGCCGTCGCTGACCCTCATCGTGAGCAAGGGTGCCGGCGCCAACACGGTCGATGTCGCCGACGCCACCCAGGCAGCCTTCGCGACGGTCATCGCCAGGCACCCCGACGCCATCGCCGTCGATACCATCTCGAACACCGCGAACTTCATCAAGGAGTCGCGTGATGGCCTGGTCCGCGAGGGCCTGCTGGGTGCCCTGTTCGCGGTCCTGACCATCTTCCTGTTCCTGCTCAGCCTGCGTTCCACGCTGGTCGCCGCGGTCAGCATCCCGTTGTCCATCTTCACGGCCCTGACCATCATGGGTCTGGCTGGCCTGACCATCAACATCATCACCCTGGGTGGCCTGGCGGTCGCCGTCGGGCGGGTCGTGGACGACGCCATCGTGGTCCTCGAGAACATATTCCGCCACCGCGGGCGTGGCGAGGCCATCGGCGATGCCGTGCTCTCGGGCACGCGGGAGGTGGCAGGCGCCATCACCAGCAGCACGCTCACCACCGTGGCCGTGTTCCTGCCGCTCGGGCTTCGTCGGCGGCATCGTGAGCCAGTTCTTCCTGCCCTTCGCGCTCACGGTCACCTTTGCCCTGCTGGCGTCCCTGTTCGTCGCCCTGACCGTGATCCCGGTGCTGGCCTACTTCTTCCTGGGCAAGGTCAAGATCAAGGTCGACGAGAACGGCGAGCTGCCGGAGACGATCTGGCAGCGCCTGTACACCCCCATCCTCACCCTCGCACTTCGATCGCGCATGACCCGATGGGCGACCATGGGCATCGCGCTGATCCTGTTCCTCGCCTCGCTGTCCCTGGTGTCCAAGATCCCGACCCAGTTCCTGGACACTGGTAGCGAGGCCATCCTGGCGGTGACCGTGTCACCGCCGGCGGGCGCTTCCTCGGGTGCCGTCCTGGCGCGCACCGAGCAGGTCGAGAGCCTGCTCATGGCTGACCCCGCCGTGAAGCTCGTCCAGACGAGCATCCCGGGTGACGCCGATACGGGCGCGCAGACGCTCCAGGCCGCCTTCGAGGGCCGTTCCGGCAACAGTGCCCAGATCACGGTCCGCCTCGTGCCGTCCACCGATCTCGATGCCAAGACCAAGGAGCTGTTGTCGGCTCTCGAGCCTGCCACCACCGACGGGTTCGACATCGCAGTCGGTCCCCAGCAGAGCTTCGGTGGCGGGGGAGGCCTGACCATCATCGTCAGCGGCGACTCGCCGGATGCCATCAAGCAGGCCAACGACGCCATGCTCGCAGCGCTGGCCACGCCAGCCGGATGTCGTCAACCTCAAGAGCGATCTGACGGGTGCCGTACCGGCCGTACTCGTCGCGGTCAACCCCAATCAGGCCATCCTGCTCGGCTCCACAACGGCCCAGATCGCCGGAGACGTGCGCAACGTCCTGGTGGGCCAACCGCTGGGCACCATCACTGGTGCGGATGGGGCTCCGGTCGCGGTCACGCTCAAGGTCGATTCCTCGACGGCGACCTCCATCGAAGGGCTCAAGCAGATGCCCGTCGGCGCAGTGCGCCAGGCACCCCTCGGCGACGTCGCCGATGTCACCCAGGTTGACTCGCAGGGTTCGGTCACCCGGGTGGATGGCGCGCCCGCGGCGACCATCAGCGGCGACATCGTCACCGACGACGAGGGCGCAGTGACCAAGGCAGTGACGGCCCAGGTCAAGGAACTCGAGGCCAGCGGAGCCATCCCGGCCGGCGTCACGGTCGAGCTGGCGGGAGCGGCGCAGCAGCAGAGCCAGGCGTTCGGCAGCCTGTTCCTGTCGATGGGTGTCGCCATCCTGCTGGTGTACCTCGTGATGGTGTTCCTGTTCGGCTCACTGGTGGACCCCCTGGTCATCCTGTTCAGTCTGCCGCTGGCCACGATCGGTGCCTTCCCGGCGTTGCTCATCTCGGGTCAGCCGATCGGGATCAGCGCGCTCATCGGCTTCCTGATGCTCATCGGCATCGTGGTCACCAACGCCATCGTGTTGCTGGATCTCGTGGAACAGTTGCGCCACAAGGGCTACTCCACGTACGACGCGCTCATCCAGGGCGGCCGGACCCGCGTGCGGCCGATCCTGATGACGGCCGTTGCCACCATCCTCGCCCTCCTGCCCCTGGCGCTGGGCTTCTCCAAGGGGTCGGTCATCGCGGCGGAGCTGGGGACGGTGGTCATCGGCGGCCTGTTCAGCTCGACGGTCCTGACGCTGGTCATCGTGCCCGTTGTCTACTCGCTCGTGGATGGCGGCAAGAAGGGTGTCGCGCGACGGTTCGGCGGTGGCTCCCGGACGGCGACCGCGGGCACGATCCCCGGTGAGGTCCCGGGCTCGGCGTAGGCGTGGCATCCTGCACAGATGCCATCGAGTCTGGTCATCGTCAACCCTCAGGCGTCGCGGGTGCGCGCTGCGGGGGGCGCGGCGAGCATGCTGCCGGACATCGTCGAGGCCCTCAAGCGTCGCGATGGGGTGCCTCCCGAGGTCGTCACCCCTGATGGGCCCAGTGACGTAGAGGGCACTGTTCGCGACGCCGTCGATGCCGGTGTGGCATCGGTGGTCGGCCTGGGCGGCGACGGCACCCAGCGGGCCATCGCGACCGCGCTGTCCGGCACGGACGTGCCCCTGGGAATCCTGCCAGCGGGTACCGGCAACATCCTGGGCGGCGTCCTGGGCGTCCCGACCCGGCTCGATGCGGCCATACAGTCCCTGGCGACCGCGCGCCCGCGGACCATCGACCTGGGCGACGTGGCGATGTACCAGACCGATCTGCCGGAGGGCGCACCACCGGTCCGGACCATCTGTGCCATCGGCTGCGGCATCGGTTTCGATGCCCGTCTGATGGCCACCACGCAGGCTTCCCATAAGGCCCGCTTCGGTCGGTATGCATACCTGTTCCAGGCCATCCGCCTTGCCTCGGGCATCGATGCTGTGCCATTCCGGATCACCATCGATGGTCAGCTCATCGAGCTGGAGGCGTCCGTGGCGATGATCACCAATGTCGGTGACCTGGTGCCCGGCCTGATCCGTCCCAGGCTGCCTGCCTTGCCCGATGATGGTCAGCTCGACCTGTTCGTTGTCGCCGCACGCGGGGTGGTGGATGGGATCCTCGGTCTCACCGAGCATCTACTGCGCACCCGCATCGGTGGTGATGCGCATTCCCGGACCCTGCGGTTCCGGTGCCGTTCTGCGCGACTTGAATCCACGCCACCGGAGCCGATCCAGGTCGACGGCGACCCCTGCGGCACCGGGGCGATCGAGGTCGTGGTCCGGCCGGGTGCCCTGAAGGTGCTGGTGCCGCCGCGGAGCGACCAGGTGTAGTTCCTACCGCCAGGAAGCGGCGGATCGCTCGTACAGCCGGGTGGAGCGCGTCATCCGGCGGAAGGGGACCAGCCACGGCATCTTCGGTCGAGCGGCGGTAGACTCCGGGACGGCACCGACGTGCCACGTGCCACCGGGGATCAGTGCCCAGTTCCCGTCAGGCCGTGACGAGCGCACGACCAGCATGGGAGTCCCGCGTTGAAGATCGATCCGCGCCGAGCCGCGCTCGCTGCCCTGGTGGTGATCCTCGTCGCCGGCTGCACCTTTGCCGTCCCGCTTGGCACACCTCGACCATCCGGAGACCCGGGTCCGACCGCGACCATCATCGGCTCATCGGACCCAACGAGGCGCATCGACGAGACGGCGCAGCCGGAACCGACTCGCACGCCCCGACCGCGCGCGACCGCGACACCGGAACCCACCAGGACGCCGAGGCCGACACCGACCCAGGTGGCCGAGATCCCCGGCCTCGATCACCTGCTGGGGGAGGATGGACGGTTCACCATGCTGCTGCTGGGCGTTGACTCGCGCACCCGCCAGATCAATGGTCGAACGGACACCATCATGTTCGTGACCATCGATCCCAACACCGGCAAGGTGTCCATGGCCAGCCTGCCACGGGACATGGTGCTGGTGCCCATCGGGCCCGGCAGGACGTTCGGCAGCAAGTTCCTGCGGATCAATGCCCTGTTCTCCTACCTCGGCGGGTTCGGTGGCGGACGCAAGGCCCAGTTCAAGCGCATGGTCGAGGCCATGGAGTACATGTCCGGCATCGAGATCGACCGCTACGCCATGATCGGCTTCTATGGTGTCCGCAACCTCATCGACAACATCGGCGGCGTGGACGTGCGGCTGGACAAGCCGCTCGTCGACCTGTCGTCACATGTTCGGATGAAGGGTGGCACGGGCCTGCGCCTCAAGGCCGGCAGGAACCATCTGCCGGGCAACGTGGCGCTCGCCTTCGCTCGCACCAGGCACACCGACAGCGACTACGAGCGTGGCCGCCGTCAGCAGCAGCTCATCGTGGCGGCGCTCAAGAAGGTCGTCCGGCAGGGTCCCAAGGCACTCCCCAAACTGGTCAGACACTTCCCCGGGGAGGTCAAGACCGACGTGGACTTCGCCGACGCGCCCGCTCTCCTGGCCCTTGCCGAGCGGGCGAAGCTCAACAGTTTCAAGAGCACGGTCCTGGGACCCACCAAGTACGCGGGCCCAGGCGACATGCTGTACGCCACGAAACTCAAGATCGACGTCGTGCGTGCGTTCTTCCGGAAGCAGTTCGGGCCTGTCAAGCAGTAGGCCCGGCCGACCCACCCTCGGGTCATCGGCGGCTAGGCTGGTGGTTCGCCCGCTGCCGGTCTGACCGAGTACAGGTAGATGCCGACACCGCCGCCGATGCCTGCGATCGCGCCGATCCACTTGACCCAGGCCTCGCTCATCAGGCCAAGGTGGAGCAGGCCGTCGATGGAGAAGCCACCCGGCCCGATGAGCAGGATGCCCAGCAGGCCGCCGGCGAGGGACAGCGGGAACTCGATACCGCCCTTGGAGTTCCAGAAGCCACGCGGCAGCTGTACCTTGAGGATGATGACGGTGGCGTGGCCCAGGAGCGCGGCCGCCGCGATGGGCGTCAGGAATCCGATCGTGAACAGGATCCCGCAGCCGAACTCCACGCCGGCGTCCAGGAGGGCCCAGTAGCGCGCAGGTCGGAAACCCATGTGCTCCATGGCGCCGGTCCAGCCCACGAGACCAGGGCCGCCCCACATGCCGAGCACCTTCTGTGCCCCATGTGCGACAAAGATGAGACCAACGACAAGCCTGATGACCAGCAGTCCCAGATCTTGTTCCAGCACGTTCCCGATCTCCCTCTTACTCGCGTGAGTGGCATGCGCACCATACCGCAGCGAAGGTCCGGTCGGCGCCTCTGCTCACCATGGCGCCCGATGCCGACGACAGGTCAGTCCCCGTAGAAGTCGTACACGATGCGGCTCTCCCGACCATGCCGCGCGATGCCCACGCCGACCCGGGTGAAATCGGGGTTCTTCATGTTCTTCCAGTGCCAGCCGTTGGATGAGTGTTCCGACTGCATCATCCGGTGGGTCCGGACGACCATCTGGCGGGTGCTCCAGCCGCTGCTGCAGCCGAGGCTCTCACCATACGGCGTCCCCCGATAGCCGCCACTGCGGAAGCGACTCACGACGCTGCTGCCCCCCAGGTCGTGGCGACATGCATCTGCCGCAGCGAGGCGCACCGCGTACTTGCGCGCGACGGCGCTGGAGATACCCGAGTGCAGGGTCAGGGGCTTTCGCCGGGTACTGTACCGGCCACTGCCCCGGCCCCTGCAGGTCCCGTTGGCACGCACCCAGCCACCGGTTCGGGTGCAGTTCACGAGTGATAGCGCGAAATGCTCCAGGTCCTCGTACGGCGCGCTGGTGGCAGCCGCGGGCAGTGCGGATCCGAACAGGCTGGCTCCGGCAACCAGGGCGAGCAGGAGTCCGGCTCGGGACGAAGTGCGGGGACGTAGCACTGGCGGTAACCTCACGCTGGGGCGCTGGTCATGACGGCTATGTCAGGTGGAACGGCGGGCGACCGACCACGATCGTGGCGCATCACGTGCACGGCGTGGATGCGCAAGGCCACAGGGTACCCCGGGTGGTGCCATCCTGTCGTCCCCCCTTCCGGTCACGGGGGCGGTACGAGCGTGCTGTCCACGCGTGTGGAGCGGTGCGATCCGATGGACTCAGGCTGTCCTTATGCGACCGGCACCCTCAGGTCGCGCGAACAGGCCAGGCCCCGAATTCAGTCACCATCCCAGCCGCGGGCGCGGCGGATCTGGCGGGCATGATCGTGGGGGTGGCGCGCGTAGACGCCCAACCAGTCGTCCACGGAGTAGTGTCCGGAATCGGAATGCCGGCCGCTACGTTCCCATTCGTCTGAGGTCAGTGACCCCAACAGTTCCAGGCTGGAGACGCGAACCGCCCGCAGCACGGCGAGTGAGGATGCGATGGGTCGCCCGTAGTGGATGCGTCGCGCGTACTCGTCCTGGTCGTACGCGACGATGACCGGATCGTCCTCCGCGATGAGACGGCGAAGGCGGATGAACGCATTCGCTTCGCTGTCCGCCAGATGATGTGCGACGTCCCGGGCCGTCCAGCCACCATCGGGGGCGGCCCGGTCCAACTCTGCGTCGGTGATGTCGGCGAGCGCGTCGTCGACGGCCTGGGTACCCGTCCCGAACAGCTCCAGCATCAGCGGTCGATCGGATCGCATGCCGTGATGATGGCACGACGAACCAATACCCAGGCGAGGCCGCGAGCATGCCCGACCAACGAACGACGACGGCGCCTGGAGGGCGCCGTCGTCGTTATGAAGGGTGGGAGGGGCGGGAGAGGGTTCCGCCCCGACCATGGGTTACTGCGTAAGGTCTGCCGGGCGAGTGCCGAGTGTCACGTCCACCGACGTCGTCGCCCCATCCCGCAGGACGGTGAAGGCAACGGTCTCGCCGGGCGCGTGGGCGAGAAGCCCCAGGTCGAGCGGGTGCGCCGCATCGATGGCCTGGCCCCCGATGGCGGTGATGATGTCGTCGGCCTTGAGGCCCGCCTTCTCGGCGGCGCTGTCGGCGCGGATGGGCGAGGTCGCTTCCTTCCCTGGCGCGGCCACGCTATGGATCCAGGCGCCGGAGCTGACTGCCAGGGAATTGTCCTTGGCGACCTGGGCGTCGATCGGGAGGTACTGGATGCCGATGTAGGGGCGCGCGATGTCCTTGCCCGCGAGCACCTGGGTGATGATGGGCTTGGCGAGGTCGATCGGGATGGCGAAGCCGATCCCCTGTGCCGCGCCGGCCTGGGCGGTGTCGATGCCGATGACCTTGCCATCACCATCGAGTAGTGGTCCGCCCGAGTTGCCGGGGTTGATGGCGGCATCGGTCTGGATGAGATGCACGAGCTTGTTGGCACCGCCGCTGGTGATGTCGGTGACAACGACCGAGCGGTCGAGGCCACTGACGATGCCCGACGTAACGGATCCCGGGAACTCGCCCAGCGGATGACCCATGGCCACGGCAAGCTGGCCGACCTGGATGGCGGAGGAGTCGCCGAGCGTGGCGGTCGGCAGGCCCGACGCGTCGATCTTGACGAACGCCAGGTCCGTGAAGGTGTCGACGCCCGCGACCTTGCCATCGAACGTTCGGCCGTCGGCGAGCACGACCTTGACCTTGTCGGCGTCCTGGACGACGTGATGGTTGGTCAGGATGAGCCCGTCCGCGTCGATGATGACGCCCGATCCGGTGCCCTGCTGCACGAAGCCCTGGGGCCCGTTGTCGCCACCCGGGAGTGCACTCGCGTCGACACCCGTGGAGACATTGATGGTCACGACAGCGGGCGAGACCTGCTTGACGACATCGATGATGACCTGGTTGTCACCCATGGCATCGGCGGTGCCGGCTGCCGGGACGGGGAGCACGGTGTCCGCGGCGGATGCGGCGCCGCCCGAGGTCACTGCGGCTCCCAGGCCTGCCGAGATCAGGCATAGCGCGCCGATACCGAGGGTCCGGGTCGTGCCGATCGTTCGGCGCGCCCGGGACGTAGCGCTGGCCGCACCGGCCATGCTGGTTGTGCCGTCCTGGCCAAGGGTGGCCGGATCCGGGTGCTCGAGGTGCATGTGAGATGCCTCCTGAATGGGATCGATAGCCTTCACCATGTGATCGAGGTCTGAGGATCGGCTGAGAAATCGGCGTTCCGGACCTGAGGTGAAGAGAACTACATCGAACGGGGCATCGACGTGAGCAGGGGAAGCTCGACCGTGAACACCGCGCCCCCAGTCGGGCGCCCCGCCACACCGATCCGACCACCCAGACGGGTCACGATGGTGGCCGCGATCGCGAGCCCCAGGCCGGTACCGCCGCCCGGAGCGTTCTGGGCCCTCCAGAAGCGATCGAACACGTGGGCAAGGTCCTCGGGCCGGACGCCCGGCCCCTGGTCCTCGACCACGAGCCGGGCCATCGAGCGCTCCCTGCGCACAAGGACCCGGACGTGGCCTCCGGCTGGGCTATGCCGCACCGCGTTGTCCACCAGGATGGTCACGACCTGTCGCAGGCGGAGTGCGTCGCCCTCCACCATCGCGGGCTCCGGGTCGACCTCGACGGTCACGCCCCTGCTGCTGGCGGGAGACATCATCGCCACCGCCGCGTCGGCCGCCAGGTCGCCGAGCTCCACAGGTTGGAGGGTCAGGTCCAGGGCGCCCGAGTCGGAACGGGCCAGGAGCAGCAGGTCATCCACCAGCGACGTCAGGTGGGCGATCTCCGCATCGATGTCGTCGAGTGCCGTGCCGACCTCGGCGACCGGGCGATCCTCATGCAGCCGCAGGTCCTCGACGCTGGAACGGACGATGGTCAGCGGCGTCCGTAGCTCGTGGCTGGCGTCCGCCGCGAACTCCCGCTGGCGACGCAACGCTTCACGCTGCGCGTGCAACGATGCCCGGATGGGCACAAGCGCGCGGGTCGCGTATGCCGCGCCCAGCATGCTCGCCAGCACCAGCGCCACCAGGCCGCCACCGACCAGTACCTGGAGCAGCGAATCGAGCGTGTCCTGCTCCGCGGTGCGGTCCTGGATGACCTGGGTCACGTACTTGCCGCCACCAGGGGTCGAGGCGAGGACGCTCAACACGCGTTGGGGATAGCCTCCCGCATCGAGAGTGCGCACATCGCGGCCGTCCCGGCGGGCAACGGCGACGCTGTCCATGCTGGGCAGGCCCTCGGGCAGCTGCAGGTCCTCGGCCTTGCCGACAGCGCCAGACTCGTCCACGAGGACCGCGATGGTGCCGGTGGTCCGGCCACCGAAACGGAACTCCAGGGGAGCCGGTCTGGTCCCACCCCTGCGCACCCATTGCACGATGGGTTGGGCGCGCTCGTCGAGCCGTTGCACGCCCTGGGTCGCCAGTGAGTCGGCGACGGCGGTATAGATGGCCACGCCAAGGAGCAGCAGCACCGCCAGGGTCGCACCTCCGCTGAACAGGACCAGGCGCCAGCGAACACCCCTGATCATCCGTGCGTCCTGGATGCGCGCCGCATCCTCGATGGAGACCGAGGCTGGTCGGTCGGTGGTCTCGTCCTGCATCGCAGGGAGCCCCTCAGGCATCACTCAGGCGGTAGCCCACCCCACGCACGGTTCGGATCATGCCGCCCGCGCTGCCCAGCTTGTCCCGCAGGTAATGGACATATGCATCCACTGCGTTCGGGGTCACCGCGACACCGAATGGCCACGCGTGGTCGAGCAACTGGTCCCGGGTCAGCGCCTGGTCGGGGTGGCGCAGGAAGCATTCCAGCAGCGAGAACTCGCGCGGGCTCAGTTCGACGGGCTGGTCCGAGATGGTCACCCGTCGCCGCGTCTCATCGAGGATGATGGGACCCACCTTGAGTCGGGACTCGGGTCGGCGGGTCCCCGGGGATGAGCGGCGACTCAGCGCCCGAAGGCGTGCCGACAGCTCGGCGAACGCGAAGGGCTTGACCAGGTAGTCATCGGCGCCGGCGTCGAGGCCGGTGACGCGGTCGCCGACCGTGTCGCGCGCGGTCAGCATCAGGATGGCCACCTGGTTCCTGTCGCGCCGTAGCCGCTGGGCGACCTCCAGCCCGCTGATATCCGGTAGGCCGATGTCCAGGATGACGGCGTCGATCGCGTCCCCGGGCACGCTCGCCACTGCATAGCCCTCCTCACCCGTCGCGCACGCATCCACGACATGTCGCTGCTCCTCCAGCAGTCGCTTGAGGAGGCGGCGGAGCCGATCATCGTCTTCCACGATCAGGAGGTGCATGTCGTGGGCAGGGTACGCCTCAGAACTTGAGATCCCGATGAGATCACCGGGTGTCTCGGGTCGGACATCCCCGAGATCCCGTGACGACCCCCATCGCCCCAGGGAATCACGAGATCCCCGGCCATATGGTCGGGGATCGATCGCTGGGGGAGCCGCTTGCGCGGCGTCCCTTCAGAGGCTGGTCAGGCTGCGCTGACGCGTGTCGCGCGCGGGCCCTTGGGGCTCTGCTGGACATCGAACGAGACGCGCTCACCGCCGTTGAGGCGGTCGAAGTCCAGGGTCGAGTCCAACTCGTTTCGGTGGAAGAAGTAGTCCTTGCCGTCCTCGGCGGTGATGAAGCCGAAGCCGCGGTCAGCCACGACCTTCTTGATGGTTCCTGCGGACATGGTTGCCCTTTCACGCTTCCCGAACTCAAAAGCAGACGCACGGTCCGTTCGAGAAGGGGGGGTCGACCACGCGGAGCGTCACCCACTTCGGGCGACTCCAGAAGTATAGCAGGGGGGCGCGGAACCCGATCAGCGCCCATTAGGGATACGATGGGCACCGCACGCTTGGCCATCGAGCCCGGCTTGGCAGGAAATGATCGGATCGGCATGAGCACTGACTGGGTGGCCTGGCACGAGGCCGCATATGGTCCGGACGGACCTCTCCGAAGACGTCTGGAGGTAGTCCGGCGATCGGTCGCCGATGCCGCAACCAGGAGTGGCTCTGGTCCGATCCGGATCGTGAGCATGTGTGCAGGCGATGGCCGCGACGTCATCGGGGGGCTCACGGGTCACCGTCGCATCGGCGACACGCATGTGCTGCTGGTCGAACGCGACCCGATGCTCGCAGCGGCCGCGCGTTGTGCCGCAGGGGAGGCCGGCCTGCCCGATGTGGAGGTCCTGGAGGTCGATGCGGGTATCAGCGACGCCTACCTCTCGATGGTCCCTGCGGACATCCTCGTGGTCTCGGGCCTGTTCTGTCACATCTCCGATGACGATATCCGTCAGACCATCGAGATGCTGCCGATGCTCTGCTCCAGGAATGCGTTCGTCATCTGGACCAGGGGGCGGGCGACACCCGACCTGACACCCAAGATCAGAAGCTGGTTCGTCGCCGCCGGATTCTCGGACGTGGCGTACTCCCGGTTCGTCGAGGGCGACGCAGGCATCGGCCTGGCAAGGCTGGGTGGTCCCCCCCAGAAGTTCGTGCCCAACATGCGGTTATTCGGGTCCCTCGATCGCCCCTCCTGACCGGCCACGCGGTTCCGGGGGCAGGGTCCGCTCCGGCACCACCGCACCGACTTCCAGGATGTGCCAGAAGCCGCCCTTCGGGGCGACGGTGATGTCGATCCACCAGCCGACCTGTGCGACGCGGCTGGCCGCTTCACCGATGGGGACCGGGCCGATGCCATCGGCGAACCACAGCATCCCGGGCTGCAGGCGGTCGATGCGCTGGAAGCCGTCCACCACTTCTGCAGGATCGAACCCCAGTTTCTGGTCGACCCGCGCGGCCTGCCGATCGAGCAGGACGCCCAGGACCATGGCCCTGGGCAACTGGTCCGCTGCGCGCTTCGCCACTCCCGCCCCCGCCCTCGCAGCTTGCCGGTGGATGGCACCCACGTCCGCAAGCCATTCGACGAGGCGGCCCATGGTCGCGGCGATCGAGTGCGCCTGTTCGGGCTCGCCATCGAAGGTGGCCACAAGGTGCTCGTTGAGGAACTCCGCGAGCATCCCGGGGATGATCGACGACCCGATGCTGTTCGCGAATGGCCGTTGCACCCCACTCGCCAGGGCGTGTTCGTACACCTGTTCGTCGTCCCCGGTGAGGTAGCCCGGTCCGGCGTCCTCTGCGAAGTCCCGCAAGAGGTCGATCCCGCTCGCGTCGGCGGCCTCGTCGACGACCACGAACCGGTCGAGCGCCTCATCGATGGTCATGGCGCGGCATGGTACGTGACGCGCTGCAGGTGCTCTGTCGGGACGACAGCGGCCGACCTCGCCTGGTCTCAGACTTAGGGACGGCCCATGTCTCCCGAGATCCTCCCAGGCGATCGCCACCTGCCTCCCGACCGGTCGTACCGGGCCGTCTTCGCCATCCCCGACCTGGGCCGGGTAGTGCTCTCGATGCAGGTCGCGCGTATCGCCCAGGCGATGGTGTCGGTGGCCCTGGTGCTCTTCTCCCTGGCGGAGTACCAGTCACCGGCGGTGGCCGGCGTGGTCACGTTCGCGATCCTGTTGCCGGGGATCCTGCTCAGTCCGGTCGCAGGCGCTCTCCTGGACCGGCATGGTCGGGTCAAGCTCATCATCGTCGACTACATCGTGGCCATGATGACCATGATCCTCGTCGGCGGCCTGGCCATGGTTGGAGCGCTATCTGCCCCGCTGCTGGTGGTCATCGCCGCCGTCTCGTCGCTGACCGGTCCCTTCAGCCAGACCGGCCTGCGCAGCCTGTTCCCCATGATGGCGCCCCGACACCTGTGGGAGCGGGTCAACGCCCTCGACTCGAGCGGATATGTGGTGGCCACCATCATCGGCCCGCCACTCGCGGCGACGATGGTCGCGATCCTGGGGCCGCGTCTTGCGGTCATCGCCATCGGGGTGCCATATGCCTTGGCGGCGCTCATCCTGTGGCCGGTCCGGGAACCCAGTGGCACGCCCAGCAGCACCGGGCGGTTGCTGGTCGACGCTTGGCAGGGAATGCGCTACGTATGGGCCAATCGGTCCCTGCGAGGTCTGGGTTTCTCGATCTCGACCCTCAATCTAGCGGGCGGTATCACGACCATCGCGATCCCCATCATCGTGCTGCAGCGTCTCGGTGGCACCGAGGCCATGGTGGGCGTCGTGTTCGCGTTGTCGGGCGTGGCGGGAGTCATCTCCGTTGGCATCTCCGGGCGGATCGATTCCCGCAGACGTGAGTGGGTGCTGCTGGTGCTGCCGATGGCCTTCATGGGTCCCGCGATGATGCTCATGCTGCCGGCGGCTGATCCAGGCGATATCGCGCTGGCCTGGGCCGGCCTGGTGGCATCGATGACCCTCAATGGGCTGCTGAACGGACCCATGGATATCGGCCTGTTCACCATGCGACAGCGCCGAACCGACCCGGCAATGCTGGGCCGGGCCTTCGCTGTCTCCATGGCCTTCAACTTCCTGGGCTACCCCATCGGCGCGGCCGTCGGTGGCCTGCTCGCGACCACCTCCCTGGATGCCGCCATCTGGCTGGGTGTCGGTGCAACGCTGCTGGCCACGCTCTTTGCCATGGTCATGATCCCACGCCACGACGACCCGCACGCCGAACCAGCCCTGAGGGGTGATGCCCAGGGAGTGTCCACCGGCTGAGGACTAGCTCGACGAAGCCCCCGGGGACGGACTGGCGGCCGGGACAGGTGGCGCGGCGGGCGGACCAGACGGCGTGGCCGAGACTGGGCTGCCCACACCGACCACGATGGCATCGATGGATCCATCCGCAGCACGGACGCCCTTGGCGGCCACGGGCGAGCCGACCGTGAGGCTGGTGATGCCCGCCACCTGGCCGCGGCGTGACACCCAACGAGTGGTGGCAGTGACCCGAACGGTGACACTCGCTCCATCGGGTTCCGTGGCGGTGAAGCTATCGTCGGCCACGGATGCGACCGTCCCAAATGTCACCGCCAGCTGGACGTCGATGCGGTTCACGGTCCATGTCCCGTCATCGTTGCGGGTCTGACCCAGCCGGATGGCATCCCCGACATGGACATCAGCAAGGGTGATTCCCCCGCCATTGCGGGTGATGGTGACACCTGTGGTGTCGACATCGCGGGTCCAGCCGTCGGCCGTGGTCAGCGACATCACGGGTCCCGCGATGGCCGCGACCGTAACGGCAGGTCGTTGCGACGGCATCTGGCGACGACCGGCCCGGTCGGTGGATCGGCCTCCGCGCTCGATGCCGCCACCGGGGGCCCGGTCGCCGAATCGCCAGCGACCACCGGCGCGCTGGTCGCCGATCGGCTGGCGTCCCGGCCGACCGGGGAGAAGGTGCGGACGCATCACAGGCACAGGGCGCGCACCAGTCGGGCTATCAGTCTCCGGGCTCGGTGACTGGGCCGCGACGGTCGCGACGCCCAGGAGCGATGCCGTCATGACCCCGGTGAACAGGCCGAGACGTCGACGTCGCCGGGGCGACGGATCCGTTGGCTGGTGCTGCATTTGACCTCCTCTTGGTGCCGGTGGCTCGTCGGCCCGTTCCGTCATCCCATCACACGAACATGAAAGGGTCCTGAGGATCGCTGGCGCACGGATCGCGACGGCTTGATGGTCCCGACAAGGACGCGCCGCACGAACCAGGGTCCAGGCGATGCCGCCACAGGATGCAGCAAGGGGCACGCGTCGGGCACCCGACGGAAGGCCCAGGACGGGCAGGACACCCGGCGGCCGATCACGCGCGACCGATGGCCCGTTGTGCGACCGGCGGTCCGTGCCGTGAGAGGCCGCTGACGATCAGACGGGATCCTCAGGCCTTCCTCACGTGGCGGCGCTGTCATGGCGCCATCAACGGGCTGACCGGTCCCCGATCCACACGGACAGACAGGAGTAACCAATCCATGGACACACCCAGCACACATGGCCGTCGCCGGGTCCTCCGACTCGGCGCGGTAACGACAGCTATCGCGGCGACCCTGCTCGCGGGCGGGGCTGCCTCGGCGCAGACCCAGGGTCCCAACCCGGGGGATCCCGAGGCGCAGCGTCCCGGGTATACCCGCGGCGATATCGGCTTCGGTGGCCCGGGAAGGCAAGGCGGAGGCCAGCGGAACGGCGGCCTGCGTGGCGGGGTCATGGACGTGGCCAGGGATGCCGTGACTGTCACGGCCAGCGACGGCACCAGTCTCACCCTGGAAACCCCGGACGGCTGGACGCGATCCATCGATACCACGGGTGTGGTGCTGACCAAGGACGCGACCGTCATCCCGCTTTCGGACATCGCGGTGGGCGATCGGGTGCGCATCGAGCAGACCCGCAACGCCGACGGTACCTACACCGTCACGGGCATCGAGTTGCTCCCAGATCTTGCCCAGGGCACCGTTGCCGAGGTGGCCACGGACAGCTTCACCCTGACCCTGGCAGATGGCACGACCCAGACGGTGCACGTCACGCCCGCGACCGTCTGGAACGTCCTGGGGTCCACGACGCCAGGCATCACGGACCTGGTGGCAGGCCGCGCCGTCGTCGCCGTGGGACAACTCGAGGCCGACGGGTCCCTCGACGCGACGCGGGTCGTCGCGCGCTGACATCAACCGTCGATGGCGCCCTCAAGCCGACCATCGACCATTCGACCGTGACGAAGCGGTCAACATGGAGCCGCGGGTCCCAGGGTGGCTCGCGGCTCCATTCCGTGCTCGACTGAAACAGACGCTTCCCGTGGGCGTCGTGATTGCGAGGCACCACCAGGCGACACCGGTGATGGCCGAGACACGTCCCCACGGGAGCCTGCATGACCCGTCAGCCCGCCCATGGAGCAGGGCACCCGCCAGATCCGTGGCGTCGGTCTCGGTCGAGACGACGACGGCGCCCGTGGCTGGTCGCGCTCGGCGTCGTGATGCTCGCATTGCTCGTCGGACTTGGCCTGGCGTGGGCGAACGCCTTCGGCGTCCGCGATCACATCGACCATCTGGCCGCGCGGGTGGATCTGGCCCTCCACCCGCCCGCCGACCGGACGACACCACCGACCGTCCAGTTCACGCCACCAGCCGATGAGGTCCCGGACGACGCGGACGCCAGCTTGGGACCGGCCCCCACCGATGAGCTGGAGCTGACGCCGGAACCGGATCCGACCGCCGAGCAACCGCGCGTCGACTCGGCTGGACCGGGGGCGACAGACACCCGGTCTGGCACATCGCCGACCGCGACCCCGCGCCCGCGACGGCGGCCGGTGCACCTGAAGCTCAAGGTGGCCGATCCCGAGACGACGTTCGCTACCGAGGTCGAGAACACCATGTGCGCTCCTGCGGGGCTCCAGATGGTGCTCGCCATGCACGGCCACGCCGGGACCTCGGAGAGCTTCCAGCGGAAGGTGCACGCCCGGCTGGAGGAGTGGGAGAGCCGGTCGGACGCCAAGGCAGGTGGTTGGGGACCTGGCGCGATGGTGGATGCCCTTGCCGCCTACGGCGTCAGGGGCTACGAGGTGCGTGCCTTCCAGAACCGGAACCAGGCGCTCCGTGACGCAGCCGTGGCGATCACCCGGACCGGGGCGCCAGCCATCCTCATCGCCTGGCACGGGGCACACACCTGGGTCATGACGGGATTCACTGCGGATGCGGATCCGACGGTATTCGGCAATGCCCGCATCACGGGCATCCACATCTTCGACCCGTGGTATCCCAGGGTCTCCTCCATCTGGGGCCCGTCCGACCCACCCGGCACGCTCCAGGATCTCGCCGAGATCAGGCGCAACTTTCTGGAGTGGCGTCGTCCCGAGGGTCGCTACCCGGAGCGGGATGGCAAGTACCTCACCGTGGTCCCGACCATCCCACTGCGGGATCAACTGGGCACGGCTGCCCGCTAGGTGCTCGTTGCTTCGCGGGGCGGGATCGCGTCCAGCCGCCCGATTCGGGATCGGAGCGCCACGGCCAGGATCGCCAGCTTGACGCCCATGCCGGCCGCGAAGCCAAGGGGTATCGCCACGATCCCCTCGGAGGGCCGCAGCGCGGAGACCGTGATCACGATGGTCAGCAGACCCAGGACGGACGCGATCACCGGAAGCACCGTCTCGCGGGTGGCAAAGATCGACCGGCTGAGCATGTGGTTGAGCGCCTCCAGCGGGACCGAGATGGCGAAAGCCGCCAGCAGGATCGAGGTAGTGGCGACGTCGGCCTCATCGAACGAGTCACCTCCCAGCAGCATCCGGATGACGAGACCCGCAACAAGGGCCAGCGTCACGCCTGCCATGACGCTCAGCACCCCGATGATGACCAGGTCGTCGCGCACGAGCCGCGCAAAGCGGACGCGGTCACCGGTCGCCGCGACACGTGACAGCACCGGGAAGGCGGCGACCGAGAAGGCGATCCCGACCAGCGATACCGGGACGCTCTGGAAGTTGCGCGCGAAACTCACCGAGCTGACACTGCCCGCCGCCATCCCCGATGCCACCGATGTGAAGAACAGGAAGGTGATGGCCTCGATGGGCTGCGCGACGGCACGTGGGACCGCCAGCCGGACATACTCCCGGAACTCACGTGTACGTACGGCCCAGACGGGTCGATATACGAAGCCCACGCGGTGCGCACCACCGATCCGGATCGCCAGGTGCAGCAGCGAGCCGATGAGCGTGCCTATGGCGACTCCCTCGATGCCCATCCTGGGACCCAGGACCACCGCACCGAGGACGATCCCCAGGTTGTACAAGAGGGGAGCGATGCCGTATGCCAAGAACCGCTGCCGTGATACGAGCAACTCACCCAGGGCGAATGACACCGCGAACACGAGTGCGGTCAGGCACATCTGGCGGAACAGGGCGGTGTACTGGGCAGCCTGCTGGGCATCGAAGCCAGGGGCCACGATCTGCACGGTCCAGGGGGCCACGAGGAACAGCACCCCGACAGCCACCGCCATGGTCACGAAAGCGGTGGTCAGGATCGTCCGTGCGAACGCCGCGCCCGCCGAAGGATCGTCGCGTTCGGTACGCATCAGGACGGGCACGAAGGCCGCCGACAGGCCCGCGAACACCAGCACATCCAGGACCAGCTCCGGCAGCACGAGCGCCGCGTTGTAGACGTCCAGCTCGGTGCCAGCGCCGAACATCCGCGCCAGGACCCGGTCGCGCATGAGCCCGACGAGGTAGCTGCCGAACGTCAGAACGGAGAGCAGGAGCGCTCCCGGCGGCAGCCGTGCCAGGGTGCCCCGGACGACCGGATGTGACGCCCATCGGTGCCCGGGACGGTTCGGCGGGTGATCGGAGCGCCCCATGGTCTCACTCATTCCCAGCCACTGACGCTCGACCTGCGCTGCTGTTGCGCGGCAGCCGGCGCGGGTAGGCTTGGTCGATGCTGTCACCGACGCGGTTGCTGGAGCCCCTGCGTGACTTCCTGCGAGCCGAGGCTGCGGGCGGGATCCTGCTCATGGTCGCCGCGGCAACCGCGATGGTCATCGCCAACTCGCCTGCGTGGGCGGCATGGGATGCGATGTGGCATACCGAGGTCGGTCTGATCGTGGGTGCGCGAGAATGGTCCATGTCGCTGGGCCACTGGGTCGATGAGGGCCTGATGGCCATCTTCTTCCTGGTCGTCGGGCTGGAGATCAAACGGGAGTTGCGCATGGGCGAACTGCGTGAACCCCGCACGGCGCTTCTGCCCATCGTGGCGGCCATCGGCGGCGCCGTGGTGCCCGCTCTCATCTACCTGGTGCTCAACGCGGGTGGACCCGGCGCCTCGGGATGGGGCATCCCGATGGCTACGGATATCGCTTTCGCCCTGGGAGTCCTGGCCATCGCAGGCTCCCGGGTGCCTGCCGCGCTGAAGCTGTTCCTGACCACCCTTGCCATCGTCGATGACCTGCTTGCCGTGCTCGTCATCGCCCTGTTCTACACGGGCTCCATCGAGCTCCTGGGTGTGGCCGAGGCGATCATCTGCCTGGCCCTCCTGGTCACAGCGAATCGGATGGGCGTCCGGTCGCTGGTCGTATACGGTGTGCTGGGAGTGGGCCTGTGGATCGGGGTCCTGGTGTCGGGTATCCATGCGACGATCGCGGGCGTGCTGCTCGCGTTCACCGTTCCGGCGGTCGTGGGTGCCATGCCCTCGGATGGACGGCCGACACGCTCCCCGCTCATCGCCCTGGAGCATCTGCTGCACCCCTGGTCGGCATTCGTCATCGTGCCCATCTTTGCGCTGGCCAACGCCGGCGTCCGGCTGACCGGCGGCCTGGAAGTGCTGTCGGAACCGGTGACCCTGGGCATCTTCGCCGGCCTGGTGCTGGGCAAGCCGATCGGCATCCTGGCGTCGACATGGCTCCTGAGACGGATCGCCGGCACGGGGTTGCCGAGCGAATCGACACCCGGTCAGATGGCCGCCATCGGGCTGCTGGCGGGGATCGGCTTCACTATGTCACTGTTCATCGCGGACCTCGCGGCGCTCGGTCCAACGGGCCTGCGCGATGCGAAACTGGGCATCCTTGGCGCATCGGCCGTGGCTGGGCTGGGAGGCTGGATCGCGATCCGCGCCACGACCCACAGGTCGGGCAGGAGTGAGGGCACATGACGAACGCATTCACGACCACGCTGCTCAGGGACGACGCGGTGGATGCGACCGGCATCGTCGTGCCGCCGGAAGTCATCGAGGGACTCGGCACCTCGAAGCGGCCAGCGGTCATCGTAACCATCGGCGGCTACTCCTATCGGAGCACGGTCGCGGTGATGGGCGGCCAGTTCCTCATCCCGTTCAGCCAGCAACACCGCGCCAACTCGGGTATCGAGCCCGGCACGGAGGTCACGGTCAGCCTGGAGCTGGATACGACCCCCCGGACGGTGGAGATCCTGCCGACCTCGCCGTCGCGCTCGAGGCCGGGGAGGGTCTCAGGGCAGCCTTCGACCGCCTCTCGTACTCGACCCGCAAGGAACATGTGCGCTCCATCGAGGACGCCAAGACGCCTGCCACCCGCGAGCGGCGCATCAGCCGAGTCCTCGAGTCGCTCTAGGCAGGCGGCGACAGGGCGGGTCGACGGGTTACCGAGTCGCCTGGCAGCTACGGTGTATCGTCCGCCGGTCGGTCGATCGGACCCTGGCGGCAACAGGAAGGAGACAGGGTGCTCGTCGTCACAACGCCGTTCGTGCCTGGTCACCAGGTGGTGGAGGTCCGTGGCCTGTGCTTCGGGCTGGTCGTGCGCAGCCGGGGGATCGGTCCCAACATCATGGCCTCGTTCCGGTCGCTTGGTGGCGGTGAGAATCCATGAGTACACGGCACTCCTGGAATCGACCCGGAACCAGGCCGTTGCGCGGCTGGTCGAGCATGCCGAGGCCCTGGGCGCGAACGCCATCGTCTCGATGCGGTTCGACAGCTCCGAGATGGGTTCCACGATGTCCGAGATCGTGGCCTACGGCACGGCCGCCATCGTGACACCCGAATCGAGCGGAGGTGCCTCCGGTTCGGCGGTGTCCGGAAGCTCCGTGGTGGGTAGTGCCGTGCCCGGCGCACAGACGCCCTGGGGCTGACGGGCCTCAACGTGACCGGCCCCATACTGGGGACATGACGCAGGAACAGGCCATACCGGACGCTCCGGCAGCCGACGGTGACGACGCCACGTTCGAGGCTCTCGGGCTTGGCCCCCAGGTCGTGGCCACGCTCAACGAACTGGGTTACGAGGAGCCGACACCCATCCAGCGAGAGGCCATCCCGCAGTTGCTGGCTGGTCGGGACATACTCGCCGAGGCACCCACGGGGACCGGCAAGACCGCAGCCTTCGCACTGCCCTCCGTACAACGACTTGCTGACGAGCGTGATCGCGTCCTGGTCGGCGACCCACGTCGGTCGCGGACCGATGGACAGGTCGCGATGCTGGTGCTGGTGCCCACCCGCGAGCTCGCGATGCAGGTGTCGGAGGCCATCCATCGATATGGTGCCAGGCTGGGCATCCGGGCGCTGCCGGTCTACGGCGGTCAGGCCATCGGGCTCCAGTTGCGGGCGCTTCGCTCCGGCGTGGATGTCGTCGTGGCCACCCCGGGCCGGGCGGTCGACCATCTGAAGCGTGGCAGCCTGCGGCTCGACGCCGTGCGTGTGGTCGTCCTCGACGAGGCGGACGAGATGCTGGACATGGGCTTCGCAGAGGACCTCGATATCGTCCTCGCCGCCACCCCATCCGAGCGCCAGACGGCGCTCTTCTCGGCGACCCTCTCGCCGGTCATCGCACGGGTAGCCAAGCGTCATCTCCAGGACCCGGTGCGGGTCTCGGTGAAGGCGGCCGGGCGGACGGATGCCACATCGGGCACCATCCGACAGGTCGCATATGTCGTCCGCCGCAATGACAAGCTCGCGGCGCTCAGCCGCATCCTGGACCTGGAGGATCCCACCTCGGCGCTGGTCTTCGCGCGCACCCGGGGCGAGGTGGACGATCTGGCCGAGCGCCTGAGTGGCAGAGGTCACGACGCCGCCGCGCTCCATGGCGGTCTCTCCCAGGAGCAGCGAGACCGGATCATGGCCCGCTTCCGGGAAGGTGCCCTGGACGTGCTGGTGGCCACGGACGTGGCGGCCCGCGGCCTGGATATCGAGCACGTCTCCCATGTCGTCAACTACGACGTGCCCACGGATCCCGATTCCTACGTCCATCGCATCGGCCGCACAGGCCGGGCGGGTCGGGATGGGGTGGCCATCACCATCGTCGAGCCACGCGAGCACCGGCTCCTGCGCAACATCGAGAAGGTGGTCGGGAAACGTCTGGGCCTGGGCGAGATCCCCAGTGTCGCCGACCTGCGAGCGCATCGCCTGGACCTGCTCCGCGCGACCATCCGGGGCCAGGTCGCGGACAGGGACAACGAGCGCTACCGCGCGGTCATCGAGCCGCTTTCGGAAGAGTTCGACCTGATGGACGTCGCGCTGGCTGCGGTCAGCATCGCGGACGCGGGGCGAGGCGATGAGGATGAGCGGGACATCGCACCTGCGAGCCTGTTCGACGACCAGCCGGTCAGGGGACGACCTACGGCTGCCAGGACCGGGCCTGGCCCCCGCACAGGCGGTCCAGGCGGACCGGGTCCGAGACCGGGCGGTCTCGGACCACGTGCATCGGATGCCGGTCGATCACCGGGTCGTGCGGGTGGACGCCAGGGTCCCGGCGGATCGGGAGCCGGTGGCTGGGCGAGGCTGTGGGTGGGTGGTGGCCGTCGGGCGGGGCTACGGCCGGGCGACATCGTGGGTGCCATCACGCACGAGGCGGGTGTCACAGGGGGTGACGTGGGCGCCATCCAGATCGCCGATTCGTTCGCGCTCGTGGATGTCCGCCAGGAGGTCGCCGACCGGGTGCTCGACGCCCTCGGCGCCGCGACCATCCGGGGCAAGGTCATCCCGGTCCGCCGCGACTGGTAGTCGCGGCCACTACTGCACCTGCCACGTCCCGGGGTAGCCCCGGCGCCTACCGCGATGGCGACGGCCGGATGTCGATGGCTGACGCCGGATCGAAAGTCACGGTAGCGAGCATCGCCCGGACATACGGGTCGGTGATGTCGCCGTCGAGGCCGATGTCGTAGCCGCGCCCGTCCACCACCACGACGGCGTCGTAGAGCAGCGCCCTCGGGACGACCGCACCGCCGGAGGCTTGGACACCCCACTGCCCGGGGTGAGCGACCCCGACCTGGTCCCCGACCTCCACCGTCGGCAGTCCTGCGATCGCCGTGGCATCGACCCCAAAGTAGGCCGCCATCCAGGACTCGCGCGTCTGGCCGGGTTGCAGTCTCTGGGACTCGGCCGTGAAGCGGGCCGCCATGCCACGGAGCTCGTCCATTGCCGGACTGCCCCAGTTGCTGCCCGCTGGGGTGGTCCAGAGCGCGCTGGCGGGTGTGACCGTCCAGCATCCCGGGTAGTCGACCGAGTAACCGTGGAGCGGCGAAGTGAATGTCGCGTCGAGTGGCGGAGGCGAGTCCGCCGGTAACTCGTCGGCCGCGGCTGTCGGGACCGGTGACGGGCAGGCCGGTGCTGGGGGGCCGCCCGGGCCCGAGGCCGGGTGGTTCAGGGTCACGCCGACCGTGACGAGAAGGGTCAGAGTCACTGCGGCGATCGCCACTCGAGCGGCGGTCATGTTCATGGCAAACGATCTCCAAAGGGCGCCAGGACGGCGCTGTCGTGTGTGGTGGACCTCGGCGAGCGCGGCCTCGACGACGTGCAGCGACATCTGCGTGGGCCCCTCGTGCAGCCAATCCCGGGTGAGGGTGTCGACGTCGTACTCGGGACTCATGCGGGCCCTCCCGCTGGCATCAGGGGACGCGCATCGGCCTCGAGGGCGGCACGAAGGCCGGATGTCGCGGAGCGGAGCCTCGACTTGACCGTCCCGAGCGGCAGGTCGAGGGTGCGGGCGATCTCGGCCAATGACCAGCCGAGGTAGTGGTGCAGTACCAGGATCGCCCGCTGCTCGGGTGGCAGGCGCCGGAAGCCGCGCTCGAGGGCGTCCCGAACGACCACGTCCTGCGTGTCATCCGGACTGGCGAGTCCATCGATGGGAAGTTCCCGGATGCGGGCATTCCATTGGCGCGCCCGGCGTGATTCCGCATAGCAGGCATGCACGAGCAGCCGGTGGAGCCATGCGTCGAAGCGGTCCACGTCGCGGAGCCCTGGCAGCTCGCGCCAGGCCGTCACGAGTGTCTGCTGCACGGCGTCCTCGGCCCGTTCGACATCGTGCAGTATCCGATGCGCGACGGCGAAGAGTCGGTCGGCCGAGCTACGGGCGAGGACCCCGAAGGCCTCCTCGTCGCCGGATCGAGCCGCTGCCACGAGCGTCCGATCCACGGCTCCTCCTCTCGGACAACACCCGACCTGGGTGCTCGCTACCAATGAGTGTGGATGGCGGACAAAAGGATCGAAAATGGCAGATTGGCGAAGCTCCACGCCGACGGGATGCTGACCGATGAAGAGTTCGCGACGGCATAGCGGCGTGTGCTCGGGATCTGAGGGCCGTTGCTTAGCTCCCTGGAACCCTCAGCGAGAGATCGGGGCTTCCATACAGTAGAACATCCGTTCTATACTGGGCCACATGATCGGACCAGTGACGGACATGACGGGCGCTCTGTCGACCCTCCGGGAGCGGTGGGGCGCGGGCATCGTGCGGCAGGGTCTGGGTGTGGCCGGGAACCCGAGTGGTCGCTCCAGCGATGCAGCGGTGAGTATGGGTGCGCTGGCTCTGGCGCCGCTGCCGAGCGTGGAAGCACCAACGGGTACACCCGACACGAGCCCGGACCCCAGCCGGACCTCCACCGGCTTCCGGGCGCTCGATGGGCTCATCGGCGGCCTGCCGCGACAGGGGACCGTGACCATCGTGGGCGGCCCATCGAGTGGTGCCACGACGCTCACGCTGCGCGCGGTCGCCGAGGCACAGACCACGGGTGCCATCGCGGCATGGCTGGACCTACCCCACAGGTTCGATCCCCTGGAGGCGGCGGAACGGGGCGTGGACCTGCACTGGCTGGTCGTGGTTCGGCCGGCCCGGTCCGCCGATGGGTTGCGCATCGTGGGGACGATGCTGGCCAGTCGCTCCATCGACCTGCTGGTGCTGGACCTGCCGTCCCGGATGCCGACCGACCAGGCGGGGCTCGTGCGTCAGCTCGGCGCGCAAACGCGTCGGGTCGGTGGCCGGGTGTTGGCCATCGGCTCCGGCAGCCTGACCCCGGTCATCCGTGATGCACTGGCGGAGTCGAGCCATATGCGCCTGGCGCTCGCCCATCGGGACTGGCTGCGGGTGGGCCGGGAGGTCGTCGGACAGCGGGTGACGGTCACGGTCGAGAAGCATCGTGCCGGAGCACCCGGTCGGTCGACGGAGATCGAGATCCGCTACCAGCCAGACGGGGAACGGGGGGCCGCCGTGGGGCGGCTCCTCGACGTGGCCGGGGCGAGCACCGGTGGCCTCGTCAGGGAGGCCGGACCACCGGGGCGGCACATGGCACTGCCGCCTCCCGTCCATCTCCCCCGTATCGAGCCCGATCATCGACCGACCCCTGATGCGCTACCTCCACCTCCACTGGAACCATCTGCCGCTCCGGCTCGAGTTCCGGTCGCCATCGCTGCCGACTGGTCCGGTCGTGCTGGGCGGCCAGCCGTGGGAGCCCGCGACCGTCCTTGACGCGAGCCCTGCCGCGTTGCGGATGGGGGTCCAGCGTGGACAGCCGATCGGTTCCGCGCATGCACTGGCACCGGAGGCGACCTTCATCGATGCCCATCCCGGTCGATATCAGGAGGCGCTGGAGGCTGCACTCGAAGCGTTGCTGGCGGTCACTCCCGCGGTGGAGGGTCCCGTGGAACCGACCGATCCCGCGTTCGGACGGATCCTGCTGGGCATCGAGGGTCTGGAGCGGTTGTGGGGCGATGAAGTGGCCGTCGCGCGGCGTGCCATGTCCACGGTCGGCGCGATCCTGCCGGGGCTGCCCCGGGCGGGCATCGGGAATACCCGGTTCGGCTCGTCCGTGGCGGCCTCCATGGAGGCCAGCATCCCGGTCGGTGACGCACATGTGGAGGCGGCGTGGCTGGCGCCACAACCCATCGGCTACCTGCCCGCGGACGCCGACACACACGGTCGCTTCCGCCGGTTCGGGCTGACCCGTATCGGGGACCTGGCGGTGTTGCCGCGCTCCGCGGTCGTGGCCCGTTTCGGCGCCCATGGCGGCACGCTCCATGACCTGGCACAGGGCCTGGATGCCCGGCCGCTGCGACCACGGCGACCGGTGGAACGGCTGCAGGCGCAACTGGAGCTGGAGTCGGCCATCGATGGCACGGAGCCGCTCCGCTTCATCCTCCACAACCTGTGTGATGGGTTGTGTGCCCAGCTCGTGGCCCGCGGCGCCGCGGTAACGACCGCCACCCTGACGCTGACCCTGGAGGACGCCCTCGAGCCACTGCCCGGGATCGCCCAGCACATGCCGGAACCGGTTGCTCGATCGGAGCCCATCGAGCGGCTGCTCCTGGCCCGGCTGGAGCAGTTGACGCTCGGCGGGCCCATCGTCCACGTGGCGCTGGAGCTCGATGGACGGGCACCCGGCACGGGTCAGCAGCTCACCCTGTTCGAACCCCAGACCGCTCGCGCCGACCAGTTCGCGTGGGAGCTGGCCGCACTCGCCATCCGGTTCCCGGGGCAGTTGTGGCGCACCTCGGTCGGTGACCCGGAAGCACCCCGTCATGACGAGCGTGTCCATTGGGAACCAGTGGCGCTATGAGCCCGCACTACCACCGTCTGCCGGCCATCGATGTCGTGCCCGACGACCGAGGCCGGCCGGCACGCGTCCACTGGCGGGGCCAGGACCTGGATGTGGAGGTGTGCGGCCAGTGGCGTATCGATGAGCCCTGGGGTCGACCGGTCCGACGCGACTACTTCCAGCTCCGGACGCTCGACCCGGAACTGCTGGTGCTCGTCTTCCACGACCGGCTCGCGGACACCTGGCACCTGGAGCGACTCTATGACTGAGCAGCGCCCATGGGCGGACCTGCACAGCCACTCCCATTTCTCGTTCCTCGACGGTGCCTCGTCCGTGGATGCGATGGCGGAACGTGCCCTGGAGCTGGGGCTGGAGGCGCTCGCCCTGACCGATCATCAGGGCCTGTATGGCGCGGTCCGGTTCTCTGCCGCGGCTGAGCGGGTCGGGCTGCGGCCCATCCTGGGTGTCGAGATCGAGCTGCTCGACAGCGCTGTTCCCGACCCGCATCACCTGGTCGTGCCTGCCCGTCGTGTCCGTCGGCGAACCCGTCAGCCGGCGACGGATCCGGAGATCCCCGCTGCTGCCGTCGATGGCATGCCAGTCCCCGTGCGTATCGATCGTGCCCGGCCGCCCGGTCATCGCGAACCACGACGCGAGGACCTGCGGGGGGTCCGCGAACGCGAACGCGGCCCGCACCTGGTACTGCTCGCCCGCGACATGACCGGTTGGGGGAGCCTGTGCCGGATGGTCAGCGCGGCGCATCTGGATGGCACCAAGGGGGTGCCCCGGTTCACCCATGAGCTGCTTGCGCAGCACGCCGAGGGTCTGGCACTGCTCACCGGCTGTCGGCACGGCGAGGTCGCGCGGCGTTTGCTGGCGGGCGACCGTGCCGGTGCGCGCGCATCGCTGCGCTGGTACGCGGAGCACATCCCGGATGTGCCCGACATGGGCAGCGGCGTGTTCGCTGAGCTCCAGCACCATCTGGGTCCGGACGATGACCTGTTGGTCGCGGAGACCGCAGCCTTGGCCGCGGACCTGGGCCTGCCGACCGTCGTCACGGGCGATGCCCACTATGCCCTTGTCGAGGACCGTGAGCTCCAGGATGTGCTGGTGGCCATCCGGCATGGGCGGACCGTGGACGAGAGCTCCACCCTGCGGCGTCACAACGGGGAATATCAACTGCTGTCGCGGGCAGAACTGGAGACCCGGCCACCGGGTCGATCAGACTGCGGATCCTGTCACGCGTCGCGCATGGCACGCGGGGTTGGACGCGGCCGTGGAGCTCGCCACGCATTGTCACTCGCCACTCCGGGAGGAGCGGCGGCACTTCCCGGCGATCCCCATCCCGGATGGCCGGACCGTCGATGAGCAACTCGCGGAGCTGTGCTGGCAGGGTGTTCGTGGTCGCTATGTGATGGACGACCCGGTCGTGGCCGCGGAGGTGGGGGAGCGGCTCGGCCACGAGCTGGACGTCATCGGCCGGACCCATCTGGCGGGGTTCTTCCTCATCTGCGAGGACCTGGTCCGGTTCGCGCGCGAGCGGGGCATCCCGGCCCAGGGGCGAGGGAGCGCCGGTGATTTCGATCGTCGCCTACGCGCTGGGTATCACCCGGGTCGACCCCATCCGCCACGACCTGCTGTTCGAGCGCTTCATCAACGAGGGTCGCGTCGCATACCCGGACATCGATATCGACTTCGCCTCTTCCCGCCGGGAGGAGATCATCCAGTACGTCTACCAGACGTACGGCGTGGAGCACACGGGCATGGTCGCCAACCTGGTCACGTACCGCGCGCGATCGGCGGTACGTGAGGTGGGCACCGCACTGGGATTCCCGAGGCCGCTCGTGGATCGGGTGGCGAAGGCGCTCGAGACCTACGACTCGGTCATGGTCCGGCGCGACCTGGAAGCGGACGGCGGGTTCGCGGAGCTGTTCCGGCAGCCGGGTGGGACACCGGGGCAGGCGTCCATGGAGGTTGCAGCGGCCACCGCGCAGCGTCGGGGTCTCGTGGACGGCATGGGCGAGCTCGACCATCGCCGGGAACGGCCGATGCGCTCACCCACACCCAGGCCGGGTCGCGCCGCCGGACGCTCGGATGACGAGGGGGGACCGGGCGACACGCCCGTGAGCGTGGCATGGCTCCGTGGCTCACACCCGGCACATCCCGTGGACGCCGAGAGCGGCATGCTGCTGAGCCCCGACCGGTCAATCGATGGCTCGTCCGTGGCGCGAGTGGAGCCGGAGCCACAGCCCATGCCCCGGGGCGGCAGCATCGCGGACCTGTCTCCGTGGGAGCGCTGGCTGGAGTTGTGTGCCCGACTCGATGGCTTCCCGCGTCATCTCTCGATCCATGTCGGGGGGATGCTCGTGACCCGCGAGCCGCTGGTGTCCATCGCGCCCCTGGAGCGGGCCACGATGCCCGGCCGGGTCGTCATCCAGTGGGACAAGCGGGACGTGGAGTCGCTGGGCCTGGTCAAGCTCGACCTGCTGGGCCTCCGGATGCTGTCGTCGATCGATGAAGCGATTCGGCTGGTGGCCGCCGATTGCGGTGTTCGACTCGATCTCGATGCGCTGCCCGAGGACCTGCCCGAGGTCTACGACATGATCGTGGCGGCCGATACCGTTGGCGTATTCCAGGTCGAATCGCGGGCACAGATGCAGGCGCTGCCAAAGGCCCGCCCGGACAAGCTCGACGACCTCATCGTCCAGGTGGCCATCATCCGGCCGGGACCCATCCAGGGGAACGCGGTCCATCCCTACCTGCGCCGACGCCAGGGCACCGAATCGGTCAGCTACCTGCATCCCAGCCTGGCGCCCATCCTGAAGGAAACCCTGGGTGTGATCCTGTACCAGGAACAGGTGATGAAGATCGCCATCGATGTGGCTGGCTTCAGCGCCGCCGATTCGGATGGCTTTCGACGGGCCATGGGCACATGGCGCTCGTCGAAGGAGATGGAGAAGCTCCACGCCCGGTTCGTGGATGGCTGCATGGCCAGGAGTGGCCTGACCGTGGAGCAGGCGGAGGAGCTGTATCGGCAGGCTGCAGCGTTCGCCTCGTTCGGCTTCAACAAGAGCCACGCGGCGGCATTCGCGCGGACCGCGTACGAGTCGGCGTTCCTGAAGCTGTACTACCCGGCCCAGTTCGTGACCGGGCTCATCAACGCCCAGCCGATGGGCTTCTACCCCGTGGAGGTGCTCGTCAACGACGCGCGGCGTCACGGCTGCGCGGTGCTGCCAGTGGACGTCAACCGCAGCCGCTGGCGGACGACCACGGAATGGATCGGGATGCCGGGTGAGCCGTTGCCATCGGGGAGTGGCATCACGCGACGACCGCTCGCGGTGCGTTCCCCGGCCTGCGTGGTATCCGGTGATCGGCGTCCCGTGAACGCGGTGGTGGAGGCGGATGCGTATGGCATCCGGCTGGGGCTCGGTCTGGTCAAGGGCATCGGCGACGAGGTCGCCGAGCGGCTGGATGCGGAGCTGGACCGTGGTCGCTACCGGTCCCTGGAGGATGTCGTGGCTCGCACCGGGCTGTCGGAGGAGGTCATCGAGCGACTCATCCGCGCGGGAGCGCTCGATTCGCTGGGACGACCCCGCCGGGAGTTGCTGTGGCAATTGCGCGAGGTGGCAGGCTCGGCTCGACCGGGTATCGGTGGCCGCGCGGCACGCGAGCCGGTCGCCGGGCGTCCGCTCGGATTGCGTCTGCCGGCCACGCCGGCCCCCGACCTGCCGCCACCATCGGAGCTGGAACGATTGGGTGACAGCTACGCGATCCTGTCGCTCGACGCCCGACGCCAGGTGACAGAGCTGTTCCGACCCGCACTCGACCGACTCGGTGCGGTGACCAACGCGGCACTTTCGGAGCATCGGCCGGGAAGGATCCGGATCGGTGGCCTGGTGGTGACACGCCAGCACCCGATGACGGCCAAGGGCACCGTGTTCCTGGCCATGGAGGACGAGACGGGCATGGCCAACGTCACGCTCTGGCCGTCGGTCTGGGCCGAGTTGCGGGGCGTGGTCCGACGCCACGCGCTGCTGCTCATCGATGGCGAGTTGCAGCGGGACGGTGCGGTGGTCAACGTGGTTGCTCGTGCCGTCCGGCCACTCGCGGAAGCATCCGCGACCGTAGGCGGGCCACTCCAACCCACCGGCGTGCGCCAGATGGGCTATGCGGGCATGCGCCGGGTCGGCTGAGCCACCCTGCGCCGCGCGGCCAGGACGACTCCCGCCGTTGTGGTGGTCCTCGTGAACGACCTGGACACCGACCCATCGGCCGTGGCCGGACAGCTCCTGGATGTCGCCACGAGATAGCGCCAGCGACGGGCGACCGAGGCTGGCTCTGCCCCCGCTTGGTACCCTGCAGGGTGTGGCATACGACGAAGCGCTTGCCGAGCGGATCCGCATCGCCCTCGGGCCGCGTGACGGTCTGACCGAACGCAAGATGTTCGGCGGCCTCGCGTTCCTTGACCGCGGCAACATGTGCCTTGGGGTCACCCACGACGAGCTCATGGTGCGTGTCGGCAAGGACGGGCTGGCGGCCGCGCTCCTGGAACCCGGTGCCCATCCCATGCAGATGCAAGGCCGGGACACCGGCATCGTGTTCGTGACACCGGCTGCCATCGCCTCGGACGCGGTGCTGGCCGCATGGATCGATCGCGGCATGGCCGTCAGCTCGGCGCTGCCACCGAAGGGCTGACGGGCGATCTGGCCCTACGGCAGCGCCCGGACCGTCGCCCCTTCGGCGGGCACGATCACCCCCGTCACATGGCTCGCCGCAGGCGAGACCAGGAACGCGCCGATGCGCCCCAGCTCCGCGGGATCTCCCATGGGCGCCTCACGGCCTGTGCTACGTTGCCCTCGTCGCTGATCGGAGGCATCGCCGCTTGACCACACGTTCCCAGTTGCTGCCGGCCGATCGGCTCCAGATGATCGCCGACCTCGTCAGCGAGCGCGGCAGCGTCCGTGGCAGCGACCTGGTCGAGATGCTGGGCGTCACGGACGAGACCATCCGGCGTGACCTGCTGCGGCTGTCCGAGATGGGCATCGTCCGCGCGGTCCCGTGGCGGCGCGGTCGCGGCCCGGACGCCGGACGAGGTGGGAACCGCGCAGCGACTCCGGGAGCATGCCTCCGAGAAGCTGGCCATCGGCAGGCGTGCCGCCGAGCTGGTGCGGACGGCAGCTCCGTCATCCTCGACTCCGGCACCACGACCCTGGCCCTCGCCCGTGCGCTGCGAGGTCGACGGAACCTCATCGTGGTGACCACCGCGGTCACCAACGCGGTGGAGCTGGTGGGCAACCCGGCCACGACCGTGGTCATGACCGGAGGCGTCATCCGGCCCCAGACGTTCGGGGCGAGCGGCGAGCTGACGGCCGCGACCCTGCGCGAGATCCACGTCGACCAGGCGTTCCTGGCGACCCACAGCGTGTCGGTCGAAGGCCGGCCTGACCTACCCCAGCTTCGAGGAGGTGGAAGCGAAGCGGGCGATGATCGCGGCCGCCACCGAGGTCATCCTGCTCGCGGATCACTCCAAGTTCGGACGCGCGTCGCTGGTCCGTATCGCAAGCATCGATGCCGTGCACAAGATCATCACCACGCCCGGGCGTGGACCCGGCGGAGGCCGACGCGATCAGGGACCTGGGCATCGAGCTCATCATCGGCGGAGCCGCTGGGCACAGGAGACGTGGACGACACGCCCGTCGAGTCTTGAGTCAGCGGCGTTCAGTACTCTGGCGTCACCCGGCCGGCCATCACGTCGGTCTGGATGAGCTCCACGTCGGGGCGGCTCGAGGACCGCGGTCGTCGCCCGCAGCACATCCGAGTCGGCGGCGGTCCCGACCAGCACGGCTCGCGTGTCCCGATCGCCGAACCTGCGTCCGTGACAGCGGCCGACAGCGGCCTGTCCAGGACGCCTTCGGGCCGGTTGACCAGCATCTCGTCGGCGGTCCAGATGGCTGCATCGCCGCGGCCGTCTGCCAGCATCCGGGCAATCTGGGCCGTCATCGCTGGCAGCATCGTGACGCCGTCTCCACCGAACTCCAGCGCCGTCAGGAGCTGCTGGTCGGCGGAGTGACGGTCGACCAGGACCCGCAGGGGCCTCGCGGTCAGCGCTCGTTTCGTGTAGAACACGAGGTGCCCCGTGTTGTACGAGTGCGGCCAGAGCTCCTGGACCACCGAATCCTCGGAGCCACACAGCTCGGCAGCCGCGAATGCCGACATCACGGCGAGGTTGCAGCGCCCTTCACGGACTGCTTGCAGGCGCTGGCGCGAGCCACGCACGAAGATGAGGAAGACCTCCAGTCCGGCTTGCGTGAGCCCAGCCTTGATGGCGGTGGCGAGGGCCTCGTAGCGAGACGAGGATGCGAGCGGCAGGGCGATGACCAGGGGTCCGCCCTCGGCAGCCTCCCACAGCCGACCGATCGAGCGGCCGATCAGAACGCTCCGAGCGGACCCCGGGTCTCGACCTCGATGGCGCCCAGATCGCGCAGTCGGCCCATCGCGGTGTGGATCGAGGACAGGCTTGCCCGATGCCGAACGGCAAGGTCGCGCACGGTCGGCAAGTCGGGATGGCGGGTCGGCGGCCAGCAGCAGCTCGCGCGCGAGCGCCGGCACGATGTCCGCTACCGGCCGCGACGGCCAGCGTTCGCGATCCTCCAGCAGCACGCTGATGGTAGCCTCCAGTCAAGGGCAGGGGCGACGGGCGCTCCGGCGGTCAGTCGTCGTATGTGTCGGCCCGGAAGTGCATCAACCCGTGGTCGACATTGGTGTCCCCGACGCCGAAGTTGAAGCCCACGCCCGGACCACCGTCCGTGTACGTATCGTCGGTCGCCTGCGGTCACCAGCACGCCGTTGATGTAGCCCCGGATCTCGTTGCCGATGATGCAGGCCTCCACGATGTCGCCGTCCTTGACACCGAACTCCGGACCGACCTTGCGGGTCAGCGACTTCCAGGTCTTGATGACCCCGTCCCAGCGCACGATCTCGGCGTATGCCTCCTCGGTCTTGAGGCAGCGCCAGAACACCTCGTAGCCAGTGCAGCTGTGGGGCGTGATGGTGGTGCGCAGGCGGATCTCGACTTCCTGGAAGTACTTGTTCGTCTGGTTCCTGCTGAACACCTCGCGCCCGGACGAACTGGTCCCTGCCCCAGGTCCCTCCCAGCACCGCGGTCGGGTCGTCGTAGATGCCGACCGGGGCCGCATCCGCATCCTGCAGATTGCCCTGCTCGGCTCGCCGCTCCGCCTCCCCCTCACGGGTCACCTCACCGATGGCCACGCCGTTCCGGGTGATGACGTCACACCAGTCGATGCCGTCGGTGCGGGCATTGAGCCACAGGCCGCCCTCGGAGATGGGTGTCTCGTCGAGCGGGAAGTCCGTGTGGTGCGACCGCACCGGGGGCTTGGCTGGGTCGAAGTGCGTCCATCGGGCTGGTCATCGTGTTCGGGCCTCCTGTGTCGTGCGACCGGATCGACTGGCTGATGACATCGGCTATGCCGGCGCTGACCTCCTGTTCCTGGACGGCTCGCGAGAGGGCCTCTTCCGACAGGTCGTCCCCGTCGGCGCGGTCGAGGACGCGCACGATGGCACCATCCCGGATGACCAGCACCCGGTCGGCCACGCCGCTGAGCTCCTCGAACTCCGAGGACACCAGGACGATGCCGTCGCCGCCGGCCGCGAGCGCGCGGACCTGCATCAGGATCTCGCGCTTGGAGCCGACATCGACGCCAACGGTCGGGTCGTCGAGCAGCAGCACCGACGGCTGGACCGACAGGTTCTTGGCGACCACGACCTTCTGCTGGTTGCCGCCGGAGAGTTCCTTGCACCGGCTGGTCGAGGCCGGTCGTCCGGATGTTGAGCCGCTCCACGAAGCCGGTCGCCGCCCGCCGGGCCGCGCCGTCGTCGACGAAGCCCGGCATCGAGCGAACTGGCGCCACGCAGCCATGAGGACGTTCTGGCCGACCGAGTGCTCACGCACCAGTCCCGCACGCGCGCGGTCCTCGGGCACGAGCGCGATGCCGGCATCGCAGGGCGTCGCGCGGGCCCGCGGATGTGGACCGTGACGCCCATCGACCTCGATGGTGCCGGCGTCCAGCCGATCGATGCCGAAGATGGCTCGCATCAGCTCGCTGCGGCCGCTGCCGAGCAGGCCGGCGATGCCGACGATCTCGCCCCGGTGCAGGTCGAACGACACGTCGCGCAGCCGGTCGTTGCGGAGGCCCCGTGACGCGCAGGAGCGGCCGTCCCGGACCGGTCGACCTCGTGGTCCTGGTAGGCGAGCGCGCTCTCGAGCGACCGGCCGAGCATGCTCTCGATGACCGTCGGCAAGGGTCGTCTCGACGGTCGGCACGGAGAGCGTCACGTTGCCGTCGCGCAGGACCGTCACGTGGTCGCAGATGCCCATCACCTCGTCGAGGTGGTGCGAGATGTAGATGACCGCGATGCCCTCGGCGGTCAGGCGCCGGACCGCCGCCATGAGGGTCCTCGTCTCGGCCGCTGCCAGCGAGGCCGTCGGCTCGTCGAGGATGAGGATGCTCGCGTCCTGGGAGATGGCCTTGGCGATCTCGACCAGCTGGCGCGAGCCGACGGGCAGCTGCTCCACCAGTCGGTCGGGGTCGACGTCGGCGCCCACCCGGCCGAGCGCCGCCTGCGCCCGGCGCCCGATCTCGCGGTCGTCGATGAGCCGCAGCCGACCCTTCGGCTCGCGGGTCAGCAGGATGTTCTGGCCGACCGACATCTGGGGGATGAGGCTGAACTCCTGGAACACCATCGCGATGTCGCGCTTGCGTGCCCGGCCCGCCGCGGACCCTCGACGGGGACGCCGTTGACCTCGACGTCGCCCTCGTCGGCGACGTAGGCACCGTCGATGATCTTGACCAGGGTGGACTTGCCGGCTCCGTTCTGGCCGACGAGCCCGTGGACCTGTCCGCGGCGTAGCGTGAAGTCGACGCCGTGGAGGACCTCGACGCCGCCGAACGACTTGCGGATGCCGCGCGCGGCGAGGACGATCGGCCGGGCGTCGGGGACCGGCACCGGGTGCTCGCATCGCGATCGATCATCGGCTCAGCCTCCGGCGCTTCGCGCAGGCTCAGCGCGACCGCGACGATGATGATCAAGCCGCGGGCGATCATCTGCTCGGTCACCGACAGGCCCATGAGGATGAGCCCGTTGTTGAGGACGCCCATGACGAGCGAGCCCACGAGCGCGCCGACCATCGAGCCGCGTCCACCGGCCATGCTCGTGCCGCCGATGACGGCCGCCGCGATGACCGTCAGCAGGTCGGTCTCGCCGAGGGTGTACCGGGCGCTGTGCAGGCGGCCCACGTAGAGCAGCGCGGCAAGGCTCGCCGTGAGCGAGCAGATGACGAGCGCGGCGATCCGGATCGCGGTCGGTGTCGATGCCGGAGTAGCGCGCCGCGATCCGGTTGCCGCCGGTCGCCAGCAGCTCGCGGCCGAACGTGGTCTTGCGGTAGACGACATGCGACACCAGGAGGGCTCCGAGGGTCCACAGCAGCAGGGACGGCAGCGGGCCCGAGGTCGCCCGAGCCGAAGAGTTCGGTGAAGGTGTCGTCGAGCACCGGGACGGGCTTGGTCTGGGTGATCCAGCCGGGACAGACCGCCGACGATCCCGGCCATGCCCAGGGTGATGAGGAACGAGGGCACCCGCAGCCGGGTCGTCAGGAGGCCGTTGGCGAGGCCGACGACGAGGCCCACGCCCAAGGCGCCGCAGGCACGGCGACGAACATGTTCGCGTCGCGCAGCAGGACCGCGGTGACCATCGCGCTGAGGCCGACGACCTGCCCGATGGACAGGTCGATCTCACCGGCCGACAGGGCGAACGTCATGCCGAAGGCCATGATCGACACGAAGGCCGTCTGGCGCAGGACGTTGAGGAGGTTCGTCGACGGTCAGGAAGCCGCTGTCGCGAAGCGTGATCGAGAACACGACAAGGATGAGCACGAAGCCCAGATAGACGATCGCCCCCCGAGGGAGGCGCCGTGGCATCCGTCGTCGCCCGCTCGGCGGGGCGACAGTCACCTCGTCGCTGGTCATGGGTGCCCGCTCACGCAAGAACGTCCGTGCGCGCGAGCGGTCGGACCGCGCGCGCACGGACCAGGGATCGAGCGTGACGACTCGGGCCTACTTGCCGAGTGCGGCCGTCACTTCTGCCGGCGGATCCGCGTGGAACCCTTCCTTCCAGGCCTGCGCCAGGTTGTCGCGGTTCACGGCCAGGGCGGGCACGACGATGAACGGCGGCACTGTCACGCCGCAGCGGGCGAGCACCGCCGCCTTGACGGTGTTGGCGCCTTCGTCGTAGGTGTGCTCGATGGCAGTGCCGTAGTAGTTGCTGCCTTCGGTGGCCATGATCACGTCGTTGGCGGCGTCGAGGTCATGGGTGACCACCTTGGTGTGGGTGTTGCCGGCGCTGTTGAGCGATGCGAGCACATCGCGTGGCCGGACCACCGCTCCAGGAGACGTAGATGCCGTCCAGGTCCGGGTGCTGCGTGAGCATGGCGTCCGTGGTGGCGCCGACCGTGGTCGGGTCGGAGAAGCCTGCCCAGGCGACGTTCTTGATGTTGGGGTGCGCCTGCGCCATCTCGGCGAGGAAGCCCTTCTCACGGTTGTTGCTGTTGTAGAACGGCGACGTCGTACTGGATGAAGCCGTAGGTGCCCGTGTCGCCGAGCGCCTCGGCGAGCAGGTCGGCGGCGTCCTTGCCCATCCGGTAGTGATCGCCGGTCACGATGCGCGACGTACTCCTTGCCGGCGGTCCAGCCGTCGACCGGGTTGTCGTAGAACACGATGGTCGTGCCGGCGTCGAGGGCGGGCTTGTAGTTCGGCCGCGCCCGAGGCCGGGTCGACCGGGATGGTGATGAGGATGTCGGGGTCGCTGGCCATCAGGGTCTCGACGGCCGTCGCCTCCTTGGGCGGGTCGAAGTCCGCGGTGGCCGTGGCCACGACGTCGATGCCGTACTCGGCTGCCTTGTCCTTGCACGCCGGCCTCGATGGCACTCATCCAGGAGATGCCTGCGTAGCCGTTGAGGAAGGCGAGCTTGAGCTTGGCGTCCTTGATCTGCTGGATGCACTCGGCGGTCGGATCCGGGACGTCCGCCGCGGCCACCGACTGCTCACCGTTGGGACCAGGCGTGGAGCCGGTCAAGTCGACGGCCAAGGGATCGAAGCCGGCCAGGACGCTGCTCTGCGTCCAGGCCTCGGTCGGGGCCGCAGGCGACTGGGCTACTGCGGCGCTCCCCGACAGCAGGACGAACGCGACGGCTCCCACGGCGTATCTGGGTGCGTGCCTCATGAGACCTCCTCCTAGGTTGGACGCCTGACCCCTGGACTCCGCAGGATCATCGGTCGTCGGATCGGGAACCCTCCCACGGCTGGTTGGCAGTCCATGGGCCTTCGCTGGGGTCTTGTTGCTCGTTTCCGAACGGCGAACGGAAGCGAGTATACCCACCTCGTGACCTCCACTGTCAACCTTTCTATCGGCCGGCGCGGTCGGACTCGAAGGCCCTTGGACGCTCAGAAGATGGCGATCGGATTCCAGGGCGATCCGGTGCCGCCCACGAGGCGGAGCGGCAGTCCGACCACCATGAATTCGAGGCGGCCCTCGGCCGCGCATGCCTGGGCGACGTCCTCCAGCTGCAGGCTGTCGGCGGTGAGCATGCCCATGGCCACGAGCTGGAGCGGATGGATGGGGTACGTGATGCCGTCCACGCTACCCGGCACTGCCTCGCCGTCGCCATCGGGCAGGAACGCGCTGATGCGACGTTCGTGCATCCACGGGATGGTGTCGACGTGGAGGCCCGCCTTGCCCTCGCCCGAGGTGCTGTTGTCCCATGGCCCGAGTGCCAGTCGCCGTCGGTGGTGCCCCGTCCGGAACACGAACACGTCGCCCGCGCGGAGCTCCAGGTCCATGGCTTCCTCATACGCTTCCAGCTCCGCCCTGGTGACCGCATCGCCGGGTTCCAGCCACTCGACGTCGCGGAACCGGGGGATGTCGAACAGCACTCCCCGGCCCACGAGGCCGGTCGCATACGCGTCCACATGGAGGGAGGTCGCCCCGCGCGTGGTCAGCACCTCCAGGGCCGGCTTGCCGTTGTATGTCTGGCCCTGCCACGACAGGTGGCACATCGCATCCATGTGGGTGTGGCAGTCACCGTGGAAGGCGATGCCCAGGTAGTCGAAGCCGAAGCGGACACCACCCGATCCGATGTCGATGTCGTGACCCTGGATGACGTGGTGGATGGCAGGGTTCGGGTTGTCGGGGCCCGCCGTGGTGTCGATGGGCAATGACATCGAGACGTGCCGACCGCTGCGCACCAGGCCCGCGGCCTCCACGACGCTCGCAGGCGTGAGGTAGTTCAGGGTGCCCAGCTGGTCATCTGGACCCCAGCGACCCCAGTTGCTGACCTGCTCGAAGATGCGCTCGAACTCCTTGACGTCCACCCGGGCCGTCGGGCGCACGCTCATCTCGATGCTCCGCGAGCGGCGATCGACCATGTCGCCACCGTTTCCCCGCCGCTCACGCCGATGACCTCGTCATGGAGGTTGAACGTCGTCCGGACCTGGGCAGGCACGAGGTCCACCTGGCTGCCCAAGCCGGGGTGCCGGACCGTCGGTCCAGAGTGTGGTGTGCTCATCACTCACGGCGACCTCCCGGACACCCGGGTCGATGGGCAGTGGCGGTCCATAGTCCATGCCGACGCTCCGTCGGCCGAAATCCAGGACGGCGCGGTCGGGGTGGCTGCTGATGACGGTGCCGCGGACCGCGACCGCGCACTCGAAGGGTAGGCCCATCTGCGTCAACTCCGGCTCCATGACTGCGTATACGCCGGCCTGCAGCTCCGTTACGACCGGGTCCAGGAGCGCCTCCCGGATAGTGGCCGTGCCGGCTGCCGACACGGTATGCACCGGGATCCCGCATCCTGCAACACCTGGCTGACGGCAGCCAGCTTCTCGTAGGCGCTGCCGATCCGGACCGCCCGGTCGGCCACCGTGGAGCGGATGCGACCCTCGTAGCCCATGATCCCGTCGAGGATAAGGCCCGGACTGCCGTCCGCCAGCCTGGCGAGGTCGAGCGCCTCTGCCGGTGACGAAACGCCGCAGCGATGGATGAGGACATCGATATCGATGAGCACCTTGATCGCCTGACCCGACCTGCGGGCCGCCTGGGACAGCAGCTCGACGCCGGTGGGCGAATCGACGGCGACGGTCATCTGCGCGCGGTCGGCGAGCCGGACGAGCCGGTCGATCTTGACCGGATCCACGATCTCATTCGCGACCAGCACGTCCGTGATGCCCGCGTGGACCATGACCTCTGCCTCGCCGACCGTGGAGCAGGTCACCCCCAGCGTCCGTCCGCCCAGCTGTCGCAGCGCGAGCGCGGGTGTGCGGTGTGTCTTGATGTGCGGCCGAAGCGTCTTCGTGGTCGGCGCCAGGAGCGCGTGCATCGCGGCCACATTGGCATCGAACACGTCGAGGTCGACCAGCAGCGCTGGCGTGGAGATATGGCTGTGGGGCAGGCGGAGGGACATCCTGCCTGGACCTTCCACGATGTTGCGCACGGACGGAACCAGCCTCCAGCCGCCAAGGCCCGGGTCATGTTCTGTGTTCGCAAACTATCCTATCATCCGCCGGAGGACGTTCCTACGCGACCGGGATACCCGCCTCGATGCCCGCCACGACATCGGCCAGGAAGCGGGCCGCATCCGCTCCATCGGTGATTCGGTGGTCGAACGTCAGGGACAGGGTCGCGGGGTGCTGGTCATCCTTGCGGGCGGCACCAACTCCCAGTACCGCGGCCTGCGGTGGCGTGACGATGGGTGTGAAGGCCTCGATGCCCAGCGCGCCGAGGTTGGTGATGGTGAATGTCGCGCCGGTGACGTCGTCGGGCAGGACCCGGCCGGCACGGGCGCGCGCCACCATCTCGGCCAATCGGGCGTCGAGCTCGGCCGGGGTGCGACTGTCCGCCTGACGAAGGCACACCGCAACGAGTCCCATGGGCGAGTCGACCGCGATGGCCACGTTCCGCTCCGGGTGGACGAGCACCCCGGGTGGCGTCTCGACCCATGAGCCATTGAGCAGGTCGTGGCGGACCAGGGCGCGACCGACGATCGCCGCCAGGATGGCGTCGATGGTCAGCCGATGGCCCGAGACAGCGCCTGCTTCGCGGCGCTCGTCGAGCAGGCGTCCGAACGAGGCATCCCGGTGCAGCGTGACGGCCGGGATCGTCTGCATGGCCTGGGTCATCTTGCGTGCCACCACGCGTCGGATCATGGTCAGGGGCCGGACGTCAGGAGCCGGCCCGTCCGCCGCATCGACGCCGTGATCGCCAGGCTCGATCGTGCTGGTCATGTGAGGGGCTCGTCCTCGTCGGCCACGATGCCGATGACCGAGAAGATGGCGACCTCCGTGCCGGCAGGCACCAGGATCTGGCGCAGGAACCCATCGCCTGGCGCGACGACGTCGAGCGAGATCTTCTCGGTCTCGACGACCACCACCGGCTCGCCCTTCTTGACGGGGTCACCGACCTCCTTGAGCCACTCCCGGACCATGCCGACCTCGAGGTCCTGGCCTGCCTGCGGCATGACGATCTTCCTGACAGCCATCGCGGACCTCCGAGCTATGGGTGGACGCCGGCCGGATCGGTCGCGAACCGACTTCTCAGCCGACCTGGACCGCCGATCCCCGGACACACTGCTGGATGCCGGCCACGATGTCATCGACCGACGGCACGGACGCCCGCTGCAGGCCCAGGTTGAATGGGATGGTGGTGTTCTTGCCGCAGACTCGCACGATCGGTCCATGCGAGGCTATCGAACGCCTCTCCCGCGACCGTGGCCGCGATGTCACCGCCGATGCCGCCCCTCTGTGATCGCCTCGTGCACGACCACGAGCCGGTGCGTCCTGCGGACCGAGTCGAGGACCGTCGGCCAGTCCAGCGGTGACAGCGTCCGGAGGTCGACCACCTCCACGCTGATGCCTTCCTCGGCGAGTCGCTCGGCAGCCTCGAGGCAGCGGTTGGTCATGAGGGAGTACGTGACCACCGTCACGTCCGTGCCCGAGCGCTTGATGTCCGCGGACCCGAGCGGCACCAGGTATTCCTCGTCGGGTACCTCGCCCTCGGTCATGTACAGCAGCTTGTGCTCGATGAACACGACCGGATGGTCGCTCCGGATGGCGGACTTCAGGAGGCCCTTCGCGTCGTACGGTGACGAGGGCATCACGACCTGGAGCCCAGGCACGTGATAGAACATCGCCTCGATGCTCTGGGAGTGCTGGCCGGCGAGCGACTCGCCGGCGCCGCCCTGCGTCCGGATGACGAGCGGCACGGTGCCCTGGTCGCCGGACATGAAGCGGTACTTGGCCGCCTGGTTGACGACCTGGTCCATGGCCTGGAGCAGGAAGTCGATGAACAGGATCTCGACGACCGGTCGGGCGCCGGCGATGGCGGCACCGGCGCCCATGCCCGTGAAGCCCGCTTCGCTGAGTGGGGTGTCGACCACGCGACCCGGGCCGAACTGCGCCAGCAGGCCCTCGGTGACCTTGAACGAGCCGCCCCGCTCGGCGATCCCCTCGCCCATCACGAACACGAGCGGGTCGCGCGTCATCTCCTCGGTGAGGGCCAGCCGGAGAGCGTCCCGATACCGCATCCTGCTCACGACGCTGCCACCTCGGCCAGGAACTCCGCGACGTCCGGCTGCGGGCTGTCCTCGGCGAACTCGACCGCCTCATCCATGACCGCCTCGACATGCCGATCGATGGCCGCCGACATCGTCCTCGGTCATGCCTCCGTCGAGCAGCCGCTGGCGAAGCACATCCACCGGGTCGTGCGCCCGCCAGCGATCGAGCTCCTCCTTTGGCAGGTACAGCCCCGGATCGTTCACGTGGTGGCCGCCATGCCGATAGGTCTTGCATTCGATGAGCGTGGGGCCATCGCCTGCGCGGGCCCGGGCGACGGCCGTGGTCATGGCCTCCAGCACCAGGACCGCGTCGTTGCCGTCCACGGTGACACCCGGGCATGCCATATCCGGCGGCGCGCTCCGAGAGGTCCTCCACGAGCGCCGAGTCCCGTATGGGCGTGGAGACCGCGTACTGGTTGTTCTCGAGCACGAACACGACCGGCAGGTGATAGATCGCGCCGAGATTGAGCGCCTCGTGGAAGGCACCGTTGGCCGACGCCCCATCGCTGCAGAACGAGACGACGATGTCCGACTCACCCTTCAGGCGGATGGCGAAGGCAGCGCCGACGGCCAGGGGCATGCCGCCCGCCACGACACCGTTGGCGCCCAGGTTCCGGAGCGCGAGACTGGACACGTGCATCGAGCCGCCCCGACCCCGGCAGTAGCCGGTAGCACGGCCGAGCAGCTCGGCCATCATCAGTCGCGGCTCGTGGCCCTTGGCGATGGCGTGGCCGTGCCCCCGATGGGTGCTGACGATGTAGTCCGTCGGCCGGAGGGCCGCGCAGGCACCCACCGCGATCCCCTCTTCGCCCAGATACGGATGCAGATAGCCCCGGATGTTGCCGACCCGGTACTGCTCGATGGCACGCTGCTCGAACAGCCGGATGGTCAGCGCCGTCTCGTACATGGCCGCGACGGAGGCGGTGGGGACTTCCAAGATGCAGACTCCAGGGGATTCGGGCCACCACGCGCGACCCGGCGAGGTCCCACGTCGATGTGGGATCGTGTTGGCATCAAGGGCATGATGCAGGACCGCAGCAGCCGACGTCAAGCACGATTCGGCTTGGCATTCGTTGGATTCACGGGGTATCCTGTGGCACAAGGCGCTGCGCCTCATGACGGTATGCCACAGACCGGGAGCACCCGATGCCCATCCGGGCCACGTCACTGATCCTGGAACACGCCCTTGATGGCGGCTACGGGGTCGCCGCCATCAACATCGTCAACGACCTGACCATGGAGGCGGTGCTCGCGGCCGCGACCGAGGCACAGGCGCCCCTCATCGTCCAGACCTCGGTCAAGACGGTGCAGTCGATCGGCATGCGCGTCCTGCACGCGATGTTCCAGGAGATGGCACGGGACGTCCCGGTGCCCGTGGCGCTCCACCTCGACCATTGCCCCGACCGGGCGCTCATCTCGGCGTGCCTCGCGCAGGGCTGGCAGTCGGTCCTGTTCGACGGCTCACGGATGAGCGTCGCCGACAATCGCGCCGCGTGTGCCGAGATCGTCGTCGAGGCCCACGCGCTGGGTGCGGCCGTCGAGGGCGAGATCGAACCCATCCGGGGGGTCGAGGACGGCATCGGCAGTCCGACGAGCCGAGCGAGGCCCAGGCGCTGGAGGTCGCGCTCGACTTCATCCGCTTCACGGGCATCGACTGCTTCGCACCGGCCATCGGCAATGCGCACGGCATGTATCGCGACGCACCACAGCTCGACGCCGAGCGTGTCTCGGCCATCGTGGCCCAGGAGCGGCTGCCCATCGCGCTCCACGGCGGCAGCGGCCTGACGCCCGGAGCAGTTCACCGACCTCATCGGGCGCGGCTGCGCCAAGGTCAACATCTCGACCGCGCTGAAGATCCGCTACATCGATGCCAACCGCGACTGGATCGCGAGCACACCCCGGCAACTACGACCCGCCCACCCTGTTCCGGCATGTGCGCGCTGAGGTCATGTCCATGGCCATCGGACCACATGACGCATGTTCGGCAGCGCCGGCAAGGCATGGTGACCACGCGGTGACGGCGCTCATCTTCGACTGCGACGGGGTCCTGGCGGACACCGAGCGATACGGCCACCTGCCGGCGTTCAACCAGACCTTCCGGGAGTTCGGCCTGCCCGTGCAGTGGTCCGAGGAGGAGTACGGCCGACGGCTGCGTATCGGCGGCGGCAAGGAGCGCATGGCCTCGCTGCTGACACCCGAGTTCATCGCCGCCGCGGGCCTGCCCGCCGATGCCGAAGGGCAGCGCGCCGAGGTCGCCCGCTGGCACGCCCGCAAGACCGAGATCTACACCGGGATGGTCGCCGAGGGCGCCATCGCCGCCCGACCCGGGATCGCCCGGATCATCGGCGAGGCGCTGGCGGCCGGCTGGATCCTGGCCGTGGCGTCGACCTCCGCGGAGGCGTCCGTGCGGGCCATCCTGGACCACGTGGCCGGGGACGACGCCGGCCGCTTCTCGGCCATCCTCGCGGGCGATGTCGTGGCCCACAAGAAGCCGGCGCCGGACATCTACCTGCTGGCCCTCGAGCGACTGGGCGTCTCGCGCCAGGAGACGTGCTGGTCATCGAGGATTCCGGCAACGGCGCCGCACGGCCGCGGCGGCCGCGGCGCTGACCTGCCTCGTGACCGTCAACGACTACACCGCCGAGGAGCCGTTCCCGGACGCGGCGCTGGTCGTCGACTCCCTGGGTGACCCGGGACTGCCGCCGATCCGGGTGCTGGCGAACCGAGCGCGGCCCGACCGGGCGCGTACCTGACGCTCGACGATCTCCGCGCGTGCCTGCCCGGCTGATGCCATCCGTGACCGGCCAGCGGCCGATGGTCGGCGTCAACTGGAAGATGCACCTGACGCCCAGCCAGGCGGCCGTCTACCTGGACACGTTCCGGGAGCTGGTCGCGGACGTCGACGACCGGGACATCTTCGTGCTGCCGGCATATCCCGCCCTGCAGACCGCGCGCGACCGGCTCCAGCGGCAGCAACATCTCCTGGGGTGCCCAGGACGTCCACCCCGACGAGCCCGGCCCGCACACCGGTGACGTCGTCGGCAGCGATGCTCGCGGACCTGGGCTGCCGGTTCGTGATGGTCGGACACACCGAGCGTCGACGCGACCATGGCGAGGAGCTACGACCTGGTGGGAGCCAAGGTCGCGGCGGTCGCGCGCCACGCCATGGTGCCCATCATCTGCATCGGCGAGCAGGAGCCCGTCGGGCCGCAGGCGGCGCTCGACGTCGTCCTCGCCGATCTCGATCGGGCGACGTCCCGGCTGGACGCGTCCGATCCACCCGGCGCTCGTGGTCGCCTACGAACCCAGCTGGGCCATCGGGCAGGGCATGGTCGCGGCGCCACCAGAGGTGACCGCGGAGGTCCACCAGGGCATCCACGAGTGGCTCCGGCAGGCGCGGCTTCCCGTCGACGCGGGTGCGGGTCATCTATGGCGGCAGCGTCGACACGTCCGTGGCGGAGGTGCTGCTGCGTCAGCCCGGGGTCGATGGCCTGTTCGTCGGTCGGGCCGGGCTCGACCCGCAGCACTTCGCGGCCATCGTTCGGACGCCGCTGTCCGTCTAGAGCTCCGGCCACGTCCTGAGGGCGGCGGCGAGCTCGGGATGCTGCGCGGCGGCCTCGGCGAGCGGCTGCCCGGCCATGACCGCGTCGATGGACTGACGGATCGCCATGGCGCCGGCGACCGCGCCCATGGGGTGACCGTGCACGGCGCCCCCGGCGCCGACGGCGACCTCGCTGCCGAGGTCGGCCACCAGTCGCGGCACCATCCCGGCATGCAGCCCGCCGCCGGGCACCGGCAGCGCGGCGGCGATGCCATCGAGGGGACCCGTCAGCGTGCGAGCCACTCGCCGGTACACCGCGGGGTCGATGCGCAGGCTGCCGTACGGCGCGGGGTAGACGACCAGGTCCGCGCCGGCGAGTCGGGGCAATGTGCCCAGCATGAGGTGCGCGGCGACGCCCCCGGTCGGCGACCCGGTGATCGCGTCCGCGAACGCGAAGTGACCCAGGATCGGCACGTCCAGCCCCGGGTCCTCCGCGAGCATGCCCAGCGCCGACACGCCCGACCGCGACGAAGTCGACCATCAGCCCGCTGGCGCCCGCCTCGACGGCTCGGCGGGCATTGGCGAGCATCCGGTCGGGCCGGTCGGTGACATTCACGAAGTACATGGTCCGGTGGCCGGTGGCCTCGAACACCTCGGCCGCGGCGCGCTCGTGGGCGCGCACCCGATCGACGATGGAGCTCCACGGATGGGCGACGAGGACCTCGTCGTCCTTGACCGCGTCCACGCCACCCAGGGCCAGGTCCCGGAAGATCCGGCCGCTCTCGTCGGGGGAGAGTCCCAGCGCCGGCTTCATCATCGTGACCAGCAGCGGTCGGTCCGGGACGCCGAGCCGTTCCCGGATGCCCGCCACACCCAGTCGCGGACCGCGGAATGCGCCGATGAACGACGCCGGCAGCGCCAGGTCGATGAGTCGCAGCGGCCCCTGGGCCGCCGCCTCGCCCGACGATCGTCGCGAGCAGCAGCGGCAGCTGGCCGTCGAAGTTGTGAGCCGGGTAGCCGATCTCGACCAACCAGCCGACCAGGTCCGGTCGTCCTGTCTCCGCGGCCTCGAGGTCGGTCATCGGCCGGGTCGCCAGCACCCGCGCCCCGTGCCGCTCGCCGGATGCGATCGGTCTCTCCGGGCAGCGTCACCCAGGTGCCGGTCGAGGCCGTACCCGCCAGGTCGCGCACCCGCTTCTCGATGTCGCCGCCCGCAGGGACGCCCACCCAGTAGGTGGCGACCACGAGCTCCGGGGGCGGATCGTCCGCCGACCCCGGGGACGGCCCGGTGGCCGATCGTCCGACATCGACTCAGCCGCCGGCTTCGAGCATCGCCAGCAGCCCGTGGTCGAGCGGGCCTCGGGGCAGGATGGGCCAGATGTCGGTGACGATGCCGTCCTCGACGACGTGGTAGGCGTCGAAGTAGTTGACCGCGAACGGCGTGTAGCCCAGGTGGAAGTCGACGACGTCGCCGACCCGGAGCGGGCAGCTGTCGTCGATCTCGTAGGTCGCGTGCTCCTCGTCGAAGCGGTATGGCTTGAGGTCCTCGTGGCCGACGATGCGCGGATACGCCGGCAGGCCACCGACATCCGCCGAGCCGAAGGTCTTCTTGCCCAGGTCGAGCACCAGCCGGTCGCGACGCCGGCTGATGACCGTGACGACCGCCGAGGTGGCCTTGAGGAAGGTGGGCTCCATCAGGAAGTGATAGTCATCCATGGCCGCGTACGAGCCCAGCTGGAGCTCCGTGATCCGCGGGTTGGCCCCGGTCCAGAAGGCGGTGGCGGTCCCCGCGGCTGACAGGATGGGGCAGGGGATGCCATGCGCCTCGAGGTGGTCGGCCACGCCGACGAAGTACGCCATGGCCGCGGCCTGCTTCTGGTGGCGCAGGTCGTGGTCCATCTCCATGGAGCAGTGACCCTCATATCCCGACAGCCCCTCCATGCGCAGTCCAGGCAGCTCCGTGACGCGACGGGCCACGGCGAGCGCCTCGTCCGGCGTGTCCACCCCGGCCCGGTGCATCCCGGTGTCGACCTCGACGAGCACGCCGATGGTGCTGCCTGCGGCCACGCGCCGCGGCCGACAGCCCCTCGGCGTCGGTCGATGTCGTCGACGTTCACGAGCACGCCGCGCCTCGCGCGCCAGGAGCGCCGCGGCTCGGCGCTTGCGGGGTCCGACCAGCTGGTTGGCGATGAGCACGTCGTCCGCGCCGGCACGGACCATGACGATGGCCTCCCAGACCGTCGCCGCGCACAGCCCGAATGCACCGTGCTCGAGCTGCATCCGCGCGATGTGGGGGCTCTTGTGGTTCTTGACGTGGCCCCGCAATCGGGCGTGCAGCCCGGGAAGCCGTGCCTGCATGACGCCCAGGTTCCGGCGCACGATGGCCGGCTCGACGATGAGGGCCGGTGTCGTGACCTCGTACTTGCTGCGACCGATGGCCGAGCCGTACAGGGCCCGGACCTGGTCGTGGGCGTCGGTGATGAGATGGCTGGGTGGTCGCACGAGGTCCGCTCCTCAGGTCGTGGTCAGGCGTGCCCGGACGTCGTCGTATCGGGCACCCCGCGCCGAGGTCGGGCTCGAAACGCCGGGACACCGCGACCAGCTCGCGCGACCGCGGCGCTGACGGAGTCGTACTCGCCGCTCCCGACACCCGCCAGGATGGCCGCCCCGAACGTGCCCGGCTCGTCCTGGGCGACCACCTCGACCGGCAGCCCGGTGAGGTCGGCCATGAGCTGCAGCCACCACGCCGAGCGTGAGCCGCCACCCGTGGCCCGGATGACGCTGGTGTCGATGCCGTGGCTGCGCCAGCCGGGCCAGCGACAGCGAGAACCGGACGGCGATGCCCTCCAGCAGGGACCGCACCAGGTCGACCGAGGTGGTGGCGAGCGTCACGCCACCGAAGGTGCCCCCGAACCCGGGCGCGGCGGCCTCGTGCGGCAGCGGCGTGAACGCCGCGTCCGCGAACACATGGCCCGGGTCCGGTATCGCCGGCCGCGACGGCGGCCGCGAGGCCCCGGTCGAGGTCGGCGATGGACAGCCGCGTCAGGTCCCGTGCCCAGTCCACGACGCTCATGCCGTTGGGGTCCGTGGACAGGATGCCGAACCCGGTCGGGCCGGGGTGCGGGAAGACGCTCAGGCCGTCGTGGACCAGCTCGACCGGCCAACCCGGGTCGGACGGCCACGTTGTACGAGTGCCACGTGCCGCACGAGAGGGACACGTACCCGGGGTCGATCGCGGCGGAGCCGACCGACGCCGCGTAGGTGTCGTACGCGCCCGTGACCACCAGCAGGTCGGGCGGCAGGCCAAGCTCGCTGGCGATCGCCGGCAGGATGCGGCCGATGGGCGTGGCGTTGGGCTGGACGTCGGGCAGCCAGGCCGGGTCGATGCCCGTCTCGGCGATGCGCTCCGGGGACCAGCCACCGGTCGCGACGTCGTAGGTCGCCCAGGTCCCGGCGTCGCTCCAGTCGACCACGGGCCGGCCCGTCAGGTACAGGGCGTAGAACTCGTGCCAGTTCATGAACCAGCGCGTCCGGGCCGTGACCTCCGGCGCCGTCCGATGCCACCACAGGGCCCGGTTGACCGGGTCCATGCGCCTCGGCACGTGCCCCGCCAGCCGGAACCACTCCTCGGCCGAGCGACGCGAGGCGGTCACCAGCGCCACCTCGTCACCCCGGGTATCCGCGGTCATGAGGCACGGTCCGAGGGGCGACCCGTCCGCCGCGACCGGGAAGACCTCGCGGCCCGAGGAGCTGAAGGAGAGTGGCGCTCGGTCGGATCCGCCCGGACGGCGGCATCTGCGGCGACCGCCGCGACACACGACCGGAACGCATCCCGGGACGCCCGGACATCGACCTCCCAGTGACCCGGTTCGGGATGGGACCCGGGAACTGCCTGCCGGGCCTGGGCCAGCACCGAACCATCGACGCCGATAGGCCGTGACCTTGATGGCGCTCGTGCCCAGGTCGACCCCCACGAGGCTCATCGGGCGGGCACCGTGGCGGCTCGTCCGTGCGGCCATCTAGCGTTCGGCGTTCACGATGAAGCCCCCGTCGACGAGCAGCGTGGCGGAGGTGATGTAGGCAGCATCGTCCGACAGCAGGAATGCCACCGTGCCCGCGATGTCGTCGGGTGACCCGACACGGTGCAGGGCGATGCGCTCCAGGTAGTAGGCAAGGTCGTCCGGGCTGTCCAGCAGGGGCGCGGCCATCTTGGTGTCGATGGCTCCCGGCTCGACGGCATTGATGCGGATGCCGTGCTCGCCGAGCACCGCACCGAGTGCCTTGGCCAGCATGGAGATGCCGCCCTTGGTGGCGCAGTAGGCGACCTGCCCGGGTGCTCCCACGTGCGCAGAGATGGAGCTGATGCACACGATGGAGCCGCCATGCCCCTCACGGATCATCTGCTTCGCGGCGGCCGTGGTCACGACCCACGTTCCACGCAGGTTGGTCTCGCTCAGGTCGTCCCACTGCTCCAGGGTCGTCTCGTCCCACGGGATCAGAGGGTTGATGGCGGCGTTGCTGACCAGCAGGTCCAGGCGTCCGCCACGGCGCACCGTCTCGTCCACCATGGCCAGGACCGCCGATGGGTCGCGCATGTCCGCGATCACCGGGAACGCCTCGCCGCCCACGTCACGGATGCGTCGCAGGGTCTCGGTCGGGTCACCTGTCGGCCGCTGGTTGACAGCCACGTCGCGCCCTCGGACGCAAGCCGGACTGCGATGGCCTGGCCCATGCCACTCGTGGCACCGGTGACCAGTGCCACCTTGCCTGTGAATCGTTGCATCGGTCAGCCGTCGACGAGTGCCGGCGGATCCTCATAGGACCGCACCGACGGTGAACCGGTCGCCATCCACCTGGAACACGTTCACACCACGGATCACCCAGTCGCGCCCTGCGTGGTCCGTCAGGATCGCCTCGAACTCCAGGGCGGCGCCTTCGGGGGCCGGGTGCTCACCAAGGATGTCCACTCGCAGCCCCGGGTAGTCCGAGACGGAACCCGCGTAGAAGGCCCGGATCTCGGCCGCGCCGTGACGACGGCCGCCGGCATCCTGGTAGGTGGCGTCGGAGTGGTAGTGCGCCATCACCGCGTCGACGTCCCGCTGCGCTTCGGCAGCCCAATAGGACTCGGCCAGGCTGCGCACGCTGCGTGCGGGGGTGGACACGAAACGGCTCCTCCTCAGGGCATTCTGTCATACGTGCGCGAACACAGTACATAGGTGGGAGGCATCCCATCCACGGGCAGCGCCACTTCCGTTGGCTCAGATGTTTCGTGGCGACTTACCTGGTAGACACCGGGCGTGCCCCGGATGTGCTACGGCAGCGCCCGGACCATGCCCCCGTCGACGGGCACGATGGCGCCCGTGACGTAGCTCGCGGCGGGGGAGAGCAGGAACGCACCGACCCGGCCCAGCTCATCGGGTCGCCGTAGCGACCCAGCGGGATCCGGCCGACGGCGCCCGCAGTCACCTGCTCCAGCGGCATGCCGGTCGCCGCCGCCTGGGCAGCATCGAGCTGGGCGATGCGGGCCGTCGAGATACGACCCGGGGCCAGGCCGTTGATGCGGACCGGCGCGATCTCCGGCACCAGCGACTTGAGCAGCCCCGCCAGGCCCGGGCGGATGAGGTTCGAGGTGGTCAGCGACGGGATCGGCTCGCGCACCGACGACGAGAGGATGATCAGGATGGCCGGCCGCTCGCTCTCCCGGAGGTGCGGCAACGCCTGTCGGATGACCCGGATGGCGCTCCAGAGCGTGCCGTCGATGGCTCGCTGCCAGGCCGCCTCATCGAGGTCCTCGAAGCGCCCGGGTGGTGGCCCACCGCTGTTGACCACGAGCAGGTCCAGGCCACCGAACGCCTCGACGGCGGCCGCGACGGCCGCGGCCGGCCCAGTGGGCGTGGACAGGTCCGCGGTCGCGGCCACGCCGCCGAGTCGCGCCACCGCCGCATCCAGCCGGTCGGAGGCGCGCGCCGCGAGCGCCACGCGGGCACCCTCATCGACCAGCGCGGTCGCGATGGCACCGCCCAGGCCACCCGAGCCGCCGCCCACGAGCGCCCGCGCGCCCGACGAGTCCCAGGTCCATGCCGGCCTCCCTCCGGTCCTGCCGCGACCCACGTCGGCGCGACACCACGTCCACTGGCGCCGCTACGATACGGGCCATCGCAGAAGGAGGGCAGATGCGCCGGCGTATTCCTGTGGCTGGCCGGGAACGCCTGGCTCCGGGAGCGGTTCCCGAGGTTCCCGTTCGCCCAGCGCGCCGTCCGACGCTTCATGCCCGGCGAGCACCTCGACGATGCCCTGGCGGCGTCGACCGACTTCCAGCGCCAGGGCATCGGCGTGCTGCTGACGCGCCTCGGCGAGAACCTGACGCGGATCGAGGAGGCGGACGAGGTCGCCGCCGAGTACGAGCGGCTCATCGACCAGTCGGCCGCACGTGGCCTGGACGCCGAGGTGTCGGTCAAGCTGACGCAGCTGGGCTTCGACCTCGACGCCGAGCGGACGTTCGAGCACGTGTCGGAGCTCGCCGAACGCGCCGCGCCGTCACGGCCAGATGGTCTGGGTGGACATGGAGTCGAGCCCCTACGCGGAGCTCACCATCGCCTTCTACGAGCGCCTGAAGGCCGCTCATCGGCAACACGGGCATCTGTCTCCAGGCGTACCTCCGGCGGACCGCCGCGGACATCCAGCGGCTGCTGCCGCTGTCGCCCGTCGATCCGCCTGGTCAAGGGCGCGTACGCGGAGCCGCCCGGACGTGGCGTTCCAGTCCAGGCGCGAGGTCGACGCCAGCTACACCGCGCTGGTCGTCTCGATGCTCGAGGCCCGCCGGCAGGGGAGCCGAGATCCGCATCGGCCTGGGCACCCATGACGTGGCGCTCATCGAGCAGCTCGACGGGCATGCCCGCGCGCTCGGCCTGCCGCGCACCTCGTTCGAGGTCCAGATGCTGTACGGCATCCGCGTCGACCAGCAGCAGCGACTCGCCCGCGAGGGCTACCTGGTGCGCGACCTCGTCGCATACGGCGAGGCGTGGTACCCGTGGTATCTCCGGCGCCTCGCCGAGCGGCCCGCCAACGTGCTGTTCGTGCTGCGCCAGCTGTGGCCCTGGTGACACGGCTACCGCGGAGACCTAACCGTTCCGATACCGTCGCTTCACATCGGCATGATCCAATACGCGGGGGCCGGACGTGACCGGCCACCGACTCGTCCTGGAGGAACCATGACCTCGATCCGATCAATCGACCTGGCGGCTGACGACCCCGATGCTGGCTCTCCTGCTGGTGCTCACGACCGCTCCGGCGGCCGTCGCCCAGGATCCAGTGGCCCCCGTCGCCGTTCGTGCCCACGGCATCGGTCGGCGCGGTCCAGTTCGGCGGCGTCCTGGCGCAGGCCGAAGGGCGCGACACCGACGGCGCCGCCAGCCCTGGTCCTGGGCACGCACCGTGGACGGGCTGTCGCTCGACGGCCTGCGCAACGCGTTCACGCCCACCGAGGTCGCGGCCTTCCGGCTGGCGCTGCCCAAGCCCGTGCCGGCGTCGTCGCTGCGGGTCAACCTGGTCAGCATCGCGGGTCGAGGGCGTCGAGTCCATCGTGGGCACCGGCGACTGGTCGTTCGACCCGTCCTGGGACACGCATGACCGGCAGCCTGCCGGCGCCACCCATCGGTGAGTACGAGCTGCGGGTCTACCTGGCCGGCAAGCTCGTCGCCAGCGCGCCCATCGCGACCTGCGACGTGCCCCGTGTCGATCGGCGTCGTGACCGATCCGCTGGGTGCCGTCGCGGATGCCGCGGAGCAGGTGTCCGCCGCGTCGGAGCGGTTCGCGGAGGCGACCGACGGCCAGCTGTGGCTGTTCGTGCTGGACACGACCGCGGGCATCTCGGCGGTCGACTATGCCAACGACCTGTGGGCCGTCAACGAGGACCAGATGTGGCCGGGCGACGCGCTCGCGGTCATCACCACCTCGGACGCGGACGTGGCCGTGCGCGTCGGCGACGACCTGGGCTTCTACGTCGTGCCCGAGGAGGTCGTGCCCATCGAGGACGGCGCGCGCCCGGTGGTCGCCGAGGGTCGCTTCGCGGATGCCTACGACCTCATCGCGGACGGCCTGGTGAGCGCGTTCGACGCGCCGCCGCCCGAAGGCGGGCGCGACGCCCACCCCGCGCCCCAGCCCGACGCCCGAGACCGTCCGGACGCCCGACTTCGTGGGTCTCTCGCGCAGCGAGGCCCAGGCGCTCGCCGACGGAGAACGACCTCCGACTGCGGGTCGTGTTCGAGCAGACCGACGCGGCGCCCCAGGGCACCGTCATCGCCCAGGATCCCGCGCTCGGGCGGCCCGGTCGCCATCGGCGGCCGGGTGACCATCACGGTCGCCAGCCAGCCGGCCCAGGTGGCCGTGCCGGACGTCACCGGCCAGCACCGAGGACGACGCGGTCAACGCGCTGCTGGACGCCGGCCTGGAGCCGGGCACCCGCACCAGCCGCACGTCCGACAGCGTCCGGTCGGGTCGGCATCATCAGCACCAACCCGCGCGCCGGGCGTCATCGTCCAGCGCGACAGCACCGTCGACTACGTCGTGTCGCGCGGACCGGCCGCCAGCCCCACGCCCACGCCGACGCCCCGACCCACGGCGGGCGTCGTGACGGTGCCCGACGTCCGCGGCCTGAGCGAGGCGGACGCCCTGACGGAGACTCGGTGCCGCCGGCCTCAAGGCCGGCGACCGGACTCGCAAGAACAGCACCAAGGTCGACGCCGGCGACGTCATCAGCACCGATCCCACCCGCGGTGTCCAGGTCAAGCGCGGCTCGACCGTGGACTATGTCGTGTCCAAGGGTCCCAGCCCGCCACGCCGACGCCCGACGCCCGACCGCGCACCCCCGAGCCCGACGCGCCGGCGTCGTGAGCGTGCCGCAGGTCCGGGGCATGAACGAGGACGACGCCCTCACGGAGCTGAGCGGCGGCCGGCCTCACGCCCGGCGATCGGACCCGCCGGTTCAGCGCCAGCGTGCCCAGCGGCGACGTCATCAGCACCGACCCGTCGGCGGGCGTCCAGGTGGCCCGCGGATCGACGGTCGACTACGTGGTGTCGCGTGGCCCGGCACGCGACCCCGGCTCCCACCGCCCACCCCGACCCCGACGCCGACCGACCGGCTCCGACCCGGCCGACCGGGCGACCTCCTGGCGCGCATCCAGGCCGCCGGCCAGATCGTGTTCAACGTGGACGTCGCCGACGCACCCTGGTCATCGCAGTCGAGCGACGGCACCTTCCGTGGCTACGACGTGGACGTCGCCAGGCGCATCGCGAGGGCGCTCGGCGTCGAGGTCGTGTTCACCAGCTATCCCCTGGAGCAGGTCGTGACCGGCAACTGGGGCGGCCGCTTCGACATCGCGATGCAGCACCTCGCCATCACCGACCAGCGACGCGAGGTGCTCGACTTCAGCGCGCCGTACGCGTTCGATCCGGCACAGCTCATCGCGACCACGGCGTCCGGCATCAGTCACCATCGACGGATTCGCCGGCCAGCCGATCTGTGCCGCCATCGGCTCGTCTCGCACAGGACTGGGTCGACGGCACCCTGAACCTGACCGATCCGCCCGCTCGAGCCCGTCCCGGCTCCGAGCCGACCTGACCATCACGCCCGCGGCCAACGAGCGACCTGTGCCTCCTGCTCGACGGCATCCGACGCCCGAGGTCGGTGCGCTGGTGTCCCTGCCGACGGCGACGTCGAAGGCGATCGCCGATGGCGCGCCGTTCATCGCGGTGGGCGACCCGGTGTTCTACGCGCCCATCGGCGTCGGCATTCGACCGGAGCGGCGCCGGACGCCGGCGTCGCTCCTCGCCGAGGTGGACGCCATCCTGGCCACGCTCCGGGATGACGGCACGCTGACCGCGCGCAGCGAGATCCGCTTCGCCGGGCTGGACCTGTCGGTGGTGCCCGGCGGCGGCCCGGTGGACTCGGTGCCACAGGGCGGCGACCCCGCCTTCACCGTCGGACCAGAGGCTGCTCGAGCCAGTTCCCGATCCGAGGTCGCCGGTGTGACCCTCGCCACCGCTGGCCATGAACGGCGCCGACCTCGACCTGCTGCTGGTGCCCGCCAACACGGACGTCAGCAACGCCTACCTGCCGTTCCTGTCGCTGGGCGAGCGGCACGAGCACCGGCATCGCGGGACTGGCCCTGATGATCGCGCCCGTCGTGACCCCGGACGGCTCCGCGATGCTCACCGCGGCCCGCATGGACGGCGTCAGCAGCGCCGACCTGGCGGCGGCGCTGACGCCCCTGATGACCAACCAGTACCGCGATCCGCGCGCCGAAGGTCCGTGACCATCGGCGACCGGTCGGTCACGCGCATCAGCGACGGTCCGTACAGCGGCGGGTGACGCGGCCACGTTCCTGTATCGCAAGTCGGGCGTGGCCTGGTTCGTCGCCGGCGCCCAGCCGCTCGTGGACGAGGTGCTCGCCTCGCTGCCGTGACGGGGTAGCATTCGAGGGGACGCGCTCGGGTCGGCTCCGGTCCCCGATCCGACTCAGCGCGTGGTCCGCCGCCGGTACTCCGCGAACACGGTGTCGTTGTGGTTCGGCGGGAACCGCGTGTCATTGGGCGACACGAACGTCGGCAGCGCGATGCCCCGGGCGTGGAGCGCGCTTGCCAGCTCGGCGGTGAGCGCCATCGTGATGGCCACCACCGCGAGCGTGGAGGTCGCCGCCGACCGGCGGTCCCCAGCCGTCGATGTCCACGACCGCGTCACCGGGCACGCAGCAGTTGTCGATGACGACGTCGGCGACCTCGGCGAGCCGCTTGCCCGACGAGTGACGTGCGGCGTTCACCTCCAGGTTCGCGACCGATGTCACCGCGACCACGGTGACGCCCTGCTCCTGGGCATACAGCGTCGCCTCGATGGCCGCCGCGTTCAGGCCGCCGTGGCTGTAGACCACCAGCGTGTCCCCGTCGGCGAAGGGGTAGTTGCCCAGGAAGTTCGCGATGTAGCCCTCTTCGCGCTCCAGCCACAGGAGCTCCCGCACGCCGCCCGTGCCCAGCACGTTGTGCCAGGACAGGCGGACGTCGGTGAGCGGCCGGAACGCGGGGAAGCTGCCGTATCGCGGGAACGCGTCCATCACCGGCAGGATGGAGTGGCCGCTGCCGAACAGGCTGACCAGCCCGCCTCGCGCGACGCCGTCGGCCATCGCGTGCGGCGGCCTCGGCGAGGACCGGCGACTGGGTCGCGCTGATCCGCTCCAGCAGTCGCGCCGCCTCGCGCAGATAGATGGTGGCGCTCATGGACTCGTGACCTCCCTCTGGGCGACGGCGAGCGCTCCCGCTGCCGCCCCCATGAGACTCGATTCGGCACCGAGTCGTGACCTGACGAACCTGGTCCGCCGAATGGCGAATGGTTGACAACTTGCTGCGCGCGGCACGCGTCGCGAGCGCCGCGAAGTCAGCCCGCGCGCCGACCCCGCCGCTCCATACCACGACCTCGGGACCCACGACGTTGATGACGCTGCCGGCGACCGAGCCGGCGACGAGCGCGGCCTCGCGCGACCGCCGGCCGAGCGATCGGGTCGTCGCGCACGGGCAGCGCGGAAGACACTCCGGGTGTCGGGCCAGGCACCGATCCGGGTCGAGCTCGCGGGCGCGCGGCCAGGATGCCCGGGCCTGAGGCGACGGACTCGGCGGGCGCCGACAGCCCCGTCGACCCGACCGCCGCTCGGCCGAGCGCACCGGCCAGCGATGCCAGCCGACCGCGCCCGCGACCCCGACCGCGGCTTCCAGGACGTCGGCCCTCGTACCAGACGCCGGCACCGAAGCCGGTCCCGATGATGAGCACGACGGCTACCCGGGCGACCGACGGCACCACCGAAGACGGCCTCGCCACGGGTCGCCGCGTAGCCGTCGAAACTGACGCTCGCCGGGAGCCCGAAGGTCGGCGGTCAGCGCCGCCCCGCGTCGACGCCGTCCCAGCGGGCGACGCTGGCCGCAGCCCACGTGACGCGACCGTCGTCGCGACGATGGCCGGCAATGCAAGACCCACGGCCGTCGCCTCGGCGCACGCCCGGCAGCCGACGGGCGCGGTCGCGGAACCCGTCGATGGCGTTGACGCGGATCACCGTCCGGGCTGGGCGCCACGGATCGGCCCAGCAGCTGTCCCGTCGGTGGCCACCACGGCGACGGTCGCCTTGGTGCCACCGAGGTCGATGGCGATCACCGGACGTCGCCCGGGGCGTGTCGGTCGGGCATCAGCCCTTCACCGCACTCGAGAAGCCGGCGTCCTGGTACGTCCGACGCACCAGCACGAACAGCACCAGGTTGGGGATGATGGCCAGCAGCGTGCCGGCGAAGACGACGTTCGCGTACTTCACGGCGGTCGTGTACGAGAGCAGCTGGTTGACCACGAGCACCATCGTGGCGTTGCCCGGGCGACTGGAGGATGACCAGCGGCCACAGGTAGCTGTTCCAGTAGAAGACGAACGCGAACATCGCGAGTGTGGCGATCGCCGGGCGCAGCAGCGGTACGCCGATCTGGACGCAGGATCCGCCACTCCGACGCGCCATCGACCCGGGCCGCATCGAGCAGTTCCGTCGGCACGCCACGAGCGAACTGGCGGATGAGGAAGATGCCGAAGGCGTTGGCGAGCTGTGGCAGCAGGACACCGATGAGCGTGTCCTGGAGGCCCGCGGTCTGCACGAGCCAGTACAGCGGCACCAGGGTGGCGATGGGCGGCACGAACATGGTCGCCACCAGCAGCAGGAACAGCTGGTCGCGGCCCTTGAAGCGGTAGATCGCGAACGCCCAACCAGCGGCCACGCTGGTGGCCACCACCGCGGCCGTCGAGACCCCCGCGATGAGGAAGGAGTTGAAGAAGGCGCTGCCGAGCGGCAGGAGCCGTGCGCGCCTCGCCGAACGCGTCGAGGGTGGGCTGGCCCGGGAACCAGACGGGCGGCAGCCTGCCGATCTCCTCGGAGCGCTTGAACGCACCGGTGACCAGCCAGTAGAGGGGCAGACCGGCGAAGAATGCGGCACCCAACGAGCAGCGCCGCGACGGGCACCCGCCCGGCGATGGCGCGGAGGCGAGCGCGCGGCGATGCGGCCCGCTCACGCGTGTCGTCCATGTCACGGCTGAACAGCAACAGGCCGCCGACCGCGATCATGACGCCCACCAGCAGCACCATGGTCATCGCGGCAGCCCGTCCTGCCGCACCGAAGTCGAAGGCGGTGCGCACCGCGTGGAACGTGACGACGTTGGTGGAGTCGGACGGACCGCCGCGGGTCAGCACGTTGACCGCGTCGAAGACGCCCAGGCCATTGATGAGGCAGATGGCGATCGCGAACACCAGCGATCGCTTGCAGCAGCGGGATGGTGATGCTCCGGAGGCGCCGCATCGGCACCGGCGCCGTCGAGCGACGCAGCCTCGTACAGATCCGTCGGGATCTGCATCAGGCCCGGCGATGAGGATGGTCGTGAAGTAGCCCAGGTACTGCCAGACGGTCAGCAGCACCAGCGACCAGAGTGCCGTCCGCGGGGAGCCCAGCCACGGCTGTGGCGGCAGCCCGATCATCTTGAGCAGCTCGTTGACGGGACCGCCCCGCGGCGACAGCAGGTATCCCCAGATGCAGCGCCACGGCCACCGTGGGGATGACGTAGGTGGAGAACAGCAGCGTCAGCACGATGCTGCCGGCCGACGATCGCGACCCTGGTGGATGAGGACCGCCATGCCGAGGGCCAGCGGGATCCCGATGACCAGGACCGCGGCCGCGAACACGACCGTGTTGGTCAGCGCTCGCAGGAACGACGGGTCCCGGAAGATCGTGACGTAGTTCTCGAGGCCCACCCACTCCATGTCGGTGAATGGGGTCAGCAGGCTCCACTGATGGAGGCTGATCCAGAAGCTCAGGACGATGGGCGTCAGGATCGTGGCGAGGATGAGCAGCGCCGCTGGTGCGATGAACACCAGCGGCGCGGTTCCCGCGGATCGTCCTCCGCGGCCCATGTGTCAGGCTGCCCGATCGATCACGGGACAGCGCTGGCGGCGGGGTAGAACTGGCCCAGGATCGTCTCGGCCTCCGTCTGTGCCTGCGCGGCCGCGTCGGCCGCCGATGAGCTCACCGAACATCGATGGCCTCCAGCTTCTTCTGGAGCATCTCGGACAGTTCCTGGCCGCCCAGGATCATGGGGAAGGGGACCGCGTTCGGCAGGCTGTCGACGTACGTCTTCAGGAACGGGTCGCTCAGCTTGTCCGCGAATGCGGTGGCATCGCTCGTGCGGGACGGGATGATGCCCATGCCGATGAGGATCTCACCCATGCCCGGAGCCGGTCGTGCCGCTCTCCGGTGCCGTGGAGGAACTGCAGGAAGTCCCAGGACGCATGCCTGCTGCTCCGGGGTCTGCTTGGCATTGACCACGGTCAGCCACTCATAGGAGACCGGGATGGGAGCCGGTGCCGCCGGGACCCACCGGGATGGGTGCCGTCGCGATGTCCGAGAACGTGTCGCCCATGGCGGCCTTGAGGGAGCCCTGCCACCAGTTGGCCATGATGATCATCGCCGTGTTGCCGTTGGCGAAGTTGTCGATGAAGGGACCGGCCGTGTTGGCGTCGGCGGTGCCCAGCTCGGGTGCGGTCACGCCGAGCTCCTTGACCAGCCGCTCGTAGAGCGCCATGGTGTCCGCGACCGCACCGGTCGCAAGGGTTGGCGTGGTGCCGTCCACGATGTCGCCGCCGTCGGAGGCAAGCAGCGAGTAGAAGGGGTGCACGACCCCGGCGGCCCAGCTGTTGATGAGGCCCGAAGCCCTGCTGGATGATGTGTCGCCGTCCTTCTTGGTCAGCAGCTTGGCATCCGCGATGAGCTCATCCCAGGTCGTCTGGCGGCGCCGTGATGCCCGCCTCTGCGAACAGCCGCTTGTTGTAGTTCAGGGCGTAGGTGTTGATCTCGTTGGGATAGCCGTACAGCACGCCGTCGACCGACGCGCCGGCGACCGCGCTCGCCGGCCAGTTGGCGGTGATGTCGGCGACGTTCGCGTCGGGGGCGGGTGCCACGACCTCGTCACGAGCCAGCTCGGGCAGCCACAGGTTGTAGATGCCCGCGATCGACGGACCGCCAGGGCTCGATGGCCTGCGTCTTGATGGTCGTCAGCAGGTCACCGAAGGGAACTGCCCGAATCTCGACCGTGACGTTCGGGTTCTGGGCGTGGTAGGCGGCGGCGACGGCCTGGAGCTGGGCGACCTGCTCGGGACCGCCAGTGGGTGAGGTACGAGATGTTCACGGGTGCGGGCGACTGTCCCATGGCTGGGACGACCCCCCCGACGGATGCCGCGACGAGGCCCGCGAGCCCGATCGCGCCGTAGCGGAGCTTCCGCATCGATCCTCCTCCTGTGTAGCCGGGTGGGCGGGCGCCCACCCGGACGATGTGCGTATGATGTCATAACAAATGAGCCGCGACGCAGCCAGGTCTCGATCCGACCCCGGGAGCGTGCCGGGGGAAGCATGGCATGAGCCCCGGCAGGGCCAGCTGACGGCGTTGCGCCGGAACGGCGAACCGCTCTACCGTCAGCTCGCAGATGACCTTCGGGCACGGATCCTGGCGGGTGAGTTCCCGGTCCCGGACGCGATGCCGACCGAGGCACAGCTGTCGCAACGGTATCGCGGCGTCGAGGATCACCGTCCGTCACGCGCTGGCGCTGCTCGACCAGGAGGGCCTCGTTCATCGTGAGCAGGGACGCGGCTCCTTCGTCCGGCCACGTGCCATCGCGGTCGGACCGCGGCGGCTGACCTCGTTCACGCAGGAGATCCGCGAGCGTGGAGCGCAGCAAGGGTCGGAGCTGATAGCCGTGGAGTCACTGGAGGCACCCGAGGAGGCACCTCTCGACGTCGACCCGGACCGCCGGTGCGTCCGCCTGGAGCGCATCAGGCGCGCGGATGGCCATCCCATCGCCCACCAGGTGACGTTCATCCCGGCCGAACTGGGGGAGGGTATCGAAGCGGCTCTCGCGGCGAGCGGATCGCTGTACGACTTCCTCCGGACCCGGCACGCATTGGAGATCGACAGCGCGGACGAGACATATCGAGTCGGGGCGGCGGATGCCCGGTCTGCCGACCTTCTGGGCATGGACCCGGGCAACCCGGTATTCATGGTGGAGCGCGTGGGGTTCTCCGGCGCGCGCCGGGTCGAGTGGACGCGCTCGGTGGTGCGCGGCGAGGACTACGAGGTGCACGTCCACCTGAAACGATGACACCGGTCCCCTGTCAGGAGGGGTCCATCAACCCCGAAGCCACCACCGCACGCTCGACGGCCGCTCGGACGGACTCGAACCCGCGCAACGGGTCTCCTGTCGCTTCGTCGCAGTAGAGGCCGCGGCGTACCTCCACCATGATCGCGGACACCCGACGGTCCGACCGGTAGCGGTCGAGCGGCACCATGGCGCCCCCGAATGGGGAGTCGCGCTGGACTCGAAAGCCTTCTCGGGCAAATGCGCGTTCCATCAGCGCGGCCAGGGCAGGTGGCGTATGGAACGGGTCGGTACCGATGCAGAGTGTCCGGTCGATCGGGTGCCTGGTCCAGTTCGCTTGGCAGGGGCGATGTGGCGAACGAGTGGCAATCGAGGATGGTGCAACGTCCCATTCGAATCGACCCGTTGGGCTACCAACCCCGAGAGCGCCCGGTGGTAGGGCTCGAACAGCGACTCGATGGTCCGCCGGCGTGCGACGGCGTCGGCATGGCGCAGGGGTTGCCCGTCCGTGGTCGTGGTGTAGACCGCGCCCTGGCCCGCGGACTCCATGGGCTCGCTGGCCGGGTCCGCGCAATCGTTCCGGGTCGACGACCAGCCGCGACAGGTGATTGACCAACGCCGTCGCACCACCCTCGATCGCCCATGAGAATAGGCGGTCGGTATGCCAGTCGGTCATCCGAACCAGTTCACGGGCGAGGGCGATGTCATCCAGGATGATCGCCTCCCGGTGCGTCGCGGGGATCACGGTGGAGGCATGGGGGACATGAACGATGACCGGGATCGCCGGGGTCGTCGGCGCGATGATCTCGAAGGGCTCCAACGGTGCCCGGCTCAGGCCTGGCCACCCGGCTCGGTCGCCAGTCGGTCGAGCGACTCGAGTGTCACGAACCTCGTGCCCGCCGTCGGAGCAGTCTGCTGCGCGAGCCAGCCACAAGGCCGGCCGCGACGCCGACGTCTACGCCGTCCAGGGTTACGACGCCGCGCAGCTGCTGGCCGTGGGCCTCGAGGCCGTCAACGGCAAGATCGAGGACGAAGCCAACCTCTACAAGGCGCTGCGGGCGGCCAAGATCGACTCGCCGCGCGGTCCCATCTCCATGTCGCCGGCGCAGAACGTCACGCAGAACATCTATCTGCGCAAAGCCGAAGGCGGTCAGAACAAGGTGGTCGGCATCGCCGTCGAGAACCTGGCTGACCCCGGCACGGGCTGCAAGCTGGCCTGATGCGCACCGCTCTCCCCGTCGAAAAACGGGGAGAGGGGATATGGACAGTGCCGCATGGATTTCCCGGGCCTGCTCGCACAGCTCCTCAACGGAGTCCAATACGGCCTGCTGCTCTTTCTCATCGCCAGCGGGCTGACGCTGATCTTCGGCGTCATGGGCATCATCAACCTGGCCCACGGCTCGCTGTTCATGATCGGCGCCTACGTGGCGTTCCTGGTCGCCAGGCAGTGGGGCTCGGTGTGGCTCGCCCTGCCGGTCGCCGTCGCCGCCGGCATCGCGCTGGGCCTCGTGTTGGAGCGCGGCCTCTTCCGCCACTTCTACGCCCGCGAGCACCTCGACCAGGTGCTGCTGACCTTCGCCCTCATCCTGCTGTTCGAGGAGGCGCGCTCGCTCCTCGTCGGCAACGATTTCTATTCGGTGCCCGTGCCCTCGCTGCTCGATTTCTCGGTGCCGATCACTGCCGGGTTCAGCTATTCCGCCTATCGCTTCGCCGTCATCGGCATCTGCCTCGCCCTTGCCCTGGCGATGTTCTGGTGGATCGAGCGCACCAAGATGGGCGCCGTGATCCGGGCCGCCGCGGAGAAGCCCGAGATGGTCGACGTGCTGGGCATCGATGCGCGGCGCGTGCACATGGCCGTGTTCGCCATCGGCACGGCGCTGGCGCTGATCGCGGGCGTGCTGGCGGCCCCGCTCTACTCCGTCTATCCCAACATGGGTGACGGCTTCCTCATCATCTCCTTCGTCGTCGTCGTGATCGGTGGGCTGGGCTCCGTCTCCGGCGCGTTCTGGTCGGCGCTCATCATCGGCCTCGTCGACACGCTGGGGAAAGCCTATGCGCCGAAGCTGGCGGGGCTCGCCGTTTACGTGCTGATGGCCGCCGTGCTGATCTGGCGGCCCTCGGGGCTGTTCGGGCAGCGCACATGATGTCGCACCCGTCATCCCGGCCGAGCGCGCATGCGAGCATGCGCGCAGAGCCGGGATCGCCGCGAGCTGTGGCCCGCCGCAAGGTCCCGGATAGCCTCCGCTAGCGTCGGCTTCCGGGATGACGGGTGGATGTGATGCTGCCGCGCGGCACGTCGGGTCGCTGGCTGGGCGGCGGCGCTGCTCGCCGTCCTGCCGCTCCTCGTGTCGCCCTACTACGTGGAGCTCGGCACCTACGCGCTGATCTCCGCCATGCTGGCGCTCAGCCTGCAGCTGCTGGTGGGCTGCACGGGGCTCGTCAGCCTGGGCCACGCGGCCTTCTACGGGCTTGCCGCCTACACCGTCTATCTCGTCACGCCGGCAAGCCACGGGCTGTCGATCTTCGTGACGCTGCCGCTGGCGGTGGTGGTCGCCGGGCTCGCGGCGCTCGTCGTCGGCGCCCTGTCGCTGCGCACGCGGGGCTTCTTCTTCCTGATGGTGACGCTCGCCTTCGGGCAGATGCTGTTCTTCCTGTTCCACGACACCAAGCTCGGCGGCGGCACCGACGGCGCGTTCCTGGCGCGGCCCGTGCTCGTCGATCTTCGACTGGCAGCTGCCGCTCACCCGGCGCCAGCGCCCCTACGCCGTCTATTACGTGTCGCTGGTCCTGCTGGCTGCCATGTATCTGGGCCTGGTGCTCATCCTGCGCTCGCTGTTCGGGCGCGTGCTCGAGGGCATCCGCGTCAACGAGCACCGCATGCAGGCGCTGGGCTTCGACACCTATCGCTACAAGCTCGCGGCCTTCACCATCGCCGGCATGCTGGCGGGCGTGGCGGGCCACATGTGGGCCATGCACCGGGGCTTCGTGAACCCCGAGCTGATCGGCTGGCACCGCTCGGCCGAGGCGCTGCTGATGATCCTGCTGGGCGGCCTCACCACGCTGCACGGCCCCATCCTCGGTGCGCTGGCCTACACGGCGCTGGGCGAGGTGGCGCAGATCGTCACCGAGCGCAAGCTGCTGGTCGAGGGCCTGGTCGTGCTGCTCGTGGTGATCGCCCTGCCGAAGGGCCTGAGCGGCATCGCCCTGCCGCGCTTGTCCCGCCGGATCGCGCCCGCCGATCCCGCCAAGGCAACCGCTGCCGAGGCCCGCCCCAATGGCTGAGGCACGCCCCTCGACGCCGCCGGTGCTCGCCACCTACGGGCTCACCCGCAACTTCGGCGGGCTGGTGGCCGTCCGCGACGTCTCCATCTCGCTGCGCCAGGGCGAGCTGCACGCCGTCATCGGCCCCAACGGCGCCGGCAAGACCACGCTGGTCAACATGCTGTCGGGCGAGATCAGGCCGACCGCGGGCCGCATCGAGCTGATGGGGCGCGAGGTGGCGGGCGAGCCGGCCTGGCGCATGACCGGTCTCGGGGTGGGGCGCTCGTTCCAGCGCACCAACATCTTCGCCTCGCTGACCGTGCTGGAGAACGTGCGGCTCGCCGTGCAGGCGGTGAGCGCGTCCCCGCGCCGCCTCCTGCGCGACGTTTCACGTGAAACGGCGCTGATCGAGCGCGCCGAGCGGGCGCTGCGAGCGCGTCGGGCTTGGCCGAGCGCGGCGACCGCATCGCCGGCGTCCTCTCGCACGGCGAGCAGCGCCAGCTCGAGATCGCCATGGCGCTGGCGAGCGGGCCCAAGGTGCTGCTGCTGGACGAGCCGCTGGCCGGCATGGGACCCGAGGAGTCCCAGCGCATGACGGCGCTGCTGAAGGACCTGGCGCGCGAGCATGCCCTGCTGCTGATCGAGCACGACATGGATTTCGTGTTCGCCGTCGCCGACTGGATGACGGTGATGGCCGAAGGCACCGTGCTGGCGGAGGGCAGGCCCGAGGCGATCCGCGCCAACACCGCCGTGCAGGACGCCTATCTCGGGGGCCACGTGTGATGCCGCCGCCCGCGCCGGCCCCGCTGCTCGAGGGCCGCGAGCTCGACACCTACTACGGCCAGAGCCACGTGCTGCGCGGCGTGTCGCTCCGCATCGGCGCGGGCGAGACCATCGGCCTGATGGGCCGCAACGGCATGGGCAAGACCACGCTGATCCGCACCCTCGTGGGCCTGGTGCGGCGCTCGCCGCGGCTCGGTGCTGCTCGACGGCGAGGACGTGACGCGGCTCCCCACCTTCGCCATCGCCCGGCGCGGCATCGCCTACGTGCCGGAGGGCCGCGGCATCTTCGCGAGCCTGAGCGTGGCGGAGAACCTGGCCATCGCCGAGCGGGCCGGGGCGACGGCGAGCGGCACCGCCTGGACGAGCGCGCGCGTGCTCGAGCTCTTCCCCCGGCTCGCCGAGCGGCTGGCCAATCGCGGCGACCAGCTCTCGGGCGGCGAGCAGCAGATGCTGGCCATCGGCCGCGCGCTGCTGACCAACCCGCGCCTGCTCATCCTGGACGAGGCCACGGAGGGTCTGGCGCCCATCATCCGCGACGAGATCTGGAAGACCGTCGCGCTCATCCGCTCCACCGGCATGGCCACCCTGGTCGTCGACAAGACGGTGGCCGCCGTCACGGCCATCGCCGACCGCATCGTCATCCTGGTCAAGGGCGAGGTCGTCTTCGAGGGCACCCCGGCCGCAGCTGAAGGCCAACCCCGAGCTCATGCACCGGCACCTGGGGAGTGTGACGCCGACCCAGCGTAGGTTGGGTCGAAGCGAAGCGACGACCCAACGCGCGTGCTCTAGCATCGCGACTTGGCTGTTGGGTCAGCGCTCACGCTCGACCCAACCTACGCCGACTGCCGGCTGCGCCCCTGATTGCCAGCTTCCGCTTGAACGGGCGAATCCTCAGGACGCTGGCCGCGCGCTCAGGCTCCCAGACATCGTGGTTCGTCTGCAGGTTGAGCCAGAAACGGGAGCTGGTATCGAACGCGCGTCCCAGACGCGCAGCCATCTCCGGCGTGACGGCCCTGTCGCCGCGAATGATCGCATGCACGTTCTGCCGCGACGTGCCGATGTGATCGGCAAACGCCTCGATCGTGACGCCAAGCGCGTCGATGTTGCGCTTGACGATCACTCCCGGATGCACAGGACGGAATCCCGGCGCTATCACCGGCCATGGTAATCCTCCATTCTCACTCGCACGGGCTCGCCGTTTTCCCACTCGAACACGAGGCGATGGTTTGCTCGGATCTCGACCGCGTACTGCCCAGCGCGGTTGCCCGTCAGGGCATGGAAGGCGTAGCCAGGTTGATTCAAATCCTCCGGCCGCGTCGCTGCATCGAGCATGGATAGAAGCTCCTTGAGCCGGTCGACGGACCTCGAGTCGATACCTTTGGGGCGCCCGCTCCTCCAGAATTTCTGAAGCGTCTTGTCGGAGAAGCGCATCGACGTGCTGCACGCTCGTGTAAACTATAGCTTTACATGACGGCGCTTGCGATCAATGTCAAGTCGGACGCCTATGGTGACGCCCCAACAATCTCCGGCCGGTACTCGAAGTGCATGGTGTCGTAGTGGTACCACTTGCCGCGCCAGATGAAGTGTGACGCCATCAAGCGTAGGTTGGGTCAAGCGAAGCGACGACCCAACGCCGGCCTCGAGATTGCGACTTGCGTTGGGTCATCGCTCACGCTTGACCCGACCTACGCCGGGCTTCCTCACGCGCAGAGCACGGCCCATGCTACACCAGCTCACCACCGCACACGCTCGAGCGCCAACCCGCATGCCCTTCGCCACCGTCACCGGCCGCCAGATCGAATACCGCATGATCCCGGGCGACCACGCGCAGCCCACCCTGGTGTTCCTGCACGAGGGCCTGGGCTCGGCGGCCCTGTGGCGCGACTTCCCCGACAAGGTGGCGGGCCGGCTGGGCGCGCGGGCGCTCGTCTACTCCCGCTTCGGCTACGGCCAGTCGGACGGGCTGGTCGCCGAGCGCACGTCCGCGCTTCATGCACGAGGAGGCGCTGGACGTCCTGCCCGCCCTGCTCGATCAGCTCGGCATCGAGCGGCCGCTGCTGATCGGGCATTCGGACGGCGCCTCGATCGCGCTGATCCACGCCGCGGCCTCGCGGGCGGCCGGTCGCCGGCCTCGTGCTGATGGCGCCGCACGTGTTCGTCGAGCCCATCCGCGTGGAGAGCATCGCCCGCATCCGCGAGACCTATCGCACGACCGACCTCAGGGCGCGGCTCGCCAAGTATCACGCGCGCGTCGACGATGCCTTTCTCGGCTGGGCCGACACCTGGCTGCGGCCCGGAGTTCCTGGCGTGGTCGATCGAGGAGCTGGTCGCCGACGTCGAGCCGGCCGATGCTGCTGATCCAGGGCCGCGACGACGAGTACGGCACGCTGGCGCAGCTCGACCGCATCGAGGCGCGCGCGCAGGCGCCCGTGTCGCGGCTCGTGCTCGACCGTTGCGGCCACTCGCCCCATCGCGACCAGGAGGCCGCCGTGCTCGACGCCATCGTCGCTTTCGCGCGGGATCTTGCGGCGTGATCTGTGGCCTGCGCGTCTGCCCGATCCGCGGATGGGCGCCGGAGCCCGGGTCGCCGGACACATCTCTCGACCCGGCAACCCCAGACGAGTTATAAGTCCCACTGCGAGACGTCGGGATGCCAGATTCCGTGCGCCAGATCCCGCCGCATGCGGCCGAGCCGCCGATCACACCGGCCAGGCCCCGTAGCTCAGCGGATAGAGCACCTGATTCCTAATCAGGGGGTCGCAGGTTCAAGTCCTGCCGGGGTCGCCAATGAAATCAATGGATTAGTAGCAAGGCGCCAGCGCGCTAGGCCCTGGCATCGGCAATGCGCCGGCTCTGACGGCCCGCCGAGGCTTGCATGTGCCCCAACATCGCGCGGAGCTGCGCTTCGGCGCGACCGATCGTGGGCTACTTTTGAAGTTGGTGCCACAGATCGAGTGGTATGCATGTCCCTCAGGCCTTGGTAAATCCACATGGCCGCTCCGCGGCGGCCTGTAGACTCAATGGACCTCTATGAGCCTGTTTGCGACCCTACTGCTCGCCGTTGCCCTGGTCACCAATACCGCGGGCCAGCTGCTGTTCAAGGCCGCTTCGATGCGGTCCGACCACACCGGGATGGCCGCACATTGGCTGGCACTGATGCTCAGTCCATTGCTGTGGATGGGCATCCTCGTCTACGTCGTCGAATTCCTCATTTGGCTGGCATTCATATCGCTGGTGCCGCTCTGGCAGGGCGTGATGGTGGCGTGCATCGACATCCTGATGGTCATGCTCGGTGGGCGCATTTTCTTCGGCGAGCGCATCACTCCGCCGCGGGTGGCCGCCATAACGCTCATCGCGCTCGGCGTGCTGCTGGTCGGCTGGGGGGGCCAATGAAGCGATCGACGATGCTGCTGGGCTTTCTGCTGTTGATTGCGGTCGACACGTTCGTGCAGATCGGCTTCAAGTTCGCCGGCGAGAATACCCTACCCATGACGCTGGACCTGCCGTGGCTGGAGCGGGTTGTCCACGAGCCGTGGCTGCTCGGGGTGGTCGCCGGTTACGGCGCCGCATTCTTGATCTACATGACGCTCATCAAGCGCGCGCCGATCGGCCCGGCGTTTGCAGCCTCGCATCTGGAGATCGTCAGCGTCACGCTGTTCTCGGTGGCGTTTCTCGGCGACAGGCTGTCGGCGTTGCAGGCACTCGGCTGCTGCGCCATCGTCTCCGGCGTGATCGTGCTCGCTGCAACGGAATCCGGGTCGTGAGGCTGATCGGCGT